>NZ_JBFUBA010000005.1:0-292184 GCF_056405995.1 Polaromonas sp. P1_E11
CAGTCGACGTGGGCGTAGTGGCGGTTGGCCGTTTCGTACTCGACGTGGGCGGTGTTGATCGTGATGCCGCGCGCTTTTTCTTCGGGCGCCGCGTCAATTTGGTCGTAGCCCTTGGCTTCGCCGCCGAACTTGGATGCCAGAACGGTCGTGATCGCCGCCGTCAGCGTCGTCTTGCCATGGTCCACGTGGCCAATCGTGCCGACGTTGACGTGCGGCTTGGTCCGCTCAAATTTGCCTTTTGCCATTTTTTCAACTCCAGAAATTTATAAAGAGTTACAAAACCAGTTACCACTACAGCCAGCAACAGCGCTTCGTACGCCGCACCGACTCAAAATTTGGTGCCCTTTGCGGGAATCGGACCCGCGACCTCTCCCTTACCAAGGGAGTGCTCTACCACTGAGCCAAAAGGGCTGAACTCAAAACCACAATTGCAACCTGGCGCAAGATTCAAAAGCAGAACCATAAAGCAGCTTTATGGAGCGGGAGACGGGAATCGAACCCGCGTCATTAGCTTGGAAGGCTAGGGTTCTACCATTGAACTACTCCCGCGCAGCTCTGCCAATTCAACTCACACCAAAATCACTCACGACCCAAAACACGCTTTACGCGACTTTCTTGCGCCGCCCGCTTGCCAAAATCAAAACAAAATCTGGTGGATGAGGCTGGATTCGAACCAGCGTAGGCGTTAGCCAACAGATTTACAGTCTGCCCCCTTTAGCCACTCGGGCACCCATCCTTCAAGCGAACCTCGGATTATGCCACGGTTTTATGTCGGACGAAATGCCAAGGCATGGCAAAAAGCATTAAAAATGCTGCCGTATGCCTCGCCGGCGCATCTCCCGACCAAAGCTCCACCCCGGGATGCCTGTGGATACCGCGGAAAGCCCTCGAAAACCCGACATAACCCGGGTCTCGCCCCAGCCGCCAAGGCCTCACCGTATTCCCATGGCGGTTCCGGGCTTCGGGCATGATGTGGCAGCTTTCATCAATGCCAGAGTCAATCGCATGGATATTGCCGTCCCGGACACACCCCGCGCCAACGGCCAACCTGGATAACGTGAGACCGCCTACTCATGAGCACTGTCACCGTACCCGCACTTCCTTCCTCCCCCGCTGACCCGTCTTCCCTGCGCCGGGTCAACCTGGCTTTGCAAGGCGGCGGATCACACGGCGCATTCACCTGGGGCGTGCTGGATGCCCTGCTGGCGGACGAGCGCATCGAGTTTGACGGCATCAGCGGTGCCAGCGCCGGGGCGGTCAACGCCGTGGCGCTGGCACACGGATTCGCTACCGCCCCAAAAGACAATTCCCCCGAAAAAACCAGCGCCCGGGAGGCGGCACGTGCGTCGCTCAGCCGGGTCTGGCTGGGCATTGCCGCCATGGGGAGCCTCGGCTCCATGGCTGACAGCATCAGCAAGATGCTCATTGGGGGCTGGGTCGCCAATAAAGTGAGCGCAAACTTAATGAGTAGCGCAATGACTCAGTGGATGTCGCCATACCAGGCTAATCCGCTGGACATCAACCCTTTGCGCAAACTGCTGGAGGCAGAAATCGACTTTCGCGCCATTGCGGCCATGCACACAACCAAGGCGTTCGTGTCGGCGACCCACGTCACCACCGGCCGGGCAGAGATTTTTGCCGGCAAACGCCTGACTTTGCAGGCGGTGATGGCCTCCACCTGCCTGCCCACGCTGTTTCAGGCGGTCGAAATTGATGACCAGCACTATTGGGATGGCGGGTTTTCAAGCAATCCCTCGCTGCTGCCGCTCATCAGTGATTGCAGCAGCCGCGACATCATCGTTGTACAGATCAACCCCTTGCGGCGCCCCGAGATTCCCCACACGCCTCACGAGATCGCGGACCGGGTGAACGAACTGACCTTCAACGCCAGCCTGCTGTCCCAGATGCGCACCATCGACTTCATCAACCGCCTGCTGGCCGATGGCCGCTTGCAGGAGGGCGAAAAATACAAAAGCCTGCTGCTGCACCGCATCGACGGCGGCGAGGCGCTGGAAAGCCTGCCTTCATCCAGCAAGATGTCGGCCGATACGGCCATGATCGAAAAACTGTTTGAGATGGGCCAGGGCGCGGCCAAGCGCTGGCTGCGCCGCCATTTCGAGGCGCTGGGCCTGCAAAGCACGGTCAATATCCGGCGCGACTACGTGGGCAGCCTGCCGGCGGAGTTTTAGCCAGCCTTCAAAATTCAAGATTTTTTGGCTTTTCAGCAAGGCAGGACGAGCGCAAGCAGCTATTAAAACAATAGCAAATCAGGCCTTCGGGTGTGCGTCACGCCATTCGCGCGCCTGTGAAAAATGGCCGCAGCCAATAAAGGGCAAGGGCGGCCGCATGGCTGACAGCGGCGAAGGGTGGTTGGCCACCAGCACCTTGTGACGCTTCGCGTCAATCAACGCCCGCTTGCTCTGGGCATGTGCACCCCACAGCATGAACACCACAGGGTGGTCGCCCTCCGCTACCTGGCGGATCAGGGTGTCGGTCAATACTTCCCAGCCCTTGCCAGCGTGGCTGGCCGGTAACCCTTCCTCGACCGTCAGGCAGGTGTTGAGCAGCAGCACCCCATGTGTCGCCCACTTCACCAGGCTGCCGCCGGGCACCGGAAACTGGGGCGGCGGCGTACCGAGGTCGCGCTGCAGCTCCTTGAAAATGTTGCGCAGCGAGGGCGGCAGGGCCACGCCAGGCGCGACGGAGAACGCCAGCCCTTCGGCCTGCCCCAAGCCATGGTATGGATCCTGGCCGAGGATGACGACCCGCACCTCTTCGGGCGGCGTAAGCTCCAGCGCGCGCAAAGGCTGGGGCGGAAAGATCGTCGCATCTTCCGCCAGGCGGCCTCGCAAAAAACCCAACAACTTCTGGCCCGTCGGACTGCCAAAAAATGCATCGGTGGTCGGCCGCCAGCCGGGCGCTACCGGCCATGCGGCGGGGTCAGCAGTGGTAAGCCGGTTGGGCAAAGGCGCCTCCATGGCGTCAAGCAGCTGGTTCATGGCTTTACAGCCTATTTTTTACCGAACAATTGGGCCAGCGCAAGGCCGGGTTCTTCCGCGCGCATGAAGGCCTCGCCGACCAGGAATGCATTCACACCTGCCTGACGCATGCGCTGTACGTCCGCCGGCGTGGCAATGCCCGACTCGGTAATCAGCAGACGATCGGCCGGCACCCTGGCCAGCATGCCCAATGTGGCGTCCAGCGAGACCTCGAAAGTTTTGAGGTTGCGGTTGTTGATGCCGATCAGCGGCGTCTTGAGCTTGAGGGCACGCTCCAGTTCGGCTTCGTCGTGCACCTCGACCAGCACGGCCATGTCCAGCGACATGGCCAGCGCCTCAAGGGACTTCATCTGCGCGTCGTCCAGGCAGGCAGCAATCAGCAGGATGCAGTCCGCGCCCATCACGCGCGCTTCATACACCTGGTAGGGGTCGACCATGAAGTCCTTGCGCAGCACCGGCAGGCTGCAGGAAGCCCGCGCCTGCTTCAGGTAGTCGATGCTGCCCTGGAAGAACTGCTTGTCGGTCAGCACCGAAAGGCAGGCCGCGCTGATCTCGCCGTCGCCTTCGGCATAGCTTTGCGCGATGTCGGCCGGGATGAAGTCGGCGCGCAGCACGCCTTTGGACGGGCTGGCCTTCTTGATTTCGGCAATCACCGCGGGCTGGCCGGCAGCGATCTTCTGGCGCAGCGCACCCACAAAGTCACGCGTCAGGACACGCGATTCGGCATCTTCGCGCATCACGTCCAGCGGTTTGCGGCGGATGGCATCGGCAATTTCTTGGCGTTTGACGGCGATGATTTGGTTCAGGATATCGGACATGCCCCGATTTTGGCAGATGCGGCCAGACCGCCCGCAGGGGCCGCCTTGGGGGTGTTAGCGCAAACCCGCTACAACCGGACGCGTCCCGGCACTAGTATTTCCCTTCGCCCGCTTTGACTGCCCTTGCCTCACCGGGCTAGCGCACAAGGTGTACCTCCATCGGATAGCCATACACCCTCTCATGACCGCACTTACTGATGCCATTGAAGAAATTGTCCGTTCGGCCGGCGCCATGATGCGCGACGCCTTCAACGCGCCAGACAAGCCCGCCTACTCCCTCAAGGGCCGGCAGGACTACCTGACCGTCACCGACGGTGCGGTAGAACAGTATGTGCGCGCGGAGATCGAACGGCGCTTTCCGGGAGACGCCGTGCTGGGGGAAGAAGCAGGAGGAGAGACCGGCGGCGCAGCACGTCTCTGGATTGTTGACCCCGTGGATGGAACGGCGAATTTCGCCCGTGCGATTCCGCATTTCTGCATCTCCCTGGGACTGATGGTCAACGGCGAACTCGAAGCCGGCGCCATCTATGAGCCCATGCACGACGAGCTCTTCGTCGCGCAAAACGGCCACGGCGCATGGTGCAACGGCGTTCGGCTCCAGGTCAGCGAGCTGGCCGAGCTGGCCGCCTCCACGGTTGAAATCGGCTGGTCTTCGCGCCTGTCGCCAGACCCCTACCTCGCGCTGGTCAGCCAATGCATGCACGCAGGCTGCTCGGTACGCCGCGCGGGTTCCGGCGCGCTGGGGCTGGCCTATGTGGCTGCCGGGCGATGCGAAGCGTACGCCGAAGCCCATATCAATTCATGGGACGTCGCGGCCGGCCTGCTGCTGGTCCGGGAGGCCGGCGGCCGGATCAATGACTTCTGGGCTGCTGATGGACTGACCCACGGGAACGCGGTGCTGGCCACCAACGCCAGGCTTGCCTCGGAACTAAGCGTTTTAACGGGTATACCGCTGCGCTGACGGCTGCTAAGGTGGCTTCAACGCTGCACCCAGGCGCCATTGACGACATAAAGAAGGAGACACAGATGAAACAATTCACATTCAAATCACTTTTCCCGGGATTGATCCTGGCGGCCGCAGCGTGCGCAATGTCGTCCCCGGTCCGCGCAGCCGAAGAACTGGTGGTTTACTGCAACGTCCAGGAAGAATGGTGCCGGCCCATGGTGACCGCCTTCGAAAAGGCCACCGGCATCAAGGTGTCGATGACGCGCAAGAGCTCGGGGGAAACTTATGCCCAGATCAAGGCCGAGGCGGCCAACCCGCGTGGTGATGTGTGGTGGGGCGGCACGGGCGACCCGCATCTGCAGGCCGCCGAGGAAGGTTTGACCGAGTCCTACAAATCACCCAGGCTGGCCGACCTGCACCCCTGGGCAGTGAAGCAAGCCGAAGCCTCCAAGTACCGCACGGTCGGCGTTTATGCCGGCGCCCTGGGCTTCAGCTTCAATACCGTCGAGCTGGCCAAACGCAAATTGCCCGAACCCAAATGCTGGGCAGATCTCATCAAGCCGGAGTTCAAAGGGGAAGTCCAGGTCGCCAACCCCAACTCCTCTGGCACTTCCTACACGCTGCTCGCCACACTGGTTCAGATCATGGGCGAAGACAAGGCATTCGACTACCTGAAGGCCCTGCATCGCAACATCAACCAATACACCAAGTCAGGCGCTGCGCCGGCCCGTGCGGCAGCCACCGGCGAAAGCATGATCGGCATCACTTTCCTGCATGACGCCGTCACGCACGCCGTGGCAGGCGCGCCCCTGAAGGTGGTCGCGCCGTGCGAGGGTACGGGCTACGAGATCGGCAGCATGAGCATCATCAAGGGCGCCAAAAATCTGGCCAACGCCAAAAAATGGTACGACTGGGCCCTGACAGTTGAAGCGCAGGACATCGCCACGGTAGCGCATTCTTACCAGAACCCTTCGAATAAAAAAGCATCCTTGCCGCCGCAGGCGCCCAAGCTGGCCGACGTCAAGCTGATCGACTACAACTTCGCCAAGTATGGCGCCTCCGCCGAACGCTCGCGCCTGCTCGGCAAATGGGACAAGGACATCGGCGCACTGCCCAAGTGAGCGCAGGACACATCCCGCAACCCCATTGCACACTGATGAATCCCATCGCACCTTGACTACACCCATTGCAGTGACGGCCGCCGCCCCACGCGTTCGGGCTGATCCGCTGAGCTGGCTGCTGGCGGGGCTGGGCGTGGTAGCGGGCGTTCTGCTGATGCCGTGGACGCAGAGCTCGGCTTATGTTGCCGGCGGGTGCGTGCTGGCCGCCGTCGCAAGCGTGCTGGCAACACGCGCCGGGGCTTTCAAGAGCGATGCTGCCATTTCCGGCATCGTCTGCATCCTGTCGCTGCTGCTGGCCATTTTTGTCATCTACCCGATCGGGCGCATGCTGCTGGCGGCTTTCGTGGACGAACGGGGCAACTGGCTGATCCAGACCGCCGCCGCCCGGTTTTTCAGCGAGGACATCTGGGGCGCGGGCTGCATCGCCGGCAACGTCCGGTGCGGAGTGGCCATCAACTCCATCGTTCTGGCCACCCTTGCCGGCATTGGCAGCACGCTTTTCGGTTTCGCGCTGGCCCTGCTGGCCGAGCGGGGCGGCAGGCGTTTTCGCGGCAGCCTTCGCGTGCTGTCCATCCTGCCGGTCGTCACGCCGCCTTTTGTCATCGGCTTGGCCATCATCATCCTGTTCGGCCGAACCGGCATCGTGACCCAGCTGATGAGCGACTGGTTTGGCATTGCCCGGTCGCGCTGGATCTATGGCCTGCCCGGCGTGCTGCTGGCGCAAGTGGTGAGCTTCACGCCCCTGGCTTTCCTGTTGATCAGCGGTGCGTTGCGGCTCGTCAGCCCGACCCTTGAAGAAGCGGGCCAGGTGCTGAGGGGTTCGCCCTGGCATGTGTTCCGCACCGTGACCTGGCCGCTGGTGCGCCCCGCCATTGCCAATGCCTTCCTGCTGGGCTTTGTTGAAAGTCTGGCTGACTTTGCCAACCCGTTGGTGCTCTCCGGAAATTTCGAGGTACTGTCGACGAAAATTTTCTTCGCCATTGCCGGGGCACAGCACGACGCTTCGCGTGCGGCCATCCTCGCCGTCACGCTGCTGCTGCTGACGGTCGGCATCTTTGCACTGCAACAGCGCTGGATCGGCAAGGCCTCCTACACATCCGTGAGCGGAAAAGGCGACAGTGGCCTGCCCGCCGCGCTGCCCACGGGCGTCAAGTGGGGCGCACTGGCGCTGGTCCTTCCCTGGGGCGTGCTGACGGTGCTGTCGTACGGCATCATCCTGATTGGTGGTGTCGTCAAGGACATCGGTAGGTTCGACCTGACACCTTCGCTGCAGCACTTCGAGACCGGCTTTGGACTGAGCTGGGGCGCGGGTGGGCTGGTGTTTTCGGGCTCGGCGTGGAACAGCCTCTTCACCACGCTCGGCGTGGCGGCTGTTGCCGCACCCCTGACCACCGCGCTGGGCCTGCTGGGAGGCTATGTCGTGAGCCGCCACATCTTCAAGGGTCGGCGCGCCTTCGAGTTCCTGACCATGGTGAACTTCGCCGTGCCCGGCACCGTGATCGGCGTGGCCTACATCGTCGCCTTCAACGTGCCGCCGCTTGAATTCACCGGCACCTTCGCCATCATCGTGCTGTGTTTGGTGTTTCGCAACATGCCGGTGGGTGTGCGGGCCACGGTCTCGGCCCTGTCGCAGCTCGATCGTTCGCTCGACGAAGCCTCCGCCACGCTGCGCGCCAGCACATCGCGCACGTTCGCACGGGTCATCCTTCCGCTGCTGCGTCCCGCCATCATCGCCAGCCTGGTGTTCAGTTTTACGCACGCCATCACGGCCGTCAGTGCGGTGATTTTCCTGGCGACCGCCCAGCACAACCTTTCGACGGTCTATATCGCCGGGCGCGTCGAAGTCGGCGAGTACGCGCTCGCCATTGCCTATTCGTCGGTGCTTATCGTGATCATGCTGGCCTGCGTCCTTCTGATCCAGCGTTTCATCGGCAATGCGGAGCTGGGGCGGCGCGCGGTGTCCACCGCCTGAGCCTTTGCGTCATCGTCACATCTTTTTCGTCTCACTTATTTTTTAAGCAGGCCCTGCCATGAACCCGTCCCCCGCCGCAGTGGAGTTCCAAGGCGTCGTCAAACGTTTTGGCAAGGTGGTTGCGCTGCATCCGCTTGACCTCACCATCGACAAGGCAGAGCTGGTGACCCTGCTGGGGCCTTCCGGTTGCGGCAAGACAACACTGCTGCGGCTGATCGCGGGCCTCGAGCTACCTTCCGAGGGCGTGATCCGCATCGACGGCCGGGACGTGACCGGCAGCTCGGCCAACCAGCGCGATGTGAGCCTGGTTTTCCAGTCCTATGCGTTGTTCCCGCACATGAGTGCACTGGAGAACGTGTGCTACGGCCTGCTCGCATCCGGCATGAAAAAACCGCAGGCCATTGCCTTGGCCAAAACCAAAATGGAATTGCTCGGCATTGCCGACTACGCCGACAGGCTCTCGTCGGAGCTGTCCGGCGGGCAGCAGCAACGTGTGGCGGTGGCACGGTCACTGGTGCTGGAGCCGGCCGTACTGATGTTTGACGAGCCTTTGTCAAACCTGGACGCCAAGCTGCGCCGCAAGGTGCGCCAGGACATCCGCGACCTTCAGCAAAACCTGCAGCTCACCGTGGTTTACGTCACGCACGACCAGGAAGAGGCGCTGGCGGTGTCAGACCGCATTGTGGTCATGCAAAAGGGACGCATTGCGACGATGGGCGCGCCGCGCGATTTGTACGAGGCGCCCGTCTCAAGTTTTGTGGCGGACTTCATCGGCGACGCCAACCTGATCAACGGCGAGCTGGTCACAGTGCAAGGCCAGCATTTCTTCCGCGCTGACCAGGTTGATGTGCGGGTTGTCCCGCCGCCAGGCATGCCGGACGGCGCCGTGGCGCTGGCCATACGCCCACACCGCATCCGTATTGGCGAACTGGAAGCAAGTACGCTGACAGGAAAAGTCCTGCGGCAGGCTTACCTGGGCAGCCGGATCGAAAGCGTGGTGCTCACGCCGCTGGGTGAACTGCTGGTGTTCAGTGACGCCCTGCTGAGCGTGGCCGAACCCGGCAGCACGGTCGGCCTGCATTTCGCCGCAACCGACGCGCGCGTGACCGCACGGGAATAGGTAGCTGCGCAGCCATGCGCCGCCGGTAAGTCGTCAGGCGAGCTTCTGGCTGTGGCTCGCCAGTTGATCAAGCTTGGCCCTGGCCGCGCCGGACTCCAGCGCAGCGCGGGCCAGCACGATGCCGGCCTTCATCGAGTCAGCCACATTGGCCGCATACAAAGCCGCGCCGGCATTCAGGATCACGATATCGCGCGCTGCGCCCGGCTGGTTGTCCAGCACGCCCAGCAACATGGCCTTCGACTGCTCGGGCGTTTCCACGCGCAATGCGCGGTTGCTGGCCATGGGCATGTCGAAGTCTTCGGGGTGGATTTCATATTCGGTGATTTCGCCGTTCTTGAGCTCGCCGACCACGGTGGCCGCGCCCAGGCTGACCTCGTCCATGCCGTCCTTGCCGTAGACCACCAGCGCGTGCTCGGCGCCCAGGCGCTGTAAAGCGCGAACCTGGATACCGACCAGGTCCGAATGAAACACGCCCATCAGGATGTTGGGTGCACTGGCCGGGTTGGTCAGGGGGCCCAGGATATTGAAGATGGTGCGCACGCCGAGTTCCTTGCGGATGGGCGCAACGTTCTTCATGGCAGGATGGTGGTTGGGTGCGAACATGAAGCCCACGCCAACCTCGTCGATGCACTTCGCAATGGCCTCCGGCGACAGGCCGATATGGATGCCCAGCGACTCGATGACATCGGCGCTGCCCGACTTGCTGCTGACACTGCGCCCGCCGTGCTTGCTGACCTTGGCGCCGGCTGCCGCCGCCACAAACATGGAACAGGTCGAGATGTTGAAGGTGTGCGAGCCGTCACCACCGGTGCCGACGATGTCGACCAGATGGGTTTTGTCTGCCACATTGACCTTGGTCGAGAACTCGCGCATCACCTGTGCGGCGGCCGTGATCTCACCGATGGTTTCTTTCTTCACGCGCAGGCCGGTGATGAGCGCAGCCATCATGACGGGCGACATCTCGCCGCTCATGATCAGCCGCATGATGTGCAGCATCTCGTCGTGGAAGATTTCGCGGTGCTCGATGGTGCGCTGCAGGGCTTCCTGCGGTGTGATCTTGTGGGTATGGAGCATGACGCGTCTCGCTTCTTCGTTCTGGGGCTATAGGAAACCGGCTCAGTTGGCCGGATGATCGGTGAAGGCCAGCTTGAGGCCGAATGCGATGAACATGGCGCCGGCCGCGCGGTCCAGCCAGTGCATGCCGCGCTGCACGGCATCGCGCCGGGCCATCCATGCAGCCGCCAGGGCCCAGCCCGAATTGACCGGAATGGCGTTCAAATTGAACAGCACGCCCAACAACACAAAGGCCAGGGCCTTGTTGTCAGTGCCGGGCGCGATGAACTGCGGCACGAAGGCCAGGAAAAAAATCGCCACCTTGGGGTTCAGCACATTGGTCCAGAACCCTCCCATGAAGACGGCTTTCAGGCGCCGCTCCGGCTGGGCGGCAGCCGCCGCGGCGAGGTTGGTGGTGGCCTGCGGCGCCCTGGAAAACAAAATTTTCGCGCCTATCCACAGCAGGTACGCCGCGCCTATCCACTTGAGCACCGTAAATGCCATAGCCGAAGTCGCAAGCAAGGCACCGACACCCACGGCCGCCGCGAAGATGTGGACGAAGCAGCCAGCCGTAATGCCAAGGCCGGCAACAATGCCGGCGCGCGCGCCCGAGCGCAGTGAATTGGTCACGATGTAAAGCACGTCGGGGCCCGGTGTCAGGTTCAGCAGCCAGCCAGCCGCGATGAAAAGCAACAGGTGTTGAAAGTCAGGCATGGCCAAGTCCTTTCAGTTAAAAAACTGCCGGATGGCAGCGATGGCACGGTCCACGCCGGCGGTGTCCACGTCCAGATGGGTGACAAAACGCAGGCGGTACAGCCCGGTGGCCTCAATACCCTGGCCGGCCAGGTGCTTGAGCAAGGCAGCGGACCGGTCCCGCGCCGCGCCAGTCAGGTCGACAAACACGATGTTGGTCTGTGGCGCCTCTACCTGCAGGCCTTCAATGCCAGCCAGGCCGTCGGCCAGGTGTTTGGCCAGGGCGTGGTCCTGCGCAAGACGTCCGACATGGTGGTCCAGTGCATGCGACGCTGCTGCAGCCAGCATGCCCGCTTGCCGCATGCCACCGCCGGCCATCTTGCGGATGCGATGCGCCCGCGCGATGAATTCGCGCGAGCCGCAAAGGGCCGAACCCACCGGCGCGCCCAGGCCCTTGCTGAAGCAAACGGAAACGCTGTCAAAACAATCCGCAATGCGCCGCGCCTCCGTCAGCGGGTTGCTGCCCGTTTGCGCAGCTTGCGCTACGGCTGCGTTGAACAACCTTGCGCCGTCCAGATGGCGAGCCAGGCCGTGTTTTTTTGCCAGCGCAGTTGCCTGCTGCACATAGTCAAACGGCAGCAGCTTGCCGCCCAATGTGTTCTCGAGCGCCAGCATCCGGGTGCGCGCGAAGTGCGCGTCGTCGGGCTTGATCGCTGCCTCGATCTCGGCAAGCGCCAGCGTGCCATCCGTGTGATGGTTCAACGGCTGTGGCTGCACGCTGCCAAACACCGCCGCGCCGCCGCCTTCCCAGCGATAGCAGTGCGCCATCTGGCCGACGATGTATTCGTCACCGCGCTGGCAGTGGCTCAGGATTCCGCAGAGATTGCTCTGCGTGCCGGTGGGCACGAAGAGCGCGGCCTCAAAGCCCAGCAATCCGGCAATCTTTTCCTGCAGCGCATTGACGGCCGGGTCATCGCCGAACACATCGTCGCCCAGCGGCGCCGCCAGCATGGCCTCACGCATGGCGGCCGTGGGCCGGGTGACGGTATCGCTGCGCAGGTCCACGGCTCTTTTATCGATCATTTCGGCCTCCAGGGCAATAAGAACGGGCGCAAGCAGCTATTAAAACAATAGCAACGCAGGTCATGCTGTTTGCTCCAGAAAGTTCTTCAGCATGGCGTGGCCGTGCTCGGTGAGGATGGATTCCGGATGGAACTGCACACCCTGGATCGGCAGCTCCTTGTGGCGCACACCCATGATCTCGCCGTCGTCGGTTCGCGCCGTGACGGCCAGTACGTCGGGACACGATTCTTTTTCGATCGCCAGCGAGTGGTAGCGGTTCACCACAAACTGCTCAGGCAGCCCGGCGAACACGCCCTGCTGCGTCGTAGTGATGACGCTGGTCTTGCCGTGCATGAGCTGCTGGGCGCGCACGATCTTGCCGCCAAAAGCGGCACCTATGGCCTGGTGGCCCAGGCAGACGCCCAGAATCGGGAGCTTGCCGGCGAAATACTGGATCGCCGCCACCGAAATACCGGCTTCGGCCGGCGAGCAAGGGCCGGGAGACACCACCAGCACGTCAGGAGCGCGCGCAGCGATTTCGGTCACCGTGATCTCGTCATTGCGAAACACTTCGACCTCGGCACCGAGCTCGCCAAAATACTGGACGATGTTGTAGGTGAAGCTGTCGTAGTTGTCGATCATCAGGAGTTTGGTGCGCTTCATGGTCAGTCTCCCTGGCGCAGGCGTGTGAACTCGCCGCGCTCAAAATCAATGGACGCAGCAATCATGGCGCGGTAGGTCGCTTCCATGACGGCCTCGGGGGCACCGGCCGCACGGGCCTGTGCACGCACACGATCAACGATGAACTCGATGCGTGCGTTGTCGACAATCTGGCTGGCGCTTTGCTTGATGCGCGCGGCCTGCGCCACATAGGCGCTGCGCTCGGCGATCAGCGGCGCGATGCGGTCGTCCAGCGCATCGATGTGGCGGCGCACATCGGCCATGGTGTCGCAGTGCTCAATGGCGGGATGGGACAGCGTGCTCATTCCAGGCCCTCCTCCACCAGCTCGGACGCCCGCAGCAGCGCGCGCGCCTTGGCTTCGGTTTCCATCCATTCGAGTTCGGCCACGGAATCGGCCACCACACCGGCAGCCGCCTGCACATACAGCGTCTGGTCCTTGATGATGCCCGTGCGGATGGCGATCGCCACATCCATGTCGCCTGCATAGCTGAGGTAGCCGCAGGCGCCGCCGTAGAGGCCCCGCTTGGTCGGCTCGAGCTGGTCGATCAGCTCCATGGCATGGACCTTGGGCGCGCCGGTGAGCGTGCCTGCCGGGAAGGTGGCCTTGAGCACGTCCATGCTCGACATGCCGTCAAGCAGCGTGCCCTCTACATTGCTGACGATGTGCATCACGTGGCTGTAGCGCTCGACAGCGAAGGCTTCGGTAACCTTCACCGTACCGGTTTTGGCGATGCGGCCAATATCGTTGCGCGCCAGGTCAATCAGCATCACGTGCTCGGCACGCTCTTTGGGGTCGTTTACCAGTTCGTGCTCCACGGCCTTGTCGGCCTCCGGCGAAGAGGCGCGGGGCCGCGTGCCCGCCAATGGCCGGATGGTGATTTTCTGCCCGTCGTCGATTTTTTCCTGGCGCACCAGAATTTCGGGAGACGCCCCCACGACATGGAAGTCTCCGAAGTGGTAGTAGTACATGTAAGGCGAGGGGTTCAGTGAACGCAGTGCGCGGTACAGGCTCAGCGGCGACTCGGTGTAGCGCTTCTTGATGCGCTGGCCGACCTGCACCTGCATGAAGTCGCCCGCCTCGATCAACCGCTTGGCACGTTCCACGGCGGCGATGTAGTCTGCCTTGGCAAAATCGCGCTCGGCCGGATAACTCTGCGACGGTTTCACCACCGGTGCGCTGACGGAATACTTCAGCTGGTCCTTGAGCTCGCGCAGGCGCTTTTTGGCATTGGCATACGCCTCCGGCCGCGCCGGGTCGGCATAAACAATCAGGTAAAGCTTGCCCGACAGGTTGTCGATCACGGCGAGTTCTTCACACTGCAGCAAAAGAATGTCGGGGCAGCCCAGTGTGTCCGGCGGACAGGAGGCCTCGAGTTTCTTTTCGACGTAACGCACGGTGTCGTAGCCGAAGTACCCCGCCAGGCCACCGCAAAAGCGCGGCAGGCCGGGCCGCAGGGCGACCTTGAAACGCTTTTGGTAGTCGCTGATGAAGTCCAGCGGATTGGCTTTGGAGGTTTCCACAACCTTGCCGTCCGTCACCACTTCGGTCAGGGTATCTGGCCCAAAACCGGATGCCCGCACCAGCGTTCGCGCGGGAAGGCCGATAAAACTGTAGCGGCCGAACCGCTCGCCCCCCACCACCGACTCCAGCAGGAAGCTGAACTTGCCGCCGTCTCTGGAATGCGCAAGCTTGAGATAAAGGGAAAGAGGTGTTTCGAGGTCGGCAAATGCCTCGACCATCAAGGGAATGCGGTTGTAGCCCTGGCCGGCCAGGCTTTTAAATTCGAGTTCTGTGATCACGGTGAGTCCTTCGCAAGGAGGCAACGCGCTCAAAGGCGTAGCCACCTGTTGTCATTCAAAATTCCCCGGGGGATGGGGCCGGGATGCGCTTGCTGGGTGCAAGGGCGCATCAGGAAGAAAAGGGGATGTCGCAGAGCCGGCGGCAGTGGGGCGGACGGGCAGAGGGCAAACTGGCTGGGATGTCAGGTTGCAGGCCCGCATGCGCCTCAGGCGTGCGAGAAATGACAGGTACGCCAGGGCCAGGCCCCCCGGTCTCCACAACCTGTCTGAATGATGCGATGAATGAACATGAGAGGCAAAGTGTAGCAAACAGCAGCGATCCCCGGCCGAACCCCCAGTCACTCTTGGTAAACATACAACAACGTGTAGTAATGCTTACCCCGCCCCCCTCGGAAACCCTCTTGTAAGGCCTGGTAACCAAACCCAGAATAGCCTTATAAAAAAGAACGTTCGTTCTATTCCAACCATCCTTTGGAGACAATTCATGACTTTGACAACGCGATGCATTGCAGGCTTGGCCGGCTTGGCACTTTCCTTCGGCGTCCTTGCCGCGCCGATGGAAGTTTCGGGCGTCAAGCTCGACGACCCGGTAGAGGTCCACGGCACCAAGCTGCAGCTCAATGGAGCCGGCATTCGCTATAAGGCGGTGTTCAAGGTCTATGTGGCCGCGATGTACTTGCCCAAAAAGGCCGCCACCCCGGAAGAGGTCTACGCCATGCCCGGCCCCAAGCGCATCAGCATCACCCTGCTACGCGACATCGACTCCAACGAGCTGGGTAAGGGCTTTACCACCGCCTTCACAGAAAACACCCCAAAGGGCGAAATGTCCAAGCTGATCCCCGGCCTCATCAGGATGGGCCAGCTCTTTGCCGACCAGAAAAAGCTGGTGGCCGGCGAAGGCTTCACCATCGACTGGATCCCCGGCACCGGCACCGTCATCTCCGTCAAAGGCAAACCGCAAGGCGAGCCCTTCAAGGAGGTCGAGTTCTTTAACGCCCTGGTGCGCATCTGGCTGGGCCCCCAGCCCGCCGACTGGAAGCTCAGAGACGCGATGCTCGGCAAGCCGAACTGAGGCAACCTGCCAGCTTCGGCCGACTTCACGCACTCAACGGGGCGCACGCCCCGTTGCCGTTTCTGCGGGGCTACTTCTGCGCGGCCAGTTTTGCGGGTATACCTTCTGCAAGCGACCCCAGCGAATCCAGAAACCCGTCGGCATCCACATCGCGCACCGGTTCACCGTGGTTATACCCATAGGTCACCAGCAATACCGGACAACCGGCCGCCCTGGCGGCGCGCGCATCGTTGCTGGAGTCGCCGATCATCAGCGTGCGGGCAGGCGAAGTGCCGAGGCATTCGCAGGTTCTCAGCAAGGGCAGCGGGTCGGGCTTTTTGCGCTCGAATGAATCCCCGCCAAAAACCTGGGCAAAAAAACCGTCGAGGCCTTTGAGCTTGAGCAGTTCGCGGGCAAACGCCAGGGGCTTGTTGGTCAGGCAGGCGAGCTGCAGTCCAGCCTGCTGCAACACATGCAAGCCTTCCAGGACACCCGGATAAACCGCAGAGTGCCTGCCATTGATGCTGGTGTAATGCCGCTGGTAAGCGGCATAGGCCGTATCGTAATTCGCTATTAAATCGATAGCTGGCCGCGCAATGTCCATCTTGGCCTGGACATATTTCAGCGTGGTCTTGACGAGATGCTCCGAGCCTTTTCCAACCATACGCTCCACTGCTGCAGCATCAAGCCCGAACGCCGGCGGGTGGCCCGGCAGCATTTCGGCCAGCATCAGGTTGAGGGCAACCACAAAGTCGCCCAGGGTATCGACCATGGTGCCGTCCAGGTCGATGATGGCAGCGTCAAAACGGTCGTTGTCAAAAATCATGAGAGTTCAATACAAGGCAGTAGCGCTCAAAACAGATAGCGGCCCGAACTGATGATACGGGTGGATCATTCCTGGCACAGGAACTCCCCCAAGACCAGTCACCGCCAGTACCTCATCGGGTTGATCTTAAAGGCAGATAGCCTGTTGCCTTCTGCAGCCGTGACTCCTGGCCGATCCTGCCATATGGCGGCAACAGTGGGCCGCGCACAGGCATGCTGAACGGCATGCCGATGAACCAGAGAACTATCGGGAATAAAAAAACGGCGCACCACTTTCGCAGTGCGCCGCTTCGGCTCTGAACTCAATTCAGCCTGGATCCCTTGGGCAGCCGGGCGGCCAGCCACTCGTGGACGTCGGCCCGTACATTGCGGCCGCGCAGCAAAAAGTCTTCCCACAGCGACGGAACGTAAGGCAGGTAGACCAGCGGCATTCCAGCCTGCTCGGGGGTTCGGGCGCCTTTGCGCGCGTTGCACAAACGGCATGCGCTGACCAGGTTGGTCCAGCTGTAGGCTCCACCCTTGCTGTCGGGGATGATGTGCTCCGCCTCGAGATCTTTCTCGAGGAAGATCTGAGCGCAGTAGGCGCAGGTGCAGCGGTCCCGGCGCAACAGCTTGGGTTTCGATACGGCCGGCGTGACCTCAAACAGGTTGCGCCGCGGCGAACCGCGCAGGGCAATGATGGGCTGAATGACCATCAGCGATTGCCGGCCATGCGCCACGTTCCACCCGCCGCGGAGCGTAACGAGGGGGCTCTCGCCCTCCTCCCACGCCACAGTGCCGGTGGCATAGTGCAACGCCGCATCTTCAGCCGTGATCCAGGCCTGGGGCGTCCCCTGGATGTCGAGCTGCAGAACGTGATGCATCGTGGCCTCCTGTAAGGTGAAAAGAATGAAGTTGGTAGCTCTTGAGAGGATCGAACTCCCGACCATCGCCTTGTAAGGGCGCTGCTCTACCTGCTGAGCTAAAGAGCTGAAAAACCGAAGAGCTGAATGACGAGTGGTGCGGGCAGAGAATTTCGAAATCTCGACCTACCGGTTAAAAGCCGGTTGCTCTTCCTCTGAGCTATGCCCGCAGGGGGGTGGGGTGCAAGACCGGACTCGAACCGGTGACCCGCGGGGTCACATCCCGCTGCGCTGCCAACTGCGCCACTTGCACCAGAAAAAATAAAATTGGTAGCCGCAGCTGGCATCGAACCAGCGACCTGTGCCTTATCAAGGCACTGCTCTACCACTGAGCTATGCGGCTATGAAGAAAAAATTGGCTCCACGACCTGGGGTCGAACCAGGGACGACGCGATTAACAGTCGCGCGCTCTACCAGCTGAGCTATCGTGGAATAACGGAATAAGGAGGAGAAAATCGGGTGTGCTCACCACTCGCCGCATTCGCGGACGCGCTGATCCAGGTCGCGCTCATCTCGTGCCTGTCCTCGCTTCTGCGGGGCGTAATGATGCCGCGGGCTACCGGCGGCAATGATGCTTCTCAGCAGAGTGCGAACAATGCGTTTGCGGCGTTTGGCCGCCCTCGTGGAGGCCGCTGTGTTTCTGGCTGTCATGGCAAATCTCCTTAAGGTTGGTTGGAAAGAGGAATGTGGCGCGCCCGGACCGATTCGAACGGCCGGCAACCGGGGTAGAAGCCCGGCGCTCTGTCCTGGCTGAGCTACAGGCGCTGAAAGCAATGAGATGGAGGCGGTGGTCAGATTCGAACTGACGCGCGCTGACGCAGGCGGATTTGCAATCCGCTCCCTTCGACCACTGGGGTACACCGCCGAAAATCGTTGGCGGGCGCGAGAAGAATCGAACTTCTAACCTTCGGCTTTGGAGGCCGCTGCTCTGCCTGGTTGAGCTACACACCCGTGAAAATCCGAAAAAAATGGTGCCCCAGGCCGGCGTCGAACCGGCATGCCCGAAAGCGCTGGCTTCTGAGGCCAGTGTGTCTTCCCATTCCACCACCGGGGCTGAAAACTGTTCTGGTGCTCAAGGGGAGATTCGAACTCCCAAAGGTCCTGGTTTTGAAGCAGGTGCGTCTTCCAATTCCGCCACTTGAGCATTGATCTGCTTTGATCTGGTGTCACGATCCGCGCGCGAACCGGCGCATGGGTCCTATCCCCGCTCCATTAACTGAGGTAACGCGGCATAAATAGTGGCGGCCTGTACGGGAATCGAACCCGTGACCACATCCTCGACAGGGAAGTGCTCTACCAGCTGAGCTAACAGACCAAAAAAGAAGAAGAAAACGAAATGAAGATGGTCCGTGTAGCAGGTCTCGAACCTGCGACCTCATGCTCCCAAAGCACGCGCGCTACCAACTGCGCCACACACGGATTGAGTGAAAACTGAATGGCCTCGCGTGAAAGATTTGAACTTCCGACCCTCTGCTTCGTAGGCAGATGCTCTGATTCCGGACTGAGCTAACGCGAGAAAAATTTGTTGAGGCTATGGCTGGTGCACGCAGGCAGACTCGAACTGCCGGCCTCGACCTTCGGAGGATCGCGCTCTGAATCCAGCTGAGCTATGCGCGCAAATGACCTGGTGATGCGGGTGGTGGTTGCAGTTGGGACCGAGCCAACGACCGGCGGGTTATGAGCCCGCTGCTCTACCACTGAGCTATGCAACCCGAAAAAAAATGGCAGGCCGTGATGGATTCGAACCACCGAAATGTCGGGATCAAAACCCGATGCCTTGGACCAGCTTGGCGAACGGCCCATCAAACAGATGGCGGAAAGAGATGGCGGAAGATAGGGGATTCGATGCCATGAGCCCACTTTCATGTTCTCTCGCTTGGCAAGCGAGTGCCTTGAACCTCTAGGCCAATCTTTCAAAAAAATTTCCGGTTACGAGTTCCGGTGCCCCCCAATCTTTGAGGCCGGTTTCCGCACTACGCTCTTGCGAGCACTGCGCTTCTTTACTGAACAGCTGGCAACCAACTACCTGGCTGCCAGCGCTGAAATTGGCGTCACGTAGGGGATTCGAACCCCTGTCTACAAGAATGAAAATCTTGTGTCCTGAGCCAGCTAGACGAACGTGACAAATACCCTGGTGCCCACGGTCGCGATTGGAACGGCCGACCTGCCGCTTACAAGGCGGCTGCCTTACCGCTCCGTCGGCTGAGCTACGCAGGCAAAAAAAACTGAGTCCATTTCGGCTGTACCTGCATGTGGGCGGACGGCATGAAGCCGAACCGGGATTTCCCACTGCACTGCATTTCCGGGGCCATGAACCCCGGCTGCCAGCACACACGCCACCAGACCGTCTCCTCGGTCTCGCGCAGGTGACGTGAAACAGGCACACCCGAAATGGAGCGGACAGACGGCTTCGAACCGACGACATTGAGCTTGGAAGGCTCTCGCTCTACCTACTGAGCTATGTCCGCAATTTTTTGCGGGACTCGCTGCCATCCAGTGTTGGCTGCTGTCCCGCTGCAATTTTTTAAAGAGTCCCGCGCCTGGAGCGCATCGACGGCACGATCACCGTCAGGGAAAAACAAAAAGGCCCGGTTCCTTGCGGAAACCGGGCCTCTGGGTGTCAGAGATTTAGAAGGTACGCCTAGGCGTCTCCTCCTCCCGGTTGTGTGGAATCCTCGTGGTTCTGCTTGGGCATGGCGGTCCGCAAAATGGACAACGCGAAGGAACTCAGCCCACGGCATTGGCCCAGATGAACGTCAAGGCGACGCACGGCAACACCGCCCCAGACGGGGGTGTTGTTTCTTGCGGTGGCGGCTATCGGTTTCATGATGAGTCCGTGGAAGGAGTTGATGTCAAAGTAGCGATGAAAGGTAATGTAAAATCTTTTTACATCATCGTCAACGGGTCGATGCAAAATAAATTCGATTGTTGCAATCACGTCACATGGACTCCGAGAACGTCAATAGAAACCGGCGCAACAACCTGCTGATCATCATTCGCGAGTTCAGCGAGAGGGAGTTGGCCGCCGGCGAATCACCTGTCGGCATGCTGGGCCGCATCGCCAAACAACTCGGCCTCAGCGCCGGGGGACTGAGCCAGTTCAAGGGTGACGCAAGGGGCACCGCGCGGAACATCGGCGATGCAGCAGCCGCGCAGATCGAGAGCAAGTCCGGAAAGCCAAAAGGCTGGATGGATACGGATCGCGGCGGAGACGCCATCAATCCTGCAGAAAACGCTTTTATCGAACTCGCGCGCATTGCCTGGCGGACGACGGATGCCAAGGGCCGGCGCCTTTTGATGCAGATTGCGAAGCGCGGCTTTAGTGGACAAACTGGAGATGATCTCTCCCACATGGCCAAGCCCGGTGACAAATAATTTCTGCTGGACCAGATACTGAGGGGTGAGGACTGCAACAACGCCGGCGGAACCTCATCTCCGCAAAATCTGCATTAACCGCTCAAAGCCTCGATTTGCAGGTACTTATTTCCTCATTCCAGATTGCGGTCCAGACGGCACAGCGCCGGTGCCATCAAAGAACGCCTCCGCGTTTCCCGTTGGAGCGGCTTTTAATGGCGCGCTTGATGCACTTCAGCAAGCGCTGCTCATCCAGCGGCTTTTCAAGCCACTCCGAGACGCCGAGCGACTGGTTTTCGGCATGCTGCCGGGCCTCTGCCGCGATGACCGACAAGACCAGCACCGGCAGCGTGGCGGTGCGCTTGTTGGCGCGCAGCTCACGAACAACGGTGAGGCCGTTTTCGTAAGGCAGCTTGATATCCACCGTCATGGCAGCATACGTCTCCATCTTGAGATAGTCACGTGCCTGGTCTGCGGTATGCGCCATGTCCGCGTCGTACCCGCCTTTGTCCATGATCATGCCGATAAGCTTGGCAACATCCGGGTCGTCTTCGCATACCAGCACGCGGGGACGCGCATACAGCCCCACCGGTGCGGTGACAGGGGGGGCTTCGCGCCATTCGGGCAAATCAAAGTAAAACGTCGTTCCCGCATTGCTTTCGGTCGTGAAACCGATGTTGCCCTCCATGCGCTCAAGAATGACTTTGGAAATGCTCAGGCCAAGCCCGGTCCCGCCTTTTTGGCGGGTGTCGGACGAGTCGGCCTGCGAGAACTTCTGGAAGATGCGCGACCGGAATTCGTCGGGAATCCCGGGGCCCTTATCGGAAATTTCCACCCGGGCGCGACGGCCACGCTTGCGCACAGTCACATCGACCGTTCCCTCCGGAGGAGAAAACTTGATGGCATTGGACAACAGGTTGGTCACCACCTGGATCAACCGGTCGCTGTCAACGCAGACCTGCAGGGAATTTTCGGCTTTATGCAGGGCCAGCTTGACGCCGTGCTGGGCGGCAAAGCCCTCGTTATCCGCCAGGGCCCGCTCCAGCAATGGCTCAAGCTCCTGCGCCTGCAACTCGAAACGCATCTTCCCTGATTCGATTTTCTCGCTGTCGAGAATGTCATTGATCAGCCGGATCAGCCGCTCGCAATTGCTTTGGGCAATACCCACGAGGTTTTTGGCTTTTTCCGGAATTTCGCCGGCCACACCGCCCCATACCAGTCCCAATGACCCGCGTATTGACGTCAGCGGCGTGCGCAACTCATGGCTGACGGTTGAAACAAACTCGGTCTTCATGCGGTCAATACGCTTGAGCTCGGTGACGTCCGTCCCCAGCGAGGAAAACCCGATGACCATGTCCTGCTCATCGCCTTCACCATATCTGGGAAAGTAGTTCATGACGTACTCGCGGCGGTCGCCGCCGGCTGTCACATACTCGAACTCATGACGCACCGAGTAACCGGAAAGTGCTTCGCGTACATGCACCCTGACCTGGTCATACAGCTCAGCCCCCAGCACTTCCTGCATCGGCCGGTTCTCGATTTGTTCGGCTTTCAATCCAAACGCTTCTTCGTAGGCGCGGTTGTGGAATTGAAAGCGCTGTCCTCCGTCGATATAGGCAATCAGGGCCGGAACGGTGTCGGTCAGCTGGCGCAATTGCTCCTCGCTGTTGCGAAGGGCTTCGGTAATGCGCACGCTCTCGGAGATGTCGTGAATGATGGCCGTGAAAAGCCGCTTTCCGCTCACATTGACATCGCCAAAGGACACGTTGACGGGGAATTCGGTTCCGTCGTGGCGCTGGCCCAGGATCTTCACGTCCCACTCCCGGAAGCCGCGCTGGCGGCCGCTCAGCCCGGAGAAAAAGGCACTGAACCCCATGCGGTACCGCGTTGGCAGCAGCATGGTGACCTCCTGGCCGACCAGGTCCTCGAGCCGGTAACCAAAAAGATGCCTGGCCGCGCTGTTGGCGTGAACGATCAAGCCGTCCCCCGTCGCCGTGACCAATCCCTCGGCCATGCTCTCGGTCACGGCCCGGCTCATGGCTTCGCTGTCCAGAAGCTGCGCTTCAGCTCGGCGGCGCTTTTCCTGCGTCCGGAGAATCCTCTGGATCGCCCAGCCAAATATGCTGAGCGACAGCAGTCCGCCCATCAGGATCAGTTGCTTGACGGTTTCAGCGGTCTGGCGGGTTTCGGCCTTGGTGTGTTCAAGGGCTGATTCTTCGCCCCCCTTGATACGGCCAACCAGGATATCGATTTCATCATGGAGCTGGCGGTTCAGGGGTCCACCCACGAGAGCTATGGAGGCCTCCAGGCCGGATTGCTGGCGCGCCGTGACGGTTTGCTCCATCACACCGACCGTTCGCGCGATCGCATCTTTCAGTGCAAGCCAATCTGCTGCGGAGGTAACAGCATCCTGGCTGGTCCGCATGCTTTCGAGCGCCTGCTGGATCTGCGCGAGGGACTGCCGGTAGTCCGCCAAGTCGCTGGAGGCATTGGTCAGCAAATAACGCCGCTGCAGGGATTCCGTCGCCTTGAATCCGGACACCACGCGCTGGAGAACGAGCGCCTTTTCCCGCGCTTCACTTTCACTCTGCGCATCGCTGATCAGCGAATTGATGGTGACATAGGATGCCGCGATACTCAGGGCAATCAGCACCATTCCGGCACACAGGGCCACGTTGATGCTTGAGCGAAAGGGCATTTTCATGGCGTTTGGAGCTTCTTCAGGCCTGTTCGCCGCAAAG
Source organism: Polaromonas sp. P1_E11 (assembly GCF_056405995.1). NCBI lineage: Bacteria > Pseudomonadati > Pseudomonadota > Betaproteobacteria > Burkholderiales > Comamonadaceae > Polaromonas > Polaromonas sp. P1_E11. The sequence continues at coordinate 23,140 of NZ_JBFUBA010000005.1, forward strand.
GCGCGCTATTGGGTGCCCAGCACGGTGCGGACGGCCTGAATCAGTGATTCCGTCTCTACGGGCTTGGTGACATACCCGTCGGCACCGCCCGCCAGGCCTTTGAGCACGGACTCCCGCGTTGCCTTGGCAGTCAGCATGATGACCGGAACGTCCTTGAGCACGGGATGGGAGCGAATCCGCAGCAGGATGTCGAAGCCGTCCGCATCAGGAAGCATCACGTCCAGAAGCACCAGATCGGGAATCGGCTGCTTGCGAAACTCCGCCACGATCTCGGCACGGGAACCGGCAGTCCTGACATCAAAGCCTTCGAACGTCAGGTAGCTTTTAAGGAATTTGGCGAGATGCTCCTCGTCGTCCACGATAACGACTGACGGGCGTTCACCAGCTGCATGGGAACGGGGTGCGCCGCGTTTGCGCGCAATACGCACATAGTAATTGGACTTCTTGAGCGTGGCCGCGCAGGAGTCGGCTTCCGCGTCCGCCGCTGTCAAGGCCAACGGGCTGAGGTGGAGTTGAAGCGAGGCCGCAAACGGATCAGGCTGAACCATTTCCACGAGCCCCTTGGCATGGAGCAGATCGAGCGTGCCGTCTACTGTGGCACTGCCTGCTTCACCCATGCTCTGCCGGATCTGCGCGACCGTCAGGATGCCATCAAGGCGCACCAGTAATTCAATCTCAGGCTGCGAAATCGAAGTGGCGGCACTGCGCAGTTCCTGTTGACCTTTGGATGTAACCGCATAAACGTTGTTTGGATGCACTGTGGATGTCCTTTCGCGGGTAACGGGTAACAGTCGTGGCATGAGCCTGAATGCATTCTGATTCTAGTGGCTTGCGATGTAAGGAAACGATACACCTGCAGGCCCGGCCCCGCATGGATCGCTTCGCTAAGGGCCTGCGGTGGCCGGGTTTGCCGGTGGTAACCCTGACTGCAGCGCAGCGATCAGCTCGCCCAGGGATGACTCCAGTTTCCCCAGTAAATCGTCCAGACTTTGGCGCGGCAGGCCCTCATTGATGGCCTGCTCAAGCGCGGCCGCATCCGCCGGCACGCGAATGGCGCCGATCTGGGCCGAAACGCCCCGCAGGGAATGGCTGAGCAGTTCGGCGTTTTTCAGGTCGCCCGCATCCAGCGCTTCGCGAATATGCCGGGGAGTGTCCCGGCGGCCGTCGAGATAGCGGCGCAGCATCGACAGGTAAAACCCCTTCATGCCCATTGCGCGGGTCAGGCCGACGCTGAGATCCAGGCCGGCAATGCTCTCAGGCAACGTGGCGTCTGCAGCATCCGCCATGGGAATTCCCGTACCCGGCGTTTTGACGGTATCCCGCGGCGGCGCGGGCAACGTTGGCGGGGTCGTTGTCGCAACAGCCTGCGGCAAGCGCGCCGGTTTCAGCACCGCATAAACCGGAATGGGCTCCGCAAATCCCTTGGCCGTGACGGCAGGCCGTGCTTCGGCCTGGATTTCCGCCTGCACCAGCGCATGGGTTTCACGGGAGATCAGCATCTGGCCGGGCTCTGCGGCCTGCTCAAGCCGCGCGGCAAGGTTCACCTCCCGGCCAATAATGGTGTAGTCCATGCGGAGCTTGCTGCCGAAATTGCCGACGTCGCAAAACCCGGAATGAATGCCGATGCGTATTTCAAACGCCTTGTCGATACCCATCGTTTTCCAACGCACCTGAAGCTCGTCAAGCCGCACCAGCATGGCCACCGCCATCCGGACGCACTGCACGGCATCCTGCTGCCGGCCAAGGGTGTGCGGGTCCCCGAAAAAAATCACGATGGCATCGCCGATGAATTTGTCCAGCGTGGCGCCATAGTCGGCCGCGATTTGCGACATCTCTTCGAAATAGCTGTTCAGCAGGAACGTGACTTCTTCGGGCTGCCATTTTCCGGTCGATTCGGTGAAGTTCTTGATGTCCGAAAAAAACACCGTGAGCCATTTGCGCTGCGTCTCGATTTCGGCCTGGCGCGACCCGTCAAACAGGGACTGGTAGACCTGCGGTGCCAGGTAACGCGACAGTTGTTCTGACAGGGTCTTCAGGCGCTTGGCATTGGCGCTGCGTTCAAGATGCATCCTGACGCGCGCCAACAGGATGGGCGGGCTGACGGGCTTGGTGATGTAGTCGGTGGCTCCCAGGTCCAGCCCATATTGCTCCTCCTCCACGCTGGCAAGCGCCGTCAGGAAGATCACCGGGATATCAGCCGTGCGCGGATCGCCTGCCAGTTGCCGCATCACCTCGTAGCCGTCCATGCCGGGCATCATCACATCCAGCAGGATGATCTCTGGGCGTACCCCCGAAGTTGCCGCCTGCAGGCCCTCCTCGCCCGACGCAGCGGCAATCACCTCATACCGGTCCTGCAGCAGCGTCGCGAGGAAATAACGTATGTCCTCGGTATCGTCCACCACCAGGATGCGGGCCCTCCGCGCGGAGAGCGCCTCGCCAACCAGCGGCTTCACAGGTTCAGTCATGATGCGGCTCTTCCATGAATGCCGGGCCAGTTGCGGCCCTACCGGTTTTCGGGCAGAGAGATATGGGAGACAGGGGTCTGCATCGTTGCAGTCTGCCTTATTTCACCAGCTCCACCCGCATGGCGTCAATCACCGCCCTGTAGTCGGGTTTCCCGAAAATCGCGCTTCCCGCGACAAAGGTATCGGCACCGGCCGATGCCACGCGCGCGATATTGTCGGTCTTGATGCCCCCGTCGACTTCCAGGCGAATGTCTTTTCCCGAAGCGTCAATGCGTTTTCTCGCATCTTCTATTTTGCGCAGCGCGGAGTCAATAAAGCTTTGTCCGCCAAAGCCCGGATTGACGCTCATGATCAGGATGAGATCAATGTCCTCAATCACCCAGTCCAGCACGTCCAGCGGCGAAGCCGGGTTGAACACCAGTCCTGCTTTGCACCCCTTTGCCTTGATGGCCTGCACGCTACGGTGCACATGGCCCGACGCGTCGGGGTGAAAACTGATGAAGTCGGCACCTGCATCGGCAAAGGCTGCAGCCAGTGCATCGACGGGCTGCACCATCAGGTGGACATCCACCGGCACGGCAGTGCCATCAGCTTTTTTTGCATGGGGCTTGAGCGCCTGGCAAATCATCGGCCCAAAGGTCAGGTTGGGCACATAGTGATTGTCCATGACGTCGAAGTGGATCCAGTCGGCTCCTGCAGCAATCACGGCTTTGATCTCGTCACCCAGCCGGGCGAAGTCGGCGGACAAAATGGAGGGGGCGATCCGGTAAGTAGGCGGCGTGTTTTTAGGCATGGCCGGATTGTCGCAGCAAGCCGCGGCCGCGTCATGCCCGCACGCATGGCAGCCTCCCGGGCAGGCGGTTAACATGGACGCCAACCGTTTACCTGCCATGCCCAAATACCAGTTCTCCTGCGAAGTCGTTCCGCAATACCAGCCCGACCAGTCGGCCCCGGAAGACCACGTCTACGGGTTTTCCTATACCGTGACGGTGACCAACACCGGCGACGTGACCGCCCAGCTGATTTCCCGGCACTGGATCATCAGCGACGCCAACGGCCACAACGAGGAAGTCAAGGGGCTCGGCGTTGTGGGCCACCAGCCACTGCTCAAGCCGGGCGAGTCGTTTCAGTACACCAGCGGATCGCGCCTGCGCACGCCCACCGGCACCATGCACGGCAGCTATTTTTGTGTTGCCGAAGACGGCGAACGTTTTGACGCCCCCATTCACATGTTCGTTCTGGAAGCACACAACGGCAGCACTCCGCACGGCCGGGTGCTGCACTGAACGGATGGGTTTGACCGGCTGATGAAGGATCTTGCTTCCCTCCTGAAGGCGCTCGACCCCGACGCCGATCTGGCCCGCCGCCACGTCTGGCTGATCAAGCTTTTCGAGTGGATTCGCGGCGACCAGACTTCCGTGCCTGCGGCCGTGTCACGGGTACAGGCGTTGATGGATGCCGTGGAGATGCAGCCCGAAGTGCGCACACGGCTGCAAGCCTGGTGGCAAACGCTGATGCAGACCGTTGACATCACCACCTTGCTGGCCGACTTCGGCTTTGCACCGCGCACGGCGTTTGTCAGCGAGCTGGCCGAACGCCTGCGCCGCAAGCTGCTTCCCGGAACGCCCGAAACCACCGATGCTTCGGAGCTTTTCCCCCTGGTAGCGCCCACGCGTTTCGATGCCCAGTGGATGGGCGCACTGGAAGATGCCCAGATCAGCCGCCTGACGCAACTGTTGTCGGCCAGCCCAAAGCTCGATGCACTGCACTGGCAATACAGCCTGATGGACGCCCTGACGTATTGCACCGCGCAGATTCGCGCCACTGGTTTTGCGCCGGAGCTGCGTCTGCGCATGAACCGGGCCACGCCACACGCCCGGGCCTTCCATGCCTTGCCCGCTGATATCGACGAGCTGCGTAACGCGTTCTTCAAGCCCGACCGGGACGATGCCCAGCTGCAATCCGCGGTCGCACAGTACCGAGAACGGCTGGACGCCTGCCGTCAGGCCGTCAACAGCATCTACGTGCACCTTGAAGACCACGGCATCTCCGTAGGCATGGTGTTTCGCCTGCGCCAGTTGCGCGAACGCATCCTGCGCGTGCGCGAACTGCTGGACGCCCTGCTTTCGGCCAAACCCGGCATGGCTGCGCTGAAATTGCTGACGCGCCGCGTCATCACGGCGCAGGAGAGCAAAAGCATAGGCGCGCTGATCAGCGCCAACTCCACGCTGCTGTCGGCCAAGATGGCTGAGCGCAGCGCGGAGACCGGGGAAACCTACATCACCCGTACCCGCGAGGAATACCGCGAAATGCTGGGCAAGGCCATGGGCGGCGGAGCGATCACCGCCTTCACCACGCTCCTGAAATTCATGGTCGTCGCCGTCGGGCTTTCTGCCTTCTGGGGCGGCTTCTGGTCCAGCGTCGTCTATGCCGGCAGCTTTGTCGTCATCCAGCTGCTGCATTTCACATTGGCCACCAAGCAGCCCGCGATGACCGCGCCGGCGATGGCGGCCAAGCTCAAGGACATCGGCTCGGCCGATACGACCGGCCCCATTGAAGCGTTCGTCGACGAGGTGACGCACCTGGTGCGTTCGCAAGTTGCGGCGGTCTGCGGCAATGTATTCATGGTCGTGCCGGCCGTGCTGCTCGTCAACACGCTGATCCAGGTCGTCCTGGGCCGGCCCATGATCAGCGTGGCCGACGCGCACCATGTGCTGGAGACCCTCACCGTGATGGGCCCCGCCCTGCTGTGGGCCGGGTTCACCGGCGGCATCCTGTTCGCAGCCAGCATGATCGGAGGCTGGACCGAGAACTGGTTTGTACTGCATCATCTTGACTCGGCGATGCGCCACAACCCGCGCATCACTTCCGTGCTGGGCAGCGAGCGCGCTGCGCGCTGGTCCGGCTTCATGCGCGACAACATTTCGGGTTTCGCGTCCAACATCGCACTGGGTTTCATGCTCGGCCTCATACCGGCCTTCACCGGTTTCTTCGGGCTTGAACTCCAGGCCCGCCACGTCACCCTGTCAACCGGACAACTGGCGGCGGCCGGCGCCTCTCTCGGGCTCGAAGCATTCCGGCACTGGCAAATCTGGTCCTGCATTCTTGCCATTCCCCTGATAGGCGCGCTCAACCTCGGCGTGAGTTTTTACCTGGCGTTTCGCCTGGCACTGCAGGCCCACAACGTGAGCAACCTCGACCGCGCCCGCATACGCATCGCCATCTGGGCACGCCTGCGCAGCCACCCGCGCAGCTTCTTCATGCCCTAGAAACTGGCTCCCCCCTGTCCAGGCTCACTGCGTGTAGCCTGTTCTCCCCTCGAGGGGACGGCGCCTGCGGTCTGGCAAAGCCAGTCCCGCGGCACCACCGGTTGTGCGCACTGAACTCTTCAAGCAAGCAGGGGCCGCGGAACCGGCTTTGCCGGGCCGCAGGCGCCGTCCCCTGCAAGGGGGAAAGGGCTACACGCAGTGAGCCCGATAGGGGTGTGCTTCATGTTCAGGCCTTGTCCTACAGCCCCTGCCGCGAGGTGCCTGTAAATTAATGCAACGTTTCTTTTCAGGAACACCACCGGGCTTCATGCTGCCAAGGCTGGCCACTCAACGCGCAACATGCCGCAGACACAGGGCATGCTTGTAGAAGAAGTCCTGACGACAGTGGAGACAACCCCGTATGAACGAAATCCTGGCCATATGGGCTGAGTGGATCAAGCCGTCGGCAGGTTTGCCGACTGTGCAATGGTCCGTCCTGCTGGCGGTGGCGGCTGCTGCCGGCCACCTCGCCAACCGCTACACCGGCCTGCCCAAGGTCATTGGTTATTCACTCGTGGGCGGGCTGGCCGGACTGGCGGGTTTTACCGGCGCCGTGTGGCCATTGCAGGGCACCGGGCTTTTCCTGCTGGAACTGGGCGTTGCGGTGGTGCTGTTTGAAGCGGGCGGGCGCATTCCGCTGCGCTGGTTTCGCCACAACCCCATGGTGCTGGTGCAAAGCCTGGCCGAATCTGCCCTTACCTATGTTTTTGTCCACTGGGCCCTGAACAAGCTGGGCGTGCGCGAGATCGTTGCGGAGTCGCTCGCGCTGCTGGCCATGGCCGCGTCACCGGCTGTTCTCTCGCGCGTGGCGATCGACACACGTGCTGCCGGACCGGTGACAGAACGCGCCCTGGTGCTGTCGACGCTGGGCACCCTGTATGCCCTCACATTGTGCAGCGCCCGCGCGAGCCTGATGCCGCGAGGCGAGGCCGCACTGTCAAGCCCGCTCTATGCAGTGCTGGTGGTGCTGGGCCTGTCTGTCGTGGTCGGTGCTGTGCTCGCCCTCACCCTGCGCACCGCCCTGCGGGTAATGAGCCCCACCAGTGAAAACACCGCCATCCTGCTGCTGGCACTGATCGCCACAGGTGCGGCGCTGGCAGCCCACTTCGGCGGCTCGGCGCCGCTGGCAGCTTTGCTGGGCGGCATGCTGCTCAAGCAACTCAACCCGCGTCCCTGGTCCTGGCCACGGCAGATGGGCACGGCCTCGTCGATGCTGACCATGTTGATGTTTGTGCTGGTCTCCGTGGTGGCCGCGCAAGCAGACTGGAGCGGGCCCGTCGCCGGGCTGGTCATCGGCATGGTGGTGGCCCGCATGGTTGCCAAGATTGCCGGTGTCGCCATCGGCAACGTGGGCAGCGGCGCCAGCTGGAAGCAGGCCCTCTGGGTGGGCTGCGCGATGTCGCCGATGTCATCGGTGGCGCTGCTGCTGGTCTCACAGTTTGCGGCGGCCTCGGGCGCCACCGGACGCCAGATTGCCAGTGTGGCCCTGCCTGCGATCTTGCTGATGGAAGTGCTGGGCGCCGTGCTTGCCACCGTGGCCATCCACCGCTCGGGCGAAAGCTCCAAACCCTGGGCGCCGCTCACACGCAGCCCTTCCACAGGACCTGTTCATGAGTCTTGAACCTTTCCAGAAATCCGCGGCCCTCTCGCTGGGTGTCGAGCTGGAACTGCAGCTCGTCAATACCCACGACTACGACCTCGCGCCGTATGCCGAAGACATGCTGCGCCTGATGTCCAAAATTCCGCTGCCCGGCGCTGTGGTGCCGGAGATGACGTCCAGCATGATCGAGATCTCGACCGGTGTGTGCCATAACGCCTCTGAGGTGCTGGGCCAGCTTTCGCAGATTCGCGACGCGCTCGTCAAGAGCGCCGACAAGCTCAACATTGCGGTGGTGGGCGGCGGAACGCATCCGTTCCAGCAATGGCACGAGCGCCGCATTTACGACAAGCCGCGCTTTCGCGAACTGTCGGAACTGTACGGCTACCTTTCAAAGCAGTTCACGATCTTCGGCCAGCACGTGCACGTGGGCTGCCCCGATGCCGACAGCGCCTTGCTGACGCTGCACCGCATGTCGCGCTACATACCGCACTTCATCGCCCTGTCGGCGTCTTCACCCTATGTGCAGGGGCAAGACACGGCGTTTGATTCGGCGCGGCTCAACTCCGTGTTCGCCTTTCCGCTGTCGGGCCGTGCGCCGTTTGCCCTGACATGGGACGACTTCACCGTCTACTTCGACAAGATGACGCGCACAGGCGTGGTCAAGAGCATGAAGGACTTTTACTGGGACATCCGCCCCAAGCCGGAGTTCGGCACCATCGAGATCCGCGTGTTCGACACGCCACTCACGGTGGAGCGTGCCACCGCCCTGGCCGGTTTTGTGCAGTCGCTGGCCTCCTGGTTCATGCACGAACAACCCTTCATGCCGACCGAAGACGACTACCTGGTCTACACCTATAACCGCTTCCAGGCCTGCCGCTTCGGGCTGGACGCGGTCTATGTCGACCCGGCCACCGGCGGCCACATGCCGCTGCGCGAGCACATCCTGCTGACCATGGCGCAGATTGAACGCCATGCCACCGGCATGGGCGCCGGTGCATCGCTGCACCTGCTGCGCAACAGCGTGGAACGTGCCGACAACGACGCCCGCTGGCTGCGTGAGAAGCAGGGCGAGGAGCACCTGCTGGCCGAAGTCATACGCCAGGCGGCCGACCGTTTCCGCGGTGGCGTCACGCACCAGCAGCACCCCTGATCCGGCTTTGCCGGGCAGCAGCAGCCCTGGAACCCGTTCACAGGCCTGTATGCTCGGCGTATGGGTGAATTTGACCTGATCGCACGCTATTTCACGCGTCCCGCCGGCCGGGCCGCCCTGGGTGTCGGTGACGACTGCGCATTGCTGCAGCCCGCGCCCGGCACACAGCTGGCCATCTCCAGCGACATGCTGGTCGAGGGGCGGCATTTCTTTGCGGAGGTGGATCCTTTTACGCTGGGCCACAAGGCGCTGGCCGTCAATCTCAGCGACCTGGCCGCCTGCGGCGCCCAGCCCCTGGCATTCACACTGGCCCTGGCCTTGCCCCGTATCGACGAGGCCTGGCTGGCCGCGTTTTCGCAGGGCCTGCTGGCGCTGGCCGACGCGCACGGCTGTGAACTGGTGGGCGGCGACACCACCCAGGGCCCGCTCAACATCTGCATCACGGTGTTCGGCGAGGTGCCTGTGATCAACAGCAAGAGCCAGGCACTGCTGCGCTCCGGCGCAAAACCCGGCGACGACATCTACGTCAGCGGCACGCTGGGCGACGCCCGGCTTGCCCTGGAAGCACTGCGCGGAACCCTGGCCCTGCCTGCAGAAATCCTCTCTCAGGCCCGTCAGCGGCTTGAACAGCCCACGCCCCGCGTCTCCCTCGGCCTGGCTTTGCGGGGGATTGCTTCGGCTGCCATCGACGTGAGCGATGGCCTGCTGGGTGACCTCCAGCACATCCTCAAAACGTCCGGCACCGGTGCCACGATAGACACCTCATCCACTATGAATTTGATAGCTGCTAGCGCTCGTCCTGATTGGCCACAAGGCACAATTTCTCATGAAAAGCAGCTGGAATACGTGCTGGCCGGCGGGGACGACTATGAGCTCGCCTTCACTGCGCCGCCGGCCTCGCGTGAGGCCGTGCAGGCGGCTGCAAGCCTCACCGCCACCCCTGTCACCCGCATCGGGCACATCGACTCCCAGCCAGGCCTTCGGCTGATTGATGCACAAGGAAAAGCTGTTTCGCAGCGCTTCTCCTCCTTTGATCACTTTGCCGGGAAATAGACAAGGGAAGACAAAGCGTCTGCGCGCCGGCACCGGCGTGGTTCAGGTCCCGGTCTGTTTGCGCAGCCGGGCGTGGCGCGCCAGGCTCTGTACAAACCGGGTTGCGGCCCGCAGGGCGGCCGGCGCGGCCCCATGGCCGAAATTCTCCACGGCCTCGCGGCGTAGTTGCCTGGCACGCAGCCCGGCCAGATCGATCAGCCGGTTGTACTCGTCAAGCTGGTTGGGGTGGTTCATGATGGTTTCCTTTTCTGCCCCGGGGTTTGTTACGGGGTGAAAGCACTGTAGGAAAAGCACGGCCCGCCGGAAACGGCATGGCCCGCAAATGGGTCTTGCGCTGGCTGCAAAGCCGCCCGCAGGCCTTGTACTGGTTACCATTGGCCCATGCGCAACCTTGGCTTCGACGACATGCTCCTCTTTGCCCGCGTGGCCGAGCTGGGCACCCTCTCGGCCGTTGCCCGCGAACGCGACGTGCCGGTAAGCCAGGTTTCGCGCAGCCTGAGCCGCATCGAAAAAGCCTGCGGTACACGCCTTATCCATCGCTCCACGCACGGTTTGGCGCCCACCGCCGAGGGCGAAACCTTTCTGCAGTACTGCCGCCGTATAGTGGGAACGCTCGACGAGCTGGAAGGCGAATTTGCCAGTCAGTCGCGTCAAGCCACCGGGTGGGTGCGTGTGGCGGCCAGCACGGTGGTCGCCCAGTACCTCCTGGCGCCCAGTTTTGACAGCCTGCACCAGCGCCATCCGCAGCTGTGCGTGGACCTCCAGGTGGAAGACCGGCTGGTGGACATGGCGCGCGACGGCATCGACATCGCGATTCGCACCGGTACGCCGGTAACCGACACGGTCGTTGCACGGCAAATCGGTGCGCTGGGCCGGAGGCTGTATGCCGCGCCGGGCTATCTTCAGGCCTACGGAACACCCAGGCACCCCGACGAATTGCACAGCCACCGGCTGATCACCAACAGCGGCGTGCCCATGCTCAACCACTGGCCCTTCTTGATTGACGGAAAACCCAGCGTGATCGTGCCCAAGGCATCCTGGCGATCCGACAATACCGGCATGACCGCCACGCTGACGCTACAGGGGCTGGGTATTTCACGTTGCGCCACGCTGGTCGCCGAACCGCTGGTGCGCCAGGGCTTGCTCGTCCCGGTGCTTGCGGACTTTGTCGACGAACAACCCAGCCCGATTTACGCCGTGACACTTACCAACCGCCACCGCCTGCCCAAAATCAAGGCCTGCATCGACCATTGGGCCGAATGGCTGGAAAAAACCAGCGCGGCCCCAGCCTCATGATCCCCATGTCCGAACTCACTCCCCCATCAGAAGCCCCCAGCCCACCGCGGTTCCGGCCCAATGTCCGGTTCCTGCTGTCGCATCCTGCGCATTTCATCGCCCTTGGTTTCGGCTCGGGCCTGAGCCCGGTGGCACCCGGCACGGCCGGCACACTGTGGGCATGGCTGGCCTTTCTGGTGCTGCAGCAATGGCTGTCGCCGGCCGACATGGGCTGGCTGATTGCCGCCTCTACCCTGATTGGCTGGTGGGCCTGCACCGTCACCGCGAAGGCCATGAACGTGCTCGACCCCGGCAACATCGTCTGGGACGAGGTGGTGGCCTTCTGGCTGGTGTTGTGGCTGGTCATGCCGGCGGGCTTCGAAGCGCAGCTCGCCGCGTTTTTGCTGTTCCGCTTTTTTGACGCCGTGAAGCCCGGCCCGGTGGCATGGGCGGATCAGGCTTTCAAGGGCTTTAGCTGGCGCGGCGGCTTCGGCATCTTGTTTGACGACTTCGTGGCGGCGTTCTGCGCCCTGCTGGTGATCGCCTTCTGGAGGTTCTGGTGAGCAGTGATTTGCTATCAAAAGAGGAGCTGCTTGCGCCCGTATCTATTGGCTTGATGGCCGATTTATTGCTCAAAAAAGGCTGGAGGCTCGCCACGGCCGAAAGCTGCACCGGCGGCATGATCTCGGCCGCGTGCACCGACCTGGCGGGCTCCAGTGCCTGGTTCGAGCGGGGCTTTGTCACCTATTCCAACGAAGCGAAAAACGAACTGCTGGGTGTAGACGCTGCGCTGATTGCCGGGCACGGAGCCGTCAGCGAAGAAGTGGCCCGTGCGATGGCCTCCGGCGCCTTGGCCCGCTCGCACGCGCAGGTGTCCGTGGCCGTCACCGGAGTGGCCGGCCCGACGGGCGGCAGTGCCGCCAAGCCTGTCGGCACGGTATGGTTTGGTTTTGCGCTGCCCGGCCGGCTGGTGTCGGAAGTCCGGCGCTTTGACGGCGACCGGGCCGCGGTGCGCAGCGCCACGGTGAAGCACGCGCTGCAGCGGCTGCTGCAATTGCTGCGCGAAGCCGGCTGACGCGTGAGCGACGCCGGCACAAACCGAAGCGCTATAGAGTCGCGAAGCCGCCAGGCCACCCGAAAACAACCACCCAGGAGACACCATGCACCCCAACCAGGCCACCCTCGAGAAGTTTTACGCCGCCTTCGCACGGCTGGATTCCGACACCATGGCGACCTGCTACGCCCCGGACGTCGCTTTCGACGACGCGGCGTTTTCACTGCGGGGGCACCGCGAGGTCACCGGCATGTGGCACATGCTGTGCGACGCCACAAAAGCCAAGGGCATGGATGTCTGGAAACTCACCTACAGCGGGCTGGAAGCCGGCGCGAGCACGGGAAAATCACACTGGGATGCCTACTACCGCTTCAGCGCCACCGGGCGCATGGTGCACAACAGCATTGACGGCGCGTTTGAATTCAATGAACAGGGCCTGATCACGCGGCACCGTGATCACTTTGATTTCTGGACCTGGTCGCGGCAGGCGCTGGGTGCACCCGGCCTGCTGCTGGGCTGGACGCCTTTCCTGCGCAACAAGGTGCGCGCGCAGGCGGCGGCGAATCTGCAAAAATACCTGGTGACGCGACACTAAGCCCGCGCAAGAGTTGATTTGAACGGGAGTTTTCATGTCCTGGTTTGACGGTTTTGAATCACGCAGCTTCGAGGTCAACGGCGCGTCCATCAACGCGCGGTTTTCCCGGGTCGTGCCGGGTGATCCGCTGCGCCCGGCCCTGTTGCTGCTGCATGGGTTCCCGCAGTCGCATGTGATGTGGCACCGCGTGGCGCAACGCCTGGCAAAACACTACTTCCTGGTCATGCCCGACCTGCGCGGTTACGGAGACTCTTCCAAAACCGCGGGCCTGCCCGACCATAGCAACTACAGCAAACGCAACATGGCGCACGACATGGTCGGCGTGATGGATGCACTGGGTGTGGACCGCTTTTACCTCTGCGGCCACGACCGCGGCGGACGCGTGGCACACCGGCTGGCGCTGGACTATGCGGCACGCGTGCAAAAACTCTGCATCATCGACATTGCCCCCACACTGGACATGTACGAAGGCCGCAGCATGACGCAGCCCTACATGGCGTTTGCGCGTGCCTATTACCACTGGTTCCATATGTTGCAGCCGGCGCCGCTGCCCGAAATCATGATGGGCGCCAACCATCCTGAAACAGCCAGGGCCTACCTGCACGCCAAGCTCGGCGGCTGGGGCAGCGCGGGCCTCAATTACATCGAGCCGCAGGCCCTGGCCGAATACGAGCGCTGCTTTTGCAACGCCGAAGCGCTGCATGCGGCCTGCGAAGACTACCGGGCCAGCGCCGGGATTGACCTGGACCATGACCGCGAAAGCCGCGCGCAGCACCTGAAGGTGACCTGCGATTTGCTGCTCCTGTGGGGCGAACGCGGTGTAGTGCACCGGATGTTCGACCCGCTGGCGCTGTGGGAGGCGCAATGCAGCGGCGAGGTTTCGGGCCATGCCATGCCGGCGGGCCACTTCATCCCCGAGGAACAGCCCGTGGCGACGGCCACCGCGCTGCACAACTTCTTTCGCTGACTTCAAGGGACGGCCATGTCGACTTACACGGCAGAGGTTTTGTGGGAAATCAATGGCGGTGATTTCCCGGGAAACCGCTACAGCCGCAGGCATCTGATCCGCTTCGACGGCGGCCTCGAAGTGCCGGGCTCTTCTTCACCACATGTGGTGCCCCTGCCGATGTCGGACGCATCGGCCATGGACCCGGAAGAGGCATTCGTCGCCTCGCTGTCGAGCTGCCACATGCTGTGGTTTTTGTCGATCGCAGCCAAACGCAGGTTTTCCGTGACACGCTACTTTGATGCGGCCAGTGGCGTGATGGAAAAGAACGCGGAAGGAAAAATCGCCATGACCACCGTCACCTTGCGGCCCGAGGTGGCGTTTGCCGGTGAACGCATGCCGACACGCGCCGAGATCGACAAGCTGCACCATGAGGCCCACGACGCCTGCTTCATCGCCAACTCGGTGAAAACCGATGTGCGCTGCGAGCCTGTGTATGGCGGCGCATGACTGACCGCAGGCCGCTGCTGGTCGCTCTCGGCCTGCTGGTACTGGCCGCGCTGGTGTGGTCGGGTATGGCGCCGTATGACCGCGGCACCTGGATGCTCGAGGTGGCGCCTGCCGTCATCGCCGCACCGGTGCTGCTGGCCACGGGCCGGCGCTACCCGCTGACGACCTTGCTGTACGTGCTGATTGCGCTGCACATGCTGGTGCTGATCGTGGGTGGCGCCTACACCTATGCCAGGGTGCCGCCGGGTTTCTGGCTGCAGGACATGTTTCACCTGGGCCGCAACCCTTACGACAAGGTCGGCCACTTCATGCAGGGGCTGGTGCCTGCGATGGTGGCGCGCGAGGTATTGCTGCAGCGCGGCTACCTGGGCAGCCGCCGCATGGCGGGGTTTTTGTCGGTGTGCGTGGCCATGGCCATCAGCGCGGTGTATGAGCTGGTGGAGTGGTGGGCGGCCCTGGCGCTGGGTCAGGGCGCGGATGAATTTCTGGGAACCCAGGGGGACCCCTGGGACACGCAATCGGACATGTTCATGGCCTTGATCGGAGCTGCGGTGACGATCACGCTGCTGGGCCGATGGCATGACCGGCAAATGCGCAAGCTGTCGGGTTTGTAGGTATTTGGTCCACAGGGCAATCAGGCCGGGCGCAAGTCGCTATTGAATTCATAGCAATCGGATGAAATCCATCTGGAAGGCGGTTCTTCCTCTAGCGACCTCATGCCCTGCGAGCCAACCCTGCCAGAATCCCCCAATGCAATTTTTCAAAGACCTCAACCTCGCGGCGTTCACCGCGGGCTTCGTCGCAGTCCTCGTCGGCTTCACCAGCTCGGTTGCCATCGTCTTCCAGGCCGCCCTTGCCTTCAACGCCACGCCTGCCGAGATTGCCTCGTGGATGTGGGCGCTCGGCATCGGCATGGGTTTGTGCTCTCTTGTGCCATCGTTGTGGCTGAAGAAGCCGGTGATGGTGGCCTGGTCCACACCGGGTGCCGCCGTGCTGGCTACTGCAGGGCTGGCTGGCGGTTTCTCGATGGGAGAAGCGGTTGCGGCATTTATGGTCAGTGCGGCGCTCATCACCTTGTTCGGCATCACCGGCTGGTTTGAAAAAGTCATGAACCGTATTCCTGTGGCCATCGCCTCCGCGTTGCTGGCCGGTGTGCTGGCGCGCTTCGGCATCCAGGCCTTTGCGGCAGCGCAAACGGCTTTGCCTTTGGTGTTGCTGATGCTGGCGATCTACCTATTGGGCAAGCGGTTGATGCCGCGTTATGCGGTGGTGCTGACGCTGGTCGGTGCCATGGTGTTTGTCGCTGCGCGCGGGCAACTGGCGTGGTCTGGGGTCGCTTTTTCGTTGGCGATGCCGGTGTTCGTGATGCCGGAATTCACGCTGGCCGCCGTCGTCAGCCTGGCCGTTCCGCTGTTTGTAGTGACCATGGCTTCGCAGAACCTGCCGGGCGTTGCGGCCATACATGCCGCCGGTTATGGGCCGGACAGCCCGGACGGCGGCATTCCGGTGTCAAAAGTCATCACGCTGAGCGGCCTGGCCACGCTGGTGCTGGCGCCTTTTGGCGCATTTGCGCTCAACCTGAGCGCGATCACTGCGGCCATCTGCATGGGCCGGGAAGCGCATGAGGACCCGGCCAGGCGCTACACCGCGGCCGTATGCTGCGGCGCGATCTACATCGTGATCGGCATATTCGGTGGGGCAATCACCGGCCTGCTGACGGCTTTCCCGAAGGAGCTGGTCGTCGCCATTGCCGGGCTGGCGCTGCTGGGAACCATCGGCAACGGCCTGGCCGCGGCGGTGAAGGATGAATCCCACCGGGAAGCGGCGCTTATCACTTTTCTCGTCACCTTGTCGGGCGTCGTAATAGCCGGTGTGGGCTCGGCCTTTTGGGGCGTCGTCGCGGGCGCGATTGCGCTCTTTGTACAACAATACGGCCAACAGCGCCGCGAAGCCCGCTCCGGGGCGGCGCCAAACCCAGGGACACGTTCCACACCATGAACCTTCTTTTTGTTGCCGATCCGCTCGAGTCATTCAAGATTTACAAGGACACCACCTTTGCCATGATGCGGGAGGCGCAGCGCCGCGGGCACCGCATCAGCGCTTGCGAGCCGGCCGACATGAGCTGGGAGACCGGTGCGAAAGTCACAGCCCAGGTGCGCCACATCACGCTGACAGGCGACGCAGATGTGTGGTTCACGGCCGATGCCGCGCGGCCCGACGGCCGCGAAGCCATTGCGGGTTTTGATGCGGCGGTCATGCGCAAGGACCCGCCTTTTGACAGCGAATACTTTTACAGCACGCACCTGCTGGAGCAGGCCGAGCGCGAAGGCGCCAGGGTCTTCAACAAGCCCGCCGCCTTGCGCGACCATCCTGAAAAGCTTGCCATTCTCGAGTTCGCGCAATTCAGCGGCCCGACGCTGGTCACCCGCAGCCCGGCCGACATCAAGCGCTTTCATGCCGAGCACAAGGACATCATCCTCAAACCGCTGGATGGCATGGGCGGCATGGGCATCTTCCGCGTGAAGGAAGACGGCCTGAATCTGGGCAGCATCACCGAAACACTGAACAAGAATGGCGCCGAGAGTGTGATGGTGCAGAAATTTCTGCCAGAGATCGTCAAGGGCGACAAGCGCGTGCTGGTCATCGGGGGAAAACCGGTTCCTTTCAGCCTGGCGCGCATTCCCCAAGGCAGCGAAGTGCGCGGCAATCTGGCGGCCGGCGGCGTGGGTGTAGCGCAGCCGCTCTCAAGGCGGGATTTTGAAATTGCCGAAGCGCTGGGCCCGGTGCTGGCCGCGCGCGGCCTGCTGCTGGCCGGTGTCGACGTGATCGGCGACTATGTGACCGAGATCAATGTCACCAGCCCGACCTGTTTCCAGGAAATCCACGACCAGGCAGGCTTTGACGTGGCGGCCATGTTCATTGATGCACTGGAACAGGCTGTCACGACAGCCGGCGCCTGACAGCCCGATCACACAGGCGGGCTACGCCCGTCAGGCGGCGATAAGTGCGCCGCCTTCAAAGACCTTGAGTTCCCCGGGCGCAAATGAGGTCCAGGTTTCATTGGTGGTGAGCGGCGCCGTGACCACCACGGCGACGCGGTCGCTCGGCCTGGTGTGCTCGGCAAAGTTCACGCTCACGTCCTCGTCGCTCAGCGTGGCATGCGCAAAGGGGTGCTTGCGCTCCACGTAATAGAGGTTGGTGGACGCATGCGCCCACAAGGCCTGGCCGTTGCTGAGCAAAAAGTTGAAAGTGCCGTGGGTGGCGATGTGCGCCGCCAGCTCACGCAGCGTGATGCTGAGTTCCTGCACGCTGGGAACGCCCGCGTGAGACTTGGCCATCTCCTGCATGATCCAGCAAAAAGCGCGCTCACTGTCAGTGGTGCCGACGGGCCGGAAGCTGCCGTGCAGGCGGGGCGAAAAATCTTTCAGGTCGCCGTTGTGGGCAAACACCCAGTAGCGGCCCCACAGCTCGCGCACAAAGGGGTGGCAGTTCTCCAGCGCGACACGTCCCTGCGTGGCCTTGCGGATGTGTGAGATGACGTTCCGGCTTTTGATCGGGTAGCGGCTGATCAGCTCGGCCACCGGCGAACTGCAGGCCGGCTGGTGGTCGACAAAATGGCGCAGGCCGCGGTCGCTGCCGCCGGCCACGCTGTCGTCACCTTCAAAAAAAGCGATGCCCCAGCCGTCGGCATGGTGGTCGGTGTGGCCGCCCCGCTGCGCGAAGCCCCTGAAACTGAAGGTCACATCCGTTGGGGCATTACAGTTCATGCCGAGAAGTTGGCACATGTCAGTCCGCTTCCTGCTTGTTATTCGGTAAGTTGTCAGGCTGGGCGGGAGCCGGCACGCGAAGCTGCCATGCAGCCACCACGGCCAGTACGCACAGGGCGGCCAGCATCAGGAAGGCTTCATTAAAAGCAGCCAGCCGCGCCGGGCTGCTGGTTGCGTTGGCCAGCGAGTCGCCATAGGCGGCCAGCCGCCATTCCAGCACGATGCCACACAGACTCACGCCGATCGCGCCGCCCAGCATGCGCAAAAAGTTGATGGCGCTCGAGCCTTGCGACAGCAAATGCTCATGCAGGGGCCGCAGGGAACCCAGGTTGAGCGAAGGCAGGATGAAGCCCAGCCCGATGCGGCCCAGCATCGCCCACATCACCAGCATCCACAGGCCCGAGGCCAGGCTCACCGTGAGCATCAACGCGAACGAGGCTGCCAGCAAGGCCAGGCCGATGCTGACGAGCAGCCAGGTCGGGTGTTTGTCCGCCAGCCGGCCCACGCCCGCAATCGTGGCCGCCAACACCAGGCCCGCGGGCAACAGGATGGTGCCGACGTGCGAGGCCGAGAGATTCAAGCCCAGTTGCAGGTACACCGGCAGCAGGTAGGTGGAGCCAAACAGCGCGGTGCCGTATATGAAAGCGACGATGCTGCCCATGGCAAAAGGCCGGTAGCCAAAGAGCGCCAGGTTCATCAGCGGTGCACCGCCCGAAGCCGCCAGGCGGCGTTGCCACCAGATGAATGCGGCCAGCGCCGCCAGCGCGGCGCCCAGCAATACGAAGGCATGCACGCGCCCGGCGCCGTGCAGCTCGACCATGCCGTTGAGCAGGCACAGCGTGCCCACCGCGCCCAGCAGCAGGCCGCGCCAGTCGATCATCGCGCCGTTGCGGTTGGGCTCCACGCCGCCCGGGGCGGTGTCGGGCACGTAGCGGTAAGCCATCCACAGCGACACCAGGCACAGCGGCACCACCATGAAAAAAATCGAGCGCCAGCCAAACAGGTCGACCAGCACACCGCCCACGCTCGGGCCCAGCGCCGGCGCCAGCACCACGCCCATGCCGAAGAGGCCGCTGGCGCGCCCCTGCTCGTGTGGCCCGAAAGCCCGCATGATGATGATCGCGGGAATCGGTTGCACCACACCGGCCGCCAGGCCCTCGGCCACGCGCGAACCCAGCACCAGCCCAAAGCTGTTGGCCAGACCGCCCACAATGCCGCCGGCCATCAGCAGCACCATGGTGCCCACATAGGTGCGGCGATAGCCGTAGCGCGAAAGCAGCCAGGGCGTGGTCAGCATGGAGACCGTCATGGCCACCATAAAGCCCGAACTCACCCACTGCGCGCGCTCCTGCCCCAGCGTGAAGTAGTGGCTCATGTCGGGAATCGCCACGTTCACGATGGTCGACGACATGATGGAAGCCATCGTGCCGATCATGACCGACAGCAGCAGCAACCAGCGGTAACGCGGACCGTGGCGCGCCTGCAGGCCGGCAAGGGATGCGGGCATGGCCCGGGTGTCCGTCGTCAGTCTCTCGGCTCGGACCAGAGCTTGCCGCCGGTCGCCCAGTTTTCGCGCTTGATGTCGGTGATCAGGATGTCCACCGAGTCGGGCTGGCCGCCGAGAATTTCGACGCTGACACGGGTAATGGCCTCGACGAGCTTTTTCTTCTGCTCGATGGTCCGGCCTTCCATCATTTCGACGTGGTAAGTGGGCATGGTTTCCTCTGAAGGTGTGGTGGTTGATGCGGGTTGAACACAGGGTTTTACGGGTGCCCGGTCAACTGGCCCGCAAACATGTCTGATACCCGATGATAAAAGCAAGAGGCCGGCCTTGTTTTGTCGGCCTCCACTGACAGCATGACAGGTGTTGGTGCCGGGCGCCGGAGGGTTCGCCGGGGCTATCCTGTACCCTTGGGTTCTCCTTCCGGGGTGCCTGCCGGGTGTCCTCCTGCCAGGTACTTTGCGCTTTGGGCCTTGCGGGCCCACCATTCATTCGGTCAAGCCACTTGTTTTTCACCACGCCATCCAGATCAACCGACCAACCCCTGCCTTTGCTGGCCGGCCGCAACTACCGTTGCCATTGCGGACAGCCCGTCTTTTTTCGCAACAGCAAATGCCTGGCCTGCGGCACGCCGCTGGGTTATGACTGTGAGCGCGGCCTGCTGCTGCCGTTGATGCCCGGGCCGCAAGAGGGCACCTGGCAGGAATGGCAGGCCGCCGGCGCACCGGCCGGCGCGCCGCCCGACGATGCGCAGCCGCCTTCGCTCGAAGAAATTCCCGGCCAGGAATCTGCGCCCGGCGCTGCGTCTGCCGCACCCGTTGAGGAAGCCGGGATGACGCAGGCACCGCCCGCTCAACCTGCCGAAAGCGGCGAACCGCTTTACAGGCGATGCCTCAATCTCTCAACCCCCGCATCGTGCAACTGGCTGGTGCCGGTGGAAGACCCCGCAGACATGTGCCGCGCCTGCCGCCTCAACCGGACCATTCCGGACCTGACCGACCCAGCCCTGCCCGACAACGGTTACCTGTGGGGGCTGGTCGAGCTGGCCAAGCGCCGCCTGGTGTCCGCACTGATCCTGCTCGGGCTGCCGGTGGCGTCCCGCATGAGCGAAGACACCGAGCGCGGCCTGATGTTCGACTTCCTGCGTTCGCCGGTGAACGGCCCGCACATCATGACGGGCCACAACACCGGCCTCATCACGCTCAACGTGGACGAGGCCGACGACGCCAAGCGTGAAGCCGTGCGCAAGGCCATGCGCGAGCCCTACCGCACGCTGCTTGGGCATTTCCGCCATGAGGTGGGCCACTACTACTGGGACCGCCTGCTTGCCGGCACTGCCTGGATGGACGGCTTTCACGCACTCTTCGGCGACGAAACCCTGGATTACAAGGCCAGCCTGCAGCGCAACTACGACGAAGGCCCGCCCGCGGACTGGCCACTGCATTACGTGAGCGCCTACGCCAGTACTCACCCCTGGGAGGACTGGGCCGAGTGCTGGGCGCATTACCTGCACATGCGCGATGCGATCGACACCGCTTTAAGTTTCGGCCTGAGCGTCGATCACTTCGACCTGGAGTTCACGCCGTTCACGATCGATGCGCTCTACCAGCCGGCGCACCCGGATGCCGAACAGTTCCTCACCTTCCTGAACCACTGGACGCGGCTGACCACCATGCTCAACGAGATGTCGCGCAGCATGGGCCAGCCCGATTTCTATCCCTTCATCCTGCCGACGGAGGCGGTCGCGAAGCTGCACTTCATTCACCTGGTGGTGTCGTCGGGCAGCTGGCTGCAGGAACAGGCCCCGGATGAGGCACAGACGCAGACGCAGACCCAGACCCAGAGTCCGTCAGAGGAAAAGGAAGAAATGAAGGAGTCGCAGCAACAACAGCAGGGCTAGCGCGCAGTTTTCAGGTGAGAAGAAGTTGCAGACCAATAAGGACGGGCGCAAGCAGCTATTTTTTTGATAGCGCCTGAGTGGATTGCGATGCGTTAAAGTCGGCACAACGCCCACCCTTCACGCCCGCCCATTCATGCCCACCCGACCCAGAGGCCACCACTACAGCGTCTATGTGATCGAGCTAGGGCCCGAAGTGTGGGACTTGGCACGCTTTCGCCGCGCCAATCCGGACTACCAGCTGGGCAAGCCTTTTGTGTATGTGGGCATGACCGGGCTGGATCCGGACGTGCGTTTTGACAAACACAAGGCCGGCATTCAGTCCAACCGTTTCGTCCGTGATTTCGGCGTGCGGCTTTTACCCCGGCTGTACGAGATGTACAACCCCATGCCTTACGACGCTGCGCGCGACATGGAAGTCGAACTGGGTATTGCCCTGCGCGAAGCAGGTTACGGGGTCTGGCAAGCCTGAACGGGGACCGCACCAGGGCCGGCTATTCAAGTGCACTCACGGCCACGCCGTGCTGCTTCGAAAACGCCTGGAGTGTTGCGGCGACCTGGGGATCCAGGAGGGTGGTCGTCAACTCAATGATCTTGTTGCCCTCGCCCTTGTGGCTGTCGCTTACGGTAACGGTGGCCGAAGGGTCGTCTGCGGCAAACAGCTTCTGCAGCGAAGGGCCCAGCGAGCCCATCAGGCCGTCGCGCTCGTCCTGCGCGGCGCCTGACTGCGCAGCATACTGAACTTCAAAAGAAAAATTCGTCCTGGGATTCATGTCGGGTGTCTTTCTGGGTGCCGGAAAAGCTATCGGCGCAGGGTGGCCGCGAGGGTGATCTCGGGAACGCTGGCCAGGGCCCTGGAGAGCGGGCAGGCCTTTTTGGCGCCTTCGGCGAGTTCCTGGAACTTCGCTTCGTCGATATCCGGAATCACGGCCTCCAGGGTCAGCGCAATGCGGTCGATCAGAAAGCCATCCCCCTGCGGCACCAGGCGGACGCTGGCGCGGGTGTCCACCAAGCTGGTGCCGAACCCGGCCTTGTCGCAGGCAAAGGAAAACGCCATGGTGAAACAGGCTGCATGCGCGGCACCCAGCAACTCTTCAGGATTGGTGCCGCTGCGGTCGTCCTCAAAGCGGCTGCCAAAGCCGTAGGGATACGCCTTGAGTGCGGCGGTGTCTGTGCTGATCTGGCCCTGGCCCTTTTTGCCTCGACCTTCCCAGTGAACGGATGCAGTTTTTTCAGTCATGGGGTTCTCCAGGTTTATGCGCGTGCAGGGTATATCCGTGCAGGGCAATGAAATGAAATGTTGAACGTTCCAGCGTGCCCGCCTTTTTTGTGGCTGGCCGTCGGACAGCGCCGCACGTCGGGGTAAGGCCTTCCCGCCGTGGCCGGAGCTGGCGTGAGCCGGGATGCACCGGTCAGGCGTCGTCTGCGCCCGGGTCTTTAATGTGCCATGTGATCCGCCCAAGCTCGGCCCTGAGCTGGGCCCGACCCTCGTCGTCCGCCAGTGCGGCAAGAGCTTGCGCCACCGAGAGCCCGCGTGCGGAAAAGAGCTTCCCGCGAGAGGCAAAAATGATGCTGTTGGTTTTTTCCCCGGCAAGAATTTCCACGGAATTGCCATCGAAACTGCGCGCAATGCGACCCGCCAGCAGCGGATAGTCCGGGTCATCGTAGTGCAGGTTCACCACCAGTACCCCACCCGGCGACAGCGCGGCAAAACAGTCGTCATAAAAGCGCTGCGAACAGAGGGCCGGCGGTTGCCCCTGGTGGTCAAACCCGTCGATCAGCAGCACGTCGAACCGGGAGGTACCGGCCTGCAGGAAATCGGCCCCGTCTGCGGCGATGACGCGGAACCGCGCGTCATCGTCAGGCACGTGGAATTCGCGTCGCAGCGCCACTACCTGAGGGTTGATCTCCAGCACGGTCATCTGGCTGGACGGCAGCTGCCGGTGGCAGAACTTGGCCAGGGAGCCGCCCCCGAGGCCAATCATTCCGATGTGCAGGGGTGCGGGCCGAAAGAGCAGGAAGCCCATCATCGTCAGCGTGTAGTCCACTTCCAGGCGCCAGGGGCTGTGCATCAGCATGCGGCTTTGCAGTTCACCCATCGTGAAGTGAAGCGACCGGGTGGTTCCGTCGTCATGCACAAACGGCTGGGCATGCGCTGGCGGCTGCAATTCAGCCGGGCCTGCAGGTACAGCAGCGGCAGGAAATTGATTAAGGTCGGGCCAGGAGGTCATGAGGCTTTAAGCGGTACGGGTGGGTTCCGCCATGTATCCGGCGGCAGGTAACTGCCGCCTCGTGCGGAAACCCCGCCTTCAGACCGGCTGGGATTCCGGTTGCGCAGTGGTTGCGACTTCCGAAGCGACCGCGTCCAGGGCCTGCGCCACCACGCCCTGGCTGTCGACCGGCCGGAGCAGGCGTTCCCGGATCAGCCGTTCGCAGCTGCGCTTGGTCATCGAGTGGGGCTGCCCGCCGTGGCTCACGAACATGAACAGCGTGCCCTTGGTGCTGGCCCAGATCAGCTGGGCTCGCAGCCAGCGGCGCCTGGAGTACATATCCACCCAGTGGCCGGAACGCAGGCTGAGCAACAGGCGCTCAGCTTCGCTTTGGGCCATCGCGGGTACCGCATTTGCTGAGGCTGCCGCCGCGGCAAGGTATTCCGGATGGCTGGAGTCGGGCTCATTTGCCGCTTGCATGGGTTCTATCGGCGGCGGCTCGTCTTCCTCGAGCGGAGCAAGTTCTCCGGGCACGGTCGGCAGGGTGTCTTCAAACCCTGCGGCGTCCAGGTCGTCGCGCGCAAGCCAGGGGTGCGCGGCGGCCTTGGCAAGACGCTGTTCAGGCGTGGCCGAATCTTCTTCGGGCTCCAGCGGTACGGCGCCCGATTCTTCGGCGTCACGCCGGCTTTTCAGGCGTCGCAGCTTGAGCACGGGCCGGTGCAGCATCATCAGGCCTTCGAAGAAGGGCTCGCTTTCGCGCGGATCCTGCCCCAGCAGCTCCAGCCCCTCGTGCAGCTTGCCCAAAAGGCTGGGAATCATCTCGATCAGTTTGGCCGGGCGTTTCAGGGTGACTTCCCGCTTGACGCTCCAGAGCAGGTCAGGCACCACCGAACCAAAGCCCATCGGATCAACCTGGTGGCGTGTATCGGAGAGTCTGGCGTGCGCCATGGCCAGCGCCCAGGGGCCGAACAGGAAGTCCAGCACCAGGCCCGGCACCTTGTCCAGGTCCGAGCGTGTGCTCAGCTCAAAGGCGATCTGGTCCGCCTGCGTCTGGCGCTCTTCGGCAAAACGCAGGGCCTGCAGCACGTTGTTGCGGTTTTCCGCTTCGAACTGGTCCTGCTCGTCCCAGCCGTATTCGAGTTCGGCCAGTGCCATCGCAAAAGGCTGGGCATCTTCAATCGTCAGGCTGTTCAGCCCGTTGAATGCGCGGGTGACCGGCTCAAAAAACGCCAGGAACTCAGGGCTGAATTCGTCGTTGTACTTGAAGCTGCGCTGTGCCACGCGCTCCATGACGCGGCGCCCGGCGTGGCCTTCGTCGCTGAAAAAGCGCGGGTCCACCATGGCCAGGCGCAGCAACGCAGGCTCCAGCGCCACGATGGCTTCCCGCACCGGCACCAGCAGGCGCGGGTCTTGCGCGACCTGTTTGACCAGCTTGCGCACCACTTCCAGGCCGAGCACCTGGCCGACCTGCTTGGCTTCCTTCTTCAGCTGGGTCCGGACGATGGCGCGCTCGCGGGGGCGGGCGTACGAGCCCCAAACCTGCGGGCTGAGCTGGCTGCGCTCATCGACCATCCGCTGCGGACGGTCTACCGCCGGCAGGTTTTGGTATTCATGTGAGGGCGGGGCTTGCGACTCACCCAGCGGCGCGCCCGAAGAGTCGGGCGCTTCCTGAAGGGCGACCAACTCTTCCTCGACCGTTTCGTAATAGGACGGCGCCAGCCCGTGATGGGCGTTGCTGCCGCCATGGAACAGGAAATCCTGGAACAGCTCGTCGCGGATCTCATAGTTGGAGAGGTCGGCATATTGCGGGGGCGGCTGGTGGTGGCCGGATTCGACGGAGCTCCCACCGTTTCCGCCCTCACCGCCGCCTGCGCCGCCGGTACCGGTGCCCGACCCGGAGCCTGCACCGCCCGCGCCCCTGCCACGGCCGGGGACTGCGCTTGCAGGGGTCTGCAATACGCGGTAGCTGGCTCCCTGCACGTTGGCAAGTTCGAGCTGGTTAACCAGGCGTTCGTAGACCTGCCCGAGTTCGCGCCCCAGAGGCTCGGCAAGATACCTGAGCCACAGCGAAACGACGGCCGAGCCCGCATTGCTTGCGGTGATCATTTCGCGCAGGGTTTGTGCAAACACTTCAGGGCGCAGCGGATTGAGCTCCGGGCGCACATTGGGCAGCCCCTGCACGGTGCTGATCAGCTTGTTGAGTTCGGCGAGGACGTGGTCGACCGCCGGCAGCACCAGCTGGAGCAGCCGTGACGATTCAATGGCCTGGGACACGTCCTCGTCATCGACGAGGGCGAAGCTGGCATAGGACAGGGCGGCAAAGGTGCTGGATGCGGCGGCGGCTGACGCGGCGAGCTGGTCTGGCGACGCTGCCGGCGTGCGCACCGCCTGCACCGCAACAGCCACATTCGCCTTGAAGTGCACCAGCAGGTCTGCCGGGTATTGCACGACCCAGACGGGCTTGTTTTGTTGAAGTCCCCGCCAGGCCGCCGCGAGTTCGTCGCGCTCGGCCACTTTTGGGCTTTGTGACTCGGCAATCTGCAGCCCCGCCACGGCGTCATCAATGCACCGTTCCAGCGCAGGCCGGGCTGCTTTGGCAGCCGCCTGAAGACAGGATTGAAGGACGTCAGGTTGCGAAGCCATCGAGGAGTTCGAGAAAATTGGTATTAATCACATTGACCGGCCAGCTTGCAACCAATCTGTGGCCGGAGAGGGGGGAGACGCTAGCGTAAGGGCCAACCGCGATTTCATTGAAGTACTTGCAAAGTGTTTCACTTGGTTTCCAACGCATACATATGAATTACAGGGCTTTTGTCACGGAACGGTCCGTAACCAGCCTTGAAATCCCGCGAATGGCGATGAGCGGCCGGTTTTGCAAGATCGGGGGCCCTTTGTAAAGGTCAGTTTGGCGCAACACATCGACAAGCTCACGGCGTCATCAACGCCTGACCGCCAGCCATCCGCCACGGGGCACACCGGCGCCAGCGGGCCGAACCCGGATTTCGGGGATATTTGGCCTGCAGGCCAATAACAGCGAGCGCAAGCAGCTATCAATTCAGTAGCAATCTGGCTCTGCCAGACGCAGGCTACAGCAGGCGCAGGCCGCCACCCGCACGCCTGCCGCGGACTTAACGGCTCACAACCCGGCTTTTACCTTCAGCCGCCAGGCATGCAGCAGCGGCTCGGTGTAGCCGCTGGGTTGCTCCAGGCCCTTGAAGACCAGGTCGCACGCCGCCTTGTAGGCCGCCGACGTCTCGAAGTTGCCCGCCATCTTTTTGTAGAGGGGGTCGCCGGCGTTCTGGCCGTCGACCACGGCAGCCATGCGTTCAAAGGTTTCCTTGACCTGAGCTTTCGTGACCACGCCATGCAGCAGCCAGTTGGCGATGTGCTGGCTGGAAATGCGCAGCGTGGCGCGGTCTTCCATCAGGCCGACGTTGTGGATGTCGGGCACCTTGGAGCAACCCACACCCTGGTCGATCCAGCGGACCACATAGCCGAGGATGCCCTGGGCGTTGTTGTCCAGCTCCTGCTGCTTCTCGGCGGGCGTCCATTGGGCGTCAGGCGAGACCGGCACCAACAGCAGCCCGGGCAGCAGGCGGGCGATTTCGGACTTCAGGTCGACCGTCTTCTCGATGTCTTTTTGCACCGCCGCCACATTGACCTGGTGGTAGTGCAGCGCGTGCAGCGTGGCGGCCGTAGGCGAGGGGACCCAGGCGGTGTTGGCGCCGGCCTGCGGGTGCGAGATTTTGGCCTTGAGCATGTCGGCCATCAGGTCGGGCATGGCCCACATACCCTTGCCGATCTGGGCGCGGCCGCGCAGGCCGCAGGCCAGGCCGACCAGCACGTTGCTGCGTTCGTAGGCGCTGAGCCACGGGCTGATTTTCATGTTGCCCTTGCGGATCATCGGGCCGGCCTGCATGGCCGTGTGCATTTCGTCGCCGGTGCGGTCCAGGAAACCGGTGTTGATGAAGGCCACACGGCTGGAAGCGGCGGCGATGCAGGCCTTGAGGTTGACGCTGGTGCGGCGCTCTTCGTCCATGATGCCGAGCTTGACCGTGCTGCCCGTCAGGCCGAGCATCTTTTCGACGCGGCTGAAAAGTTCGGCGGCGAACGCCACTTCAGCGGGACCGTGCATCTTGGGTTTGACGATGTAGACCGAGCCCTTGCGCGAGTTCCTGATGCCGGCCTTGCCCTTGCGCTTGAGGTCGTGGATGGCGATCGTGGTCGTGACCACGGCGTCCAGGATGCCTTCCGGAATTTCCTTGGTGCTTCCATCCGCGGCGGTGTACAGCACGGCCGGGTTGGTCATCAGGTGGCCGACATTGCGCACGAACATCAGCGAGCGGCCGTGCAATACCACCGCTTTGCCCTTGGGTCCTTTCGGCGAGGTGTATTCACGGTCCGGGTTCAGGCCGCGGGTGAAGGTCTTGCCGTCTTTCGTCACGCTTTCAGTCAGCGTGCCCTGCAGGATGCCCAGCCAGTTGCGGTAGGCCAGCACCTTGTCGTCGGCGTCCACCACGGCCACCGAGTCTTCCAGGTCCATGATGGTCGACAGCGCAGCCTCTATCACCAGGTCGCTCACGCCGGCCGGATCCGTCTTGCCGATGGGCGTGCCGCGGTCAATGCGGATGTCGATGTGCAGGCCGTTGTGCTGCAGCAGCACCGACGACGGCGCGGAGGCCTTGCCCTGGTAGCCGATGAACTGGCTGGCGTCTTCCAGCGCCGTGGTCTTGCCGCCTTTCAGCGTGACGACGAGCTTGCCGCCCTTGACCGCATAGGCGGCCGAATCGATGTGCGAGCCCTTTTTCAGCGGCGCGGTACGGTCCAGCACATGGCGTGCGTATTCGATCACCCTGGCGCCGCGCACAGGGTTGTAGCCTTTGCCTTTGGTAGCGCCGTCTTCCTCGGAAAGGGCGTCGGTGCCGTAGAGCGCGTCATACAGGCTGCCCCAGCGCGCATTGGCGGCATTGAGCGCATAGCGCGCGTTCAGGATGGGCACCACAAGTTGCGGGCCGGCCTGTTTGGCGAGTTCGGCGTCCACGTTGGCGGTGGTGATGGTGACCTTCTTCGGCGAAGGCACGAGGTAGCCGGTTTTTTCGAGGAAAGCGCGGTAGGCCTTCATGTCCGCAATGGGGCCGGGGTTGGCCTTGTGCCAGGCGTCCATCTCGGCCTGCAGGCGGTCGCGCTCTGCCAGCAGGGAGAGGTTCCTGGGCGCCAGATCGGCCACGATGGCGTCAAAGCCCTTCCAGAAAGCGCCGCTGGCCACACCCGTGCCAGGCAACACCTCGTCTTCGATGAAACGGTAAAGCCCGGTGGCGACCTGCAGGCGGTGGCTGGAGGTGCGTGCGTTGGTTGTTGTGTTCATGGTGCGGTCCCTTTTCTCAAAAGCATCAGAAGAGTCAAAAAAACTAAAAAGACAAAAAATTGAACGTGTCTGCGAAATCAGTGCAGCGGCAGCGAGAGCACTTCGCGCAGGCTGCTGCCGGTGTACAGGGGCTGCGTGCCCAGCTCTTCAAACGGCAGCTGGTAACGATTAACCCACAGCGTCTGGTAGCCATACCAGGTGGCCGCCAGCGCGTCCCAGCTGTTGCAGCTCACGAAGGCGATCTGTTTCGCCTCCAGCCCGGTGGCTTTCAGCCCGAGCGCATAGGCTTCGGGCGCGGTCTTGTATTTGCGGATGCTGTCCACGCTGATGATGTGGTCCAGCAGGCCTTCAAGCCCTGCCGACTTGACGGCCACATCCAGCATGGAGGGGTCCCCGTTGGACAGGATGCCGGTGGCGATGCCGCGCGCCTTCAGCGCCTGCAGCACCTCGCGGTTTTCGGGAAACGCCGACAGGTGGCGGTACTGATTCATGAGCTGTTCTTCGCGGCCGCCGCCCAGATCCAGCCCCAGACGCTTTCCCGCATAACGCAGACCAGCGCGCGTGATATCCCAGAAGGGTTGGTAGTGAGCCCCTGCATTGCTGAGCGTGACCAGGCGCGTGTACTCAATCTGCTTGTCTCGCCACAAGATACCCAGCGCCTCCCCTTTGCCCGGAAAAAACTGCTCCGCCAGCAGACCGACGCTGTACACGTCGAACAGCGTGCCGTAGGCATCAAACAGCACGGCACGAAGCTTGGGCTGTGGGTTGGAGCGAGACTTTTCCATAAGCCTCTACTGTATTTGATACATCACGCACGATTAATCACCGATAAATCGCTTTATCCATAACATTTTTGATGGTAATAAAGCTTTAAGCGCACGATTTGCCCATTAGACCCTCCAAATGGCGTGTGCCAACAGCTGAAGGAAATTGGCACAGCTCTTGCATCTCAACTTGTACACAAGTATGGATGCTTTCAATTGGTGCATAACTCTTTCCCGCTGACGTCTTCCGGACCTTCCGTCTCTTCTGGCACGACGGCAGGTCCCGGTGCGGGAGCCGCGCAATGGGCGCCGCAGGCCTGGATCACAAAGACGCCTTCCTTTCCTCCTGGCCATGCGGGTGCGCTGGCCGGGCTGTCATTTGCGGCGAAAGACAATATTGACGTGGCGGGTGTGCTGACCACCGCCGCCTGCCCTGCCTTTGCATACGCCCCCGTTGCGCACGCCGCCGTGGTGCGGAAACTGCTCGATGCGGGTGCGCAACTGCTGGGCAAAACCAATCTGGATCAGTTTGCCTGCGGCCTGAACGGCACGCGCTCACCGTATGGCGCCGTGCCCAACGCCATCAACCCCGCCTATGTATCAGGCGGATCCAGCTCCGGCTCCGCCTATGTAGTGGCGACCGGGCAAGCCGACTTTGCACTGGGCACAGACACGGCCGGCTCGGGGCGCGTACCCGCAGGCCTGAACAACATCGTGGGGCTGAAACCGTCCAGGGGTCTGGTCAGTGCGCGTGGCGTGGTGCCGGCCGCCCAAAGCGTCGACTGCGTTTCGATCTTCGCGCGCACCGTGGCCACGGCTGTGCGCGTACTGGAAGCGGCCATGGGCTATGACCCGCTGGACCCGTATTCACGCGAGCTGGCCATGGCCGGCACGGCGCTGCCCGACGGGTTTCGTTTTGGCATCCCTTCGTCATTGAGTTTTTTCGGCGATGCCATGGCCAGCGAAGCCTTCAACGATGCCGTCACCCGCATGAAAAGCCTGGGCGGCATCCCGGTCGCCATCGACTACGCACCGCTGGCCGAGGCCGCCGGCCTGTTGTATGAAAGCGCCCTCGTGGCAGAGCGCTACACCGCTATCCGGAGCTTCTTCGACGCGCATGAAGAGGAAGTGATCGAGCCGGTCCGCAGCATCATTGGCGCGGGCCGCCAATACAGCGCTGCCGATCTGTACGCGGCCCAGACGAAGCTGCGCTCACTGGGGCAGCAGGCGGCAGCGATGTGGCGCAACATCGACGTGCTGCTGCTGCCGACGGCGCCCACCCATTACACGCTGCAAGCCATGCAGCGTGATCCCGTCTTGCTGAACCGCCACCTGGGCACTTACACCAACTTCGTCAACCTGCTGGACTATGCGGCCCTTTCCGTGCCCAGCAGCGTGCGAGCTGACGGCCTGCCTTTTGGCATCACGCTGGTCGGGCTGGCCGGCAGCGATTGGCAACTCGCGGAACTCGGCCAGCGCTATCACCATGCCACGGGCCTGCTGCAGGGCGCCTTGAATGAGCCGCTTCCTGCGCCGCAGCCACTGGCGGGTATCAGGCCGCAAGCTACCGTCAAGGTGGCTGTCGTCGGGGCGCACCTTCGCGGCATGCCGCTGAACGGCCAGCTCACTGCACGTGGAGCCACGCTGGTCGCGCAGGCACGCACCGCCCCGCATTACCGCTTCTATGCGCTTGCGGGCACGGCGCCGCCGAAGCCGGGCCTGCTGCGCGTGCCGGCCGGGCAGGGCGGGTGCATTGCCCTCGAAATCTGGGAAATGCCTGTTGAGCACTATGGCTCTTTCGTGGCGCTGATTCCGGCCCCGCTCGGCATCGGCACGCTGACGCTGGAAAACGGTGGCACCGTGCAGGGCTTTCTTTGTGAGGCCGAGGCCCTGCAGGGCGCAAAAGACATCACGCACTTCGGGGGATGGCGTGCCTATGTCGACGCCCTGCAATCAGGCGCGCCGGCCTGACCCCCGTCCTCACCTTCAGCCCCTCCACCTCACCACCTCACCCCTTCACCCATTTCTATTCATCACACAGGAGCATTTCATGAAGCACGTTCCCGCATCGACACCCGCCCCTTCCAGCGCGGCACGCCGTACGCTGCTCAAGACCACGGCCGCCGGTGCCGCGCTGGGAATGCTGGGCATGCCCACCCTCCTGCGCGCGCAAACCGGGCCAAAAATCCGCATCGGCTACTGGCCCATCGCCGCCGGCCTGCCGTTCTATTCGGCCCTTGAGCTGGGCTACTTCAAGGAGGCCGGCCTGGACGTGGAGCCTCTGAAGTTCGCCGGTGCGCAGCAGGTGATGGAGGCGGTGCTCTCGGGCCGCGCCGACGGCACCGCCAACGGCACCGGTTCGGCCAACATCGCCATCGGCGAGATCGCCCAGCCCGGCACCTTCAAGATCTTCTGCTCCAACCCGAGCAACGTGAAGAACGTGCTCGACGAGGTGATCGTGCCGGCGGCCAGCCCGGCCAAGGTCATGGCCGACCTCAAAGGCAAGCGCGTCGGCTCCGGCCCCGGGATCCAGAACGTGACGCTGGCCAAAACCGTGCTGGAGCGCGGTGGTGCCACCGGCGCGACGGTGGTCGAGTTGCCGATAGGCCAGCATGTGGCGGCGCTCGCCGCCGGCCAGATCGACGGCGCCTACACGCTGGAGCCCACCGGCACCATAGGCCGCATGAACGGCACCACCCGCGTGCTCGAGGCCGGTGTCATCGCGCGCTATGTGCTGGGTGACCCGATGGCGCCGTGGTTCGGCGGCTCGGCCTCGCTGTCCTCGGACTTCATCAAGAAGAACCCCGACGCGGCGAAAAAATTCGTCGCTGCCTATGGCAAGGGCGTGGCTTACGTGCGCAGCAAATCGGTCGAGGCGCGCCAGTATCTGAAAGGCTATACCGCCATCGAAGGCCCGCTCACCGGCGAAGTGCCGCTGGCCGCCTACACCATGTACAACGAGTTCACCCCGGCCGACGTGGCGCATTTCCAGAAATTCTTCGACCTGTTCTCCGAAAAAGGCATCTTCAGTTCGCGCCTGATCGTGGACACCATGCTCTACAAGGGTTGAACATCATGGACACCGCCTCCTCAGCAACGGCGACGCCCGCCAAACCCTGGACACCCCCTGCCGCGCCGGCGGCCGCCGTGCAGCGCAAGCCGGCGCTGGACAAGGCCCTGCCCTTTATCGGCCCGGTGGTGCTCTTCATCATCTGGGACCTGGCTGTACGCCTGGGCTTCATCAAGGCCATCCTGCTGCCGCCGCCCATCGATGCGCTGGGCGCGTTGCTCAGCGGCCTGGCCGGCGGGCCGCTGCTCAAGGACTTCGCCGTTACGGTGTGGCGCACCGTGCAGGCTTTCCTGATCGCCGCCGCGGTAGGCATGCCGCTGGGCGTGCTGCTGGGCAGCAATGAAAAAGCCTACCGCAGCGTGGAGTTCCTGATCGACTTCTTCCGTTCCACACCGTCCTCGGCGCTGATTCCGCTGTTCCTGATGATCTTCGGCGTGTCGGACATCAACAAGGTGGCAATCGCCGCCTTCGGCGCGCTGCTGATCGTAGTCTTCAACAGCGCCTACGGCGTGATCAACGCGCGCAAGCAGCGCGTGATGGCAGCCAAAGTCATGGGCGCCTCGCGCTGGCAGGTGTTCAAGGACGTTCTGATCTGGGAAAGCCTGCAGCCGAGTTTTGTCGGCCTGCGCTCGGCGGTGTCCATGGCGCTCGTCATCGTGATCGTCGCCGAGATGTTCATCGGCGCCGACACCGGCCTGGGCAACCGCATCATCAACTCGCAGCAGGTCATGAATGTGAAGGACATGTACGCGTCCATCCTGGCCGCTGGTGCGCTGGGGTATGCGCTCAATATTTTATTTCTCATCGCCGAGCGCCGCATCGTGCATTGGAGTGGAAGATGACTGAAGTTCTCACCATCCCCGGCGGCGTGTATGCCGACGTCCCCGTGCGTGAATTCCAGCCCGGCCCGGCCGGTACGCACATCACCATACGCGGCCTGACCAAGTACTTCGCCGGCTGGCCGCTGTATGAGGATTTCAACCTGGACATCCCCAAGCACAAGATCGTCTCGGTGTTCGGGCCCAACGGCTGCGGCAAATCCACGCTGATCAACATGATCGCAGGCCTGATTCCCATCGACGCCGGCGAAATCCTGTTTGACGGTAAGTCGCTCAAGGACACCAAGATCGGCTACGTCTTCCAGAACTACCGCGAAGCCATGTTCCCCTGGATGCGCACCATCGACAACATCGCCTACCCGCTCAAGCTCGAAGGCAAATCCAAGGCCGATGTCGACAGGCGTATGGCCGAACTCGTGGCCTCCTTCGACGTGAAGTTCGACCTGAACCGCTACCCCTATGAACTTTCGGGCGGGCAGCAGCAGACGGCTTCCATCATGCGGGCACTGGCGCCCAATCCTGAGGTGTTGTTTCTGGACGAGCCGTTTTCGGCGCTGGACTTTGAGATGACGCTGTTCATCCGTGAGAAGCTGCAGGAGGTGTTCATGCAGACAGGCACCACCATGCTGTTGGTCTCGCACGACCTGGAAGAAGCTGTCTACCTGGCCGATCAGGTTCTGCTGCTGACCAAACGCCCGACGCGCGTGGCCGAGATCCTGCCTTACGGCGATGCGCGTCCGCGCACGGTCGAGACACTGTCGGACGCCAGCTTCATCAGCACTAAAAAACTCAGCCTGGAAATTTTCCAGCGCGAAGTCAGGCGCTAAACGGCATGACGCCTGAGCAGATAGAACGCTATGTGGACGCAGCAGCCGCGGCGCTGGATTTGCCGCTGAGCCCCGAGCACCGGCCCGGTGTGCTGCAGTTCTTCGCGCTGGCGGCCGACTTTGCCGCGCAACTGGACGCTGTCACCCTGAGCGCCCATGACGACCCGGCGCCGGTGTTCGTGCCGGTGGAGCCCGCTTCATCGCCTGCCGCTGCAAGGACCGCCGAATGAGCCGCGCCGACAAGTGCCTGCGTGAGGACGCCACGGCCATGGCGCAGGCGGTGCGCTCGCGCGAGGTCAGCGCCGGCGCGCTGGTCGAGGCCAGCCTAACGCGCATTGCCGCCACCAATCCCAGCGTCAATGCGTTTACCGAAGTGACGGCGGCACGCGCGCGGCAACGCGCGGCCCTGCTGGATCAGCAACTGGAGGCCGGCGTGCCCGGCCTTGCGGCGCAGCCGTTGCTGGGCGTGCCGTTCGCCGTGAAGAATTTGTTCGACATCGAAGGGCTGCCCACCCTGGCGGGCTCGGCCATCGAGCGCGAGCGGGCGCCCGCCCGCGCCGACGCACTGCTGGTGCAGCGGCTCGAAGCAGCGGGTGCCGTGCTGGTGGGCGCGCTCAACATGGACGAATACGCCTACGGCTTCACCACCGAAAACAGCCATGCCGGCCCGGCCCGCAACCCGCACGACCTCACGTGCATTGCCGGCGGCTCATCCGGTGGCTCAGGCGCTGCAGTGGCCGCGGGCCAGGTACCGCTGACGCTGGGGTCGGACACCAACGGCTCCATCCGTGTGCCGGCCTCGCTGTGCGGCGTGTTCGGGCTCAAGCCCACTTTTGGCCGGCTGCCGCGTACCGGCAGCTACCCCTTTATTTCCGGACTGGATCACCTGGGGCCGTTTGCGCGTTCTGTGCGCGACCTGGCCCTGTCTTATGACCTCATGCAAGGCCCGGAGGCCGCTGGGCCATCAACCCTCCGCGACCCCGGCTGCGCACAGCGCACCGTGGAGCCGGCATTGCCATTGCTGATGCAAGGCATGGGCGGACTGCGCGTGGGTGTGCTGGGCGGCTACTTCCAGGACCATGCCCAGCCCCAGGCCTGGGCCGCCGTGCAACGTGTGGCCCAGGCGCTGGGCGCCCGTGAAACGGTGGCGCTGCCGATGGTTGAGGCGGGCCGCGCCGCTGCCTTCCTGATCACCAACGCCGAGGGCGGCGCCCTGCACCTGGACGACCTGCGGCGCCGCGCCGGCGATTTTGAGCCCCTGTCGCGTGACCGCTTTCTGGCGGGCAGCCTGCTTCCGGCTGCCTGGATAGACCGCGCCCAGCGCGTGCGCCGCCTTTATGCCCAGGCCGTGGCCGGGCTGTTTGAACACTTTGATGTGCTGCTCGCCGCCGCCACCCCCTGCGCCGCCACGACCATAGGAACCGAGTGGCTGGAATTGAACGGCAAACGACTGCCGCTGCGCCCAAGCATGGGTTTGTTGACCCAGCCTTTTTCGTGCATAGGCCTGCCCGTCTGTGCGGTGCCGGTGTGGCCAGATGAAGGCCTGCCCGTGGGTGTGCAACTCGTCACCGCACCCTGGCGTGAAGACCACGCGCTGCGCGTGGCAGCCATACTGGAGGCAGCCGGCATCGCCCGCGCTCCGCTGGCTTCGCTGACAATCGGTAAATCATGATCCATGCCATCAACCTGCCCGACGTTCATGCCGAAGTGGCTGCCGCATTTTTTCGCTACGAAGACGCACTGATCAACAACAACGTGGAAGTGCTCGACGAGCTGTTCTGGAACAGCGAGCACACCCTGCGCTACGGCGTCACCGAGAACCTCCACGGCTATGACGCCATCCGTGCTTTTCGCGCGGGCCGCTCCCCGCAAGGGCTCGCGCGTACCTTGCGCGCCACAGTCATCACAACATACGGACGCGACTTCGCCACGGCCAACACAGAGTTTGCACGTGTAGGCAGCGACAGGACCGGGCGCCAAAGCCAGACCTGGTTGCGTACGCTGGATGGCTGGCGTGTGGTGGCCGCTCACGTGAGCCTGCTGGCATGAGCCGCACGGCCGCCGCCCCGCCTGTTGCCGGCAGCGCCTTTCATTCGCGCGCCGACGAGGCCTATGCCGAACTCAAGCGCGACATTGCCGAGTTCAAACTGGTGCCGGGCGACCGCTTTACCGAAACCGAAATCAGCGAGCGCCTGGGCGTCTCGCGCACGCCAGTGCGCCAGGCCCTGTTTCGCCTGCAGCAGGAGGGATTCGTCGAGGTGCTGTTTCGCAGCGGCTGGCGCGTGCTGCCCTTTGATTTCGACAAGTTCGAGCAGCTCTACGATCTGCGCATGGTGCTGGAAACCACGGCCGTGCAGCGCCTGTGCAGCGGCAGCCAGGCGGTGGACACGGCGCTACTGGATGAACTGGCGGCCATCTGGCTGGCGCCGCTAGCTCAACGCAGTACCGACATGGTGCAGGTTGCACAGTGGGACGAGGGGTTTCATTGCGCGCTGGTGGCGGCCGCCGGCAATGCCGAAATGGCCCGGGTACACCGCGACGTGACCGACCGCATCCGCATTATTCGCCGGCTTGACTTCATCAAGCAGCCGCGCATTGACGCGACCTATGAAGAGCATGCCAAGATTCTCAAGGCGGTGCGCGCCAAGCGTGGCGACCAGGCTGCCATGCTGCTGCGCGCGCACATAGAAACCAGCCAGGCCGAGGTGCGGAAAATAACGCTGCACCAGGTGCATCTCGCGCGCCAGATCGGCTCCGGAATACCGACCAAGGCATAAAAATGCCTGGAACCATTAACCGGCGGGCGCGAGAAGCTATCAAAAAAGGAGCAATGTGCGGAGCGCCCCCGCGGCACGCCTTGCTTACCGCGCCCAGCGCAGCACAAGCGGATCAAGCCGCCTGGCGGTCGCCAGCAGCCCGGCGCGCGTGTCCGGGTGCATGGCTGGAAAAGGATGACGCGGTGCCTCGCAGGCGATCACGCCGCCTTCCTTCATCAAGGTCTTGGCGGCCAGCAGCCCCGCCTGGCGGTTTTCGTAATTGATCAGCGGCAGCCACTGCTGGTAAAGGGCATAGGCCTTGTCGTGATCACCGGCGCGATGCGCCTCGATGATCGGACGAATGCCATCGGGGTAGCCGCCGCCGGTCATGGAACCGGTGGCGCCGGCATCGAGGTCGGGCAGCAGCGTGATGGCCTCTTCGCCGTCCCAGGGCCCTTCCACCGCGTCGCCTCCCAAACGGATCAGTTCGCGCAGTTTGGATGCCGCACCGGCGGTTTCGATCTTGAAATAGGCGATGTGTTCAATCTCACGGGCCATACGCGCGAGGAAGCAGGCCGACAACACGGTGCCGCTGGCGGGCGCATCCTGGATCATGATGGGAATGTTGACCGCATCCGACAGCCGCGCATAAAACTCGTAAATCTGCGGCTCGCTCACCCGAAAGGTGGCCCCGTGATACGGCGGCATGACCATCAGCATGGCGGCGCCCATGTCCTGCGCCCGGCGACTGCGCTCGGCGCAAACCTTCGTGCCGTAGTGGGTGGTGGTCACGATCACCGGAACGCGGCCGGCCACATGTTCGAGGACGGTACGGGTCAGGGTTTCACGCTCTTCGTCCGAAAGCACGAATTGCTCGGAGAAGTTGGCCAGGATGCAGATGCCGTCTGAGCCGGCGTCGATCATGAAGTCGACGCAGCGCTTCTGGCTTTCAAGGTCAAGCTCGCCGGTTTCGGTGAACGTGGTGGGGGCAACGGGGAAGATGCCGCGGTAACGCGGCTGGCGGAGCGTATTCATGGGGACTGGATCAGGTTGGATAAAGTTCAGTAGTTCACTGCTTGAGCGGTTTAATGGGAGTGCCGGGGAACTTCGGAGCCGCGGCAGCCGACCAGAAAATCGAAATCACAGCCCTCGTCGGCTTGCAGCACGTGGTCGACATACAGGCGCTGGTAGCCGCCACGCATGCCTGCCGGAGCCTTCTCCAGGGCGGCGAGGCGTTCAGCCAGTTCGGCATCGCTGATGTCCAGGTGCAGGCGGCCCGCATCGCAGTCGAGCTCGATCCAGTCGCCGTCGCGTACCGCGGCCAGCGGCCCGCCGGCCGCTGCTTCTGGCGCCACATGCAGCACCACGGTGCCGTAAGCGGTGCCGCTCATGCGTGCGTCCGAGATGCGCACCATGTCCTTGACGCCCTGGCGCAGCAGCTTGGGCGGCAGGCCCATGTTGCCGACTTCGGCCATGCCGGGGTAGCCCTTGGGGCCGCAGTTCTTCATCACCATCACGCAGCTGGCATCGATGTCGAGGTTCTCGTCGACGATGCGTTCCTTGTAGTGCTCCAGGTTCTCGAATACGACCGCGCGGCCGCGGTGCTTGAGCAGTTCGGGCGAGGCCGCGGAGGGCTTGAGCACGGCGCCGCGCGGCGCCAGGTTGCCGCGCAGGATGCAGATACCGCCGTCGGCGATCAAGGGGTTGTCGAGAGGGCGGATCACCTCGTCGTTGTACTGCGGCGCCTCGCGCACGTTGTCCCATATCGATTTGCCATTGACGGTGAGCGCATTGGGATGCGGCAGCAGGCTGTTTTCACCCAGGCGGCGCAACACGGCGGGCAGGCCGCCGGCGTAGTAAAACTCTTCCATCAGGAAACGGCCGGAAGGCTGCAGGTCAACGAGGGTGGGCGTATTGCGGCCAATCCGTGTCCAGTCTTCCAGGTCCAGCTGCACACCAATGCGGCCCGCGATCGCCTTGAGGTGAATCACTGCATTGGTGGAACCGCCAATGGCGGCATTGACGCGGATCGCATTTTCGAAGGCTTCGCGTGTGAGGATTTTCGACAGCGTGAGGCCCTCGCGCGCCATCTCGACGGCCCGCGCGCCCGACATCTGCGCCAGCACATAGCGGCGTGCATCCACCGCGGGAATGGCGGCGTTGTGCGGCAGCGAAGTACCCAGCGCTTCGGCCATGCAGGCCATGGTGGAGGCCGTGCCCATGGTGTTGCAGGTGCCGGCCGAACGCGACATGCCGCCCTCGGCCGCCAGGAACTGGTGCAGCTGGATTTCGCCGGCCTTCAACGACTCATGCAATTGCCACACGGCCGTGCCCGAGCCGATGTTTTTGCCTTCAAGCTTGCCGTTGAGCATGGGCCCGCCGGTCACCACGATGGCCGGAATGTCGCAGCTCGCGGCACCCATCAGCAATGCGGGCGTGGTCTTGTCGCAACCGGTGAGCAGCACCACGGCATCAATGGGGTTTCCGCGAATCGCTTCTTCCACGTCCATGCTGGCAAGGTTGCGTGTGAGCATGGCGGTGGGCCGCAGGTTCGACTCGCCGTTCGAGAACACCGGAAACTCAACCGGAAAGCCACCGGCCTCGGAAATGCCGCGCTTCACATGCTCGGCGATCTTGCGGAAGTGGGCATTGCAGGGGGTGAGCTCCGACCAGGTATTGCAGATACCGATGATGGGGCGGCCGTCGAACTCATGGTCGGGAATGCCCTGGTTCTTCATCCAGCTGCGGTACATGAAACCGTTTTTGTCGGCCGTGCCGAACCACTCTGTGGAACGTAGTTTTCGTTTGGTGCTTGTCATGATGGTCTGGCCAATAAGGTTCAGGAAGATTTGGGTGTGCGGTTTGCCAGCAGCCGTTGCAAAAGGCAAAAAACAAACAGCAACACGCCGACGACAATGCGCGTCCACCAGGAGCTCAAAGTGCCGTCAAAAGAGATCAGGGTCTGGATGATTCCGAGCATCAGCACCCCGAACAGGGTGCCGGCCACATAACCCACACCGCCGCTGAGCAAGGTGCCGCCAATGACCACGGCGGCAATGGCGTCAAGCTCCATGCCGGTAGCGTGCAAGCCGTAGCCCGAAAGCATGTAGAAAGTGAAGACCACACCGGCCAGCGCCGAGCAAAAGCCCGACAGCGTGTAAACCCCCACCAGCGTGCGGCGCACCGGCAAGCCCATCAGCAGCGCCGATTGCTCGTTGCCGCCGACGGCATACACCGCGCGGCCAAAGGGGGTGCAGTGTGCAATGAACACTGCCGCCAGCAGCACCGCGATGGCGATCACGGCACTGATCGATAGCGAGGCGTCTTCCCACAAGGGAATGCGCAGCTGCGAAACCTCCGAGTAAAACTCGTTGGTGATGCTGATGGAGTCAACGCTGATCAGGTAGCACAGGCCGCGCGCCAGAAACATGCCGGCCAGCGTCACGATGAAAGGCTGCAGGCGAAAACGCTCAATCAGAAACCCCATGAAGGCGCCGAACGCCGTGCCCATGAGGAGCACGAGCGGAATCACCGCGGCCGGGCTCCAGCCGTGGTGCTCCACCAGCGCGGCCGACACCATGGTGGTCAGCGCCACCACGGAGCCTACGGACAGGTCAATGCCGCCCGACAGGATGACAAACGTCATGCCCACGGCGATGATGACCAGAAAGGCGTTGTCAATCAGCAGGTTGAGGAACACCTGAGCCGAAAAGAACCCGCTGTAGAGCACCGAACCCATGGTCGCCATGGCGACGAAGAGCGATATGGTGGCCGCCAGCGGCAGGTATTTTGGGTTAAAACCGGAAGCCGGCGCGGCAGATGGCCGTTGGCTGGAGGCGGCCTCTACGGGGGGCCGGGTGACGGTTGTGCTCATGGCCGCATCCCCCGCGCAGCCGGCCGCCGCATCCAGATACCGATCTCGGCCCGGAATTCAGCCGATTGCAGCAGCATCACCAAAAACACCACAACAGCCTTGACCACCAGATTGATCTCGGGCGGCACACCCAGCGAGTAAATGGCATAAGTCAGCGTCTGGATGATCAGCGCGCCGATGACACTGCCGACGAGGCTGAAGCGCCCACCGGTGAGCGCGGTGCCGCCCAGCGTCACGGCCAGGATGGCATCCAGCTCGAGCAACTGACCCGCGTTGTTGCCATCGGCGCTTTTGACGTTGGAGCTGATCAGCAAGCCCGCAATGCCCGCGCACAAGCCACAGAAGGCGTAGGCGGCAACCATCAGGCGCCTGGCCTGCACGCCCGCGACGCGTGCTGCGGTTGGATTAATGCCCACAGCCTGGATGAACAGCCCGAGGGCCGTGCGCGTCACCGCCAGGTACAGCAGCGCAAAGACCACGGCCACGATGGAGAGCGAGAACGGCAGGCCCAGCAGGTAACCGCTGCCCAGGAAGAAAAATGGCGCGTAGTAGATGGTGATGATCTGCCCGCCGGTGATCAGCTGCGCGATGCCGCGACCCGCCACCATGAGGATCAGTGTGGCGATGATGGGTTGCATGCCTACCCTGGCGACCAGCAGCCCGTTCCACAGTCCGCACAGCAGCGCGATGGCCAATGCAGCCAGAATTGCCAGCGGCATCGGGAAACGGCTCACGCTCCCTGCCACCGACCCGCCAATCATCCAGGCGGCCACTGCGGCAGCAATGGCCACCACAGCGCCCACGGAAATGTCGATGCCGCGGGTGGCGATCACCAACGTCATGCCGAGCGACACCAGCACCAGCGGCGCGGCACGGTTGAGAATGTCGATCAGGCTGCCGTACAAATGACCGTCACGCCACTCGACGTGCAGGAAACTGGCGTTAAACACTGTGTTCACAGCCAGCAGCAGGAACAGCGTGATGAGCGGCCAGGCCAGGCGGTGCCGCATGAAATGAAGCCCCCCCCCGAAGCGGCCTGCGGCCGCCCCGCCCTCAGGGGGCGACACCAGCGGCCCGGCGAAGCCGGTTCCACGGTGTCCCTCGATTGGGTCGCGCAATTCTTCAGACATGTTCAGCCGCAATCAGTTCATAGACCGTGTCTTCGCTGCTGCCTGCCGGCAACTCACCCACCTTGCGGCGGTCACGCAGCACCACAATGCGAT
The DNA here is from genome assembly GCF_056405995.1 of Polaromonas sp. P1_E11. Classification (NCBI taxonomy): domain Bacteria; kingdom Pseudomonadati; phylum Pseudomonadota; class Betaproteobacteria; order Burkholderiales; family Comamonadaceae; genus Polaromonas; species Polaromonas sp. P1_E11. The sequence continues at coordinate 65,189 of NZ_JBFUBA010000005.1, forward strand.
GCGCCACGCGAACCACTTCGCTCATTTCGGAAGAGATGAAAATCACGGCCATACCGGCCTCTGCCAGGCGCAGGATCTGCTCCATGATTTCCTGCTTCGCGGCCACATCGACGCCGCGCGTGGGTTCATCCAGGATCAGCAGGCGCGGCTCGGTCGCGAGCCAGCGCGCGATCATGGCCTTTTGCTGGTTGCCGCCCGACAGCAGGCCTATGGGGGTGTCCACACTCGCGGTCTTAATGCCCATCGTCTGAACAAAGCGTTCGGCCAATGCGGTTTGTTCGGCACGCGATAAAAAACGGCGCATACCCATGCGGGCCTGCAGCGCCAGTACGATGTTTTCCCGGACTGAGAGCTCGGCCACGATGCCATCGGTTTTGCGCTCCTCGGGACATAGGGCGAGGCCCTGCCGGATCGCCTCGGCGGGATTGGAAAACGTGACCACCTCGCCGTCAATTCTGAGCATGCCGCGGTCCGGCGTCTCCAGGCCGAACAGCAGGCGCGCCAGTTCAGTGCGGCCCGAGCCCAGCAGCCCGGCCAGGCCCACGACCTCGCCGGCACGCACGCGCAGGTCCACAGGCTGCAACTGACCGGCCTGGCCCAAGCCTTCAGCTTGCAAAAGCGCCGGCGCAGCATCGTCAAATTCCGGAGGCACGGCAGCGGTGGCGGATTGCGCGGCCAGTTCCCTGCCCAGCATGGCCGCGATCAGTGCCTGCGGCCCCAGTTCACTGGCAAGCCACTCGCCGACCCAACTGCCGTTGCGCAGAACGGTGATGCGATCCGACACCGCATACACCTGGTTGAGGAAATGAGTGACAAAAACAATGGCCAACCCCTCGCCACGCAAGCGACGCAGCACCTCAAAGAGTTTTTGCACCTCGTCATCGTCGAGGCTGGAGGTCGGCTCGTCGAGGATCAGCACTTTGGATTCAATGCCGATGGCGCGCGCGATGGCCACCAGTTGCTGCACGGCGACCGGGTAGCTGGACAACAGGCGCGTGACGTCGATGTCCAGACCCATGCGCGCGACCAGTTCGCGCGCACGGCGGTTCACGGTGGTCCAATCGATGCGAGACCCCTGCGCAAAGCCGTACCGCGGATAGCGGCCCGCAAAGATGTTTTCCGCCACCGACAGGTTGGGGCAGAGATTGACTTCCTGGTAGACCGTGCTGATGCCCAGCCGCTGCGCGGCCAGGGGAGAGTCCGGCCATACCGGTTTTCCGGCCAGCTGCATCTGGCCGCCGCTGGCTTCAAGCACCCCGGTCAACACCTTGATCAGGGTGGACTTGCCCGCGCCGTTTTGCCCCATCAAGGCATGGATTTCACCGGGATACAGGCGCAAGCGCACATCCTGCAAGGCCGGAATCCCCGCGAACTGTTTGTGGATGCCCGCGAGCTCCAGCACAGGGGCGGCGTCGGCCACGGTCATGGAGCGGCCTTCGCGCCACGCGCCACGATATTCGCCTTCAGAACGGCCAGGAGGTTCATGCCTTGTTCTTGTTGTAGACGTCGACAAACACGGCGGCCAGCAGCACCACACCTTTGATGACCTGCTGGTAGTCGATGCCGATGCCCAGGATGGACATGCCGTTGTTCATCACGCCCATCACAAATGCGCCGATCACCGCGCCCATGACCTTGCCGACACCGCCCGAAGCCGAGGCCCCGCCGATAAAGCAGGCGGCGATGACATCGAGTTCAAAGCCCAGGCCGGCCTTGGGTGTAGCAGTGTTCAGGCGCGCGGCAAACACCAGGCCCGCCAGCGCCGCCAGCACGCCCATGTTCACGAAGGTGTAGAAGGCCAGGCGCTCGGTCTTGATGCCCGACAGCTTGGCTGCCTTTTCGTTGCCGCCCAGCGCATAGACGCGCCGCCCGATGGTGGTGCGACCCGTGATGAAGTGGAACAGGAAAATCAGCGCGGCCATCACGATCAGCACATTCGGCAGCCCCCTGTAGGAAGCCAGCAGGTAGCTGAAATAGATCAGCAGCGCCGAGAACATCGCCGTTTTGACGAAGAAAATGGCGGCGGGCTCGGCCTGGATGCCGTGCTTGAGCTGCTTGGCCCGCGCGCGTATGCCGGCCACGGCAAGCACGGCGGCCAGCGCCACGCCCAGCAGCAGCGAAGTCATGCGCAGGCCTTCGCTGCTCAGCAGGTCGGGCATGAACCCCGAGCTGAGCATCTGGAATGAATCGGGGAAGGGGCCGACCGACTGGCCTTGCAGCAGTGCCAGCGCCAGCCCCTTGAACACCAGCATGCCGGCCAGCGTGACGATAAAAGAAGGGATGCGGAAGAACGCGACAAACCAGCCCTGAACCCCGCCTATCAGCGCGCCGCAGAGCAGGCACACCAGCGAGGCCGGCACGAAATGCCAGCCGTACTCCACCATCAGCACGGCCGCCAGCGCGCCGATGAAGCCGCACACCGAACCGACCGACAGGTCGATATGCCCGGCTACGATCACCATCAGCATGCCCAGCGCCATGATGACGATGTAGCTGTTCTGCAGGACCAGGTTGGTGAGGTTGAGGGGCTGCATGAGCGTGCCCTCGGTCATGTACTGGAAGAAGCCCATGATGGCCACCAGCGTGATCAGCATGCCGTACTCGCGGAAGTTGTGCTTCAGGTAGTCGAGCGGCGATTTGCCGCTGGCAGCGGCGGTTTTTGCCGCAATCGCGGTGGCGTTGGAGGACTCGTTGTTCATTTCAGCTTGCTTTCATGATCGCGCGCATGATCTTTTCCTGGGAGGCTTCGGCCGTCGGCATCTCGGCGATGAAGCGGCCTTCGTTCATGACGTAGATCCGGTCCGTCATGCCCAGCAATTCCGGCATTTCCGAGGAGATCATGATGATGCATTTCCCTTCTGCCGCGAGCTGGGCCATCAGGGTGTAAATCTCGTACTTGGCGCCCACGTCGATGCCGCGCGTGGGCTCGTCGAGGATGAGCACTTCGGGACTGGTGAACAGCCATTTCCCGAGCACCACTTTCTGCTGGTTCCCGCCCGAGAGGTTGAGGACTTTCTGGCCGACGCTTGAGCACCGGATGCGGAGTTTTTCGCGGTAGCTCTGCGCGACCTGGTATTCGCGGCCGCTGTCGATGACGGAGGCACTTGAAACGCCCTTGAGGTTGGCCAGCGAGACGTTGAACTGGATGTCTTCGTTCAGTACCAGCCCGTTGCCCTTGCGGTCTTCGGTCACATAGGCCAGACCATGGCGAACGGCTTTCTCTACCGTGCCGACATCAACAGGCTGGCCGTTCAGAAGGACCTGGCCGCTGATGCGGCGCCCCCAGGAGCGGCCGAAGATGCTCATGGCAAGTTCCGTGCGCCCCGCCCCCATCAGCCCGGCAATGCCGACGATTTCACCGCGCCGCACCTGCAGGCTGACGCCTTTGATGAATTTCCTGTCCGTGTGCAGCGGGTGGTAGACGTTCCAGTCGCGCACTTCAAACACGGTCTCGCCAATTTTCGGCTGGCGCGGCGGATATCGGTCAGCCATCTCGCGGCCCACCATGCCGCGAATGACGCGGTCTTCGCTGATGGCTTCGGCACGGCAGTCCAGTGTTTCGACGGTGCTGCCGTCGCGCAGGATGGTGATGGCGTCCGCCACGCGTGAAATTTCGTTGAGCTTGTGTGAAATAAGGATGCAGGTAATGCCCTGCCCCTTGAGTTCCAGCAACAGGTCCAGCAAGGCCTGGCTGTCGTTTTCGTTGAGGCTCGCCGTCGGCTCGTCGAGGATCAGCAACTTGACCTGCCTGGACAGGGCCTTGGCAATTTCCACCAGTTGCTGCTTGCCCACGCCGATGTCCGTGATCAGCGTGGCGGGCGATTCCTTGAGGCCCACTTTTTTCAGCAGGGCCTGCGTCTTGCTGTGCGCAGCCATCCAGTCGATCACGCCGCGCTGTGCAGTCTCGTTGCCGAGGAAAATGTTCTCGGCAATGGATAGCAGCGGCACCAGCGCCAGTTCCTGGTGGATGATGATGACGCCCAGCTGCTCGCTGTCATGAATGCCGAGGAACTGGCGCTCCTGGCCTTCGTAGACGATGTCCCCGCTGTAAGAGCCATGCGGATAGACCCCCGAGAGCACTTTCATCAAGGTCGATTTTCCGGCGCCGTTTTCACCGACGATGGCATGAATCTCACCCGCGCGCACGCGCAGGTTGACCTTGTTCAGCGCGACCACCCCTGGGAAGGTTTTGCGGATGTCGCGCATCTCGAGAATCGTTTCCAATGCCTGTCCTTTGGTACAAAAATCGCTCCGCAGGTGATTGCCACCCATGGGCGCAAACAGTCCCGCGCCTCCCCGGCACGGGACCGTCGTGCTTTCAACCTGCAGCCGGGTTACTTGATTTGTGACTCTTTGTAGTAACCGCTGCCAATCAGAACCTGGTTCCAGTTAGAGGCATCCACAGCCACCGGCTTGAGCAGATAGGAGGGCACCACTTTCACGCCGTTGTTGTAGGTCTTGGTGTCATTGATCTCGGGCTGCTTGCCGGAGAGGGTGGCATCCACCATGTTGGCCGTCACCTTGGCCAGCTCACGCGTGTCCTTGAACACCGTGGAGTACTGCTCGCCTTTCAGGATGGACTTCACCGAAGGAATTTCGGCGTCCTGCCCACTGACTACCGGGCAAGGCTGCTGCGCCGTGCAGTAGCCGACGCCTTTGAGCGATGACAGAATGCCGATGGACAGGCCGTCATATGGAGAGAGGACCGCGTGGACCTTTTCCTTGCCGTAGTAGGCCGAAAGAAGGTTGTCCATGCGTGCCTGTGCCACCGCACCGTCCCAGCGCAGCGTGCCGACCTTGTTCATGCCCATTTGCTTGCTGCGCACCACCAGCTTGCCGCTGTCGATGTAGGGCTTGAGCACGCTCATGGCGCCGTCGTAGAAGAAAAATGCATTGTTGTCATCCGGGGAGCCACCGAAGAGTTCGATGTTGAAAGGGCCCTTGCCCTGCTTCAGACCCAGCTTGTCGACGATGGAAGTGGCCTGAAGCACGCCAACCTGGAAGTTGTCGAAGGTGGCGTAGTAATCCACGTTCTTCGAACCCTTGATCAGGCGGTCATAGGCGATGACCTTGACACCCTTGTCAGCTGCGTTCTGCAACGCCTTGGACAGTGTGGTGCCGTCGATGGAGGCGATCACCAGCACCTTCGCGCCCTTGGTGATCATGTTCTCGATCTGGGCGAGCTGGTTCGGGATGTCGTCATCGGCATACTGCAGGTCGGTTTTGTAGCCGCGCTCCTTGAGCACCTTGACCATGTTGTCGCCGTCGGCGATCCAGCGGGCAGAGGACTTGGTGGGCATCGAAATGCCGATGCTGCCTTTGTCCTGCGCCTGGACTGACGGCGCAATGCCGAGGGTTCCCAGCACGAGGCCGGCAAGCAGAGTCTGGAGAAATGTACGCTTCATGAAATAGTTTCCTTCTGGAGGTTTGAAAGAGCGCCTCAGTATCGGGGCGCCGGTCCGGATGCTGATCAGTATTTACGCTTGGGGAATTCCTTGGCGGCTACTTCCATCGGAAAAATGCCCTCTTCGGTAACGATACGTTTCTGAACGGGCTTGCCGGCCTTGATGTCCTTGACTGCCGCCATCAGTTGCGGGCCCAGCAAGGGGCTGCACTCCACGGAGACGTTGAGCTTGCCGGCCATCATGGCTTCGAAAGCGCCCTTGACGGCATCGATCGAGATGATGGTGATGTCCTTGGCCGGCTTCATGCCAGCCTCTTCAATCGCCTGGATCGCACCGATAGCCATGTCGTCGTTGTGCGCGAAAAGCACATTGATCTTCTTGCCTTCGGCCTTGAGAAAGGCTTCCATCACTTCCTTGCCCTTGGCCCGGGTGAAATCACCCGTCTGCGAGCGGATGATCTTGAACTTCGGGTCGGCCTTGATGATTTCTTCAAACCCTTTTTTGCGATCAATCGCCGGTGCGGAGCCCACGGTTCCCTGGAGCTCAACGATGTTGACCTGGCCGCTTGTGCCCTTCATTTTTTCGACCAGCCAGCGGCCTGCCTTGCGGCCTTCCTCCACAAAGTCCGAGCCCATGAAGGAAACATACAGCGAGGTGTCTTTGACGTTCACGGAGCGGTCAGTCAGCACCACCGGAATTTTGGCGGCCTTGGCTTCTCGCAAAACGGTTTCCCAGCCCGACTCGACCACGGGCGAAAACGCGATCACATCCACCTTTTGGGCAATGAAGGAGCGGATCGCCTTGATCTGGTTTTCCTGCTTCTGCTGGGCATCTGAGAATTTGAGTTCGATGCCCGCGTCCTTGGCGGCCGATTTGATGGATTCGGTATTGGCGGTGCGCCATTCGCTCTCCGCGCCGACCTGGCTAAAGCCCAGCACGATGGGCTTTTGTGCCCATGCTGAAACCGGCAACAGGCCGGCAAGGGGGGCGCACGCGAGCGCGACGGCGAGGGTGCGGCGATGGATCTTCATTTTGTCTCCTTGGTTGAAATGGAACTGACAGCTCTCTGGTGATCTTCAATGGCTCAGGCTAGCACGTAACCGGTCTTGACGGTGGTGTAAAACTCGGCGGCGTAGCGGCCTTGTTCGCGTGAGCCGTAACTCGACCCCTTGCGCCCGCCGAACGGCACGTGGAAGTCGACACCCGCAGTAGGCAGGTTCACCATGGTCATGCCGACTTCTGCGTGACGCTTGAAGTGCATGGCGTGCTTGAGGGAAGTTGTGCAGATGCCTGCACAGAGGCCGAAGGGCGTGTCGTTGGCCAGGGCCAGCGCGTGTTCAAAGTCATCGGCCTGCAACACACATGCTATGGGCCCAAAAATCTCTTCGCGTGCGATGCGGTGTTCCGGCCGGGCCAGGAAGAGCGCCGGATTCATGTAATGCCCCGGTGTCGGGCGTTCCAGCAATTCGCCGCCCCAGACATGCTCGGCACCTTCGTTGCGCCCTATGTCCAGATACGACTGGTTCTGTTCGAGCTGGCTGCGGTCAACCACCGGGCCCATTTCGATGCCACGCTCCAGCGCGTGACCCACCTTGAGCCCGGCAATGCGGTGGCGCAGGCGCGCAACGAATGCATCGTGCACAGGCGCTTCCACGATGAGCCGGCTTGACGCGGTGCAGCGCTGACCGGTCGAAAAGTACGAGCCTTGCACGGCGCATTCGACGGCCTGGTCAAGGTCGGCATCAGCCAGTATCACCAGCGGATTTTTGCCCCCCATTTCAAGCTGCACTTTGGCGCGGCGCGCGGACGCCGACTGAAGGATCCGTTCGCCGGTTGTCACCGAGCCCGTGAAGCTCAGTGCATTGACCAGGGGATGGTCGACCAGCGTTTGCCCGACCTCCCGGCCGCTGCCCATGACAAGGTTGAAGACGCCCGCAGGCAGCCCGCAGCGGCTGATGATTTCGGCCAGAGCCCAACCGCAGGTGGGCACCAGTTCGGCCGGTTTGAAAATCACCGTGTTTCCATAGGCCAGTGCCGGCGCGATTTTCCAGGCCGGAATCGCCAGCGGGAAATTCCACGGCGCGATGATTCCCACCACGCCGACAGGTTCACGCGTCACGTCGACCTGGATGCCGGGCCTGACCGACGCCATGGTCTCCCCCTGAACACGCAATGCTTCGCCTGCGAAAAACTTGAATATCTGGCCGGCCCGTGCCGCTTCGCCCACACCTTCAGGCAAGGTTTTTCCTTCTTCACGGGCCAGCAGCATGCCCAGCTCATCCTTGCGCGCCAGGATCTCGCTGCCGATCTGGTCAAGTACATCAGCCCGGCGTTGCGGGGTGCTGTGGCTCCAGTGCGGCAATGCCTCGGCCGCAGCCCGGATCGCGAGTTCGGTCTGGTTGCGGTCGGCACGTGCGTACTCGCTGACCACCTCCCGGGTATCCGAGGGGTTGGTGCTGGTGCCCGTGGTGGTGCCTGTTTCCCAGCGCCCGTTGATGTAGTGCCGGGCGTTTTGTTGCAGTTCGCCAAATTTCATGAGAGTGAGAGCTTCGTCTTCAAGCGCTGCAGTCTAGAATTAATTTTGATATCAATCCAATCGTTTTTTTGACAAAATAGATATCGTTCTACGCATTCTGGAAAACCCGATGAGCACCTACAACCACTGGTTCATACGCGCGCGGCTCAAAACACGGCAATTGTTGTTGCTGGTTGCACTGGCCGAAGAAGGCAATATTCATCGCGCAGCGCAGGTTCTCAGCATGACCCAGCCGGCGGCGTCCAAGCTGCTCAAGGATCTGGAAGATGTCCTGGAGGTACAGCTTTTCGAACGCTTGCCCCGCGGCATGCGGCCAACCTGGTATGGCGAAACCATGATCCGGCACGCGCGCATGGCACTGGCCAGCCTGAACCAGGCGCATGACGAGCTCACCGCCCTCAAAACCGGCCACTTCGGCCAGGTCGGCATCGGCGCCATCACATCCCCGGGGCTGGCCTTGTTGCCGTCTGCGGTGGCCGTGGTCAAACAGGAGCACCCGAGCCTGCGCATTTCGCTGGACATCGAAACCAGCCCGGTACTGCTCGAGCGTCTGGAGCAGGGCAAGCTCGACATCCTGGTGGCACGCCTCTTTGCCGAACATGACAAGACCAATTTGCGCTATGAGCCCCTGGTCGAGGAGCCGGTGTGCGCCATGGCGAGGCCGGGGCATCCTCTGCTGGGCGTGTCAGGCCTCACCCTGCGCGACGTCGTGGCGGCCGCCTGGATTGTGCCGCCCGCGGGCAGCGTCCTGCGGCACCGGTTCGAGCTGATGTTCCGCGAGGATGGGCTTGCACCGCCGATCAACGTGGTGGAGTCTTCAGCCCTGCTTTTCATCACGCGCATGCTGCAGCAAAGCGACATGGTGGCCGTGGTCGCGGCCGATGTGGCGCGGTATTACGCCGCGCACGGTATCGTCTCGGTGCTGCCGCTGGACATGCCCTGCCACATGGACGCCTTCGGCATCATCACGCGCACCGACCGGCTGCCATCGCCAGCCGCCAAGGTCATGATGAAAGCACTGAAGACAGCAAGCCTGACACTCTACGGTCGCAGGTTGGAGGCAGACTGACAAAATCGCGGGGCTCAGGCCAGGGACACCGCGGAACCGGCTCTGCCGGGCCGCTGGTGCCGCCCCCTTGAGGGGGAAGCGCCAAAGGCGCTTCGGGGGGGCACCTAGACCCAGCCGGCATCCACCGTGAACTCCTGCGCAGTGCACATGGCGGCGTCATCGGATGCCAGGAACAGCACCATGCGCGCGATGTCGTGGGGCAGCAGCTTGTCGGGCAGGCACTGGTTTCGCTGGAGTTCCTTTTCGCCTTCGGCATCCAGCCAGAGCTTGATCTGCCGCTCGGTCATGACCCAGCCCGGCGACACGGTGTTGATGCGGATGCGGTCCCGGCCCAGCGTTTTCGCGAGGCCGCGCGTCAGGCCGTTCACCGACGATTTGGCGATGGCATAACAAGGGTAGCCTGCGCCCTTGCCTTGCCAGCCGGTGGAGCCCAGGTTGATGATGGAGCCGGCACCAAGGCGTTGCATACCGGGCACCACCGACTGGATTGCAAAAAAAGCGGGGCGTTCATTGATCGCGATGCGGTCGTCGTAGTAGGCGGGTGTCACAGACTCCAGGCTGTGGCGGTCATCGCTGGCAACATTGTTGACCAGCACCGAGAAGTCGCCCAGCGCGCTTGCTGCGTCTGTGATGGCCGACTGCAGCGCGGCCACGTCCCGCACATCGCAGGCACGCCACCATGGGCGGGCGTGCCCCGCATCCGCCAGCTCCTGCGCAAGCGCTTCACTGGCTTCCTTCGCGACATCAATGAAGGCAACGCGCGCGCCCTGCTGCGCAAAGGCTGTCACGATGGCGGCGCCTATGCCGCTGCCTCCGCCGGTGACAAACACCGACCGCTTGTTCAGGCTGGGAAAGACGGAGAGGGCCTCGCTTGCGGGAGCGGCACGCATGGGGGCAGAGCTGGGAATGTTTGACATTGCAAGTTATGTATCGATTAATATAAAAAGAATAAGTTTCCAACATCACTATGCATTGATATCATCCACCGCGTCAAGAGGCCACCGCACAGCCCTGCAATACGGAGACATTAGTGACATTGATTCCAGACACGCCCGCGGGCATGCATCAGCAGCGGCTGGCCATGCCGGTCCCTGGCAAGGTGCATTGCGTCCATCCGGCGGGGGCCCTGCTGGGTGAGGGTACCTTGTGGTCGCCGCGGGAGCAATCCCTGTATTGGGTGGACATTCTTGGCTGCCGCCTGCACCGCTTTCACCCCGCCACCGGCGCGCGCAGCAGCTGGGCCTTTGACGAGGAAATTTCCGCGCTGGCCGAGCGGGCGCATGCGACCGGTCTGATCGTGGCGCTGCGGCGCGGCTTCGCGCTGTTTGACCCCGCTGAGGGCGGCGAACCACATTACCTGCACCAACCCGAGGCTGCGTTGCCGGGCAATCGCTTCAACGATGGCAAGTGCGATGCGCAAGGCCGCTTTTGGGCGGGGACGATGGACTTTGACTGCGTGGCCACCACCGGCGGGCTGTATCGCTATGACCCTGATGGCCGCTGCACGCGCCATGAAGAAGGTTTTGCGGTGACCAACGGCCCCACCTGGTCCGCCGACGGACGCACACTGTATTTCAACGATACCGTCAACGGCCGCATTCATGCGTATGACTTCGACGGCGCGGCGGGAACCTTGTCAGGCAAGCGGCTGTGGCTGGCTTTTGCGGCCGGCGACGGTGTTCCCGACGGCATGACCACCGACGCCGACGGCCGCCTGTGGATTGCCCACTGGGGCGGTGCCTGCGTCAGCTGCCATGACCCGGTCACCGCACAGGAGCTGTGCCGCGTGCCGCTGCCGACAAGCCATGTGACCAACTGCGCCTTTGGCGGGCCGGACATGCGCACGCTTTTTATCAGCACGGCACGCACCGGGCTCACGCCCGGGCAGCTCGCAGACCAGCCGCTGGCCGGTGGCCTGTTCGCGGTGGCGATTGACAGTCCGGGTGTGACAGCCGGCTTGTTTGGCGGATGACGCCCGCGCAAAGCGTTTCCTTTAACACCTCGCCATGAAAGTTCTCCCATGACCGATTCCGCACATCCTGTTGTCTGGCTGCACCATGCCGGCCAGCGCCTGGGGCTGGCGCCCTCGCTCGGCGGCAGCGTCGCTGCCTGGCAACTCGACCGCGCGCAAGGGCCGCTGGACCTCTGGCGGCCCTGGGACGGCAAAACGGACGATCTCTACCAGACCGCTTCATTTGCCATGGTGCCGTGGTCCAACCGTATCAGCAGCGGAGGCTTCACGCATGAGGGGCAATTCCACGCCATGCGTCCGAATCGCGCGGGCGAACCCTATCCCATTCATGGCGACGGCTGGCTGCAGCCGTGGCAGGTTTCGCAGCCGGCTGCCGACACCCTGGTGATGACGCTGGTGTCGCACGGCTTCGACGGCAACCCGTACGACTACGAAGCCGTGCAAACCTTCCGACTGGTTGATGGTGGGCTGGACCAGAAGGTACAGGTGCGCCACCTGGGCGTCAAGCCGCTGCCATATGGCTTGGGCGTGCATCCCTGGTTTCCCCGCACCCCGCAAACACGGATTACCGCGCAGGTAGCGGGCCTTTGGCTCTGCGGTGACGATCCGCTGCCGGTTGCGCACACGACCGACTTTCCGGCGGGCTGGGACCTGAATGAAGGCGCGCCGGCCAACGGCCCACTCATCGACAACGGCTACACCGGCTGGGGCGGCAAGGCCTGCGTTGCCTGGCCCGAGCTGGGCCTGCAGGTCACGGCCAGCATGCCGGACTTTGCGCGCGACGGCGGTGCTGCGCAGCACTTTTGCCTGGTCTACCGGCCGCCGCAGGGGTCCGCGTTTTGTTTTGAGCCCATCACGCAGCCCATCGACGCCTTCCACCTGCCAGGGCAGCCTGGCTTGCGTGTGCTGGGGCCCGGGGAACAGTTTTCGCTCAGCATCCAGTGGCGCATCGAGCCCGTCGCCGCGCAAGACTGAACAGCGATACCGGCTTAGACCGTGAGCGGGTTCTTAAATCTGGCCCGTCAGGCGACGGGCTGCCTCCAGTACCGGCTTGACATGGCGTTCGCTGTAACGGTTGCCGGGCATGGTCAGCGTCAGCGCACCTGCCAGTGCACCGTCGGCCCCAAACACCGGGGCCGAAATGCCGGCCACCTCGGCCAGCCGGTCGCCCACAGCCGTGTAGTAACCCTGTTCGCGGATTTTGGCGTATAGCTGACGATCTTTTTGGCCTCCAGCCCTTAGCCGTCCTGCGCCGAACGCTATCAAAATGCGAGCACCCGTGCCGCGGTCGGCGGGCAGCAGATCGCCGGCCTTGATGTGGTCGCGGATCGGGTGCGGCGAGTCCACGCGATACAGGCACAGACGGGCCTCGCCCTGGCGCACATGGTAGGCCGCGCTCTCGCCGGTGGCCGCCACCAGCTCACGCAGCACCGGCAGCACCACGCGGTCCAGCGAAAACGAGGCGGCGTAAACACCATGCAGGCGCGCCACCTCGGCGCCCAGTGCGTAGCGGCCGTCGCCGAGTTTCTGGATCAGCCGCGCATGCTCCAGCGAAGCCAGCAGCCGAAGCACCGTGCTCTTGTAAAGCTGCGTGCGCTCCGCCAACTCGCCCAGGCCCAGTGAGATGTCGCCCGCCCTGAAGGCCGACAGCAGCGACAGGGCACGGTCCACCGCCGCGGCACCGCCGGGAGCGGCATGGGCGTCTGCAACGGATTCGGTCTGGGCTTTGCGCGGCATGGTTCGATCTCCTGGGCTTTCGTGTCGATTGCCTGCTTGACAGTGCCGGCAACCTGCTTCATCATTTCATTAGAAAGAATATAGTTCTATCTTACAGAATACTGAAGATGATGCAAATCCCCCAGCCCAGCCAGGTGCTGATCAGTGAAGTTGGCCCACGCGATGGCCTTCAAAGTGTTTCCCGCACGATGGCGACCGCCGACAAATTGCGCTGGATCACCGCCCTGCACGCGGCCGGCCTTCGCGAAATCGAGGTGGGTTCGTTTGTTCCCGCCAGACTGTTGCCGCAAATGGCCGACGTGGCCGAGGTGGTGCGGCATGCGCTCACCTTGCCCGGCCTCACCGTGATGGCCCTGGTGCCTAATCGCCGCGGCGCTGAAGCAGCACTGCAGGCCGGCGTGCACAAGCTGACGATGCCGGTGTCGGCCAGCGCAGCGCATTCGCTGGCCAATGTGCGCAAGACGCGCGAAGAGATGGTCGAAGAAGTGCGGGCCATTGCCGGGCTGCGCCGTGAGCTTGCACCACAGGTAAAACTCGAGGCCGCCGTCTCGACGGCGTTCGGCTGCACGTTGCAGGGCGTGGTGCCTGAGGACGATGTGATCCGGCTGGCCGCGCAATGTGTTGCCGCCGGCGCGGATGAGTCGGGTTTGTCGGACACGGTCGGCTATGCCAACCCCGCGCAGGTGCGCCGTCTCTTCAGGCGTTTGCGCGCCGAGCTTGGCAACAAGGCAGGCGCCGCGCACATGCACAACACGCGCGGACTGGGCCTGGCCAATTGCCTGGCTGCGTATGAAGAAGGCGTGCGCACCTTCGATGCTTCGCTGGGTGGTCTCGGCGGCTGCCCCTATGCACCGGGGGCCTCGGGCAATGTGGTCACCGAAGACCTGGTCTTCATGTTTGAAGCCATGGGCATTTCCACGGGGGTGGACCTTGCAAAGCTGATGGCTGCGCGCGAGCCGCTCAAGGCCGGATTGCCGGGCGAACCGCTTTATGGCATGACGCCCGAGGCGGGTCTCCCCAAAAATTTTGTACAAGGAAGTCTGCATGCCTGAAGCCAGCGCATCCGGTGAACAAAGCCTGCCCTATGCAGGCCTGCGTGTCGTCGAATTCACCCATATGGTCATGGGGCCGACCTGCGGCATGCTGCTGGCCGACCTGGGGGCCGAGGTCATCAAGGTCGAGCCAATCGCGGGGGACAACACCCGCAAGCTGCTCGGCTCGGGTGCGGGATTTTTCCCCCTGTTCAACCGCAACAAAAAAAGCATCGCCGTTGACCTGCAGACACCCGAGGGACGTGAGCTGGTGCTCAAGCTGGTTGCCACCGCCGACATCGTCAGCGAAAACTTCAAGCCCGGCACCATGAAAAAGCTCGGCCTGGATTACGCCAGCCTTTCGCAGCTCAACGAGCGGCTGATCTATGTCAGCCACAAGGGTTTTCTGCCGGGTCCCTACGACCACCGCACCGCACTCGACGAAGTGGTGCAGATGATGGGCGGCCTGGCTTACATGACAGGCCGCGCAGGCGACCCGCTGCGCGCCGGCAGCAGCGTCAACGACATCATGGGCGGCATGTTCGGCGCCATCGGCGCCATGGCCGCGCTGGCCGCACGCGAGAAGACGGGCAAGGGCCAGGAGGTGCAGGCCGCACTGTTTGAAAACAATGTCTTTCTGGTGGCCCAGCACATGATGCAGTTTGCCGTGACCGGCCAGCCTGCCGCACCCATGCCCAGTCGCATTTCGGCCTGGGCGATCTACGACGTGTTCACGGTCAAAGACGGTGAGCAGATCTTCCTGGCGGTGGTCAGCGACACGCAGTGGGCGATTTTCTGCGAGGCTTTCGGCCTGCAGGAGTTGCGGGCTGACCCGAAGCTTGTGACCAACAACGACCGCGTGCTCGCGCGGGAGTGGCTGATGCCCTTGCTGCGCTCCCACCTGGCGGGGCATAGCGCCGCTGAACTGGGCGCCGTGTTTGAAAAGCATGCGCTGCCGTTTGCGCCCATCACCCGGCCGCAGGATTTGTTTGACGACCCGCATCTCAAGGCCACGGGCGGGCTGGCGCCCATCACCTTGACCGACGGCGCCCGCACCGGGCAAACAAGCGCCACCGTACTGCTGCCGCTGACCCTGGGCGGCAAACGCCCCGGGGTGCGCCTGAACCCGCCCAGGCTGGGCGAGCACACCCGCGAACTGCTGCAGGAACTCGGTTATGACGAGGACGCCATCCAGGCTCTTCAGGCCAGCCGGGTGACGCGCTGAGTTTTGTTGCTATAAACAATATAGCTGCTTGCGCACGACTACAAAGGGCTGGAAGCACTTTTCATAAACAACTCGGCACACACGCTGCGCAGCCAGCGGGAGGCCGGGTCGTGGTGGTAGCGGGCATGCCAGTGCTGCTTCACGGTAAATCCGGGAATCGCCAGTGGGCAGGGCAGCACCTGGAGGCCGGCGGCGCGGGCCAGGGTTTCGCCGATGTGGCGCGGCAGCGTGGCGATCAGGTCGGTGGTGGACAAGATGGCCGAGAGGCCCAGAAAGCCCGGCAGCTCCAGCAGCACCCGACGTGAGATGTTTTGTGACGCCAGGGCGCTGTCCAGCAGCTGGTAGCCGGTGCCGGAACTGATGCCGATATGCGCCTCAGCCTGGTAGACAGCCAGGCTCCAGTCGGCGCCCAATTCGCTGCCCACCCGCGGATGCCGGGCATTGGCCAGGCAAATCCAGTCCTGGCCGTACAGCGTCTGCTGGTAGAAGCCGGTGTCGAGCCAGGGCAGAAAGCCGACAGCCAGATCGGCCTCGCCTGCCTGCAGGGCATGCGCCAGGCCGGCATCGATACGCGCGGCTTCCAGCGCCACGCCCGGCGCCACCGCCCGCACGTGGGACAGCAGCCGGGGCAACAGCGTGACGTGGCTGGCGTCGGTCATGCAGATGCGAAAGCGCCGCTGCGCCGTAGACGGTTCAAAGGCAGCCTCTGACTGGGCCAGCCGCTGCAACCCGCCCAGCACTTCGCGCACCGTGGCAATCAGCATATCGGTGCGCGGCGTGGGCAGCATCCCCTCGGCCGTGCGCACAAACAACGGGTCGCCAAGCTGCTTGCGCAGGCGCGCCAGCCAGATGCTGACCGTAGGCTGGCTTTGCCCCAGGGCTTCTGCCGACCGGGTGACGCTGCGGGTGGTGTAGAGCTGGTCCAGCAGCCGCAGCAACTTGATGTCCAGCAGATCAAGGTCTTTTTCCATACCTCTATTGTGATACGCAATGATAGATATTGCCTTCATTGCATGGACGACATGGTTGGGCCCGCCCAGAATTCGCCCTGAATCACTAAGGAGTTGTGCAGTGAAGATTTGTGTTCTGGGCGCCGGCGCGCTGGGCTGCGCACTAGGCGGCGTGCTGACGGAGGCTGGCCACGAGGTCTGGCTCATCAACCGCAATGCCGCCCAGGTCGAGGCCCTGAACAGCCGCGGGCTGATCCTGCGCGACGGCGGTGTAGACCGTTGCGTGCAGGTGCATGCAGCGACCTCCGCCGCAGGCGTGGCCATGGACACCGGTGCGGTGGACCTGGTGATCGTGCTGGTCAAGTCCTTCGATACCCGTCCGGCCATGGAGGCAGCCCTGTCGCTGCTGGGGCCGGACACGGTCGTGCTGTCACTGCAAAACGGGCTGGGACACGAAGACATCCTGGGCAGCATCGTGGGCCGCGAACGTGTGCTGGCCGGCAAAACCTATACAGGCGGCACGCAGCTTGGCGCCGGGCATGTGCTGATTGGAACGCGCGGCAAGGACACCCACCTGGGCGAACTGGACGGCCGCATCACGGAGCGCGTGCAGCGCATTGCCGCCGCCTTCAACGCCGCCGGGCTCGACACCACCGTCAGCCGCAACATCATCGGCACCATCTGGGACAAGCTGCTGGTCAATGTGGCCACCGGCGCCGTCAGCGCCGCCACGCGCCTGCCCTATGGCGATATGTACCAGGTGCCCGAGCTTGAGGCCTGCGGCATTGCGGCCGTGGCCGAAGCAATGGCGGTGGCGAAAGCCAGCGGCATCACGCTTGCCACCACCGACCCGCGCCAGCCGTGGGTGAAGGCGGGCGAAGGCCTGCCCTACGCCTTCAAGACCTCGATGCTGCAAAGCCTGGAGAAGGGCTCCATCACCGAGATCGACTTTGTGAACGGTGCGGTGGTGCGTCAGGGCGCGAAATGCGGCGTACCCACGCCCGTCAACCAGGCCCTGGTGGCCTGCATCAAGGGTATTGAGCGCGCACAGCCTCGTCAACGCGATTCAAAAGAGCACACCATGGCCCCTCACAAACAAAAATCCTATGTAGAACACGTTGCGGTACGCGTCAAAGACATCCAGTGGCATATCAACTTCTTCCTGGAGGTGCTGGGCATGGATGCGCGCGAGGTCGACGGACCCGCCGATGCACCGCACCAGTACTGGACGATCGGTGGCCTGCAGCTCATGAGTACGCCCGGCTTTGTGGCGGCGCCATCCAACGACGCTGGCTGGCTGGCGCATCTGGGCATCATGGTCGACGACCTGGAGGCCGCACTGGCCGGGGCGAAGGCATGGGGCGTAAAGCAACTGCCCCAGGGCCGCAACTGGCTGCAACTGCCCGATGGCCTGGCCGTCGAGCTGATCCAGGCCAGCACCGGCAGCGTGTCTGCTGTATTGGCCGTCAATCCCAGAGCCACCACAGTCTGAAAGGCGCCTCATGCCCAACCCCAACATCCAGTTCGCCACGCCGGAAAAATACTGGGACGACGCACAGGTCGGCGACGAGTGCACCAGCCCGTCGTACACCTTCACCGCCGCGCGCCTTGATGCCTACGCCGAACTCACGGGCGACTTCACGCCGGTGCATGTGGATGAGGCCTACGCCAAGGCCTCGCACTTCGGCTGCCGCGTTGCGCACGGCCTGATGGGGCTGTCGGTTGCCGACGGCCTGAAAACCCAGAGCGAATACCGCTTCCTGCCCGGCATGTCGCTGGGCTGGACCTGGGACTTCCTGCTACCCATCAAGATCAACGACACGCTGCATGTGAAATTTCGTGTGGCCAGCATGCGGCCCTCCAAAAGCAAACCGGGCTGGGGCATCGTGGTGCTGCCGGCCGAGCTGATCAACCAGGCCGGGCAGGTGGTGCAAAAGGGCGAGCACCGCCTGATGGTGCCGCGCCGGCCATCGTCTGAAAAATGATTTGCTATTAAAAGCATAGCTGCTTGCGCCCAATATACAAGGACGAACTCAGGTTTTTATGGATAAAACTACACAGGCGCTGCCGCTGGCGGGCATCCGCGTCATCGATTACAGCCATTTCCTGGCCGGGCCCTATTTGTCGCGCTGCCTGGCAGCGATGGGCGCAGACGTCATCAAGGTCGAGCGGCCCAAGGACGGGGATGCGGGACGCGCCCACGCTTATTTCATCAAGGGGCAGAGCGGCTATTTTTTGCAGCAGAACATGGGTAAAAAAGGCCTGTGCATCAACCTCAAGGACCCGCGCGGCCTGGAAATGATGCACAAGCTCACCGACACAGCTGACGTGTTCGTCGAGAACTACCGCCCCGGCGCATTGAAAAAACTCGGCCTGGGCTACGAAGAGCTGTCCCGGCGCAACCCTGGCCTGGTGTACTGCTCGATTTCCGCTTATGGCCATACCGGCCCCGACGCGCACCGTGCCGGCTTCGGCCTGATTGCCGAGGCCAAGAGCGGCATCATGGCCATGGTCGGCGAGCCCGGCGGCGTGCCGCCGCTGCTACGCGTTTCACTGGGCGACATGTACACCGGCATCCATGGCGTGGCGGCGGTATGTGCCGCGCTGCTTGGCCGCATCAAGTCGGGCAGGGGCCAGCATATTGACTTGTCCCTGTACGACTGCCTGGTGTCCATGCACGACTATGCGGTGCAGTGTTACACCCTCTCGGGCGGCAAGGAAATTCCGCAGCAAACCGGCCACGACATGCCTCAAAGCACGCTGTACGGCGTGTTTGCCGCCAGCAACGGTTACCTCGTGATTGCCGCGCAGGTCGACGACGCCTGGAAGCGTTTTGCCCAGCTCATAGGCGGCGAAGCGCTGGCGCTTGACGCGCGCTTTCACAGCGCCGCAGGCCGCAACGAAAACCGCACCGAAATACTGGCCCTGGCGAAAGCCTGGGTAGCGGGCCGTACCGTGGCCGAGTGCCTGGCTGCGCTGGATGCGATTGACGTGCCCTGCGCCAAGGTGCAGAACATCGAGGAAGTGCTGAACGATCCGCAAATTCAGGCGCGCAACATGGTGATTGAGCAGGACCACCCGGTGCTGGGCAAGATCCGCCTGCCCAACCTGCCTTTCAGGTTTTCGGAGTGCGACACCTCGCCTGCCTGCGTTGCACCCGGCATGGGCCAACACAACCGCGAGATCGCCGCGAGCGTTGGTTATAGCGCTGTCGACATTGAGGCGATGGAGCGCGACGGCGTGCTGTATGCAGAGGTGCAGCCATGACCGACCGCTATGCCGTCATCGGCAACCCGATAGGGTTCAGCAAATCGCCGCTGATCCACGGCATGTTCGCGCAGGCTTGCGGACAGGACATGGAATACACGGCCATCGAAGGGCCGCCGGGCGGGTTCACCGGCGCTGTTGATGCCTTCCGCGCCCTGGGCGGCAAAGGCATCAACATTACCGCGCCATTCAAGCTCGACGCCTTTGCCTATGCCACCGAACGCTCGGAGCGGGCGCAGCTTGCGGGGGCGGCCAATGCCATGAGGTTTGACGGCACACGCGTGATTGCCGAAAACTTCGACGGCGTTGGCCTGATGCGCGACGTCACGCACAACCTGGGCTGCCAGCTGCAAGGCAAACGGGTGCTGCTGCTGGGCGCCGGCGGAGCGGCCCGGGGCGCGTTGCTGCCTTTTCTGGCGCAGGCCCCGGCCGAACTGGTGATTGCCAACCGCACGGTTGCCAGGGCACTTGAACTGCAGGCCATGGGCGCGGCCCAGGCCAACGTCCGCGGCTGCGGCTATCCGGATCTGGCGGGGCAGACCTTTGACGTGGTGTTCAATGCCACCTCGGCAAGCCTGCGCGCCGAACTGCCGCCGGTGCCGGCAAGCGTGTTCGCCCCTGGGTGCCTGGCCTACGAACTGGCATACGGCAAAGGGCTCACACCGTTTTTGCGCCTGGCGCAAAACGCGGGCACCCGGCGGCTGGCCGATGGTGTGGGCATGCTGGTGGAGCAGGCAGCCGAAGCCTTTGCATGGTGGCGCGGCGTGCGGCCCGATACACGCGCTGCGATTGAGCGCATCACCGTTGCGCTGGTATGACATGACCTCAGCCTGCCCCCTATACTGCGCGAATGGACGAAACAGTACATTCGCAGGCAGCTTCGGCCAAGGTGCGTGCGCGCAAAAGCAAGGCCCCGGCTGTGCAGGCGGCCACGCGCACCAACGACCCGGCACGCACGATGGCCGGCATCCTCGAAGTGGCAACGGCCGAATTCGCCGAGAAGGGCCTGAGCGGCGCGCGCATCGACGAGATCGCGGCGGCCACCCGAACCAGCAAGCGCATGATCTATTACTACTTCGGCAGCAAGGAGGGCTTGTACCTCGCCGTGCTGGAGGAGTCGTACCGGCGCATGCGCAGCATCGAGGCGGAACTGCATCTGGAAGATTTACTGCCGGAATACGCACTGCGCCGCCTGGTGGGATTTACCTTCGACCATCACCACAGCAACCCGGGCTATATCCGGCTGGTGATGTCCGAAAACATGGAGCGCGGCAGCTATCTGGCGCAAAGCAAGATCATCCAGCAGCTCAATGTGCCGGCCATCGATGCCATCCGCAAGCTTTACGAGCGCGGCGTGGCGGCGGGCATATTTCGCACCGGCCTGGACCCGATCGACATCCATGCGTCGATTTCTGCGCTGACATTTTTCAATGTGTCCAACCAGCACACCTTCGGGCTGATCTTCAAGAGCGACACGCAGTCGGGGCGCGCCATGACGGCGCGGCGCGACAGCATCATCGAAATGATCGTGCGCTTCGTGCGCAAATAAGTTCCGGATCGCCGCCGGGCGGGGGCGGGCATGTCGGGTTTCTACCGATTCGTTTAAAACTAACTAGTTCGTACATTACGGGTTAAGGCAATCCTCAACAGGCTTGGCGCTGGACGGCCGCGCGCGGCCACGCATAAAAAAGGAGACAACATGGACAAATGGATAAACCGGTTTTGCCGGGTGCTGGACGGCGTGATTGCGCTGTTCCTCGCACTGATGGTGGTGCTGGTGTTCGGCAACGTGGTGTTGCGCTATGGCTTCAACTCGGGCATCAATCTGTCAGAGGAGCTGTCTCGCTGGCTGTTCGTCTGGCTGACCTTTCTCGGGGCCGTGGTGGCGATCAACGAGCGCGGGCATCTGGGCACCGACATGCTGGTGGGTCGCCTGGGGCCCAGGGGCAAGAAAATTTGCCTCGGCATCAGTTACCTGCTCATGCTTTTTGCCTGCTGGCTGATGTTCCGCGGTGCGTGGGAGCAGGTCAAGATCAACTGGACCACCACCAGTGCCGTGATGGAAGTGTCCATGAGCTGGTTCTATGGCTCGGGCATGGTGTTCGCCGTGCTCGGCGGCCTGTTGCTGCTGCGCGACCTGGTCCGACTGCTCAGCGGCAAGACCGGGGACGGTGAGCTGATGATGATCAGGGAATCCGAAGACCAACCGCATGAAGGAGGTCCGGCATGACCATCGCTGTATTCCTCGGATCACTGCTGGCCGCCATGGCGCTGGGCATCCCGATCGCGTTCTCCCTGCTGCTGTGTGGTGCTGCATTGATGTGGCATCTCGACATGTTCGACGCGCAGATCCTGGCGCAGAACGTCGTGAACGGCGCCGACAGCTTTCCGCTGCTGGCCGTGCCCTTCTTCATGCTCGCCGGAGAAGTCATGAACGCGGGCGGCCTGTCGCGCCGCATCGTCAACCTCGCCATGGCCCTGGTCGGCCACATCAAGGGCGGCCTGGGCTATGTCACGATTGTGGCGGCAGTCATCATGGCTGCACTGTCGGGCTCTGCCGTGGCCGATGCGGCTGCGCTGGCGTCGCTTTTACTGCCCATGATGGTGGCCGCCGGCCATGACAAGGCGCGCTCCGCAGGGCTGATTGCATCGGCGGGCATCATCGCGCCGGTCATCCCGCCTTCGATCGCCTTTGTCATCTTCGGTGTGGCCGCCAATGTGTCAATTTCCAAATTATTCCTGGCCGGCATCTTTCCAGGTCTCTTGCTGGGGTTGTCGCTGTGGCTCACCTGGTGGTGGCTGGTGCGCAAGGAAGTGGTGAAAGCCCCGCCGCGCAAGAGCCGTGCAGAAGTCCTGGTGGCGTTGAAGGAGTCGACCTGGGCGCTGGTGCTGCCGCTGATTGTGGTGTTCGGCCTGAAGTTCGGCATTTTCACGCCGACCGAGGCTGCCGTGGTTGCCGCGGTGTACGCAACGCTGGTTTCCGTGCTCGTTTACAAGGAACTCACGCTCAGGAAGCTCTACCCGCTGTTCGTAGGCGCCGCCAAGACCAGCGCGATCGTGATGTTCCTGGTGGCTGCAGCCATGGTGTCGGCCTGGCTGATCACGGTGGCACAGATACCGGGCCAGGTGGTTGCCCTGCTGCAGCCGCTTCTGGACAGTCCGAAGTTGCTGATGCTGGCCATCATGGTGCTGGTGATGGTGGTGGGAACCGCGCTGGACATGACACCCACCATCTTGCTGCTGACGCCGGTGCTCATGCCGGTCGTCAAGGCCGCCGGCATTGACCCGGTGTACTTTGGCGTGCTGTTCATCATCAACAACGCCATCGGGCTGATCACCCCGCCGGTGGGCACGGTGCTGAACACGGTGGCCGGGGTGGGCAAGGTGAGCATGGACGAAGTCACCAAGGGCGTGTTGCCCTTTATGTGGGCCCAGTTCGCCATCATGTTCCTGATGGTGGCTTTTCCGCAAATCGTCACCATCCCGGCGCGCTGGTTCTACGGCGGCTGACAACTTTCCGCGCTGCCGGGCGTGCTGGGTACGCCACGGCCGGCAGCCACGTCAAAGCGTACCGTGACACCTCATCCCCTCAAAAAATCGGAGACAACCATGAAACGCCTCTTTATCAAATCCGTCCTCGCCACCGTCGCCCTGGCGGCCTTCGGCATGGCCTCGGCCCAGGACATCAAGGAACGCACCGTCAAGTTTGCTACGCAAAACCCGGACGGCCATCCGATTGTGATGGGCATGAAAAAATTCGCTGAAACCGTGGCAGCGAAATCGGGCGGCAAGATCAAGGTCAACCTCTTCCCCGGCGGTGTGCTGGGCGGTGACGCGCCGAACATCTCCGCGCTGCAAGGCGGCACGCTGGAAATGGTGGTGATGAATTCCGGCATCCTGGCCAGCCAGGCCAAGGAATTTGCCGTCTTCGATTTTCCGTTCATGTTTGCCAGCTCGCAGGAAGCCGATGCCGTGGTGGACGGTCCTTTCGGGAGAATGATGCTCTCCAGGCTTGACGCCAAAAACATTCACGGGCTGGCTTATTGGGAACTCGGTTTTCGCAACATCACCAACAGCAAGCGACCCATCACCAAAGTGGACGACATTGTCGGCCTGAAGCTGCGCGTGATTCCGAACGCCATCAACGTCGACTGGGTGACCGCGCTGGGCGCCAACCCGACGCCCATGGCTTTCCCCGAGGTCTATGCCGCGATGGAGCAAAAGGCCATTGACGGCCATGAAAACCCGTTCACGGTCATCAATGCAAACAAGTTGTACGAAGTGCAGAAGTACCTGGCAGTGACCAACCACCAGTACAACCCGCAAACCGTCATCGTCAGCAAAAAACTGTGGGACAGCCTGAGCAATGATGAGAAAAAAATCTTCTCGGATGCAGCCGCCGAAGCTGCTGTGTACCAGCGCAAGGCCTCGCGTGAACAGTCCGGCACTGCGCTCGAAAACCTGAAGAAGAACGGCATGCAGGTCAGCGAGTTCAGCCCCGCAGAAATGGCCAAATTCCGCGAGAAGATGAAGCCCGTGATTGAGAAGCACTCGGCCATCGTGGGTGCCGATGTGGTCGGCGCACTGCAGGCAGAGCTTGCCAAACTGCGCAAATAGGATTTCACGCCCGGCCGGCCTGGCGCACCGGAGCGCCGGGCCGGCCTGTTCTTTCATTCCGGTTCCGGGTATCTTTCCTTCATGAGCAAAATCCGCATCGCTGTCGCAGGGGCCGGCTACATCGGCCTGGCCCACATGGGTGTGACTCAAGAGAGCCCTACCTGCATCCTTTCGGCCATTGTCGATCCTGCGCCGGCAGCAAAGGCCATCGCCGCCAAAGCGGGTGTACCCCTCTACCAATCGCTGGACGAGCTGTTCACCAGAGACCGGCCCGATGGCGTGATCCTTGCGACGCCGAACCAGCTGCACGTGCCGCAGGCCCTGCAGTGCATCAAGGCGGGCGTTCCCATCCTGCTGGAAAAACCCATTGCACCCACGCTGGCCGAGGGTGAGCAGTTGGTCAAGGCGGTCGCTGAAACCGGCGCCAAGGTGCTGATCGGCCACCATCGCGCGCACAGCCCCATCATGGCCAAGGCCAAAGAAGTTATCGATTCGGGCAAGCTCGGCAAGCTGGTCGCGGTGATGGGCAGTGCCGCCTTCTTCAAGCCCGACAGCTACTACGACGATGGCCCCTGGCGCCGCGAGATCGGCGGCGGGCCCATCTTGCTGAACATGATCCATGAGGTGCACAACCTGCGCATGCTGTGCGGCGACATCGTGGCGGTGCAGGCCTTTGCCTCTCACGCCACGCGTGGTTTTCCGGTGGAAGACACGGTGACCATCAATCTGCGTTTTGCCAGCGGCGCGCTGGGCAGCTTCATGTTGTCGGACACCGCCGCCTGCGCGCGCAGCTGGGAGCAAACCTCCCAGGAAAACAAGGCCTACCCAAGCTATGGCGACGAAGACTGTTACGTCATTTCCGGCACCAACGGAAGCCTGTCGGTTCCGACCATGCGCCTGAAAACCTACGCCAGGCCGGAAGACCGTTCCTGGTGGAAGCCATTTGACGAGAGCGTGGCTGACATGGTGCGCGACGATCCACTCAAGCACCAGCTGGAGCACTTCGGCGCCGTCATCCGTGGTGAAGCACCGCCGCTGGTCAGTGCCCGCGACGGCCTGCTGAACCTGCGCATCACCGAGGCCATCGCGCAGGCCGCCCAAACCGGCCAGGTGATCGAGTTGCCCGTTGGTTAAGCAGCCCGGCCCTCCCACATACAAATCAAACCACGACAAACAACATCAACAACCAGGAAAGAAATCATCATGAAAGTGCTCATGCTTCACGGCATCAACCACAACATGTTCGGCAAACGCGACCCGGCGCAGTACGGCACCATCACGCTGGACGAGATCAACACCAGCCTGCAGGCTTTGGGCCGGGAGCTCGGCGCCGAGGTGGAACATTTCCAGACCAACAGCGAATGTGACATGTGCGAACGGATTCACCAGGCATTCACCGACAAGGTCGACGCCGTGCTGATCAACGCCGGTGCCTGGACGCATTACAGCTACGGCATCCGCGACGCGCTGGCCATCCTCACCGTGCCGGTTGTCGAGCTGCATATGTCCAACATCCATGCCCGCGAGCCTTTCCGCCATGTGTCGGTGTTCGCCGAAATCGTCAAGGGGCAGATCTGCGGCTTTGGCGCAGACAGCTACCTGCTGGCATTGCGCGCGGCTGTTTCGGCGATCAACGCTGCAAGGGTTTCGTAAATCATCAGAA
Source organism: Polaromonas sp. P1_E11 (assembly GCF_056405995.1). Classification (NCBI taxonomy): domain Bacteria; kingdom Pseudomonadati; phylum Pseudomonadota; class Betaproteobacteria; order Burkholderiales; family Comamonadaceae; genus Polaromonas; species Polaromonas sp. P1_E11. The sequence continues at coordinate 90,661 of NZ_JBFUBA010000005.1, forward strand.
AGAGAGCGGCCATGTCGCAGGAGTTCGCTGGAAAAGTCATCGTTATAAGTGGTGCCAGCCGCGGCATTGGCCATGGCATCGCCGCTGCGTTTGCCGCACGCGGTGCGCAAACCGTTTTGGCCGCATCGTCCATTGGGAACCTGAAGACCGCCGCGGACGCGATTGCCAGTACCGGGGCACTCCGCCCTGAGATATGCGCTGCGGATCTTCGAGGCGAAGAAGGTTGCAAAGCAGTGTTCACCCTGGTGGCCGAAAAATTTGGGCGCTGTGACGTGTTGGTCAATTCCGCGGGTGCCACGCGCGCCGGTGCGTTTCTGGACCTTCCGGAGGACGCATGGCATGACGGCTTTGCATTGAAGTTCTTCGGCTGCGTGAATCTGTGCCGCCTGTTTTGGCCGATGTTGAAAACTGCGGGTGGGCACGTTGTCAACATCATTGGCGGCGCTGCCCGTACGCCCGATCCGGGCTTCCTGATCGGTGGATCTGTCAACGCTGCGATGCACAACTTCACCAAGGGCCTGTCCGGTCTTGGGAAGCGGGACGGCGTCAACGTCAATGCCATTCTTCCGGGGTTGACTGAAACGGGCCGTGTAGCGCAGCTGTTTCAGCAGCGTGCAGCCGCAAGTGGAAAGCCCGTCGAAGAAGAACGACAAGCACAAATCGCACGCGAGGGACTCAGCCGGCTGGGTACACCCGAGGATGTCGCCGCACTTGCGATATTCCTGTGTTCGGAGAGTGCCCGCCACATTCAAGGCACGGCCATCGCTGTGGACGGCGGTGGCACCCCTGGCCTGTATTGATCGCCGAAGGCGTCTTTGTTGCCGGGGAATGACCGTCAGCACTGATCATTCGGCGTTATTTTCAACAGCGGTTTAACTGCAAATTTCTGGAACTTCCATGATCAACGGCCATACCGAACTCATCGCCCACATCGGCTACCCGACGCATTCTTTCAAGGCGCCGATGATCTACAACCCCTACTTTGAACAGGCGGGAGTGAACGCGGTGGTCGTGCCCATGGGTTGCAAGGCCGAAGGCTACCCGGCCTTTCTGAGGTCGGTGTCTTGCCTGGAGAATTTCCGCGGCGCGCTGATCACCATGCCGCACAAGGTCACGACCGTCGACTTGCTGGACGAAGCCACACCCACGGTACGCATCGCCGGCGCCTGCAATGCCGTCAAGCGTGACGCGAACGGCAAGCTCGTGGGCGACATGTTCGATGGGGAAGGTTTTGTGCGCGGCGTGCAGCGCAAGGGCTTTGATCCGCGCGGCAAGCGTGCCCTGGTCGTCGGCAGCGGCGGCGTGGGCTCGGCAATCGCAGCTTCGCTGGCCAGGGCCGGCGCGCGCGCGCTGGGGTTGTGCGACGTCAATGCGGCCTCCGCGCAGGCCCTGGCTGGGCGGCTGCGCCAGCATTACGCAGCGCTGGAACTCCTCACAGGCTCAAACGACCCGGCGGGTTACGACCTGGTGGTCAACGCCACGCCCATGGGCATGAACGAAGGCGATCCGCTGCCCATGGACGTTTCACGTATCGCCGCCAGCAGTTTCGTGGGCGAAGTGGTCATGAAGTCGGAGATGACCGCATTTCTGGCGGCGGCCAAGGCGCGCGGCTGTATGGTTCAGGTGGGGACCGACATGCTGTTTGAACAGATCCCGGCCTACCTGGAATTTTTTGGCCTGCCGACCACCACACCGGACGTATTGCGGTCGGTGGCACGGCTGAGTTATTAAAAAAGTACGGGAAGGCGCGTGCAATGTGCGCCCTGAAGTGGGAAGTGTCGGAATCAATGCTGAAAACGTCTGATTTCAGACGTTCATGGACATAATCCAGCATGGACAAACTCAAGCAGCTTGAATCCTTCGTGTCGGTTGCGACGCGCGGCAGCCTGACCGCTGCTGCAAATGCCGAAGGCGTGGCGCCGGCCATCATGGGGCGCCGGCTGGATGCGCTGGAAGGCCGGCTGGGCGTCAAGTTGCTGGTGCGCACCACCCGGCGCATCACGCTCACACACGAAGGCAGCGCCTTTCTTGAAGACTGCCAGCGTCTGCTGATTGATTTTGCCAACGCCGAAGCCAGCGTGTCGGCCGGCGGCGTCAAGGCCAGCGGGCACTTGCGCATCACGGCGCCTGCCGGCTTTGGCCGCCGCCATGTGGCGCCACTGGTCACACGCTTTCGCGAAGTGCACGCCGATGTCACGATCTCGCTGAACCTGAGTGATCGCGTGGTTGATTTGGCTGGCGAGGGTTTTGATTGCGCAGTGCGCGTCGGTGACATGCCGGACTCTTCGCTGGTGAGTGTGCGTATGGCCGACAACCGCCGCCTGTGCGTCGCCACGCCGGCCTACCTGGCCCGCCACGGCACGCCCCAGCACCCCAGCGAGCTGGCGAAATTCGACTGCCTGACGCTGTCCAGCGACGCCTCGCAAACGCGGGGCTGGGCGTTTCGGGTTGAAGGGGAAGTAATCCACCTCAAGCCGGGCGGGCCGCTCGACTGTTCGGACGGCCAGGTCCTGCATGACTGGTGCCTGGGGGGCTACGGCATTGCCTGGCGCAGCACCTGGGAGGTCGAGGCGGAGATCGCCGCCGGCCAGCTGGTGGCGGTGCTGGAGGATTTTGCCGCGCCGCCCAACGGCATTTACGCCGTGTTCCCGCAGCGCAAGCACTTGCCGCTGCGGGTTCGCCTATGGCTGGATTTTCTGAAGCACCATTACAGCCAACCGGAGTTCTGGTGCTCGTCGCCAGCCGCCACCACCAACACCACCACAAAACCCTGACTGGAAAGGATCCCGACGATGGTTCTCGAATCTCTTTTGGCCTATGCCCACCTGCTGGCGATTCTCACCATGGTGGTTTTTCTGGCGAGTGAGGCGGCGCTGTGCCGCACCGAGTGGCTGAACGCCGCCGTGATCGAGAGGCTCGGCAAGATCGACATGGTCTACGGCATCTCGGCCGGCGCGGTGTTCCTGACCGGCCTGGCGCGCGTGTTTCTGGGCAGCAAGGGCGCGGCCTGGTACGCCCACAACCCCTTGCTGTACGTCAAGCTCGTCATGTTCCTGGCGATCGGGCTGATTTCCATCAAGCCGACCATGATGTTTTTGCGCTGGCGCCGCGAGCTGCGCGCCAACGGCGCCCTGCCCGATGCGCTGGAAGTCAAACAAGCGCGGCGGCTGGTGATGGTGCAGGCGCACATACTCCCGTTCATTCCGCTGGCCGCCGTCTTTCTGGCCCGTGGCTTTGGTTAGGCGCACGCCCGTGCTGCAGCTGGCGTCAGGCTGAAAACAGGCCGCGCACCAGCCAGAAGGTGGTGCCCCACATCATCAGCGCCACCAATAGGTCCATGGCGCGCCATATGGCCGGCGTGTTGAGCCTTCGCCCCACGCACCACAGCGCCACCCCCAGGCCGGTAAACCACAGCAATGAACCCGTGATGGCGCCCAGGCCGAACACGGCGTTGTCCGGCCGGGCGTAAGCCAGTGATGCGGTGCCGATGACCACGGCCGTGTCCAGCCAGGCATGGGGGTTGAGCCACGACAGCGCCAGTGCCAGCCCGATGGCCTTGCGGCGCGGCATGGCCTCTGCGCCGGCCATATCGGGGCTCTGGGCAGACGCGTGCGCAGGCTGCAGAAAGCGCCGCATCGCCTGGGCGCCATACACCAGCAGCACCAGCGCGCCCGCGCCGGTCATGGCACCCAGCAGCTTGTCGGAAAGACCGCCCAGTTGCGCGAGGCCTGCAACGCCTGCGGCGATCAGGGCCACATCGGTCAGCACGCAGACGGCGACGGTGAGCCAGAGATGCTGGCGCAGCAGGCCCATGCGGATCACGTGGGCGTTCTGCGGGCCTATGGCCATGATGAGCGAGAGGCAGAGGACCATGCCGGTCAGGAAGGCGGGGGCGGTGAGCGGGTTCATGGCCGCAAGTGTGTGCCAAGGCCCATAATAGTTAAATAGGATTAACTAAAATTAACTTTAGTCAATTATTAATTGATTTAGCAGGCGCCTAACAATATGCTCGATGCCCGACAACTTGAAGCATTGGCCGCCGTGATCGAGCACGGCAGTTTCGGCGAAGCCGCCAAGGCCCTGAGCCTGACGCTGGCTGCCGTGTCCCTGCGCATCAAATCACTTGAAAACACGCTGGGGCAGCGGCTCCTGCTGCGCGGCAAACAGGTACGCGCCACGCCGGCCGGCCAGGCTTTGCTCGGGCACACCCGGCAGGTTCGCCTCATGGAAGGCGACTTGCTGGCCGGGCTGCAGGGCGGGGGAAAGCCCGCGCCCCTGCAAAGCCTCAGCGTGGCGGTGAACGCCGACTCCCTGAGCACGTGGTTCTTGCCGGGCGTGGCCTCTGCCTTGCACGCTCACGGCCTGCTGCTCGATGCCGTGGTGGACGACCAGGACCACACCCACGAAGCCCTGAAAAGCGGAGATGTCACGGGCTGCGTGACTGCATTGGCGCAGGCCATGCGGGGCTGCGTGGCTGAACCACTGGGCGTGATGCGTTACCGCTGCATGGCCTCGCCCGCGCTGGTGGCGCAGTGGGGCGAGCCCGCAGCGGGTGGCAAGGCCGCACCGAACCGGCTGGCCCATCGCCTGCTGGCCAGCCCTGCCGTGATCTTCAACCGCAAGGACGCGCTGCAGGACACTTTTCTCGAACAGCATTTCGGGCTGCGCGACGCGCTGTACCCGCGCCACTTCGTGCCGGCGGTGGATGCGTTTGAGCTTGCGCTGGAGCTTGGCATGGGCTGGGGCATGGTGCCCGACCTGTTGCTGGCCGCGCGCACCCGCAAGCTGCCGCTACAGGAGGTGCTGCCGGGCAGCACGGTCGACGTGCGGCTGTACTGGCAGCATTGGGCACGTGAGCCTGTTGCGGCGCAGCGATTGACGCAGGCGGTCAAGCAGGCGGCGCAGGGGGAGTTGCTACAGATATGACGGTGTATTTATAAGCAAAAAGTGCCGTTTGCGCTTTGCGGATGGGCGCAAACAGCTATCAAATCAATAGCACCCATCAAGAAATCACTGACACAAAAAAGCCCGCCATGACCTCCATGGCGGGCTGGTTCGGCTTGATACGACTGGCTTACTTGCTCAGGCACTCTTTCATGAAGGCTTTGCGTTCGTCGCCTTTTTTGCCCTTGGCGTCGACGTTGCAGGTTTTCATTTTGGTTTGCTGCGTTGGCGCTTCTTTCTTGGCGCTCAGGCACTCTTTCATGAATGCCTTGCGCTCATCGCCCTTCTTGCCTTCTGCGTCCTTGTTGCAGGTACCCATTTTGGTTTGCTGTGCGGTTTTGGCTGGAGCGTCCGCGGCGTGCGCCACCGGAGACAAGGCCATCGAGACGGCAAAAACGGCGGCGATCAGGGATAACAGCTTTTTCATGGTGGCTCCATTGGGTTGGGGAATCAGGTTTGAGTTCCGGCTGGAATTCCAACACATAACGCCGCGCCGGGCAAATTCGATGACCGGGTATCTGAGGGGTCCGAACGGCAGATGGCTTAACCGTAAAATCAGCCCATGCTCTCGATTAAAAAAGACCTGCTCGCGGCCCTGGCCGCGGGGCTGGAAGAACTTTCCCCCGGCGCAGGCGACAAAGCTGCCTTTGAATCCCCCAAAGTGGCGGCCCATGGCGACTTCGCCTGCACGGCTGCCATGCAGCTGGCCAAGCCGCTCAAACTCAACCCACGCCAGGTGGCGGAGAACCTGCGCGCCAACCTGCTCACCAAGCCCGCGTTTGAACGCTGGGTAGACGCCATCGAAATCGCTGGCCCCGGTTTCATCAACATCCGCCTCAAGCCCGCCGCCAAGCAGGAGACCGTGCGCGAAGTGCTGGCCGCCGGCGCGCAGTTCGGCGTGCAGCCGGCCGATCCGGCGCGCAAGATGATCGTCGAGTTCGTCTCGGCCAACCCGACCGGCCCTCTGCATGTGGGCCACGGCCGGCAGGCCGCGCTCGGCGATGCCATCTGCAACCTTTTTGCCACGCAAGGAGCCAAGGTCTGGCGCGAGTTCTATTACAACGACGCAGGCGTGCAGATCCAGACCCTGGCTACCAGCACGCAGGCGCGCGCCAAAGGCATCAAGCCCGGCGATGCCGGCTGGCCCGAATCGGCCTACAACGGCGACTACATCGCCGACATCGCGGCTGACTTCCTGGCCAAAAAGACCGTCAAATCAGACGACCGCGAATACACCGCTTCCGGCGATGTGGAAGACATCGACTCGATCCGCCAGTTCGCCGTGGCTTACCTGCGCCATGAGCAGGACCTGGACCTCAAGGCTTTCTCGGTCAGGTTCGACAACTATTACCTTGAGTCCAGCCTGTACAGTTCGGGCCGCGTCGATAGCGCGGTGGCCAAACTGAAAGAAGCCGGCAAGACCTACGAGCAGGACGGCGCGCTGTGGCTGAAGTCGACTGATTACGGTGATGACAAAGACCGCGTGATGAAAAAGAGCGACGGCAGCTATACCTACTTTGTGCCGGACGTGGCCTATCACCTCGCCAAATGGGAGCGGGGCTTCGGCAAGGCCATCAACATCCAGGGCATGGACCACCACGGCACCATCGCCCGCGTGCGCGCCGGGCTGCAGGCCGCCAGCGAAGGCATTCCGCAGGGCTACCCCGACTACGTCCTGCACACCATGGTGCGCGTGGTGCGCAATGGCGAAGAGGTCAAGATTTCCAAGCGCGCCGGCAGCTACGTCACGCTGCGCGACCTGATCGAATGGACCAGCGCGGACGCCGTGCGCTTCTTTTTGCTCAGCCGCAAGCCGGACACGGAGTTCCTGTTCGATATTGACCTGGCGCTAGCACAGAGCAATGACAATCCGGTGTATTACGTGCAGATGGCGCACGCGCGCATCTGCTCCATTCTCACCATCTGGGCCGGCCAGGGCGGCGACGAAGCGAAGCTGAAATCCGTGGACCTGTCGGCACTCGACAGCCCGCAGGCCCAGGCACTCATGCTGCTGCTCGCCAAGTACCCTGACATGCTTGCGAATGCGGCCGACGGCCTGGCACCGCACGATGTAGCTTTTTACCTGCGCGAGCTGGCGGCCAGTTATCACAGCTATTACGATGCCGAGCGCATCCTGGTGGACGACGAGGCCGTCAAGCAGGCACGTCTGGCACTCGTCGCCGCGACTGCGCAGGTGTTGCACAATGGCCTCGCAGTGCTGGGCGTGAGCGCCCCGCGCAAGATGTAAACCATGCGAATTTCAGGACAAGGCAATGAACGTGGGCAAGGTATGAATACACAACGAGGCGGAACCCTGCTGGGGTTGATCATTGGCGCGCTGATCGGATTGGGCGCGGCGCTGGCGGTGGCGGTTTACATCACCAAGGTGCCGGTTCCATTCATGAACAAGAGCCAGGCACGCAACCCCGACAGCGACGCTGCGGAAGCCAAGAAAAACAAGGACTGGAACCCGAACGCCCCGCTGGCCGGCAAGAACCAGCCCAAGCCGCCGCCTCCGGCTGCGGTTGAAGTGCCTGGTGCTCCGGTACCTGACCCCTCCGCCGGGCCCGCACCCAAGGCCGCCGCTTCGGCGCCGGCCAAAGTGGCCAAGCCAGCAGCGCCTGTCGATCCGCTGGGCGATCTGGCAAAGGCCAAGGTCGAAGGCCTGTCGTCCGGTCCGGGAGCGGATCCCTTCAGCTATTTCATTCAGGCCGGTGCCTTTCGCACGCCGGAAGACGCCGAACAGCAACGCGCCAAGCTATTGCTGCTGGGCATGCAGGCCAAAGTAACGGAACGTGAGCAGGCCGGCCGCACCGTCTACCGCGTGCGCCTCGGGCCTTTCGACAAAAAGGAAGACGCCGACAAAGCCAAGGAGCGTCTGGACAACAACTCGATAGAAACGGCCCTGGTCAGGGTCCAGCGCTGACACTTTGCCGGACGACTGAACTTTTTCAGCGGCCGCTGTACCAACCCGTACGAGTATTACCGTCATTCAGGAGAAAAATTTGATGCAACGCCGTGAGTTTTCGCTTTCCGCCGCCTCCATGGCTGCTGCTACCTTGGGCGGCACGACGCTGTCTACCGCGGCACACGCCCAGGCCAATGCCTTCAAGGAAGGGGTTGATTACCTGACGCTGGACAAGCCCGTTCCGACCGAGGCACCCGCAGGCCGGATTGAAGTCGTGGAGTTCTTCTGGTACAGCTGCCCGCACTGCCACGCCTTTGAGCCCCAGCTCGAAGCCTGGGCCAAGCAGTTGCCGAAAGACGTCACGCTCAGGCGCGTACCCGTGTCCTTCCGTCCGGACTTTGAACCCCAGCAGCGCCTTTATTACGTGCTCGAAGCCATGGGCAAGGTCGAAGAACTGCATAAAAAGGTGTTTAACGCCATTCACGTAGAAAAACAGCCGCTCAATACCGCCGATGCGGTGATTGCCTGGGCTGAAAAACAGGGCCTCAACAAGGCCAAGTTTGCGGAGATGTACAACTCCTTTTCGGTGACGACCAAAGCACGCAAAGCGACGCAACTTCAGGACCTGTACAAGGTTGACGGCGTTCCCGCACTGGGTATCGCAGGGCGTTACTACACCACAGGCTCCCTGACCCAGACCATGGCACGGGCGCTGCAGGTCACCGATTACCTGGTTGGACAGACCCGTAACGCCAAAAAGTAAGGCCCGGCAAAGCCAGGCCGGCGCCTGCCTTTCGAAAACCCGCCCTTTGCACGGCGGGTTTTTTTATGGCTTTTATGCCCCTACTTTTTCGGAGTAAGCCATTCCCGCAGCTGGCATGGCTACAATGACCCAACACCAAGCAGCAAGATTCGTGCCTTATGAAACACCCCATTTTTTCCCTCATCCTGCCGGTCATCCTGGCGCTGGGGTCGGCTTTCCCGGCCGCTGCCGAAAAAGCTGATCGGGACAAGCCCATGAACGCGGAAGCAGATGCCCTGCGTTATGACGACCTGAAGCAAACCAGCGTTTTTACCGGCAATGTGGTGATCACCAAGGGCACGACCATCGTGCGCGGCGAGCGCGTTGACGTCATGCAGGATCCCGAAGGCTACCAGCAGGCGGTGTCCATCGCGGCGCCCGGCAAACTGGCGTTTTACCGGAAAAAGCGTGACGGCGTAGACGAATACATCGAAGGCGAAGGCGAACGCATTGAATATGACAGCCGTGCCGACCTGGTGAAGTTCATCAAGCGGGCGGTGGTGCGCCGCTACAACGGCGCCACCCTGGTGGACGAAACCACTGGCAGCCTGATTGTTTACGACAACAACACCGATGTCTTCACCGTGGATGGGGGCGCGCAAAACCGTACGGCCAGCAACCCCACGGGGCGGGTTCGCGCCATGCTGTCACCCCGCGCGACAGCCTCGGCACCCGTCGCGGCGCCGCCCGCAGGCCCCGCCCCGGTTCTGCGCCCCAGCACGACGCTGGGCAATGAAAAGAACTAGAAAGAACTGCACAGATGGATGTGGTGACTGACACTTCAGCGGCCCCCGCCGCTCCTGCCCTGACCCCCAGCCGCCTTGTTGCGCAAGGTCTGCAAAAATCGTACGGCAGCCGCAAGGTGGTGCAGGACGTTTCGCTGTCCGTGCAAAAAGGCGAAGTCGTGGGCCTGCTGGGCCCCAACGGCGCGGGCAAAACGACCTCGTTCTACATGATCGTGGGCCTGGTGCGCGCCGATGCAGGCGAAATTTCCATCGACGGCGAATCGGTCGAGCACATGCCGATTCACCTGCGTGCCCGCCTGGGCCTGAGCTACCTGCCGCAGGAAGCGTCGATTTTCCGCAAGCTCACGGTGGAAGAAAACGTGCGTGCCGTACTGGAGTTGCAACTCGGCAAAACCGGAAAACCGCTGGGGCGCGCAGACATCGAGTCGCGGCTCGACGCCCTGCTGCAGGATTTGCGGGTAGATCATTTGCGCAACTCACCGGCACCGGCGCTCTCGGGCGGTGAACGCCGCCGGGTCGAAATCGCGCGGGCGCTGGCAACCCAGCCGCGCTTCATCCTGCTGGATGAGCCCTTTGCCGGTATCGACCCGATTGCCGTGATCGAAATCCAGCGCATCATCGGCTTCCTCAAATCGCGTGGCATCGGCGTGCTGATCACGGACCACAACGTGCGTGAAACACTGGGTATTTGCGACCACGCCTACATCATCAGCGACGGCCATGTGCTGGCGCAAGGCACACCGTCCGAGATCGTGAACAACGCCGATGTGCGCCGCGTCTACCTGGGCGAGCACTTCAAGATGTAGAACATGGTTCCCCCCTGTTGTCGCTCACTTCGTGTAGCTCCCGCCCCCCTCGAGGGGGCGACGCCTGCGGCCTGGCAAAGCCAGATCCGCGGCCCCGGCTTGAAAAATTCTTTCCGCTCTTTTATCAACGAGCCAAGTTAAACCTCCAGTGAAACAAGGTCTGTCACTCCGCGTCTCGCAGCATCTTGCGCTGACGCCCCAGCTGCAGCAGTCGATCCGGCTGTTGCAGCTGTCGACGCTCGAGCTGAGCCAGGAGGTCGAGCAGATGCTCGACGAAAACCCGTTTCTGGAAGTGTCGGAAGAGACGGCGGTGCGCGAAGAATTTGGACTGGAGCACATCAACACGCCGGTCAGCCAGGACAGCCGCGAGTTTGAATCTGCTACGGATTCGATAGCTGGCGGCGCAGACGAGACAAGCGCCGCAACCCCCAACGACGCAGAAGTCAGCGCGGAGCCCAAGCTCGAGGAAAGCTGGGAAGGCGATGGCTCGGTAGAAACCACACCTGACGACAGCGAGTGGGGAAGCGACGCACCGCCGCGCAAGAACAACAATGAAGAGAGCGAAGCCGAGGCCTCCGACCTCACGGGCAGCCATGAGTCGCTGCAGGACCACCTGCACCGGCAATCGCTGAGCTTGCGCCTGTCGGAGGAGGACCGTGCCGCGCTGCACTTCCTCATTGAATCGCTCAACGACGACGGCTACCTTGAAGACAGCCTGGCGTCGCTCGCGGCCGGTCTAGCAAAAGATGACATGGCGCAGGCGGAAGAGCTGGAGCAGCGTTTTGCGATGGCGCTCAAGCTGCTGCACCACATGGAGCCTGCCGGAGTCGGTGCGCGCAACCTGGCGGAATGCCTGAGCCTGCAGCTGCTGGACTGCAAGGACTGCGAAGAAACCCGCGCAGCCATTGCCATGTGCAAGCAACCGATGGAGCTGCTGGCCAAGCGCGACGTCAAGCGCCTGTCGCACCTGTGTGGGTTCACCGAAGCCGCCATCAAGGGCGCCATCACGGTGATTGGCCGGCTCGACCCCAAGCCCGGGCGCCGCTTTGTGAACGTGGAGCGCAACCTGATCGTGCCCGACGTCATCGTCATCAAATCGGGCCGCGGCTTCAAGGTTTCGCTCAATGGCGACGTGATGCCGCGCCTGCGCGTGCACGACATTTACGCCAATGCCCTCAAGCAGCACAAGGGCCAGGGCGGCCAGGCGCTGCAGCAGCGCCTGCAAGAGGCCCGCTGGTTCATCAAGAACATCCAGCAGCGCTTTGACACCATCCTGCGCGTGAGCAGCGCGATTGTGGAGCGGCAGAAAAACTTCTTCACGCACGGCGAGCTCGCCATGCGCCCGCTGGTGCTGCGCGAAATCGCCGACGAGCTGGGGCTGCATGAGTCCACCATCTCGCGCGTGACCACGGCCAAGTACATGGGTACGCCCTTCGGCACCTTCGAGCTCAAGTATTTCTTTGGCTCCGCGCTCGGCACCGAAACCGGCGGCAATGCCTCCAGCACGGCGGTGCGCGCGCTCATCAAACAATTCGTCTCGTCCGAAAGCCTCAAGAAGCCGCTCAGCGACAACCAGATTTCCGAGATGCTGAAGGAACAGGGCATTGAATGCGCGCGCCGCACCGTGGCCAAATACCGCGAAGCCTTGCGCATCGCCCCAGCCAATTTGCGCAAATCACTCTAGCCGCCCGATCAGGCCGCGCAGCCCCGCCCTTCAAAGTCAGTCATGAATCAACTCCAACTCTTTTTACCGTGCGCCGCAGGCGTCGAAACCCTGCTGGCCACCGAGGTCAAGCGTGTCACTGGTATTGACGGCAAAGCCTGGCGTGCCGGCGTGCAGCTTCAGGCTTCCTGGCGCGACGCGTTGCAGCTCAACCTGCACAGCCGGCTGGCGCAGCGCGTGCTGATCGAGCTGCAGCACAACCAGTACCGCAGTGAGCAAGACCTCTACAACGCTGCTGCCAACGTGGCCTGGGAAATCTGGTTCACGCCCAAGCAGACCTTCAAGGTCGAGATCACCGCCCAGCACAGCCCGCTGCAAAGCCTGAACTTCGCGGCGCTGAAGATCAAGGACGCGATTGCCGACCGTTTTCGCGCCAAGTTCGATGACGTGCGGCCCAGCGTCGACACGCGCTGGCCCGACGTGCGCATCTACGTGCACCTGACGACCGACACCGTCACGGTTTATATCGACACCTCGGGCGAGCCGCTCTTCAAGCGCGGCTGGCGTGAAGACAAGGGTGATGCGCCGCTGAAAGAAACCCTGGCCGCGGCCATGATTGCCGCCAGCGGCTGGGACCAGCTCTGTAAAGAAGGCGTGCCGCTTTATGACCCCTGCTGCGGCTCCGGCACCATTGCGATTGAAGCGGCGCAGATCGCCTGCAATATCGCGCCCGGCATCAATCGCCGCTTTGCCTTCCAGAAGTACTTGCCTTTCCAGGGCCATGTGTGGGACGGTCTGCTCGACCAGGCCGAGGCCGCCATCACCGAACCCACGGCCAAGGTGTTCGGCAGCGACGTGTCTTTCCGCATGGTCGACTTTGCCGAACGCAATGCCGAGCGCGCGGGCGTGGCCAATGCGGTGGAATTTCGCGGCGGCGATGCCTTGCAGCGCATGCCGCCTGCGCCTTCGGGCGTGATGCTGGTGAACCCGCCTTACGGCGAACGGATCGATGTGGCAGGTGTGGCCGGCATCACCGGCCTGCAGGGGCGCGACCAGCGCCGCCAGCAAGGACATGCCGAAGGACGTGGCCGGCAAGACCACCGCAACCAGCCCATCGATGAATTTGGCCAGCCGCTGAACCGGGACAGCGGTGATCAGGGCGACACGCGTGAAGAACCCGCCTTCGAGACATCGCGCGACCGCTCGGCCAACCCCGGCCGCGAGCAGGCGCAAAACGCCTGGGGCGAAGAAGCGACCGATTTTTTCCCGCAACTGGCCGCGCACTGGAAGAAAAACTACGCCGGCTGGACGGCCCATGTGCTCACGCCCGACCTCAAACTGCCGGGCAAGATGCGCCTGAAAGAATCGCGGCGCGTGCCGATGTGGAACGGCCCCATCGAATGCCGCCTGTTCCGCTTTGACATGGTGGCGGGCTCCGCGCGCGGCAAGCCCGGCGCAGCCACCCCCACCCCACCGAACGAGCCGGCGGCGTGACGGCCTCAGTGCGCCAGCCTGTCGTGCTGGACACCAACATCGTCCTCGACGTGTTTGTCTTCAATGACGTGGCAGCGCAGCCACTGAAAAATGCGCTGGAGGCCGGCGAGCTCGACTGGCTGGCCACGCAGGCCATGCGCGACGAACTTGAGCGCGTGCTGGCCTATCCGCAAATCATTCCCCGCCTGGCGTTTTACGGATTAAGCGCCGGTGACGTGCTCGCCGCCTTTGACCGGCATGCTCGCCTGACAGAGGTGGCCGCCAAGGCAGGTGTCACCTGCAGCGATGCCGACGACCAGAAGTTCATCGACCTGGCGGTGGCCGGCAAGGCCTTGCTGCTCAGCAAGGACCAGCACGTGCTTTCAATGAAAAAAAGGCTCCTGGCCCAGGGTGTACGAGCGCAACCAGCTATTTAATTGATAGCAAACCGTTCATGGCCCCGGAACGCCGTGAGAGGCGTTTAACCCGCAGCGCGCTCTGCGGAGGCGCCGGAGGGAACTGCCCCCGATACCGCCGAGGCATCACCCGTCACCGGCACACGGATGCCATTGGCCTGCGCAGGCATGTGCCCCCCGGGCCCTACGCCGTTGGCGCGAAAACTGTGCGCGCTGGCCAGCGGCCAGTAGTAGCTGAACACCGTGTTCTGTTTTTCCAGCGAGCCCAGCAGCGCGCCGGGCTCGACCTGCATGATGAGGTTGCTCAGCAGCCGCACTTCGGTGTCCGTCAGGCGCCGCACGATGTGGTGGGCGTTGACTTCGCGCGGGTGGCACAGGCCCGCGGCTTGCACCAGCTCCTGCAGCGCATGCAGCGTGCTGCGGTGAAAGTTGCGCACGCGCTCGGCCTTGTCGGGCACCACCAGTGCCTGCTGGCGAACCGGGTCTTGTGTGGTGACGCCCGTCGGGCATTTACCGGTGTGGCAGCTTTGCGCCTGGATGCAGCCCAGCGCCATCATGAAACCGCGCCCGGCATTGCACCAGTCGGCGCCCAGCGCCATCAGCCGCACCATGTCAAACGCGCTCACCACCTTGCCGGCGGCACCGATGGAAACGCGGCTGCGCAGGTTCACGCCGATCAGCGTGTTGTGCACCAGCAGCAGGCCCTCCTGCAGCGGTGCGCCCACGTGGTCGGTGAACTCGACGGGCGCAGCGCCCGTGCCGCCCTCGGCGCCGTCCACCACGATGAAGTCCGGCGTGATGCCGGTCTCCAGCATGGCTTTCACAATCGCAAACCACTCCCAGGGGTGGCCGATGCAGAACTTGAAGCCGGTCGGCTTGCCGCCCGACAGCTTTCGCAGTTTGGCGATGAAATGCATCATCTCGACCGGCGTGGAAAACGCACTGTGGCTGGAGGGCGAAATGCAGTCCTTGCCCTGCGGTACACCGCGCGCCGCCGAGATTTCCTCCGTCACCTTGGGGCCGGGCAGGATGCCGCCGTGGCCGGGCTTGGCGCCCTGGCTCATCTTGAGCTCGATCAGCTTGACCTGCGGGTCGCATGCGTTGGCGGCGAAACGTTCCTCGCTGAACGTGCCGTCCTCGTTGCGGCAACCAAAGTAACCTGAGCCGATTTCCCAGATCAGGTCACCGCCATGCAGCCGGTGGTGCTGCGAGATCGAGCCCTCGCCCGTGTCGTGCGCGAAGCCGCCGAGTTTGGCGCCCTTGTTCAGCGCCATGATGGCATTGGCCGAAAGCGATCCGAAGCTCAGCGCCGAGATGTTGAACACGCTGGCGTGGTAAGGCTGTGTGCAGGGCTCCACCGAGGGCGACGGATGATCGGGCGTGCCGCCTATCCAGACGCGAAAATCGTGGGTTGGCAGTTTGGTCGGCGACATCGAATGGTTGACCCACTCATACCCCTGCGCGCCGACGTCAAGCTGCGTGCCGAAAGGCCGGTTGTCGGGTTCGCCCTTGGCGCGCTGGTACACCAGCGAGCGTTGGGCGCGTGAAAACGGCGTGGCCTCGCTGTCGCTTTCGATGAAGTACTGGCGCATTTCGGGCCGGATGTACTCAAACAGGAAACGCAGGTGGCCGATGACCGGGTAGTTGCGCAGCACGGCATGGCGCGTTTGCCGCAAGTCGCGCACACCGACACACACCAGCACCACACCGGCCACCAGGGACACCAGAGCCAGCTTCCCGACGCCAAAAATCATCAGGCCGAGCAGCCCCAGCAGCGCAGCAAGCCCGCACAGTGCCATAAAGGTGTAACGGACGGGGAACCAGGCATCAAGGCGCTGAAGAAACATGACAGGGCTTCCGTGGGAGGGGATCACAAAAGGGCACAAAACACAGGCATGCCGCCGCGATGCGCCAGATACACTTTGCATCATAAGAGCCTCACGTGACGCTCAGAACTGTTTTTTCATGAAGCCCACCCCCAAATCCGTCATCCCCTCAAAGCCCTCGCCGGAGCCGGTTTTCCTGGAAGTCGAGGCATTCGACGAGCTCGATGCCATCCTCGACGACCTGCGCACCCGTTACGACGAAACACCGCAGTGGGAATTCTGCGAAGGCTTCATGGCCGCCGTGATCTGCTCGCGCCGGCCCATCGAGGCAGCCGAATACCTGCCCGTGCTGCTCGCCGTGCCCGCTGAGGGCGAGGCACCGGATCCGGAAGGCGGTTCGTTCGCCAGCGAGGCGCAGCGTGAGCGCTTCCTCATGCTCTGGAGCCAGCGCTGGCAGGAAGTCGAAACGGCGCTGGACGCCGAAGTGGACTCGCTCGAAGACGACAGCTGCTACCACCCCGAGGTCATGGACATACGCGGCGCCGTGGCCGACATGCCGCCCGACGAACGTGCCGCTTTCAAGGGCGAAGACCTGCCCGCATTCGCGCAGGTCTGGGCGCTGGGCTTCATGTTTGCGGTGGAAAGCTGGCCCGACGAGTGGATGGCGCCGCGTGACAAAGACGCCGCCAGGTGGCTCGATGGTGCCCTGCAGGCCGTGGTCGCCATGACCGAAGACGACAGCGCCCCGCCCGAGGTGTCCCCCCTCAGCGAAGACGGCACGCCCAGCACCAGCATTGCCAGGCTCAATGCGTTTGGCGAGGCCATCTGGGCAGTGTATGACTTGCGTGAGCTGTGGAAGACCATGGGACCCAAGGTCGAGACGGTGCGGGTGGAGGCCACGCCCGGGCGCAACGACCTGTGTTATTGCGGTAGCGGGAAGAAATACAAGAAATGTCACGGAGCGGGGTAAAGACCGTGATTTGAGGGCGGGTGTCCTCTGCCGGGTCCGGACGCACTGAATGATCGCTATCGATTTCATAGCTTGTCGCGCCCGATTTAATTGGCCTCTAGCCACTTCCACCTCTCAAAAAGTACCGCGCCACCCTGGAAGGCGGCTTCTGGACACATTTTTGGGGCAACGGTGTTGGCGTACATGGGCGGCGGCCAGGCGGGCCGCCGCCGGACCGCCGGTTTTCATGAAATCGGCAATCGCGGAAAACCCGGGTCTTGACGCGCGCGGTCGGCGGCGCAGAATGCATCAGTCGCCCTGGACCGTGAACAGGTTCCTGACTTGTATGTACAAGTTACCGGCGGCAACCACCAGCGGTATGGGCACGATTCCTGCTCACCCCTGAGACCCCCCGGGCGTGGCCGCCACAAGCGGTCAGGCGCAATGTTTGTTTGACTGTCCAACCGAAGGAAATCATCTTGAACCACATGCTTCCCCACCTCAGCCGCCGCGTTCTTTGCGCCACTGCCGCAGCCGCCATGCTGGCCTGCAGCGCCGGCGCCGTGCTGGCCGCCACGCCCAAGGACACCCTGGTGCTGGCCTTCGGTTTCGATGACATCATCACCATGGACCCGGCCGAGGCCTTTGAGCTGTCCGCCGGCGAGATCATGGGCAACACCTACGACCGCCTGCTGCGCCTGGATGTGAACGACCCGTCCAAACTGGTGGGCGACGTGGCCAAATCCTGGACCGTCTCTGCCGACGGCAAGACCTATACCTTCGAGCTCAAGCCCGGGATCAAGTTCGCCTCGGGCAATCCACTCACGGCCGAAGAAGTGGCGTATTCGCTGCAGCGCGCCGTGATGCTGGACAAATCCCCGGCCTTCATCCTGACCCAGTTCGGTTTCTCCAAGACCAACGTCAAGGACAAGATCAAGGCCACCAGCCCGACCGTGGTGACCCTGGAAACCGACAAGGCCTATGCCCCCACCTTTGTCTTCAACTGCCTGACGGCCAACGTGGCCGGCATTGTCGACATGAAGCTGGTGCAATCGAAAGAGGTCAACGGTGACTGGGGTTACGCCTGGCTAAAAACCAATTACGCCGGCTCCGGCCCGCTCAAGCTGCGCGAATGGCGTGCCAATGAAATCGTGGCGCTGGAACGCAACGACAACTACTACGGCGCCAAGCCCAAGCTGGCCCGCGTGATCTACCGCCACGTCAAGGAATCGGCCACGCAGCGCCTGCTGCTCGAAAAAGGCGACATCGACATCGCCCGCAACCTGAGCCCGCAGGACATCGCCGCGCTCTCGGCCAACAAGGACGTGAAGATGACCTCCACGCCCAAAGGCACGGTCTACTACATCAGCCTGAACCAGAAGAACGCCAACCTGGCCAAGCCCGAGGTGCGCGAGGCCCTGAAATACCTGGTCGACTACGATGCCATCGGCGACACACTGGTCAAGAACATCGGCGTGATCAACCAGAACTTCTTGCCGCAGGGCCTGCTGGGCGCCAGCACCGTCAAGCCGTACAAGCTCGACGTGACCAAGGCCAAGGCACTCCTGGCCAAGGCGGGCCTTGCCAACGGCTTCAAGGTCACCATCGACATGCGCACCATCCAGCCGGTGCAGGGCATCACCGAGGCCTTCCAGCAGACGGCCAAGCAGGCCGGCGTCGACATCGAGATCATTCCCGGCGACGGCAAGCAGACACTGACCAAGTACCGCGCCCGCACCCACGACATGTACATCGGCCAGTGGGGCGCCGACTACTGGGACCCGCATTCGAACGCCGACACCTTCACGCGCAACCCTGACAACGCCGACGATGCCAAGGCCAAGCCGCTGGCCTGGCGCAATGCCTGGGCGATTCCCGAGTTGACCAAGCAGTCGGACGCGGCGGTGCTGGAGCGCGACGCCGGCAAGCGCAAGAAGATGTACGAGGACCTGCAGGCCGAGTTCCGCAAAACCAGCCCCTTCATCATGCTGTACCAGCAGACTGAGGTGGCGGCTTTCCGGAGCAACGTGGACGGCCTGAAGCTGGGCCCCACCTTCGACAGCAACTACATGTTCAACGCCTCCAAGCGCTGATAGCCCACCAACTTTGGCCATTCCCGACCCCACAGCCGCCGGTGTGGCGCCGCTCAGTGCGGTAGCCACGCGCACGGCGGGCCAGCGCTTCACGCCGCACGCCAGGAGCTTCGGCAACTTCCTGGTGGTGATTCTGCTCACCTACCTGGGCCTGCTCGCGGTCACGTTTTTCATCGGCCGCGTGATCCCCATTGACCCGGTGCTGGCCATCGTGGGTGATCGCGCGCCGGCGCATGTGATCGAGCGGGTGCGCCAGGAGCTGGGGCTGGACAAGCCGCTGTATGAGCAGTTCTACATCTACATCGGCAAGGTGCTCAAGGGCGACTTCGGCGTCTCGGTGCTGACGGCCAACCCGGTGATGACGGACATCAAGCGCGCCTTTCCGGCCACGCTGGAGCTGGCCAGCCTGGGCATCCTGATAGGCGCAGGCCTGGGCGTGCCGCTGGGGGTATGGGCCGCAGTGCGGCGCGGCAAGCTGGTGGACCAGGTGGTGCGCGTGATCGGCCTGGTGGGCTATTCGGTGCCCATCTTCTGGCTGGGGCTGATGGCGCTGGTGGTTTTTTACGCGCGGCTGGGCTGGGTCTCGGGGCCGGGCCGGATCGACGTGAGTTATGAATACACACTCAAGCCCATCACCGGGCTGTTGCTGCTCGACACGGCCATGACCGGCGAGTGGGAGGCTTTTCGCAATGTGTTTTCGCACCTGATATTGCCGGCTTCGCTGCTCGGCTATTTCGCGCTGGCCTATATCAGCCGCATGACGCGTTCCTTCATGCTCAATGAACTCGCGCAGGAATACGTGATTGCCGCGCGCGCCAAGGGCCTGTCGGAGTCGCGCATCATCTGGCGCCACGCGCTGCGCAATGCCATGGTGCCGCTGGTCACGGTGATCGCGCTGTCGTACGCTGGCCTGCTCGAGGGCTCGGTGCTGACGGAAACCGTCTTTGCCTGGCCGGGGCTGGGTCTCTACATCACCAACTCGCTGCAGAACGCCGACATGAATGCGGTGCTGGGCGGCACGATTGTGGTGGGCTCGATTTTTGTCGGCTTGAATTTATTGTCAGATGTCTTGTACAAGCTGCTCGACCCGAGGACGCGTATCCGATGACTTCAAAGGTTGCATCTTTGCGCGACTGGCTGAGCACCGACCGCCCTGCCTCGCGCCGGCAGGCCTTCATGGGCCGCGTGTACCACGGCTGCCGCGATTCTTCGCGCAACCGGCTGGCGATGCTGGGCCTCTTCATCGTGCTGGGCCTGGTCCTCGTGGCGATTTTTGCCGACCTGCTCGCGCCTTACTCGGCCTACACCGGCGACCTGCGCACCACACGCCTGTTGCCGCCTTCTTGGGCGCACTGGTTCGGCACCGACGACCAGGGGCGCGACATCCTCTCTCGCATCATCATCGGCTCGCGCATCACGCTGATGGTGGTGATCCTGGTGGCGGTGCTGGCCGCGCCGCTGGGCCTCATCGTCGGCACCGTGGCGGGTTACGCCGGCGGCTGGGTCGATGCGGTGCTGATGCGCATCACCGACATCTTCCTGGCGTTCCCGCGCCTCATCCTGGCGCTGGCTTTTGTCGCCGCGTTGGGCCCCGGCATCCAGAACGCGGTGATCGCCATTGCCATTACCTCCTGGCCGCCCTATGCGCGCATGGCGCGGGCCGAGACGCTGACGATACGCCAGACCGACTACATCGCGGCCGTGCAATTGCTGGGTGCCTCGCCCTGGCGCATCGTGCTTGGGCACATCATGCCGCTGTGTGTGTCGTCGGTGATCGTGCGCGTCACGCTGGACATGGCCGGCATCATCCTGACCGCCGCCGGGCTGGGTTTTCTGGGCCTGGGCGCGCAGCCGCCCATGCCGGAGTGGGGCGCGATGATCGCCAACGGCCGCCTCTATGTGCTGGACCAGTGGTGGGTGGCCGCCGCGCCCGGCGCGGCGATTTTTGTCGTGAGCCTGGCCTTCAACCTGCTGGGCGACGGCCTGCGCGACGCGCTGGACCCGAAGGCCGCCAAATGACGGGCACCAACAGGCCCCTGCTGGTGGTCGACGACTTGCGCGTGAGCTTTCCGCGCCGTGACGGCGGCATGACCGAGGCGGTGCGCGGTGTGTCCTTTACGCTGGGCCGCGAGCGCCTGGGCATCGTGGGCGAGTCGGGTTCGGGAAAATCGCAAACAGGCCGCGCCATCATGGGGCTGACCGCACCGGAAGGTCGCATCAGCGCCAGGCGTCTTGAGTTCGCCGGCATGGACTTGCTCAACTGCCCGCCCGCCCAACGCCGCGAGCTGCGCGGCGGCCGCATCGCCATGGTGTTGCAGGATCCGAAGTTTTCGCTGAACCCGGTCATGACCATAGGCGCACAGATCGTGGAGACGCTGCAAGCCCATACCCGCGTTTCATCGGCGGAAGCCAAACAGCGGGCCCTCGCCGCGCTGGAGTCCGTGCGCATCGACGACCCGGCGCGCGTCTACAAGCTCTACCCGCATGAGGTGTCGGGCGGCATGGGCCAGCGCGCGATGATCGCGATGATGCTGATCGCCGACCCGGACCTGCTGATCGCCGACGAGCCGACCTCGGCGCTGGATGTGACGGTGCAGCTGCAGGTGCTGTCGATCCTCGACACGCTGGTGGCTGAGCGCGGCATGGGCTTGATTTTGGTCTCGCACGACCTGCGGCTGGTGTCGACCTTCTGCGACCGCATTCTGGTGATGTATGCCGGCAAAGTGGTGGAAGAGCTGGCCGCCGGCGGCCTGGCAAATGCGCAGCATCCCTACACACGCGGCCTGATGGCGTGCCTGCCGCAGCTGGGCGCGTCCACGCATCCGCTGGCGACGCTGGACAGGCAACCGGAGTGGGCGCTGTGAACCCGGTGGCTTCATCCGCATCGCTGGGTCTCGAAGTCAGCGGCCTGCGCGTGGTGTACGACAGCTTTGTCGCCGTCGCCGATACCTCCTTCATCGTGAGCCCCGGCGAAAGCTTCGGCATCGTCGGTGAATCGGGTTCCGGCAAATCCACCGTGCTGCGCGCCATCTGCGGGCTCGCGCCGCGCACGGCCGGCACCGTCAAGTTGCTGGGCCAGGACAGCGCACCCGGCAGCAAGGCCTTCAGGCGGCAGGTGCAGATGGTGTTCCAGGACCCGTACGGCTCGCTGCACCCGCGCCACACCGTAGACCGCATCCTGGCCGAGCCGCTGGCCATCCACGGCATCAGCGATGCGGAAGCGCGCATCGAACGCGCGCTGGAAGAAGTCGGCCTGGGCACGGGTTTTCGTTTTCGTTATCCACATCAGCTTTCCGGCGGGCAGCGCCAGCGCATCGCGATTGCGCGCGCCTTGATTCTCGAGCCGCAGATCCTGCTGCTGGACGAGCCCACTTCGGCACTGGACGCCTCGGTGCAGGCCGAGGTCCTGAACCTGCTCGAAGAGCTGCGGCGCAGGCGCGGCCTGACCTTCGTCATGGTGAGCCACGACCTGGCCGTCGTCACGCACCTGTGTGAACGGCTGATGGTGATGCAACGCGGCCAGACCGTGGAGATGCTGCCTGCGGCCGACCTGGCGGCACACAAGGTCACGAATGCCTATACGCTGCGCCTGATGGAAGCCTCCACCGGGTTCAAACGCCGCGCAGCGGCGGATGTGTCCGCCACGGCATAAATCGTTACCAGGCAGGTCTGGCGCGCCGCAGCGCCGCATGCTTTAATTTCTCTTCAACACCACACGCCACGCCATGATCCACTGGGAAGCCCACGCTTGCCTGCCACTGCACCCGGCAGCCGATTTTTCGCCGATGGACGCGTTGCGCGCCGCGGGCGTGAACTATGTGTCCGTCAATGTCGGCATGGACATGAACCCGGTGGCGCAAATCATGGCGGTCATTGCGGCCTTCCGCGCGAAGATCGCCGCGAACCCCGGGCGCTATCGGCTGGTGTCCAGCGTGGACGAGATCCGCGAGGCCGCGGCGGCGGGCCAGCTTGCCATCGGCTTTGACCTGGAAGGTGCGATGCCCCTGCAGGAGCGGCCCGAGATGGTGAACTTGTACCGCGACCTCGGCGTGCGGCAAATCCATTTCGCCTACAACCGCAACAACAGCGTGGCCGACGGCTGCCACGACGAAGCACGCGGCCTCACGCCGCTGGGTGTGCGCATGGTGCAGGCAGTGAACGAGGCGGGCCTCCTGATGGACTGCTCCCACACCGGCCGCCGCTGCAGTCTGGACATCATGGCTGCCTCGGCCAAACCGGTGATCTTCAGCCACGCCAACCCGCTTGCGCTGGTAGAGCACGGGCGCAACATCACCGACGAGCAGATACGCGCCTGCGCCGCAACCGGCGGGGTGGTGTGCGTCTCGGGCGTCTCTGCATTCCTGGGTACGCGCACTCCTACGGCCGACGATATGGCGCGGCATGTGGCCTATGTGGCGGGCCTGGTCGGCGCGCAACATGTGGGCATTGGCCTGGACATCAGCTTCCGGCAGGACGAGCTCAATGACAACCCTCCCGGCGACTACGACCCCACCTATTGGTGGCCCAGGTCAGCCGGCTACGACCGCGCCGTGCAGCGCATGACTTACACGCCGGTTGAAACCTGGCAACTGCTGCCCGAAGCGCTGCGCCAGGTGGGCCTGAGCGCAACCGAGATCGAAGGCGTGATGGGCGACAATATGATGCGTGTC
The DNA here is from genome assembly GCF_056405995.1 of Polaromonas sp. P1_E11. Taxonomy (NCBI): domain Bacteria; kingdom Pseudomonadati; phylum Pseudomonadota; class Betaproteobacteria; order Burkholderiales; family Comamonadaceae; genus Polaromonas; species Polaromonas sp. P1_E11. The sequence continues at coordinate 113,957 of NZ_JBFUBA010000005.1, forward strand.
GCCGGCATCGCCTGGCAGCACGCATGAGAACCTCATAAAACTACCCGCAAGCCCCATGTCCTCTATCACCCTCCGCTTCCTGGCCGAACCCAGCACCGTCAACTTCGGCGGCAAAGTGCACGGCGGCACCGTCATGAAATGGATTGACGAAGCCGGCTACGCCTGTGCCACCAGCTGGGCGAAACGTTATTGCGTCACCGTATCGGTGGGCAGCATACGTTTTCAGCGCCCCATCATGATCGGCGACCTGGTCGAAGTCGAAGCCCGCCTGGCCTATACCGGCACGACCAGCCTGAACATCTCGGTGGAAGTGCGCGCCGGCGACATGAAAGTCGGGCAGATGCAGGTCATCACCGAATGCCTGGTGGTGTTTGTTGCGGTAGACCTGGACGGCAAGGCCTTGCCCGCCCAGGAATGGCGGCCGGAGACCCCCGGCGACGTCGCGCTGGCCCAGCGCGTCAAGGCGCACCTGGATGCCGCACGCTCCATGCAGCTGGGCTGACTTCACGTCTTGCGCAGATGCAGCCCAATGCCCTGACGGGCCGCGACCTGGCGGCCGCCCTCACGGTGGTCGTACTCTGGGGCGTTAACTTCGTGGTGATGAAATTCGCGCTGCGCGATTTCACGCCTTTCCAGCTGGGCACGGCCCGCTACGTGTTTGCCGTGTTGCCGCTGGCGCTGCTGATCTGCCCGCCCAAAATCGCGTGGAAGTGGATCGTGTTTTACGGCCTCTTTCAGGGTGTGGGCCAGTTCGGCATCTTGTTTCTGGCGCTCAAGGTCGGCATGACCGCGGCGCTGGCCTCGGTGCTGCAGCAGACCCAGGTGTTCTGGACCGCGCTCTTCGGTTTTGTGCTGCTGCATGAGCGCGCCAGCCGGCCGCTGCAGGCGGGCCTGGTGCTCGCGGCCCTGGGCCTGGCCTGCTTTGCGCTCAATTACGTGGGCGCCAATGGCACCGGCGCCACCACACCGTTGGGCTTTGCGCTCACGCTGTGCGCGGCGGCCATGTGGGCCATGTCCAACATCGTGGCGCGACGTGTGCAGCAAACGTACAAGGATTATTCGCCGCTGGCATTTGTGGTGTGGAGCAGCCTGGTGGCGATACTGCCCTTTGCCGCCCTGTCCTGGGCCTTCGACCCCGAGGCCGTGCGCTGGCACTGGATGGAAGCGCGTGCATCCAGCTGGGCCGCCGTAGCCTATCTCGGCTGGGCGGCCACCATTTTGGGCTACAGCCTGTGGACCAACCTGCTCAAGCGCCACCCGGCCAACCGCGTCGCGCCTTTCAGCCTGGGTGTGCCGGTGGTGGGCCTGGCCACCGGCATGCTGGTGCTCGGCGAAGTCGTCACGCCCTGGCAATGGGCCGGCGTCGCGTTTGTAGTGGCCGCGCTGGCTTGTGTGATGCTGGGCGGGCTGGTGTTCAGGCCGCGTCCGCAACAGGCCTGACGCCTGAGAACCAGGCCGCCAGCAGCTCCAGCGTGTAGCGCACCTTGGCCGGCTGATCACCGCGCCGCGGCGTGACGGCGTAGACCGGAACATCCGACATGCGCCAGCCCGGCAGTATCGGCAGCAAGCGGCCTTCGGCCATCGCCTTGCGGTCGTCCTCGCTCACGCCCATGCTGATGCCCCAGCCGGCTATGGCCAGCGCATGCAGCGCCGTGACCTGCGAGGCCTGCACCCGGCCTTCCAGCCTCAGGGTTTCGCGTTCGCCGGACGGGCCCAGCAACTCCAGCATGTCCGCGCTGTTGCTGCTGTCGGGTTTGCTGGCCAGCCAGTCGTGGCGCAGCAAATCCTGCGGCATGGCGGGCCAGCCGCGTTCGGCCAGGTAGGCCGGCGAGGCGCAGAGCTGGCGCGTCATATCGCCCAGCTTGCGTGCCACCAGGCTGGAGTCGGCCAACTCCCCCACGCGCACCGCGATATCCACGCGTTCGCCGATCAGGTCCACCAGCTTGTCGTCAAGCAGCAAGCGCAGCGTGAGCCGGGGATAGCCGCGCAGCGGCGCCAGCGCCGCTGCCAGCAGGCCGCCAAAGCCGGCCGGCGCGGCCAGGCGCAGCTCGCCTTCGGGTTCGTCGCGCAGCCGCACCAGCGCCTGTTCCGCCGAGCGCGCAGCCGCCACCATGGCGGCGCAACCGGCGTGGTAGCGCTCGCCCGCTTCTGTCAGCGTCAGGCGCCGCGTGGACCGATGCAGCAGGGCCAGGCCGAGCGACTGCTCAAGCTGCCGCAAATGCTGGCTCACGGCCGAAGGCGTCATGCCCAGCTGCCGCGCCGCCGCGGTCAGAGATCCCTTGGCAACCACCTCGGCAAAAATGGCCATGCGCTTGAGTTGGTCCATGGATTTATCGCTCATTAGTTAGCTCTACTTCACAGTGTTAGTCAATTTTGCCGTCTATTCAGGCCGTTGTGAAGTAATGACACTAGAGGCTCTTTTCACCCACAGGAGTTTTTATGAACATCGCACTGATCGGCGCCACAGGTTTTATCGGCGCACCCATTCTTTCCGAACTGCTGAGCCGCGGCCACAAGGTCACTGTGCTGGCCCGCAACCCTGGCAAAGTCACCCCGCAAACCGGCCTGAGTGTGGTCGCTGCAGACGCACTGAATGCCGGCCAGGTCGCCAAGGCTGCGGCCGGCCACGACGCCGTCATCAGCGCCTACAACCCGGGCTGGAGCGAGCCGAAAATCCACGACCTGCACCTTGAGGCGAGCAAAGCCATCGTGAGCGGCGTCAAGCAGGCGGGCGTCAAACGCCTGCTCGTGGTGGGTGGCGCCGGCAGCCTGTATGTGGCGCCCGGCCTGCAGCTGGTGGACACGCCGGAGTTTCCCGCGCAATACAAGCAGGGCGCGCTCGCCGCACGCGAGGCGCTGAACCAGCTCAAGCTCGAAACCTCACTGGACTGGAGCTTTGTCTCGCCTCCCATTGGCCTGGCACCCGGTGAGCGCACCGGCAAGTACCGGCTGGGCGCGGACGACCTGCTGCCTGGCCAGGGTGACAAGCCGGCCGGTATCTCGGTGCCCGACCTGGCTGTGGCCATCGTGGACGAGATTGAAAACGCGCGGCATGTTCGGCGCCGGTTTACGGTTGCTAATTAATGGTCTTATTGGGCTCTGATTCAATGAGAGCGAGCGCAAGCAGCTCCTGAATTAATAGCAAACTCTTTTGGGGTTGCTGTTGATTTGACGGGCGCGCCCTTTGCTGAGTGTTGCTGGCCGGGGGTTGCCCGGCGGCAAGTAACTTTCTTTTGCGTCGCCAAAAGAAAGTCACCAAAGAAAAGGCGACCCTGCTGTCTGCGACCCCTGCGCTTCGCTCCGGGGCAACCTGCGGTGCTCGATTCAGGCGGGGTCTCGCTCGAACTCGCCTTCGGCTCAGACAATCGCGATCCCTGATCCGCCTGAACCTGCGCTCCTCGGCGCATACAGAAGGGGGTGGAGGCAGGAATACCCAACAGCCGAAGACAGAACCCGGGATACCAGAAGAAACAAGGACTCGCCGCGGCGAGTCCTTGTTGGTATTTGTCTTTGGTATTCGGTCCCCATCCCCGATGGGCCCTTGTGTATGCGCCGAGGAGCGCAGGGCCAGACGGATCAGGGCAAAAACTTGTTTGAGCGAAGCGAGTTGTTTTTGACCCCGGCTGGACCGAGCACCGCAGGTTGCCCGCAGCGCAGCGGAGGGACGCAGGAACCAGGGTCGCCTTTTCTTTGCTTACTTTCTTTTGGCGAAGCAAAAGAAAGTGAGTTGCATGCCGGGCAACCCCCGGCCAGCCGCCCTCAGCAAAAAGCGCAGGAACAAAAAAGACTACAGCTTCAGAGCCTCACCCCGAGCCGCCTCCAGCACATCCCGGGTCTTCACCGCCTCGCGCCGCGCAGCCTCCGCAAAATCATCCGCCGAAGAGGCATACAAAATCGCGCGCGACGAGTTCACGATGATGGGAGCGCCGGCTCGCCAACCCGCCTTCACGGTCGCCACCGCATCGCCACCCTGCGCCCCCACACCCGGAATCAGCAGCGGCAAGGTCGGCGCCACGGCACGCACACGCTCAATCTCCGCCGGGTACGTCGCGCCCACCACCAGGCCAAGCTGGCCATTGAGGTTCCACGGCCCTTGCGCCAGGCGCGCCACATGCTCGTAAAGCAGCGGCTGGCCTTCAATCGAGGCAAAGCGCTGGTTCTGCAGGTCGTCGCCGCCGGGGTTGGAGGTGCGGCACAGCAGGAAGGCGCCCTTGCCTTCGTACTTCAAATACGGTGCCACCGAGTCAAACCCCATGAAGGGCGACAACGTCACCGCGTCGGCACCGTAGCGCTCAAAGGCTTCCTTGGCATATTGCTCCGCCGTGCTGCCGATGTCGCCACGCTTGGCGTCCAGGATGATGGGCACTTGCGGCGCCACGCGGCGCATGTGTTCCATCAGGCGTTCAAGCTGGCCTTCGGCGCGGTGCGCGGCGAAATAGGCGATTTGCGGCTTGAAGGAAATCACCAGGTCGGCGGTGGCGTCGACAATCGCCGCGCAGAAATCGTAGATCTTGTTGGCGTCGCCCTTGAGCTTGCCAGGGAATTTGGTGGGTTCAGGGTCCAGGCCGACGCAGAGCATGGAGCGGTTCTGGCGTTCTGCGACGCCCAGCATGTCGAGAAAAGTCATGTCCCATTTTAAGCTCCACGATCTCCGCAGCTTGCGCCGCGCCCTTGGGGGGAGACCCCTTGTATGCCAAACGCACGACTGTCTCCAGGGGCTGCCTGTCTGGCGTTTTACACGATGCAACAAAAAACAAGCGCTAGCGTCATGAGGATTTCACAGTGAATTTTTACGATCACCGCATTGCAAGTGCTGGAGGTCGTTGTGAATTTGCGGATCAGTCAAGGCGAATGCCCGCTGGGAATACCTCGTTCAAGGCTCGGGGCTGTGCCAGAGATGGTGTCGCCCCAAGGGCATGAGTGGATAGGTCATGGCCCTGTTGTTTTGCGGGGCATGGGGCGCAACTGGGCCGCGCTGGAGCGTTGGACGTTTCAGCACCTTGCCCATCTGGGCGGGGCCAGGCCTGTGACCTTGGTGGTAGGGAATCGGGAGAGGTCCAGCACCCGGTTTGTGACGTCCACACTTGACCGCTATGTGGCACAGCTGGAGTTGCAGACAGCCACGCAGGAAGAGGGCTCGCATATCGGCTACCTCAAAGAGTTTGACCTGCTCAAGGAGATACCCTCATTGCGCCAGGACGTGCAACAAGGCGCATTATTCCCGCCAGGCAACATCGTCTCCAGCAGCGCATGGATTGGCCCGCAAGGCGCCCACACAGGTTTGCATTACGACTTGCTGGACAACCTGGCGGTGCTCACGCGCGGAGTCAAACGCTTTTACCTGGCCCGCCCCGGCACCGTGGAACACCTCGGTGCGTTGTCAAAGAAATATGACCGCTGGGCCAAGCTGGCATCGGTAGGCATGCGCGACCTGGCGCAAAGCGATGTGCCGGCAGACGCACTGTTTGCTGTCGATCTGTACCCGGGTGATGCCATCTACGTGCCTCATGGCTGGTGGCATGAGGTTGTGAATTTGCAAGCCAGCATTTTTCTGAGTGGATTTTTCGGCAGCAAGGCCCGGGTCACCCGGCTGTGGCTCGCCACAGGTGCTGTGCAGCTGATGCATGACTTCCAGCCCTTGGGCACTCGCAATTGCGCCTGCCATTCGGGTACCGCACACCCGCCACCAGTCCGCGAAGTTCCGGGCAGTCAACTCCTTTAACACCCACGCAACCCGTTACCCATGACAACCCAACCGACCATCAAAAAGCGCAACTACATCACCCGCAATTTGCGTATCGGCGATATTCCAGCCTTGCTGGATCTGGAGCGCAAGCAATGGACGCAAGAGCAGCAAGCCACCGCAGAAGACTTTCGATCACGCATTGCCGCGCATCCCGATTTGAGCGGGGGTGCATTTTGCGCAGAAACGGGTGAATTGCTGGCGTCGCTCTTTTGCAAGCCCACCACGGAGACAGAGTGGGTCAACCCGGGCGACTGGCAAAAGAGTGCCGCCCTGGACGGCAAGGTGCCGAGGAACAAGCACGCCTCCCGCTGCCTGTTTGGCATCAGCCTGACCAGCGTTGATGCCGGCGCTGCCTTGCAGCTGATCGCATTCAACTATCTGTATGCGGTGAAATGCGGCACTCGTGAAGTGTTTCTGGGCTCTCCCATGCCCGGGCTCAAGCGTCATTTGCAACGAAAACCAGGCGCATCGGTAGAGGCCTATGCACGAACTACGCGGGCCGGTTTGCCGGTTGATCCACAGCTGCGCTACTACCACGGCAAGGGGTTTTGTGAGCTTGTGGCCGTGCGTGAGAACTACTTCCCCCACGAAGCCTCGTGTGATTACGGCGCCATTCTGAAATCCAGGGTGCCGTATCCCTGGCTCACGCCGCTATTTCGCTGGACACCCGTCCCGGTGTTGAGGTCGCTTGCAGCATTGGCGCCACGCTATGCCATTCCAGAAGACGACGGGGTGCCCGCACGAACAAGGTCGGCCGCTGAGCCAGAGGCGGCGTAGCCGTTCAACCCGTGTTGCGCAGCCCGGCCAGACTTTGGGCGCACGCAATGCCGGCCCGGCGCAAGCCAGTCCCGCGGCTGCCCGCTGGTGAAATACCTCCAGCACTGGTCGTACTCACAGAATTCTTCAAGCCAGCTGAGCCGCGGGACTGGCTTTGCCAGACCGCAGGCGGGCGGCCCCCTCGGGGGGCAGGGAGCTACACGCAGTGAGCGACCGTGGGGGCACAATGACTCAATGCAACTCTCCCAACGCCAACTCATCCTGCTGGTTCTGCTCACCCTGGTCTGGGGCCTGAACTGGCCGGTGATGAAACTGGGGATTGCGGACTTTCCGCCGCTGACGTTTCGGGCGATGTCGATCTGGCTGGGCATTCCGGTGCTGGGCATTGCCATGGTGGTACTGAAGGTGCCGTTTGGGGTGCCGCGGGGCAAGTGGCGTGAGCTCTTCTGGCTGGCGGCGGCAAACATGTTTGTCTGGCATGCACTGATCATCCTCGCCGTCAAAAACCTCAGCAGCGGGCGCGCGGCGATTCTGGGCTACACCATGCCGATTTTTTCGGCGCTGCTGGGCGCATGGTTTTTTGGCGCCAAGCTCAAGCCCCGCAACTGGCTGGGTGTGGCCGCCGCCGCGCTGGGCGTGGCGCTGCTGCTCTGGTATGAGCTGACAAACCTGTCTGGCCGGCCGCTGGGGGTGCTGTGCGCACTGGTAGCCGCCAGCGTGTGGGCGCTGGGCACACAGCTGCTGCGCAAGACTACGATACCGGCCGCGACGCTGACGTTGTCGTTCTGGATGACGGTGATGACTGCCGTGATGCTGACCGTGTTGGGTGTCGTGTTTGAGATGCCGCAGTGGAAGGCACCTTCGCCCACGACCTGGGGCGCGATTCTTTACAACGCGGTGCTGATTTTCGGTTTCGCGCACGCGGCGTGGTTCACGCTGGCGCGCGCGCTGCCGCCGGTGGCTTCCACGCTGAGCGTGATGATGATTCCCATCCTCGGGGTGTTTTCAGGCGCTCTGGGGCTGGGCGAAGTACTGCACTGGCAGGACTGGGCTGCCGTGGTGCTGATGGTGGTGGCGATTGCTTCAGTGCTGGCGCCCAGCCGCACAGTACCTGAAAAGGCCTGACAAAAATCAGCCGAGGGCGCTAGTACTGCCACCCGGAAGTAGCGAAACACAATGAAAGTGATGGATTCGCGTCCAGGGCGAGGCGCAAGCCGCAGCGAAGGCTATACGCCTTCGCAAGGGTTGCAACGCTGCCATGGGCGCGAAGACGCGCTTTCATGTTTCGATATTTCCGGGTGGCAGTACCAGACTCATGGCCATGCACAAGTCGTCCCAGGCCTTGCCCTTGTCGGCCGGGTTGCGCAGCAAATAGGTGGCGTCGTAGGTCACGACCATGCTGGCTCCATGCAGGCTGTGCAATTGGCCGCGCTGTTTGCCGAAAGGCTCTGTCGATTGCAACACCGCCTGCGCGGCCAGGCGGCCCATGACGAGCACGACATCGGGCTGCGCGCTGGCCACCAGGGCGGGCAGCGCTTCTGGCAGGCCGGCACCCGCACCGGATGCCGCCTGCCGGACCAGCGGCGCCAGCAGCACCATGCCGGCCTTGTGCAGGCGCGCAGCGCGCAGCATGTTGTCGAGCAGCTTGCCGGCATCGCCTTCAAAGGGGTTGAAAGGCTCCCGCTGCAGTGCAGCCGCCGGCGTTTCGGCCAGCACCAGCCAGCGCGCGCCTTCAGCATGGGCGGCGTCAGCGTACAGGGCTTGCGCGTCTCCCATGCGCCACGCAGCCGTCGTGCCGGGTGCAGCGGTTTCGCGCACTTCGGCCTGCGGGCGAGCCGGCGCCTGCATGGGCCGCACGGGCGGCGCAGCCTCTGGCGGTACAGTGGACCTGGAAGGTGCATTGACTTTTTGATCAAATTCACTTGCGGGCGTTACTGATCGTGCGCCAGCGGCTACCAAATCAATAGCAGCGGCAGCTTCAGCAGGCGCAGCGGCAACCGGCAGCCACACGCGCACACCCATTTCGCGCAGCATGGCGCGCTGGCGTTTGTCGAGGTCCAGGCTCATAGCGCCAGGCTCATGACGACCGCATCTTCGCGCGTGGAAGCGCCGTCCGGGTAGTAGTTGCGGCGCGTGCCGACGTGGCGAAAGCCGTAGCGTTCATAGATGGCCTTGGCCCGCACATTGCTCAGGCGCACTTCCAGCCACAGCCACTGCGCGCCCTCTCCGCGCGACCAGAGGGCCAGCGCATCCAGCATGATGCGGGCCCAGCCCTGGCGCTGGTGTTCGGGGGCCACGGTGATGTTGAGCAGGTGTACTTCGTCAACGCCCTTCATGGCCACGAAATAACCCAGCAGCACGGCGTCGGGCGCATTGCCGGCAGTGAGCAGTTGCGCCTGGTAGCCGGCGTTGAGCGAATCGTTGAAATTGCCGTGCGTCCAGGGGTGGCCATACGCGGTTTTTTCCACGCGCACCACCTCATCCAGCCATGCGGGTGTCATGGCTTCGAACTGGGCTTCGAGGGGCTTGAGGATGGCGTTCATGAAAGAGGTGGGGCGGCCGCCAGTTTGGCGGCCTTGACCTGGTCGCGCTCTTCGGTGGTCAGCGCTACTTTATCGCGAACGTAGAGCGGCAGGGCGAGGTCGGCGCTGACGCACAGGCCGGCAGCAGCCAGCTGCGGCGCCAGGCGCAGCATGGCGGTGGCAGTGGGCAAGGCATCAGCCTGCGCAAATGCCGCAAGGCTGCCCGGCAAACGCCCGGCGTACACCGTAAAAACATTGCCCGCGAGCAAACCGGCCGCAGTGTCAGGCACCAGGTTTTCGGGCCGGACCAGCCCGCATTCGCCCAGCGCCCGGCAGTGCCCGCCGCTGAACTCAAAACCCTGCACATACATTTCGTCCATGCGCGCATCCAGCAGCGCGGTGACGCGCAGGGACGCTTCGCCATCACCCTGCTGCTGAAAGCGCGCTTCTTCAGCCACAGCCATCAGCGTGTCAACAGGCAGCACGGGAATGCCGGCGCCCTGGTTGGCGCCCAGCGCCAGGCCTTGCGCCACCGCGCAGGCGGTGCGCAGGCCGGTAAAGGAGCCGGGGCCGCGCCCGAAGGCGATGGCATCCAGCTCGCCCAGCGCCAGGCCAGCCTCGGCCAGCAACGCCAGGATGGCTGGGATCAGCGTGGTGGAAGCCTGCGCGCCGCCCGGGCCGTTGTGCTGCCAGACGCGCACACCGTCGGTCAGTGCAACGGACATGCGGTCAGTGCTGGTGTCAAAAGCGAGGAATTTCACAAGTTCAGGCATTAAATCGGGCTCAAGCCCTTATATATCGGGCGCAAGTAGCTATTAAATTCATAGCAATCTGCGGGTACCCGGAGGCTGCGGCCGATGGGTAAGCCCTGATTATCCGCGCCAATGGCCGGCTACCCCCGCACCCACCGGCAGCGCCTTGCAGAACGCTCAACCGCGATAATCCCCGCATGACCCACGACTTGCTGCGCCTGCGCACGACACACACTGTTGCGCTGGCTGCCCTGGCGGCCATGGCAGCCCTGGCCGCGAGCCCCGGCCTGGCACAAACCGCACGCCTGCCGGCCCCGATTGAAAAAGCCCTGTCGCGCGCCAGGGTGCCGCGCGATGCAGTGTCCATGCTGGTGGTGGAAGCCGGCAGCGGCAAACCCGTGCCGCGCCTGAGCTGGCGCGCCGATGTGCCGATGAACCCTGCCTCCGTCATGAAACTGGTGACCACGTACTCGGCGCTCGACGCGCTGGGCCGTGACTTCACCTGGAAGACGAAGGTGATACTGGACGGCAGCACCTCGGGCGGCCTGCTCAACGGCAACATGGTGGTACAGGGCGGCGGCGACCCCAAGCTGGTCGTTGAGCGCCTGCAGGCCCTGCTGGCCGAGGTGCAGGCCGGCGGGGCGCGGGCGATCCGCGGCGACATCGTGCTGGACCGCAGCGCCTTCAGCGTGCCGCCCACCGACCCGGGTGAATTTGACGGTGAGCCGCTGCGGCCCTACAACGCCCGGCCCGATGCGCTGCTGATCAATTTCAAAACCATCGTGATGACCTTCACGCCGGACCTGCCCAGCGGCCGTGCGCTGGTGCGCTATGAACCGCCGCTGGCAGGTGTGCAGGTGGGGGCGACGGTGCCGATCGTGCGTGTGGCGCGTTGCGGCGACTGGCGCAGCGAGCTGCGCGCCAGCGTTGAAAACCCCGTCAACATCGAGTTCCTGGGTACCTATTCTTCGGCCTGTGGCGAAAAGGTGTGGCCCAGCGCCTATGCCGACCCCGCGAGTTTTGCGGCGCGCGCCATCGAAGGGTCGTGGCGCCAGCTGGGCGGCCTGCTGACGGGAACGGTGCGCGACGCCACGCCGGCAGAGCTGGCCATGCTGCACAGGACCGGTACCCTCTCGGGCGAAAAGGCCGCGGTGCGGTTTGAATACCAGTCGCCACCGTTGCTGGAAATGGTGCGCGACGTCAACAAATACTCCAACAACATCATGGCCCAACACCTCTTTTTGACACTCGGGCTGCAGGCCGGCCTGGGCCAGCCCAAAGCCGGCACGCTTGAATCCGCCCGCGCAGCGCTCACCGCCTGGTGGCGCAAAAGCCTGCCCGGCAGCACGCCCCCGGTGATGGACAACGGCTCGGGCCTGAGCCGCGAGGAGCGCATCAGTGCCGCCAGCCTGTCGGCCCTGCTTCAACACGCCGCCAAAAGCCCTTTTGCCGCCGATCTCGCCGATTCGCTGCCGGTGGCCGGCACCGACGCCACCATGCGCGAACGCGCCAAGCCGGTGGCCGGGCTGGCTTTCGTCAAGACCGGCTCGCTGCGCGACGTGACCGCGGTTGCCGGTTATGCCAATGGCAACAGCGGCGCACGCTACATCGTGGTGGGGCTGATCAACCACCCGAACGCGCCCGCTGCGCGCCCGGCGCTGGATGCGATGCTGGAATGGGCCGTCAAGGAGGGCAAGCGATGAACGCAACAGACATCGTGGGCTTTCTGGCCGCCGTGCTGACCACGGCGAGCTTTGCGCCGCAGGCCTGGCTGACCTTTCGCAGCCGCGATGTCAGCGGCATTTCACTGGCGATGTACAGCGCCTTTACGGTTGGCGTGGCACTCTGGCTGGCCTACGGCGTGCTGGCGGGCGCCTGGCCCATCGTGCTGGCGAACGCGGTCACGCTGGGCCTGGCGCTGGCCATTCTGGTGATGAAGCTGGTGTACGGACGCGGTGACTGAATAGCCCGGTACCACACGCACCCCGCGCGGCAGGCACGGATGCTTTCATCGATGTGCCTGCAAGTTATCCCTGCCGCCTGTGGACAAGGCTGTTGATGGCGGCGGGACTTGTGGACGAAAACACCGCTTGGCGCGGCATTGCGCCACAATGCCCGAAATTTGGGCAACCGCCCTAGCGGCCTCCCGGGAAGGGCGCCTCAGCTCGCGGCGGCACGCCCCAGCCGGTCGCGCACGCCATCCCACTCGGTGGCCGCCGGCGGGTTTTCAATCCAGATCAGCTTGACGCCTTTGGCATCAAAGTCGCGCAGCACGGCAAACAGCTGCTGCGCGGTGGCCAGCGCGTCGTCGGGCATGCGGCGGTACAACACCTTGTCGGACTTGATGCGCACGATGCTGCGCGCGTAGACGGCGATATGTGCGGCGTCGGCGCCCAGCAAATCGAGTGCGGTTTGTATGGGACCTGCGTCCATCAGGCGCACCTTGGCGTCGGGCGCGTAGTGCGCTTCCAGCGTGCCGGAAGCACGCGGCGCATCGCCCAGAGCCTCTTGCTCGAATTCGTCTTTCCCCAGCACGGCTTCGCCGCACGCGGCCTCGAGTTGTGCGCGCGTGAGAATGCCCGGGCGCAGCAGCACGGGGCGCCCGCGCGTGCAGTCGACGATGCTGGACTCGATGCCGACATCGCAGGGCCCGCCATCGAGCACCAGCAGGCTGTCGCCAAACTCCTGCTGCACGTGCTGCGCGGTGGTGGGGCTGACGCGGCCGAAACGGTTGGCGCTGGGGCCGGCAACGCCGGTGTCGCAAGCCTTCAGAAAAGCCAGCGCAACGGGGTGCGAGGGACAGCGCAGGCCGATGGAATCCTGGCCGCCGGCTGCAGCCGCCGCCACGCCTTCCTTGCGCGGCAGGATCACGGTGAGCGGCCCGGGCCAGAAGGCTTTCATCAGGCGCACGGCAAACGGCGGCACGCTGCTGGCGTAAGCGTCTACGTGCGCCGCATCGGCCACATGCACGATGAGCGGATGGTCGGACGGACGGCCCTTGGCTTCAAAGATGCCGGCGACGGCCTGATCGCTGGAAGCGTCGGCGCCCAGGCCGTATACCGTCTCCGTCGGGAAGCCCACCAGCCCGCCGGCCCGGATGCGGCGTGCGGCTTCAAGAATGGCTTCAGGGTTCGAACCGGGAAGAATCATCAGAGGAGGTCCAGGCCGGGCAAGCCCAGGATGGATGCGGCCTGGCGCGCCGTGGCCTTGACTGAAGCGACGTCGGGGCCTGCGATGGTGAGATGGCCCATCTTGCGGCCGGTGCGGGCTTCAGTTTTGCCGTAAAGGTGCAGGTGGGTGCCGGGCAGTGCCAGCACGGCCTGCCAGTCGGGCGTGCGCATCTTTCCATGGGCGTCAAACCACACATCACCCAGCAGGTTGAGCATGATGGCGGGAGAATGCTGGCGCGGCTGCGGCAGCGGCAGGCCGGCCATGGCGTGCACCTGCAGGTCGAACTGCGACACGTCACAGGCGTCCATCGTGTAGTGGCCGCTGTTGTGCGGCCGCGGCGCCATTTCATTGACGATGAGCGCGCCATCGGCGCTGCCGTCGTCCACCAGGAAGAACTCGACGCAGAGAACGCCGACATAGTCAATGTGTTTTGCTATGGTTTTGGTAGCTGCCTGCGCACGATCGGCAAGCGCTGCGGGCATATTTCCTTCATAAGCCTGCGTCACCGCGAGAATGCCGTCGACATGCACGTTCAACTGGGGCGCAAAGCCCACGACGCTGCCGTCCCAGCCGCGCGCCACGATGACCGAGCACTCGGCCTTGAGCGGCAACATTTTTTCGAGCACGCAGGGCACCTGCTTCAGGCCGGCCCAGGCGGTGGCCAGTTCGTCCGCATTCTTGACGCGGACCTGGCCCTTGCCGTCGTAGCCCATGCGCGCGGTCTTGAGGATGCCGGGCAGCAAACCGGCGGGCACCGCCTTCAGCTGTTCGGCTGTTTCAATCACGGCGTAGGGTGCGCAGGTAACGCCAGCCAGTACGCCGGATTCGGCAGCGCTGGCGGTGAAGTGGGATTTTTCCTCGATGCGGTTTTGCGCGATGGCCACGGCAGTGGCGCCGGGCGCCACGGGCCGGCTGGCAGCCAGTGCCTGCAACGCACCAGCGGGCACGTTTTCAAATTCGGTGGTGACGGCGGCGCACAGTGCGGCCAGCTGGGCCAGTCCTTTTTCGTCGCTGTAGCCGGTCTGGATGTGGTGGTGGCTGACCAGGCCCGCCGGGCTTTGCGGATCGGGGTCCAGCACCGCCGTGAAGTAACCCAGGCGCTGCGCGGCATGCACAAACATGCGGCCCAGCTGGCCACCGCCCATCACGCCGAGGGTAGCGGGCTGGCCGGAGGCCGAGGCCGTGCCGGGAAAAATGGGCAACTCCGGCAAACTGGAGGCAGCCCGGGAAGAGGCGGAGGCGGTCATGCGGGCGGCAGCGTCATGGCGTGCGCAGTAGCGGTTTGCTCTGCACGGAAAGCCTGCAATTGGGCGGCCAGCGCCGGGTTGTGCAGGGCCAGCATGGCCACCGCGAACAGGGCTGCATTGGCTGCGCCAGCGTTGCCGATGGCAAAGGTGGCGACCGGAATGCCCTTGGGCATCTGCACGATGCTGTGCAGCGAGTCCACACCCTGCAGATGTTTGCTGGCCACGGGAACGCCCAGCACCGGCACGGTGGTTTTGGCGGCCAGCATGCCGGGCAGGTGCGCTGCGCCGCCGGCGCCGGCAATGATGGCCTGCAGGCCGCGTCCGCCGGCACCTTCCGCATAGGCAAACAGCTCGTCGGGCATGCGGTGGGCCGACACCACCCGGGCTTCGTGCGCGACGCCGAACTGCGTGAGGATCTGCACGGCGTGCTGCATGGTCTCCCAGTCGCTGCTGGATCCCATCACCACGCCCACCAGGGGTACAACTCCAGAGGTCGTCGAATTGTTGCTTGTTGTCATTTAGGGGACCTTCAAGGCCGGGGTTGCAGGTTGCGTTGCAGTAACACCTGATTTTAAGGGCAGGCCACCGGCGGGCTGTACCTTGCGTGCTACGCTCTTGCCTCCCGGGCGCCACACTGCGCCGAACCGGTTGAAAAAACACCCCTCACACCCCAACTCTGCAAGACCATGATCGACGTCACCATTGCCAACTTTGAAGCGGAAGTCGTTGCCGCGTCCATGACCACGCCTGTGCTGATCGACTTCTGGGCCCCATGGTGCGGCCCCTGCAAGTCGCTCGGGCCCATCCTTGAAAAAGTGGAAGTGGAATATGCCGGGCGCTTCAAGCTGGTCAAGATCGATTCCGACCAGGAGCAGCAACTGGGCGCCGCTTTCGGCATCCGCAGCATCCCGACCTGCATTCTGATGATGAACGGCCAGCCGGTGGACGGTTTTGCCGGTGCTCTTCCCGAAGGCAAGGTCAAGGAATTCCTCGACAAGCATTTGCCGCCGGCCGAGGAACAGCCTGAAGAGCCTGAATTGACGCTCGAAGAAGAAAGCGCAGACCCTGCCGCCGTGCTGGAAAAACTGCAACATGCCGTCGCCGCCAACCCGGCCGACGACAACGCCCGCTTTGACTATGTGAAGCTGCTGCTGCAACTGGGCCGCGAAGACGACGCCAAGGTGGCATTCGCACCGGTGATTGCACAAACCACGGTGGTGCGGCGTTTTGACTCGCTCAAGCGCTGGATGGATGCTATGGATTTTGTAGCTACCGGCGCTCATGGGGCGGGTGCTGCAGCCGGTTTTGACGCGAAGATTGCGACCAACAAGCGCGACTTCGAAGCACGCTTTGACAAGGCCCGCTGGCTCATGGCACAGCAGCGCTGGACCGAAGCGCTGGACGAACTGCTGGAAATCCTGATGCGCGACAAATCCTGGAACGACGACCTGGCACGCAAGACCTACATCGCCGTGCTCGACGTCATGGAGGCGCCCAAGCCCAAGGTGGCCGACGGACAGATTCCGCCCGAGGACCCTGTCGTAGCCACTTACCGCCGGCGCTTGTCCAGCGTCGTATTAAGTTAAAGGATTCTTATCAAGAAATACCGCGGAACTGGCTTTGCCAGGCCGCAGGTATTGCCCCCTTGAGGGGGTTCCGGCTACACGAAGTGAGCCGAGACAGGGGAGAACCTATCGCTTAGGCCGTCAGCCGAGCTAAAGCTTCTTGGTATTTGGCGGCAGTCTTGGCCACCACATCGGCCGGAAGGTGCGGCGCGGGCGGCGTTTTGTCCCAAGGCTTGCCGTTGATGCGTACGCTTTCCAGCCAGTCACGCACAAACTGCTTGTCGTAACTCGGCGGGTTCAGGCCAGCCGCGTAGGCCGCTTCATAGCCTTCAATCGGCCAGTAGCGTGACGAATCCGGTGTCAGCACCTCGTCCATCAGCGTAAGCGTGCCGTCTTCGTCAAGGCCGAATTCGAACTTGGTGTCGGCAATGATGATGCCCTTGGTGAGGGCGAAGGCGGCGGCGGTGCTGTAGATCTCAATGCTGATCTTTTTGATCTGCGCGGCCATGTCGGCGCCTACTACTTTCACCACCTGCTCGTAGCTGATGTTTTCGTCGTGCTCGCCGGCTTCGGCCTTGGCGGCCGGGGTGAAGATGGGCTCGGGCAACTTGCCGGCGTTCTTCAGGCCGGCTGGCAGCGGCACGCCGCAGACAGCCTGGCTCTCCTGGTATTCCTTCCAGCCGCTGCCGGCCAGGTAGCCGCGCACCACGGCTTCAACCGGAATGGGCTTGAGGCGCTTGACCAGCATGGAGCGGTTGACGACCTGCGGCACCTCGGCCGGGGTGACCACGCTTTCGGGTGTCTCGCCGGTCAGGTGGTTGGGGCAGATGTGCCCGAGCTTGCCGAACCAGAACAGCGCCATCTGCGTCAGCAGCGCGCCCTTGCCGGGGATTGGCTCCCCGAGAATGACATCGAACGCACTTAGCCGGTCGCTGGCCACCATCAGCAGCCTGTCCTTGCCCACGGCGTAGTTGTCGCGCACCTTGCCGCGCGCCAGCAGGGGCAGAGAGGTCAGGGCAGAGGTATGGAGAGCTTGGGTCATGGTGGGGCGGCAACGTAACGGAAGTGAGTCAAAGTAAAAAGCCCGCGCGACTCAGAAAGAGTCCACGGGCTTCGAATTATCGCCAATCCGCGCGGGCGGGCGGCGGGAATTTACGATGCTCTTTAATGCACGACCTGGGCGAGCTCGCCCTTGGCGTACTTGGCGGCCACGACCTGCAGGTTGTCGCCCTTGATCTTGGCGCCCTGGCCTTCGCAGCCGAATTCGATGTAGCGCTGCTTGCATATCTGCTTGGCGGCTTCGCGCGCGGGCTTGAGCCATTCGCGGGCGTCGAACTTCTCGGGGTTTTCGGCCAGGAACTTGCGCACGGCGGCCGTCATGGCCAGTCGGATGTCGGTGTCGATGTTGATCTTGCGCACGCCGTGCTTGATGGCTTCCTGGATTTCCTCGACGGGCACGCCGTAGGTTTCCTTCATGTTGCCGCCGTACTGCCGAATGATGGCCAGCAATTCCTGCGGCACCGAGGACGAGCCGTGCATCACCAGGTGAGTGCTCGGGATGCGTTTGTGGATTTCCTTGATGCGGTCGATCGCCAGGATGTCGCCGGTGGGCTTGCGGGTGAATTTATAGGCGCCGTGGCTGGTGCCGATGGCAATCGCCAGCGCATCGATTTGCGTGCGCTTGACGAAGTCGGCAGCCTGCTCCGGGTCGGTCAGCAGCTGCTCGCGCGTCATGGTGGCGTCGGTGCCGTGGCCGTCTTCCTTGTCACCCTTCATGGTTTCCAGCGAACCCAGGCAGCCGAGCTCACCTTCGACGGTAACACCGTATTTATGAGCCAGCTGCGAAACCTTCTTCGTCACCTCGACGTTGTATTCATAGCTGGCGATGGTCTTGCCGTCCGCCTCGAGCGACCCGTCCATCATCACCGACGAAAAGCCGAGGTTGATGGCGCCCTGGCACACATCGGGGTTCTGGCCATGGTCCTGGTGCATGACCAGCGGGATGTTGGGATACATCTCGATGGCCGCCTCGATCAGGTGTTTGATGAAGGGTTCACCGGCGTACTTGCGGGCGCCTGCGCTGGCCTGCAGGATGACGGGCGCGCCGGTCTCTTTGGCCGCTTCCATCACGGCTTGCACCTGCTCAAGGTTGTTGACGTTAAAAGCCGGAATGCCGTAGCCGTTGACTGCTGCATGGTCCAGCAGCTCGCGCATCGAAACGAGTGCCATGATCAGATCCCCAGAAAGTTAAAAAAAGCTGCCAGAAGAAGGCGGGTTACGGGGCGGAAAGCCGGGCAGCGCAAGGGCTGCTTGATGGGCCGTAACCGCCGGGTAACCGAAGCTTTGATTCTAACGGCTGCGAAAACTGGGGTTATTGGGCGAACTTGCGCATATGTTGCGAGGAAATACGCGGGGTAACTGCATGTAAGCTGGTTCACCCCTGTCCAGGCTCACTGCGTGTAGCCTGTTCTCCCCTTCCAGGGGACGGCGCCTTGGGCCGGCGAAGCCGGACCCTCGGCCCCCCGCTGGTGAAAACCCCCGCTGGTTACGCTACTGATTCTTCATGCCAGCATGGGCCGCGGAACCGGCTTTGCCGGGCCGTAGGGCGGGCGGCCCCCCTCGGGGGGCAGCGCATTACACGAAGTAAAAAGCGTGGGGGCTCAAGCTACCCTGCAGATCTTCAGCATATTGGTGCCGCCCGGCGCGCCCATGGGTTCGCCGCAAGTGATGGCGTAGATGTCGCCGCTTTCGACGATACCGCGTTTTTTCAGGTGAGCCTCGGCATCGCCCAGCGCGGTGTCGCGCTCGACACTCTGGTCCATCAGCAGCGGCCTGACGTTGCGGTACAGCGCCATCTTGCGCTGGGTCGTCAGTTTGGGCGTCAGGGCGTAGATGGGGATATGGATACGGTGGCGGCTCATCCACAGCGCCGTAGAGCCCGAGTCGGTCAGCGCCACAATGGCTTTGCAACCCAGGTGATGGGCCGTGAACAAGGCGCCCATGGCGATGGACTGGTCGATGCGGTCAAAGGTCATGCCGGTGAAGTCGGCGTCCAGTTTCACGTCCTCGGCTTTTTCGGCTTCGGCGCAGATGTTGGCCATCTCGATGATGGTCTCCAGCGGATAACGGCCGGCGGCGGTCTCGGCCGAGGTCATGACGGCGTCGGTGCCGTCGAGTACCGCGTTGGCCACGTCGCTGACCTCGGCGCGCGTGGGCACCGGGTTGGTGATCATGGACTCCATCATGTGAGTCGCGGTGATGACCACCTTGTCCAGCTCACGGGCCATCTTGATCATGCGTTTTTGCAGCGCCGGCACAGCGGCATTGCCGACCTCGATGGCCAGGTCGCCGCGCGCGACCATGATGCCGTCGCTGGCCCGGCAGATGGATTCCAGGTTCGGGATCGCCTCGGCACGCTCGATCTTGGCGATCAAGCCCGGCTTGTGGCGGTGCTCGGCACCGGCCACATTGCACAGCTGGCGCGCCATTTCCATGTCACTGGCGTTCTGCGGAAAGCTCACCGCGACATAGTCGGCCTGGAAGCTCATGGCGGTGCGAATGTCTTCCATGTCTTTGGCCGTCAGCGCCGGCGCCGTCAGGCCGCCGCCCTGCTTGTTGATGCCCTTGTTGTTGGACAACACGCCGCCGATCTTGACCGTCGCATGGACCTGCTCGCCCTTCACCTTGTCAACAGTCATGACGATCAGGCCGTCGTTGAGCAGCAAGGTGTCACCGGCCTTGACGTCGCGCGGCAGTTCCTTGTAGTCCAGGCCCACGCCGTTAATGTCGCCAAGCTCGGTGCGGGACGCGTCGAGCACAAATTTCATGCCTTGCTCAAGCTGCACCTTGCCCTCGGCAAATTTGCCGACACGGATTTTCGGGCCCTGCAGGTCGGCCATGATGGCGACCTCGCGCCCGGCGCGGGTGGCGGCCTCCCGCACCAGCCTGGCACGGTCGATGTGGTCTTGCGCCGTGCCGTGGCTGAAATTCAGCCGCACGCAGTTGACGCCAGCGCGAATCATCTGCTCCAGCAGGGCCGGATCGCTGGAGGCGGGGCCAAGGGTGGCAACGATTTTTGTGCCGCGGCGCTGCATCTTCATGTCTGTCTCCTGTAATTTAGTTTCTTATTTTTACACGAATGAGTTACGTAGCGGTTACCAGGCCATCGCCGCATCCGGGGTATTGACCAGAAGCCGGAGGGGGGCCCGCTGCATACAGCGTGTCGCGCCCTGAACCTGCAAACCGGTTTTGCCGCATTTTGCAGTTAGCGCCTCAGTGGCCTGCGCGCTTTTGCAGGATTTCAAAGGCCGGAAGCGTCTTGCCTTCCAGCACTTCCAGAAAAGCGCCGCCGCCGGTCGAGATGTAATCGACCTGCTTTTCAATGCCGTATTTGGCAATGGCGGCCAGCGTGTCCCCGCCTCCGGCGATGGAGAACCCGCTGCTGTCCGCAACGGCACGCGCAATGCCTTCGGTGCCCTTGGCGAACGCATCAAACTCAAACACACCGACCGGGCCGTTCCAGACGATGGTGCCGGCCGCCTTGAGCTGCGCCGCGAGCCTCGCGGTGGTTTGCGGGCCGATATCAAGAATCAGGTCGTCATCGGCGACGTCAGTGGCCGCCTTGACGGTAGCCGGCGCGTCAGCGGCAAAGGTTTTGGCGGTGACGACATCGGTCGGAATCGGCACCTCGGCGCCACGCGCCTTCATGGCCTCGATCACGGCTTTGGCTTCAGCCAGCAAGTCGGCTTCGGCCAGACTTTTGCCGATTTTCAAACCGGCGGCCAGCATGAAAGTGTTGGCAATTCCCCCGCCCACGATGAGCTGGTCCACATTGGCGGCGAGCGACTTGAGGATGGTGAGCTTGGTCGAGACCTTGCTGCCGGCCACGATGGCCACCAGCGGCCTGCGCGGGCTGGAAAGGGCTTTGGAGATGGCGTCCATCTCGGCGGCCAGCAATGGGCCGGCGCTGGCCACAGGCGCATATTGCGCAATGCCATAGGTGGAAGCCTCGGCGCGGTGCGCCGTGCCGAAAGCGTCGTGCACAAAAATATCGCAGAGCGCAGCCATCTTGCGCGCCAGCTCTTCGCTGTTTTTCTTCTCGCCCTTGTTGAGCCGGCAGTTCTCCAGCATTACCAGCTGGCCGGGTTTGACATCCACACCGTCCACCCAGCCGGAGGCCAGGGGAATGTCGCGCTTCATCAACTCGCCCATTCGTTTGGCCACAGGCGCCAGAGAATCGGCCGGCTTGAACTCACCCTCCACTGGCCGCCCGAGATGAGATGTCACCATGACCGCCGCGCCTGCGTCCAGGGCCATCTGGATGCAGGGAATGGAAGCGCGAATGCGCGTGTCTTCGGTGATGTGGCCGCTGTCATCCTGCGGCACGTTGAGGTCGGCACGGATGAACACGCGCTTGCCGGCAACTTTGCCGCTGGCGCACAGGTCGGAGAAACGGATGAAGTTCATAAATCGCTCGCAGAATAAAAAAGGCTTTGGGCCACAGCGCCCAAAGCCCTAAATTGTAGGTGCCTGTATGTGCCTGGGCCCGTCAGACAAAGCCGGGAAAGCGTAAATTTAGGCATCAAATCGGCCTCCAGCCCGCACAGAACGAGCGCAAGCAGCTACTGATTTGATAGCAGTCGACACCAAACACGATGCGAAGCGAGTAACGCCAAGGCCAGCGGGGGCCGCGGAACCGGCTTTGCCGGGCCGCAGGCGCCGTCCCCTGCAAGGGGAAAAGGGCTACACGCAGTGAGCCCGATAGGGGTGTACTAATTTTTACCGTGGGGGCTACCAACCCAACCCCATATGCAGCGGCAAATACACCGCCATGCCGGCCAGGATGGTGCCCAGCACGCCGTGACGCCAGTAATACCAGGCGGTGCCGGCGACTACTGCAAAGAGCCGCGCGTCTTTCCAGGTTGCGATGAAGTGGCCCTGCGTCATCACCATTTCCGGCACGATCACTGCGGCCAGCGCAGCAATGGGCGCGTAGTGCAGGCCGCGCTGCGCCCAACCGGGCAGCGTCCAGGGCTTGCTGGAGAGAAAAAAGAAGGAGCGCGTGAGGACGGTCATCAGCGTCATACCGATGATGGTCACCACCGTCCAGAGATCCGTCTGGTTCATGCTGCGTCTCCGGTTCCGGGAGTGGATACCGCAGGCTTGGCCGGCGCTGATTTTTCCAGCACCAGGCAGACGATGACGGCCACGGCAATGCCCACCAGGATATTGAGCTTGAGCGGCAAGGCGAAGGTGGCGACAGCGGCGGCACCCGCGATGGCTGCAGACACCGCGCGCAGTCGGGTGGTGGCCAGCGACCACATGATGCCCAGCAGCGCCAGGATGCCGGCAAAGCCCAGGCCCCAGGACAGCGGAATGGAATTGGCCAGCGCGATGCCCACCAGCGTGGCGCCCACCCAGCTGACCCAGCTCATGCCGCAGCTGCCTACCCAGTAGGCGTCCTGGGCTTCAATGCCGGCAACATCGGTGGCCGGGTGCGGGAAGCGTTTGGTAAAGAGAACATAGTTCAGGTCGGCCATGCCGTAGCCAAAAGCCATGCGGCGCCACAGGCTCTGGTGCATCACATAGGGGCGCAGGTGGGCGCTGAAGACCATGAAGCGCAGGTTGACGCAAAACGAGGTGGCCAGAATCACCCACATGGGTGCGCCAGCCACGATAAGTGGCAAGGCTGCCAATTGGGAACTGCCGGCAAAAACCAGCACCGCCATCAGCAGCACCTCGATAAGACTCATGCCCGACTTGACCATCGCCACACCTGTCATCAGGCCCCAGGCGGCGATACCCGGCGCGACGGTGGCGAGCTCACTCACCCCGAGCCGGAAGTCCGGATGCTTGAACAATGTCTTCACAAAAACCCCACCCTTTTCTGTCCCGTCATTTTTTTCACCCCTGTTTGGCGATATCCGGTTGAATGAAGACCATGCCGGGACGGATCTCAAATCCCCGCAAAAATTCGGATGCATCCAGCGCCTTGCCGCCGGCTTTTTGAAGCCGGCTCATGCGCAGGACGCCATCGGCAGCACAAATGTCCACACCTTGTGGCCCTGCGGTCAGCACTTCACCGGCCGGGGCCCCACTCGGCCGGCGCACATCCGCCAGAACTTCGGCACGCCAGAACTTGAGGGTTTGCCCGTCGACAACACCGGCCGCGCCGGGAAACGGGTTGAACGCCCGGATGCGCCGCTCGAGTACGGCAGCGCTTTGCGACCAGTCCAGCCATGCCTCATGTTTTTCAATTTTGTGTGCGTAAGTGATGCCCTCTGCGGGCTGAGAGACCGCCTGCAGGCCTCCGCATGCCGCGATCTCGAGGGCCTCCACGATGAGCTGCCCGCCCAGATTGGCCAGCCTGTCGTGCAGCGAAGCCGTGGTGTCGCCGGGTGCGATGCGCAGCTTTTCCGTCAGGAGCATGTCGCCCGTGTCCAGCCCGGCATCCATTTGCATGATGGTGACGCCGGTTTCCGGATCACCGGCTTCGATGGCCCGGTGAATCGGTGCGGCGCCGCGCCATCTCGGCAACAGCGACGCGTGGATATTGAGGCAGCCCAACCGCGGTGCATCCAGAACCCACTGCGGAAGAATGAGTCCATAGGCTGCCACCACCATGACGTCCGCGCGCGCTGCGGTGATGGCTTTGTGCGCTGCGGCTGCATCGTCAGGGAATTTGCCGTCCAGCCGCAAGCTTCTGGGTTGGGCAATGGGTGTGTGTAAGGTTTCGGCCCATTGCTTGACGGGCGAAGCCTGCAGTTTCATGCCGCGGCCTGCCGGGCGGTCAGGCTGGCTCAGTACGAGGGGAATCTCAAAACCGGCCGCATGCAGTTTTTCAAGGGCCACACGGGCGAACTCAGGGGTACCGGCAAAAATGACACGCATGGAGTCCGATTCTAAAGACTCCTAGGGAAATCCCGTGGTTCCGGCGCGGTACAACGCGCCGACGTACATACGGACAAAATTAACGGGCCGAGTCACGCTCCTCGTCTTTTTTCTGCTTGATCATCTTGGTTTTGATGCGGTTGCGTTTCAGCGGGGACAGGTACTCCACAAACACCTTGCCCATCAGGTGGTCCATTTCATGCTGGATGCAAACCGCCAGCATGCCTTCGGCTGTGTGCACCTGCAGCTTTCCGTCAAGATCCAGCGCCTGTACCTTGATGGAGGTAGAACGTTCCACGCCGTCATAAATACCAGGCACCGACAGGCAGCCTTCGTCGCCCACGCGTGTTTCTTCACTGGCCCAGACAATCTCGGGATTGATCAACACCAGGGGCTGGTTCCGGTCTTCGCTGACATCAATCACAACCAGACGCTCATGGACATCCACCTGGGTTGCCGCCAGGCCAATGCCTTCTGCCGCATACATTGTTTCAAGCATGCCGTCGACCAGCTTGCGCAGGCGTGCATCAACGGCCGCCACGGGCTTGGCAACGGTGTGGAGGCGGGGGTCAGGGTAACGAAGAATGGTTAACTGGCTCATGGAGGAAGGCTGGGCAATGGGTGAGATGTCGCTATTTTCGCCACTTTTCTCTGTTTTTCGGCATCCTGATATTCCCAGAATCGCGTATTCGTTGCTTAATCAAGGGCTTAGGTACAAAATCGTTAGTGATTTATCAAGATATGCACACCGTTTTTTCGTGGGGCTACCCCCCCGAAAACGCCGTACTAGCCCCATAAAAGCGCCGAAGGCCTACAAGATGCAAACAATTTCTGGTCGTTTCAGTCAAATTTCAATAGCCGCCGCAGCTCTTTTGGGCATCTCGGTCGGCTTGCATGCTCAGAACTTCCCCATCACGGCCGACCAAAAAGCCACGGCGGCCCAAGTGGCCCAGACAGGCGTTCCCCTGGGCGACCTGGCCCCCAATGCACCCGATACCTACACCGTGAAGCGCGGCGACACCTTGTGGGCAATTTCCGGTTTATTCCTGAAAAACGCCTGGCGCTGGCCCGAGCTGTGGGGCATGAACCTCCAGGACATCCGCAATCCTCACCGCATTTACCCGGGGCAACAGCTCTACCTGGAGAAATCCAATGGGCGTGCCGTTTTACGGACCCGCCAGGCCCAAACCGATGGCCCGCCGACAGACACCGTACGCGTTTCTCCGCGCACCCGCTTTGAAACCCTGGCGGACGCATCCATTCCCACGATCGCGCCCAACCTGATCGAGCCCTTCCTGAATGAGGCCTTGATCGTCGACGAGGCCGTGCTTTCCAATGCGCCCCGCATTGTGGCGGCCCAGGAAGGCCGCGTTCTGCTTAGCCGCGGAGATCGCGCCTATGCGCGCAGCCAATACGGTACCGGCAGCACCACCGGCAAACCCCTGAGCACCGAAAAAGGCGAACCGCTCAATTACCGGGTGTTTCGCAACGCAACACCGCTCAAAGACCCGACGACCAAGGCAATTCTGGGCTATGAGGCGCAATATGTCGGCAAGGCGGAATTAGCGCGCGGCGAATCCGTCACGGAAACAGCCGGTAAAGATGGCAAACCGCAATCCGAAATCGTGCCGGCGACGATCGACATCGTTGCCACCAAGGAGGAAATGCGCGTGGGTGACCGGCTGCTGGTCGAGCCACCCCGCGAGTTGCTGAACTACATACCGCACGCGCCTTCTTCTGCCGTTGCCGGACAGATCGTGTCGATTTACGGCAGTGCCGTGACCAATGCCGCAGAGAACCAGGTCGTGGTCATCAATCGCGGCGCCAGGGACGGCATGGAGCGTGGCCATGTTATGGCCATCCTCAAGGACGGTGAGCGGCTGCTGGACAAAACCGACAGTAGTCGTACACCGATCAAGTTGCCCAACGAACGAAATGGCCTGATGATGGTGTTTCGCACTTTTGACGCCGTTTCCTATGCCCTCGTCCTGCAGGTGACCGACGGCGTGAAGGTTGGGGATCGCTTCGTCAATCCCAACTAAGCCTGCGGACAACCAACGCACGAACTCGGGCAGCCCGGGGCCCTCGACGTTCGAGACAAGTTTTCGAATTCGTTGACCCTTTCTTTCAGCCCCTGGCCATCACGTGGAAAAACAAGAGCTCCGGGCCTGGTTGCGCCTGACCCTCTCGACGGGGGTGGGAAATGAGAATTCCCGCAAGCTGTTAGCCGCGTTTGGCTCAGCTCAGGGGATTTTTGACCAGGATTCGACGGCTCTGGAACAACTGGGGTCTGAGAAACTGGCACGAGCTCTCCAGGCAGAACCTCCGAATCTGGCGGCCCAGTTGCAAATGACACTGGAATGGCTGCAAGCTGGGGATGACCGGCGCGTGGTCGCGTTGGGAGATGCGGCCTACCCCACAGCCCTGCTCGACATTGCGGATCCTCCACTGATGCTCTATATGCTCGGCAAGCAGGTACGCTCACCGCAGGCGCCGTCGCAACACAGCGCTTCCCACATCGCAATCGTAGGCAGCCGCAATCCGACGCCGCAAGGCGAAACCAACGCGCGCCAATTCGCCAAAGCACTTGCCGGCGCAAATCTTTGCATCGTGTCGGGACTGGCTCTGGGAATTGACGGCGCGGCGCATGACGGCGCCATGCAGGGCGGTGGGGATACCATTGCCGTGGTGGGTACCGGACTTGACCGCGTTTATCCCAAAAAACATCTCGAGCTGGCGCACCGTATTGCGCAGCAAGGCATGCTCATCAGCGAATTCCCGCTCGGCACGCCTCCGCTGACCGCGAACTTCCCGAGACGCAACCGCATTATTTCCGGCCTGTCGCTGGGCACTCTGGTCATCGAGGCAGCCATGCAATCCGGCTCACTGATCACCGCGCGGCTGGCTGCCGAACAGGGCAAAGAAGTGTTTGCCATACCTGGCTCCATCCATTCGCCCCAGTCACGCGGCTGCCATGCGCTGATCAAGCAGGGAGCCAAGCTGGTGGAAACTGCGCAGGACGTATTGGAGGAATTAAATCTCCCTGCGCGGGGCGTGGCGCCGGGTGCAGTGGCATATAAGCCAACAGAGGAAGAAACCGGCCCATTGGTCGAGCCCTCTCCATCTACCGCCCTGATCGCCGCACTGGGATTCGACGTGGTGAGCCTGGACACACTACAGGCGCGCACCGGGATCGAAACAGCCTTGCTGCAGGGACAGTTGCTTGAGCTGGAACTCGACGGACAGGTTTTCAGGCTTCCCGGCGGCTTGTTCCAGCGACGCGCTGACGCATAAACACCGCACTCTTTTCACCGGCTTGACAATGCTGCCGCCAACTGCGTTATATTGGACGCATGTTCGAAGTACTTGTGTACGTCTACGAAAATTACTGGCAAGGTGACGCTTGCCCCGAACTTCAGCGGCTCGGCCGCAAACTGACAGCGGCGGGCTTTGAAGCGGAAGAAATCCAGGCGGCCCTCGTCTGGCTCGACGGCTTGAATATCGCCGCCCAAGGCACGCAAATCAGCCTGCCGGCTACTACCCCGTCAGAGCTCACCGAGCCCGGCGTGCATCCTGTCATTCAGCCTCAATCCCCCGATAGCCTTCGCGTTTATTCGGTTGCCGAGCAAACCCAACTTGGCGCACAGAGCCTGGGATTTGTGAGCTTCCTTGAGTCGTCCGGCGTATTGCCTCCGCACATGCGCGAGATTGTGATTGACCGCGCCATGGCGGCACCGGGCGACCCAGTCACGCTGGATGACCTGAAAATCATCGTATTGATGGTCTATTGGAGTTTCGGCGAAGAACCCGATGCGCTGGTTCTGGATGAATTGTGCGACGACGCGGAAGGTCGCCTTGCTCACTGAATAGCACTGCGGCGCAAAAACGACATTTTTTACACCGGTTGCCCGGCCGTTCCGGACAACGAAACCTTTAGCCGAGCAAACGCTCAGGATTTGCATCCAGCTTGGCAAGCGCATCGCGCGTGGCACGTACCGTGAGCGCCTCCTCTTCCGTGGGCACCAGCAAACCCGACTGCAGGTAGGCCGCGAGCCGACGAGCCTGGATCAGGAAGTTCCGGCCGTCGGCGGAAGCAAACAGGTGCAACTGCTTGCGATCACTGCACCAGGCAAACTGCACATGGCTGATTTTGCCGTTGTGGTCCAGGCTGAACCATGTGCCCAGTTGGAGCTCCCGGGCCCACGCGCGCATGGCTTCCGTGGGCTGGCTGCCGCCATCGGCAATCACTTCAATGTCGGTCGCATCGATCCCGATCATGGTGACGAGGCTGTCCGTATCCAGCGGCAGGTCGCCGACGTCCTCATCGGAAAGATAGTCTTCCAGGTTCATCAGCCGTTTGGCCATGATCTCCACCCGCTCCTGGGAAATGGTGTCGGTTTTGGACATGAACGCATCGGCCAGCGTATCGCTGATGATCTTCAGGTGCCCATCCTGGTCGGGCACGCCCAGGCCCAGCATGGACATGCCCAGGCGCAGCAGCTGCAGCAATTTCGGCAGGTCCGCAATCACGCGGGCACGGTCGTTACGGTTCGGTTTGGCGCTCGCGGCCCACACCAGATCAGCGGCGGCCCGCTTGAGCGTAATGGTTTCCTCGTGCTGAGGCCCGTTCTTCATCGCGGCGATTGCCAGTACTTCGGCCCATACCTTGAAGAGGAATTCGCGGATCTCGTCACGAACCGGCATGTCATTGAGCATGTTCCGCATCTCAATGGTGTACTGGATCGTCATGGTCTCTTTTTGTTCGACCTGTTGCGCGACGCTCACAACACGGGCGGCGCTGCCATGCTCGGAAAGGAATTTGGATAAAAACTTTTCGAACTCGTCATAAACCAGCTGAAACACCCGGCGCCCTGTTTCGGGATACTGCTCTATCACCTGCACGATGCGCTTGACTTCGGACTCCATGGCACCGCCGGCCACCGTAACGTCAAAGCCCAGCACGCAGGAACCCATACGGTCAATCAGGCGGCGAGCAGGATGCTGCAGCGATTCAAAGAACTCCGGCTCGGAAATCGCCACACGCAATACCGGCATCTGCAAGCGGGCAAACCAGACCCGGATCACCGGCGGAATGCGGTCTTCAGCAAGAATGCTCTGGAACATCAGCGCGACTATTTCAATCGTCGCCTTCTCGGAGGAGGTGGATGCCGCCTGCTTGAGCGTGTTGGTTCGTTCCCGCAAGGCAGTTGCAGCATTGTCGACATGCACCTGTCCATAAATCTGCCCTTGCGCATCTGCGAGCAAGGTACGCTCTGCACCGGTTTCTTCCTGCTTCTGCACGCTGACCATCGCCTGCGCGAGCTGAGGCGAAGCCTGTGTGGGGCGGGTATCGTCGAACCCTGCGACCTGGTTCGACAGCAAACGCTTGAGGTGCCCCATCACACCCTGGGCCCTCATCCGTGCCCTGGCGAGCGGCGTGGTCGCCGTTTGCATGCGGGTTTCATCGTAGACTGCGCTGCCTTGCCTGGATACACCTGCTGGCTGCGACCCTGCTCCTTCGGACGCAGCACCTGAAAAAGCTGCACCCTGGCGGCCGGCAGAGGCTGAAGATCGCCCGCCGCCCATACCCTGAACACGGCTAACAGGCCCATCGCCCTGGCCTCCGCCAAAACCACGTGCGCCACCGCTTTCGGACCCGCCGGCCCTGGAGCCGGTTTCGCCGCCGAATTTTCCGCGTTCTTTCTCAGGACTGGAGGCTTTCCTGGCAGACGCCCCGGCATCCGCTGCGGAGGGAGTGCGCTTGACCAGCGGCCGTAAATCAATTTCCGCCATCACCCCCTGCTGCACCAAAAATTCGTTGGTGGCATGGTAAGTCTCCAGCAGGTGTGTACCCATGTCCTTCTGGATGACATCCTGGACAACAAGCCACACATCCCGTGGCAGCGATGCAAGACTCCATTGTTCAACCATGTGCTGCGCAAGCACTTCGGGCCGAAGAATGTCCTGCTTGTGCAGTTCCGCGATGGCTTCGAGGTTCTGGATGCGCAGCCGGAGGTCGTTCAACTCCCAACTCGCAAAATCCAGCAGCCGAAGCGCAAGCCGCGAAGCGAGGATTTTGTCCTCCATCACGTCGTTACCCATCAATTCAAATTTGCCGCTGTCGGCAAACCTCGAGGGCGAATTTGGCGCGGGAATCGTCTGGGCAGTGGTCCATGCGGCGGTTGTGCCACGGACCCAGGTGGCGCCACTTTTCTGAAAAGCCATCCAGGCGTCACGCCGGTCCTGCATCTCACGGACGCTGCCGGTCTGATCAACTGCGGCGGTGAGCCTGTCTTGAATGGTTTTCGCCAGCACAGGCAGTACGCGTACAGCACGCTCCGTGAACAGCGCACGTGCCTGCTCGACCAGAAGCCTGTTATTTTTGTTACTTGGAGCCACAACCGCCCTAGGATGATTAAGTCATAGCTTACACCGTGGCCCCGGCGTTGGGGTCATTGGGATCTTCGTCTTTTTTGGCCGGCCCTTTCACCAGGTCTTCACGGCGAATGCCAAGCCACATGGCGATTGCAGCGGCCACAAATACCGACGAATAGATCCCGAACAGGATGCCGATGGTCAGCGCCAGGGCAAAGTAAAACAGGGTCGGCCCGCCAAAGAGAAGCATGGACAGCACCATGATCTGGGTGGAACCGTGGGTAATGATGGTACGGCTGATGGTGGATGTGATCGCGTTATCGATGATCTCGGTGGTATTCATCTTGCGGTACCGGCGAAAATTCTCGCGAATCCGGTCAAAAATCACCACCGATTCATTGACCGAGTAGCCCAGCACCGCGAGTACGGCAGCCAGCACTGCCAGCGAAAACTCCCATTGGAAAAAAGCGAAAAACCCCAGAATAATCACGACGTCGTGCAAATTGGCGATGATGGCCGCCACGGCATATTTCCATTCAAAGCGGAAAGCCAGATAGACCATGATGCCGAAAACCACCATGGCGAGCGCCTTTAGCCCGTCGTGGGCGAGTTCCTCGCCCACCTGCGGACCGACGAATTCCGTGCGCCGCAGCGTCACATCCGGGCTGGCAGCTTTCAGGGCCGCAAGCACCTTGTCACTCTGCTGCGCGGTGCTTACGCCCTTTTGTGCCGGCAAGCGGATCATCACGTCGCGTGAGGTGCCAAAGTTCTGGACCTGCACATCGGCGAAGCCCAACCCCGCCACCGTATCGCGGATTTTTCCGACATCGGCAGCCTGGGTGTAATTCACCTCCATCAAGGTGCCGCCGGTGAATTCGACGGACAGGTGCAAGCCGCGCGAGAACAGGAAGAATACGGCCAGAGCGAACGTGGCAAAGCTGATCGCATTGAAGATCAGGGCATGCCGCATAAACGGAATGTCACGCCGGATTTTGAAAAATTCCATCTGGAGTCCTTGGGAAATTCAGGGAAAAGGGCCGGGCTTACTTCGCAACCGCACCCGAAGTGGCGGGCCGCCACACGGTGCCAATGGAAACCGTCTTAAGCTTCTTTTGGCGGCCGTACCAGAGGTTGACCAGGCCGCGCGAGAAAAACACCGCCGAGAACATGCTGGTCAGAATACCGATGCAATGCACAACCGCAAAGCCGCGGACCGGGCCGGAACCAAAAGCCAGCAAGGCAAGACCCACGATCAATGTCGAGGTGTTGGAGTCCAGAATGGTCGCCCAGGCCCGCTCATAACCTGCATGAATTGCCGCTTGCGCGGAGGCACCGTTTCGCAATTCTTCCCGCACACGCTCATTGATCAGCACATTGGAGTCGATGGCCATACCCAGCGCAAGCGCCATCGCCGCCATGCCAGGCAAGGTCAGGGTAGCCTGCAGCATGGACAGCACCGCGACGAGCAACAACAGGTTGACGGCAAGCGCCAGGCCTGAAAACAGGCCAAAAAGCATGTAGTAGGCCGCCATAAAAGCCACGATCACGACGAAGCCCCACGACACACTGTGAAAGCCCTTGGCAATGTTGTCGGCGCCCAGCGTCGGGCCAATGGTGCGCTCTTCAATGATTTCCATGGGAGCGGCCAGCGAGCCTGCGCGCAGCAGCAGGGCGAGATCGTTGGCTGCGTTGATGTTCATGGCGCCCGAGATGCTGAACCGCGTACCCAACTCACCGCGAATGGTTGCCACCGAAATAGCCTGGCCTTTACCCTTTTCGAACAGCAGGATGGCCATCGGCTTGTCCATGTTCTCGCGGCTTGTTTCGCGCATCACCCGCCCGCCCTTGGCATCCAGCGTCAGGGATACATTGGGTTCCTGCTTTTGCGAATCGAAACCAGCCTGGGCATCCGTCAGGCTCTCGCCGGTAACAAGGACTTGCTTCTTCACAATCACCGGATTGCCGCTGATATCAGGGAATTTTTCCGAGCCGAAGGGCACCATGCCTCCCCCGGTCATGGCTGCGCGGGCCCCGGCGCTGTCATCCACCAGCCTCATTTCCAGGGTCGCCGTGCGCCCCAGAATATCCTTGGCTTTGGCCGTGTCCTGCACGCCCGGCAGCTGCACCACAATGCGGTCTGCGCCTTGTTGCTGGATCACCGGCTCAGCCACCCCGAGCTCGTTGATCCGGTTGTGCAGCGTCACCATGTTCTGCTTGAGAGCCTGGTCCTGGATGCGGCGCGCAGCCTCGGGCTTGATCGTGGCCGTCAGTTTGTACTCGGTTCCTTCCGGCGCCTCCACCGTCTGCAGGTCTGGAAACTGGTCCTGAATCAGGCTTTTGGCAGATGCCAGCGTCGCAGAGTCACGCACCTTGACTTCAATAGCCTGGCCGTTGCGGGCGATGCCGCCGTGCCGGATATTTTTCTCGCGCAACGATACCCGGAGGTCTCCGGCCAGGGACTCGGCGCGCTTGGTCAGCGCGGCCTGCATGTCCACCTGCAGCATGAAGTGCACGCCTCCGCGTAAATCCAGCCCCAGATACATGGGGTTTGCATGCAGCCATGTCAGCCAGGCAGGCGATCGGGACACCAGGTTAAGCGCCACCACATAACCGGAGTCCCCTGCATCAGGGGCCAGCGCTTTCTGGATCGCGTCCTTGGCCTTGAGTTGCGTGTCGGTATCGCCAAACCGCGCCTTGACGGAATTACCGTCCAGGGTGATGACATCCGCCGCAATGCCGGCTTCCTTCAGTGTTTGCTCCACTTTCGCCATCGTCGTACTGTCGATCTTGACGGTGGACTTGGCGCTGGAAACCTGGACCGCAGGAGCTTCGCCGAAAAAGTTAGGCAGCGTGTACAGGGCTGCGACGATGAGCGCGATCACAATGATGGCGTACTTCCAGGCCGGATAACGATTCATGAGAGGGCTGTTCCTGGTGGACGAATGAACAATGTCAGGCCTGCCGGCCGTTGCGGTCGGCGAAAGCCTTATTTGGCTGGATTGATGGCGCCTTTGGGCAGCACCTGGATGATCGCGCTGCGCTGCAACTGGACTTCGACGCCCGGCGCCAGTTCGAGGGTCAGGTACACGTCGCCCAGCTTGGTCACCTTGCCCAACAGGCCGCCTGCGGTGGCGACTTCGTCACCTTTGGCCAGCGCCTCAATCATGGAGCGGTGCTCTTTCTGCTTTTTCATCTGCGGGCGGATCATGACGAAATACAGCACCACAAACATCAGCACCAGAGGCAACATGCCCGTGAGTGAGGACATCATGTCGCCGCCGGCAGCAGCGGCAGGAGCGGTTTGGGCAAAGGCAGAAGAAATGAACACGGCTAACTCCACAACGTTTTAAAAACAAACTGGCGCGCGTCGTCCGGCACGGACGGGGCGCAGAGTTCACGATTGTATGCGGCGGGGCATCCGCAGAAGGGGGTAACTGGCGCGCTCCAGGGGCTTTTCAAGCCGGAGTTGCGCGCAAAGGGCTGCTGCAAGCTCCGCAGCAAAGCCGTCCCATGAAGAAACACCGGGCCGGCGGCGAGGCCAGTGCCGGCCTGGGCTTTAAGCCGCTTCCCGCTGGACGGTAGATCCGGGGGTACGAAAGGATTGCATCAACGCGGCCCACTGGGGCCGCGCGGCGGCCAGGTGGCGCGCCTTGACATGGCCATAACCCTTGATCATTTCCGGAATCCGGGCGATTTCGACCGCCACGGGATGGTTTTCAGCGCTCAGGCCGGCCAAAACCTCCTCCACGCTGGCGCGGTATTCCTCAATCAGAGCCCGCTCCGTGCGGCGCTCTTCGGTGCGCCCAAAGACATCCAGCGGCGTGCCGCGCAGGCCCTTGAGGCGGGCCAGCACCTTGAATGCGCCTAGCATCCAGGGGCCGAATTGCTGCTTTTGCAGCTCACCCTTCTCGTTTTTGGACGCAATCATGGGCGGTGCCAGGTGATAGTTGAGCTTGAAGTCGCCTTCAAACATGCCGTTGACTTTGTCCAGAAAGCCAGTGTCGGTGTGCAGGCGCGCCACTTCGTATTCATCTTTGTAAGCCATGAGTTTGAAAAGGTACTTGGCCACAGCCTCGGTCAGCAGCGTCTTGCCCAGCGGCGCTTCCGCAGCGCGCACCTTCTCCACAAAAGCCTGGTAGGTCTGCGCATAAGCCGCGTTCTGATAGGCCGTCAGGAAGTCAACCCGCTTGGCCAGCATGTCCGCCAGCGACGGGCGCTTCACAAACTCGATCACCTGGGCCGCCTTGAACAAGGCCTGTACCGCCGCCAGGTCGTGCGCGCAGCGCCGGCCCCACTCAAAGGCGGCCTTGTTGTTGTCAACCTGCACAGCGTTGAGCTCAATCGCGCGCATCAGCGCGGCGTGCGACAGCGGCACCCGGCCTTTTTGCCAGGCAAAGCCGAGCATGAGCGGGTTGGTGTAGATCGAATCCCCCACCAGCTGCACCGCGACCTGCTCAGCATCAAAGCTGCCGAGCAAGTCAGCACCCACTGCGGCGGTCACGGCCGTCTCGCAATTGCCGCCCGGGAACTGCCAGGCGGGGTTGGTCACAAAGGCCGCCGTCGGCGTACCGTGTGAATTCATCGCCACATAGGTGCGGCCTGGCTGCATGACCGTCAGCGTGTACTTGCTGGCGGCCACGATCGGGTCGCAGCCGATCACCAGATCCGCCTTGGCGGTGTCGACCTTGGTGGTGTAGATGGCCTCCGGCCGGTTGGCGATCTGGATATGGCTCCAGGTGGCGCCGCCTTTTTGCGCCAGGCCGCCCGCGTCCTGCGTGACCACACCCTTGCCTTCAATGTGGGCTGCCATGCCCAGCAATTGGCCGATGGTGATGACGCCGGTGCCGCCCACGCCACCCACCACGATGCCCCAGGCGTTTTCCGCCACCGGCAACACGGGCTCGGGAACCGCAAACAGACTGCTGGGCGCGCCCTTCTTGTCTTTTTTGGGCTTCTTCAGCTGCCCGCCCTCAACGGTGACAAAGCTCGGGCAAAAGCCCTTCACGCAGGAGTAATCCTTGTTGCAGGTGTTCTGGTTGATGCGGCGTTTGCGGCCGAACTCGGTTTCCAGCGGCTCCACCGACAGGCAATTCGACTGCACCGAGCAATCGCCGCAGCCCTCGCAGACCAGCTCGTTGATGACCACGCGTTTTTCAGGGTCGACCAGGGTGCCGCGTTTGCGGCGGCGGCGCTTTTCGGTCGCGCAGGTCTGGTCGTAAATGATGGCGGTCGTGCCCTTGAGTTCACGGAACTCGCGCTGGATGCGGTCCAGCTCATCGCGGTGGTGCACCGTCACACCGTCGAGCAGCGGCGCGCCGTCATATTTTTGCGGCTCATCGGTCACGATGACCAGCTTGGCCACGCCTTCGGCACGCAGGCTTTGCATGATCTGCAGCACCGAGTGGCCTTCGGGCCGCTCGCCGACCTGCTGGCCGCCCGTCATGGCCACCGCGTCGTTGTAAAGGATTTTGTAGGTGATGTTCACGCCCGAGGCGATGGCCTGGCGGATCGCCAGCAGCCCGCTGTGGAAGTAGGTGCCGTCGCCCAGGTTGGCAAAAATGTGTTCGTCGGTCGTGAAAGCCGCCTGGCCCACCCAGGTCACGCCTTCGCCGCCCATCTGGGTGAAGGTGGAGGTGGAGCGGTCCATCCAGGTTGCCATGTAGTGGCAGCCGATGCCGGCCACGGCGCGCGAGCCCTCGGGCACGCGCGTGCTGGTGTTGTGCGGACAGCCGCTGCAAAACCAGGGTGCGCGCTCGCCGGTGTCGGACTTGCCTGCGGCCAGTGCGCGTTCGCGGCCCTCAATAATGGCCAGGCGTTCGTCCATGCGGGAGATGATGTCGGCCGGCACGCCCAGCTTCTTCAGGCGTTTGGCAATCGCCTTGGCGATGATGGCCGGCGTGAGGTCGGCCTTGGCGCGCAGCAGCCAGTTGTCGCTCGGGTTGGAGCGCCCCCATTCGCCGCCCGACTGGTCGCCTTCGGGCTCGTCGAACTTGCCCAGCACATTGGGGCGCACGTCAGCGCGCCAGTTGTAGAGCTCTTCCTTGATCTGGTACTCGATGACCTGGCGTTTTTCTTCGACCACCAGGATTTCCTGCAGGCCTTCAGCAAAGTCGCGCGTGATGGTGGCTTCCAGCGGCCAGACCACGTTGACCTTGTGCAGGCGGATGCCCAGCTGGTGGCAGGTGTCTTCGTCCAGGCCCAGGTCGGCCAGCGCCTGGCGCGTGTCGTTGAAGGCCTTGCCGCTGGCGATCAGGCCGAAGCGGTCTTTGGGGCCGGCGATGACGTTGTAGTTGAGCTTGTTGGCGCGGATGTACGCGAGCGCCGCATACCATTTGTAGTCCATCAGCCGGGCTTCCTGCTCCAGCGGGGCATCCGGCCAGCGGATGTGCAGGCCGCCAGGCGGCATCTCGAAGTCTTCGGGAATGATGATCTTCACGCGGTCCGGGTCGACCAGGATGGAGCTCGATGACTCGACGACCTCCTGGATGGTTTTCATGCCCGACCAGACACCGGAAAAACGGCTCATGGCAAACGCGTGCAGCCCCATGTCGAGGATGTCCTGCACGTTGGACGGAAAGAACACCGGCAGGCCGCAGGCCTTGAAGATGTGGTCGCTCTGGTGGGCGGCGGTGGAGCTCTTGGACACATGGTCGTCGCCGGCAATGGCGATCACGCCACCGTGTTTGGCGGTGCCCGCCATGTTGGCGTGCTTGAAGACATCCGAGCAGCGGTCCACGCCCGGGCCCTTGCCGTACCAGATGCCGAACACGCCGTCGAATTTTTTGCTTTGCGGGTACAGGTCCAGCTGCTGCGTGCCCCAGACGGCGGTCGCGCCCAGCTCTTCATTGACGCCGGGCTGGAACACGATGTTCTGCGCGGCCAGGTGCTTTTTGGCGGCCCACAGGGCCTGGTCATAACCGCCCAATGGCGAGCCGCGGTAGCCGCTGATAAAACCCGCCGTATTCAGCCCTTCGATTGCATCGCGCGTGCGCTGCAGCATGGGCAGGCGAACCAGCGCCTGGACGCCGCTCATGAAGGCGCGGCCATGGCCCAAGCTGTATTTGTCATCCAAGGTGACG
The DNA here is from genome assembly GCF_056405995.1 of Polaromonas sp. P1_E11. Lineage (NCBI taxonomy): Bacteria > Pseudomonadati > Pseudomonadota > Betaproteobacteria > Burkholderiales > Comamonadaceae > Polaromonas > Polaromonas sp. P1_E11. The sequence continues at coordinate 151,081 of NZ_JBFUBA010000005.1, forward strand.
GTTTCCAGGGCCTTGCGGATGTGTTCAGGTAGGGGCGCGTTCATGTTCGTGGGTCTCCAGGACTGTTTTTTAGTACTGCCTTGTGGGCAGGCTGGCAGAAGGGCTACACCCGGATAGGGGTCTCCCTCTAGTTGCATGCAAAGTGTATGCCGCCAGCCGTGATATGTCTTTGCTTTGTTTGCCCGATTTAGGCCACTTTCAGAAAGAATATTGCTGTAAAGTGGCGAATATGGAAACGTTAGATAAGTTCGATATCGCCATCCTGAATGAGTTGCAACTCGACGCCCGGTTGACGAACACGGAACTCGCCTCGCGTGTGGGACTGTCGGCCGCGCCCTGCTGGCGGCGCGTGCGGGCGCTGGAAGAAAGCGGCTTCATCACCGGCTACCGGGCCGAGATTAACCGCCACAAAATCGGGCTGGGCGTGCTGGCTTTTGTCCGGCTGGACGCTGACCGCAACAGTGGCGACGCAACGCGCCAGCTGGAAGAAGCCATCAAAAAGCTGCCCGAAATCGTCTCCTGCCACTACATCAGCGGCACCGGCACCTTTGAGCTGCAGGTGGTGGCGCAAGACCTGGAAGCCTTCAGCAAATTTGCGCTGCAGAACCTGATCAACCTGCCCAATGTAAAAGACCTGCACACCAGTTTTTCGCTGGGCGAAGTCAAAGCCAGCAGCGCGCTGCCACTCGGGCACCTGACGCGGATTACAGCCTAAAATTCAAGAAAATAGTGCCTGTAACCCTTTACCGACGGGCGCAACCAGCTATTGATTTAATAGCATCAAGCTCTCTCGCTGTGCACAATGCCCGCGCATGAAACCCCTGCAAGACAACGCTTCAAGGAGTCCCGCATGAAACCATCTTCCAGCCCCGCCTCTTTGGCCTTTATGCTTTTTATGGCCCTGGCGCCCGCCCTGCAAGCGCAACCAGCTATCAATTCAGGAGCAAGCCCGGAGGCACTGCCCATGCGCAACCTGCAGATCGAAGTGCGGCAGGCCGGCAGCAGCCTGCGCGCCCAGAGCGCCCTCGGCGCGCAGGGCGGCGTTGTGCTGCAACCGGGCCGTTCGGGCCTCAATGCCCAGATCACAGCCCAAGAGAGCCAGCGCAGCGATTCACGCGACCTGGTGCAGCGCGTGCTGGTGCTCAATGGCCGCAACGCCAACATCAACCTGGGCAACAGCCAGCCGCTGCGGCTGGTACAGGCGCGCCAGGCCGGCACCGTGTTCATCGAGGCCAACAGCGGCTTTTCAGCCAGGCCCACCTGGTACGGCGGCGACAGCGTGGAGCTGGAACTGGCCGCGGGGCAGGCCAGCCGCACAGGCTCGTCGCCGCAGGCTCCCGTGTCCTCATCGTCCACCAGCACCTCGCTGACCGTTCGCCTCGGGGAATGGGTCACCGTGGCCGAGTCGGACGATGCGGGCGCCGGCAGCAGCAGCGGCATCGCCGACAGCCGGCAATCGACCCGTCGGGACGGTATGAGGGTGGAGGTCCGCCTCTCCGTGCGCTAAAAGAAGCCGTCCACAAATCCCGGTGAAACGGCTGTGGCACGGCAGTTCCGCACAACAACGCAAAGAGGTTTTTCCAGGGAATCAGTCGCGCACGCAGTGTGCCGTCAGCGGCAGCAGCGGATAACGCAGCACCGCCTCGCGGCCGCTGGCGCCCAGGCCAAACTCGGCGCGCATGCGCGGATTGCTGTACACCGTCTGCTGCGCACCCTGGCCGCCTGCGTCGCGAAACAGCAGGTCCGAGCCGCCGGCGCTATCCAGCACGGCGGTGTCGTCCACAAACTTCACCTTGAAGTCAGCGCCGTGTTCGCAGCGGTACTGCGCGGCAGACGAAGGCCCGCCACCTGCCGCGCAGGCTGCCAGCACAAGCGCTCCGGTCACCGCCACCAAGGCCATCCCGGTTCGGGCCGACAGTTGTTTCATGGAATCTCCTTCAGCTTGCCCAACGTTTCGAGCACTCACTTCGGCCAGAGCACCCAGAGCCGCAGCGGCTGGTTGACACGCGCCGCCAGCAGGCCGGCTTCGGGGCCGGTTCCGGCAAAGTAATCGGCCCTGACCGCACCCACGATGGCGCTGCCGGTGTCCTGCGCCAGCACCAGCTTCTGCAGGTTGGCCGCACTGCCACGGGACGCCAGCCACACCGGCGTGCCGTAGGGAATGCTTCCCGGGTCAACTGCAATCGAGCGGCCGGGTGTCAGCGCCACGCCCTGCGCACCTTTGGGCCCAAAGGCAGTATCCAGTTCACCCAGCGGCTGCTCCTGGAAAAAAGTGTAGCGCGGGTTGCTCCAGAGCATTTGTTGCGCGCGCTGCGGATTTTTCGCAACCCATGCCTTGGTGGACTCCACCCAGGGCGCCGTCATGCGGCCTTCGCCCTGCTCCAGCAGCCACTGGGTCACGCTGCGAAACGGCTGCTCGTTCGAGCCGGCATAGGCCACACGCACGACACGCTGTGAGCCATCGGCTTCGGTGATGTTCAATCGGCCCGAGCCTTGTATGTGCAGCGACATCGCCTCGACCGGGTCGGCCAGCCAGGCGATCTCGCGCCCGCGCAGCGCCGCTTTGGCTTCAGCAAGGGTGTCGATTTCCTGCCGGGAGAACCACGGCTTGCGGCTGCCCAGGGATGCGGGAGGACGGTACAGCGGCACCTCGTAGCCCGCACCGGGCTGCCGGCTGGCCCTGAGCACAGGCTCGTAGTAACTGGTCAGCAGCCCCTCGGCAACGCCTTGCAGGCTCTCCACCCGGTAGGGCTGCAAGCGCCTGACCATCCAGTTGCGCTGCTCATCCGCAGACGCAATGCTAAGGCGCCGGATCTCACCGCACAGCGGTGCAAAGCCCGGGCCGGGACGCTCGCAGCTCTTGAGCCAGGCGTTCCAGGCCTCAAACAGCACGTCTTCTTCGAAGCCGGGCAACTCGGCCCAGCGGACCGCGACCCAGCGGCTTTTCCCCTGCACCATGGGCGCAGGCAATGGGCCGGTATCGCCGGCGCGCACACCCGGGGCTGGGGGCTCGCCCGCCGGGATGGCCGAAGGCGGCCGGGGCGGGCTTGCGCAGGAAGCAAGCAGCGCCGCCATGGCGATAATTGGGACAAGCCGCATGGAACGCATTGACGGCGGCACAGGCATCGAAGCCTTTTTTGAAATCCAAGGAAATGTCATGGCCCTACTTTTGCTCGAAGCCCTGGGGGCGTTGCTGCTGCTGGTGTTCATTGTGTGGTGGACGATGTTTTCGGGCCGTAAAAATGGCGAATTGAAGGAATCGGTCCACTCAGAGACCCCGGCAGAGCCCGAAAAAAAATAAGCCCGGCGCAGCGCTGCAATTACAGGTTACGCAACAGATTGGCCAGTTCCACCGCCGACTTGACACCCATTTTGTCAAAAACCCGGGCACGGTGGACCTCCACCGTGCGCACACTGATGTCAAGCTGGTCCGCCACCAGCTTGTTGGGCAGCCCACCCACCACCAGCTTCATCACATCACGCTCACGGTCTGTCAGGCCGTCAAGACGGGCCTGCAGGCCCGTCGACTCGCTATGCTGCGCCAGTGCCCCGGCGGAATGGTTCAGCGCCTGTTCAATGCGGTCTACCAATGCGTTGTCTGAAAAGGGTTTTTCGCAAAAATCAAAAGCGCCGCGCTTGACCGCGTCGACAGCCGTGGGAACGTCCGCATGGCCCGTCAAAAAGATCACCGGCAGCGTGGGCAGCAAGCCGTAGGCAATCAGCTTCTCAAACATGGCCAGACCGCTCAGGCCCGCCATGCGTACATCCAGCAGCACGCAGGAAGGCGACTTGACCGCGAATTGCTGTGATACGCGCGCATCAAACGCCTCTGCACTGTCGAAGGTTTCGCTCAGCAGGCGGCGCGAGCGCAGCAGCCAGGCCAGCGCGTCGCGCACGCTGGCATCGTCGTCGACGATATAAACCGTGGCATTTTGTATGGGTTCCATGCTGTGTCCTTCAGGCTGTATGCGCACCTGCATCATGCGGCAGGGCCGCCGGCAGGGTGAAACTGAAAATCGTACCCCGCGGCTGGGCGGGCTCAAACCCCAGGAAGCCGCCGTGCTGCTCAATCACCGTGCGGCACAGGCTCAGGCCCAGCCCCATGCCCTCTTCCTTGGTGGTGAAAAATGGCGTGAAGAGCTGCTCGGCCACTTCACTGGAAATGCCTTCACCGCAATCCATCACCGCAAATTCCACCCAGCGGCTCTGCGCGTTCGATGCGGCCGGACGGATACGCAGCGTCAGCACTTTCTCCCGCGGGGCCGCCTCCGCCGCCCCGCCTTCATGGGCCGCAGCCTGCATCGCCTGCATGCCGTTGCGCGAGAGGTTGAGAAGAACTTGCTCAACCATGGTGCGGTCACACAGCACGGGCGTGCAGGTCTCGTCGACCTCGATCACCACGCGCACGCCGAGCTTGCGTGCCTGAAGGGTCACCAGCGGCATGATGGCGTCCAGCAGGGCGCGGGGCTGCACGGCTTCACGCACCTGATCGCGCCGCCTCACAAAATCATGCACGCTCTTGATGACCTTTCCCGCGCGTTCGGCCTGCTCCGCAATGCGGCGCATGGCCAACTGCAAATCTTCCGACAACGGCGCCACCGCCAAGCTGGCATTCGCTCCCAGCGGCTTGTCATGGTCCATGCCATCCTGCAGCAGATTGAGTGAGCCGGTAGCGTAGCTTGAAATGGCGGCCAGCGGCTGGTTGAGTTCGTGGCTGAGCAGTGAAGCCATCTCACCAACCATCGCCAGCCGTGCGGTAGCCTGCAGGCGGTCCTGGCTGGCACGGGAAAGCTCTTCCACCCGGCGCTGTTCGCTGACGTCCAGAATCGCACTCATCCAGCCGGTGTGCTTGCCCACAGCGTTGATCAGCGGGGCCTCCATGATCAGCACGGGGAACCGCGTGCCATCGCGCCGCATGAACACCGACTCGTGGCCCTCCCTGGGCAGGCTGTTGCCTGCCAGCCGGATTTCCTGGCGCTGCTGGTACACACCGGCCAGTTCGGGTGGCCAATAGGGCGAGGGAAAGCTCTGGTTGAGCAGGTCCTTGGCGTCCACGCCAACCATCTTGCAAAACGCCGGGTTCACGTAAGTGATGCGCCCTTGCAGGTCACGCGCGCGCAGGCCGGTCAGCACAGAGTCCTCCATGGCCTTGCGAAAAGCCAGGGCCTCGCCGAGGTCATGCTCGACTTTCAGCCTGCGGCGCATATCCCTTGCAAGAAGGTACAGCACGGCAAGCAGCGCCAGGGACATGGCGGTTACCAGTGCGGTGAGCACATTGGGGAAAAGAGCCGGCGTGCCCAGCCGGCTTTCCATCCTGACCACCAGCGTATTGCCGGGCAGGTCCAGCAACTGTTGCGCAATATAGATACGGCTGCCGCGCGAAGGCACGCCTTGCAGGGCCAGGCGCGTGCCGTCCGCTTCGGTAAAAGACAGGCCGATGCCCCGTGCGAGCTGGCGGCCGACCAGTTCCCCCAGAATGTCCTGCAGCGAATAGGTGACCACGCTATACCCCGTGAGGCGCCCCGACACCGTGATGGGCAGGCACATGTCGAGCACTTCCAGGCCCAGGCCATCGCGCTGCGGCATGAAATAACTGGTGGAGTAAGCCGCACCGCTCAGGCGCCGAGCCGTGGTGCAGGTCAGGCTCACGTCGGTTTGCAAACTGCCCCGCCCGAGCCGCTCGAACACCGAAGTGCGATAGGGCGTCTCCACAAACCCGAGCACATCGAGCGCTTCGTTGCGCCATTCAAGCCGCATGATTTCACGGCGCTCGCGAAGCAGCTCGGCGGCGGATGAATGCCACGACTCCGGTGTGCGGTCGCTGGACTGCAGCGCCTGCAAGGTCTGGATATTGCGCGTCAGTCCCGAGCGGATGTCGGTCACGGCTTCCGCTGCGTCATGCTCCAGCCGGCTTTGCACCATGCTGGACTCATACCGTCCCGCCAGCCACACCAGAATGCCCAGCAACGCGACCAGCAGGGCCACCAGCAGGGCCCACAGGGACCAGCGCTTGCTGGCGCGGCTGACGCCGTTTGCAAACGGAAACCTCACGCGGCCAGCCTCATAGGAAGCGATGGTTCAATGCAGGCAAACGGTTTCGCACGCCTTCCGTGTGAGTGGTGGAGATTTCACCCGGAACAACGCCTGCACCCTCAGCCTGCTGGGCCACCACCTCACCCCAGGGATCCACCAGCATGCTGTGGCCCCAGGTACGGCGGCCGTTTTCATGCGTACCGCCCTGCGCCGCCGCAATGACATAGGCCTGGTTTTCAATGGCACGTGCGCGCAACAGCACTTCCCAATGCGCCTGCCCGGTGGTGTAAGTAAAAGCACTGGGCACCAGCAATACATCGGCCTTCAGGGCGCGGTACAACTCCGGGAAGCGCAGGTCATAACAAATGCTCATGCCGACAGCGTAGACATGGCCATCGCGGGAAGCCAGATCAAACCGGACGGGCTGTGCGCCGGGCTCCAGCACACGCGTCTCGTCATAGTCTTCCTTTCCCTGCGCAAAGCGAAAAAGATGGATCTTGTCGTACCGCGCGATGCACTGGCCCGTCGGCGCATAGGCCAGCGAACAGTTGCGCGCGCGCGCCGGATCAGACGTGGCCATGGGCAGCGTGCCGCCTACGATCCACAGGCCGAGCTCACGCGCCGACCGGCTCAGGAAGTCCTGTATCAAGCCCGTTCCGACGCTCTCCTGGACTTTCAGCTTGTCGGTGTCCTTGAAGCCCATGATGCAGAAATACTCCGGCAGCACGGCCAGTTCGGCGCCTTGGGCCGCAGCCTGTTCAAGCAGGCTGCGCGCCGCGGCAAGGTTGTCCTGCACGCGCGTACCTGAGACCATCTGGATGGCAGCTATCTTCATGGTTAACGAACCTCCTGAACAGGCTCTGCTGCAGCCTGTGCCTTGCGATCCACCTTGATGATTTTCGGGTCAGACCAGGTTCCTTCTATGTGGAATTCCTGGGTCGCCGCCTGCATCAAAGGCCGGCGCAAGAACATCTGGGCAAGGAAGCTGCCCAGGCCGATCGCCGGGTTGATGACTGTGGCGATCAGGGAAGCCGTACCGGCATTGATTTCCGGCACCACGACCGCCTTGATGTTCTGCGTCTCCTTGGCAATATCGGCACTGCCCTCCATCAGCACGGCGGCATTCACGCCCTTCATCTGCAGGTTGTTGGTATAGGCGACGCCCTGGTTGATATTGATGTCGCCGCGAACAAAGTCGAAGGCAAAGCCTTCGGAAAAAACGTCCCGGAAATCCAGGGTCAGCCGCCTGGGCAAAGACTGCAAGCTCAGCACGCCCAGCAGTTTTGTGATGCCCGGGTCAGCCTTGACAAACTGCCCTGACTCCACATTGACGTTGAACTGTCCGCTCATGCTGGGATAGTCCAGGCTGAGAGGCGACCCCATCCATGCGACCTGCCCCTCCAGTTTTCCTTTGCCGCGGCGAATGACCTCACCCATGCCGAAGCGCTTGAGCAGCTCACCCGAATCGGCGATGTCCAGCTTGAAATTCATCACGGTGCGGCGGCGCTCGGCAAACGCACGCGCGGCACGCGGCGCATTTGCCGCAACGCTCTGGGCATTGATCGCCACCCAGTTGCCCGTTGCCGTCAGCACCGCCTCGGGAAGGATCACATTGAACTTGTTCAGGCGCCATTCGCGCACGCCCTCGCGGGCCGCGGCAGATGCTCCGCGGTTGACGGCGTCGATCTCGACGCGCCCCAGTTTTTTTCCGCGCAGCTCCAGGTCTTCCACCACGATGTCCAGGGCAGGGATGCTGGCGGGCTGCTCGTTCAGGATAGCTTCCACGTCACTGGCCGTACCTGGCGCCAGGCTCAACCGGGAAAGCCGCGCATAGACCCGCCCCGCGCCTATGCCGCCAGGCTGCCGGAATTCGACATATCCATTGAGCTCCGACGCGTCGATATTTGCACGCCATGTCAGGCCTTCACGGGAGCCGCCCACCACCACGTTGTTCAGCTTGCGCCCTTCAATCACCAGCTCCTTTGCGCGAATGGCCATGGAGGTCGGCAGGTAAGTCAGGGACGCATTCGCGGCCGCCCGATTGGTCGCCGCAGTGGCAGCCACCGGCGGAGGTGTCTGGAGCGCGCTGCCGGAAGAAGAATCTGCCAGTATTTTTTGCCAGGCATCGAGGTCCACGTGGGCCAGGTTGATATTGGCCGTCACACCTGCTTCCTGCACAGGCACTGTCTCGCCCGGCTCAAGCCCGACGCCAATTCCGCCCCGTATTACACGAGGCTCAGTGCCGCTGACGTCGCGCACATACATGATGGACGCCACACGGCCGATGGTCACCGACAGCTGGTCCTCCAGTTTTTGCCCTGGCCCCATGGATGCCGGCAAAAGAGCGTTCTCGAACCGCAGCGGCAATGCCGCTTCTGCTGTCTTGCTCAGGGGCGCGGGCAGGTTAAGCGCCATGCCCTGCAGGCTGCTGGCGACAACCAGCTCAGGCACGCCACGGCGAAAGCCCAACGAGGCGGTGTAAGCCGCGCTGCCCGTGGCATTTTGGGCCATTCGCGAAAGCGCGCCGAGCTCCCTGGCCTGGCGCAGCCCTTCAGCGGTGACAACGCCTTGCGCCTTGAACGCCACCTGGCTTTCCGGCTCAGCATTGCCGGCCGATCGCGCCTGCACCCGCGTGCCACCGTCAAAACGCACATCGCCGCCGAGCAGCCGCGCCTGGGCACCCGTCACGGTGAAGCCGCGTTCGCTCACGGTTACTACACCCTTGAGTTTTGTCAGCGCTGGAGTATCCGCGCCAAATTGCAGGTCATTGCCGGGCAACGTGACGGTTCCGTCCACTCGGGACTTATCGATGGTGTGGATGGGCAAGTCCAGCCGGAACCGGTATTCGCCCGTTCCGGCCGCAACCGCCTTGGCCAGCACATGGTTGGTCATGCCGGCAACCGGGGACTGGTTGACAAATCCCAGCGCATCAGCAAGCGGCCCCTTGAGGTGTGTGTTCACCTCGACAGTGGTGTCATGGGTCAGGTCAGGGATGCGCGCATTACCCTTGACCAGCTGCAAACCCGGCAGGCCATTGACCTTGCCGGTCACGTCGTTGACCTCAAGTGCCGCATGGTTAAACACCAGTTCGCCGTTGAGTTCAGTCAAGGCCGGCCACCCCGCCGCTCCGGCTGGCTGTATGGATTTGGGCACATAGGCATAGTGCCCGTTCCGCACCCTGGCGGTCACCCGGAAGTCCCCTTGCGCCGGGTTGGTGAAAGGCAATTGCGCCAACGGCCCCTTGACCTTGAACTTCACGTCGCTGACCTGGCCTTGCACGACTGCGTCACGCACATAGTGGCGTACCCGGTCCGGCAATACCAGCGGCAAATAACGATGTACCCGCTCGCCATCACCGCGGCTCAAAACGCCCTGCAGATCCAGCACACCCGGGAATCTGGGGTCTGCTGCATCTGCAGCATGCGGCTTGCTGGAAACCACGTCGTCGGTATGCCATGCGGCTTGCGCTTCTCCCTGCGCGTCGGCATTGGCAAATCGCAGGTTGTTCAGCTGCGCTTCGATTTTCCGGCCCGCAAACTTCCATTGCGTCTCGGCGGAAAGCTGGTCAAACGGCACCAGCGAATCCTCAAACACGCCCGGCAGGTCGAGCGAGCCGTTGAGTATCTTGATCCCGGCCCGTCCACCCGCTTGTGTCAGGTCAAAGTCAATGGTGGCGCCACTGATTCCCGGCCTGCCAGGCTTGGGATGCACTGACGCTGGGCTGGACGGCGCGGGCAGGGCAGCAACACTCAGCCCGGCGACGCGTCCTTTTGCGGCGTAGGCGACAGGGGCATCCAGCGGTCCCTGCCAGCGGGCCTCAACGCTTTCGACCAGTCCCTTCGGGGCAAATGAAGCGATCAGCCCATGGACGGGAGCATCAAGCGGCAGGCGATTGGCAATCTGTGCGAGCGCTGCAAGATCGAGCTTGTCTGCCTTGAGTTCGGTGTGCTGCGCAACGCCGGCCTCGTCCCCTGTGTGTACCAGCGCCACATTGCCGCCTGGCCACTGCAGGCCGTCGCGGGTACGAAAGCGCAGGCCTTCGGTATTGAAATCAAAACCATTGGTACGCTGGCCGCCACCCACACGCCCGGCGACAAAATCAAAGGCCAAAGGCTGCAGCTTGGCACCCAGGCGGGCATCTACATCCTGCAGTGCCACATCGGCCGTGCCGCCGGTCACCCGGCCCTGGGAAATATCTGCCCATGCGCGAAGTGCGCCATTCCCGCGGGTCAGCTCAATGCCCAGTGCGTCCAGGTTGAGGTATGGCCTGATGCGGGACGCATCCACCCGGTCGAACCCGGCAAATAGCTGGCCTGTCCATGCATCAAAATCACCGGCGCTGCTTGACAGCAGCGATTGGCGGAATATGCCCCTGACAGTGAAGCGGTCACCCCATTCTGCAGGGGGTGTGGCATCCAGGCGCATGAGGTGGCGCCGCCGCGTATTGCGCATCACCCAGTCAACCTGCGTCAACGCCAGGGGTGGTGCCGGATTCATTTCATCTGTCCAGCGCACGGTGCCGCCTCGCATGACAAACTCGGTCTGCGAGAAGAACCAGTCGGCAGCGGCGCTCTCGCCGGCCGCCCGGTCCTGCGAAACATCGAGGCCGCCGACATAGATCTTTCCGTCAGCGGTTCGGCGTATGTCCAGCTCGGGCTTGTCGATATAAAGCTGCTCGAAGCCCAGCCCCCAGATCGAAGAAGCGGACAGGGCGCCGAGAATCACCGGCAGCCGCAGGGCCTCGCGCCCCTGGGCGTCGAGCAGGGTCACGTCGCGCAACTCGAACGAAGGAATCATCCCCTGGGAATGTGCGGTAATTCCGCCAATGCGAACAGGCACCCCCAAAGCCTTGCTGGCCTCTATTTCCAGGCGCGGACGAAACTCCCCGATTCGCGGCACAATCCAGCCATGCAGCACGAACCAGGTCAGGCCAAAGAGCACCCAGGCCGTGGCAACAAGCCACAGCAATACGCGCAGGGTAAGAGCAAGCCATCGCAGTGGTTGCGGCGGCAGGGTAGGCAGGCTGGGGATCGTTGGCTCCATTGACATGAGAATTATGACCGCCGGGGCCAGCGTTCGCCCGGCGGTGAACCATGAAGTTTTGTGAAGTAGTGTGATGACCGTCGCCCAAACCGCCTGCCCTGATACCTTACTCGCCGCCGGGCCGGCCGCGTCGGACTATTCACGGTTCGTTCAGCGCATCCGCCGCCGCTACGCCGATCAACTCTTCCTCCTGCCAGCGGGTGCCCCCGTGCGCGCCGCCATGCAGGTCGCACTGGACGCGCTGCTGGCGCAGGGCATGGCGACAGGCGCGGCGCTTCGGGTGCTTCGCCAGCTGGTCATGGAAAGGCTGGTGGTGCTCGACTGTGACGGCGCCCTCGAAAGCCAGGCCCCGCTTGCCGTGGTGACCTGCGCCATGACCGAGCTGGCCGAGCTGGCCCTGGATGTCGCCATGCGCGAGTCGGGAGCCGAACTTGACGGGCTGCATGGCGCACCGCAAGGCCCCGACGGGGAGCGCGCCCGGATGTGGGTCGTGGGCATGGGCAAGCTGGGTGCGCGCGAACTCAATGTTTCCAGTGACATCGACCTCATCTATGTCTACGACCACGACGGCGAAACCCGGGGGCGCAGCGATGGCCGCGGGCAAATATCCAACCACGAGTACTTCGCGCACCAGGTCAAGGCCGTCTTCAGCCTGATTGGCGACGCCACGGAGCACGGTTTTGTGTTTCGGGTGGACCTGGCGCTCCGGCCCAATGGAAGCTCCGGGCCTGCGGCCATTTCACTGAGCGCGCTTGAGGAGTATTTCCAGGCACAGGGTCGTGAATGGGAACGCTTTGCCTGGCTCAAGAGCCGGGTGGTGGCGCCGCTTGAATGCGTGCAGGACGGCTCGGCGCAGGCCCTGCGGGGCTCCGTGCTGCCCTTTGTGTTCAGGCGCTACCTTGACTACAACGTCTTCGATGCGCTGCGCACCTTGCACCGGCAAATCCGCGAGCATGCCGCCAAGCGCTGCGCCGGCCACCCGGAGCGGGCCAACGACGTGAAGATGTCGCGCGGCGGCATTCGCGAAATCGAATTCACCGTGCAATTGCTCCAGGTGGTGCGCGGCGGACAGTTTCCCGAGTTGCGCACCCGCCCCACGGTCGACGCCTTGCAGCGCGTGGCACGCGCGGGCCTGATGCTGCAGGAAACCGCCGATGCGCTGGCACGGGCCTATGATTTTCTTCGCCGCGTGGAGCATCGCATCCAGTACCTCGATGACCAGCAGACTCATGTCCTGCCCACGCGTGATGACGACCTTGCGTGGATCGCAGAAACGCTGGGCTACAGCAATTGCTGCCTTTTCCTCAGCGAACTCGACACCCACCGGGAGCTGGTGGCCGGGGAATTCGACAAATTGCTGGGCGGCAAGCCCGACTGCAAAGGCTGCGGAAAAACGGCCAAAGCGGCGCCGCAGCAGCTCGAAGACCTGCTGGAGCAATTGTCGGAACAATGGCCGGAACAGTTTCGCGCGCGCCTCACGCTGTGGCGCCAGCATCCCCGGGTGCTGGCCTTGCGCGAAGATTCCCGTGCGCGGCTGGCGCGGCTGGTGCAGCGCACAGCCGCCTGGCTGGCGGAAGGCACGGTCACCGAGGAAGCGGCTGTGCGCATCATCGACTGGATAGAGCCGCTCCTGAGGCGGGAGAGCTACCTGGCGCTGCTGCTGGAACGGCCCGCGGTGCATGAGCGCCTGCTACGCCTGCTGGGGGCCGCCAAATGGCCCGCGCGCTACCTGCTGCAACACCCCGGCGTCATTGATGAACTGGCCAGCGATGAGCTGCTCAAGGAACGCTTTGACGGAACAGCCTTCGCGCGTGACCTGCAACAGCGCCTGGCCGCGCTCAGGAGCACCGGCGAGGACGACGAGGAAACCTGCCTGAACCTGCTGCGCCGCGCCCATCATGCGGAAGTGTTCCGCACCCTGGCGCGCGATCTGGAAGACGTACTCACCGTCGAGCAGGTGGCCGATGATCTGACGGCTCTCGCCGAAGCGGTGCTGAGCATCACCACCGACTGGTGCTGGCAGCGCCTGAAGAACCGGCACCGTGAAACACCGCAGTTCGCCATCATTGCCTACGGCAAGCTGGGCGGCAAAGAACTGGGTTACGGCAGCGATCTCGACATCGTGTTCGTCTATGAGGACGACGACGAGCGGGCCCCCGAAGTCTATGCGGCATTTGTGCGCAAGCTGATTAACTGGCTGACCATCAAGACCGGTGAAGGCGACCTGTTTGAAATTGACACCGCCTTGCGCCCCAACGGCAATTCGGGTTTGCTGGTCACCAGTTTTGAGGCCTATACCCGTTACCAGCAGCAGCGCGGCAGCAATACCGCCTGGACCTGGGAACACCAGGCCATGACACGTGCGCGCTTCGTGTTGGGGGACGAGTCGCTGCGCCTGCGGTTTGACGAAGTCCGGCAAACCGTCATCACTGCACCGCGCGACATCGTTGCGCTGCGCAATGAAATTGTGGCCATGCGCGAAAAGGTTCGCGATGCCCATCCGGTCAAGAGCATTCACACACCGTCTTCCGGGAGCCAGCCTCCGCTCAAGGCTGAAAAATTTGACGTCAAGCACAGTGCGGGCGGCATGGTGGATGCCGAGTTCGCGGTGCAGTTCTTGGTGCTTTCCCAATCAGCCCGGCACCCGGAATTGAGGGACAACGTCGGCAACATCTCGCTCCTGCAACGCGCAGAAACTGCTGGCCTGCTGCCGGCCGGCGTCGGCCAGCGGGCGGCAAGCGCCTACCGCGAACTGCGGCGTATCCAGCACCGCGCACGCCTCAACGAAGAACCCACGCAGGTCAACCCGCCTGCGCTTGAGGCAGAACGCAGCGCGATCCAGCAACTGTGGGTCGCCACTTTTAAATCAAACAATTGATTTAATTCAATCGACCGTTTGATTAATGTGCTCTAATCCGGGCACATGACACCCGACCGGCCCTCTCAAACACCTTCGCGCTCAGCCAAGCCTGAAAGCGAAAGCCGAAAACAGCGCTCCGACGGCGCCCACGCCAGGGCGCACCTGTTGCTCGCGGCACTCAGGCTGTTTTCCGAAAAAGGGTTTGCCAAAACCTCGATTCGAGATATCGCCCATGCCGCGGGGGCCAACGTGGCGGCGATCAGCTATTACTTCGGCGATAAAGCCGGCCTGTACCGGGCCGTTTTCACCGAACCGCTGGGCAGCGCGCGCGATGACATTGCGCTGTACAACCAGCCCCACTTCACCTTGCGGCAGTCCCTTGAAGGCTTTTTTTCGAGCTTCCTCGAACCTTTGCGCCAAGGTGAACTGGTGCAGTTGTGCATGAAGCTCCACTTTCGCGAGATGCTGGAACCCACAGGCCTGTGGGCCGAAGAAATCGACCAGGGCATCAAGCCGGCGCATACCGCGCTGGTCACCGTGCTTTGCCGCCATTTAGGCGTCACAAAAGCCGACGACGAAGTGCATAGGCTGGCGTTTTCCATCACCGGGCTGGCACTTCAGATGTTCCTCAGCCGCGAGGTCGTGGAGGCGATCCGGCCCCAGCTGTTCGGAACACCTGAAGCCCTGGAGCAGTGGGCTGTCAGCCTGGTGGCCTATGCCGAAGCCATGGTGGGCGTCGAAATGGCACGCCGAAATCACCTTTCCGATTACCCCGTGGCCGCCACGCCGCGATTGAAAACAGCACACCATGAAAAAAACTGACTCCGGACGCGAACGCTTGCGCTTGCTGGCAGCGGCGCCGCTGTTCGGCGCGTTCGCGCTGTTGCTGGGCGGCTGCGCTTCCGACAATCCGCACACACCCCCTTCCGTCTCGATTCCCGCGCAATGGCAAACGCCTTTACCGACGGCGGGCACCACAGCGGCATTGCCCCACGGCGGCAGCCTGAAAGGGCTGTCGCAATGGTGGCAACAGCAAAATGACCCCTTGCTGGTGGAACTGATCATGGCGGCGGAATCGGTCAGCCCGACCGTTTCCACCGCGCGCTCCAACATCGAGCAGGCGCGGGCTTCACGCGTGGCCTCGGGCGCAGCCATGCTTCCCACACTCGATGGCACCGCGAGCGTCAGCCGCGGACGTTCGGCACCCGTGAACCGTACAGCGCCACCCATTTCCACAACCGCCCAGGTGGGTTTGCAGACCTCCTGGGAAATCGACCTCTTCGGTCAGTACGCCGCGAGCCGGGATGCCGATCAGCAGCGGCTGGAGGGCTCCCAGGCGCTGTGGCATTCGGCGCGTGTATCGGTTGCCGCCGAGGTCGCCACCCAGTACTACAGCCTGCGCGCTTGCGAAAAGCTGCTCGAGGTTGCGCGCTCCGATGCCGCATCCCGGGGTGAAACTGCACGTTTGGCGGAACTCAGCACCAGGGCAGGTTTTCAGGCTCCCGCCACCGCGGCATTGGCCAGGGCCAGCGCGGCCGAAGGCAACAGCAACGCCATCCAGCAGCGCGCACTGTGCGACCTGGATGTCAAGGCACTGGTGGCCCTGACTGCCATCGACGAACCCGCACTGCGGCAAAAACTGGCCAGCACACCGGTCGACCTGACTCTGGAATCGGTAGCGCCTGTCATCAGCGTGCCGGCGGAAGTGCTGGCCCAGCGGCCCGATATCTTCAATGCAGCACGCGAAGTGGACGCCGCCCACCTGGAAGTCGGCAGCGCACGCGCGCAGCGCTTTCCAAGGCTCAACCTGAGCGGCTCGATAGCAGCCTCCAAGTCGTACACGGCCAGCACCACGCAACGCTTTGACACCTGGACCGTCGGGCCGCTGCAGCTGACCATCCCGATCTTTGACGGCGGCGCCAGCGAGGCCAATGTAGAAGCCGCCAAGGCGCGCTACGAGGACGCCGCCGCCCAATACCGCGGCAGCGTGCGAAAGGCCGTGCGGGAAGTCGAGGAAGCGCTGGTCAACCTGCAGAGCACGGCCGAGCGCAGCCAGGATGCATTGGTCGCCACACAAGGCTACCGCGCGTCATTCGTCGGCACCGAAGCCCGCTACAAGAGCGGGCTGGCGAGCCTGGTCGAACTTGAAGACGCCCGTCGCACCCTGCTGGCCGCACAAAGCGCCCTGGTCACGCTGCAACGTGACCGGCGCAGCGCCTGGGTTGCGCTGTACCGGGCGCTCGGCGGCGGCTGGACCACCGCCGAACCCCCTGTGCCGCCGCTGGTCTCCGATGTGCCGGCACCTTTCACCCCTGCTGCCCTCACCGCCCCCTGAGGCGCGGTTGTCGACCCTGCCACACCTATTGACAGATCCTTTGAACACCATGCCAAACTTCAAACTCAAACCCGTCGCTCTCGCTGTGATCGCCGGTGCCGTGCTCGTTGCCGGGGCCGCAGCTTTTTTTCTTCTGAAGGCCAACGCAAATGAAGACAAGGCAGTCACCGCAAAGCCGGCACTGACTGTCGCCACCGCGCTGCCGTCTCAAGTGACCTTGCCGGTGAAGCTCAGCGCCAACGGCAATATCACCGCCTGGCAGGAGGCCGTGATCGGTTCCGAATCGAACGGCTTGCGGCTGGTGCAGGTGCAGGCCAATGTGGGCGACCAGGTCAAGGCCGGGCAAGTGCTGGCGGTGTTCTCTGGTGACAGCGTGCAGGCCGACACGGCCCAGGCCAGAGCCAGCCTGATCGAGGCCCAGGCCAACGCGGCCGATGCAGCAGACAACGCCGCGCGTGCGCGCACGCTGGCGAGTTCGGGCGCTTTAAGCGAGCAGCAGATCAACCAGTACAACACCTCCGAGCAAACCGCCAAGGCGCGTGTCGAGGCAGCCAGGGCGCTCCTTGAGGTGCAGCAGGTACGCGGTAAAAACACGCAGGTGCTGGCGCCCGACAACGGCGTGATCTCCGCCCGCACCGCAACGGTAGGCTCGGTGGTGCCGGCGGGCACCGAGCTGTTCCGCCTGATCCGGGGCGGTCGCCTCGAATGGCGCGCGGAAGTCACCTCGGCCGAACTGGGCCGGATCAAGGCCGGCACAGTCGCCAACGTGGTGGCGGCCAGCGGCGCCGAACTCAAGGGCCGGGTGCGCATGATCGCCCCGAGCGTGGATCCCCAGACCCGCGCGGCGCTGGTCTATGTGGACCTTCCGGTTTCGGCAGGCATGGCCTCTCCGGCCAAGGCCGGCATGTTTGCCCGCGGCGAATTCGATCTGGGCAGCACCTCCGCGCTGACCATCCCGCAACCTGCGCTGGTCGTGCGCGATGGGTTCAACTATGTCTTTCGCCTCAACCCGGACAACCGCATCAGCCAGCTCAAGGTGCAGACCGGACGGCTCGCCGGCGACCGGGTCGAAATTACCTCCGGCCTTGCTGCCGATACAAGGGTGATCGTCAGCGGGGCGGGCTTCCTCAACGACGGCGACCTCGTCCGGGTCAGCGACGCCGCCCCCGGAGTTACGGCAAATCCGACCGTGGCGCCCGCCAGTCGTGCGCAAGCAGCTATCAAATAAGGAGCGATTCGATGAACGTCTCCTCCTGGTCAATCAAGAACCCGATACCCGCCGTCATGCTGTTTGTGCTGCTGACGTTCGCCGGCATGCTGTCGTTCAAGGCGATGAAGGTGCAAAACTTTCCCGATATCGACCTGCCGACCGTGACGGTCTCTGCCTCGCTGCCGGGCGCCGCGCCCGCCCAGCTCGAGACGGAAGTGGCCCGCAAGCTTGAAAATTCCATTGCCACGGTGCAGGGCCTCAAGCACATCTACACCAAGGTGCAGGACGGCGGTGTGAGCGTGACCGCCGAATTCCGGCTGGAAAAGCCGGTACAGGAAGCCGTGGACGATGTGCGCGCGGCCGTGTCGAAAGTGCGCAGCGAATTGCCCGGCGACGTGCGCGATCCGGTGGTCAGCAAGATGGACCTGGCCAGCCAGCCGGTGCTGGCCTTCACCATCCGCTCACCGCGCATGGACGAAGAGGCGCTGTCCTGGTTTGTCGACAACGACATCTCCCGCAAGCTGCTGGCTGTGCGCGGCGTTGGCGCGGTCAACCGCGTGGGCGGCGTCTCACGCGAAGTCCGCATCGCGCTGGATCCCTCGAAGCTGCAGGCCCTGGGCGCCACGGCTTCCGACATTTCCCGCCAGTTGCGGCAGGTGCAGACTGAAAGCGCGGGTGGGCGCGCCGACCTGGGCGGCAGCGAGCAGCCCATGCGAACGCTGGCGACGGTCAAGTCCGCGCAGGAGCTCGCTCAGCTTGAGCTGGCGCTCAGCGACGGGCGGCGCATTCGCCTCAGCGAGGTCGCCACCGTGAGCGACACGACCGCCGAGCCGCGCGCCGCCGCGCTGCTCGACGGCAAGCCTGTCGTCGGCTTTGAGGTGTCCCGCAGCCGGGGCGAAAGCGAAGTGGCTGTCGGCGCCGCCGTGCAGGCGGCACTGGCCGAGCTGAAGCAGCAGTACCCTGAAGTGGAAGTCCACGAAGCCTTCAATTTCGTCACACCGGTACAGGAGGAATACGACGGCTCCATGCACCTGCTGTACGAAGGCGGCATCCTGGCGGTGCTGGTGGTGTGGCTGTTCCTGCGCGACTGGCGCGCCACCTTTGTGTCGGCCGTTGCGTTGCCGCTGTCGGTGATCCCGGCTTTCATCGGCATGCACCTGCTTGGCTTTTCGATCAACGTCATCACACTGCTCGCGCTGTCGCTGGTGATCGGAATCCTGGTCGACGATGCCATCGTCGAGGTCGAAAACATCGTGCGGCACCTGCGCATGGGCAAGTCGCCGTACGAAGCCGCCATGGAGGCGGCAGACGAAATCGGCCTGGCCGTGGTGGCCACCACGTTCACGCTGATCGCCGTGTTCCTTCCCACCGCCTTCATGAGCGGCGTAGCGGGAAAGTTCTTCAAGCAGTTCGGCTGGACGGCCTCGCTGGCGGTGTTTGCCTCGCTGGTGGTGGCGCGCGTGCTGACCCCCATGATGGCAGCCTACATCCTCAAGCCAGTGGTGGGCGCCCATTCCGACCCGAAGTGGATGAACACCTACATGCGCGCAGCGGCCTGGTGCATGAAGCACCGGGTAGCGACCATGGCGGCGGCTACGGTCTTTTTCTTCGGTTCGGTCATGCTGATCCCGTTGCTGCCGACCGGCTTCATCCCGCCCGATGACAACTCGCAAACCCAGGTTTACCTCGAGCTTCCCCCAGGCGCTTCGCTGACGCAGACCAAGGCCTCGGCTGAACATGCGCGCCTGCTGATCAGCAAGGTAAAGCATGTGAAGAGCGTGTACACCACCATCGGTGGCGGTTCGGCCGGTACAGACCCGTTTGCCATGCAGGGCGCGGCAGAAACCCGCAAAGCCACGCTGACAGTGTTGCTGGATGAGCGCAGCGAACGGCCGCGCAAGCAGGGCATTGAAAGCAAGATGCGGACGGCGCTGGAAACCCTTCCGGGCGTGCGCAGCAAGGTGGGGCTGGGCGGCTCGGGAGAGGCGTACATCCTCATGCTGACCGCCGAAGACTCCAATGCCCTGCAAACTGCGGCGCTCGCGATTGAAAAAGACCTGCGAACCATTCCCGGCCTGGGCAATATCTCGTCCAGCGCCAGCCTGGTGCGCCCCGAGATTGCCATCAAGCCGGATTTCGCCAGGGCAGCAGACCTGGGTGTGACCAGTTCAGCCATGGGCGAGACCCTGCGCATCGCCACGGTCGGTGACTACGAAGAGTCCTTGCCCAAGCTCAATCTTTCGCAGCGGCAGGTGCCTATTGTCGTCAAGCTGGACGAAGCAGCGCGCAAGGACCTCAGCGTGCTGGAGCGCCTTGCGGTTCCCAGTGTCAAGCCGGGTGTCGGGCCCGTTATGCTGGGTCAGGTGGCGAGCCTGGAAATCACGGCCGGGCCGGCCGTGATTGACCGCTACGACCGTTCCCGCAACGTCAAGTTCGAGATTGAGCTGTCGGGCCGGGCTCTCGGTGACATCACCGAAGCCGTGAAACTGCTGCCGTCTGTCAAGAACCTGCCGGCCGGCGTCAAGGTGGTGGAAGTCGGTGATGCAGAGGTCATGGGCGAGCTGTTCGCCAGTTTTGGCCTGGCCATGCTGACGGGCGTGCTCTGCATCTATATCGTGCTGGTGCTGCTGTTCAAGGATTTCCTGCACCCGGTGACCATTCTTGCCGCTCTACCCCTTTCCTTGGGAGGCGCCTTTGTCGGCCTGCTGATCGCGCAGAAGAGTTTTTCCATGCCCTCGCTGATCGGGCTGATCATGCTGATGGGGATCGCGACCAAGAATTCCATCCTGCTGGTGGAATACGCCATCGTCGCGCGGCGCGACCACAACCTGTCGCGCTGGGACGCCCTGCTGGACGCCTGCCACAAGCGGGCGCGGCCCATCATCATGACCACGCTGGCCATGGGGGCGGGCATGATGCCGATTGCCCTGGGCTTCGGCGCGGCCGATTCCAGCTTTCGCTCACCGATGTCGATCGCGGTGATCGGCGGCCTGATCACCTCCACCGTGCTCAGCCTGCTGGTGGTGCCTGCCGTATTTACCTATATCGATGACCTTGAGCGGCTGATCAAGCGCATGGCGGCAAGATTGCGCGGCCACAAGGGTGAAGCACATGAAAACGGCCATCCGGTGGCCGAATCCGGTACGCAAGCGACCGCGAAATAATGCACATGCTTGGGCGTACCGTTTTGTAAAAGGCAACCAAGACGTGTAATTTTGCTGGTTTAGACCGGCCCATCCCAGCGATTTAAGGTGGGCCGATCAAAACCCCTCGCTTATACTTGCGGGCTTAGCTTTACATTTCTTAACATGTCAAAACGCGTACTGCTTTCGGGCGCAACCGGCCTGATTGGCGGCGAGTTAATGCTTCTTCTGGCCGCGCGCGGCGTCTACAGCACCGCTGTGGTGCGCGCTGCCGATTCGAACCAGGCGCGCGACCGCCTCCTGGACCGCCTTCAAAAGAGCGTCCTGTGGAAGCCCGAATTTGCCGACATGGTGTCTGCCGAGGCCGGTGATGTGGTCGAGCCCGGTTTTGGCCTCAGTCCAGCGGTCCTTCAGTCTGCCGATGTCATCCTGCACTCGGCTGCCAGCACCTCGTTCAAGCCCGGCGCCGGGGTCTACCCCATCAATCTCAAGGCCGCCGAGCAGTTTTCCGGCATCCTGAAAGACCTGCGGCCCTCACAACGCGGTTTTTTCGTCGGAACGGCGGCGGTGACCACCGAGCCGCGCGGCGTGATCACAGAAGACATGCCGTTTGCCGGCTACGCCAACGACTACATCCGCTCCAAGCGCGATGCCGAAACCCTGCTGCGCGGCAAGGGCCATCCTTTTGTCAGCTTGCGCCCGGGCATTGTGCTGTCGCGCGGCATTGACGACGCCAAACTGGCACGCAACATGTTGTGGTCCATCCCGGTCATGGCCGAACTCGGTGACGTGCCGCTGGACCCCTTGGGCAAGCTTGACTTCGCGCCGGTGGATTTCATCGCAAGCGCCTTCGCCGAGATGCTGCTCAAGGACGAGCTCCGGCACGATTGCTATCACGTGTCCACGGGCGAAGACTCCATGACGTTCGCGGCGCTGGCCGAAGAACTGAAAGCCAGCATGCCCGGCATCGGCAAGATGGTAATGCGCGGCAGGGACTTCGTGCCCACGCCGAAGTTTGCCCGCCAACGCTGGATGTTTGAAGCATTGCAGCCGTATTTGCCTTTCCTGACCGCCGACGCAGTGTTCAGCAATGCGCGCCTGCGGGCAGAAATTGGTGCGGCAGCTGTCGCGCCGGCGCCCATTAGTTATCTGGGTGAATTATTGGGAACCTTCAGCCTGTCGGACGCCGTCAGGCAGATGTACACGCCCTGAGGTACGAAAACAACGCGGCTGCTTTTGTAAAATGCTCCTACAGGCCCGAAGAGGTCGGCCGTCATATCGATGGTGGGACAATGGCGGTTCGCATTACATATTTACTGGTTCGTGATGAATTCTGATTTGATTAATCTTTTTGCCGAGACATTTGGCATCAGCGAGGAAAAACTGCTGCCGGATGCCACGCTGGAAAGCCTGGGCCTGGACTCCCTGGCCGTCATCGAATTCATGTTCCAGATCGAGGATCAGTTTGGCATCCAGATTCCAGACCAGGCCAGCCCGCCGCGCACCCTCGCCGAAATGGTCCAGCTGATTGAACCCCTGCTGCCATCGGGCAAGCCCGCCGCCTGAGCCCTGCCCAGGCCCGCCAGACCGCCCATGCGTCGCGTAGCCATCACGGGTCTTGGCGTTGTTTCCGCCGTTGGAACCGGCACTCCCGCATTCTTCGACTCCCTGCTTTCCGCCCGCTCCGGCATCCGGGACATTGACATTGGCTTTCCCACCGGCAGCGAAAGCGTGCTGGCCGGCGCCATCCAGTTCGACCCCGACCAGCATTTCCCCCGCGCCCGGCTCCTGACCATGGACCGGGTCAGCCAGCTCGCGGTGGTGGCTGGCCGCGAAGCCATGGCACAGGCGGGATGGGGCCCTGAGAGTGGCTTCTTACCCGAGCGTTTCGGAGTCTCACTGGGCACAGGCAGCGGCGGCGCAGGATCCACGGATGTGGCTTACACAGCATTGCTGGAGCAAAAAGTGGCTCGGCTGCGCCCCATGACGGTCGTGCTGGCCATGCACAACGCCATCGCCGCCCACGTGTCCATGGAGTTCGGGCTGAAGGGCCCCAGCAGCACGGTTTCCAATGCCTGCGCATCGTCGGCCACATCCATTGGAGAAGCCTTTCGGCAGATCCGCCATGGTTACGCCGACGCCATGCTGGCTGGTGGTTCTGAAGCCTTGTTGAACCGCGGCACCATCAAGGCCTGGCAAGCCATGCACACGCTGGCCAGGCCGCATGCCGACGGTGCCGAAACCTCATGCCGTCCATTTTCCGTTGACCGCTCAGGCCTTGTGCTGGCCGAAGGCGCCGCCATGCTGGTCCTGGAAGAGTGGGAAAGCGCCAAAAGGCGCGGCGCCGACATACTGGCTGAACTCTGCGGCTACGCGTCCACCACCGACGCCCATCACCTGACACAGCCCGACGCCCAGGGCCAGGCGCGCGCCATGACGCTGGCGCTGGCAGACGCGGGATTGCAGGCAGCCGACATCGGCTACCTCAACGCCCATGGAACCGCCACCGATGTCGGCGATGTGGTCGAGACCAGCGCCATCAAGCTGGCCTTCAAGGACCTGGCCGCGCGCCTGCCCATCAGCTCCAGCAAAGGGGTGCACGGGCACGCCATGGGCGCTGCGGGGGCGATGGAATTCATTGCGAGCTTGATGGCACTGCGCGCGGGGCAGCTGCCGCCAACGGCATTCCTGGTGAACCCCGATCCGCGTTGTGACCTGGACTACATACCGCTGGAGGCGCGCGATGCGACGGGCCTGCGCGCGGTGATGTCCAACTCGTTTGCCTTTGGCGGCTCCAACGCCGTGCTGGTGGCGAAGTCCGCCTGAGGGCGGTCACCCTCGGCCGGGCTCTCCCGGATACCGGCGGATATCAGCGGATCAGCGCGTGGCGCGGATTTTTTTCACCAGCGCCGTCGTCGAATAGCCATCCACAAACGGGATCGCCCGCGCACTGCCGCCATACGCCTTGACCACCGCGGTTTCTGCCAGCTTGTCCATGTCGTAGTCTCCGCCCTTCACCAGCAGGTCCGGCTGGAGCTCACGGATCAGTTCAAGCGGCGTGTCTTCGTCAAACCAGGTGACCAGGCTCACCGACTCCAGCGCAGCCATCATGGCGGCGCGGTCGTGCTCGTTGTTGAGCGGCCGGTCTGGGCCCTTGCCCAGCCGCCGTGCGGAGGCATCGGTGTTCAGCGCCACCACCAGGCTTGCGCCCAGTGCACGGGCGTCGGCCAGATAGGTAGCATGCCCGCGATGCAGCACGTCAAACACCCCATTGGTAAAGACAATGGGACGCGGCATGGAGGCCAGCCGCTGCCGCGCTTCTTCGCGCGGGGCTATTTTTTGCAGGAAGTGGGCAGGGGAAGGGGTAGGGGACTCGCTGGGCATCCCGCCACTTTAACGGAAGGCCTGGGCCACGATCTCAATCTGCAAGCCGCCATCAAGTTGCGCACCGATCACCGCGCGCTGCGGCCAGGCGCTGCTGTCGTCGCCAATCCACTCGCGCCAGGCTGCATCCAGTTGTTTTTTGCACTGCATGTCCGCCAGGAATATTTGCACGCTGAGCAGCGAGGCGCGTGAAGCGCCTGCATGCAACAGGTGGGCATCAAGCATCGCCAGCGTCTGCGAAAGTTGCCCGGCAAAGTCCAGCGAAGCATCGCTGGCATTGGCCACCGCAAACACCTGCGCGCCGCGGGCGACCACCCGGCTTCTGCCGCCCGAGGCACTCGGCCAGCGGACGTCCTGCATCAGGCGCCGGCAGGTGCCGGCTTGGCGGCGATGGACTCCGCCAGTTCCTTGGCGACTTCCTTGCGGTAGCGGTTCAGTTCCTGCACGGTCTTGAAGCTCTGGTTCAGCAGCAGGCTCAGGTTGTGCAGGATACGCTCGACCACCTTGCCCTCCCACACCGCATCAAACTTGATCTGCGTATCGAGCCAGTGCTCCAGCCACTCGGGGTTGGGCAGGCGGCTCTGGATGGTGTCGCGCGGAAACAGGCTTTTGTTCACGTGCAGGTTGGTCGGGTGCAGCGCCTGGGCGGTACGCCGTGCACTGGCCATCAGCACGCCCACCTTGGTGAAGGCGGACTTGGCTTCATTGCCGAAGTTGTTGATGGCGCGTTTCATGTAGCGCAGGTAAGCGCCGCCGTGGCGGGCTTCGTCCTGGCTCAGCTGGGTATAAATCTGCTTGATGACGGGCTCGGTATGCCATTCGCTGGCGCGGCGGTACCAGTGGTTCAGGCGGATCTCGCCGCAGAAATGCAGCATCAGCGTTTCCAGCGCGGGCGCGGGTTCAAACTCGAAACGCACTTCGTGCAATTCCTTTTCCGTGGGAGCAAGGTCCGGGCGGAAGCGCTTGAGGTATTCCATCAACACCAGCGAGTGTTTTTGCTCTTCAAAGAACCAGATGGACATGAAGGCCGAGAAATCGCTGTCGTCCTTGTTGTCGCGCAGGAACATTTCCGTGGCGGGCAGCGCAGACCATTCCGTGATGGCATTCATCTTGATGGTCTGGGCCTGCTCGTCGGTCAGCTTGGACGCGTCAAAACTTGCCCATGGAATATCCTTGTCCATGTCCCAGCGGACGGATTCAAGTTGTTTGAACAGTTCGGGATAAAGCATGAGAACTCCTTCGCAAGGGATATGCAGATATATCTGCCTCGGATGTCCTGCGGGAGCATCCTGGGTACTTGTAACGATTTTAGGCGGCTAATGTGACAACGGGCGACTTATGCGCTATTTACCGGCAAATCAGGGTAATTCGGACCCCATTCCGGCGTGTTGGACCACACAAGTGCTCTTTTTCGGACTGCATTGTGCCAAATAATGCCATGCAGGCCCTGGATATTCCGGGGGCTGAATTCCCGCTGAATCCATTCACCGCGATACGGGCGTATCGTCAGGGCATGTTGTGAAACATGTATGACAGCGCCAGAATAAACCTGAATCGGCCCGATCACCAGCCCGCGAGTTTAGCCAATGACTGCCACTGCCTCTTTTTGCGCCCTTCGCCAGGCGGCCCAGTTCCTTTTGCTGATCATGCTGGCCTCCCGCGGCGCGCTGGCTGCGCCACCGGCACCTGCCGTAGCGCCCGCCGTGCCCGTACCGGCAACCTGCCCCGCGCTGCTGCAGCAGACGTTTTTACGTCTGCAGGACGAAAAACCCCAGACGCTTTGCCAATACAGCGGAAAAGTGGTGGTCGTGGTCAACACTGCCAGCTTTTGCGGCTTTACCCCGCAGTACCAGGGGCTTGAAGCGCTCTACGCCAAATACAAAGACCAGGGCCTGGTGGTGCTGGGTTTTCCGTCCAATGATTTTTCGCAGGAAACGGGCAGCAACAAGGAGATCGCGGACTTCTGCGAAAACACCTTCGGCGTGAAGTTCCCCATGTTCACCAAGACCCGCGTGACCGGGAAGGACGCCAACCCCCTGTTCCAGAAGCTGGCGGCCACAACAGGCACCACGCCGCGCTGGAATTTTTACAAATACGTCATTGCACGCGACGGGGCCAGCGTCACCAGCTTCAACTCCATGGCCGACCCGGCCGGCGGCACGCTGGTCAAAGAGATCGAAAAACAGCTGGCCATCAAGCCGTAGGCCCGTTAACAAAAATTTACCTGAGGGATCTTTTATTTGCGGGAACTACCCCGCACTTGTGCTCTCATACTTCTGCAAGCGCGATTTGCCTTCACCGGTAGCGCTGGCAAAAAACAGTTTCATTGTTGCGAAGCCTTCTGAGCCGTCCAGGTTCAGCTGCAATCCCGGGGCGCTCCTCCTCCTCCCTCCCTCCCTCGTTCGCGCCGGGGCGCTTCGCAGCATTTTTATATTCCGGCCCCTTGCCGGGCCAGGGCCAACACATGCGTTGCGCCCGCCCAAAGTTCACCGCCGATGGCTTGGTGGACTTTCCCCGTGATCACCGGGAACCCTTGAAGCCCCCGCAAGCGCTATTATTTTGATAGCTTCTTGCGCTCGTCCTGACTGGGCCAGAGGCCATTTTGATGATTGAAATCAGGCTGTTTCGGCCGCAAAACACCTGAAAAGGCCGCCCATGAGGCGTTGAGCCTGTTTTTCGACGGCTTTCAAACGCGAATAGTAGCCCGCGCCCAATAAAGACGGGCGCAAGCAGCTACCAAATTCATAGCAATAGCAGGCGGTGTCTTGAGTTGGTATGCGATTTGGTGATTTGGCATCAGCGCGCAGTGCCGCCTCTTCCACCATTCAGTATCCCAGTACCCGCATCAGCCAGGCGGAATGCTTTCCGCAAAGCTGGGCCGTTGCATCAGCTTGTCCTGCAGCTTCGTCAGGTTCGGATACATCTCGCGCCAGTTGATTTGCGCAAAACGCAGGTCGAGGTAACCGAGCGCGCAGCCGACGGCGACGTCGGACAGGCTGAAGTGGATGCCACTGCAGAACGACTTGTCGCCCAGGCCGGTGCTCATGGCCTTGAGGGTGGCTTCGATCTTGCCCATCTGGCGGTCGATCCAGGCGTCGCTGCGTTGCTTGACGCTGCGGCCGGCCCAGGTGGCTTCGAGGCGCGCCAGGATGGCTGCGTCGATCAGGCCGTCGGCCAGGGCTTCCCAGGTTTTGACTTCAGCGCGCTCGCGGCCCTGGCTGGGGATGAGCTTGCCGACGGGTGACAGGGTGTCGAGGTATTCGACGATCACGCGGGAATCAAATACGGCTTCGCCGCCTTCCATGACCAGGCAGGGCACCTTGCCGAGCGGGTTGGAGGCCTGGATGGTGGTGTTGGCTGCCCAGACATCTTCCAGGACAAACTGGTAGTCGAGCTTTTTCTCGGCCATCACTATGCGCACTTTGCGCACATAGGGGCTGGTAGCGGATCCGATGAGTTTCATGATGGTGTGAGATCGTGGTCCGGGGGAAGAGCATTCTATCGAGTAAGCCGGCAGCCGGGCTGACAGGGGTGTAACGCGCCGGGCAAGAAGATTCGCAAATATGCACATCTTTTCGGGCTCGCGGCAGCGGCTCCCGGCACGGCCGGCGCGGCAGGCACCCGGCCTACAATTGGGCCATGAGCTCTTCCCCCCCTTTTTCCACGATCAACGCCCTGTCCCCGCTGGACGGCCGCTACGCGAACAAACTGAACCAGTTACGTCCCCTGATGTCCGAACAGGGCTATATGCACCGCCGCGTACAGGTCGAAGTGGCGTGGTTCATCGCGCTGTCCGATGCCAAATTCGCCGAATTCAAGCCGCTGAGCCCAGGTGCCCGCACCTATTTGCTGGGTCTGGTCAAAAACTTCTCGGAGGCCGACGCGTCGGCCATCAAGGAAATTGAAAAGACCACCAACCACGACGTGAAAGCTGTCGAGTACTGGATCAAGTCGAAGTTCGAAGCCCGGCCGGAGCTGCAGGGCGCCAGCGAATTTGTGCACTTTGCCTGCACCAGCGAAGACATCAACAACACCAGCCACGCGCTGCAGCTTAAAAGCAGCCGCGACCTGGTGGTGCTGCCGGCGCTGGACAAGGTCATTGCGCAGCTGCGCGAAATGGCCCACATCTATGCCGAAGAACCCATGCTGAGCCGCACGCACGGCCAGACGGCCAGCCCGACCACGGTCGGCAAGGAAATCGCCAACGTGGTGGTGCGCCTGGCCAATGCGCGTGACAAGATCGCCGGCATCAAGCTGATGGCCAAAATGAACGGCGCGGTGGGCAACTACAACGCGCATCTCTCGGCCTGGCCCGACTTCGACTGGGAGGCCTTCAGCCGCAACGTGATCGAAACGCCGGAGCCGCTGGGCCTGGGCCTGACCTTCCAGCCCTACAGCATCCAGATCGAGCCGCACGACTACATGGCCGAACTGTTTGACGCAGTAGCCCGCACCAACACCATCCTGATCGACCTGGCGCGCGACATCTGGGGCTACGTGAGCGTGGGCTACTTCAAGCAGCGCCTGAAGGACGGCGAAATAGGTTCCTCGACCATGCCGCACAAAGTCAACCCGATTGACTTTGAAAACGCCGAAGGCAACCTGGGCCTGGCCAATGCGCTGCTGCGCCACCTGAGCGAAAAGCTGCCGATTTCCCGCTGGCAGCGCGACCTGACCGACTCCACCGTGCTGCGCAACATGGGTGTGGCGCTCGGCTATGCCGTGCTGGCTTACAACTCAATGGGTGTGGGGCTGAACAAGCTCGAACTCAACCGCGAAGCGCTGGGCGACGACCTGAACGCCTCATGGGAAGTGCTGGCCGAACCGATCCAGACGGTGATGCGCCGTTACGGCGTGCAGGGCGCTTACGAGAAGTTGAAGGAAGTCACGCGCGGCAAAACCGTGAAGGCCGAAGACCTGCACGCGCTGATCCGTTCGCTGGAAATTCCTGCCGCAGAAAAAGAGCGCCTGCTGAAAATGACGCCTGGCAGCTATGTCGGCATGGCAGCCGAACTGGCGAAGAGGGTATGAACACCCCCGTCCGGGCTCACTTCGTGTAGCCCGTTCCCCCCTCAAGGGGGCGGCGCCTGGGGCCGGCAAAGCCGGACCCGCGGCCCCCACTGGTGAAATCCTCCACTAATTACGCCCTGAAATTTTCAAACCGGCATGAGCCGTGGAACCGGCGTTGCCAGGCCACACCTCGGGACGCAGGAAACTACACGAAGTGAGCGCCCGTGGGGGCTAGTCCACAATTCCAGCACTGCTCAAAGCCACCTTCAACGACTTCACCGCAGACGCACAGCCATCGCCGCTGCGGCATGTTCTGCAGGTTGTCGAGCAGCTCGCGCGCACGGGGTTCTTCTTCATGGTGGGTGAGCCAGACTTCGGGCTGGCACTGGTCCGGCGGGAGTTCCCCAGCGACGCTGCCCAGAAAATAGCGCTGCACGCTGGCGGCAATACCGGCCTGCTGCAACACGTCGACCCACAGCGCGGCAATGGCGATATTCGGGGCACGCGTCAGTCTGAGCATGCCGCCAGTGTAGCGAAATCACTATCAAATTCATAGCTGCTTGCGCTCGCCGTTTATGGGCTGCAAGCCCAAAAGGCTTAGCTTTTTGGCGTAGCGATCGGAGCGGGTGTCGCGTCTTTCTGCGCATCCTTGTCCCTGTTCTCAAGCGCGCGGTCAGCGTAGCGGCCAAACCGCCAGGCAGTTGCTTCCTGCGTGATGCGCCGCCAGGTACCGCGCTTCTCGGCAGGCGTCATCTCGGGCCAGTGCTGCACTTCGTCAAACGTGCGGCCGCAGCCCTTGCACAGGGCGTCCCCCTGGCTGGTTGAGCAAATGGCAATGCAGGGCGTGTCGGCGGTTGTGTCGTACCAGACCCGCCACGCCGCCAGCGCCTTGGGCGGAAAGCTTTTTTCGTCGGCCTCGTCCTCATGGTAGAAAACCAGGAGCGCGTAGACCTCGGCGAGCGCACGCAGCTCAGGGGCCAGCGTCACCCCGTCGGGCGAAGGCTTTTTGTCGCGCCAGTAGTTGATGGCGGCTTCAATATCGGTGATGTGGATGCCGGGCATGGAACGGTGGGTCTAAGAGGCTGCCGCTGAGCGGATGAAGCGAGCGCGAGTGAAAAGGCAACGCCGGGCCATTCATTATCGGCCAGACGGGCGGGCCGGACGTCTATGGGGGAAATGGGGGCATGTCCCCGCATCGCGCCGCTGCGCGGCAAGACCGGGTTGCAAAAAATCTTTTTTTATTGTCAAATACCCAGACGAAGGGGAGTAACTCCCTCGTTTTGCTGCAATATACGAAAACAGACACCACAGCAAAATCGCTAACAACAAGTCGTCATTACGAAGTTGACACTTCCGGCTTGTTGGGCATGCAGCGACACTGCATGTCGAGCCAGACCTTCGATTGAAACCTGAACAGGTTTGATCGAGGTATCTGCGGCGTCCACCGGCGCCGACCCCAGCCACCCATCACACCCGTTCCGGTTTCACGAAGCCGGGAATCCGTCGTGCGCCGTCACTCGGATTTCCAAGTCGAAACTTGACATGGAGTGTGAACGTGGAACTATTTACTGCCCCGTGGTGGTCCGCCCTGCTGGCGATCATCCTCATTGACCTGGTGCTCGCCGGCGACAACGCCATCGTGATCGCACTGGCCGCGCGCAACCTGCCATCCCACCTGCAGAAAAAAGCCATCGTCTGGGGTACGGTCGGCGCCATTGTGGTCCGCTCTGCCATGACGGTTGGCGTGGTGTGGCTGCTGAAAATTCCCGGCCTGATGCTGGTGGGCGGCCTGGGGCTGCTGTGGATTGCCTACAAGCTGCTGGCCGACCAGGGTGACAAGGAGCACGACGGCCCGGTTGCCCACACCTTTTGGGGCGCCATGAAAACCATCGTGGTGGCCGACGCCCTGATGGGCATCGACAACGTGCTGGGTGTGGCCGGCGCTGCGCACGGCTCGTTTGACCTCGTAGTCATCGGCCTGCTGGTCAGCATCCCGATCGTCGTGTTTGGCAGCACCATGGTGCTCAAGCTGGTGGAGCGTTTCCCCATCATCATCAATGTCGGCGCCGCTGTTCTGGCCTTTACCGCCGCGAAGATGATTGTGAGCGAACAGCTGCTCGACCCGATCTATGGCGGCCCGGGCACCATGCCTTCGGCTGAAACCCTGCACCTTGCCGCGCAGTGGGCAACCTACGCCCTCGCGGTGGCAGGCGTGCTGGGCGCGGGGTGGTGGGCCACGCGGCGCTCCCGGTCCGCGCAGGATGCCGACCTGATTCCACATTGAAACCAGCAACCCGTGGGGGGCGTATGCCCCTCTTTCAGCCAGCAAGCTTCTAAAACGACGACAACTCAAGGAGAACTTTATGGACAACATCATTGTGTACATTGACGACGCCGCATATGCCCTGCAGATGCTGCAACCCATGCTGCCGGCCGGCGAGGCCCACAGCCCCACTCGCTGGATCGTGGTCGGCTGCGCACCCCGCGTGACGCACCGCGTCAGCAAATGGGTGACACACAGTGCGCGCGAAAGCTGGCGCGGCAAGTGGGCCGAGAAAGTGTTCGGGCAGCTGACGCCCCTTCTTCAGAAAGAGGGCAACACCGTGTTGACCCAGCTGGCGCAGGCCACCCTGATCACCCAGACCGAGGGCCTCATCAAGCAGTATGGCGTTGCACGCGTGCTGGATGCCCGGCGCCCGAAATTCGGCCAGGACATGCAACCGGTCACGGCAACGCAGGCCCAGGAAAGTCACGGCATCCTGGGTTATGCCACGGCGCTGGCAGGTGCCGGGCTGCTGGTCGCAAGCGACTGACGGCTTTCACCTCGTGCTGGAATCCCGGGGAGGGTTACTTCCCCGGTCTGGTTCGCTGAAATCGGGCTGCGCTCTGGCTGAAAAAGCCTGTGCCGCCCGGGAATGCAGCTTCTGCTCGCCGGAGGGATGAGGGGCCGAATCGGGCAGGCCGGTGGTATTCTTTGCCCATGAAACTTATCCTCAAATGGCTTTTAAGCGCGGTGGCCTTGCTGGCCGTTGCTTATCTCTATCCCGGAGTCGTGGTGACGAGTTTCACCGGCGCTCTGATTGCCGCGGCGGTTCTGGGTGCGCTCAACATGCTGGTGCGCCCGATCCTGGTTCTGCTGACGCTGCCGGTGACGCTGGTGACGCTGGGCTTGTTCCTGTTTGTCATCAACGCGCTGATGTTCTGGGCCGCGGCCAGCCTGATCAGCAGCCTGAACGTCACGGGTTTTACTGCCGCGCTGATAGGCTCGCTGATTTATTCGGTGCTGCAGCTAGCGATCGATTTTGTCCTGGAGCGCCTGCTCTTTAACAAGTAGTTCCGTCTGGCGGGTTCGTGTGTCGATGATCGAACCCTCCACGTAATCTGCGCTGCCGGGGCTGCTGCGCATCAGGCCCTGCGCCGCCTTGAAGCGGTCCAGCGCTGCAGGGTAATCCAGCTGGGCAGCGCGGCTTTCCGCATCGGCGCGAATCGCCTGAACCTGCTTGTTTTGCTTGCCGTACGCGACCGCTAACAGCTGCCAGGCCATCGCATCCTTGGGATGCAGCGTCACCCAGCTTTGCAGCCGGCCCGAAACGTCCTGCGCACGGTTCGCGGCCATCAGCGACTGGGACTGCAGCAGCACCTCAGCGCGGGATGTCGCCCTGGAAATGTCGGCAGATGCTGCTGTCGGGGGAACCACGCCGGCCATCAGGTCAATTTCAACGGCCAGCAAATCCACTGTATTGGCGACATGTGGAACACCCGCGGCAAGCGGTTTCAACCGTTCCAGCAGGCTTTTCGCGATGGGGAAATCGCGCAGCCGGGCCGCCGCAAAAGCGCCACCATACAAGACTCCGGCATCACGCACATTGTCGGCCGTGGGAAGCGACTGCAATGCGGCTACCGGGCCAGTCTGGCGCTGGGCCTCCGCCACCATGGAGCGCAGCGCATCAACCCCCGGGGCGGCCAGGATGCGTGCCCGCGATGCCATCATGGCGTGCAACACACGGGCCCTGCCAGCCTCGGTTTCTTTTTCGCGCGAGGGTTTTGCCGCGTCCGTGGAAGACAGTTGCACACGTGCGCGCGCCTCGGCAATCCGCTCGGTCGTCAATGGATGGGACCTCAAATAGGGAAAGGCGCCGTTGTCGTTCAGGCGCGAGGCCTGCTGCAGCTTTTCGAACATGGCCGAAACACCGCGGCTTTCAAAACCCGCATCGGTCATGACCCCGAAACCCACGCGATCAGCCTCCCGCTCCATGTCCCTGGAAAAGTTGAGCTGGTTCTGCATCGCCACGGCCTGCCCGCCGACCACGGCGGCACTGCCGACATTGCTGCTCTTCCCGGCAGCCAGCACGCCAAGGATCATGGCGGCAATCATCCAGGGGGTCTGGCGTGATTGCTGCGTCAGCATGCGCGCAATATGCCGCTGGGTGACATGGCTGAGTTCATGGCCCATCACTGCGGCCATTTCATCGGCACTTCCCACCGCGGCCAGCAGGCCCAGGTGCACGCCAAAATAGCCGCCGGGCAATGCAAAAGCATTGATGCTGCGGTCCCGGATCAGGAAAACCTGCCAGGCAAACCGCTCTTCAAGTTCGGCATTGAGCTCTCCCCTGGCTTTTGCGGCGGCCACCAGCGGCAACCAGATGCTCTGAAGGTAATCGCCGAGCACCGGATCATCAATGTAGTCGGGGTCGCGGTAGATACTGACGGCGATACGGTCGCCAATACGGCGCTCTGCGGCCGCTGCCAGGTCGGAAGTTTCACCCAGCGATGGCAATGAACCCGTCGAGCCTCCGGCTGCACCAACGGGAGCCTGGGCCAGCGAGGAACCACCCAAAGCCATGAAAACAATGCAGGCCAGGGCAAGGCGGTTCACGGCTGGACGCTGCTTCATGGACACAGTTCGCCTAGAAGGAGTCAATGGGTACAAATGCAATTACCTCTGCCGTTTTGGTATCGATGAGGACAGTCCAGAAAGTCTTGCGTCCGATCATCGGGATATAACCAATATCGCTGATCTTGCGCCCCGATGCCAACGCTGATGCCAATGCGTTATCAATACTAACAACGTGCGCCGGAAAACGGGTTTTGAGTTCTGCAAGAGGCTTGGCCTGCTTCAGGACCTGGGGCTTGGCTGCTTCATAGCTTTGCCATAGATCGGGACGAGCACCCAGAGCTGCGCCATTGAGCGCGGCCATGGTCGCATCAAAGCTTTCCTTGGAGTCTTTGAACTCCCGCACTGACAACAGCGTAGGCCCGGTCAACGGCAGTTGCCGCAGGCCCTCGGGTGCAAGCGAAAGAAGCTGCGGCTCAATTTCAATGGCGTGAACGACACGAAACCGATCAGCTTCAAAAACCAGATGCACGGGACGGGCCACTGCGACCGTCCAGATTCCATAAGCAAGCGCAGCCAGCTGCAACAGCCCGATCACGCACAGGTCCAGGCGCAGCTCCTTGCGCGGCTTGGCGGTGTTGAATACAGCAAGGGTCATCAGCGGCCCCATGATCACATCCACCGTAATGACCAACAGGAAAAGCTCGCGCCCCCCCGATATTTCACGATAAGGATAGGGATACCAAACGATAAAAACCAGCAGCGCCGCGAACAAGGCTATTGCCAGGCTAATGCCTAGGTGAATACCGGAAGCCTGAAGCCGGCTCCTCCAAAACTCTGAATTCTTGAACATGGTCTTATGATGCTGGATACATGTAAAGGTTCTTGCTGCACGATGTCCGACTCACCACTCACCCATTTTGACGCTCAGGGCCAGGCCCATATGGTGGATGTATCCGGTAAAACTGCCACGCACCGTGTGGCCATCGCGCAGGGCCGTATAGTAATGAATTCCGCAACGCTGTCCATCATCCTCACCGGTAGCGCAAAAAAAGGGGATGTGCTGGGCATTGCTCGCGTCGCCGGGATCATGGCGGCCAAAAGAACCAGTGACCTGATACCGCTATGCCATCCCTTGGCTTTGACACGGGTAGCCATCAAATTCACCCCGGATGAGAAAAACACCTGCATTGCCTGTACCGCAACGGTAGAGACCGTTGGGCCAACAGGCGTCGAAATGGAAGCACTGACCGCGGTGCAAATTTCTCTCTTGACGATCTACGACATGTGCAAGGCCGTAGATCGAAGCATGGCCATCACCGACGTGCATGTGCTTGAGAAACACGGCGGCAAATCAGGCAGTTTCGTCCACGAACCCTTGTAGTACCGTGTTTATCTGGCTGCCGCCGCTCCCGTCGGTGGAGCCTGCCCCGGTATAGATTTGCTGTTTTGCCGCGCCCATTGTGCGTATTCCGCCGGGAAAGCAGCCCTGTAGCGCGCCAGATGCTCGACAGCCACATCATCAGCGCCGAGCATCACTGCACTTTCAATGAGCTTTTCGATGACTCGTGGCTCCGGCGAGTAGTGCAGCAATGCGCTCGCGGTATTGAATATCCATTGGGCATTTGCAGGAGTCAGCGGAGTGAGAGATATCTGGGCAAAGCGCACTTGATCGGCGAATAACCACGAGCCCTCAATTTGGGCAAGCGTGTCGCTGCGATAGGCGGCAGCTCGCTCATCTACAGGAAGATAGATCTGGCTTACGCGGCGATAGTCCCACGCAGCATAGACAACGCCTATTGCCAGGGCGCCCCCCAGCAAAGACATACTCATGGCTGATACACGGCCGATTAATACAGGTTTTTGGGGGGTCACCGCATTCGGGGCCGCATTCTCCCGCTTCCAGAGCATTGCGATGCAAAGGCAGAAAGCCATCTGAAATGGGCCATACCATAGCGGATACTCAAGCATGCTGTGGAGCAGAATCACAAGAAGGACTGTCCATGCGAGCTGACGCGTCGGTTGAGTCTCGCGCCATGGTGCGCGGCGAATTGTCCAGTATGTAAAGGCACCGCAAACGAACAGCGAGGCGGGAAGCCCAAGCTCAACAGCGAGCTGCAACGGTAAATTGTGGGCGTTGTCGAGTATTTGGCAGAACCGCGGGCCGTTATAGAGCGTGATGTAGTGCGCGTAGTCCAGCTCACCCCATCCCCAGCCAAACCACGGTTTCTGGGCAATCAGGTTCCACACGTTCGACCAAAGCGTCCAGCGGCTAACACACAGCTCATCTCCTGCCAGAAATCGGGCCGCCGCCCCATACAGCGACGGGTCGAGTCCGGCCAGCCACGGGAGGAAGAGTATGCCCAGTACGTACACGACCACTGCCATCCCCAGCAGCCAGCGGGCAGGAGACGCTCGCAGCGCACCCCAATACCACCACAATCCAGCTACAAAGAATAGTTGAACCATACCCGTACGGGAAGAGGAGGCGGCATTTCCCAGCGCAAGTACCCCAACACAAAAGACAGGTACCAGTAGCCGCAAGTAATCGGCCTTCACAGCGAGGGCATGACGCCCGGTATCCTTCACCATCCACCAGATCACCGCAGCCATGGCGATATTGGTAAGGGTGGCAAATTGATTACGCTGGCGCAAGTTCGCGAACGCCTCACCCAAACCGGCTTTGGCCACCCAGGGAGCGAAGGCATCGGCATGGCCAGAGTATTGCAGCAAGGCAAAAACGCTGCTGATCGTTCCCGCCAGAATCCAGGCGCAGGAAACCGGGGCGCTCCAATAGCGATCAAACGGAGCGTTGCCTGCCGCTTTGTCGATACCCGGCAAGATGACTTGAAGAAGAATCAAGCCAGCGACGGCCGCGAGGCTTGTCAGCAACGGAACAACATTGGGCGACGGGCCCGGAGCGAACGGATGCAGCCAAGGCAACAGAACTAGCAAGGTGACAGGCACCGTCCACGTATCAGCGGAGAATTTCATTCTTTTGGGGTGCATCCACACCGTGCGAGAGTATCAGCAACAAGCCCGGTACTTGGCGATGCCGCAAGTGTATGAGCTTACGGCTCGTACGTTTTCCGACGAGCCGTCAACTGCAATATGGTGGGCGCCCTATTTTCCGGCTGCGGCTGCATTGCTGTTGGCTGGCGGAGCTGGAAACGGGATTTTTGACAGTTGTGGCCATTTTGTCCTGGAGAGGTCTGCCCATGCTTCCTGGGCGTCCACACACGTCTTGGGTGGATGCAAACTGCAGAGAAGCCGCAAGGCCTGGACTGCATCGCCGTCGGCACCATTCAGGCCAGCCGCGGTGGCATAGCCAAAAAGTGCGGAAGAGTACCCGTATCGCACCGACACCTGACGCATCCAGCGGAGTTGCTCTGCCGTCATGTTTGGGCTGGCCTCCGTACGCGTAAAGCGAAGCAGCGCCTCAAGCTGGGTCAGCAAAAATGCACGGGGAGGAACGTGCACTGCCCCTATGCCGATGCGGCGACCTTCAAATTGCATGGCTTGCCAGTCCTCTTCGAATGCCGGATATTCTTTCGATATCAAGATAAAAAGCAGGACTGTGATGGCAGTGACAGCGGGCACAAACGATCGCAGCAAAAGGCTTCCGCGGGGGATTTTCCACAAGCCCAAAAATGCGCCAGGCTTCGCACTTAAAGCCCCCATGCAAAACCCTACGGGCAACAGGAAATAGGCGTAATACAGAGGGAGCTCAACCATGGCGTGGCTGAATACGAAACCCGTGCCGAGCAATAGACACCAGGACAGGGAATCACAAACAATGCGGTATTGCCACAAAAACCAAATAATGATCAGTAAGGTAGCCGCCAGCCCAATTGGCAGGCCGTTCCACAACACCAAGTCAAGAAAAAGATTATGGGCGCTCTCAAAGAATGTGTAGGTGGGAGGATAAGAAAGTGCCGTGGCTTGCTGGGCCCCTACTATCTGCTCCCAACCGTAACCCTGCCATGGCGCCAAGGAAATCGCTTCCATCATTGATTGCCAATAGATGGTTCTAATTCCGGGGGTCAAGCGGTTGACAACAGTTCTTGCATCGTTCCCAAGCAACAGCCATTCATTGATCGCAGGCCATGCGAACACAACGGTGAAATAGAAGACCCCGACCACGGTAATTGCGCCCCCGCTGATCCGCAGCTGGCATCGCTTACGCAACGGGACATATAAAACAAGGAGCCAAGCCCATGCCAACAAGACAGAGCGGGAGCCCGTCATGACAAGCCCCAACACCAGCAAAAGGACCGCACCCATTGCCGCCTTGACATTTATTTTTCTTGCTTCGAATAGAAACAACAGCCCAGTCAGGCCGAGCAGCAATAGCGTGGCGAAATGATTCGGCTGTGCCAGATTAGCGTAGATTCGTGCGCCAGGCTCAAGGTCGATCACAAAGAGCGCAAGCTTGCCCAGATCCAGCCATTGGTGAAACGCGATGCCCATGGACACAATTGCCGCCATCGAAATGGCGAGCCACAGGCCCGTAACGCGCGTGAGATCAACCGGATGGTCATCATGAGGCTTCACATAGCGGGAGCCCGTGAAAACGGCGAGTCCGAAACCCAAGAGGTACAAAAATGCCATCACCGCATCGCCTCCGAACGCCACCAACCCAAAGCAGAGCTGCACTATAGGCACTATCGCCAGAACCCAGGCAGCGCACGACAGTAGCGGCACACTTGGCACGCGATAGATTGCAGCCCACAAGGTTAGTGGCAGGAATGCCAAAGCCATCGTCCACTCCTGATGAGCGGTAAGCCATGGAGAATAGTGGTTAGGCAATAAATACGCGAGAAATACCAGCACTGACAACCACGTGAAGGCTCTCTGCCGCACCCAGGTTTGCGAGATCAACTTGTAGACTCCATTGATATTTTTAGTATCACGCCAAAATAAAAGCGGCGCGTCGAATGACGCGCCGCTTTACATGCAATACCGAGCTGCCGCCTTACGCGGCAACGCAGCAATTAGCCCCTGCAAGAACCAGGCAGGTATTTGGAAGGTGTTCCACCCGTGCTGGTAGGACCACAAACCCATTTGAAGATGGTTGCACCGACATCGGTGTTGGTAAGTGCGGTGGCGGAATCCTTGAAAGGAACCAGCTGGATCGAGGTGCTGGCGGCATCTTTCAGGTCAGTCGCATTTTGCGTGAGGACGGTGATTACACCGGTATTGGTGGTGGTGATGTTGTAAACGTACTTTGTGGGAGCGCTTGGGGCTGTAGGGCTGCTGGCGTTCTTTTCACAGCCCCAGTTATTGGCAGCAGGCAGAACTGTACTGGCAGAAGACTGCACAGTTTCAGTGATGCTGGTACGGCACTGTGATGCAGCCAAAATCACTTCAGACACTTTTGCGCGAATGGTGTAGTCCTGGTACGCAGGCAGAGCCACCGCAGCCAGGATACCGATAATCGCCACAACGATCATCAGTTCGATCAGGGTAAAACCCTTTTGGATTGAACGCTTCATAAAAACTCCTTGGTTAAAAAAACTAGCTTAGGGTTAGAGCAGTTTTTGTGCCACGTAAAAGAGCCTTGTTTTTCGTGATTTTTGGACCGTAATAAGCGGCCAGCTTACTTTTTTGACCCTTACTCCTAAATTCAATGACATTTTCGTCATTTGATGAAGGTGGATCGGACCATCTTCAAATCCGTCATACCCATGAGCGCCTTTTCCATCCCATCTATCCAGAGCGTCCGCATGCCGCTGTTGACAGCGCTTGAAAGCAGCTCCGCCATACGGGCCCGCTCCTGAATCAATTTTTTGGCAGCGTCATCTGCAGTCATCAGCTCATACAACCAACGCGGCCCTTGTAGCCAGCTTTATTGCATTTGTCGCAACCGATCGCGCTATACAAGGTGAGTTTTTCGTCTTTCCCCGTGGCGCTCCATCGAGTCCTCATACCGCTTTTTGTGACTCCCCACCAGGACCGGCTTTCCGGGCTTCGCTATTGCGCAACTCTTCAGAGTCCTTGTGAAACCCCAGCCAACGCAGTAAGGGCCTGCTACCGCACCAAAGTTTCCGAAATCAAGTGATGAACTCCATTGGCATCCTCATCCTCATCTTCATATCCAAAAACAAAAACGGCGCATCGAATGACGCGCCGCTTTACATGCAATACCGAGCTGCCGCCTTAGGCAGCAACGCAGCAATTAGCCCCTGCAAGAACCAGGCAGGTATTTGGAAGGTGTTCCACCCGAGGCGGTAGGACCACAAACCCATTTGAAGATGGTTGCACCGACAT
This sequence comes from Polaromonas sp. P1_E11, assembly GCF_056405995.1. Classification (NCBI taxonomy): domain Bacteria; kingdom Pseudomonadati; phylum Pseudomonadota; class Betaproteobacteria; order Burkholderiales; family Comamonadaceae; genus Polaromonas; species Polaromonas sp. P1_E11. Next base: position 191,203 of record NZ_JBFUBA010000005.1, read on the forward strand.
CGGTGTTGGTAAGTACCGCAGAGGAAGTCTTGAAAGGAACCAGCTGGATCGAGGTGCTGGCGGCATCTTTCAGGTCAGCCGCATTTTGCGTTTGGACGGTGATTACACCGGCATTGGTGGTGGTGATGTTGTAAACGTACTTTGTGGGAGCGCTTGGGGCTGTAGGGCTGCTGGCGTTCTTTTCGCAGCCCCAGTTATTGGCAGCAGGCAGAACCGTACTGGCGGAAGATTGCACAGTTTCAGTGATGCTGGTACGGCACTGTGATGCAGCCAAAATCACTTCAGACACTTTTGCACGAATGGTGTAGTCCTGGTACGCAGGCAGAGCCACCGCAGCCAGGATACCGATAATCGCCACAACGATCATCAGTTCGATCAGGGTAAAACCCTTTTGGATTGAGCGTGTCATAAATTCCCCTAGTTAAGAACAGTCACATCAATTTAAACGTTTTTAGTAATTTAAACAGTTATGGCAGTTCTTATGCCAATATCAAAAGATCTCCTTTTTCAGGATATGGGGACTTTCAAAATCCAAAGTTTTACCTTTTTGGCTTATCTGCCCAAATTCAATGACATTTTCGTCACTTGATGCAGACAGATCGGACCATCTTGAGATCCGTCAGGCCCATGAGCACTTTTTCCATGCCGTCCATCTTGAGCGTGCGCATGCCGCTGTTGACTGCGCTTGCAAATAGCTCCGCCACGCGTGCCCGTTCCTGGATCAGTTTTTTGGCCGCATCATCCGCAATCATCAGCTCATGCAGACCCACGCGGCCCTTGTAGCCGGTTTTATTGCATTTGTCACAGCCAACCGCTCGATACAAGGTTAGCTTGTCGTCTTTGCCGTATCGTTCCATCCATTCTTCATAAAGCTTTTGTGACTCGCCACCGGGATCGGCTTTCCAGGCTTCGGTATTGCGCAGTTCTTCCGAGTATTCCTTGATGAAATCCTTGATTTCCTGCGCACTCGGTTGATAGGCTTCTTTGCAGTCACAGAGTTTTTTGGCCAGGCGCTGGGCCAGAATGCCCAACAGTGCATCAGCAAAATTAAAAGGATCCATGCCCATGTCCAACAAGCGCGTGATGGATTCAGGGGCGGAGTTGGTGTGCAGCGTCGAGAAAACCATGTGACCCGTCAGTGAGGCTTCCACCCCCATGGCCACGGTTTCCTTGTCCCGAGACTCACCGACCATGATGATGTCGGGATCGGCCCGCAAGAATGCGCGCATGACCAGCGCGAAGTCGATGCCCGCTTTCCGGTTGATTTGCACTTGGCGCAAACCCTTCTGGGTAATTTCCACGGGGTCTTCGGCGGTCCAGATTTTGGTATCCGGCGTGTTGAGAAATTTCAGGATGGAATGCAGCGTCGTGGTCTTGCCGGAGCCCGTGGGGCCACATACGTAGAAAAGTCCATAGGGTTTAGAAACGGTCTTTTCCAGTCGCTCTTTGTTGTGCGCCGTCAGGCCGAGTTTTTCAAGTGGAATCGGTTCACCCGCAGCCAAAATCCGCATCACCACGTCTTCCACGCCACCGGCAGAGGGAATCGTGGCCACACGCAATTCGATGTCGAGTGGGCCGTATTTTTTGAACTTGATCTTCCCGTCTTGCGGTTTGCGCTTTTCAGAGATATCAAGATCGCACATGATCTTGAGCCGCGTGACCATGGCCTGGCGAAACTGCGCCGGCACTTCGATGTAGGGCTGCAAGGTACCGTCAATGCGAAACCGGATACCGGTTTTGGCTTTTCCGGGCATGGGCTCGATATGAATGTCCGACACCTTCTGGTTATACGCGTCGATGATGACCTTGTTGACAAATTTGACCAATTCATTGTCGGCCGCCGCAGACTCCAGGGAAGAGTCATCACCAGACTCGCTGTCCAGTGGCGAGTCCATATCTGCGAGCAGCTGATCGATAGAGCTGCCTTCTGCAGCTGCCCCAAACAGCTGCCCCAGCGTTTCTTCAAATTCCGTCTGGGTGGTCACCCGGTACGAGAATTTGGAGACACGGGGAAATACCTGCGGAACTACGCGTGCACCCCGCACAGCTTCCGGATCCACACACATGATCACCAGGCCGTCCGTGGTTTCCTCCAGCGGGATCCAGCCCTGTTGTTCAATAAAATCCCGTTTCAATGCTCCGTGCAGCATTTCCGAGCGAATCCGCCCGGCGTTGAATGGTTCGTAGGCAACGCCGAAGAATTTGGCGAGCGACGCACCGATCTGAGTAGGCCGAATGTGGAAGCTGGCCATCAGCATATGCTCAACCGACTTGCCCTCTTCTCGAGCCTGGAGGATGCATTGCTGCAACTCTTCCTGAGACAACACACCCTCGGTCACAAGACCGTCGTACTTGGTGGCTTTGCGCCTTTGGCTGTCCCCCGCTCTTTGCATGCGCTGACGTATGGCAATGCCCAAAGTCTTGCATAGCTGCAGTGCGCCGTCTTCCTCAAGCTTTCCAAAAGGCTGATCGCTTCGGTTGTTGATCACCTGCAGAACGCCGTACAACGTATCTCCGTCCATGACGGGAGCCACCAGCATCTGCTTGGTTCTGTACCCGGATCGCTTGTCGACTGCCTGGAGAAAGCTCAATGCGGGATGAATTTTCTTCAGTGCCTCCTCATCGTAGACGTCCGCAATATTCACCATCTGGCGAGCCATCGCAACATATCCCGCAATGCTCTGCGCACTAACCGGAAGTTTCAGGTCGCGGCTGGTATTGAGCCCCGTCTTGACCTTGGAAACAATGGAACTGCGGTCTTCGTTGACTGCATAAAGTGTTAACCGGTCCGCATTAAAAAGCTTGCAGATGTCCTGGCTGGCTTCGAGCATGATTTGCTCGACATTTTCCGTTTCGTGAATCCGGTTGGTAACCAGCTGAAGCTGCCGAAAATACAAGGCCTCAAAAGTAACGCCGCGCTCCTGGGGAGGCAGCATTTGCGAGTCAAAAAACTCGTCCTCGGGGTCACGTTGCAATACGGCGCTCATAGCTCAAACTCCTGGCCCGCCCTCAACCAGCGGATGTCATGCGATACATTTGGGCCAAACGGGCGGGTTTGGTCAAAACGCTGTATCTCGGCCATGATCAGGTCGGTCTCGGCCGGTTTGGTATGGGTAATGTAGATGGGATAACTGTGTCCTCGCTCGATGCAATCGAGCTCGTTTGCAAGCGCATGAGGAGAAAGATGAAGGCTCCGCTTGGCAAGGTCGCGCTCGCGATTGCTGAAAGCCGTTTCGATGACCAGCATGGCGACCCTTATCTGATTAATGCGGGCCCACAGAGCCGGGTTCTGCTCTGTGTCGCCCGTGAACACCCAGTACCCCTTGCCCGTGGCCACCGCATAGCCTGCAGCCGGAACGGTATGCACGGCAGGTAGCACCTCGATTTGCTTACCCGCCAATAATAAGGTTTGCCCGATTTCCAGTGGATGGAAACTGACAAATGGGGCCTCTGGGCTGGGAATGCGGGAAAAATCGGGCCAAATGGTGTTGTTGAAAATATGCGTTTTCAGTGCGTCAATCGTGCCCTGCAGCGCATGAATCTGGATAGGTGTTGTTCGCCGGGCGGCAATGGCGTCCACCATCAACGGCAGGGCGGCCACGTGATCGAGGTGCGAATGCGTCAAAAGAACATGGTCAACGCCAGCCATTTCGTCAAGCGTGAGATCTCCCACCCCCGTACCGGCATCAACCAACAAATCATGGTCAAGCAAGAAAGACGTGGTTCGGCAGTCTTTGGCAATGGCTCCCGAACAGCCGAGTACACGTACTTTCATGAGATTTTCCAGTTGACCTTGACTTGGAGGATTGTGCTATTTGGTTTCAAAATTGGTTGCGCCATCCCATTCCGGATCAAAAGGCAACAGCCTCATGGAGGCTACACGCTCCGCATACAGCCGGTAAAGGAACTTTTTGCCATTTATCCGATGTAAATTAAGCAATTGCACATCGCATTGATCCCAATCCTGCGCGCGGTAAGCTTTTAACGCCATTCCCCAGGTTTTCAGCTCATCCGTAATGTCCTTATCGATCCGGTCTATCGGCGCCAACGGCCAGAAAATGGAAACCGCCTGATCTTTGCCTTTCACGCGAACCTTGTCGAGTTCCTGCCACGCGAAATCGTTCGCCTGCTTTCGCGTGGACTCGCTGATTACGATATCCACCCCGTAAGTCTTTGACAGGCCTTCCAGGCGCGAACCCAGATTCACCGAATCGCCGATCACGGTGTAGCTGCGGCGGATATCCGAACCCATGTCACCCACGCACATCGTGCCTGTGTTGACACCTATGCCTATACCAATCTCGGGTAAACCCTTGATTTTGTGTTCCTCGTTGATTTTCCTGACTGCATTCGACATCTCAAGTGCCGTTTTGACTGCAAGACCTGCATGGTCCGGCGTATCGACAGGGGCCCCCCAAAAAGCCATCACGCAGTCACCCATGTATTTGTCTATGGTGCCGCGATTGCCGCGAATCAAGTCTGTCAACCGGCTGAAAACACTGTTTAGCAAAGCCTGTAGTTGGGTAGGCTCCATCGACTCCGACATTTTGGTGAACCCGCGCATGTCGCAAAACATGACCGTCAGCTCTTTGGTGGTCGCCTTCATGCTGTAGCTGTCGGGATCTTTCACCATCTCGTCAACCAGTTCGGGGGGTACATAGGTGCCGAACAGATGAGCCAACTCCCGCTTGGATCGGCTTTCCACGAAGTATCCATAACTCATGTTCAACGCAAACGCGGTCAAAGCCATAACCAGCGCACTGGCCAGCGGCAGCACAAGACCGTAACCGGAGTAAAGCCAGAAATTCAAGCCGGCTATCGTGGCAATCACCGCCAGGCTGACAAGCACCGCACGGGAGGCTGAAAGCAGCGGCAGTGCAAAAGCCAGCGTCAACCCCGAAAAAAGCAGGATGACTACCTCGAATCCGACGGCATAGTCGGGCTTGACGAATACCTTCCCGTCAAGGAAACCGGAAATCACATTGGCATGCGTTTCCACCCCAGGATAGGTTTCCCCCACCGGAGTTACTCTCAAATCGAGCAGGCCGGGCGCTGTGGTGCCAACCAGAATGATCTTGTCCTTGAGCGTTCCAGGCGCAAGGCGCTTGGCCAGGACATCCGCCGCGGAGATATACCGGAACGAGCCGCCGTTCGCACCACCATTACCCCTGAAGGGCACCAAAGTAGCGACGCGATCATCGACCGGAATCGCCAGTGTTTTGTTGCCTTGCTTGAGCAGAATGCTTTCCAGCCCCTGGTAGTTCCGGGTCAGGAATTTTTCCTGCGGGAACCCAGGCTCGACCTTGGGCAAACCCGCCAGCATGCGAAACATGGCGAGCGCCAATGATTCGTAGTACTGCCCTTTGAACTCCGCCAGCAGGGGAATGGAGCGCACCACGCCATCGCCCTCGGTGATGGAGTTAAAGAAGCCCCCCAAAGGGGCCGCTTTGGCCAGCAACTCTATGTTGGCTCCATATCCGTTCCAGCTGGTGAATTTGATAGGACGGCCACCGAGCGCATCGCTGCCCATAACCGGCGGCGGCAAAACGCCATTGACCCGACCATCTCTGTCGCTGGTGAAGTAATACCCCATCACGACAGGGCGTTTTTCGATCGCTTTCGCGAAAATCGCGTCGTAATCCAGGCTGGTCTGCAGCTGGCTCAGTTTTTCCGGGAAGCCCGGTTGATCTTTCAGCTCCGCCTGGGCAAGCTGCTTTAGCCGCTTTAGGCCCGAGCTTTCGTCGGCCTCGGCAAATACGACGTCAAACCCCAGCAGTGCCGTTTTTTGACGATCCTGCAGCTCTTCGACCAGCTCCGCCAATCTGTTACGGCCCCAGGGCCAGCGCCCAACCTCCGCAAGGCTTTTTTCATCGATGTCAACGATAACAATGCGCTCGTCCAGCGTATGCGGCATGGTCGCGCGAAGACGTGCATCGTAGATGATGTCGTCCAGCCTTTGCAGAACGCCAATGCGTGCGACCCCACTGGCATGCATCAATGCAAACACCAGCGGAATCAGCGTGACGGCGATACGAGGCCAGTGCCGGGAGAGGAGTCTCATGCGACCTCGTTTGAAGGATGCTTGCGGTCCGCGTGATGCGAGACCGCTCAACACCAATGTCAGTGTTGGACGAACTGCATTTGCGTTCCGGCCAGCTCAAGCATGTCCCCATTTTTCAGGACAACCGGCTCTGCACCGATGGGGGCTCCGTTAAGCGTCGGCTTGCCAGTGCCCTCAACATGAGCAACGACAAAACCCTGTGGCCTCTTGGTAATGGCGGCAACTGCTACCCCGGGCTTTCCGATGGTTGTGACTACCTTCACCAATGCCACTTCACGGCCGGCCGCTGCGCCCGACATCACTTTGATAGCCGCTGTGAGGCCTGTACCGGCTTCAGTCGATGCCGCCGGCGAACCTGTCGGCGGCGGGGGCACAAGACCGGCAGAGCCGGCTTTGATAATCATGGTCTTCTCAAAGCCTGCGGGTGCAGCTTCGTTGACATACTTGATTTTGTACTTGCCGATTTCAACGGTATCGCTGTTCTGCAGCAGCAGCTTTTTAACGGCCTTCCCGTTGACATAGGTGCCATTGGTGCTGTTGAGATCTTCCAGATAGACCTCGTTGCCGGTCATTTGCAAAACGGCGTGCTCCCCACTGACAGCTAGGTTGTCGATGACGATGTCGTTGTAAGGCCTACGCCCCAAGGAAGTCCGGTCTTTCGTCAACTGGACTTCCTTGATCACAACGCCGTCAATAGAGACGATCATTTTCGGCATGGCCGACTCCTGTCTGTTTGTAATATTTCAGTCATCGTTATTTTCCCAGCATTCTGGACAAAAGGCCGCGCTTGGTCGAGTCTTCTTTCGCATATGCCAGCAGTACGGAAATATTATCGCGTCCACCAGCCTCATTCGCCGCAGCAATCAGCTGCCTTGCTTTTTGTTCCAGGGTCCCTGCGCCTGTAAGGATAGCCGCAATACCCGGATCCGCAACCATGTCCGAGAGCCCATCCGAACACATCAGATAAAGGTCTCCTGCGTCCACACGATGCTCATTGACCTCAACCAGCACCGTATCCTCGACTCCCAAGGCGCGTGTGACCAGATTCTTGTTCAGGGAAGTCAGCGCCTGCTCGGGAGTTATCAGCCCGGCGTCAATCTGTTCTTGCAGCAGCGAGTGGTCTTTGGTGATTTGCTGCAGCTCCTGGCCGCGCAGGCGATAACAACGGGAATCGCCAATATGCCCCAGCATTAGTCGCCCGTCCTGGAACACCCCTACCACCAGCGTGGTACCCATTCCCGCGTACTGGGGGTTGGAGTTTGCCGCGTTGAAGATCGAATGATTGGCATTTTCCACGCAGATTTCCAGAGCCCGGCGCACTTCCTTGGCATTGGCATGTCTGCCCGCCTGGGAAAGCCAGCGGCCCATTTCCGACTTGATGAAAGCGGCAGCCATGCCGCTTGCAATTTCGCCTGCGTTATAGCCGCCCATTCCGTCCGCCAGGATGCAAAGCCGCGTTACAGCGTCAAAAGCAACCGCATCCTCGTTGTTGTCCCTCGTCAACCCCGGGTCGGTATGTGTACAAATCTCGTAGTTCATCTTGTTCGTGTGATCACTGGGTGTCGGTATCGGCAGCAGGTGCTTTGGAAACCACGGTTTTCTCAAACGTCTGCGTGCCGTCGACATTCACGGCCTGGGTCGCATCATAGGTCCTCGGGCCGGCAGCCGGCGTAGCCGCTGATTGCACGACTGTGGCGTCAAATTGGGCTGCTGGCGCAACCTGTTGAGGGGCAAACGACGGAGCCGGTGCAGTACCTTCCATTGCGGCAATGACAGCGCGCAGGTCTGCCGCCAATCGATCACCGTCCTGATACCGCAACTCCGGCTTCTTGGCCAGAGACAGCGCAACAACCTCGGCAAGTCGCGCCGGCAGCTCTTTACGGATGATACGGATATCGGGGGCTTCTTCGTTCGCGATCTTGTACATCAGTTCGGCCATGGAATCGCCCCGGAACGGCAACACCCCAGCCAGCATCTGAAATAGCATGACGCCCAGCGAGTACAAGTCCGAGCGCCCGTCGACTTTTTTACCGGCAATCTGCTCCGGCGACATGAAGCTGGGCGTCCCCAGTACAAGACCGGTCTTTGTTTTGCTTGAATCCGTAATACGGGCGATGCCGAAGTCGGTCACCTTCACCGTATCGCTTTCGATTTCATACATGATGTTGGCCGGTTTGATGTCCCGGTGCACCACGTTCTGCTTGTGCGCGTAAGCCAGTGCTTCAGCCACCCGTGCCACGATGGACAGGACCTTCGGAACCGGCAGCAAATGGCCGTCCTTGGTGACATCGGCCAGGTCCTTGCCCTTCAGAAACTCCATGGCAATGAATGCCAGGTCGTGCTCTTCACCTGCATCAAAAATCGTGACGATGTTCTGGTGCTGCAGCCGGCCAGCGGTCTCGGCTTCCCTGAAGAAGCGCTCCCGCGCATCGTCAAGCTCCTCGCCCTCGAATTCCTGGCTCAAGGCCATGGTCTTGATGGCGACGACACGACCGATTTTTGGGTCCTTGCCTAGGTACACCACGCCCATGGCGCCCTTGCCCAATTCCTTTTCAACCTGATAGCGACCCAACATGGGCTTTTCAACACCCCCGCCGTCAAGGAGCATGGTCCCGCCCGGGTGCGCACCGCCACCGCCCAAAATGACCGTTTCCGACAGGTTTTTGGCCCGATTGAGCTTGGACTGCAGGTCTTTGTGGTTCTTGTTGTAGGTGGCCATGTACTCGTACACGGCCTGAGCCTTGTTGAACTGGCGCTTGCGCTCGAAATCCAGCGCCAGGTTGTTCATGTTGTCCATCAGCGCATCGGTGAAGGGCACGCGGCGAAAGCGGTCAAACGCCATGTCGAGCTGGCCTTGACCTTGCAGCGCCAGACCCATCATGCGATTGGTCTCTGCCGATTCCTCGTCGGACTTGAGTTTGCCGGCCTCGGTCATGAGGAAGCGCTTGGTGGTCAGTGCCAGATGGCCGATCACCAGAAGGGCCGCGGGAAAGACAAGTTTGAGCCAGGTCGCGGCGGCTGAGAGCAGGCCGAACTCAACCACCAGCAACACCACGAATAACAGCAGCGTGATGATCGCGGCCTTGCCGGCCGACAGCCGTGGCAGTCCGGCAACCAGATAAGCCACAACCACCAGCAGCACACCCAGAGTAGCCCAGACGCCCCAGCCGGGCTGCACGATGAAATGCTCACTCAGGATACTGGACGTAATATGCGCAATGGTTTCTGCCGGCGAGAGCCCCGGGCCCGCCGGCGTCGGGAACTGGGTACCGACCCCCGCGGCGGTGGCGCCGATGATCACGATCTTGTCGGCATATTTGGCAGCCGGAATCTTGCCGGAAATCACGTCATAGAACGAATCAACGGCAAAGGCTGGCCGACCGTCCTTGCCCTTGTAAAACTGTGGAAGCATCAAGGCTGATTCGTCGGTTTTGACCATCAGCTTGCCGATCTGCACAGACTCACCCACATTGAGTTTGATGTCGGCAGGCCCCAGGTTCAGGCTCCTGGCCGCGGCGAGCAGGCTCATGGAAGGCACGGCCTTGCCGTAATAGTTGATCAGCAGGGGCTCCTGCCGCACCGCACCGTCCACATCCTGCACCTGGTTGAGGTGAGCGATGCCCGCCGCCGCCGTACCAATCAGCTCAATGGGCTGCTGACCGCGGATGGCCGGTAGGGAAAACCCATTAAGCTCGTCTACAGCACTCTTCAGTGCGTAAGCCGGGAGCGGATTGTCCGGACGCCCTTGCGGCACTCCCAGCGAAAAAACCGAAGGTACCAAGACATTGCCGGCCTTGGTCATGCTGGCCGCGAGCTTGGCGTCAGTGTCCAGGGCTATTTCAGCCTCGGCGATGACTTTGCCCAATTGTTCAGGCAGACCACCGGTTGGAGCGGCCGCCGGATCGGCTACCGGACCAAGGGCCTCCTTGATTTTGCGGATGAACACCAAGCCTCTATCGGTTTGCGGTTCAAAAAAGAACGCTGTATGCGCAATGGTTTTGGCCTTGGCGGCCGAAAGCTGGTCAATCAGCTGCGCATGCACGTCGCGCGGCCAGGGCCAGCGGCCTATGTTGGCGATGCTTTGGTCGTCGATCGCAATGATGGCTATGCGGTCTGAGGGCTGCCGCGAAGTGCTGGTGCTGGCAAAGTCATAGTAGCGACGCTCAAGTGTGCCGAAAAAATCTGTCAGGCCATGCAGAAAAAGGACGGCCAGCACCACCAGAACGCCCACAAACCAGTCGGCCCGCCAGAACTGACTCAATTTCCTAGATGTTTTGGCCACTTCCCGTCCCTTGTCCTGATTCGCTATGCATAGCCCCAGCCATTTTTGTAATTGCTTTGTACTACCGGTTCTCCGGCTGCAAATTTCGTGCGCCGGATACCGCCCGCCAACTGTTTCGGCAGGTTACAAGTCTCCTGATAATGGACATTAACAGACGAGGTGCGGCTGGACAAGCGACTTCTGCACCGCAACCGTACCGACTGTTGCAAATAAGTGGTTTTCTGGTATGCGCGGCGCGCATCCGGTCCGCAGCAGGTGGCGAACGCCAAGAAACGGCCCTAACCGCCGGGAGCGCTGCGGCGGCTGGACCGGCACGCCGGTTCAGGCCGAAGGCGCCTTTGCCTGCTGCCGTTTGGTCAGGTAAGTGCCCAGTGCCACCACAAGCACGGCACCCACAATCCCACCGGCAGTCACCGTATGGTCGCTAACGGCACCAAAATAGCTCACTACCGCAGGATCCGTCAGCAGCATCTCACCCGCCAGGAAGCCCAAAAGGGCTGCGCCGATGGTAATGATGATGGGGAAGCGCTCCATTACCTTGGTCAACAAGGTGGCGCCGAAAATAATCAGTGGGATGCTCACCAGAAGACCCAGTACCAGCAACGGGAGGTTGCCCTTGGCGGCTGCTGCCACTGCCAGAACGTTATCCAGGCTCATTACCAGATCGGCAATCAGGATAGTGCGAATCGCAGCCATCATGCCGTTGATTTCGTGGCCTTCGCCATCTTCATCTTCTTCGCCTTTAAGCAGGTCCACGCCAATGTAGACCAGCAGAACGGCGCCGATCATCTTCAGGTACGGCAAGCTCAACAGCTGAATGGCTACGATGGTCAGCACGATCCGCATCACGATCGCGGCAGCACTTCCCCAGAAGATCGCCTTGCCGCGCTGCTCGGGTTTGAGTGTGCGCGCAGCCATGGCAATTACCACGGCGTTATCGCCAGACAGCACGATGTTGGCAAGAAGGATGGAGCCGAAAGCACTCCAGAAAAGGGGGGACGCGAGGTCCAGTCCGAAAAACATGGCAGCTCCTGTTATGAATTAAAAAAGCGCCGGGAAGCGCTTTTTTGTTTTGGAGAGTCTAAGCCGCAATAGGCCAATCCCGATTGGTATTACTGCTTACCTGCTTGACCGTGGTCAAGTTTTTAAATCACTTTTTCGTTGGTGGCCTACAGCAGCGCCTTGAGCAATTTGGCCATTTCCGACGGATTGCGCGTCACGGTGAAACCGCAGGCTTCCATGATGGCAAGTTTGGCATCGGCCGTGTCGGCGCCGCCGGAGATCAGTGCGCCCGCATGGCCCATCCGCTTGCCGGCAGGGGCAGTCACACCAGCAATGAAGCCAACAATCGGTTTTTTCATGTTGGCCTTGCACCACTGGGCGGCTTCGGCTTCATCGGGACCGCCGATCTCGCCGATCATGATCACGGCGTCAGTGTCCGGGTCGTCATTGAAGGCTTTCATCACGTCGATGTGCTTGAGGCCATTGATCGGGTCGCCGCCGATACCGACTGCACTCGATTGGCCCAGGCCGATTTCGGTCAATTGCGCCACAGCTTCATAGGTCAGCGTACCGGAGCGGCTGACCACGCCGATGCGGCCCTTGCGGTGAATATGGCCGGGCATGATGCCGATCTTGATCTCTTCAGGCGTGATCAGGCCGGGGCAATTGGGGCCCAGCAGCAGGGTTTTCTTGCCGCCGGCGGCTTCCTTGGCTTTCATGCGGTTGCGCACTTCCAGCATGTCACGCACAGGGATGCCTTCGGTGATGCAGATTGCGAGGTCCAGGTTGGCTTCAACAGCCTCCCAGATGGCGGCGGCAGCGCCTGCAGGGGGCACATAGATGACCGACACGGTTGCGCCGGTCGCCTTGGCGGCTTCGGTCACGTTGGCAAAAATCGGGATGCCTTCGAAGTCTTCGCCGGCTTTCTTGGGATTCACACCGGCCACAAAAGCTTCTTTGCCGTTCGCGTAGTCGCGGCACATGCGGGTGTGGAATTGACCGGTTTTGCCGGTGATGCCCTGGGTGATGACTTTGGTGTTTTTGTTGATGTAGATGGACATATTCTTGGCTCCGGGCTTATTTGACAGCGGCGACGATTTTGGTCGCGGCTTCGGCCATGGTGTCTGCGGCGATGATGGGAAGGCCGGAATCGGCCAGCATCTTCTTGCCCAGGTCTTCGTTGGTGCCCTTCATGCGCACGACCAGTGGAACCGAAAGGTTCACGGCCTTGCAGGCGGTGATCACGCCGTCGGCGATGGTGTCGCACTTCATGATGCCGCCGAAGATGTTGACCAGGATGCCTTTGACATCAGGGTTCTTCAGCATGATCTTGAAGGCTTCGGTGACTTTTTCAGCCGTTGCGCCGCCGCCCACATCCAGGAAGTTGGCTGGCTCGCCACCGAACAGCTTGATGGTGTCCATGGTCGCCATGGCCAGGCCTGCGCCGTTGACCAGGCAGCCGATGTTGCCGTCCAGGCTGATGTAAGCCAGGTCGAACTTGCTGGCTTCGACTTCGGCCGGGTCTTCTTCGTCCAGGTCGCGATAGGCCACGATTTCGGGATGGCGGAACAGCGCGTTGGCATCAAAGTTGAACTTCGCGTCCAGGGCCATGACTTCACCCTTGCTGTTGCGGTTCAAGGGGTTGATTTCAACCAGCGACGCGTCGGTCTCCATGTAGCACTTGTAGAGCTTTTGCAGGATGTCGACGGTCTGCGCCACGGAGTCGGCAGGCATGCCGATGCCGGCCGCGACTTCCTTGGCCTGGGCGTCCGTCATGCCGACCAGCGGATCGACAAACACCTTGATGATTTTTTCAGGGTTGGAATGGGCCACTTCTTCGATGTCCATGCCGCCTTCGCTGGAAGCAATGAAAGCCACCTTTTGCGACTCGCGGTCGGTGACGGCCGAAATGTAGTATTCCTTGTTGATGTCGGCGCCGTCTTCAATATAGAGGCGGCGGACTTTCTGGCCTTCAGGGCCGGTCTGGTGCGTTTTCAGCTGCATGCCGAGGATTTCGCCGGCAATGCGTTTAACGTCGTCGATGGTTTTGGCAACCTTCACGCCGCCACCCTTGCCGCGGCCACCTGCGTGGATCTGGGCCTTGACCACCCACACCGGGCCGCCTAGCTTCTGGGCGGCTTCCACCGCTTCCTGCACCGTGAAGGCCGGGATGCCGCGCGGCACTGGCACACCAAAATTGCGCAAGATTTCCTTGCCCTGGTACTCGTGAATTTTCATGAAAGACCTTCAGAATTCAGTAAAAGAGGGGGTGCAACAGGGATTCGGGCAGAGGAATGGGGTGTCGGAAACAGGCCACACCGGCCCAAAAAACCACGTCGGCGGTCACTGCAGGCAGCAACGCAGAACTGTATCATGGTGCGACGCACAACTCTTGTGCCCGCCTTACACCCCGAAATGGGCCGAAATTGACCTCTGGGGCGGCCAGCCGCCCAATTTGTTTGTACCTGGAAGCTCATGCCTAAAGTATTTATTGACGGCGAAGCCGGCACCACGGGCCTGCAAATCCGCGAGCGGCTGCAAGCCATGCCGCAGATCGAGCTCGTCAGCATCGCGCCCGAACTGCGCAAGGACGCGGCCGCCAAGCGCGCCCTGATGGCGCAAGTGGATATGGTGATCCTGTGCCTGCACGACGACGCGGCACGCGAGTCGGTCGCCATGATTGACAGCTTGACCGGCAAAAAGCCCAAAATCATTGATGCCTCCACGGCTCACCGAACCGTGTCCGGCTGGGTTTACGGCTTTCCCGAACTGACCCGGACCCAGCGCGCCGCCGTGGCCGCTGCCGACCGCGTGGGCAACCCCGGCTGCTACGCCACCGGCGCGATCGCGCTGATCCGCCCGCTGGTCGATGCTGGCATGGTGCCCGCCGACTTCCCACTGAGCCTTCCCGCCGTGAGTGGTTACTCCGGCGGCGGCCGGCAGATGATTGAAGACTACGAAGCTGGCACCGCTCCCCTGTTTGAACTTTATGGCCTGGGCCTGAAGCACAAACACCTGCCCGAAATCATGAAATACACAGGGCTCACACGCCGCCCGGTGTTCATTCCGTCGGTAGGCAACTTCAAGCAGGGCATGCTGGTGCAATTGCCTCTGCACCTTGACTTGCTGCCCGGCAAACCAACCGGAGCGCAGTTGCAGGACGTACTGGCCAAACACTATGCCGGCAGCGAATGGGTCACCGCCGAAGCCGCGCCCGAGTCGGGAAAGCTGGATGCGCTGGCGCTCAACGACACCAACAAGATGGAGTTGCGCGTGTTTGCCAATGAAGAGTACCGCCATGCGGTGCTGGTGGCGCGGCTGGACAACCTGGGCAAGGGCGCATCCGGCGCTGCAGTCCAGAACCTGAAGCTGATGCTGGGTCTCTAATCGTCCGGACCAGACAACCAAACTCCTTGCCTCCCAAAGTTGAGGCTCAGTCTTCTATTTTGATGTGTTCAAGCGCCTTTGGCAATTCACTGCCGACTTTCTTTACTACTTCTTCCCAACAGCGGCTCTCGCCTTGGCGGAATAGGAGCGCCGTGGGGTACCAGGGGCTGTCGTCCCGTTCAAGCATCCAGCGCCAATCTGGCCGATAAGGCAGCATGAGCCACAGCGGTTTTCCCATCGCGCCAACCAGATGGGCGACGCTGGTGTCGACGCTGATGACAAGGTCCACGCAATCAGCCAGAGCAACTGTGTCTGCAAAGGTTTTCAGCGCGTCACCTGCAAAGAAGATGCCGGCCGACTCGACCAGCTCTTGGTCAGCCTCACGCACCTCTTTTTGCAGGCACACCAGCTGGCAGGACTGCGGCAAAGCGTCCAGCAGCGTCGCCAGCGGCATCGACCTGTTCGCATCATTCTGATGGGTCGCGCTACCTGACCAGACCAAGCCCAGCCTTGGGCCGCGCCCTGTGCTGAGCTTTCGCAACTCTCCTTCCCATCCTGTCTTCAGGGCAGGAATGCTCCGCAAGTAGGGAATGGCCGCCGGAATGCTGGTCAGGTCGGTTTCAAACGCGAACGGCAGGCTGAACAATGGGCAGTGAAAGTCAAAATCCCCAGGCAATTGCCCGCGGCCCACAAGAATGCAGTCATCCTTGAAGTCCGCGCAGAGCGGCTCTATCGAAGCCGGGACCGATAAAAATACTTTCGCGCCTCTGGTGGCAATCAAAGGGATGTAGCGCAGCAACTGTATGGTGTCGCCCAAGCCTTGTTCACCATACAGGAAAATGCTTTTACCAATAAGCGACTCGCCGGTCCAAATAGGCTTGCCGAAATTGGGCCTAGGCGGACGCGGACCAAGCGCGCTGGCAAACCACCGCCATTCGTATTCAGGCCAGCCTTGGCGCAGGTCGCCAAGCAGCAAATGGGCAACGGCCTTGTTCCAGTGGAGATTGGCATGGTCGCCCTCCGCCGCGAGACCGCGATCAGCAACCGTCACCACTTCAGCACAGCGACCCAGATTCAGCAGGGTGCAGCCCATGTTGTACAGAACGTGCGTATTTTGCGGCTGCAGGCTAACGGCGCGTTCATGAAAAGCCATGGCCTGATCAAGCCGACCCAACCGGTCGCAGGCCGCACCGGCATTCGACAGCGCGTCCGCATGCTGGGGCTGCAATGCGATCACCTGCTCGTAACTTTGCAAGGCTAACGCATGCTTGCCCTGTGCAGCCTGAATCGCCGCTTTGCCGTCGAGCGCCGGAACATTCCCGGGATGTTCAGCCAGAATGGCATCGATCAGGGCAAGGGCTTCGTCATGGCGGGCCAAACCGTTCAGCGCGCACGCTTTCTGGATGCCGAAGTCATGGGGTGCTCCGTTTTTCATCTGCCCGTCCGCCACCGTGATGACCTCCTGCCAGCGCTGCAAGTCAAGCAGCAGCTTGACCTGGTTGGCTGCCGCATCTACAAAGGCCGGATTGATACGCAGAACCTGCTGGTAGCTATCCAGCGCCGCATCCACCTGGTGCAAACTTTCCTGCACGCGGGCCAGCTCAAACCAGGCCAAATCAAAATCAGGCTTCAAAGTCAAAGCCGCTCGGAAACTGCGGACCGCGTCTTCAACCAACGTCTGGCGCATCTGCACCTGTCCCATCAGGAAATGGGCATCCAGAAGACCGCCGTCCAGCGCGAGGGCCTGCCCGAAGCTAGCGCTGGCCTCAGGCAGTTCGCCCAGTTCCATCAGGCCGTAACCCAGGTTGACATGGGCCAAACCATCGTTCGGTGTCATGGCGACTACCTGGCGATAGCAGTCGGTGGCCTCGGAAATCCTGCCTTGTGCCAACAATTCGTTGCCACGTGAGCGCAATGGCTGGGCATC
This sequence comes from Polaromonas sp. P1_E11, assembly GCF_056405995.1. Classification (NCBI taxonomy): domain Bacteria; kingdom Pseudomonadati; phylum Pseudomonadota; class Betaproteobacteria; order Burkholderiales; family Comamonadaceae; genus Polaromonas; species Polaromonas sp. P1_E11. The sequence goes on from NZ_JBFUBA010000005.1 coordinate 207,862, forward strand.
TTCACCCGGGACAACCGGGCCGGCAGGTACGGCACTTTTATTGCGTGCCAGAAGGGTGCGGATACTCTGGAAAATGGCTGACTCCTGAAAGCTTTCACATTCCCGGGCCAGACTTTGCGAGGAAGGGCCGCTACAGCCTGGATCTCAATCTCCTTCGTTATCGGGATTTTTGAGCACCCACGATGCAACCTCCAGTGTAAAACCTCTTCCCGCCAGAAACCGGATTTGCCGGGCATGTTCTGCGGGGTTGGCCGGGGCTGTGCCAAACTTTCGCTGCCAGATGTCTCGCGCCCGTTCGCGCTCGGTGGCCTTAAGCTGCCCAACCGCTTCCCGTATGGCCGTCACGTCCAGCCCTTTGGCCTGCAGCTCCTGCTGGATGCGCGAGGCGCCCAGCTTGCGGGAACGCCGGTTGATGACCGAATCGATGACACGCTCTTCGCTGATGAAATCCTTGAGCTCAAGGTCGTCGAGCACCGCCTTCAGCTGGCCCGGGGTTTCTTCATGCGGAGCCAGCTTGCGTTCAAGTTCGGCGCGTGAATGTTCGCGCGCGGCCAGGTAACGCAATGCGCGGCCCTTGAGGGAAAGGCCAAAACCCGCGCGGCGGGCGGGTTTGGCGGGGGAGCTGTCTGCCAGGTTTTCCATGTCAAAGGACTCAGCCAGATTGGAATGCAAGCGCTATTTTTTTGATAGCTGCTTGCGCCCGTTCTGATTGGTCTTTCGCCTTATTTGGCATTCAAAAACAGGCTCAGGCGGCTACTTTGGCGGGTTTTTCGGCTTTCTCGGCCTTGGCAGCCTTTTCAACCGGTGCTGGCTCGGTACCGGCCGCGGCTTGCACCAGCGGAATACCCAGCGATTCGCGCACCTTGTTTTCGATCTCGATGGCGAGTTCGGGGTTTTCTTTCAGGAACTCCCGCGAATTGTCGCGCCCCTGGCCGATTTTTTCGCCGTTAAATGCATACCAGGCGCCGGCTTTTTCGACGATGTGGCCGGCCACACCCAGGTCCAGCACCTCGCCCAGCCGGCTGATGCCCTCGCCGTAGAGGATGTCGAACTCCGCCGTCTTGAAGGGCGAGGCCACCTTGTTCTTGACCACCTTCACCCGGGTTTCGTTGCCGATCACCTCTTCGCCTTTCTTGATGGAGCCGATGCGGCGAATGTCCAGCCGCACCGAGGCGTAGAACTTCAGCGCATTGCCGCCGGTGGTGGTTTCGGGCGAACCGAACATCACGCCGATCTTCATGCGGATCTGGTTGATGAAGATGACCATGCAGTTGGCCTTCTTGATGGTGGCGGTGAGCTTGCGCAGCGCCTGGCTCATCAGGCGGGCCTGCAGGCCGGGCAGCGAGTCGCCCATTTCGCCTTCAAGCTCGGCCTTGGGCGTGAGCGCCGCCACCGAGTCGACCACGATCAGGTCGACCGCGCCGGAGCGGGTGAGCGAATCCACGATTTCAAGCGCCTGCTCGCCGGTGTCGGGCTGAGAGATCAGCAGGTCTTGCAGGTTCACGCCCAGCTTTTGCGCGTACTGGATGTCCAGCGCGTGTTCGGCATCGACAAAGGCGCAGGTGCCGCCCAGCTTTTGCATTTCGGCGATGACCTGCAGGGTCAGCGTGGTTTTGCCCGAGGATTCAGGGCCGTAGATTTCAACCACACGGCCGCGCGGCAGGCCGCCGACGCCCAAGGCGATGTCCAGGCCCAGAGAGCCGGTGGAAACGACCTGGATGTCCTCGATGACCTCGCCGTCGCCCAGCTTCATGATGGTGCCTTTGCCGAACTGCTTTTCGATCTGGGCCAGGGCGGCTTGCAGGGCCTTGGCCTTCTCGGTGTTCAGGGCGGCGCTTTGTACAGGGTTTTGGGCGGGGTTCAGTTTGCTGGTCAGTTCCATGAAAAACTCCTTGAAAATCAATGATGTAAAACTTTTTGCTCTAGTTTCCGGCCTCTGCTTTTAATCACAGCGCTGGATGTATGATCAGTACTTTATGGGCGCTATTAAAATAAGTAAACCCTATTTTTAGTCAGTTTACCTGACCAATTCAGGTACCATGATTTCATGACAGAAACGGCCGCTTTATCGACACTGTCCAGCCCTTTCGGCGCCACCGAGGCCAGCTGGCGGCAAACCCATCTGGGTCGACTCATGGGCCACGCCCTGCGCCGCTTCGACGAGCGTGTATTGGCGCTGATGGCCAGCAGCATCGAAGTGCCGCTGGCGCTCTCAAACCTCGCCGCACGAGACCAGGTCGGCGCAGCGCATATCCACATCACACGCCACCTGGCCGTGGGCGGCTCGCGCCTGACGGATCTCGCGCAAAGCGCCGGCATGAGCAAGCAGGCCATGGGCGACCTCGTCGACCAATGCGAAGCCTGGGGTTTGGTGACGCGCCAGCCCGACCCGCACGACAAACGCGCGCGCCAGGTGGTGTTCACCGAATCGGGCCTGCTCTGGCTGGAAGCCTTTCACCGGGCGGTGCGCCAAGCCGAAGACGAGTTCCGCCAGGCCGTCGGGCATGATGTGGCCACAGTGGTGGCGCTGGGACTGGAAGCATATGCAGGCTGAATGTGGCACCCACGGTCGCTCACCGCGTGTAACTCCCTGCACCTGGGACAGACGCAAGCGCCTAAAATTCGGGCAAACACACTAACTTGCGGCGCAGCAGGCGCTGCCGCCCCACCCGGAGACAACCATGCGTATCCTGATTGCCGAAGATGACCAGGTCCTGGCCGACGGCCTGCTGCGCACTTTGCGCGCCTCCGGTGCGGCAGCCGACCACGTGGCCAGCGGCACCGAAGCCGACGCCGCGCTGCTTACCAACACCGAATTCGATCTGCTGATCCTGGACCTGGGCCTGCCGCGCATGCACGGGCTGGAAGTGCTCAAGCGACTGCGCGCCCGCGGCTCGGCCATGCCGGTGCTGATCCTGACCGCCGCAGACAGCGTGGAAGAACGCGTCAAAGGCCTGGACTACGGCGCCGACGACTACATGGCCAAACCGTTTTCACTGCAGGAACTCGAAGCCCGTGTGCGGGCGCTGATCCGCCGCGGCATGGGCGGCGCCAGCAGCACCATCAAGCACGGCCCGCTGGTGTACGACCAGGCCGGCCGCGTGGCCACCATTGACGGCCAGATGCTGGAGCTGTCGGCGCGAGAGCTTGGCTTGCTCGAAGTGCTGCTGCAACGCGCCGGCCGCCTTGTCAGCAAGGACCAGCTGGTCGAGCGCCTCTGCGAATGGGGTGAAGAAGTCAGCAACAACGCGATCGAGGTGTACATCCACCGGCTCCGCAAGAAGATTGAAAAGGGTCCGGTGCGGATTGCGACGGTGCGCGGGCTCGGTTACTGCCTTGAAAAGATTCCCGGCTAGAAATGGAGCCCTCACGGTCACTCACTTCGTGTAGTTCCCTGCCCCCCGGGGGGGCCGCCCCGCCTGCGGCCCGGCAAAGCCGGTTCCGCGGCTCCTGCTGGCTTGAAGACAACGCCATTGCGCTTTAGCTGTGGCATTACGGCTCTTTCAACGCGAACGCCGCAGCCTCTTCGGCGAAATCCTCGACTGGATGCTCACGCCGCTGCTGCTGCTGTGGCCGATCAGCCTGGCGCTGACCTGGCTGGTGGCGCAGAACATTGCCGGCAAGCCTTTTGACCGTGCGCTTGAATACAACGTGCAGGCACTGGCCAAGCTGGTGGCGGTCAAGAACAACCAGGTGCAGTTCAACCTGACGGCGCCTGCGCGTGAAATCCTGCGCGCCGATGATACCGACCTGGTCTATTACCAGGTCGTGGGCACGCAAGGCGAACTGCTCAGCGGCGAGCACGACCTGCCGATGCCGCCCGATGAAGACAAGCCCATCAACGGCGAGGTGCGGCTGCGCGAAGACCTGATCCAGGGCGAAGATGTGCGTGTGGCCTACACCTGGCTCAAGGTCGAGGTCAAAGCACCGGCGCCGACAGGCAAGGCGGCTGCACCGCGCAGCGACAAGGGCGCTGGCACATCCGAAGCTGCCCCCACCCAGATGGTGCTGGTGCAAGTGGCCGAAACGCTGGAAAAACGCAAGACCTTGGCCACCGAGATCGTCAAGGGCACCATGGTGCCGCAGTTCGTGACGCTGCCGCTGGCCGTGCTGCTGGTGTGGCTGGCACTGGTGCGCGGCATCAAGCCTCTGGCCCAGCTCGAAAAACGCATCCGCGCACGCAAGTCCGACGACATGAGCCCGCTCGATGAAACCGCGGTGCCGGAAGAGGTAGCACCGCTGGTGTCCTCCATCAATGATTTGCTGAGCCGTCTCAAGGTCTCACTGACCACGCAGAAGCGCTTTCTCGCCGATGCCGCGCATCAGTTGAAGACACCGCTGGCGGGCCTGCGCATGCAGGCCGACCTGGCGCAGCGAGAAACCGATGCCGACGAACTCAAAAAGTCGCTCAAGCATATCGGCCGCGCCAGCATACGCGCCACCCACACTGTCAACCAGCTGCTGGCGCTGGCACGCGCCGAAACCACGGGCCGCAGCCTCGCCAAGCTGCACATCGACCTGGTGCACATCGTCTCGGAAGTGATGGCCGACTCGGTGCCGCGTGCTCTTGAAAAACAGATCGATCTTGGCTACGACGGGCCCGCCGCCGGCGAGCAGGCGACGCAACTGGAAGGCAACCCGACCCTGCTCAAGGAACTGGTGCGCAACCTGCTGGACAACGCCATCAACTACACGCCCGAAAAAGGACAGGTCACACTGCGGCTGATGACCGACCGCTTCAGCGGCGTGCTGGTGCTGCTGGTAGAAGACTCGGGGCCGGGCATTCTGGAGTCGGAGCGCGAGCTGGTGTTCCAGCCGTTCTACCGCACGCTGGGCACCAACGTCGACGGCTCCGGCCTGGGCCTGGCCATCGTCCTGGAAATCGCCAAGCAACACGGTGCCACCATCACGATTGAAGACGCGGCCTTGGCGGGTCATCCACAAACGCCGGGCACGCGTGTCACCGTGCGTTTTGTCGGCATGGATTTACCTGACATGGCGTAGCGGCAACAGCGCTATCCCCGTGGCGTTTTTTTTGCAAATTCTTGAGCCAAATCGGCTTCTTGCCCAGAAACGACGGGCGCAGGCAGCTCCTAAAAGCATAGCAATCAAGATTTCACGATTGGCCACTTGTCGTAGAGCTTCACACCGATGCGCTCGCCCCACAGCTCGATTTGCGCCGGTGTGCCGGCATGCGGCTGGTTGGCACTGCGGCCGCGCACATACCCCAGGGCCACGCAGGCGCCGGCCAGCGGACTCCAGCCGACCGACGAAATTTCGCCCACCATTTGCCCGTCCATCACAATCGCCTCGCCGCCCCAGGCAAAGGCATCCGGCGTGTCAAACACCAGCGTGACCAGTTTCTTGCGCAGCGCCAGCCCCTGTGAATTGAGCAACGCGGCCTTGCCGATAAAGTCAGCCGGCTTGTCGAGCCTGACGCTGAAGGCCAACCCCGCCTCCCACGGCGTTTCGTCCGGGCCGAGCTCTGCGCCCCAGGCGCGCCGGCCTTGCTCGATGCGCAGCGCATCCAGCGCGTAGTAGCCTGCATCACGAATACCGAGAGCCTTGCCGGCCTCCATCAGCGCCAGGTACACATGGCGCGCCATTTCGATCGGCGTGTACAGCTCAAAGCCCGGCCCGCCCACATAGCTCATGCGGGCGGCGCGCACGCGGGCAAAGCCCACGTCGATGTCCTTCGTCCATGAGAACTTCAACGCCTCGGGCGACAGGTCGTCCGGGCTAACGAGCGCCAGCAACTCGCGCGCCTTAGGCCCCATCACCGACAGCACCGAGTACATCGCAGACATATCGGTGAGCACCGCATGCTCCGCCTCGCCGATGTGCCGCGTGATCCAGTCGAAGTCCCTTACCGTTTGCGCAGAGCCGGTGATGATGAGGAATTGGTTCGCGGCTTGCCTCATCACGGTCAAGTCACTTTCAAAGCCACCGCACTCATTGAGCATTGCGGTGTAGACCATCTTGCCGACAGGCACGTCCATCTCGTTGGCGCACAGGCGCTGCAACACGGCCAGCGCATCGCGGCCCTGCAACAGGTATTTGGAGAACGAGGTCTGGTCGTAGAGCGCCACGGCTTCGCGCGTGGCTTTTTGCTCCTCAATCATCCAGGGTAGCCAGACCGGTTTGTCGAGGGAGTATTTCGGGCGCGCCTGGCCCTTCGGCCTGAAATAGCTTGCACGCTCCCAGCCATTCTTGCTGCCGAACTCCGCGCCCCTGGCGGCCAGGATGTCGTACAGCGGTGAGGTACGCAACGGCCGCGCCGTTTCCAGTTCCTGCCTCGGCCAGCGCATGGCGTAGTGCAGGCCCAAAGTCTCGCCGGTGCGTTCCGCCAGGGCCTTGCGGTTGCCGGTGAAGCTGCCGAAACGGCGTATGTCCACGTCCCACAAATCGGTGCTGGGCTCGCCACCCACAATCCATTCGGCCATGAGCCGGCCCGCGCCGCCGCTGTTGGCAATGCCGGCGGAGTTGAAACCCGCGCAGACAAAGTAGTTGCGCAGTTCAGGCGCCTCACCCAGGATGAAGTTGCCGTCGGGCGTAAAACTCTCCGGCCCGTTGAGCAGCATCTTGATTTCGGCCGTCTCCAGGCAGGGCGTGCGGTGCATGGCTGCGGTCATCAGCGGCTCGAACTGGTCCCAGTCTTCGTCCAGCAGCTCAAACTGGAAGGTCGCCGGAATCGGGTCCATCTTCCAGGGTTTGGCCTGGGGTTCAAAGCCGCCCATCACCAGGCCGCCGACTTCTTCCTTGTAGTAGATGTAGCCGTCCGGGTCGCGCATGACCGGCAGCATGGGGTGCACGCCCGGAATCTTGCCGGTGACGATGTAGAAATGCTCGGCCGAATACAGCGGCACATTCACGCCCGCGAGTTTGCCGAACTGCCGCGCCCATTGGCCGGCGCAATTGACGACGACTTCGCAGCGCACGTCACCCTGCGCGGTCTTCACGCCCACAGCCCTGCCGTTTTCAATGATGACACCGGTCACCTCGATGCCTTCAACCATCTTCACGCCGCGGTTGCGCGCGCCCTTGGCCAGCGACATGCAGAGGTCCGCCGGATTGGCCTTGCCGTCGCCCGGCAGCCAGATCGCGCCCTGCAGGTCATCGATGCGCATGATTGGGTATTTGTCGCCGGCTTCCTGCAGCGAGATCTCATGGCACTCCACGCCAAAACTGTTGGCCATGGCGACCTGCTTTTTGAGCACCTTCATGCGCTCGGGCGTGCTCGCGACGTTGACGCTGCCGCATTGTTTCCAGCCAGTGGCCAGACCTGTCTCGGCTTCCAGAGACGCATACAGCTCAATGCCGTATTTGCTCATCTGCGTCATGTTGCGGTTGGGCCGCATCTGGCCGACCAGGCCGGCCGCATGCCAGGTGGTTCCGCTGGTGAGCTTGCCCTGCTCGAGCAGCAGCACGTCTGTCTTGCCCAGTTTGGCCAGGTGATAGGCCACAGAACAGCCGGCAATGCCGCCACCCACGATCACGATCTCTGCATGGCTAGGAAGCGTCGTGGTGGTCATGGCGTATGCCTCAAAGATTGGAAGTTTTGATCAAGCTAGCCGTATCGCCATTACGCCGCCGACGATGGCGCACGTGCCGACAAAGCGGCGCACGGTAAAAACTTCTTTCAGCAGCCAGCAACCCAGCAGCACCGCGAACAGCACCGAAGTCTCGCGCAACGCCGCCACCGTAGCCACGGGCGCGCGCGTCATGGCCCACAGCGCGATTCCGTAGGAGCCCAACGATGCCAGCGCACCGCCGGTGGCCACCGGCCAGCGATGCAGCGCATAGTGGCCCATGGCGCGCCCCCGCCGCGCCATCATCAGCAGGCCGAATGGCCAGCCATCAAACAGGAAGAGAGCCGCAACGTATTGCAACGCGTTGCCTGAAGCGCGGACACCCAGCCCATCGACCACGGTGTAGACGGCAATGATGACGGCGTTGGCCAGCGCAAAACCGACGGCCTTGGGCGCATGCAGGGCGTGGCGGCTCAGGCCCAGCACCAGCACACCGCAGCAAATACCCAGGATGCCTGCCCAGGCCAGCGGCGTGAGCGTTTCACCCAGGGTGAAACTGGCCGACAGCGCCACCAGCAGCGGCGCTACGCCGCGCATCAGCGGGTAGGTCAGGCCCAGGTCGCCATGCTGGTAGGCGCGCGTGGTGGCAATGTAGTAGCCGATGTGAATCAGTACCGATGCGCCGATGAATGGCCAGGCCTCAGCCCGCGGCCAGCCGACCAGCAGCACCAGCGGCAACGCCAGCACCGACCCGATCAGGTGGATAACCGCCATGTCCAGCGCCTTGTCGGCACTGGATTTCACCAGGGCATTCCAGCCTGCGTGCAGTAGCGCGCCAAACAGCACGGCGCCCAGCACCGGCCAGGTCAGGGCCAGGATTTCAGGCGGCAAGCGAGGGCTCTGCGGCGGGAAGGGCACAGCGCCTGGCCCGTGCCAGGTAGTGCGCCAGTGGCGGCGTGGCCTTGTGCGCATCTTTCGCGAGATCGTCCCAGAGGCGCAGCTTCACCGCATCCCCGGCACCGGGCTGCGCGATGAAGTGCGCCGCTTCTTCAGCTGAAAAGATGCCGCCCTGCAACTGCAGGCTGCGTTTGGAATCTGCTGAAAGGCTGGAATGGTAGCCGCGCCGCGCCGCGCACAGATAGCGCTTGGCGTCCACATGCAGCTTGATGGCGTCCAGCACCTCGTCGGGGAAAAGACCCCGCAAAAAAGGCAGTGCGCGGTACTGATGCACGTCGTCCACACCACGCAGCGACGGCGTTTCGCCCAGGTCATGCAACAGGTGCCCCAGGTCATGCAACAGCGCCGCGGTCACCAGCGCATCGCTCGCGCCTTCGGCTTCGCCGAGCGCCGCAGTCTGTAACGCGTGCTGGAGCTGCGTTACGGGTTCGCCGCTGTATTGCTCGCCGCCGCGCTCTTTGAAGAGTTGTTCGATGTCGTCAAAGTTCAGCATGTAGATTCCTCACAGGTCAGGCATTCCAGGGGAGCGAGTAGGTCTTGAGGTTGGTGAAACTCTTGATCGCTTCCTGCACGCCCTCTTTATAGCCCAGGCCTGAATCCTTGATGCCGCCGAAGGGCGTGAGCTCCAGGCGATACCCAGGCACCTCGCGCACATTGACGGTGCCGACATGCAGCTCGCTGACAAACCGGTTGATGTAGTCCAGGCGGTTGGTGCAAACAGCACTTGAAAGACCGTAGGCCGTGCCGTTCGAAATCTGGATGGCTTCGTCAATGTTTTTGAAGCGGATCACCGGGGACACCGGTCCAAAGGTCTCCTCGCGCGCCACCGTCATCTGCGGCGACACATGATCGATCAACGTGGGTGAGTAAAGCGCGCCGCGCCTGTGGTTGCCCGCCAATAATTTCGCGCCCTGCGCCACCGCTTCATTCACACGTGACTCAAACAGCATGGCCGCCGGCTCATCAATCACCGTGCCCATGTCGTTGGCCTTGTCGGCCGGGTCGCCATATTTCCAGGCCAGGGTCTTGGCCAGCACCTGCTCCACAAATTCGCCCGCCACTGCCTCATGCACCATGAGCCGCTTGATGGCCGTACAGCGCTGGCCTGAATTTTTATAGGAACCTTGCACGGCCAGCGTGGAGGCCTCGTTGAGATCGGCATCTTCCATCACGATGATGGGGTCGTTGCCGCCCAGCTCCAGCACCACGCGCCGGTAGCCTGCCTTGCCGGCGATGTACTTGCCGATGGCCACGCCGCCCGTAAATGTCACCAGGTCGACCAGCGGGTTGGTGATCAATTCGTCCGCAATCTCGCGCGGGTCGCCCGTCACCACACTGAGCATTTCGGGGGGCAAACCCGCCTCATAAAGGATGTCGGCGAACAGGAGGGCAGAGAAAGGCACTTTCTCGGACGGCTTGAGCACCATGCGGTTGTTGGTCGCGATGCTGGGCACCACCTTGTGCGCCACCTGGTTCATCGGGTGGTTGAAAGGCGTGATGGCGGTGATCACGCCCAGCAGCGGGGAGCGGTGCGTGTAGACGCGGCGCTTCTTGCCGTGCGGCGTGAGGTCGCAGCTGAAGATCTGGCCGTCGTCCTTGAGCACCTCGGTTGCGCCGAAGAGCAGCACGTCACTGACACGGCCTGCTTCGTAGATGGAGTCCTTCAGGCACAGCCCTGCCTCCGCCGTGATGAGATTCGCGACCTCCATCAACCGGGACTGGACAATGGCCGCCGCACGGTTGAGGATGGCTGCGCGTTCATAACGGCTCAATTGAGGTTTGCAGACGTGTGCCTTGGCGAAGGTTTCACGGACTTCTTCCAGCGTGGCCTTGGGCACGCTCCCCAGCAGCTTGGCCGTGTACGGATCGAACACCTCGATCGCGCGGTCACCGGTCCGGCCGGCACCAACCTTGCGGCCGGCCAGTCGCATGGCGTTGAGCTGGTGGTCGCGGATGTACTGGTCAATCACTCTGCAGCTTTCAAACAGGTTATGTGCGGACAGGTCTTGCGTTTGTTGCCGGATATCTATTGGGCGTAATTGAGCGCCAGGTCGAAGGCATCGAAATTGCGAAACCGCCGGTTGCGGTTCAGGCCCGGCAGGTCCCGGTTCACGATCAGCGGGACACGCTGCTCGCTCATGCCGCCGTGGGACCGCAAAGGCACTTCGAGCGCAGAGAGATCGTGGCGCGAGACCGACGTACCGATCACGGTGAAACGTTCGGACACCGCCACAATGTCGCCGATCCGGTCTGCCGGGAGTTCGAAGCGCTCGGCGGCCTGTTCACGTGAAAGCACCAGCTCCATGCCCTTGAGCCCCGCCAGCCGCTTGCGGGCGGCCTCGATGTTTGTGCCCTCGGGCAGGTAGACCGTGGCGAAGGATCCCAGCGCGCCGTGATGCACCACATAGGGGTCGGTGATCGGAAGAATCACACGCGCAACGCCCGCGCCCAGCCAGCTGTCAAACCAGTCCTGCAGGTAGATCACGTCGGGCGTGCCGTCCATGGCGACCTTGGCATTCATGCCGTGGTCGGCCGTGAGGACGATCACGCAACCCAGGTCGTCGAGCTGCTGCATATAGCCGTCCATCATGCGGTAGAAGGAATTGGCGCCGTCGGTGCCGGGCGCGTGCTTGTGCTGCACGTAGTCGGTGGTCGACAGGTACATCACATCGGGTTTGTATTTCTGCATGATCTTGACGCCGGCGGCAAACACGAACTCCGACAGGTCTGCGCTGTAGACACTGGGTAGCGGCTGGCCCACAAGGCCCAGCACGTCTTCAATGCCGTTTTCTTCCAGCGTGACCTGGTCGGCCTTCTCGGACGAAAAGCAGATGCCCTTCATCTTGTGGCCCAGCAGCTTGCGCAACTTGTCTTTGGCTGTCACCACCGCCAGGGACTTGCCCGCGTCTGCAAGGGCCGCCAGCAGCGTGGGCGCACGCAGCCACTTTGGGTCATTCATCATGACCTCGGTGTCGGTGGCGGTATCGAACAGGTAGTTGCCGCAGATGCCGTGCACGCTGGGCGGTGCGCCCGTCACGATGGACAGGTTGTTGGGGTTGGTAAAGCTGGGCACCACGCAATCACCCGTCAGGCCCGAACCCAGCGCCAGGGTGCGCTTGAGCCACGGCATGTGGCCGGTGGCCACGGCCTGCGCCAGGTAGTCGGGCTCGCAGCCGTCAACGCACACCACCACAACGGGCTGGGTCGGCAACCGGTACGCCCGGCCATTGACTTTCACTTCGGTCTTTTGATCAGCGACTGCCACGTTGGAGCCTTCCCTTGTCCATGTTTTTCTCTGGGCCTTTTGCGATGTCGTCATCGACAAGATGCGACGCCCTGGCCTGTGCCGCACGGGCAGCGGGGCTGGCCTGCAGGCGCGCCTGTCGCCGCAGGTCGTTTTCAATCGTGCGCTCTTTGCTCTCGATCACGTGGTCATACATGGCCCGGCCTGCGACGTCCGCGTCACCGGAGGCGATGGCCTTGACGATCTGCCGGTGTTCGTTGGCCGAGATCGGCATGAGCCAGCCGTCGGCCAGGTTCAGGCGCCGGAACAGCGACAGCTCCTTGATGAGCTTGCGATAAATGGCCGTGAGCTTGCTGTTGCCGGCCATTTCAACCAGCCGGTCGTGGAATTTCAAATTAAGCAGGTGATAGTTGTAGGCATCTTCTGCCTTGACGGCCTTTTCCATCGAGTCGACGAGACCCCGGATTTCCTTGAGCTGGGCCGGCGTGATGTTCCTCGCGAGCTGGCGGCCTACGAGTTCGTCCATCGCGGCGCGCAGGTCGAAAATCTCGACGGCTTCCTCGATGGGAATGTCACGCACGAAGACGCCGCGATTTTTTTCGTTGCGCACCAGGCCCGCTTCCTCCAGCATCCGGAAGGCTTCACGCACCGGCCCGCGGGAGACGCCCATTTTTTCGGCCAGCGCCGCTTCAATGAGCTTGCTGCCCGGTTCGTATTCGCCAACAAGAATGGCGCGCTCGATTTCCTGCTGCACCACCGTGGTGAGGGAACTGGTCTGCAACAGCGCGATAGTGGGATGGAACACGGCATTCATGCCCTGCATTGAAGCACAAAACACAGGATTGTCAACAATCTGCAAAAAACAATTGACAAGATAAAAGGGGCAGCGTTAAATAAATATTGAGCTGGGTTGATATGACCTGAACACAGGTTGGTCATCGCAGTGTCACTGCCCCGACACGAACAGGTCACAACATTGCAGGTTTTCCACAAAGGACTTTTTATGCAGCTGGCTACCCATCTCAAATCCCTGCCAAAGGCGATCGCTCTTATCGGCTTTTTTGGCCTGCTCACCGCTGCCACCAGCGCATTCGCCCAGAAAACCCAGCTGCTGGTCTACACCGCGCTGGAAACCGACCAGATCAAGGCCTATCAAGAGGGCTTCAACAAGGTCTACCCCGATATCGAAATCAAATGGGTCCGCGACTCGACCGGTGTGATCACCGCCAAACTGCTCGCCGAAAAATCCAACCCCCAGGCCGACACCATCATGGGTGTGGCCGCCTCCAGCCTGGCCCTGCTCGACAAGCAGGGCATGCTCGAACCCTACGCGCCGATCAACCTTGACGGCATCATGAGCCAGTACCGCGACAAGAAAAAAGTCCCCGCCTGGTTCGGCATGGACGTGTGGGGCGCCACCGTGTGCTTCAACACCGTCGAAGCCAAGAAGAAAAACATTCCCACACCCGAGACCTGGCAGGACCTGACCAAGCCCATTTACAAAGGCCAGATCGTCATGCCCAACCCAGCCTCCAGCGGCACCGGCTACTTCGACGTGACCGCCTGGCTCACGCTTTTCGGCGACAAGGACGGCAAGGGCGGCGGCTGGAAGTACATGGACGCCCTGCACGAAAACATTGCGCAGTACACCCATTCGGGTTCCAAGCCCTGCAACATGGCCGCCTCCGGAGAATTCCTGGCGGGCATTTCGTTTGAATACCGCGGCAACACCAACAAGGCCAAGGGAGCGCCGATTGATCTGGTGTTCCCCAAGGAAGGCCTGGGCTGGGACCTGGAAGCCTTTGCCATCCACAAGGGCACCAAGAAGCTGGACGCCGCCAAGAAACTGGCTGACTGGGCGTCCAGCAAGGACGCCATGATGCTGTACGGCAAAAACTTCGCGATCACCGCGCAGCCGGGACTGGCGCCGCCGCTGGCCAATGTGCCAAAAGACTATGAGGCCCGCCTCGTCAAGATGGATTTCAGCTGGGCAGCGGACAACCGCGAGCGCATTTTGAACGAGTGGACGAAGCGCTATAACTCCAAAACAGAGAAGAAGTAGCCCCCTGTAGGCGGCCTGTCGGCCGCCTCTCCCCCTCAGGGGGACAGCCGCTGTGGCCCGGCGGAGCCGGTTCCACGCCGCCGCTTGCCCTTTGCACTGGCGCCGACCGTTCAGGTAATACACGTATGACCCACGAATGAACAACGACACTTTTCTGAACCTGCGCCATATCCGCAAGGAATTCGGTGCCTTCACCGCGCTGCAAGACATCAACCTGGACATCCGCAAGGGCGAGTTCGTTTGCTTTCTGGGGCCTTCGGGTTGCGGCAAGACGACGTTGTTGCGCATCATTGCCGGGCTGGAAGTGCAGACTTCGGGTGAAGTGCACCAGGGTGGCCGTGACATCTCGCGGCTGCCGCCGGCTTTGCGGGACTACGGCATCGTGTTTCAGAGTTATGCACTGTTTCCCAATCTGAGCGTGGCGGACAACGTGGCTTATGGGCTGGTCAATCGCAAGACGCCCAAGGCTGAAGCGGCCCAACGCGTGAGCGAGCTGGTCAAGCTGGTGGGCCTGCCGGGCAGCGAAGCGAAATATCCCAGCCAGCTCTCGGGCGGCCAGCAGCAGCGCATTGCGCTGGCGCGCGCGCTCGCCACATCTCCAGGCTTGCTGCTGCTGGACGAGCCCCTGTCAGCGCTCGATGCGCTGGAGCGCGTACGCCTGCGACAGGAGATCCGTGCGCTGCAGCAAAAACTGGGCGTGACCACCATCATGGTGACGCACGACCAGGAAGAAGCTTTAAGCGTCGCCGACCGCATTGTGGTGATGAACCACGGCCTGATCGAACAGGTGGGAACACCGATGGAGATTTACCGCGAGCCGGCTTCGCCCTTTGTGGCGGACTTTGTCGGCAAGGTCAATGTCATGCCGGCGCAGGTCAGCGGTGGCCAGATGAGGTTCGGCACCTTGTGCCTGCCTTGCGACGGCACCGACCGCGAGGTCAAGGTTTACCTGCGTCCTGAAGATGTGCTGGCCCGCCCCATTGCGGTGGGCGATGCCCACGTGTTCGACGCCGTCATTGAAAAGATCGAATTCCTCGGCTCCTTCTGCCACGTTCACGTGGCCTCTCCAGCACTGGGCAACCACAAGCTCACGGTTTACCTCTCGCTCAATTTCCTGTCGGAGCAATCCTTGCAGGTAGGCTCGACCCTCCCCCTCAAGTTGCTGCCAGAGCGCATCAAGGTGTTCTGATGCCCGTCTACACACCTCCTGCTTTGCCCCTGGTGCGGCAGCGCGTGCACTGGATTGACCACCTGGCCTACGCTGCCCTTGCGCTGGCGGCTATTATTTTGATAGCGTTTCTGGCAGCCCCGCTGCTGGCGATCCTGCAGCAGGCCGTACAGGACAAGGCCGGGGATTTCATCTGGCTTGACAACTTCATCGAGTACGCCAAGACTCCGGCTCTACTGGAAAGCCTGTGGAACAGTCTCTGGATTTCGGGCGCCGTCACCCTGATTGCGGTACCCCTGGCGTTTGGTTTTGCCTATGCGCTGACCCGTTCGTGCATGCAATACAAGGCGCTGTTTCGCGGCATCACGCTGGTTCCCCTGCTGGCACCTTCCCTGCTGTCAGCCATTTCGCTGATTTACTGGTTTGGCAACCAGGGGGTGCTCAAGGGCTGGATGCAGGGTATCGGTATCGACCAGATTTATGGTGCGCCCGGCATTGTGGTGGCCGAATGTTTTGCGGTGTTTCCGCATGCGCTGATGATTCTGGTTACCGCGCTCAGCCTGTCCGACGCTCGGCTGTACGAGGCAGCCAATGCCATGGGCACCAGCGCCAGGCGCAAGTTCTTCACCATCACGCTGCCCGGCGCCAAATACGGTCTCATCTCCGCAGCGCTCGTCACCTTCACGCTGGTCATGACGGACTTCGGCATTCCCAAGGTGATAGGCGGCAACTTCAATGTGCTGGCCACCGACGTTTTCAAGCTGGTGATCGGCCAGCAGGATTTCGCCAAGGGCGCAGTGGTCGCCATCCTGTTGCTGGCGCCCGCCGTCCTGACATTCGCGGTGGACAGCTACGTCAGCAAACGCCAGACCGCGATGCTGACGGCGCGTGCCGTGCCCTACCGACCCACGCCTTCGCTCGGCTACGACCGGGTCATGACGCTGTACTGCTGCGCCATCGCCTTCCTGGTGCTGGCCATGCTGGGCATGGCGGTGTTCGCATCCTTCGCCAGCTTCTGGCCCTACAACCTAACGCCCAGCCTGCGCCACTACACCATGGGCCTGATCGACGCGGAAGTCGGTGTCGGTTTTCTCAACAGCCTGAAGATGGCTGCGGGCACGGCCTTCTTCGGCACCGCGCTGGTGTTTTGCAGCGCCTACCTGCTCGAAAAAACCAAAGGCATGGACGGCCTGCGCGGCTTTGTGCGCATGCTGGCCATGTTGCCCATGGCCGTACCCGGCCTGGTGCTGGGCCTGGGCTACATCTTCTTTTTCAATGCGCCCGGCAATCCGCTGAACGGCCTGTACCACACGCTGACCCTGCTTACGCTGTGCACCATCGTGCACTTCTACACCACCGGCCACCTGACAGCCGTAACCGCACTCAAGAGCCTTGATGGCGAATTTGAAGCCGTCAGCGCCTCGCTCAAGGTACCCTTCTTCAAGACCTTCTGGCGCGTCACCCTGCCTATCTGCACGCCGGCGCTGGTCGACATTGCGCGCTACTTCTTCATCAACGCCATGACCACCATCTCTGCCGTGGTGTTTCTCTATTCGCCTGAAACCAAAGTTGCGTCGATCGCCATCCTGAACCTGGATGAAGCCGGCGAAATGGGCGCTGCCGCAGCCATGGCCGTCCTGATCGGTATGGCATCAACGATTGCAACCCTGCTTTTCATGGCGCTGGCCTGGTGGGTCAACCGCCGTACGCAGGCGTGGCGAACCAGCTCGCGCTAGGCGCTTCATGACAGCCCAACGCAACATCCGCATGCTCACGCGTTACAACGCGTGGGCCAACGATCGCCTGTTCGGCGCATTAAAGCAGCTTCCCGCAGCTGAACTCCTGGCGCCGCGCGCGACTGGTTTTGGCAACATGCTTCGTACGCTGAACCACGCCTATGTGGTGGATCTCATCTGGCAGGCGCACCTGCAGGGGCGGCCGCATGGCTTCAGCTCCCGCAACACAGAGGCCACGCCCACACTGGAAGCGCTGTGCACGGCTCAGGGACAAATCGACACCTGGTACATCGAATACGCGGACACCCTGAGCGCCGATGCACTCGACGAGATCGTGCATTTCAAGTTCATCGATGGCGACGCGAGCGCCATGACACGGGGAGACATGCTGCTGCACGTTGTCAACCACAAGACCTACCACCGGGGCTACGTGGCCGACATGATCTACCAGGTTCCGGCGCGCCCCCCAGGCATGGACCTGCCCATATTCCTGCAGGGATACCCGGCCCGACTGAATTGAATCGCCCGCAACGAAGACCACAGGCATAACAAATGGACAGAGACAAAATCCTCCTCACCCCCGGGCCGCTGACCACCACCCTGCGCACCAAGCTCGCGATGCTGAAAGACTGGGGCTCCTGGGACAGCGATTTCAACGCCGTCACGGCGAGTGTGCGCAAAAGCCTGCTGGCCATCATCCATGGGCAGGACTCGCACGTCGTCGTTCCGCTTCAGGGCAGCGGCACCTTCAGCGTGGAAGCGGCGGTGGCCACCGTGGTGCCGCGCGACGGCCACGTGCTGGTGATGGACAACGGAGCCTACTGCAAACGAGCAGCCAGGCTCACCACGCTGATGGGACGGCGCTGCACCGTCATGCCCTTCGACGAAGCTGCACAGGTCTCTCCCGCCGCACTGGACGCCATGCTGGAAGCCGACACCAGCATCACCCACGTCATGCTGATCCACTGCGAGACAGGCGCGGGCGTGCTCAACCCGCTGAAGGAAGTGGCCGATGTCTGCAAAACCCACGGCAAGGGCCTGCTGGTGGATGCGATGAGCTCTTTTGCCGCCATCGAAATCGACGCGCGCAAGATCCACTTCGACGCACTGGTGGCCGCCAGCGGCAAGTGCCTCGAAGGCGTGCCCGGCATGGGTTTTGTCTTCATCCGCAAGGCCGTGCTGGACGGCTGTGCCGGCCGCAGCCAGTCGCTGGCCATGGATTTGCACGACCAGTACGCCTACATGGAGAAAACCACGCAGTGGCGCTTCACGCCGCCCACCCATGTGGTGGTGGCGCTGGCCGAAGCCATTGCCCAGTTTGAGGAAGAAGGCGGCCAGCCGGCGCGCCTTGCTCGCTATGAAAGCAACTACCGCACGCTGATCGCGGGCATGGCCAAACTCGGCTTCAGGCCCTTCCTGGACCCGGCGATCCAGGCGCCCATCATCGTGACCTTCCACGCGCCGGCCGACAGCCGCTACGACTTCAAGAAGTTCTATGCCGCTGCACGAGATCGCGGTTTTGTCCTATACCCGGGCAAGCTCACGCAGGTAGAAACTTTCCGGGTGGGCTGCATCGGTGCGATCGGCCCGAATGAGATCGAACAGGCCGTGTTGGCTGTGGCGGGCGCCTTGCAGGACATGGGCATCACGTCCGCCGCGCCTGCGGCCTGAATAATGGGCTCCCCCCTATCCAGTCTCACTGCGTGTAGCCTGCTCCCCCTCAAGGGGGCGGCGCCTAGGGCCGGCAAAGCCGGACCCTCGGCCCCCGCTGGTTGAACCCCCCGAACTCTTAAATCCAGTCGGGGCCGCGGAACTGGCTTTGCCAGGCCGCAGGCGCAGCGGCCCCCTCGGGGGGCAGGGAGTTACACGAAGTGAGCGACCGTGGGGGCCTAGTGGTATCGGCGAAACGCTTCGGAAGGAAGTTCGCCAAACATTTGCTGGTAGTCGTGTGCGAAATGACCAAAATGCCAAAACCCCAGGTGCGTTGCAGCCGCCGTCACGGACGTCGCGGTCTTCAATGCCTGTCTGGCCGCGTTCAAACGCACGGCGCGCAAGTAAGCCAATGGGCTGATGCCCAGCGCCGTTTGAAAACCATTTTGCAAGGTTCGGCGGCTCACGCCGAGCTGTTCACACAGGGCCAGGACCGTAGGCGGCTGATCGAGCTGCGTATGCACCAGCTCACGGGCGCGCCGCGTCAGCGTCCAGTGCGCATGGGTGCCGGCCGAATCCACGGTATCCGCCGGCGCAAGCACGCGGCCGAGTTGCTCCATCACGGTGTCAAGCATCGCCGCCTGCACGGCGGGCGACTGCAGCAGCGCGGGGGCCGCCTCCACCGTATCCAGCACACCGGTGAGGCACTGCCTGAGCCCCGCCTGCGCCGCGCCATCCAGCCGGCGCAACCCTGCCTGCGCACCGAGCCGGGCCTGCAGCGCCGGGTCATGCTCGCCGCAGCGGCGCCAGGCCGCTTCGTCAAGCTCCAGCCCCAGCATCACGTGGCGCCGGGAAGAGCGGAACTCAAAACCCGACGCCCCCGAAAACACATGCAATGCACCAGCGTCACTGGGCGCGCCGCAAAAAACGCTGGGGCCTTCGACCTGAAGTGGCAGCCCCAAGGCCAGGGCACCATCGCGTATCCGTCCGGTCTGGTACACCGACTCCCGCAGGCTTTCCACGAAGAGGCGAAGGCCCGCGAATTCCAGCTGGCGCACTTCCCCGCCAAACGCGCCGCGAGACAGCTGGAGGTAGCTCTGGTTCCAGCCCGTGAGTGCCGCCGCCTGCTCGTCTGCGTCGGCGAACGACGCGCGGGACAGCAGGGCTGTCTGGAGAGTGTCGGGCGTGTGGACCATGGCCGCATTCTTGCAGGATTCGTGCCGTGTGCAAGCAACGCTTTGAAACACTTCGACTTACTCGCCATCTCCTTAAGCTCAATCTCACTGCGTTACTTGCCGAAATGGGATTTCAGCGCACCTACGCTCGCCCTACGATGCAAGACAGCCCCACCGGGCCCTCAACCTTGCAACCTATAAGGGAGCCACCATGTCAGAACGTTCCAGCGTGCAATACGCGAAAGTCGACGGCAGCTATTTTGAAAAGAGGGGGCTGCGCCGCTATGCCGGCGTCTGGTCGCTCTGGGCACTCGGCGTTGGCGCCGTGATCTCCGGCCACTTCGCCGGCTGGAACCTGGGTCTGGCCAACGGCTGGGGCAGCATGCTGCTGGCCACCATCATCATCTCCGTGATGTACCTGGGCCTGACCTTTTCGCTGGCCGAGATGTCACCCGCATTGCCCCACACTGGTGGCGCATACTCTTTCGCACGCACCGCCATGGGGCCCTGGGGCGGCTTCCTGACGGGGCTGGCCGAAAACGTGGAATACGTGCTGACGCCGGCCGTCATCGTGTTCTTCATCGGCAGCTACATGGGCAGCATCTTCGGCACACCACCGGCCTGGCAGCCTTTATGGTGGATAGGTTTTTACATCATCTTCATCGGCCTGAACATCATCGGTGTCGAGCTGTCATTCAAGATCACACTGGCGGTCACTTTGCTGGCGCTGGCTTGCCTGGTGGCATTTTGGGTCAGCGCTTTTCCGCGCATCGACTTCGCGCGCTGGGCCATGAATGTGGGCGCCGGTGGCGCCGTGCTGCCTGAAGGCCGCGGCCCCTTCCTGCCGCTCGGCCTGGGCGGCGTACTGGCCGCGCTGCCGTTCGCCGTGTGGCTGTTCCTGGCGATCGAGCAGCTGCCGCTGGCGGCCGAAGAGTCCGTGGACCCACGCCGCGACATGCCGCGCGGCATCATCGCCGGCATCTTCACGCTCATCCTCTCCGCCTTCATGATCCTCTGGCTCAACCCGTCTGTCGCGGGCATCGGCTCGCATGCGCTCAGCACCTCGGCAGAGCCCCTGCTCGATGGCTTCAAGGCAATTTACGGTGGTGGCATCGCCAAGATACTGGCGCTGGTGGCCGTGCTGGGCCTGGTGGCGAGCTTTCACACCATCATCTTTGCCAAGGGCCGGCAGATCTATTCGTTAAGCCGTGCCGGGTACTTTCCTTCGGCGCTGTCGGTCACGCACGGCAGCCGCAAGACACCGCACATCGCCATGATCGTCGGCTCGGTGGTGGCGCTGGTGGTCATGTTCGTGCTGTGGTTCACGCTGGGTGTCGACAAAGGCTCTGCCGTGATCGGCGGCACCCTGCTCAACATGGCGGTCTTCGGCGCCATGTTCTCTTACGTCATGCAGGCGCTGTCGTTCATCCGGCTGCGCAGCAAGCTGCCGCATATGGAGCGGCCCTACCGGAGCCCGCTCGGTGTCACGGGTGCCGTATTGACCCTGCTCATCGCCCTGGTCACCATCTACTTTCAGCTCAGTGACCCGATCTACCGCGTGGGCGTGCTGTGGGTGGCGCTGTGGTTTGCCATCGGCATCACCTACTTCGCGGTGATGGGCCGGCACCGGTTGATCCTCTCGCCGGAAGAAGAATTTGCGATTGGCCTGGCCGAAAAAGGCCGGGCAAGCGCCCACCCTTAACCCCACCAGGCGCCCACCACCATGCCCAAAAAGACCTCCAAACCCTCCGCACCCCACCCGGCTCTTGAGATGCTGCGCAAGTCGGGCGCCAACAAGATGAAGGTTGCTGTCAGCGACATCGACGGCGTGCTGCGCGGCAAATACCTGCACAAAGACAAATTCTTCGGTGCGGCCGAACCCTACCCCGCCGGGGGCTTCGGGTTTTGCGACGTGGTGCTGGGCTGGGACATGATGGACAACTGCTACGACAATACCTCGGTGACAGGGTGGCAGCACGGCTTTCCGGATGCGCTGGCACGGCTGGACCTGACCACCACACGCCACGTGCCCTGGGACAACAACGTGCCCTTTGTGCTGGGTGAATTCGTGAATGCCGACGGCACGCCACACGCCGTGTGCCCACGCCAGACGCTCAAGCGCGTGCTCAAGCGCGCCGAAAAAATGGGCTTCATGCCCATGACCGGCATGGAGTTCGAATGGTTCAACTTCCTGGAAACGCCGCACAGCTGGGCCGCGAAAAACGGCGTAGGGGCTGAAAAACTCACGCCCGGCATGTTCGGCTATTCGCTGCTGCGCATGAACGAGAACCAGGATTTCTTCAACGCCATCATGGACGAGATGCTGGCCTTCGGCATCCCGATCGAAGGCCTGCACACCGAAACCGGGCCGGGCGTGTATGAAGTAGCCATTGGCTTCAGCGAGGCACTGGAGCAGGCCGACCGCGCCATCCTGTTCAAGACCGGCGCCAAGGAGATCGGCTCGCGTTTTGGCATCATGCCCAGCTTCATGGCCAAGCCCCACCAGCAGCTGCCGGGCTGCAGCGGCCACATCCACCAGAGTTTGTCGGACGGCAAGACCAACCTGTTCTTCGACGCAAAGCACCCGCGCAAGATGAGCAAGCTGTTCGAGAGCTACGTCGCCGGCCAGGTCGCCTGCATGATGGAGTTCGGCCCCATGATCTGGCCCACCATCAACAGCTACAAGCGCCTGGTCGACGGCTTCTGGGCCCCCGTGAAGCCGACCTGGGGCATGGACAACCGCACTGCAAGTTTCCGCGTGATCGCGGGCAGCGCCAAGGCCACCCGGCTGGAAACCCGTTGCCCTGGCGCCGACGTGAACCCTTACCTGGCGATGGCTGCCGTCATCGCTGCGGGACTGGACGGCGTCGAAAAAGGCCTCAAGCTGGGCGCGCCGATCACCGGCACCAACCAGGGAGCCGAACACATTGCCCGCGCACCGCGCACCCTGATCGAAACCACACGTATTTTCCAGAAATCGGACATCGCGCGCGACTGGCTGGGCGATACTTTCGTGGATCACTTCGCGGCAACGCGCGAGTGGGAATGGCGCCAATGGCTGGACGCCGTCACCGACTGGGAAATGAAACGCTATTTTGAAATCATCTGACCTCCTCATCCGCAGGCTCACCGTGCCCGACGCCGCCGTTTACCGCGAATTCCGCCTGCGCGGCCTGCGCGAGCATGCGGACGCCTTCACCTCCAGCTTCGAGGAAGAAAACCTGCGCATGCTGGCCGACACCGAAAAGCGCCTTTCACCTGCGGGCGATACCGTCATGTGGGCCGCCTTTGTGGACGGAGCGATGTCCGGCGTGGCGGGGCTGAACCGGGAGACGCGGCTGAAGAACCGTCACAAGGCCACGCTGGTCGCGATGTACGTCGCGCCCGAATACCAGGGGCATGGCATAGGTCGGGCGCTGGTCGGCAAGGTGCTGGACGAGGCACGCGCCGGCGGCGTGGGGCTCGTGGTGCTGACGGTCACCGCCGGCAACCGCGAGGCGACGGCGCTCTACGAGAAATGCGGGTTTAAATCCTTCGGCATTGAGCCCGACGCGATTCGGGTCAACAATGTCTCTTACGGCAAACAACACATGTACTTCCAGGTCGCACCACTATGAGCATCACCGGTTTTTCCTTCCCCACCACCATCAAGTTCGGCGCAGGCGCGCGCAAGCTCGTCGCCGACACCCTGAAAGAAGCCGGCTGCAAACGCCCGCTCATCGTGACCGACAAAGCGCTGGGCGCCTTGCCCGTTCTGGCCGAATTCAGGACCCACCTGGCCGGCCTGGACGTGGCCGTGTTCTCGGGCGTCTTCGGCAACCCGACCTGCAGCCAGGTCATGGACGGTGCCGCAGCCTACAAGGCCCACAAGGCCGACTGCGTGATCGGATTTGGCGGCGGCGCTGCGCTGGACGTCGCCAAGGTGGTCGGTATTGCCGCCACACATGAGGGCGACATCCTTGAATACGTCTGGGACCACCCACAGGTACGGCCCATCGTCAATGAGTTGCCTTATTTTGTGGCCCTGCCCACCACCTCGGGTACCGGCTCCGAGGTCGGCCGCTCCTCGGTTGTGAGCGAAAACGACACGCACCTCAAGCGCGTGGTGTTCAGTCCAAAAATTCTGGCGAAAGTGGTGTTTGCCGACCCTGAACTCACGCTGGGGCTACCACCGCATGTAACGGCCGCCACCGGCATGGACGCGCTCACGCACAACATCGAAAGTTATCTTTCACCGGCCTATCACCCGCTGTGCGACGGCATTGCACTCGAAGGCACGCGCATCGCGGCGCATGCGCTGCTCAAGGCCGTGAAGGAACCTTCCAACCTGCAGGCGCGCAGCGACATGATGATGGCCTCCATGATGGGCGCCATTGCCTTCCAGAAAGACCTGGGCGCCGTGCACTCTTGCGCGCATGCGCTGGGCGCAGTGTGCGACCTGCACCACGGCCTGGCCAATGCGCTGATGATCGACACCGTGCTGGCATGGAACTACGAATCGGCGCCCGCCAAATTTGACGAGCTGGCCCACGTGTGCGGCGTAGCCGGCGGTGGCAAGGCTTTTGTATCCTGGCTCAAGCAGCTCAAGGAGAGCGTCGGCATCACCGGCCCGTTGTCGGCGCACGGCGTCAAGCGCGAACACCTGCCGCGCCTGGTCGAAATCGCCACCGCCGATATCTGCCACCAGACGAATCCACGGCCCTGCAAGGCAGAAGACTTTCAACGACTATTCGAGGCAGCCCTATGATCGCCGCCAGTCGTCTCAAGATCGGCCTCTCGGCCTGCTTTTCGCATGCCGATCCGACTCGTTCCTTCTTCACCGGCAAGACGCTGCAATATGTCGAGCAGTCGATTGCCCACTGGGTGATGTCTTCCGGCGCCATGGTCGTCATGGTGCCTTGCCCGACGGGCAGCACACAGCGCGGCGACGTGACCTATGAGCACTATGCCCAGTGGCTGGACGGCCTGGTGCTGCACGGCGGCGCCGACGTCTGGCCCGGCAGTTACGGCGAGGAGCCGCTGGAAGAAAAATGGTCGGGCGACCGTGTGCGTGACGAATACGACAAGGCACTGGTAGCCGCGTTTGAAAGAGCCGGCAAACCGGTGTTTGGCGTTTGCCGCGGCCTGCAATTGCTCAATGTTGCATTCGGCGGCACGCTCTACCAGGACATCAATACGCAGGTGCCTGACTCCTTCGTTCACCGCGACGCCGTCACTTACGACCAGAACTTCCACAGCGTGAACATCGTGCAGGGCTCCAGGCTTTCCGCCATGTACCCCGGCGTGGAGCGCGTGCGCGTCAACAGCATCCACCACCAGGGCATCAAGGATTTGTCGCCCGAGTTTGAAGCCGAGGCTTTCAGCGTGGACGACGGCATCGTGGAAGCGATACGCCGCAAGGACAAAACCAAGAGCTATATCGCCGCCACCCAGTGGCATCCCGAATTCCATAAACCCGGCTCCGACACGATTGACGACGCCGCCGTACTCGATGATTTCCTCACCGCCGTAGCGGCGGCCAAAAGCAAAGCCAATAAACATGACCAAACTCGCCATTCATAACCCCGCCACAGGTGAGATGATCACCGAACTGCCTGCGGACGACGCGGCTTCAGTTGCTGCCAAGGCAAAGCAGGCGCGCACCGCGCAGGCTGCGTGGGCCGCCGTGCCGGTGGCCGAGCGCAAGGCCTGCATCACGCGCTTTCGTGCCGGCATCGTTGCAGAGCTCGACACCCTGGCGGCCATCATGACGCGAGAGACCGGCAAGCCGATCAAGATGTCACGCAATGAACTCAACGGCCTGCTGGGTCGTATTGATTTTTTCCTGGCAGAGCTTGATGCCTCCACGGCCACGCAGACCGTGTTTGCCGATGGCGGCATGACCGAGCAGATCGAGCACACCCCGCTGGGCGTGGTCGCCAATATTTCGGCCTGGAACTACCCCTGGTTTGTCGGCGGCAATGTGTTCATTCCCGCGCTCCTGACAGGCAATGCCGTGCTTTACAAGCCCTCCGAATATGCGGCCATGACGGGCCAGGCCATCGCGCGCCTGCTGCATGCAGCCGGTGTTCCGCAAGACGTGTTTGTGCTGCTGATCGGCGGCGGCGCAGTCGGTGCGGCCCTGATGGAGCAGCCGGTGGACGGCCTCTTTTTCACCGGCTCCTACGCCACCGGTGCAAAGATCGCAAAAGCCATCGGCCCGCGCATGGTCAAGCTGCAACTGGAGCTGGGCGGCAAGGACCCGACTTACGTGACCGAAGACGCCAACGTGAAGAACGCCGCCGAATCACTGGCCGACGGCGCGATGTACAACACCGGCCAGAGCTGCTGCTCGGTTGAGCGCATCTACGTGCATGAGAAAATTTATGACGCGTTCGTCACCGCCTTTGTAGACACCGTGAAGACCTTCAAGACCGGCGACCCGATGAGCGAAGACACCTATATCGGGGCCATCACCCGCGCGCCGCAGCTAGAGGTGTTGGATGCCCAGGTTGCCGATGCCAAAGCCAAAGGGGCGACCCTGCTGGCGGGTGGCAAGCGCGGCGCTGGACCCGGCACCTGGTATGAACCCACGGTGTTCAGCAACGTCAACCACAGCATGGAGCTGATGCGCGAGGAAAGCTTCGGGCCGGTCATCGGCATCCAGAAGGTATCGGGCGACGCAGAGGCCGTCAAACTCATGAACGACACACGCTACGGCCTGACCGCCGGCGTCTTCACACCCGATGAAAAGCGCGCCAGGACGCTGCTGTCCCAGGTCAACGCCGGCAGCGTTTACTGGAACTGCTGCGACCGTGTCAGCCCGCGCCTGCCCTGGAGCGGCTACGGTGATTCGGGTGTGGGCCTGACACTGTCCACCTACGGCATCCAGACATTCACCCGGCCAAAGGCCTGGCATCTCCGTCAATCCTGAGCATGAAGCTCACCCTTTTTGATCTGGACCACACCGTGCTCAACGGTGACAGCGATGTGCTGTGGTGCGAGTTCCTGATTGAAAAGGGCTACCTGGGCAAGACCGAGTTCACCGCGCGCAATGCCGACATGGCGGCGCGCTACAGGGCAGGCACCGTGGGCCTGAAGGAGTTTGCCGATTTTTATGTGGGCACCCTGGCTGGGCGCACAGCCCAGGAGTGGGAGCCGATGCGGCAGGAGTTTTTGGCCAAATGGGTCGTGCCGCGCATCACGCCGGCTGCGATCGCACTGGTCGACAAGCACCTGGAAGCCGGTGACCTGGTGGTCATGACGACGGCCACCAACCGCTTCATCACCGAGCTCACGGCCATCTACTTTGACATCGAGCACCTGATTGCCACCGAGCCCGAGATGCAGGGTAGCCGTTTCACCGGCAGCACCACCGGCGTGCTGAACATGCGCGAAGGCAAGGTCGAGCGCCTGCATGCCTGGCTCACCGCACGCGGCCTGCGCTTCAAGGATTGCAAAACCACCGCCTACAGCGATTCCATCAACGACCTGCCGCTGCTGGAAGCCGTGAAACACCCGGTGACTGTGAATGCCGATGCGACGCTGGCAGCGATTGGGACTGAGCGCGGCTGGCCCGCGCTGCAGTTGCACTGAGCAGCCCGACCTGCGCTGCTGAAACAGCCCCCGGGAGAGGGCGCATCCGCCTCATTTGAGTATAAAAATGGCCTGCAAGGCAATCAAAACGGGCGCCAGCAGCTATTAAAACAATAGCAGTTACGCCCGCGCCTGCCCGCTTATTCCGCGCTCAGGTGCTTGCCCACAATCCCGGCCAGCTCAAACATCGTCACCTGCGGCTTGCCGAACACCGGCAGCAGCTTCGTGTCGGCGTTGATGGCGCGCTTGTTGGCCGCATCCTGCAGGCCTTCGGCCTTGATGTAGTCCCAGAGCTTTTTGATGACCTGGGTGCGTGCCACCGGCTCGGCGCCGATCACCGCGGCCAGTGCATCGCTGGGCTTGAGGCCGGCCCCCGGCTTGGCGACCCTCGGCGTTTTGGGCTTGGCGGTTTTGGCGGCGGGCGTTTTCTTGGCCGCGACTTTTTTGGCTGCAGGCGCTTTCGCCGTTTTCGCGGCAACGGTCTTGCCGAAAGGCGTCTTCACCGTGCCGGTCTTGGCGGCCGCCGGCTTGCGCGGCGGGAACTTGGACGGCGCGAACTCGAAGTTCACCTTGTCGGCCTCCTTGTCCCAGGCCAGCATGGCCTTGAAGGGGCGGCGCGTGCGCATGGAAACAAACTTGTCGAGCAGATCGGTCTTGCCGGTTTCCAGCAGCTTATGCATCTGCTCGCGCTCAATCGGCTGCTGCAAAATCACCTGGCCGGTCTTGAAGGTGCAGCTGGGCGTCGGTTGCGCCAGCGTGGGCACCGACTTTTCGCAGACGTAGTTCTTGCCGAGCTCGAACACGCGCGCGGCGCAACGCGGGCAGGGGCCCAGCGACTGCTGGTCGCCAAAGTCGACGATCTCGCCGGTCTCGGCATTCTTGTCGTCACCGAAGTCGAATTCGAGCTTGTAGTTCTTCGTCTCTTCGTCGAACTTGATCACCATCTCCGCGGTGAAAGGCCATCCAGCCTTGGAACGGAAGCCGTCCAGCGGGCCGATCTTTTTGTCGCGCAGGAACTGCTCAACCTCAGCCACTTCAAAGGTGCGGCCCGCCGGCGTTTTGCCAAAGCTGAAACCACAGCCGTTGTCGCCGTTCTTGCCGGTACAGGTGTAGCGCCGGTAGTTTTCCTTCATGACGCCGCCGCAGTTGGGGCAGGGCGCCGAGAGCGTGGCGTAGTCGCCGGGAATCGTGTCCTTGTCGTAGCCCTTGGCCTTGGCCACCATGCGCTCGGTCATGGTGGCAATTTCGGCCATGAAGGTTTCGCGGCTCAGCTTGCCGTGCTCCATCTGCGCCAGCTTGAACTCCCACTCGCCGGTGAGTTCGGCCTTTGAAAGCTCCTGCACATCCAGTCCGCGCAGCAGCGTCATGAGCTGGAAGGCCTTGGCCGTCGGGATCAGCTCGCGGCCTTCGCGCAGCATGTATTTTTCGGCAATCAGGCCTTCAATCGTGGCGGCGCGGGTCGCCGGCGTACCGAGGCCTTTTTCCTGCATGGCTTCGCGCAACTCGTCGTCGTCAATCGTCTTGCCGGCGCCTTCCATCGCGCCCAGAAGAGTTGCTTCTGAATAGCGGGCGGGCGGTCGGGTCTTCAGGCCCTTGGCTTCGACCACTTCGGCGCGCACCATTTCACCCGGCTTGACCGGCACCAGGCTCTGGCCCTTGTCGCCATCCTTGGCGTCGGCCACTTCATCGGCGGCTTCCTTGCCGTAAATCGCCAGCCAGCCCGGCTTGACCAGCACCTTGCCCTCGGTCTTGAAGCTGTGGCCGACCGACTGGGAAATACGCGTGGTGACCAGGTATTCGGCGCTCGGGAAAAACACCGCCATGAAGCGGCGCACCACCAGGTCATACAGCTTTTGCTCGGCCTCGCTCAAGCCGCTAGGCGCTTGCAGCGTTGGAATAATGGCGAAGTGATCGCTCACCTTGGCATTGTCGAAAATGCGCTTGCTGGGCTTGATGTAATTGCCCTTCAGCGCCGTCGCCGCGTGCGGCGCCAGGTGCTTCATGCCGCTGCTTTCCAGCATTTCAAAGGTCTTTTTGACCACCGGCAAATAGTCTTCGGGCAGCGCACGCGAGTCGGTACGCGGGTAGGTCAGGGCCTTGTGGCGTTCATACAGGCTTTGCGCAATCGACAGCGTCGTCTTGGCTGAAAAGCCGAACTTGCCGTTGGCCTCGCGCTGCAAAGAGGTCAAATCAAACAGCAGGCCGGCGGCCTGCGTGGTGGGCTTGCTTTCTTCTGTCACCGTGGCGGACTTGCCGCGCACGGCTTCGGCAATGGCCATGGCTTCGCGCTCGGACCACACCCGGTCGGCCTTCAGTTCGGCATCGGGCTCCGTGTTGTCGGCATTGGCGGCGGCTTTTTTCCACTTCGGGTCAAACCACTTGGCGGGGTATTCGCCGGCCTCGGCCAGGAAGGTCGCGTGGATTTCCCAGTAGTCGCGGCTCACGAACTTGCGGATTTTTTCCTCGCGCTCCACCACCACCGACAGCGTCGGCGTCTGCACCCGGCCCACGGTGGTCAAAAAGAAACCGCCGTCGCGCGAGTTGAAGGCTGTCATGGCGCGCGTGCCGTTGATGCCGACCATCCAGTCGGCTTCCGAGCGTGAGCGCGCAGCATCGGCCAGGCCCTGCATCTGCTTTTCGGTACGCAGGCTCTCAAAGCCGTCACGGATGGCCGCCGGCGTCATGGACTGCAGCCACAGCCGTTTCACCGGGTGCTTGCTGTTGGCGTATTGCTGGATCAGCCGGAAGATCAGCTCGCCTTCGCGGCCCGCGTCGCAGGCATTGACAAGGGCGCCCACGTCCTTGCGTTTGGTCAGCTTGACGATCGCGTTGAGACGCGTCTTCGTCTTGTCCATGGGCTTAAGGTCAAAGTAGGGCGGAATGACCGGCAGGTTGGCAAAGCTCCACTTGCCGCGCTTGACGTCAAACTCTTCCGGCGCCTGGATCTCGACCAGGTGGCCCACGGCCGACGTGACCAGCCACTCGTCGCTTTCAAAGTACTCGTCGTGCTTTTCAAACTTGCCGGCCGTAGGCGTGATCGCCCGCACAATGTCTTGTGCGACCGAGGGTTTTTCTGCAATCACCAGAGTTTTCATAAGTACTTCTTCAAACCTTCTACATCTTCGGGGAACATTTCCCCGCTTTCGGCAAATACGACTTTGCCTTCGCGTCCGTTCGCCGCCACCTTGAGCACCACCACCACGGGCAGGCCCACCGGCTTGGGCAGGGATCTGGCGACCTCGGGGGTCAGCATCCCGGCGGGAAAGCTGTAGCCCTTGGTCTTCATATAAGTAGCGGCGGCTGCCGGCTGCTTGTCAATCGACAGGGCCAGCACCTCCAGCCCGTTGGCCTTCTGGGCCCGCCACAAAGCCTCTATATGGGGCGACTGCACCGCACAAAAAGGGCACCAGCTGGCCCACCAGTACACCACAAGCGTCTTTCCGGCCACCTCGGCAGGCTTCCAGGCGCTGCCGTCCAGCAGCGTGACGGCAGGCAAAGGCAGGGTGCTGCCGGCCTTGGGCAAGGGGCTTTCCCCGCCTTTGGCCCACGCCGGCAGGCCTAGCCCCGCCACGGTCGGCAAGGCAAGGGCAGCAGCGGTCTGCATCAGGTTTCTGCGGTTGAACACGGGGGGCTCCTTGGGCGCATCACTACAATAGCGGCTCTCGCGCATGTACGCGCGCGGGTGCGCACGCATGCGCACGCACGCGCACATGCATGAATTAACCATACCAAAAAAATCCGTCGTGTCAAAAACCCAGGCTTCCGCAGTCCCCGCATCTCCTTCCAAACCCGCGGCTCCGGCTGCCGACGGGCGCCGCATCCAGACGCGGCGTTCCGGCGTCCACGGCAAGGGTGTGTTCGCCGTACAGGACCTGGCCGAAGGTGAAACGCTGATCGAATACGTCGGCGAAATCATCAACTGGAAAGAGGCGCTGCGCCGCCACCCGCACGACCCGAAGGACCCCAACCACACGTTCTATTTCCATATCGACGAAGAGCATGTGATCGACGCCAAGCATGGCGGCAATTCCTCGCGCTGGATCAACCACAGCTGCAAGCCCAACTGCGAAGCTGACGAAGAGGGCGGCCGCGTCTTCATCAAGGCGCTGCGCAATATCAAGGCCGGCGAAGAGCTGTTCTATGACTACGGCCTGATCATCGACGCGCCTTACACCAAGAAACTTCTGGCCGAATACCCCTGCTGGTGCGGCGCCAAAAACTGCCGCGGCACCCTGCTGGCGCCCAAGGACGACGAAGGCAAGAAAAAGAACAAGGGCAAAAAGAAGTCCGACAAAAAAGCCGACAAAAAGGCTGAAGCCAAGGCCGACAAAAAGGCAGGCGATAAAAAGGCCGGCAAGAAACCCAAAAAGAAAAAGAAGGACTGAGCAGGCGCTCAACCCGCTTCACAGGCCATGCCGCCGGCGCAACCGGCTGCAACCTTCTCATGAGCACTCCCCTTACATCCCCCATCCGCTGGCCCGCCGAAGCTCTCTGGGAGGCCCTGGCGCCGTCCTTGCCGGGGTTCACGGTAGAGGTCCTGCCCGAGATTGATTCGAGCAACACCGAGCTGATGCGGCGTTTTCGCGGCAGCCCTTCCGGTAGCGGCGGCAGCCCCGGCATCGCCCCCCGGCCCGAACCCCTGCTGCTGGTGGCCGAACAGCAAACCGCCGGGCGCGGCCGGCTGGGCCGCCAGTGGCAAAGCCGCCGCGGCGACAGCCTCACGTTTTCGCTGGGCCTGCCGCTTGCGCCCGCCGACTGGTCCGGCCTCTCCCTGGTGGCCGGCATCAGCGTGGCCGAAAGCCTCGAGCCGTTCGCCGGCAACGCCTCCGGCCAGGCCGCCAAACCCCGCATCGGCCTGAAATGGCCCAATGACCTCTGGCTGTCCACCCCCGAAGGCGACCGCAAGCTGGCCGGCATCCTGGTGGAAACCGCCAGCTGGGAAGGCATCCGTTACGTGGTGGTCGGCATTGGCATCAACATCCGCGCGGTGGAAATCCCCGTTGCCGCTGCCGCACCCGCCATGCCCGGCATTCCGCCGGGCGGCTTGCAGACGCTGCTGCCGGCGCTGGACGCACCCGCCACCTTGCTGCGCATCGTGCCGCCGCTGGTGCAGGCAATGCAGGCATTTGAGCGCTTTGGCTTTGCGCCTTTCCAGGCGCGTTTTGCGGCGCGCGACGTCCTGGCAGGCCGGGCCGTGCAGCTGTCCGACGGCCAGAACGGCATGGAAGGCACGGCCCACGGCGTGGGCGAAAACGGCGCCCTGCTGGTGCATACTGCGGCTGGCATGAAACAAATCACCAGCTCCGAAGTCAGCGTACGGCCCGTGGCGGCGCAGCCTGCGAAGGACGCGCGCCCATGCTGAGGCTGCTGGTGCTGGCGCTGGTCCTGGCCAACGCGGGCTACTTTGCCTGGACGCAAGGCCTGCTGGCCGACTACGGTTTTGCCCCCCTCGTGCAGGCCGAACCCCAGCGCCTGACGCAGCAAATCCGGCCCAAGGCGATGCGCCTTCTGAGCGCCACCGATGCCGGCCAGCTGGAAAGCCCCAGCACCACCGCTGCAGCGCCACCGCCCGCCCCTGAATGCCTGCAGGCCGGCCTCTTCACCCCCGAGCAGACCATCGCCCTGCGCTCCGGACTGGAGGCCGGCCTGCCCATCGGCAGCTGGTCACTTGAGAACAGCTCGGAGCCGGGCCGCTGGATCGTCTACATGGGCAAATACACCAACGAGGACGCGCTGGCCAAAAAGCGCAGCGAGCTGCGCGGCATGGGGGTCTCATTCGAGCCCTTGCTCAACTCCTCGCTGGGGCCAGGCCTCTCGCTGGGCCATTTCAATTCCCAGGCAGACGCGGAGCGCGAACTGGCCAAGGTCGCCACGCGCGGCGTACGCACCGCCAAGGTGGTACAGGAGCAGCCTGAAATACGCGGCCAGCTGCTCAGACTCCCGGCCGTCGATGCGCCGCTCATGGCCAAACTGGAGTTGCTCAAGCCGCAGTTGGCGGGCAAGGCCTTGCGGGCTTGTCTGTAGAGCCCCCACGGTCGCTCACTGCGTGTAGCTTCCTGCCCCCCGGGGGGGCCGCTGCGCCTGCGGTCTGGCAAAGCCAGTCCCGCGGCCCCTGCTTGACTTAAGAGCCCGCCGCGTTGCACAGCGCATATTCGATTACCCCTAGCCTGTCGAAGGTCCCGTATCCGGCGCGCACCCCATTGCTATCTATTTAGGAGCTGCTTGCGCACGTCGGTATTGGGCTGGCAGCCGATTCTTTACTAAAAATACGCCTTCGCTGCGTTATTTTCGGGTAGAAGCCGATTCCCACTGGCGTGCCGATTCGACAGTTTTTTCGAACACAGCACCCAGCTCCAGCAGATTCTTTTTGAGTTGGGGGTCCAGCGCCTTCTCGACCCCGGCTTCGTCCAGCGGCATGCGGTCATTGCGCACGCTTTTGAGGACGCGTGAAATCTCGCCCGCTGCATGTGCCGGCGTCTGCAGCAGCACCAGGCGTTTCATCTTGTCGGGGTTGCTGGGCACATGGCACGACAGGCATTGCCCGTCGCGCAGGCTCACCGCCAGCGCCCGGTAGTCTTTTTCGAGTTGGGGCTTGTAAGGGTTCTGTGCCGAAAAGAGGCCGTCAAACAAAGTCACGGCGGGCTGCGTCCGCCCCTGGCTGTCCGTCCACAGCCACTGCCCGTCAAACTTGCCCTGGGTCACCGGCGTGACCTGAATACCCGTCAAGGGGCCATCCTGCCAGGAGAACTGGGCCACCTTGACCTGGGTCGTTTCGGGGGTCACCCACAGCAGCAGCGCATTGGCATTCTCATAAGCGCCCCACTTGGCCGCGTCGTGCCAGAACGGGTAGGGAAACTGGCCTGGCGCCAGCCGGTTGCGAAAGGTCGCGCCCAGCCTCACGAGGTAGAGCTTCTCCCGCTCCACCCAGCTGACCTGGTAGTTGCCGTCAAACATGAACACCGGCGCATACAGGCCGGCCCACACCTCGGGCGCGAACTGGGTCAGCGAAGTCTCCTTGAGCGGCGTGGCCGGGTCTTTGGCCTGGCGGCCCCAGAGCAGCCCGGCTTGCAGGCTTTGCCGCAGCCGGGACCCACCGAACAGCGCCTGGCGGCAACGGTCAAACGCCGCCTGGCTGGCAGGGTCGGCAATCGGGCAGACCGTGTGCAGCTCGGTGGCGACCTGTGCCGCCAGGTTTTCCACCGCCTGCAATTCGGCTGCGGATGGGGCGGCCCATGGAGTCGTGCAAGCCAGAAGTAGCAGACAGGACAGCGCCGCGACACGGGGACGGGCAAACAGGGAAACAAGAAGGGTTTTCATGAAGGCGATGTGAATGAAATAGCAGCCGGCGGGCGCGGGCCCGCCGGGGCACTGGGTACAGATATTCCGGAATCAGGACTTGCCGGCCAGCAGCCAGTTCCTGACGGCATAGTCCCCGAGCTTGCGGCCCTGGTCGGCGCCGCCGCGGCCCACGGTCTGGCGCGTGTGGATACCACCCCAGACGCGGCCGTTGTCGTTTTCTTCGGCGATCTCTGAAATCCTGCTGTAGCGCCGCGTAATGCCGCCGGCCGGGTAGGTCACGCTGACCACGGGAATCGCGTCGGTGGCGAACACACCCTGCAACACCTTCTCGGCCGCGCCCGCGTAAATCGAGTGGCCCGAGATGTAGTCGGGATGGTTGGGCGTGATCAGCACCGGCTCCCAGGCTGCATCGGCCTTGAGCGCCGGGTTGCCCAGTTTGTCGGCCTCGCGGATCAAGGTGATCGGACGCGCCGTGGGGTATTTGTATTTGACGGCCCAACCCGAGATGTAGGCATCGGCCGTCGCGCCGTTGAGCAGGGCAAACAACCTGGCGTTGTCGTGCAGGTCGAACTTGCGCGCCTCGCTGAGCTGGCGCGCCACCGCGCTGAACACCACATAGCTGGGCGCCGTCCAGAAAACCGCCACGGCGGTCTGGTCGGGCGTGCGCTCCGTGCTGTTCTTGCCGCCCAGGCGCTTGACCTCGTTGAACTCGTCGACAAACTGCTGGCTTGACGGCGGCACCGGTGCGCCCGGATCAAACTGCAGCGCATCCTTGGCAAAGAAAGTCTTCACCTTGCCAAAATGCGGCAGCGAAGGCGGCAGGAACGCCGGAAAGGTCGGCTTCCAGGCCTGCGGGACTTGCGCAGGCGCGTACTCGGCCTTGGCGTCCACACCATCGGCTTTGCGGGTCTCCAGGTGCCAGTGGGCCGACTGCTGGCCGAGCTGCACGCCTTGAGCCTTGGGTGTGCCTTCCGCAATTTTGCCGAGGTCCCGGGCCAGAGCCGCATCCAGCGTCGCCTTCTGCGCGGGGTACAAACCCACCAGCGCGCCATGCGCGGCAGCCAGTGCGGCGGCCTCTGGCGATGCGCCCGGGACCGCCGACAGGTCTTTCAGGTAGGGCTGGTAACGGGGCTGCGCGGCATTCACGGCGTCGTGCACCGCCAGGTGAACAATCGCGAGGTTGCGGATGCTGGTGAGGCCACCGGGCGGGTTTTCCAGCACGGTCTTGATGGCGGTCTGGTTCCAGTCGGTCACCACGTCGGCGCGCGACGGCCAGGCAGCCGCCGCGGCCAGGACAGCCAGCGCCAGCTGGATCAGCGTTGCGGTATGCAATGTCGTTTTCATGAAGGTACTCGTTTCGTTGGGGATGTTTCTTGATAACTCAGGGAGCCACAGGCCGAAGCGCATTGGCAACCACGTACTCACCGATCTGGTAGCCCAATGCGTCGCCGCCGTTGGTGGCCGAGCGGGTATGGATGCCGCCGAAAATGCGCGCGTCGTTGTCTTCGCGCGTCAGCTGTGACCAGCGCGTGTACACGCGCCGCACAGTGCCTGCAGGCCATTCCGCCGACGAGGGCGCCGATAGCTGGTCGCCACCGAACACCTTTTGCAGCACCCGCTCATAACCACCGGCCTGGATCGCGTGGCCCGACACATAGTCGGGGTGCTGCGGGGTCTGTACCAGGGGCAGCCAGTCGGGCGCGGCCTGTATGCCCGGATTGCCGAGGCTGGCCGCCTCGCGGATCGCGGTAATCGGGCGCTGCTGGTGGTAAACCAGCTTGACGCCGTAGCCGACGATGTAGGTGTCCAGGCTGATGCCGTTGATCAGCGCATACAGCCGCGCGTTGTCGTGCACGCTGAAGTTTTTGCGCTCGGCTTCCTGCTTGACCACCGAGAGGTAGGGATGCCAGGTCGGTGCGACCCAGAATATCGCCAGCGCCGTCTGGTCGGCGGTGCGCGCGGTGCTGTTAACGCCGCCCAGGCGTTTGACCTCGTTGACTTCCCGCGCATAGGCCGCGCTCTTGTAATCCAGCGGCGGCGGCGCCTTGAACTGGTCGCCCGACTTCAGGAACACCGGCTTCACCTTGGGCCAGCGTGCAATGGTCAGCGCGCCGGGCACCGGCGGCGTGGCTTTCCATGCACCGGGCGTGCCCAGCGGCGTGTAAGCAGCCTCTGTAGCCGAGCCGTCGTCCTTGCGCAGTGCCACCAGTTTTTCACCGATGCCGCGGCCGAATTCGGCGCCCTCTGCCTTGCCCGGCCCGTCCGGAACTTTGGCCAGCGAGGCTTTCAGCGCGTTGTCGAGAAAAGCCTTTTGCACCGGGTACAACGCGACCAGCGCGCCATGCGCGGCGCCTGCAGCGGCGGCATCAATCGAGGTGCCGGCCGGCGCACGCGTGTCCACCGCATAGGGCTCGTAGCGCCGATCTACGGCATTGACGGCATCGTGAATGGCCAGGTGCACGATGGCCAGACTGCGCGGCACAAACACGCCGCCCGGGTTGTTGGCGGCAGTCACGGCGGAGGCCGTGGCATACCAGTCGGTGACCACGTCGGCGCGGGCCGCGCCGCAGACCAGCATCAGGGATGACAAAGACAAGGTGATGTGCCCGAGCGCACGCAGTGCGCCCCGCACACCTGGGAAGAATGGTGTGTTCATGAGTTTTATGAATGGTTAAAAAGGAAGAAGAAACGGCCGGGTGCGGCCATCAACATCGCTCGCGCTGCATCAATGCAGCGGGCGGTTGTTTCAGGGAAAGTGTTGGTGCGCAGTGCACAGGCGACTCTCAGAAAGCGAAGGCAATGCCGGGCGGCAGGCCGCCGGAACTGCCGGGGCCTTCGCGCAAGGGGCGTTCAATCAGGTCGGCTGCGGGGTGACCCGCAAACTCCCTGAGCACGCTCTCCTTGACGGTGGCGAAACCGAAGCCGGCGCGGTCGCGCGGATGCACCAGCGGCACCGGCACGATGCGGCGGATGCGGCCTGGGCGCGGCTCCATCACCACAACCTTGTCGCCTAAATAGATGGCTTCTTCCACATCGTGCGTGACCAACACCATGGTGATGCCCTCACGCTGCCAGATGCGGTGAAGCTCCTGCTGCAGATGCGCCCGCGTCAGGGCATCGAGCGCGCCAAAGGGTTCGTCAAGCAGCAGGATTTCCGGCCGGTTGACCAGCGCGCGTGCAATTGCCACGCGCTGCGACATGCCGCCCGAGAGCTGGTAGGGGTGGGCCTTCTCAAACCCCTTCAGACCCACCAGTTCCACATGTTCGCGCACCGTCATGCGCTTCTGGCCCTCAGTCAGGTCCGAGTTCTGCAGCCCCAGGGCGATGTTTTGCTCCACGGTGAGCCAGGGAAAGAGGCGGTGCTCCTGAAACACGATGCCCCGGTTCAGGCTGGTGCCGACGATGCGCTGACCGTCGAGCAGGATTTCACCCTGGTAGTCGTCTTCCAGTCCAATCACCAGGCGCAGCAGCGTGGACTTCCCGCAGCCGCTGGAGCCCACGATGCTGACGAACTCAC
Organism: Polaromonas sp. P1_E11; assembly: GCF_056405995.1. NCBI lineage: Bacteria > Pseudomonadati > Pseudomonadota > Betaproteobacteria > Burkholderiales > Comamonadaceae > Polaromonas > Polaromonas sp. P1_E11. The sequence continues at coordinate 245,774 of NZ_JBFUBA010000005.1, forward strand.
CAGGCGCAATGGTCAGCGTGATGTCGTTGAGAACTTCGAGCTTCTCGCCCTCGACCTCATAGTGTTTGCTCAGATTTCTCAGAGCCAGGGTTCCCGCGTGGGCCATGCTTGATCCTCGTTAATCCATTACTGAAACTGGGCCACCGACCGGCCGCGCCACGCCAGCAGGCGCGCCTCAATGCGGCTGGCAATCCAGTTGAGCGTGAAGCCCACCAGGCCGACCACAATCACACCGAACAGCACCAGGTCCATCCAGAAATGCTCACGTCCGTCGATCATGGTGTTGCCGATGCCCTTGCCGGCCACCAGCAGGTACTCGGCGCCCAGCGTGGCGAGCCAGGCGTAAATCAGGCCCAGGTGGATGCCGGCAAAAATCGAAGGCGAAGCCGACGGCAGAACCACACGCCGCAGCAGCTGCCAGCGCGAGAACTCAAACACGCGCGCCACCTCGATGAAGTCACGCGGCACGCTGCGTATGCCTTCAAAGGTGTTGAGGACCACCGGGAAGAACGCCGCCAGCGACAAAAAAGCGACCTTGGCCGCATCGCCCAGCCCGAACCACACCGAGATCAACGGTATCCAGGCGAACAGCGATATCTGCTTGAGCGTGTGAAAACTCGGTCCCACCATGTTTTCAAACAGCCGCGACAACCCCAGCGCCGTACCAAACGCCAGCCCCGCGCTGGCGCCGATGGCGAAGCCGGCCAGGTCGCGCCAGAGGCTTGCGCGCAGTGCGTCCCACAGCTGGCCGGTAACGGCCTGGTCCACCGCCGTGGCCCAGACTTTTTCGACCGGCACCAGAAGCGGTGAGTGCGACCAGCCGAAGCGCACGGCCGCCCACCACAGGGCCAGCAGAGACAGCGGCAATACCCAGCCACGCAAGCCGCGCGGCACGGAGAAGCGAGGAACGGCGCGACGGCGCGGCACCGCAGGCCCCACGCCTGGAGGACGGGAAGAAGAGGAAGAAGAGGAAGAAGGAGGGGAAGAGGAGAGTGCTTCTGGCATACCGGTCTTTACGCTTGGTTTAAAGCCCCACACGCCGCCAGCGCAGCAGGCGCGCTTCAATCAGCACCAGCAGCTTGTCGAGCACAAAACCGACGATGCCCACCACCACCACGGCAGCCATCACCACGTCGAGCTGGAACAGCTGACGGCCATAGACGATCATGAAACCCAGGCCTTCGGAAGAGGCCAGCAGCTCAACCACCACCAGCGCCAGCCAGGCGTGCGTGAGGCCGTAGCGGATGCCGTTCCAGATCGGCGCGAGCGCGGCCGGAAACACCACCTTGAAGAGCATCTGCCGGCGGCTGAACTTGAAGACCTGCGCCACCTCCACATATTGGGCCGGTACGTTCTGGATGCCCTTGTAGGTGTTCAGCGCAATCGGCACCAGCGCGGCTTTGGAGATCAGGATCACCTTGAGCGCCTCGTCAATGCCCACCAGCAGCATGAGCAGCGGCAGCCAGCCCAGCACCGGCACCTGGCTGAAGGCCTTGAACAGCGGGTACACATAGTCCTTGAAGGTGGGCGACAAACCCATGCCCACGCCCAGCATCAGGCCGCCCACGGCCCCCACGCCAAAGCCGGCCAGCACGCGCCACAGGCTGATGCGCAGGTTGTCCATCAGCTCGCCGCTGTTGAACAGGTCGGCGAAGGTGGCCGCGACCACGCCCGGCGCCGGCAACACCTGCGGCGCCACCCATTCATAACGGGCCGCCAGCCACCATAGCAGCAGCACGGCCAGTGGCACCGGCCAGGCCAGCAGGGCACGCCGCCAGTGGCCGCGCCTTGCCAGAGCAACGCCAGAACCCTTCCCGGCCGGAGGCTGGCGCGGGGATGCAGGCAGCGCGGGTCCGGTCGCTGTGGTTGCGGACGCGTTCCCGGCCGAAGCCAGTCGCAATGTGGGGGAGATGTGATGGGGCATGGCTTGCGGCGTCACAACACGGTCTGCTGGCCGCGGGGGTCCAGGCGCGGCCAGAAGTTTTCAAGCTTCTGTTCCCTGAGCGCACGGCTCAGGTACTTGCGTTCTATCCAGCCGTCGACATCCACCTCGCGGCGCGCGAGCCTGAACTTGACCAGCTGGCGCGAGGCGTCCTTGTAGAGCCAGACCAGCAGCGGATCAAATTCCGGCGCCAGCCGCACCTTCAGCGGCTGACCCAGCAGGTCTTCCCGCCAGGCTTCATAGGGCGTGCCGGCCTTGCTCCACTGGCGCAGCACGTCTTCGCGATTGCTTTCGTCGGAACCCCAGCGCGCGCTTTTCACCAGCACGTTCACCACACGCTGCACCGCTTCCGGACGGGCTTTCTCGAAGTCTTCGGTCACCAGCACGTGGTTTTGCCGTGTGAAAACGGGCGAGTCGTCGCGGCTGGTGTACAGGATTTTCGCCACACCCTGCTCACGCAGCTTGAGCAGCTCAATGCCGCCGAAGGCTGCGTCGATGTCGCGCGTGGCCAGCGCCGTCTGCATGCTGGCGTAGTCAAGGTTGTAAGCCTTGAGGTCTTTTTCGCTGAGGCCATTTTTCTCCAGCAGGCGATTGGTCGGCAACTGGCCGCTGGTGCCCTTGAACAAGGCCACGCGCTTGCCGCGCAACTGTGCAACCGTCGCCAGAGGGGAGTCAGGCGGCACCGCCACATACAGGTTGTTGCGGCTGCCCGAGGACATCAACAGGCGTGTCTTCAAGCCGCTGGCGCGTGCCAGGATCCCGGGCAGGTCGCCCTGGAAAGCAAAGTCGAGCTGGTGGTTGGTCAGCGCTTCATTGACGGCTGGGCCGGCACCGCGAAAGAAAAACCATTCAATGCGCACACCGTCTTTCTTAAATTCCTCGTCGAGCCAGCCTTTCCAGTGGGCGATGGAGCCGGCATTGCCTGCAGACACCGGCGGGTTACCCACCGGTGCGGCCGACACGCCGAAGCGGATCACTTCCAGCTTCTGTGCGCGCACACCCAACGAAGCTGCGGCAAGGGCGGCACCCGCCGCGGCATGCAGCCAGTGACGCCTGGCCGGAACAAAAGTAGAACTCATGGTGTGCCCTGCGCTTTTTCTTTGAAAACTCAGGCCACAGCCCGCGTGGCCGCGTCCTGCGTGTAGCGGTTGGGCGGGCGCGGCAGGCCCAGGTTTTCGCGCAGCGTGCGGCCCTCGTACTCCGTACGGAACAGGCCGCGCCGCTGCAATTCGGGCACCACATGGTGCGCAAAATCCTCCAGGCCGCCCGGGAGGTAAGGTGGCATCACATTGAAACCATCAGCGGCGCCGTTTTCAAACCACTCCTGCAGCTGGTCGGCAATCTGCGAGGCCGTGCCATAAATGGACCAGTGGCCGCGCGCCGTGCCGATGCGCTGGTAAAGCTGGCGGATCGTGAGCTTTTCGGTCCTCGCAAGTTCGGTCACCAGCCTGAAGCGGCTCTTGGGGCCGTTGGGCTCGGGCAGGTTGTCGGGCAGCGGGCCGTCGACCGGGTAGCCTGACAGGTCTATGCCGCCAATCACGGTAGACAGCAGCGAAACCCCCACGTCGGGATGAATCAGTTCCTGCAGCTGTTCGAATTTTTCCTTCGCATGCGCTTCGCTTTCGCCAACCACCGCAAACACGCCTGGCAAAATTTTCAGGTCATCCGGCTGGCGGCCGTATTTGACCAGCCGCGCTTTCAGGCCTGCGTAAAAAGCCTGCGCGCCGGCCAGCGACTGCTGCGCCGTGAAGATGACTTCGGCTGTTTGCGCGGCCAGTTCCTGGCCCGGCTCGGAAGAACCCGCCTGCACCACCACCGGATAACCTTGCGGTGAACGCGCCACATTGAGCGGGCCGCGCACCTGGAAATGCTTGCCCTTGTGGTTCAGCACATGCAGCTTGGCGGCGTCGAAATACTCTCCGCTTTCCTTGTTGCGCAAGAAGGCATCGTCCTCCCAGCTGTCCCACAGGCCCGTCACCACGTCAACAAATTCGCCGGCGCGTTCGTAGCGCAGCGCATGCTCGGGGTGCTTGTCGAGGTTGAAGTTCAGTGCCTCCGCCTCGTTGGAAGACGTCACCACGTTCCAGCCTGCGCGGCCGGCACTCAGGTGGTCGAGTGAAGCAAACTTGCGCGCCACCGTGTAGGGCTCGTTGTAAGTGGTGGAGACCGTCGCGATCAGGCCCAGGTTTTTGGTCACGGCCGACAATGCCGACAGCAGCGTGAGCGGCTCGAAGCCGGCCACCCGCGCAGTGCGGTGCAGCGTGCGCGAGGTGGCCGCGTCGCGTATGCCCACGCTGTCGGCCAGGAACACCGCGTCAAACTTCGCGGCCTCCGCCGTCTGCGCCAGCTGCTTGTAGCGCTCAAAGTTCAGCGCCGAATCGGCGGGTACGCCCGGGTGCCGCCACGCGGCGACATGGTGGCCGGTGGCCATCAGGAAAGCGTTGAGGCGGATCTGCCGCTTTGTCGCGGTGGTATTGCTTGAATTGTCGGTATTGCTCATGGTCTTAAGCCCCCAGGATCTTTCCATTCGCCTCAAATACGGGCCAGTAGTTTTCAAGCTTCAGTTCGCGCAGGGCAGCGTTCAGGAAGCGGCGGTCTATCCATTTGTCTGAATCAAACCGGGTGCGGGTCAGCTTGAATTTGTAGGCCTGCTCCACCGCATCGCGGTAACGGCCGGTCAGGAAAGGGTCGAACTGCGGGTTGAAACGGATGCGCAGTGGTTCACCGTCGTAGTCCTCTTTCCACACCTCGTAGGGAAAGCCCGTGCGCGCCCAGATACGAAACACCTCGTCGCGATTGAGGTCGTCCGAGGCCCAGCGCGCCGTACGCACGACCGCTTTGGTCACACGTGTGGTGAGGTCGGGAAATTTATCGGCAAATTCATCGGTCACCAGCACATGGCCCTGGCGCGTGAAGATGGGCGAATCGCCTTTGCTGGAATACACGATTTTTGCGGTGCCGTTGATGCGCAGCTGGATCAGGTCCAGCCCGCCGAAGGCCGCATCGATGTCCTTGGTGACCAGCGCCGCTTTGGACGTCGCCGTGTCGAGGTTGATCAACTTGACGTCTTTTTCATTGAGCCCATTGGCCTCGAGCAACCGGTTGATGGGCAGCTGCGCATTCGTGCCCTTGAAGATCGCCACACGTTTGCCACGCAGATCCTTGACGGAGCGGATGGATGAATCGGGCGGCGCCGCCAGGTAAATATTGGAGCGCACGCCGGTGGCCAGAATCAGCCGCGTCTTCAGCCCGGCGGCCTTGCCCACGATGGAAGGCAGGTCGCCCTGGAAGGCGAAGTCCAGCTGGTTGTTCGTCAATGCCTCATTGACGGCCGGACCCGCGCCTTTGAAAAAGTACCACTCGATTTTGATGTTGTCTTTTTTGAACTCTTCTTCGATCCAGCCTTTGGCATGCGCGATGGAAACCGAGCTGCCGTAAAACCCGGGCGGGTTGCCGATGGCGGGTTGCGCCACGCCAAAGCGGATCACGGCAGGCGGTGCTGTCGTTTGCGCGCCCACAGCGCCCGTCACGGCGGCCAGCCCGCCGGCACCCAGGCCATGAAGAAAATGTCTGCGATCAAGTGTCATGATTTTTCCGTTGTAAAAAAGGCCGGTACCAGCACTGCCCCACCCCACAGGAGCCGAAATTCGCGTTGCAATGCCTGGCGGTACCCGCCTGAAAGTGGTTCAGGCCCGGTGCGCTGCGAGGCGCAGCTGAGCTGATTGAAAGGAGTCCCGGGCAGCAGACAGGGCTGCTGCGTTGTGGCGGTCGCAACAGGTGCCGCTGATGAATGCGTTGTCAGAAACGGCAGGTTGCGGGGTCCGGTGGCGGGTCATGAAAACATCCTCTTGTCAAACAGTGGATGCAGATTAGCGGACGCACTTTCACAACACAACGAATAAGAAGTCTTGATGTTATGCAGCCAGAATTTTCTGGATAGCACATGCCCAAATCACCTAAGTGCAAGTGGCTGTATAGCGAATGCTGGCGCTTCGGCGGCCATATCTTGCGCATAAGAAAATAAGAAAAAAGGCGTTCCGTGCGTGACGGAGTGGGGCGACACTTCGCAGCTGATCTTGCTTTGCGGCATCTGCTTCCTGCCGGGTTGCCGTCGACTTTTCTAAAGGCCGTTCATGTCTATCGTCATCACCGCAGAGCGCGCACTCGCGTCGCCCCATCTTTACGTGCTCGATGTCCGTGGCGAAGCTGCTTATGACGCGGGGCATTGGCCGGGCGCCTTGCTGCTCGACATCAAGCAGTGGGAAACACTGGCAAAGTCCCCCGAAGGAGCGCTGGACCGCACAGAAGTTTGGGCGCGGGCGATTGGCGCGTTGGGCATCGACGGTTCGCAACCAGTGGTGGTTTACGACGACGGGCGCATGACCGAAGCCGCGCGGGCCTGGTTCATCCTGCAGTGGCATGGTGTTGGCGTCCAGGTTCTGGACGGCGGCTGGCCCGCAGCGCTGGGGCTTCCTGGTTTTGAGCCTTCGCTCACCCGGCGGCAGCCCGTGCCCACCCGGTATCAACGGCCCGTCGGCCACAAGCCCGCCGCCGGGCTCATCACACGCGATGAGCTGAAGCAGCACCTGGACGGTTCGCTACAGATTCTGGACGCACGCACTGAAGCCGAGTACCGCGGCGAAGACCTGCGTGCCAACGCCCGCGGCGGCCATCTTCCAGAGGCACACCATCTGGCTCACAAGCAGCTGCTCAATGAGGACGGGACCTTGAAATCCGCTGACGCCTTGAAAGCGCAACTGGCCGACGCCGGACTATCAGCCGGCAAGCCACTGGTAACCCATTGCGATGCCGGCGGACGCGCGGCCCTGGCTGCGCTGGCCGCCGTGCACGCCGGCTTGCCTGAGGTATCAGCCTACTACCTCAGCTTTTCCGACTGGGCCGCGGACGGCACTTGCCCGGTGGTATAGGGCCCCCACGGTCGCTCACTGCGTGTAGCTCCCTGCCCCCCGGGGGGGCCGCCCGCCTGCGGCCCGGCAAAGCCGGTTCCGCGGCTCATACTGGCTTAAGAGCACACTGCAGTTGCACAGCGCTTATCCAATCGTCCCGAGCCTCCCGAAGGTCCGGCTCCCGGCACCACATGCTATTAATTTAGGAGCTATTGGCGCTTACTCTGTTTGGCTCTAGGCACTATCTCTTTAAGAAATACCTCCCTGAGCCACCGCACCCGATTCCAAGCCAGCGGGTGCCGCGGAACCGGCTTTGCCGGGCCACAGGCACCGTCCCCTGCAAGGGGAAAAGGGCTACACGCAGTGAGCCCGATAGGGGTGTACCGGTTCACCGCCCCCTTGAGGGGGAACGGGCTACACGCAGTGAGCCTGGACGGGGGTGGGCTTATTCAGACTGCTTTCCAGTGCCGCAGCGGCACACAGGTCTGCAGACGCGTCACGGCCTGGTCCATCAGCGCGGGGTGCAACTCGTGGCCCAGCCTGGCGGCGACGTCCAGTGTGGCGTCGGCGCCGAGTTCCATCAGGTGGTCAAAGTCGCCGCGCGTACGTGCCAACGGCACCACGTCGTCGTTTTGCCCGTGCAGCAGGTGCAGGGTGGTCAGGGCGGGCGCTTTTGCCGGCCAGATCTGGTAGCCGCCGCCGAAAGCCAGCAGGCGGCCGGCCAAGCCGTCGTGCGCGTCGCTCAGCGCCAGCGCCAGGCTCGCACCGGCGCCAAAGCCGGCCAGCGCGGTGTCCGACTGCAGGATCTCAAAGCGCTGCTGCTGCGCACGCACAAAGGCCGCCAGAACCTCCACGCGCGCGGCCAGCGCAGCGGCGTCATCTTTGCCCGCAGCGGTAGCGCCTGCCGCATCGGCATGCGGGCCGGAAAGGCCTTCCGGAATCAGCACCGCCGCCTCGGGAAACGCGCCGCCCAGCAGGTTGCCCAGCTCCAGCATGTCGGCGGCCATGCCGCCCGCGTCATGCAGCAGCACAAACAGCTGCCGCGGCACGGCGGTGGCCGGAAGCAGTTCAATGGTTTCGGTGTCGATGGGGTTCATGGCTGGGCGTCGTGATCAAAAAAACAGGCAAAAGCTGGCGGAAAGGACGGAGAAAACCGCATCTGGGGCCTCCCCGGCAGCTTTCAACATCAGCCGTCCTGCCCCGTACAACAGCCTCCTGTTCCGGCCGTCCGGGCAATTTTGGCCCGGGTCGGCGAGAATCAGCGTTTTTCACGCACCAGAGATCTGGAAAAACACCATGAAAATCGGAAAAGACACCGCCGTTACCCTTAGCTACAAGGTGGCGGACGCCCAGGGCAAGCTGGTCGAGCAAAGCAGCGCACCCATGGTTTACCTGCACGGCGGCTACGGCAACACCCTGCCCAAGATCGAAGAAGCGCTGGACGGCCAGGAAAAAGGCTTCCAGACCGTGCTGGCGCTGGAACCGGCGGACGCCTTCGGCCTGCGCGACGAAAGCCTGGTGCGCACCATTCCCCGCACGCAGTTTCCGCCCGGGGTCAAGGTAGGCGGCCAGCTCGAAGGCCGAGGCGACGACGGCCGCGAGCATGTCTTCAACGTCACCAAGATCAAGGGCGACACCGTCCTGCTGGACGGCAACCATCCGCTGGCCGGCAAGGCCCTGCGTTTCACCCTGAAAGTGACCGACGTGCGCGCCGCTTCGGAAGAAGAAATTGCCCACCGCCATGTGCACGGCGAGCACGGCCACCACCACTAATCTGCGCAACGTGACCGTTCGGCGATTAAGTCGTTAGCGTTACGTACCGTTACCGCTCTGGGGGGCCCGCTGAACTACAGTGGGATTGAGCCTACATCCCCCGGTGATGCACGACCACAGCCCCGGCGCAGGATGATGGCTAACTTCATGGATTAACTTCAGAGGTACCCATGGTCATCAACGCGTTTCTTGTCGAAGACAAGCCGGACATACGCAAAACACTGGTTGAGGCCATGGAAGAAATCGCACCCCTGCGTTTCGTCGGCCACGCCGATTCCGAGTCCAGCGCCCGCCAGTGGCTGGGTTCCCACCACGATGACTGGGACCTTGCAATCGTCGACCTCTTTCTCGCCGAAGGCTCCGGCTTTGGCGTGCTGAAAGACTGCCAGCACCGCAGCTCCCGCCAGAAGGTCGTGGTGCTGACCAGCCACAACCAGGAAAACATCCTGCACTACTGCCGCGAGCTCGGCGCCGACGAGGTGTTCGACAAATCGCAGGACGTGGAAAAGCTGGTGCTCTATTGCCAGGCCCATGCGGCCAGCCTGGGCGGCACGGCCCCGCTGCTGCCCCAGTAATCCCCACGTTCAAGCGGCAGGCGTTCTGCTCAGGCGCCCGCTAAAACAAGCCCACACACAAAAGCGAAAAGCGGCACCATGCCGCGACTCTCGCTGCCCGGCAAACCCTGATGTGAACGCCTTCATGCGGCGCTTATAAGCGGCCGCCTGGAGGCGCTGCATCGCCGCGCCCGCACTCCACGCCGGCTTCCGCGCCAAAACCAGAAAAGTACTGCCTACCGCGGCTCCGTTTGATCTGGATCAACAGTGCCCAGGGACCGATGGCTAACCATAGGTGTATCTCGAATGCATCTTATGAAGACCATTCGCGATTCCTTTGAAAGAGTCCCCATGACACACACCGCTTCCCACACCAGGGTCGATCTCCGCGAGCTTGCGCCCAGCGAGCGCCATCCGCTGGTCTTCTCGACGTTCGACCAACTCGGCACCGGCCAGGCCATGGAGTTGATCAACGACCACAACCCGAAACCCTTGCATGCCCGGTTCATGATGGACCTGCCCGGCAGATTCTCCTGGGACTACCTGGAGCAGGGGCCCGACACCTGGCGCGTCGCCATCACCCGGCTTGCACCCGCGCAGGGAAGCAAGCAATGCTGCGGCGCCTGTGGCGGCGGCTAACTCCCGCTCATTCCCACTCATGACCTCCCAAGGAAACCCGATGAAAAACAACAACATGCTGTGGCGCTGGCTCGGCTTCGTATTCGTCCTGTCCTTCGGGGCGCTCGGCTACCTCGGCTGGCAGATCTACCTGACCGCGCCGCCCATCCCCAACGCCGTCGTCAGCACCACAGGCGACGTGATTTTCACGGGCGAGCAGGTGCAAAGAGGGCAGCGCGCCTGGCTGGCCAGCGGCGGCCAGCAGCAAGGCAGTGTCTGGGGCCACGGCGCCTATGTGGCGCCGGACTGGTCTGCCGACTGGCTGCACCGGGAAGCTTTGGCCCTGCAGGCCCTGCGCACGCAGGAGCTCCGCAAGGCGCCCGCCGCGCTCACGGCCTCAGACCGCGGCGCAGTCGCAGCGGCGCTCAAAGAAGAAATGCGCCGCAACACCTACGACGCGGCCAGCGGCGCCGTCACCGTGACACCCGCGCGGGCGCAAGCCATCCGCGAGGTGGCGCGCCACTATGAAGGCCTGTTCGGCCACGACGCCAGCCTGGACGCCTTGCGCGAGCAGTACGCCATGAGCGAAGGCGCGCTGCCCGACGCGGCCGACCGCCAGGCGCTCACGGCATTCTTCTTCTGGACCTCCTGGGCCGCCGTCACCGACCGCCCGGGAGAAGAAAACCTTTCGTACACCAGCAACTGGCCGCACGAGCCGCTGGTGGGCAACACCATGACCAACTCGGCCGCCATCTGGTCGATGGTCAGCATCGTCCTGTTGCTGGCCTGCATCGCCGCCATGCTGTGGCTGCACGGAAGCCAGCGGCATGGGCCCGAGGCGCAGCCGCCCCAGGCCGACCCTTTGCTGGGCGTCGTTGCCACACCTTCGATGAAGGCCACGCGCAAGTACTTCTTTGCCGTGATCGGCCTGATGCTGCTGCAAATCGGCATGGGCGTGGTCACCGCGCATTACGCGGTTGAAGGGTCATCCTTCTTCGGCCTGCCGCTTGCGCAGGTGCTGCCCTATGTGGTCAGCCGCACGGTGCACACGCAAGTCGGCATCTTCTGGATCGCCACCGCCTGGCTGGCCACGGGCCTTTACATCGCGCCGCTGCTGTCGGGCCGCGAGCCCAAACTGCAAAAGCTCGGTGTCGACGTGCTGTTCTGGGCCTTGATCGCCATCGTGGTCGGCTCCACCGCTACCGGCTGGCTGGGCACGCTGCAGCATCGCGGTGTCGACTTCAGCTTCTGGATCGGCAACCAGGGCCTGGAGTTCACCAGCATGGGCCGTGTCTGGCAGCTGCTGCTGTTCGTGGGCCTGCTGTTCTGGGTGTTCCTGCTGGGCCGCGCGCTGTGGCCGGCACTGGTCAAACCTTCGGAGACGCGCGGCATGATCGCCATGGTGTTCCTGTCGGCCATGTGCATAGGCGGCTTCTACGCCTCGTCACTCACATGGGGCCAGCACACCCACTATTCGATGATCGAGTACTGGCGCTGGTGGCTGGTCCACCTTTGGGTCGAAGGCTTCTTTGAAGTGTTCGCCACCGCCGTCGTCGCGCTGATCTTCACCAAGCTGGGCCTGGTGCGCGCCGAAAGCGCCAACCGCGCCATCATCGCCGAGACCATCATCTTCCTGTTCGGCGGCATCCTGGGCACCCTGCACCACCTGTATTTCACCGGCACGCCGATCTCGGTTATCGCCGTCGGCGCGGTGTTCTCCGCGCTCGAAGTGGTGCCGTTGACCCTGATCGGCCTGGAAGCCCTGCAGACTTACCGGCGCTCCAGGGCCATGCCGTGGCTCGCCACCTACCAATGGCCAGTGATGTGTTTTGTGGCCGTCGGTTTCTGGAACACCGTAGGCGCCGGCCTGCTGGGCTTTGCCATCAATCCGCCGGCCTCGCTGTACTACGTGCAAGGGCTGAACATGACGGCGGCCCACGGCCATGCCGCGCTGTTCGGTGTCTACGGCATGCTGGGCATCGGCCTCATGCTGTTCTGCCTGCGCGGCCTGTATGCGCGCCACCTGCATGCCGACAACCTGCTCAAGCCCGCCTTCTGGAGCCTGAACATCGGCCTGGCGATGATGGTCTTCCTGTCGCTGCTGCCTGCCGGCATCTACCAGGCCTGGGCCAGCGTCACCAAGGGCCTGTGGTACGCCCGCTCGCCCGAGATCATCCACTCGGGCGTGATGGAAACCCTGGTCTGGATGCGCGTGCCCGGCGACATCCTGTTCGCCATCGGCGCGTGCTTCCTGGCCTGGTATGCCGCGCGCCTGCTGCGCCGTCCGGCCGTGCAGTACGACGGCATCACCCCAGTGCCCGCAACGGTGGGGCCCTGACCCGGCAAGCCGCCATGAAACTCACGGCTTTCACCGACTACAGCCTGCGTGTGTTGATCTACCTGGCGGCGCAGCCAGAGCGGCGCGCCACCATCGCCGGAATTGCGGACGCGTTTGACGTGTCCGAACACCACCTGACCAAGGTCGTGCACTTCCTCGGCAAGAGCGGCTGGCTGGCCAACGTGCGCGGCAAGGGCGGCGGGCTGGCACTGGCGAAAGCGCCGGAGCAGATCGTTGTGGGCGAGGTGGTGCGCGCAACCGAAGGAACGGACGTGCCCGCCGAATGCTTTGAAGCGGCGGGCGGCCATTGCGCCATCACCCGCATCTGCCGACTGCGCGGCGTGCTTGGCGAGGCGGTCGATGCCTTTTACGGCGTGCTCGACCGATACACGCTGGCAGATCTCGTTCGCAACCGGCAGTCGCTCGCCAGCTTCTTCACCGGCCAGACGGCTTCCGCTTCGCTGGCCGGGCGCGCCTCATGAGCGCAATCCCCGTTGTCGCAGAGCGCATCAGCAACAGCGCGCCGCACACCACGCTACCCACGGAATATTCCCGCATGACACAGTCCATCCAATTCAAAACCCCGCCCAAAAGCGCTCCTGTTCCATCGGCGGAAACGCAAGGCATCGCGCTCTGGCAAACCGGCTTTCGGCCCTTCTACCTGCTGGCGAGCGTGTTCGCTGCGCTGTCGATTGGCCTGTGGGCGCTGCAGTTCGCCGGCTGGCTGGGCCAGCCCTACCTAAAGGGGCCGATGTGGCATGCGCACGAAATGCTGTTCGGCTTCACGCTGGCTGTGGTGGTGGGCTTCCTGTTCACGGCCGGGCGCAACTGGTCCAACCGCCCTACGCCCACCGGCCTGCCGCTGGCCGCGCTGGCGGCGCTCTGGGTGGCCGGGCGGGTGCTTGTGCTCACGCCCTTCGGCTGGGCTGCGGCGGCGGTCAACGTCGCGTTTCCGCTGGCCGCGGCCGTCGCGCTGGCCATACCCTTCATCGCCGCGCGCAATCGCCGCAACTACTTTTTCATCGGCTTGCTGTTGCTGATGGCGGTGGCCGTGCTCGCGGTGCACCTTGCACAGCTCGGGCTCATGCAGTTGCCCGGCTGGGTCGGCATTCAGGCCGCCCTTGACGTCATGCTCTTCATCATGGCCGTGATGGGTGGCCGCGTGATCCCCATGTTCACCAACAACGGTGTGCCGGGCGCCAACGCCACCCGCCGCCCCTGGCTCGAGAAAGCCGCGCTGGGCTCGGTGCTGGCGCTGCTGCTGGCCGATGCGCTGCAGCTGCAGGGCGCGCCGCTGGCGGCGCTTGCCGGTGTTTGTACGGCCACACACCTTGCGCGCTGGGCACTGTGGCAACCGTGGAAGACCACGCACACGCCGCTGGTCTGGGTGCTGCATGCTGCCTACTTCTGGATTCCGGTGCACCTGGTGCTGCGCGTCCTGGCCGCAGCTGGCTGGGTCACGCCCTCAGCGGCAACTCACGCACTGACGGTGGGCGCCATCGGCGGGCTCATCATCGGCATGATGACGCGCACCGCGCTCGGCCATACCGGCCGGCCGCTCCAGGCGGGCCGCACGGAAGTCACCTGCTATGTGCTCGTCCTCGCTTCGGCGCTGGTGCGCGTGTTCGTGCCGGTCATCGCGCCGGCCGAAACGCTGCACGCCGTGCTGGTTTCGGCCGCACTGTGGTCCGCCGGCTTCGCGCTGTATGCCGTGGGCTACTGGCCAATCCTGACCCGTGCGCGTGCGGACGGGCATCCCGGCTAGGTGACTGGCCGGGTCTGCCTGCGCCGCCGTGGCAGGGCTAAAAACAAACGCCCATAAAAAAGCGGCGCCAATGCGCCGCTGTTCTGGCTGCCCGGCAAGCCGGGCATGCTGGCTCAGAAGCCTCAGAAGCCTTTGTTGCCCTTGGTCGCGTCTTTCACGACTTCCTTGGCATCACCATAATTTTTCTGCACAGAGCCTTCCACCTGCTTGGCCAGGCCCTTGGCTTGCTGGTCCTTGCTTCCCACGAGCTTGCCGGCAGCTTCCTGTGCCTTGCCAGCTGCGTCTTTGGCTGCGCCTTTGACTTGATCCTTGTTCATGATGACTCCTGATGAATTCGACGGGAAGGTCCAGGAAACCCTGGCGAGACCCTTGCGAGGTCATCGCGAGGGGGATCCCGGGCCAACGTTCGTCGTGTCACGTCAGCCAGTTACCAAGATACCGGGCTGCCGGGAACGCAGCGTAGGCCAAGCACCCAAACGCATGTCGGTCCCTGTTTGCCTGTACGCCTTCATCACTCAATCAGCCACCGTCACCACACTGCTGGAGAACGTGATCCGGTCGGGCGCGTCCGCCTGCAGCTTGATGGGCGGCACATTGGCGGGCGCGATCGGGTTGGGCGTGGTGCCGCTCAGGCCGCGCGGCACGGTGCGCACTACCTGGCTGGCCGGCAGCGGTACGCCGGTTTTGAGGTGGGCATACATCATGTCCATGGCCTGGATGAAATAGCGGTGCAGCGGCACCAGCCGCTGGCCGTAGCCCGGGAACCCCAGGAAGGCATCAAAGTGCTGGGCGTTGGTGACTTCGATGTACGAGAGCTTGCTGCGCGAACCCTCCACCATCTTGTTCAGGCCAAAGTAGGGGCGCGAGGTAAATGCCACCGGCACCAGCGTGTCAGAGCGGCCATGCACGATCAGCGCGGGCTTGCCCTGCAGGTTGGCGGTGCGCAGCACCTGCTGGATGCCTTCGCGCACGCGCAGGGCGTCGGGGGTGTTTCCCGTGGCCAGGTTGCGCAGGCACAGGGCCCCGGCGCTGTTGTAGTCCTGCACGTTGCCGGCAGAGATGGAAGCCGCATCCAGCATCGGGCCGCCCAGGCTGGCGTTGTTGACGATGTTGATGCCCACCGTGGGCGGTATGCCGTTGCCGGTGCCGAATGACGTGGCCAGCGGGCCCGCCGGCGCAGGCAACGGCAGGTTGGGTGTGGGCGAAGCGGCAGGCGCCGTGGCGGCAAAGCTATAGCCGCAGAGGTTGTCCTGCACGCCGGCACGTCCGTAAGCATTGGCGTACGTCAGCGCCACCGGCAGGGTGGCAAACGAATAGTGCGAAGCCTGCAGGTCGTTGCCCTCGGGCTGCCAGCCCGCCTGCACCAGCGTGGCCATGGCGCTGCCCGCCTGCTCGGCCGTCGTGTTGCCGGCGACCATGCCGTTGGCCTTGAGCGCACTGCAGCGGCTCGCGGCAATGACCGGGTTGATGGTGTTGAAGACGTTGGTGGCGGGCGAGGCCAGCGCAGCACAAGGCTGCAGCAGGTTGGCCAGCGTGGTGTAGTCATACAGCGGCTTGCCGGTGCCGGCCAGCGTGCTGCTGCCGCGCCGCACGCTCAGCCGCGCATCGGGCACCAGCTGCACCTGCGGCTCGCCCACGGCCACGCCGCTGATGAGCCCCTGCGTGTCCTGCTCGGCCGCGGCCAGCGCCGCACCCGCGCCGTTGGACACGCTGGAGGCGATCACGATGGTGTTCGACGGGTTCAGCGTCTTCAGGCGACCACCGCCGTCGGACGAGGGCTTGCCATAGCGCTCGTTCAGCACGAAGTAGGCAAACTCCACCGCCTGCAGCGTGTAGCGGCCCCAGTCTTTTTCAGAGTTCTGCTGCGAATGCGCGTGCTTGACGGCAAAGCGGTTGGGCGTGGCCGCATTGAAGGCTGTGCGCTCAGCCTGCGTCAGGTTGGCGGTGAAGTTGGAGGCCGCGCCGGCCGCCACTGCATCGGCGCGCAGGCCGTTTTGCAGATGCACCGTGTTGTTCTGCAGGTCGTGCATGCCGCTGCCGGTGCCCTTGTCGGTGTAGGCCACGGCGCAGCCGTTTTTCAGGCCCCACTCGCCAGACGACCCAATCGCACCGTAAATGCCGCGCGAACCGCTCGAGGTGCCGGTGACGATGCATGGGCTCGCCGGGTTGAAGCTGGCCGGCACCTGCACCATCATCGTGACGTTCTGCCGGCCGCTGCCGTCGTCTGAATAGGCGATGTATTCGGTACCGGCAATCTTGCCTTCACTGGCGGTGATGTTGCCTTTGGCATCCACATTGGGGCCGTACAGCGTGCCGTAGCCGCCGCCGGGGGAAATGTCGAGGATGGCGCGGTAGTTGTTGTAGATGGCGATACGGCGCAGCTCGGCCGCGCTCGGGTTCAGCGGGTCGACGGGCAGCGGCGCCGTTGCGGCGAGGCCGCTCTTGCCCAGGCCGGCGGTCAGCAAGTCGTCGTTGCCGCCGTCGTACACGCCGGTGGTGATGCCGCCCAGCCAGGCTGGTTTGATGTTGGGCTGCACGCCCACACCGCTTGCGCAGCCGCCCAGCGCGGCCATTGCCGCCAGGGCCACGGTGGTTTTGATCAGGGTGAATTTCATGTCGTCCTCCTCGGGTTACTCGTACAACATCATCATCCCAATAGCGTCCGCGTGGGCGTTGGGGGCTGTGGGATTTGTAAGAGTTCTTTTGTAAGGGTTTTGCCTCAAGCTCGCGTTGGCCCTGGACCGCCTCAAAGGCTTGATCGCCTCTGCTGCCACAGCGTATCGACGCAGCGAAAAGCGTACGGCCAAAAAAAAGCGGCGCCATGCGCCGCGATTCAGCCACAAGCCATACCGGTTGCAGCATTGGGATTCAACGTGTGCTTCAGCCCTTGGGAATCACCAGCTTCTGGCCGACGTGAATCAGGTTCGGGTTGGGCAGGTTGTTGCGCGATTCAATCTCGCCAAAGCGCATGTTGCTTCCCAACGTGGCGGCGGCGATTTTCGAGAGTGTGTCGCCCGCTTTCACCACATAGACGGTTTCAGTCTTGTCGGCGTTCTTGACCTTGGCCAGATTGGTGCTCGTGAAATATTTCTTCACCAGTTCGCCGTACTCGGGCAGCACTTTGGCCTTGCGAATGGCGATGTTGATGTTTTCAAGCAGCTGGCTGTCTGCCTTGCGCACACCTATCTTGTACTTGATGTTGGAACCCGGGAGCTTGGACACCGCGAACTGCAGGTCCGTCCCACGGATTTCGGCCACTCCGAAGGGGTAGTCGTAAATCACCGCATCTACCTGGCCCTTTTTGATGAAGTTGTTGATCCAGTTGCGCTCGCCATTGACAGATTCGTCGCTCAGCTCGATCAGACGCGCCTTCGGGAACTGGCGCGAGGCATACGCCTTGACGTCCGGGTCACCCTTGAGGATGCCGACGGTCAGGCCGTTGAGGTCTTCAACGCTCCGGATAGAGGACACCTTGGGTGTAATGAGGGCGTAGCCGAAGTCTTCGACATACGGAATGGAATACACCACGCCCGGCAGGTCTTCGTCGGTAAAGGTGAGGCCGTCGATGGCAATGTCCACCGTTGAATTGCCCCGGTTGTCGTTCTTGAGCAGCGCAGCCGGCACGTCGGGGTAGGTGTCCACGATGTGGTCGGTGTCGATGTTGATTTGTCCGCCCTTGGGTGTGAATTCGCTTTGGGCGAACAGCACCTTCAGGAATTCGTAGTTAAACCCCTGCGGCTTGCCGTTTTCAACGTAATAAAAGGGCTTGGCCGGCGACTGCACGCTGACGCGCACTGTGCCCTTGTCCACGATGCTCTGGAAGGTCGTCCCGCCGCTCGCAGCGGCAGCGGCAGGTGCAACAGTCGCTGCTTTGGGCCGTGGCGCTTCAGCCGGGGGGTCATTAAGCCGGACGTTGGGATTGCTGACCAGGTTTGCAGGGGCGCGCGACTCGAGGTATTTCATGCCGCCATACACGGCGCCGCCGACGACGGCAACAATCAGGATCAATCGGGGAATAGGTTTGAGGGCCATGGCTTTAGTCCGGTTTCTGGTTGAAGCTTGTTATTTGTTGGTTGAATTTTTCTGGAACCAGTCCACCCCGTCGGCGCGCGCCTCAACGGGTACACCCTGCGGGCTGTTGGCAATGTTCACCGGCAGGCCGGGCGACGGGTTGTTCTCGATCAGGAGGCGCTTGGAGTCACCCAGCACCAGCGACTCGGCATTCTTTTCCCATTCGGCCAGCATCTGCATCGCATCGCCTTCGTACACACCATTTTGCAGGTCGACGGAGCGCATGAAACTATCGGACATGCGGGCGAAATCCTCGATCTCGCCGATCTTCATCGCATAGTCGGCCGCCAGGTATTCGTTGGCCATGTCGAACATGGCGCGCGTGTCAGGGTCGCCGTTGATGATGGCTTGCGCGGACTTGATGGCCGAATGGGCGTTGTCCATCATTTCCTTCTTGCGCTCCTTGACCTTGATCTCGCTTTGCATGTCCTTGATGAGGAAGTTCGACACCTCCTGGTACTTGGCGAGCACGCGGTACAGCAGCTCCAGTTTGGCCAGCAGGTCCTGATAGGTCAGGTTGGCGTCGTTCATGCGACCCACTTCACGCGAAGCCAGCGCTGCGTCCATCGTCTTGTTCTGCTTTTTTGCCTCGCTCATCAGCCGCAGGGACCCATCGCGCGACTTGTTGTTGTTGGCGATCTCTTCCTTGCACTGGCGAATCATCCCGGAAAGCTTGGCGATACGGGTGTTCATGTTGGCGAGCTTGTCCTGCAGCTCTTCCACATAATTTTTCATGATGCCGATGGGATCGATCTCCACGAACACTTGCGTGATCTTGCGCATCAGGCTCATGTACATGTACTTGCCGAGGCGCCAGAAACGCTTGTCGGTGATGATGAAGCCGAGCACCACCGCCACAACGCCGAGCAATGCGGCATAGATGGTGTTTTGCAGCAGCGTGATGATGTAGGGCAGCGCCTGGTAAAGCAGGAAACCGGCGCCGGCGATCAGGCTGACACCCACGATCTGGCCGGTCACGCCTTCCGGGCGCTCCCAGAACGATTTGGGTTTGAAATTCTGTGGAATGAGGTTCACAGTTCTGTCCTTTGATTCTGCGTATACGGATCGGGAATGTTCAGCGCTTCAGGCGCCGAGGTAGCGCACGACTTTTGCCCTGGCTTCCACCAGCTGGGCCTTGACCACGGCCAGCGCGCTTTCAAACCGGATGTTGACTTCAACGATCTCCGCGCGCTTGGCCGCGATTTCTCTTTCGAACCCGGCGATTTTTTTGTGGGCGGTCTCCACTTCCTGCTGGATCTGCCCCAGCCTTTCCTGCAGGCGTGCGCGCTCTTCGTCTACCTTGGCGACCGAAGCACGCAGGGAATCTATCTCCCGGATTCGCGCATTGATCTGCAGGTCCTGCTGGCTTTTGGCCTGGCCATGAAAGCGCTGGGATTCCGCTTCAAGCGCGGGAAGATGCTGCATGTCGATGGACTGGACGATCTGGTCCACCGTCCGCGTCTTGCCCACAATGCCGAATGCGGCCTTGTAGCGCGACGCCTCGTCAGGAATGAAGGCCTCCAGCGGCGTGACGGCCTCTACCAGCGCCGTATAGGCCGTGGTTTTTTCCATCACGACTTCCATCATGCGGTCCACCATCGGATTTTTGGCTTTGGCAGCCACCACATTGGCAGCGGCCGATGGCACGGGGGCCGGCGCCTTGATGGCCGATTTGTCCGCAGAGACAGGCGCGCCGGGCGTGGGTTCAGGCTCAAACAAGACGTCCCGGAGTTTTCCAAAAAAACCGGATCCGCCCTCGGGTGGCGTGGTGTTGTCTGTCATGGTTCCCTCACTCCTCGGTAACAATTTTTTCGGCTCACTGCGGCTGTTTTCCAGGCGCAGGCGCGTCTCGCGGCCATATAGTCGTTGATGACTATATAGCAGCACCTGGTTTCTTCCCCAAAAACCAAGGGTACGAGCCCTTTCAGCCGGACACAATGTCTGATTTCCCAGACACCCCGCCCACCTTCCCTGCTTTACTTTTTACTTACTTTGCGTCGCTGTACACCGTGGCGCGCGAAACGCCCATGTGCGCGGCGGCAATCTCGGCGCCGCGGCGGATTTCCAGGTAGCCGGCTTTCTTGAGGTCTTGCACCAGCTGCTTGCGGTCTGCGGGCTTGAGCGAGCGTGAGGTCGTGGCGCGGGCTGCGGCAAATTCGTCAATGCATTGCTGTATGCGGTCAGCATTGGCGGCGTCCAGTGTTTCGGTGACGGCGCTGCTTTCAATGGCGGTGAACTGCGACATCGCCGCCTGGAAGCCGTTGAACAGTGTCAGGTCCACGTTCAGGCAGATCGCCGCCACGTATTCGCCTTCTTCATTGCGAATGCCCACCGACGTGCTCTTGACCTTGCGGCCGTCGGCAAACTGGTTGGCGTAGTTGGCGATCACCGCGGGGTAGTCCGGGTCCTGGATGCGCGCCAGGCCCAACTCGGTGGCGGGCTGGCCCAGGCGGCGGCCGCTCAGGTTGTTTTCAATCGCCAGGATGGCGTTCTTCGGATGCGTCAGGTCATGCACCACCACTTCGCAAAACGGCGCAAACGTTTTGCCCAGCCCTTCGGCAATGTTTTTCAGCTCGGCGAGCAGATGTTTGTTGCTGGGCGTGTTGCTGGGTTTTTTCATGGTGCGCGGCCTCCGGCGAGTCAGGCGATTCGAATTTCAGACAAATTGTCCAGACGGCCATCGTATCGCACCACGCGGCATTTGTTGAACAAAAGGGCGGCGCCCGTGCGCGGCAACCGGACACCACTCGCAAGCAAATTCCTACACAGAGCCTGCCCAGCCTCCTGCAACGCATGGCCGCCACAGCAGCGAAAGTACAACGCTATCTGCCGCGGCTTGCTGGTTTGCTAATTCCTATCTTCGCGGCGTCTGTTCCCCCATACCGAATCAACCATCAACAACCACCCCTTCAAAGGAGGCCCTCATGTTGAACCGATTGAACCGATCGAAATTCAAGCTCAGCAGCGTGGCGCTGGCCGCTGTGGCCGCTTCTGCCCTGGCACTGGCGGCCCTGCCCGCCACGGCCCAGACCAGCACCGCCGCAGGCACCCCAACAGCGGCCGACGCCGGCAAGCTGGCCCGTGCCGACAAGGGCATGCTGGACGACCTGGCCCAGGCCAACATCGCCGAGATCGAAAGCGGCAAGATGGCGCTAGAGAAATCACAGAACGCCGAGATCAAAAAATTTGCGCAGCAAATGATTGACGACCACAACAGCGCGCTGGCCGAAGTGCAGGCACTGGCCCGCGCCAAAGGTGTGACCCTGCCCGACGGCCCCGGCGTGATGGCCAAAACCAAGGCCACCGCACTCAAGGCCTTGTCGGGCAACCTGTTTGACACGGAATACGCCAAGCGCGCGGGCGTGGGCGACCATGAAGCCACCATCAAGCTGCTGACCAAGATCCAGAAGGACGCCAAAGACGCCGACCTGAAGGCGCTGGCCGGCAAGATGCTGCCCAAGGTGGAAGCCCACCTGGAAATGGCCAAGGCCGTAGTACCGACCAAGTAAGCCGCCAAGTAAGCTACTCATCGCAGGCTCTTGCCCGCGCCCTGGGTTTCCCCTTTTTTTTAGGAAGACGCTATGTCAATTATCTGGACCATCATCATCGGCTTCATCATCGGCTTTGTTGCCAAGTTCCTGATGCCCGGCCGCGACCCTGGCGGCTTCATCATCACCGTGCTCATCGGTATTGCGGGCTCATTCCTCGCCACCTACCTGGGCGCGGCCATGGGCTGGTACCAGCAAGGCGAAACGGCCGGCTTCATCGCCGCCGTGCTCGGCTCCATCGTGCTGCTGCTGGGTTACCGCCTGATTGCCAAGCGCTGAGCAGGCCGTAAAAACGCCAGCCAGACGCCCCGGTGCATTCACGTGCACCGGGGCGTTGTGCTGTGCGGCTCACGCGTGGGTGACTTGCGAAAAAAGTTTTAAGCCTGACCGCAATGCTGCCGCCTGAGCCGCCCT
The DNA here is from genome assembly GCF_056405995.1 of Polaromonas sp. P1_E11. Lineage (NCBI taxonomy): Bacteria > Pseudomonadati > Pseudomonadota > Betaproteobacteria > Burkholderiales > Comamonadaceae > Polaromonas > Polaromonas sp. P1_E11. The sequence continues at coordinate 267,704 of NZ_JBFUBA010000005.1, forward strand.
TTTGCAGGCCCGCTGCGCCTGCAGTTGACGCGCGCAAATTCCCTCTTGAAATTTTTTGGGCAATTCCTACTTCCTCTTCCCGGGCGCCGGAAGCCGCTTTTTTTGGCGGTTTACCGGCGCACTGTTGTTCAACCCGAATGGAGGTTTTCGCCATGTACCGATCGTTATTTCCGCGCGACATGTTCGCCGAACTCGATCGCCTGCAGCGCGACGTGCAGCAGGCCTTCGATCTGTCTCCCAGTATTCGCGGCTTTGGCCGCAGCAGCTTTCCCGCCCTGAACATTGGCGGCACCCCGCAAACCGTAGAGGTGTATGCCTTTGCGCCGGGCATTGACCCGAAGTCGCTCGACGTCAGCCTGGAGCGCGGCCTGCTCACCATTGCCGGCGAGCGCAAAACCGGGCTACCCGAAGCGGGCGCGCAATCGACGCTGCACATCAATGAGCGCTTTGCCGGCAGCTTCCGCCGCGTGCTCACCCTGCCCGACGACGCCGACCCCGACGCCGTGAACGCCAGCTTCAAGGACGGCCTGGTGCATATCACCATCCAGCGGCGCGCATCGGCCCAGCCGCGCCGCATCACCATCCAGTGAAAGGAGGCAAGCCATGAACTACGCAAACACCCAACAAACCGGCGGCAACAGCGGCGCCGCACGCAGCAGCGGTAATGGAAGCGCCAACAACGGCAGCGCCTCCGGCCGCAGCATGCAAACCAGCCAGACTGGCGAAGTGGCGCAGAAAGACAGCTCGCGCTACGCCAATGGCGCGCTGACGCCGCCCGTCGACGTGCTGGAAGACAGCACCGGCATCACGCTGTATGCCGACCTGCCCGGCGTGCCGCGCGACAAGCTGCACCTGCAGGTAGAGGCCGACACGCTGACGATTGACGCCGAGTCGGCCCTGTCTGCACCCGAAGGTTTGCAGTCAACCCACACCGAAGTGGGGCTGGGCCGCTTTCACCGCGTGTTCACGCTCAGCAAGGAGCTAGACACCGAGAAAGTCAGCGCCGAGCTGGCGAACGGCGTGCTGAAGCTGCGCATACCCAAGGCGCAGCACGCACAGCCCCGGCGCATCGAAATCAAGACAGCTTGATCGCACCCCGCACGGCCGGGCCGGCCTGCTTACCTGGCCGGCACCGGCGTGCGCTGCGCCGGGTCGTAGAAGAATGTTTCTTCGGCAATGCGCTCGCCTTCCCAGCGCTGGTAAGCCAGCTCTTCCATGCGCATGGTGCTGCCGTCGGCCCACACAAAATTGAACACCCAGCGAATGACGACCTTGTCACCGCTGATAAACACCGGCCGTACGCAGGTTGACGTGACCGATTTCACCCGCGCCATGACTTTGGCTTCACCTTCCACCAGCTTGTCGCGCCCACGGCGCGGCGGCTGCTGGTTCTCCTGCATGGTGGCGTCAGGCGTGTAGAACTCTTCAATCGCTTCGGTGTGCGCGTTTTGTTCAACGCGGGCAACAAAGCGGTCTACGGTTTCAGGCGTGGGCATGCGGTCTCCTTGGCTTGTTTGATCGATGGCTGTTGATACGCATTGGTCTCATGGCCGCTTCACGGCAGCCACAGTTCAACGGCAAAGCGCAAGTGTTGCATGCCGCGCCATTTGCTGCAGACAGCAACGACCATCCCGACCACGGGCCAGGATCACTCCAATTTCAGAGAGAGAAGAAAGAAATCTCAGCGCTAACTTGGGCGCTTGGCAGCTTCAACCAATGGGTCCGCATGCCTGTGCACCAGCTTCCAGGCATCGCCTTCGCGCCTGAACACTTCCGTCACCCGCAGCTTGTTCGCCACGGGCTCAGGCTCACCCTTCATACGGGCCTGCGCTTTTTGAATGCCCGTCCAGAAGGCAACGGTATCGCCCGCCGCCATGTCAAGAATCTCCAGCTGGGTCGTGCTGCCTGGCTCAAACCGGCCGGCATCCTGCTGGTAGCGCGACCACACTTCCTGCGTGCCCCGCACCACCCCGCCGCCCGGGCTCATAAAGGTGGCCGGTGATTCCTGCGCCACAACACGCCCCAGCGGTGCTGCGTCACCGCTGACATACGCAGCCGCGACGTGCTGCCGCTCTTTCATCAAGGTTTTGAAGTCCTGCTGCTGTTTGCTCATCTTGTCTCTCCTTAAAAGGACAAGCTAAGCCCGCCGCCCGGGCGGCCGCGTAGGACAAGGGATGAGGGGGAAAGCGGAGAAATCGCATCGAAGCGGAGTTTTGGGGAATATTCACCTATGAAATTCACCTGAATACGTGCCTTCTCGCTACCTTGCCCGCAAAACCACCCTAGCTGCGTCGCGACTTCGGGTTCATGATGGTTGTCACAAAATGTTTTTCTTGATCAAGCTTTGCATGGCCTCTCTTGCTTCTACCTGCGCCTCACCAGCATCCCATGCTCGGCAAAGTTGCAGATTTGAAACTTCGACTACGCATTTACGTATGAAGCCCTGTCCCAATATGCGCCAATCGCCAACCCCGATATGAAAGTCCTCGATCTGAAAGGTCCGGGTGTAACACCTTGGCTACGAGAAAAACTTAGAGGCTGGAATATCAGCGAGCTCACTGATATTCAACAGCGAGCTATCGAAGCTGGGGTAGCAGACGGCCACAGTCTGGTCGTAAGCTCCCCAACCTCATCCGGAAAAACACTGGTGGGTGAAATAGCAATGTTGGCGGCGCTAAGAAGCGGCATGAGAACGATATACCTTGTATCTCACAAAGCATTGGCGGATCAAAAGTATCTTGATTTTGTCGCTCGATTTGGTGAAGGTTCCGACGAGCCTCTAACTTCGGTAAGTCTCAATACCRGTGATCGAGCCGAGGGCGACCTTGACGCTCAGTTGATGATTGCAACCTATGAGAAAGCTCTCGGACTTTTTCTGGCGGGACAGTTAAAGCCAAGAAACGCACTGGTAGTTGCAGACGAGTTGCAAATTTTGGCGGAGCCCGGGCGCGGACCTGAGATCGAAGCCCTGTGTTCCGCACTTCGTCAACGAGGTATTAAGCAATTTATTGCTCTCACGGCAACCGTAGAAAACCCGGAGGATCTTGCTGGTTGGATGAAATGTAGCCTAGTCCAAAGTAGCCATCGCGACGTACCGCTCCACCAAGAAATATGGTACGGCGGCAGAGCGTTTCGCACCACTTTCGGTCATTCGGAAGGGCAAGAAATCTCGGGAATCGCCTCAACCTCGAATGAAGTTACTGATGTTGTAAAGCAATTACTCAAGATTAACCGTGGCCCTGTTCTTGTTTTTACCGAGAGTAGGAACGAGGCATCCAATTACGCATCGGCCTTCGAACAAGACCGCCCTCGAGTTGTTGAAGGAATTGCGATTGCAGAACAACTGGACTTCTTTTCTGAGCCTACTGAGTTCTCCGATCAACTGAAGAGCAACGCAGAGCGCGGCGTCACTTTTCACACTGCGGATCTTTCTCCGCAAGAAAGGCAGGTAATAGAAACTGGATTTTCGACCTCGAAGTTTGAGGTTTGCTTTGCAACAACCACATTAGCGGCTGGTGTCAACTTCCCATTCAGGTCGATTGTTTTTCCAAAATTGACGTTTAAATGGGGCGACAGAGCTGGATCAAACCTTCCAAAGTCTGACTATCGAAATATGTCAGGACGAGCTGGAAGACTCGGCATGCACGAAGATGGGTTTGCAGTTCTTCTTCCGCAGAATTTATTGGAACTCACTTATGCAAATTTGCTTGTAAGACCAGAGAATTCCTCGCTAAATTCACAACTAGTAGATCTAAGTCTTCGTAAAACCGTACTGACATTGATTGCATCTGGCTTGGCCAACGATTTTTCGACGGTAATGGCTTTTTTTCAGAATACGCTGTATTGGTACCAGATACTGGATCGAAATCCAACCAAGCTAGCAGCACTCGAAGCCAGCACTAAGGTCGCCGCAGATTGGTTAGTCGGCAATCAACTTCTGTCTAGTGTTGGCGATACCTTGCTAATCACGCCGCTCGGTCGTGGTGCTGCGCTATCCGGCCTTTTACCCAGCACAGCGGTTCAATTTGCTTCTTTGCTGCGAGAGCGGAGTTCAGATCTCAAGAGCGACTTTCAAAAATGGATTCCCGGATTGATCTACGCAGCCTGCGCGAGTGACGAATTTCGCGCAGAGCGCCCTAGCCGGTTCTTTCCGTACTGCAAACCCAGCCATGACTCTGCGGGTTTTTGGGGCGCAAATAGTATCCTGATCCCCTATGAAAGAGCAGACACGCAACTATCGCAGTGCGCACATGCCGTGGTGCTCTATGTTGAAGGCTTAGCCGAACGAAAGATTGCCCACGCAACAAAGCTGCCATCGGGCTCCATCCGACGCTTGGCAGTTGATGTTGCCTGGGTATTAGACGGCTTACACAAACTGGCTAGCGTTCCAGACCTGAACTGCCCCCAAGCGGTAGGAAACCAGATTGCAATGCTCGGCCGTCGTGTGAGATGGGGCGCCCCTGCGGAGCTATTGGACGTAATACGTATTGCCGAGCGCCATGGGGTGCCTGGTTTTGGCCGCCACCGAGCAATGGCCCTTGTCGCACAAGGAATCACAACACTTCACGATGTTCTAGCAACCGCGAAAGACCTACTCGCCCAAATACTTCGGAGTGAACCTAGAGCGCAATCGCTACTTGATGCTGCATCAAGTGCCGCAGGTCACGGGCCTAGTCGACTCGCTACGACACATGCCCGTGTCGCAAAGGAATTAAGAATTGATCAAATAACGGAGGCATGCAACCACAAGCTGGGGGTTGACTATGAGACAGCGATCGTCGAATTTCTTCGAGTGGAAACTAGTTGGATCGTAACGATGTTGGATGATGGCAATAGACAGAATGTGCCCGACATACTTATTCAGTTGGGTGAGCAACAGATACTCCTCGAATGCAAAACCTGCAGCAAGGTGCCCCCCTTAATTAGAAAAGAAGAAGCTTGGGCAGTCTTGCAAAAGGCTGCTGACTTTGATCCCAAAATGCATCGAGTAACGCTTGGAAAACCTGCATTCGACGAAACTTCTAGGAAAAAAGCGAGCGCATCGTATGACATCTCACTGGTGGAACATAGTGCTTTCATGGAGGGCTTGTTGCGAGTGCACTCGGGAACTCTGACACCGACTGAATTTATGACATGGCTTGGCGCGCCCGGTGTTGCAGAAATAGATCGTCTGTTGGGGCGTCCGACGTTCGCCCAACCTTAACGGCACTTAGGAATCAGCACTGCATCGATATCCATCATGAATAAAATCGAGCAACTTCTAGCGAAGGGTTATTTTCCTTCCCAGCTACCACCCCCCTTCCAAACGCTTCTTCTTGCTAAGAATTACAAAAACATATTGACTGAGTGGCGTGCATTAAGCCCCATATCTCCAATCTGCCAAGCCGAAGTATTTAGTGTCGCTAGATCAGGGCATTCGCGAAGACTCACCGCTCTACCAAATCCAATCTCTCAAAGTTTCCTATGCGCGGACATATCCGTACATTGGACAACCTTGAATAGGCACTATAAAAAGAGCAAACTCAGTGTCACGCAACCAAAGTTTGACGCTAGATTCAATCGAGCAGTAAGCGTGCCGTCAATGCATGACTTATACGAACGCAAGATCCTGATGTCTGCCGGATATAAGTTCATGCTGCGTACGGATATTTCCAGATTTTTTCCAACCATCTACACGCACTCAATTCCATGGGCACTGCACACGAAGCCGCTAGCCAAGAAAAATAAATCGAACTACACGCCAGCTTACTTTGGAAATATTCTTGATCGAGCTGTTCGCCAGGGACAATCACAACAGACCATTGGACTACCTATCGGTCCAGATACCTCACACATAATCGCAGAGGCCATTGCAGCAACTATTGATGCAGAGATAAAGAAGACTCTTAAGCGGTGGCCAAGTGGGTTTAGATATGTAGATGACTACTATCTGTTCTTCAATACTCACGCCGAAGCAGACGAAGCACTCTCGTCGATTTCCCGAGCCCTAGGGCAATTTGGGTTGCAGATAAATTTTGAAAAAACACAGATCGCCGCTGTTGAAACAATCGCAGAGGATTTTTGGACCCATCAACTTCGCAATTGTGAAATTTCCACACAAGGGAAAAAGCAGAAATCTGACATTCATTATTTCTTCGATTTTGCAAGCGAATTAGGAAGAAAAAACTCCGACGAGAATGTCATGAAGTATGCATTGAAGCGTATTTCATCAGTGATTATCACGAAGGCAAATTGGGAGTCCTTTGAAGCTCATATCTGCCGGATTGCACTTGCCTCTCCGAATACACTTCAAACCATTTCTGGCATTTTGGCAACCTATTCGCATTACGGTTACCCCCTTAATAAGGAGCGACTATCTCGCGTACTCAATAGAAGTATTGAAGACCACGCAGCCTTAGGTCATCACAGCGAAGTCGCGTGGAGTTTGTGGATGTGTAGAGAGTTGGGACTCGCTATCGGCTCTAAGGCACTATCCGCAGTCTCAGAAATAAAAAGCTCTATTTGTGCACTCATTCTGCTGGATTGGGAGGCAAATAGCGGAATAAAGAAAACCATCAGGAAGATCACTTGGCGCCAGTACGCAAATAGCGATGCGTTAAAAGAAGACCTATGGCTTTTGGCTTATGAAGGCGGAATTAAAAAATGGCTTCAATCTTCAGATACTTATGTGACGACCGATCCATATTTCAAATCCCTTAGCAGTAGAGGCATCTCTTTTTATAACTGCAAAGCAAAATCCGGCCTCTTATTCACACTCAAAGCTGATGTCATCGCGGCACTGGGACTAGCAAAAGAAGACGATCTATTTAATCGCGATGAAGATCTGAGCACATATCTTGAGTTTGAGGACGGTGACGTCGGATACGACGGTGTCATCGCGACCACTGATGAGGATATCGAGAATTTATTCAATGACCTGTTTGCGGGGTAGAGAAGTAAGCGATTTAAGCTGACTTTCTTAGACCTTAAAAAGCAAACCCAGCGCGTCGCACGCTCGACGCGTGCTCCCAAGCCTCCAATGCGTGGCAGCCCACGCATGTGGTCTACCTGGCTCAGCCATCGGGGTTCCGCAAGGGCTAGTTGGGCGCACCAAATGGTAGATTCAGAAAATGCCCAGCCCCGGGCTGAATAAAAACAACCCATGAACAATAAAACCAAGATCGCCCTCGCCGCAGCCGGAGGAACCCTGTTACTGGTGGTGGCCACCGCCATCGTCATTACCCTTGACTCTGACCGTAGCAAGAAAGACGCACCACCGCCGGCGACGGCTCTGGCTGCCGCTCCGCTCGACACCAGCAAAATCCTGACAGGCATGCAGGACCTGCTGGCCAGCTACCGAAAAATCATCGTGCTGTTTGCTGATGAGAAGAAACTGGGTGCGGGTGAGCGGGCCATGGCCAACCAGGTGGGTCAAGGGCTGTTTCATGACAACCGTGCGCGGGTAGCCGAGATTGAAGCGCAGCTGGCGGCGCTGGTGGCTTCTGGCAGTGCGCAGCGCTTTGATGCGATTGCGGGCATTCTGGACTATGTGGAAAGCGACAAAGGCCTCTTTGACGCTGACCGGCTGGCTTTTCGGGAGCTGCTGCGCAGCCTGCAGGCCAGTGTGGCGGCAGACTCGTCATTGCCGGCCATCAAGCTGCACAAGCGCATTGGTGAAGACCTGGACGCGCTGGTTGAAATTGAGCGCAACTACGAAAAAGAGATTCGCCTGGTGTTCGGCCGCTTTGAGCCGCGGGCGATTGACTTGAAGCGCGAGCGCTGGGAAGACTATGTGGCCAGCCTGAAGAAGCGCTACACACGCGAGCAGATTTTGAAAGACTTTGGCGTGGTGATGCCTTACGCGCTGCCCAAGCCCACCACGCGCAAAAGCAAAGACGAAGAAGAGGGCGAGGTGTTTGGCTACAGCCTGCCGCCCAAGACCATCGTGCTGACGTTTGACGACGGCCCGCACGGCGTTTACACGAACGAGATCGCGGCCATCCTGAAGCAGTACAGCGTGCCGGGCATCTTCTTTCAGGTGGGCAGCAACCTGGGCACGGTGGCCGCCGACGGCAAAACCAAACTGGGGCCGCGCGCAGACATCAGCCGCAAGCTGCTGGAAGCCGGCCACACGCTGGCCAACCACAGCATGACGCATGCGCAGCTTTCCAAGCTCAATGGCGCGGGCCTCAGATCAGAAATGCTGGGCACCGATGAATTGCTGAAAGCGGTGGATGCACGGCGTTCGCCGCTCTTTCGCTTTCCGTATGGCGCGCGCAATGACGAAGGGCTGGACGTGCTGTCGGCCGCGCACCTGCGCTCTGTCATGTGGAATATTGACTCGCTCGACTGGGCCGACCCAGTGCCCAGCTCGATTGTGGAACGCGTGCTGAAGTCGGTCGAAAAAGAGGGCCGCGGCATTGTGCTGTTTCATGACATTCATGAACGCACGGTGAAGGCACTGCCGGCCATTCTGGAGCGCCTGGTGGCCGACGGCTACCAGTTTGCGAGCTGGGACGGCAGCGGCTTTACCGTGGCCAAGGGCTCTGGCGTGGCGCCCGCCCCGCAGGCGGCCAACCCGGGCTACAGCGACTCGTGGGCCATTGTGATTGGCATTGACGACTACGCCAGCTGGCCCAAGCTGCAGTACGCGGTGCGTGACGCACGTGCCATTCGCGAAACATTGATTCAGCGTTTTGCCTTTGCTGCCGACCATGTGATTTCTTTGGAAAACCGTGAGGCCACACGCACCGGCATATTGGCCGCCTTTAACGACAAGCTGGCTCACAGCGGCATGAAGAAAAACGACCGGCTGTTCGTGTTCTTTGCCGGGCACGGCGCCACACGGCAGCTGAGCTCGGGCCGCGACCTGGGCTACATCATTCCGGCAGATTCGGACCCGAACAAGATCGCGACGGACGCGGTGCCGATGACGGAGCTGCAGAACATTGCCGAAAGCCTGACGGCCAAGCATGTGCTGTTTGTAATGGACGCCTGCTACAGCGGGCTGGGCCTGACGCGCGGCGCGGGCTCCGGCAACTTCTTGCGTGACAACGCCAAGCGCCTGGGCCGGCAGATGCTGACGGCCGGTGGCGCCGACCAGCTGGTGGCCGACGGCGGGCCGAACGGGCATTCGGTCTTTACCTGGACGCTGCTGCAAGCCATGGGCGGCAAGGCCGACCTGAACGGTGACGGCCTGATCACCGCGACGGAGCTGGCCGCGTATGTGGCGCCGGCCGTGGCGTCGGTGTCGCGGCAGACGCCGGCCTTTGGCAGCCTGCCGGGCTCTGAAGGCGGCGACTTTGTATTTGCGCTGCCGGTAGAGGCCGAGTTTTTGAGCGCGCAGACAAGCCAGCTGTCTGGCGACGCGATTGCACTGAACAGCAAACTCGACGCCACGCGCCCACCCGCTGCAGCACCTACAGCCGGCAGCGATACACCGGTGACGGCACCGCCCACGGCAACCGTGGTGGTCAAAGACCTGCAGGGCGGTGAGCAAAAAATCACCACACCGCTGGCCGTGCCCAGCTCGGCACGGCAACTGGCCCAGCGCGCCAATGACCGCGGCCTGCAGCTCTATAAAGAAAAGCTGTATGCCGAGGCCGAGGCCCAGTTCACCGAAGCACTGAAGCTGCGCCCCGACTTTGCACTGGCTGCCAACAACCTGGGGTTTGTGTATTTCAAGCAAGACAAGTTCAAGGAAGCGGCGCGCTGGTTTGAGAACACCGTGAAGATGGACCCATCACGTGCGATTGCCTACCTGAACCTGGGCGATGCCCATGCGCGGGCAGGCGACGGCGACAAGGCGAAGAAGGCCTTTCGCAATTACCTGGAGCTGGCACCGAACGGGCCGGGCGCAGCCCATGCGAAACAAGAGCTTGAGAAGGCCTGAAGCTACTTGAAGCAGGCTGGAGTAGCCTGGCGCGATTTGGCGATACTCTGCCTATGACTTCCACTTCCCCAGCCGCTCACGCAGTTTCCCGCCTGCGCACCGCGCGGCTGGCGCGCGCCTCCAAACCATTCCTGGCCCGCGGCGGCCCGCGCAATGTGCGCTGCGCCGGTTGCCGCCTGATGCCCAGCCACTGCATGTGCGCCCTGCGCCCTGTTGTGCCCACGCGCGCGGGTGTGTGCCTCATCATGGCCGACATCGAGGCGCTGAAACCCAGCAACACGGGCTGGCTGATTGCCGATGTGGTGGCGGACACGTTTGCGTTTGAATGGGCGCGCACCGAAGTAGACCCTGCACTGCTGGCGCTGCTGGCCGACCCGCAGTGGCAGCCCTACCTGGTGTTTCCGGGCGAGTTTGTGGCGGCTGAGCGAGTGGTGGCTGATGTGTTGCCTGCCGACTCATCGGGTGACAGGAATACGAAGCGCCCGCTGTTTGTATTGCTGGACGCGACCTGGCCCGAGGCACGCAAGATGTTTCGCAAGAGCCCCTACCTCAACCACCTGCCGGTGCTGAGTTTGCAGAGCGAACAGCTCTCCCGCTACAAGCTGCGCCGCTCGCAACGCGACACGCACTTCTGCACGTCTGAAGTGGCGGCCCTGTGCCTGGAGCTGGCCGGTGAAACGCATGCGGCGCAAACGCTGGAGGCTTACCTGGATGTGTTTACCAACCGCTATTTGAAAGCCAAGCAGCAGCAGCCGCTGGATCTGGAAGATGCGGCGCATGCGCAATTGCGCAAGCTGGCACACCCCTGTTGAATAAATGGCACACCCCTGTTGGGGCTCACTGCGTGTAGCCCCCTCTCCCCTTGCAGGGGACGGGCGCCTTGCGGCCGGCAAAGCCGGACCGCGGCCCCGCTGGTGAAAACCGTACTTCGCTGTCGTCGTCGGATTGCTACTAAATCAATAGCTGCTTGCGCAGTTCCTCATTGGTCTGCGGGCATATTTAATGCCTGAAATGCATCAAACTGACTGCTCTCGTCGCCAGGCAACTGCCGCACACCGAAGCCCTGTTATTTCTGTGCCTGCTGGCGCAAAATGCATCTCCTTCGAAAGGAGTCATGCGATGCGGAACGAAACCTCCCGAACGATTTTCTGGCTGCCCACGTGGAACAGCGCCTGTGACAGCGTGGGGCTGGAGCACCTGCTTTTGACGCACGACACGGCCGACAGCGTGGTGCTTGCCATCGATGAAGACAGTGAGCCTTTTCGCCTGGTGTACAGGCTCCACTGGGGCGACGACTGGCAGCTTCGCAGTGCCGACTTCTCTTTGGCAAAAGGGGGCGCCAGCCGGTCCTTGAGTTTGCGCACGGACGGCAAGGGCAACTGGCAAGACGGCGAAGGCCGCAGCCTTGCCGATCTGGACGGATGCATGGATATCGACATCTGGCCGACGCCCTTCACCAACAGCTTTCCGGTTCGCCGTGAACCAATGGGTATTGGAGAGCGACGCACGTTTCGCATGGCCTGGGTTTGCGGACCAGACCTTACCGTCCGGCCGCAAGCACAGGCCTACACGCGCATGAAAGACCGGCTGTACCTTTTCGAGAACCTCGATGGCAGCGGTTTCAAGGCGGAACTGCCGGTGGATGAAGACGGCATCGTGCTGGACTACCCTGAGCTGTTCCGGCGGGTGCAGGTTTGAGGCGGGGCTCTGCACCGTGATCCGCCATATAGTCCACACTGTCAAACCAGCACAGCATTACCGGCACTCCCCATGAACCAACCTGGCTACCTGCGCAAAAGGCCTTCCCCGTCTGACGAAAGCGAAGGCTTGCTGTGGCGGCTGGTGGCTGCGCTGGTGGCGATTCCGATTTTTGAGATCTCGCTTTACCTGGGCCTGTACCTGATTCTTTCGCCGCGCAGCCTGAGCTACCTTTTCATGGCCATCCCCTTGTGGATGCATGGCGTGTACGCCGGCACGGCCGCGCTGGTGGGTTTGCTGTTTGGCTTTAACGGCATCACCTGGCTGCTGGGCCACCTCTTCATGACGCACCATGAAAACGAACGCAACCGGCTGGTAACGGCGCTGCTGTGGGGCGGGCTGGCGGGGCTGGCGTTTGTGGCTTCGCGCTTTGTGCCTTAGTGCCTTGGTCCGCGTGCTGACATCTGCTTGCATTGAGCCCGGCGCAACCATGCTGCCGCTGCAATACAGTCACTTCCTTCTTCACCTTCTGGATACCCATGCGCCCTAGCTCCCGGCCCCTTTTTGGCACCATGCTTGCCACCTTCGCCCTCACCCTGCTGCCGCTGGCCGGCGCGCAGGCTGTTACCCCGGCTGAACAGCCGTATGTCGGTGGCTACACCCAAGGCTCGGTCGATTCGCGTGCGCAGCTGATGCTGCTGGACGACAACACGTTTTGTTTTAGTTTCATGGGCGGCTCGCTCGACATGCTGGCCGGCGGGCGCTGGAAGGCCGAAGGCAACGGCGTGCGCCTGCAGGAAGTACGGCAAAACGGCTCCGTCTTCCCCGTCTTTGGCAGGGCGGTGCTGCCTGAGAAAGGGCCCGTGGAGTTTGACTTTCATGGCCATTCGCTCTCGCGCGCGGTGTCGGTCGCGTTTGCCACGGGCACCGATGAGGCCTTGCCCACCAGCCTGCGCCGGCTCTTCAAGGACGGCCACAACGGCTGGTCTTCCAGCTACAAGCTGCCGCCCATGCCGGCGGCGCAGGTGCGCTACTTTTATATCGCCGACGCGGAAGTGGATGCCAACGGCCAGCCCAAACAGCTGCGCGTGGTGCAGTACCGGCGCGGCGACGCGAACACGCTGCGCGTAGGCTACAACCCGGCGTTTGGCAACCCGCCGCTGAACCAGCTTGCCACGCTGAAAGATGGTGAAGTGCTGCATGTCGACGGCAGCCGCTTTGGCCCGCGCAAGGAGCTGCCGGAAAAAGCCCTGGAAAGAATACGCTCGGCCTGCATACGGCCCGCGCTGGCTGAGCCCAAGCGCCCCAGCGAAGAAGAAGCCGCGGAGATAGCGGCCGGACGCGCGACGTCCGTGAAACAGCCGCCGCTGGTGCCGGTGAAAACTTTCTATCTGCCGCTGACGGCCCTGCAGGGCGCGCCTTACTTTTCTGAAGACAAATAGGCCGATGATTTGCCGGGGTGGCTGCCGGAGCGGTCACCCGTTGCTCCTGAATTAATAGCTGCTCGCGCACGTTTTTATTGGGCTGCAGGCATATTTGATGCCTGAAAATGCTCTACAGGAGTGTTTTTCAGGCACCCGGGACCCGCCGCGCACCGAAGCCCTGTTATTTATACCGGCGCAGCCAGGGCACCCGCTGTAATACATTCATTGGCTTCAACCTCCACCGGACTCACTGCCCATGCGCTCCATCTCCCAGCCTCTTGGTACCGCGCTTGCTGCCTTCGCCCTCACCTTGCTGCCGATGGCCGGCGCGCAGGCGCTGACCGCGGCTGAAAAGCCTTATGTGGGTGGCTACACGCAGGGCTCTGTTGATTCGCGTGCGCAGCTGATGCTGCTGGACGACAACACCTTTTGCTTTACCTTCATGGGCGGCTCGCTCGACATGCTGGCCGGCGGGCGCTGGAAGGCCGAAGGCAACGGCGTGCGCCTGCAGGAAGTTCGGCAGAACGGCGCGATCTTCCCCGCCTACGGCAAGCAGGTGCCCGAGCAGAAAGAGACTGTGGCGTTTGACTTTCACGGCTATTCGCTTTCGAACGCAACGTCTGCCGTGTTTGCCACTTCCGGCAACGACGCGCTGCCCACCACGCTACGCCCGCTGTTCAAGGAAGACCAGAGCAACTGGTCTGACAGCTACAAGCTGCCGCCCCTGCCGGTGGCGCAGGTGCGCTACTTTTATATAGGCGACGTGGAGGTGGACGCCAACCGCCAGCCCAAACGGCTGCGCGTGGTGCAGTACCGCCGCGGCGATGCAAACACGCTGGCCGTGGGCTACGACCAGGCGTTTGGCAACCCGCCGCTGAACCTGTCTGCCACGCTGAAGGGCGACGTGCTGCACGTGGACGGCAGCCGCTTTGGCAAACACGACGAGCTGCCGGGCGAAATCCTTGAAGGCATACGCGCAGCCTGCATACGGCCGGCGCTGGTGCCCGGCGCCAAACGCCCGGCGGAAGAAGGCAGCGAAGAAGAAGCCCAGGACAAAGTCGCCGCGGCCCTGGGCAAGGTGGTGGTGCGCAATGCGCCGCTGGTGCCGGTAAAGACTTTCTATCTGCCGCTGACGGCCATGCAGGGCGCGCCGTACTTTCCCGGCACGGAGAAGTAAGACAAGTCACGCTGGCTGCCGGGGTGGCCGCGCACCGCTACTAAATTCATAGCTGCTCGCGCAGGTTCTGCTTGGGCTGCAGCCACTTTTGGCGCCTGAAAAGGTCAAAAAGCAGGCCAAATTGCCTCTTTGGCACTACTTGAACCGCTCGACCACAAAATCCACAAAGCTGCGCAGCTTGGGCGAGCGGTAGCGGTCGGGCAGGTAGAGGATGCTCATCGGCCGGGTGGCGAGTTCATGATTAGGGAAAAGCTGGACCAGGCGGCCGGCCCGGACATCGTCCTCGAGCAGAATCGCCGGCTGCAGCACGATGCCCATGCCGTGCAAGGCCGCCACCCGCAGCGCCTGCCCCTGATTGACCTGCAGGCGGCCCGAGACAGGCACGCGGCAGATGTGCTCTTGATCCTCCAGGCGCCAGTGCGCCGCGGCGGTGGGAGAAAAAGCCAGGCACTCATGCTGGCTCAAGTCGTCAGGCCGGGCCGGTGTGCCCCGGCTCGCCAGGTAGGCGGGAGACGCGCAGATCATCAGCCGGTAGGGCGCCAGCGGCCTGGCGATGAGCGCTGAATCGGGCACGGGGCCCACGCGGATGGCCGCCTCGAACCCTTCTTCGAGCAAATCCGTCACGCGGTCGCTCAACACCACATCAATACTGACCTGCGGATAGCGCTCCAGGTAGTCCGACAGGGCGGGCATCAAGGCTTCGGTGCCGAAGGAGACGGGCGCGGTGACGCGCAACTTGCCGGCCGGCGCCAGCTGCAGGTTCTGCGCCTGCGCATCGGTTTCGGCCACCAGCCGCAGGATTTCCTTGCAGCGGACGTAGTAGTCCTCACCAAATGCGGTGAGGTTCTGGCGCCGGGTGGTGCGGTTGAGCAGTTGCATGCCCAGGCGCTTTTCCAGCGTGCGCAGGTGGTTGCCGGCCATGGTCGCGGAAATATCGCAGGCCGTGGCAGCCGCGCTGAGGCTGCCTTTTTCGACGGCCAGAACATACACCTTCATGCTGTCGAGCAGATCCATTTCACACTCTCACTTTTAAATGAATCAATTAAATCGCCGTTTATCTCTGATTGATTCTAAATAACACTGTGCTTTCCTTCATTTCAGACACAAAGACCATGAAAGCCATCCAGCTCACCGCACCCTCCCTCACCGCGTTCCGCCCCACCGAGCTGCCCGACCCGAAGGCTGGCCCGGGCGAGGTGCTGGTGCGCCTGCGCGCCGCTTCGCTGAATTTTCTGGACGTGGCCATTGCCACGGGCAACTTCCCGGGCCCAGCCTTTCCCATGGTTCCGGTGGCGGACGGCGCGGGCGAAGTGGCCGCGCTGGGTGAAGGCGTTGAGGCCACGGGTCTTAACCTGGCCGTTGGCGACCGGGTGATTCCGCACTTCATGCCGAACTGGCAGGGCGGGGGCATCACGCCGCGCAACGTGGCAGCGATGCGCGGCGTGACGCTGCCTGGCTCGCTGGCCGACTACGTGGTGGTGCCGGCCATCAGCCTGGTCGCGCTGCCGGCGCACCTGGATTTTGTGCAAGGCGCGGCGCTGCCGATTGCCGGCACGACGGCCTGGAACGCCGTGCGCTCAGCCACGCTGCGCCCCGGCTCGGTGGTGGTGTTGCTGGGAACAGGCGGCGTGAGCATTTTTGCCCTGCAGTTCGCCAAGGCCTCGGGCGCGACGGTGATCATTGCGTCGTCGTCGGACGAAAAGCTGGAGCGCGCTCGCCAGCTGGGCGCGGACCACCTCATTAACTATCGCGCCACACCCGCCTGGGACGAGCAGGTGCTGAAGCTCACCAAAGGGCGCGGCGCAGACCTGGTGGTGGAGACGGTGGGCGGGGCCAGCTTCACGCGTTCCATCAACGCAGCGGCCATGGGCGGCACGATATTCACGGTTGGCTTTGTCGGCGGCACGGCAGCCTCGATTGACCTGCTGCCCATCATCGTGAAGGCCTTGCGCATCGTGGGCAACAACACGGGATCGGTGGCCAACCTGGCCGAAGCGACACGCGCCATTGCCGCGCACCGCATCGTGCCCGTCATCGACCGCGTGTTTGACATTGCCGACACCGCCGCCGCGTATGCCGAACTCAGTACCGGCGGGCGGCACTTCGGCAAGATTGCGATTGCGCATTGAGGTGTATTGAATTGGGGCACGCAGCCTGTTGGGGAAAAATACCCAACAGGCGTATTTACCTGTCAATAAAAACTCCTGCGTTGAAGAATCAACAGGCACTGCCGCGGTCAGCCTTTCAACTGAACCATGGGGTGCAACGGCGCACAGGGCGTGCAAACGCTACGCCTTGCCTATGTAAAACAACGAGGAGGATTCATGAAACTGAAAATAAAGCACGTTGGACTGTGGGCGTCTTTCGCCTGCCTGATGGTCACCCATGCAGCGCGGGCGGATTGCACAGACGTCATTGCACTTTCCAGGACCACCACTGAAGTCGTGCAGAGCCAGTCTTCGATAGAAAGCCACGCAAAAAACTTCTGCAGCGAATACAAGAAGGGCACCAGCTCTTCCAAGTCAGCAAGCTATGGCGCCAGCTACAAGCTGCTGTCCGCCTCCATGAGCAAATCGGGCAGCTCCCAGGAAGAAGTGGCCAGCAAATACTGCTCGGCCGACAGCAGCTTTTCCTCGCGGGACGACGCCTATAAAACCTATTCCGAATCGATTTCACCAGACGCCTACAGAGCCTATGAATCGTGCATCGCTTTGTCAAAGCGCGCCATTTTTGTGAACCTGGATCCGTCCAGCATGCTGCCAACGGAATTCAGTATGGCGGTGTCGTATAAACCGGATTCGGCGGTCAGCGCCAAGCTGCGCTACACGGCCTCCAAGGACGTGAAATGCAGCTGGAGTTCCAGCACGGACAAGGTGGCAACCTTGACGGGTGCGTCCAGTACCTTGCTTGAATGCAGCCGCGACGCACCGGGCAAGGCTTCGTACGTGGGGCTGATTGACGAGAACAGCGGGGCTGCCAGCAACTTCAACCTGGTCTGGCCGGCCTATACCGACACAGGTGTTCCGGTCAATCTGGTCGTGAATCTGAAAAGGCAAGTTGAAGAGTCCAGGGAGCGAATGGAGGCGGTCACCACCTCACTGAACACCTCCGTCGTGGCCTTTAACGCCGAGCGCTGCCCTTCCGGCTGGGACGAGTACCCGCTTGCGTATGGCCGCGTCATCCGCGGCGTCGACAAGTCGGGCGCCAAAGTTGACCCGGACGGCCTGCGGGCACCTGGCACCATTCAGGCAGATGCCTATGCCTCGCATGCCCACACCTACCAGCGCATGACCGGCGTCATCAACGGCACAGGTGCCAGAACACATATGGGCAACTCGGCACCGGCGTACGCGGCAAGCGAATCAAGCACCAGTGGCGGCACTGAAACACGCGCGAAGAACGTCGCACTTCTTTATTGCACCAGGAAGTAGCTGCTTTCCGGCAGGCAAATCGCTATTAATTTAGTAGCTGCCCGCGCTCGTTCCCATTGGCTTACAGGCCATTTTGATATGCAAAACGGCCTCAAACAGCCTGCCGACACCTTTGAAAATCAAACTGCGGCGCGCTGCAGCTGAGTACCGCGGTGACAGGCGCGGCCGGCCAGGTGGCGGCCAGCTCGGCAGCGAGGGTGCTGATGAGGCGGCGCACGTCGTCTGCCGCCGTGGCGTGCAGGGCTTCGGCCACGATGAGGACGCTGTGCGTGGCGGCGCTGACGGCCGAGAGACCGCTTTGCCGGTGGGTCCAGCGGCGGGCGTGGGCTGAGGGCGGCTGGGCGGCGTCGGCAAAGATGACTTCATGCGGTTCGGGGTGCTCTGCTTCGCCGCTGAAGGCCTGGTAGCTTTCGGCGCCGGTGGCATAGCGCACCTCCAGCTGCTGCGCCACCCGGGCTGTGTCAAACACGGCGACGGGAATGGCGAACGCAATCGACACGGCGTTGCACAGGTCAACCAGCGGGTGCAGCTGCGGCAGCGAACCTTCCTTGCGGAAGCGGCGCAGCAGTGATTCAGATGCGCAGCGGTATTGCGTGGGCTTGAGGCCCATTTTTGAAAAGGTACGGCGCCAGGCCTGCACTTCGGGCAGCTCGCCTTCAGCGTTCGTGGCCAGACGGGCGGCAGCGATGGCGTTGAAGCGGGCAACCTGGGCTGAGACGTCTGCATCAGCTGTGATGCCCGTAGCGGCCAGCACGCCGGGCACCAGCTCAGGATAGTCGGCCCAGATGGCCGGGGAATGGCGGAAGAACATGCGCGACGGCCTTCTTTAAAAAGTGAAACAGCGGCCAGCATGCCGCCGCGCACGCCGGCCGTCTTGAACGTTATTGCAATGGGGTTTTATTCATGGCCTGCTGCCACGCGCCGGGCGTAAAGCCAAACTGGCGGGCAAACAGCCGCGTCATGTGGCTCTGGTCGGCAAAGCCGCAGGCGGCAGCCACTTGCGCCAGCCCGGCGCCGCCGCGGATCAGGCCGCGCGCACGCTCTGCACGCTGCTGCAGCAGCCAGGCGTGGGGCGTGAGGCCAAAAGCTTTTTCAAACCGGCGCAGAAGCTGGAACTTGCTGAGGCCGGCCGTGTGTGCCAGCTCCGTCAACGTGGGCGGGGCGAGCAGGTCTGCGGCCAGGTGGTCGCGGGCACGGAGCAGCTCGGGCGAAGAAGGTGAGTTGGACGGTAAAGCCTGCGACTGCGTGACAGGTGAGACGGCATGGCGGTGCAACAGGGCACAAGCGCGGACCAGCGACTCTTCACACGCGAGGGCATCTGCGCCGCTGCGCCCCGCACCGGCGTCCCAGCGCTGCAGACGGCCGAGCAGGTGTTGCAGCGCGCTGCGAAGGCGGGCGTCTTGCGCGACGGGGCGCGTGAGTTCGATGTCAGTGGACAGCGAGGTCTCTGGCGCATCGGCCACCAGGGTCGCGATGACCGCGGGCTCAAAGTACAGCATGCGCCAGCGACGCGAAGGGCCGCCCAGCGGCCGGCCGTCATGCACCTCACCGGGGTTGCACATGATGACGTCGCCCGCGTAGGCATCGACCGGGCCGCGGCCACTGGCCGAGCTTTGCGCCCTGCTCCATCAGCCCTACGCCATACACCGCATGCCAGTGGCGGCCGAAGTGGCGCGCGCTTTCCATCTGCGTGGCGTAGATGCCCGCCCACGGCGAACCGAAGACACGGCCCTGGTGGGCGGATGATGCAGATGTGGAGGGCATGGGCGTCATGATGCCTCGGGAATTCGCGACGCACCAGCCCTCCTGGCGCACTCTCAAGACGGCACCCTGGTATCAGGGCTCCGCGGCTTTTGAAGCGGTGGTATTCAGGTGGCAGGCCGAGATTTGCGACGGCGCGACTTCGACCAGGGCCGGCCGGACTTCCCGGCAAATGGGCATGACATGCGGACACCGGGGGTGAAACGCGCATCCGCTCGGAACATTCATGGGGCTCGGCATTTCGCCCGCAATGGGCCTGTACGTCAGCGGTTTCGCGTCCATACGCGGCGCGTCGGCAATGAGTGCCTTTGTGTAGGGATGGTTGGGTTGGCTGAAGAGCGTCTCTGTTTTGGCCAGCTCCACAATGCGGCCAAGGTACATGATCGCCACCCGGTCGGCCAGATATTCCACCACCGCCAGGTTGTGGCTGATGAACAGGTAGGCAAGGTTCTGCTCGCGCCTGAGCTTCTGGAAAAGATTGAGAACCTGCGCCTGGATGGACACGTCAAGCGCCGAAACGGCCTCATCGCAGACGACAAGCGACGGCTTCAGGGCCAGCGCCCTTGCGATGGCGATTCGCTGGCGCTGCCCACCTGAGAACTGGTGCGGATAGCGTTCGCCGTAACTGGCGTCAAGACCCACCTGTTCCAGGAGGCCCCGCACAAAGGGGGCCTTGTCCTTTGCGGAAATCAGCCCGTGATAGATCGCCGCCTCGCTGAGGAGCTGGTCAACACGCAGCCTCGGATTGAGCGAGCCATAGGGGTTTTGAAAGACCATCTGGACGTTTCGATGGACATCCGAAAGATAGGGCTTGCCTGGCACCTGGTGAACCACAACGTCGCCGCTGGACGGTTCCAGAATGCCCGCGACGATTCGCCCGAAGGTTGATTTGCCGCAGCCCGACTCACCCACCAGGCCGACCACCTCCCCCGCCTCGATCTGCAGGCTGACGTCACTCACCGCGGACACCTGTTTGGGTGTCTTGCGGGCCAGCTTCAATGTGTGCGCCAGCTGCCCGCTCCAGGTTTGCGCGGCACCAAACCGTTTCGAGACATTGGCCGCTTCAAGTATCGTGGTCATGAATTGTTTGTCGTATAGGGGTGAAAGCAAAGAAACTCCCGGTCTTCTGTCCGGGTCAGGCCGGGCATCTTTGTGCACGCTTGCGTTGCCCGGCTGCAGCGGGGCGCGAACGCGCAACCGGACGGCAGATTGAGCAAGGGCGGCGTACTTCCGGGAATGGGCTTGAGCAGGGAACCGCGATCCTGTGACTTGGGCAATGAGTCGATCAAACCGCGGGTGTAAGGATGTCTTGGCGACCTGATCACGTCTGCGACCGCGCCTTTCTCGACGATCCGGCCGGCATACATCACGCACACGTAGTCGGCGAGGTCTTTCACCACGCTCAGGTCGTGCGTGATCCACACCAGTCCCGTTCCGCGCTCTTTTGTCAGCTTGCGGATCTGGTAAAGAATCTGCGCCTGGATTGTGACGTCGAGGGCGGTGGTCGGCTCGTCGGCGATGATCACGGCCGGCTCGTTGACGATGGCATTTGCAATGGCGATTCGCTGGCGCATGCCACCCGACAGCTCATGCGGATAGGCGCGCATCCTTTCGGCCGGCGCCGGGATTCCCACCGCTGCCAACGCGGCGCATGCCCGCTCCGTGGCATCTGACCGTGATACTTTGGCGTGAATCCGGATGGTTTCCGTCAACTGGTCTCCCACACGGATGACAGGGTTGAGTGACATCATGGGGTCCTGGAAAACCATCGCCATCTCTTTGCCCCGAATCCTGTTCCATTCACGCGCGGAGACGGAGCGCAGGTTATTCCCCCGCAGGAGAATTTCACCGGCAACGATTCGACCGGGAGGATCCACCAGGTTCATCAAAGACATCGCCGTCACGGACTTCCCCGATCCCGACTCGCCCACCAGGGCAACGATTTGCCCTTGCCCGACCGAGAAGGAAACGTCGTTTACCGCCCTGGCGACACCGGCCTTGGTCTCGAAATGGGTCGTGAGCCCATTGACCTTTAACGCACTTGTGCTCATACCTGATCCAGCTTGGGGTTGAAAACAACACGCAGACGATCACCGATCAGGTTGATCGACCCCACCAGGAGCACCAGTGCCAGCCCCGGATAGACCGAGATCCAGTACTTGTTCGTGAGCATGTACTCGAAGCCATTGGCAATCAGCAACCCCAGCGAGGGTTCTGTCTGGGGAAGCCCTATGCCCAGGAAGCTCATCGTTGCCTCCAGGCTGATGGCGTGAGCCGTCTGCAGGGTGCCGGTGACGATCAGCGTTCCCATGCAGTTCGGCAGCACGTGCCTGAACATGATTCGCCTGGGCGGCAGGCCTTGACCCATCGCGGCCTCCACATACTCTTTTTGTTGCTCCACCAGCGCGGCCCCGCGCACATTTCGTGCGTAGTACGCCCATTGAACAATGATCAGGGCCAGCAGGGTCTTGTCTACGCCCTGGCCCAGCGATGCCAAAAGTACCAACGCGATCAGGATGGCCGGCAGGCTCAGCTGCAAGTCAACGATTCGCATGAAGAACGAATCCACACGCCCGCCAAAGTAGGCGGCCGTCAGGCCCACTGTTGTTCCGATACAAAGCGCGGCCAATGCACTCAAAAGGCCGACAGCCATGCTGATGCGAAGCCCATAGAAGATTGCACTGAGCAGATCCCGTCCGGCGCCATCGGTGCCGAGGATATGCAGCATCCCGCTCACTTCGCTGCGCGCACCCGGAACGAGTTCGGCGTCCACTATGGAGACGGAGGCCAGGTCGTACGGGTTCTGCGGTGAGAAAAATGGCGCGCCCAGTGCCACGATGAGCAGCAGCCCAAAGACGACAAGCGCTGCGAACGCAATCTTGCTCAGCAGGAATTGGCGCCGGATCCGGCTCCATGGGGTTTGCGCCGGCTGCGGCGCCGGCTGGGCCGCCAGCTTTTCTTCCGGATTCAATGATTCGGTCTGGATCATGGGGTCACCTCATTTTTATTTGCTGCGGGCTCTGAGCCGGGGATCAAGAATCACGTACAGGAGATCGACCAGAAGGTTGATGGAGACCACCAGAAGAACGGTGACCATCAGGTAGGCCACGACAACCGGCCTGTCGAGATGGAGGATCGAGTCAATGATGAGTTTGCCCATGCCCGGCCATGCAAAGACCGACTCGGTCACCACAGAGAAAGCGATGAGGTGACCGAACTCGAGCCCGACGGCGGTGACAACGGGGATCATCACATTCGGGGCAATGTGTCTCGCCAGGAGCCTTAACCCGGACACGCCTTTGGCGCGCGCAAACCGCACGTATTCCTGTTGCACCACATCGCGGGTTCCGGTCTCCGTCAGGCGGATCACCATGGCGATCTGGAATATCGCAAGCGTCGTTGCCGGAAGGATCATGTGCTTGAGGCCGTCCCACGTCAGGAAGCTGAAGGCGATGCCGAAGAGCTGTTCGGTGTCGCCTCGCCCGCCCGACGGAAGCCATCCGAGGTTCACGGAAAAGATGAGGATGAGGATGAGCCCCTTCCAGAACGTGGGAATGGTGACCCCCGCGATTGAAAATCCGGCAATGAGCTTGTGAACCCAGGAGTCCGGCATCAGGCCCGCGACGAGCCCGAGAGGAATACCGATGGCCAGCGCCAGTATCAGCGCGACAAACGCCATCTCCAGGGTTGCGGGCATGCGCTCCAGGACAATTCCCAGCGCCGGCCGGTTGAAGACAAACGATTTGCCAAGGTCTCCCTGGACCGCGTGTTTCACAAACAGCGCGTATTGCTCGTAGATCGGCCGGTCCAGCCCCAGGCTGCGCGCCGCGGCCTCTACTTCTTCGGTAGAAGCATTCGGGCTGACAAGCAGGTGTATGGGATCGCCAATGAGGTGAATCCCCGTAAATGCGATGGCAGACATCAGCGCAACGACGACCAGGCTGTCGCGCATTCGCTGGAATATGGGCCCAAACATCAGATTGCGTCCTTATCACTGGCCGCGACAAGGGCCAACCCCTCATATCGCACGCCGCTTCGCTCGAGCCCGCGGCCTCCACCCGGGGAAGCCGCAACAGGCCCCCTATTGCACGTCACTTTCATCAAAAACTCCAGTCAGCGGGAGGCCTCCCGCCGATACGTCACGTTCGCACAACTGCTCGCAATTTAGAGGCCAACCAGTGCCCTTGCCAGCTTTCACCTTGTGCATTCGCGGCAACAGCGCCACGAAATTTCTTGACAGTCATCACCGCTTCATGATCTAGTTGTAACGCTGTTTGATACAGTGTATCGCTAGTCAATACAAAAAAGCAAGCGAGTTTTCAGGATTTATGACGGTCGGCGAGGAGGGAAGCAGGAAAGACCTGGGCGAATTTCGCCCGTGAACACCCATGCGGCGGCGAATGATTCGCCGCCATTTACAAAACTTTTCAGGAGTGAGAAATGAAATTGAAGATAGCCTGCCTGGCTGCGATTGGCGCCGGCGCAATAACCGCAATAGCCCCCGTCGCCGCGCTGGCGCAAAGCACGGTGACGATTTACGGGAGGATGGACACGAGCTTTGAGAACTCCAAGACCGGCTCTGTCACTCAGACTTTGATCACGGGCAACGCGTCCCGGTTCGGAGCCAAGGGGACCGAGGACCTGGGCGGAGGGCTGAAAGCACTCTTTGGCCTTGAGATGGGAATCTCCTCCGACACCGGGGCTTCCAGCTCACCCGTCTACCGCAACTCTTATGTCGGCATCAGCGGCGACTTCGGTGTGGTCAACATCGGCCGCATCGACTCGGCCGCGCCCAGCCGCACGCCGATCTATGCGATCCTGGGCCGCAACGTGGAATACGTCATCCACGATGCCGGCGCCACCGCGATTGGCACCTCCATCTTCAACGCGCGCACACGTGTCTCGAACGCCATCGGCTACGCCAGCCCGGTGATCAGCAACTTTGTTTTCCGGGCCGGCCATTACTTCAACGGTGAAGGCCTGCCGGAAACCCCGGCCGGCCCGGTCCGCTTTGAGAGCGATTACAAGCAGACCGACGTCTCGCTGAGCTACGGTGAAGGCGGCGGCCCGCTGGGCCTGGGCGTCGGCTACGGGACGGACAGCAAACGCGGGGGTGCCT
>NZ_JBFUBA010000006.1:0-261451 GCF_056405995.1 Polaromonas sp. P1_E11
CTCTCCAATACCAATACCGACAAGGACACGCCATGGCGTGTCCTTCTTCAGGTGTCCGGGTTCTGGTATTCGGTTGTTGGCTGTTCGGCATTCCTTCCCCCACCCTTTGTGGATGCGCCGAGGAGCGCAGGGCCAGACGGATCAGGGCAAAAACTTGTTTGAGCCGCAGGCGAGTTGTTTTTGACCCCGGCTGGACCGAGCACCGCAGGTTGCCCGTAGCGAAGCGAAGGGACGCAGGAACCAGGGTCGCCTTTCTTTTGCTTACTTTCTTTTGGCGAAGCAAAAGAAAGTGAGTTGCATGCCGGGCAACCCCCGGCCAGCAATCCTTAGCAAAAAACGCAAAGGCCGGAGCAAGACCCGGCCCGATGAAAACCTACCCCGCCAACTGCTTGCGCATCACCTCATGCCGGTGCCGGTAAGTCCCCAACACCTCTTTGAACTGCTCCCGCTGCGCACTGATGCCGGGCAGCTTTACCTTGGTGGTCTTGGCCCCCAACAGGCCTTTTTCAGTCATGGTAACCGTGAGGACATCGCCGCCAAACCCGTTTTCATAGCCAAGGTTCTGGATGTCATCCCACGAGAGTTCATCGGGCTTGCCAGGCAGCTGCAGGCCGCTGTATGTCACACCGACAGAGAGGGTGCCCTTGAGCTGAAACAGCACAGGGGGAAAGTAGCGCAGCACCAGTGCCTGCTCCATGTCATTGTCCGGCCCGTAGCGGTAAGCGAGGGTACGTTCATGGTCGGCGGCAAAACCCTGCTCGTATGCCGACCACAGTCGTTGCTCAATCTGCGGCGCGCTCTGTATGTCGTCAGCCCAGTTGCGCAATGGTGGATCAGTCACGATGGCGCCGAAGGCATCGGGCTTGACCAGGTGGCGCACGTTTTTCATGCGGTCCAGCATGGCCGGGTGCGAGTCAAACGGATGCGGCACGCTGGCTGTTCCCATGGCCTTCACGAATTTGGTAGAGGCGGCGTAGGGTGCCAGGCCCGAGGCCACAAACTGCGCAATGCCGAGTTGCTGGCCGTGCTGCCGGTCGTGCTCGAACAGTTCACGCTCGATTTCCGAGCGGTAGCTCGCGTAGGCGGTAATCTTGATCAGCGATTCCACAATGGCCTGCGGCGAAACCAGCTTCGCGGCGGCGCGGTCGGCCTTGAATTCGCGCTCGCGGCTGTCGCGCATCAGCGCGAACTCAAAGATCACCCGGTACAGGTACATCAGGTGATAGACCGCCACCGTCAGGCCGCCGCCACGCATCAGGCCGAGGTAGTGGTCGTACTGCACCAGCTTGGGGCCAAGCCGGGCGCTGCTGGCGGCATCGCCACCGCGAAAATGCGCGAGCTCATGGCCCAGCACAGCATCGGCCTGGGCCCGGTCCAGCAGCCGCAACAGCGGCAGGCTGACAAACAGCGTGCGGCCGGTGAGCGCCTGGCCGGCCACCGTGAGCGGCGCTTCGGTGACAAAAAAATTGGTGTCGATGCCCGCCACGATCTGTTTGGGCGGTGCGGTCTTCAGGCGTGCAGCCAGGGCGCGGGTATTGGCCCACAGGCCCGGCGCGTCGCTGTCGCTGACCAGCGCCCCGTCGATGGTGTTTGCCATTGCGGGGCGCCGCAGCAGCCCGGCAATCGCAAAGAACACCGCGACAGCCACCACAAAGCCGATCAGCGCGATCAGCTTGATGTAATACACGTGAAAGAAAAATGCCGTCACCCAAAAGGACAACCAGACAAGCATGGTGCCCTGCACGAGCATTTGCGCCGCGCTGGCAAGGCTCAGCAGGCGCCAGCCGGTCACAAAACTCAGGTACTGGGCCTTGCGGTTCCAGAAAGCCACGGCGCCCAGCAACAGTTCGAGCAGCAAGATGGCCACACCGCCAGCGATCGTCCATTTGGCGATGACATGCGCTGCGTAAAACTGCCAGACTTCGGAGAACGGCTCGCAGAACATGTCCCTGTCCTGTACGAGGTCGGCGTTGGCGTCGGCGCATATGCGGGAGACCGGGTTGTCACGGTAAAACTTCTTGGTGTGCGCCTTGCTTTCGGCGGACATGCTCGAGTCCTGGTCGACCTGCCGCTCTATCGACTGGATGATGGTGCGGTCGAGTTGCTGTTGCGCGTGCCTGGCGAATAGCAGGGTTGAACCCGGAACCAGAAACAGGGTCACCAGCGCCAGGGCCAGAACCTTCAGCAGGTCTTTGCGGATCCTGCTGCTTACCGTATTGCTGTCTTCACCAGCGACTGCCATGCGTTACCCCCCTTTTTTTATTAACCGCTTCGCTCAAATGGCGAATAGGTGGCTAATATACCGGCGCTTATCGGCACTTACCGGCTTCGAAGGCGGGGAAAAAGCAGGCGCCGGCGGTCAAACCGGCCAGACCACGCCCTTGTCGTTCAGGATGGCATCGAGCGGAATGTCGTGCGGCTCGGGCTCCATGTCGGGCAGCCAGCCCTGGGTATAGCCCAGGCCCACTGTGAAAGGCCGTGGTTGCAGCGTGGCCAGCGTGCGGTCGTAAAAGCCCCCGCCATAGCCCAGCCGGTAGCCTCCGGGCCCGTAACCTACACAGGGCACGAACAGCAGAGTGGGAATAATCACCTCTGTATCTTTTGGTTTCGGAATACCGTAGGCGTCTTCTTCCATGGGGCAGCCCGGGTACCAGGCATGGAAAGTCAATGTCTTGTGCAGCTTGTTGACCACCGGCAGACCGATCTTGCGCGGCGACCGCGCTGCTATGCTTTCAGTAGCTAGTTGCGCACGTTCCACTTGGTCCAGCGCCGGATTTGATGATGAATCCTGGCTCAAAATGGCATCTTCCTGCCAGCGGTACAGCGCAGGCAGCGGATCGAACTCGCCCTTGATGGGCCAATACGCGCCAATCACCTCGTGCGTGGAACCTACCAGCCAGATGCGCATCACACGCTGCAGCAGGTCAGCCCGCACCAGGCGGTCAGGCATGTTCAGTCGCGCTTCCACCAGCGCCTTGCGTATGCTTAATTTGTCCATAATGTCCCGATGCTATACAAATTTCTTAACGGCCCGGTACGTGCGGCCTCCCTGCCCGCCATTTTTTCCGCGATTGCCTCCCTGACGCTGCTCGTCCCTGCAACCGCCCAAACCACCCTTCCCGCAAGCGCCAGCGCAGCCGACAACGTGATTGTGGAGATGAACAAGGCTTTCAAACGAGGCGACAAGGGCCGGCTGGCACAACTGCTGCCCCAGGCCCGGGGCCACGCGCTCGAACCCTGGGCCGCCTACTGGGAGCTCAAAGCCCGCCTGGGGGAAGCCAGTGCGCAGGAAGTGCAGGATTTTTTCGGCCGCTACGCCGGCACCTACCAGGAAGACCGCCTGCGCAACGACTGGCTGCTGCTGCTGGGCCAGCGCCGCGACTGGGCCGGCTTTGCCGCTGAATACCCCAACTACCGGATGAACGACGACAAGGAAGTACGCTGCTACGCACTGCTGGTCGAACACCTCAAAAATCCGGTGGCTGATGCGCGCCTGGCCGACGAAGTGAAAAAAAACTGGTACGCCCAGCGAGAGGCAGACGACGGCTGTAACTCGGCCGCCGAGCGGCTGGCCTCCACCAAAAACCTCACAGCGCAGGACGTCTGGATCAAGGCCCGCCTGGCCACCGAGGCCAACCGGCCACGCGCAGCGACCAGCGCGGTACAGATCATTGCGCCCGACGCTGTCGGCATGGTCAATGAACTGAACGCCAGCCCCATCAAGTTCCTGTCCGGCAAACACCTGGCGATCAGCAAGGCGCGGCGTGAAATCATTACGTTGGCATTGATCAAAATGGCGATTTCCGACACCGAAGGCGCCGCATTCCAGCTGGAAAACAAATGGGGCATGCAGCTGAACACCGAGGAGCGCAACTGGGTCTGGGGGGCAATCGGCCGCCAGGCCGCCACACGCCTGGGCGCCGCACCGGCAGGCGACGCACTGCAATACTTTGCCAAGGTCACCAAGGACACCGACCTCACCGACGACATGCTGGGCTGGAAAGCCCGGGCGGCATTGCGCGCGGGCACACAGCCCAACTGGACGCTGGTGCTGGCGGCCGTCAACGCCATGAGCGACGACGCACGCAAGGACCCCACCTGGAGCTACTGGAAAGCGCGTGCGCTGCTGGCCACCGCGCCGCCTGACGCGGCGCCCAAAGTGCCTGTGGTCGTGGCAACCACCCCGGGGGTTACGCAAACCATCAGCACCGGCATCACCATCGCGCCGCAACGGGCCGAGGCCCTGGCCCTGCTGCAGTCCTTTGCGTCGACCCGTGGCTTTTATGAACAACTCGCGCTGGAAGAGCTGGGCCAGAAGATCACGGTGCCGGCCAGGCCAGCGCCGCTGACGGCCGAGGAAAAAGAGACTGCACGGCTGAACCCGGGCCTGAACCGCGCCGCTTATGCCATTGCCATCGGCCTGCGCCCCGAAGGCACGCGCGAATGGAACTACAGCACCAACCTGCACAAGCGCGGCGGCATGGGTGACCGCGACCTGCTGGCAGCTGCCCAGTTCGCCTGCGACCGCCAGATCTGGGACCGATGCATCAACACCAGCGAACGCACCAAAGGCGAGATCGACTTCGAGCAACGCTTCCCGATGCCGTTTCGCGAAACGGTGACCAAACGCAGCCAGTCCATCAACCTGGATCCGGCCTATGTGTATGGCCTGATCCGCCAGGAAAGCCGCTTCATCATGGACGCGCGTTCCGGCGTGGGCGCCTCAGGCCTGATGCAGGTCATGCCCGCGACGGCGCGCTGGACCGCCAAAAAAATCGGCCTGGAAGGTTTCACGCAAGAGCAGCTCAACGACCGCGACACCAACATCGCGATCGGTACGGCCTACCTCAAGTTCGCACTGGACGACTTCAACGGCTCCATGCCCATGGCCGCGGCCGCCTACAACGCCGGGCCAGGCCGGCCGCGCACCTGGCGCAACGGCCCGGTGCTGGACGCTGCGATCTGGGCCGAAAACGTGCCGTTCAGCGAAACGCGCGACTACGTGAAAAAAGTGCTGTCCAACACCACCAACTACGCGGCCATCCTGACGGGGCGGCCGCAGTCGCTGAAAGCCCGGCTTAGCACCGTGGGGCCGAGGGATGCGGCGCAGCCGGAACCTTATAAAGATTTGCCTTGAAGTCCTTTAGGGACGGGCGCGAGCAGCTATTGAATTAATAGCGGTTTTTAGGATCGTCATTGATTTGACGGCGCGCTCTTTGCTGAGGATAGTTGGCCGGGGGTTGCCCGGCCAGCAACCCTCAGCAAAAAGCCCAACGCCGGAACAAGCCCGACCGCTATCCGGCCCAGCCTAAGCCGGGTAGATCGCCCCCAGCACCCGCAACCCCTTTGCCCCCGTCACGCTCGGCAAATTACCGAGCCTGCGCAACAACGCCTGCTGTGCCAGCCATGCAAAGGCCGCCGCCTCCACCTGCAAAGGCGGCAAGCCATGCTGGCCGGAAGTCTCAACCTTGAGCTGCGGCAACCCGGCCTGCAGGCGCTCAAGAAGGTAGGTATTGAAGGCGCCGCCGCCGCAGACAATCAGCAGGCTGCTGGCTTTTCCATGGCTGTTGACGTCCGCCGCGCAGACGCTGGCAGTGAATTCAGCGAGGGTGTTCTGGACGTCTTGTGGCCGCGCCACAGAAAAGGGCGCGAGCTTGCCGGCCAGCCAGGCCATGCTGAAAAGATCGCGGCCAGTGCTTTTGGGAATCGGTTGCGAAAAATAGGGCTCGTCCAGCAGGCTGGCCAGCAGGTCTGGCAACAGCTTGCCCGTGGCGGCCCAGGCGCCGCCGGCGTCATAAGGCTGACCGGTATGTTGCAGGCACCATGCATCCATCAGGGCGTTGCCCGGTCCACAGTCAAAGCCCAGCACGGGTGACGACGCTCCAGGCGGCAGCACGCTGAGGTTGGAAATGCCGCCCAGGTTCAGCACCGACACCGTGGCGTCAGCATGGCCGAAAACGCCCTGATGAAATGCCGGCACCAGAGGTGCGCCCTGGCCACCGGCCGCCACATCGCGGCTGCGGAGATCAGCCACCACATCGATGCCCGTGAGCTCTGCCAGCAAAGCCGGGTTGTTGAGCTGGAGCGTGTAGCCTGCGCCCGCCGGGTCGGGTGATGTTCTTTGCGGCTGGTGCCGCACCGTCTGGCCGTGCGCGCCAATGGCGCGAACCTGCGAGGCGGCGATACCCTGTGCCGCAGCCTGGGTAAGCAGCGCATCGACGACTTTGGCATAGGCTGCCGCAATATGGTTGGCGGCTATGGCAGCGCGGTGCAGTTCATTGTGCGTAGGCGAATTCAGCGCCAGCAGCTCCGCACGGAAAACCCCATCAAAAGATTCAGTCGCCGCGGCAAGAACGCGCAGTTTTCCACCGGAAAGATCGACCAGCACGCCATCAGCGCCGTCGAGCGAAGTGCCTGACATCAGGCCAATGTAGTAATCGGACGTTATAGGCATGGGCCTATTTTGCCGCAGCGGGCGAATGTGAACGCACCGTCTTTACCAGCAGGGGCCGCGGGCAGTGTCCTCTGAACTCTTAAACCCAGCATGAGCCGTGGAACCGGCTTTGCCGGGCCACAGGCGGGCGGCCCCCTCGGGGGGCAGGGAGCTACACGAAGTGAGCGACCGTGGGGGCCACTTACTCAGCGCGGGTTTGCGTGATGGTGGCGGCCGCTTGCAGCTGAGTCTTCACGCCTGCTGAGAGCTCCCTGAATGCCGGCATGGCGGCCGTAGACACGGGAATGGTCTCGCTCTGCTTGGCGATCGTCATCGGGTCCTGCTGGGTGCCGTTGACGCGGAACTCGAAATGCAGGTGTGGGCCGGTGGCCCAGCCGGTGGAGCCGACAAGACCGATGGTCTGGCCCTGGCTGACGTTCTGGCCGCGCTGCACCATGATTTTGCTCAGGTGGGCATAGACGGTTTCATGGCCGTTGCGGTGGCGAACGAACACCACGTTGCCGTAACCGTTTTGGACACCCGAAAACTCCACCACGCCATCACCGACGGTACGTGCAGGCGTTCCCGTAGCCGCTGCGAAGTCGGTACCCAGGTGGGCGCGCCATTTTTGCAGGATGGGGTGAAAGCGCATCGAAAAGCCGCTGCTGATGCGCGAGAACTCGACGGGCGAGCTCAGGTAGGCGCGGCGCAGGCTCTGGCCGTCGAGGGTGTAGTAGCCGCCCCTGTTGGCAGCGCCCGTGGCGTCCACGCCCGGAGGCTGGAACCACATGGCCTGGTAGGCCTTGCCGGCGTTGACAAACTCGGCCGACAGCACGCGGCCGGTGCGCAGCGGCTCGCCGTCGGCTTCCAGGCTTTCATAGACCACGTTGAAACGGTCGCCCTTGCGCAGTGCGCGGCGGAAATCGATGTCACTGGAGAAAATTTCGGCCATCTGCACCGCCACGCCGTCGGGGATGCGGGCGTCGTCGGTGGCGGCGAACAGCGATGTCTGGATGCTGCCGCTGGACAGGCGCGCAGTGGCGACGTAGGGCGCGGTTTCGATGCGCGATGTGAAGCCGGTGGCGCCGCGCTCGACCACGAGGCGCTTGAACATCGTTTCGTCATCCGTCGGCCAGCGCATGCTGAGCTTGAGCAACTGCTGGCTGTCGCTGGCTTCGGCGGTCACGTTCTTGCCGGCGCGGCCCGCAAGAATGGTGCGGGAATTGGCGTCGCTGCGCAAGAAGGCGGCTGCGGCGCTGTCATCAATGTTCAGGCGCTTGAGCAGGGTGTCGGCGGTGTCGCTGCTGCGGGTGCTTTCGGTGCGGAACAGCTTGAAACGGAAATCGGTGAGGGAGTCGGTCTGTATCTGCGTGGGCAAAGGCTCGACCGCTTCGAGTATCTGGCGGACCGGCAGGTTGGCCGCATCGGGTGCCAGGGGCGCAACGCCGAATGCGGTGACGCCTGTGCCCAGCAGCAGCGCTGCAAGGCTGGCGGTGACCCGTTTGGGATGGCGACGGAGGCTGTCGGCGATGGGAAGCAGTATCTGGGAGGGAGATGGCAGTGACAAAGCAGTATTCCCAACAAAAGTGCATCGGGCGCTAGGGAGCACCGGACTGCTGTATAAAAGGTGGAGAGCTTTGGCGGCCAGCCCTGAATGCAGGGGTGGGGCCGGAGCCATCCGGTAATGAGTTTCCTGATCAGCAAATTGCAGGCCAACTAAAATGGCTCCGCCGCTGCAGGAGAGCCGCCAGTATATCTGTCGGACAATTCCTCGACATGTGAAAAACCCTTATGAATCAAGAGCTTGTTACAAAATTCCCCGTCACCGACCGCGTCAGGGAGGCCTTGGCTGTGTCCTTGCGCGGCTGCGATGAGCTGATCCCGGAAAACGATTGGATACAAAAACTGGCCAAATCGGAGGCCACGGGCGTCCCGCTGCGCATCAAACTGGGGCTGGATCCGACGGCGCCTGACATTCATGTCGGACATACCGTGGTGCTGAACAAAATGCGTCAGCTCCAGGATCTGGGCCATACAGTCATTTTTCTTATAGGCGACTTCACCAGCCTGATCGGCGACCCGTCCGGCCGCAACACCACCCGGCCCCCGCTCACGCCCGAGCAGATCAAGGTCAACGCCGAAACCTACCGGGCCCAGGCCGACAAGATCCTGGACCCCGCCAAAACCGAGCTGCGCTACAACAGCGAGTGGAGCGAACCGCTGGGCGCTACCGGCATGATCAAGCTGGCTTCGCACTACACCGTGGCCCGCATGATGGAGCGCAACGACTTCAACGACCGCTACAAGGCCGGCACGCCTATCAGCGTGCACGAGTTTTTGTACCCGCTGATGCAGGGTTATGACTCCGTGGCCCTCAGGAGCGACCTCGAACTCGGCGGCACCGACCAGAAGTTCAACCTGCTGATGGGCCGGCACCTGCAGCAGGAGTACGGGCAGGAGCCGCAGTGCATTTTGACCATGCCGCTGCTCGAAGGCCTGGACGGCATCGAGAAGATGTCCAAGAGCAAGAACAACTACATCGGCATCAGCGAAGACGCCAACACCATGTTCGCCAAGGTGCTGTCGATCTCCGATGTGCTGATGTGGAAGTGGTACACGCTGCTGTCGTTCAAGAGCGAAGCCGACATCGCGGCGCTGAGGGCCGAAGTCGAGGGCGGGCGCAACCCCAAGGACGCCAAAGTGGCGCTGGCCAAGGAAATCACTGCGCGCTTTCACTCGCCCGCTGCGGCCGATGCCGCCGAGCAGGACTTCATCAACCGCAGCAAGGGCGGCGTGCCCGACGAGATTCCCGAGGTGTCGCTGTCAGGCGCACCGATGGGCATTGGTGCGCTGCTCAAGGCTGCGGGCCTGGCGCCCTCGGGCAGCGAAGCCACGCGCCT
Source organism: Polaromonas sp. P1_E11 (assembly GCF_056405995.1). NCBI lineage: Bacteria > Pseudomonadati > Pseudomonadota > Betaproteobacteria > Burkholderiales > Comamonadaceae > Polaromonas > Polaromonas sp. P1_E11. The sequence continues at coordinate 9,334 of NZ_JBFUBA010000006.1, forward strand.
GATCGACGGCGGCGGCGTGCGGATTGATTCCAGCGTGGTGAGCGACAAGGCGCTCAAGCTGGCAGCCGGAACGTATGTGGTGCAGGTGGGCAAACGCAAGTTTGCCAGGGTCACGCTGGCCTGAAGCGCGGCACGGGGCGGCGACCGAGCGCTACAGTTTTAATAGCTGCTTGCGCCCGTCCCTATTGGGCTGCAGGGTAATTTCACTTGAATTCTGGCGATTTCCCTAGCGGACCTCGATGGCCACGCGCCGGTTGCGCGGTTCTTCCACTTCATCGGCGGTAGGCACGGCCAGGTCGCGTTCACCCCGGCCCGCCGCTTCGATGCGCTCCGCCGGAAACTGGCGGTCAATCAATATCTGGCGCACCTGCTGCGCCCGCTGGGCCGACAGCACGTCATTGCTGGCGCCAGCGCCCACAGTGTCGGTATGGCCGGTGATCACGATGTCGCCGCCACTTCGGGCCAGCGCATCGGCGAGCACGTCTTCCATGATCTTTTGCGACTCGGCGGTCAGCACCGTGCCGCCCGCATCAAAGTACACGGTGTAGCGCTTGCCCCGAGGCGGCGCCATGTCATACAGCGCAGCGTTATCGGCGCGAACCTTGGCCGGATCAGCCTGGTCCACCTTGGGGGCACCCGTTGAACCCCGCGCTGCCGTGGCGCGCTGAAAAGGCACGGACAGCACGGCTTCGGCGCCTGCGCCTTCCCTGGCGCGCACCACCACGGCGGACGGCGTACCGTCCTCCTGCGGCAGCAACACAACACGGGTGCCGGTGGAACAAGCCGCCAGCAACGTGCTCAGGAGAATGGCGGAGAGAAGGGGGAAATGGATCCTCATGGCTGTGGGTCCGCCTGCACGATGAAATCGGTGCCGCGAATGCCGATGAAAGCGGTCTTGGTCTCGATGCGCACGGTCTCGGGGTGGGCTTTGCCCACCAGGCCGCTCATCATGCGCAGCGACCCTTGCAGCAGGGAGAGCAGCAGGCCGCCCTCTTGTGTGGTGGCATCAAAGCTGAAACCCTTGATGTCCAGTTGCGAAGCCGGACCCACCACCACCGTGGTGCCGTCGCGCAGGACCAGGCTGGCGGCGGAGTCGGCGCCGGTGACGATGCGGCCGGCGGGCAACACGGGGTCTCCGGCCTTTGCCGGTCGCGCTGCGCCGCCGGCTTCCAGCAGCTTGACGTCACCGCGCAGGGTTTTCAGAAAGCCGGCCTGCCCGGGGGCGAGTGGAGGTGGCGGCAAGGGTACAGAAGCGGGTGGGGCCGATGCCTCGGCTGGCGCGGCTGCCGGAGTGGGGACGGCCACGGCAGGCTCCGGCGGGGTTTGTGCGGCGGCTTGCACGGCTGCAAGCATCAGTCCGGCCAAGGCTGTCAGATAGCGATGTTTCATGAAGACCTCTTTGGGCGGATTATCCATTACCTTTGGTTACGATTCACCGGGCAAGTCTTGTCACCCCGCCACCCTCTCCGGTTTGTTACCCGGCATGCCCCCATACCTCACAATGCACAAATGAATTTTCCCGCCTGGCAGTCCCTGACGCCGCAACGGCTGCTGCGCGCTTCCGTCGCAGTGGCCGCAGTCACCATCGTCCTCAAGACGGCAGCCTGGTACATCACGGATTCGGTGGGCCTGCTGTCTGACGCCATGGAGTCTTTCGTCAACCTGGCCAGCGCCCTCTTTGGCCTGGCCATGGTCACGATCGCACAGCGCCCGGCCGACGACGACCACCCTTATGGCCACCACAAGGCCGAGTATTTTTCGTCCGGCTTCGAGGGCGCACTGATCGTCGGTGCGGCAGTGGCCATCATCTGGGCTGCCGCGCACCGCATGCTGGATCCTCGGCCGCTGCAGCAGCTTGGCTGGGGCCTGGCGTTGTCGGTGGGCAGCTCGGCACTCAACGGCCTGCTGGCCTGGGCGATGTTCCGCGCGGCCCGGCTGCACCGGTCCATCGCGCTTGAGGCCGACGCCAGGCACCTGGTGACCGATGTCTGGACCTCAGCCGGTGTGGTGGTCGGCATAGGCGCTGTCATGTTGACCGGCTGGCTTTGGCTGGACGCCGTGGTAGCGATCGGCGTGGCCCTGAATATCCTGTGGGAGGGAGGCAGACTGGTCTGGCGCTCGTCACAGGGCCTGATGGATGAGGCAGTGGAGCCTGAAGTGCTGGCCGAGATCCAGAAAACACTCGCAGGCTTCAGCCACCCCACCATTCGCTTTGACCACCTGAGCACGCGCCGCGCCGGCCAGCGGCGCTTTGTCGATATGCACATGCACATGCCGGCCAGCTGGTCGCTGGGCCGCGCGGCGGCCGTGCGCGCCAGCGTTGAGCAGGCGCTGATGAGCGCCGTGCCCGGCCTGCGCGCCAGCATCCAGCTGCTTCCCAGCGATGTGGAAGCCCATTTCGACGACGAGGCCGACCTGATCTGACGTCCTGCCGCCCTCTTCCGGCCGCCGATAATTTCCCCGACCTTCCGACCTTCTACCCATTAGTCCAGGAGCCTTGATGACACGAACCCCTCTTGCGCTTGCCGCCCGCGTCCTTGCCTGCGCACTGCTCAGCGCCGCCGCGCAGGCGGCAGAGCTCCAGGTGCTGAGCGCCGGTGCCATCGAGCCCGGCCTCAAGGCGGCCGCGGCCGCTTTTGAAAAGCAGACCGGCCACACCGCCAAAATCACCTTCAACACCGCACCCGAGCTGAAAAAGCGCATGGACAGCAATCCGGCGTTTGACGTGGTGATTGCGCCGCCGGCCGTCATCGGCGAATTTGCCGCGGCTAGCAAGCTGGCGGAAACGCGCGCCAACGTCGGCCGTGTCGGCATGGGTGTGGCTGTGCGCGAAGGCGCGCCGGTGCCCGACATCGCCAATGCCGAGGCACTCAAACGCTCGGTGCTGGCCGCCGACTCGCTGGTGTTCAACCGCGCCTCCACCGGCTTGTACCTGGAAGGCCTGCTCAAGAAGATGGACGTGTATGCGCAGGTGGAAAGCAAAACCACGCGTTACCCCGATGGCGCCTCGGTGATGGAGCACGTGCTCAAGGGCAAGGGACGCGAGATCGGTTTCGGTGCGATGACCGAGATTCTTCTGTACAGGGACAAGGGCCTGAGGCTCGTCGGCCCGGTGCCGGCCGAGGTGCAGAACTACACGTCGTACACCGCCGCGCCGCTGGCTTCCGGCAAACAGCAGGACGTGGCCCAGCAGTTCGTCAGTTTCCTTGCCGGCCCGGTCGGCAAGCCGCTGTTTGTGGCTGCCGGTGTGACCGACTGATGAAGGCAGTGCTGCAGCGCGTGGCCGAAGCCCGCGTGGTGATTGCCGGCGAAACCGTCGGCCAGATAGGCGGCGGGCTGCTGGTGCTGGTGTGCGCCGAGCGCGGTGACACGGAGGCGCAGGCTGACAAGCTGCTGGCCAAGATACTCAAGCTGCGGATTTTTTCAGACAGCGCGGGGAAGATGAATCTGAGCGCGCAGGACGTCAAGGGCGGGCTGCTCATCGTGAGCCAGTTCACGCTGGCGGCCGACGCCTCGGGCGGCAACCGGCCCAGCTTCACTGGCGCAGCCCCGCCTGACGAAGGGCGCCGGCTGTACGACTACTTTGTGGCCCAGGCCCGCAGCCTGCACCCGCAAGTCGAAACCGGGCAATTCGCAGCCGACATGCAGGTGCACCTGGTCAATGACGGGCCGGTGACCATTCCCCTGCAGGTTCTGCCGGGCACGTGAACTCGCTATCAATTCAATAGCTTCTTGCGCCCGTCCTTATTGGTCTTCAGCCCAAAAATCCTTGAATCTCAGCGGTAAGGGTTTTGGATGCCCAGGCCAGCCAGGATCTCGATTTCACGCGCTTCCATGGCTTCGGCATCGGCTTCGCCGGTTTCATGGTCCCAGCCCTGCGCGTGCAGCGTGCCGTGTACCAGCAGATGGGCGTAGTGGGCCTGCAGCGTTTTTTTGTTCTCTTTCGCCTCTTTGGCCACCACCGGCGCGCACAGCACCAGGTCGGCCGTGACCACCGGCTCTCGTGTGTAGTCGAAGGTCAGCACGTTGGTGGCGTAGTCGCGCTGGCGGTAGTCGCGGTTCAGCGCCTGGCCTTCTTCGGCGTCGACGATGCGCACGGTGATCTCGCCGTCGTGCGCGAGCGCGTGGCGGATCCAGCGGGCCACGCTGTGGCGCGGCAGGGCTGCGCGGTGGCGGGCGGCGTCTTTCAGGTCACCAAACTGCAAGGACAGGCTCAGGTTTTTAAGAGCCATTTCGGCTCCTGGCGCTGGTGCGGCGTGCGGGAGCAGCTATCGAATCTGTAGCAACTTCTGCTGCGATGCCGGGCCGCGTCTTGTCGTACGCATCCACAATGCGGGCCACCAGCGGGTGGCGCACCACGTCGGCACTCGTCAGCCGCGTGATCGCAATGCCTTTGACGCGCTTGAGCACGCGCTCGGCGTCCACCAGGCCGCTCAGCTGCGTGCGCGGCAAATCAACCTGGCTGATGTCGCCCGTCACCACGGCCTTGCTGCCAAAGCCGATACGGGTCAAAAACATCTTCATCTGCTCGGGCGTGGTGTTTTGCGCTTCGTCGAGGATGACAAAGGCATGGTTCAGCGTGCGGCCGCGCATGAAGGCCAGCGGCGCGATCTCGATCTGCTGGCGCTCAAAGGCCTTTTGCACGCGCTCGAAACCCATCAGCTCATGCAGCGCGTCATACAGCGGACGCAGGTAAGGGTCCACCTTCTGGCTCAGGTCGCCCGGCAGGAAACCCAGGCGCTCGCCGGCTTCGACCGCCGGGCGGGTCAGCACGATGCGCTGCACCGTGCTGCGCTCCAGCGCATCCACCGCACACGCCACGGCGAGATAGGTCTTGCCGGTGCCGGCCGGACCGATACCGAAAGTGATGTCGTGGGTGGCGATGTTTTCCAGGTAGGTGCCCTGGTTGGTGGTGCGGGCGCGCAGGTCGGCGCGGCGGGTCGACAGCGCCATGGCGCCGTCGGGTGCGATGCTGAGCGCGGTGTCGCCGGCCAGCATCAGCTGCACGGTTTCGGGCTCTATGGGGCGCTGGGCGATTTCGTACAGGGCCTGCAGCACTTCCAGCGCCTGGTTGGCCTTCACCTTGGTGCCGTCGATCTTGAACTGCTCGAAACGGTGGGCAATCGTGACGTCCAGCGCCACTTCGATGGTGCGGATGTGGCTGTCCATGGGTCCGCACAGGTGGCCCATGCGGGTGTTGTTCGGCGGCGTGAAAGTGTGACGAAGAATCAAGGCGGTGGTTTTCCTGAAAAAACGGCGGTTAAAGGCGAAAAAACACAATTGTCCGCCCAAACAGGCGCCTGCGTCTGACTGATAAGATTTGCCCATGATTGGAAGACTCTCTGGCCAGCTGGCCGAAAAAAATCCCCCGGAAATCCTGGTGGACTGCAACGGCGTCGGCTATGAAGTGCTGGTGCCCATGAGCACCTTCTACAACCTGCCCGGCCTGGGCGAAAAAGTCAGCCTGCTGACGCACTTTGTGGTGCGCGAGGACGCGCAAATCCTCTACGGTTTCGGTAGCGCTACCGAACGCGCGGCCTTCCGCCAGCTCATCAAGATTTCAGGCGTCGGCCCGCGCACCGCGCTCAGCGTGCTTAGCGGCATGAGCGTCGAGGAGCTCTCGCAAGCCGTCACCCAGCAGGAGGCCGGCCGCATCATCAAGGTGCCCGGCATCGGTAAAAAGACCGCCGAACGCCTGCTGCTCGAATTGAAAGGCAAGCTGGGCGCCGACATCGGCATCCAGGTCAGCGTCGCCAACGATGCCCAGTCAGATATCCTGCAGGCCCTGGTGGCGCTCGGCTACAGCGACCGCGATGCGGCGCTGGCGTTGAAAGCGCTGCCGAAAGACATCGGTGTGAGCGACGGCATCAAGCTGGCGTTGAAGGCGCTGGCGAAATAGGCCGGTAACCCAGTATGAGCATACAAACCGACGATTTCGCTCCCGGGGACTTCCCGCCCGCCAAGCGCGTGATGTCGGCTGCCCCGGCCTCACCCGGCGAGGAAGCGATCGAGCGCGCGTTGCGCCCCAAACTGTTTGACGAGTACGTCGGCCAGACCAAGGTGCGCGACCAGCTTGAGATCTTCATCGGCGCGGCAAAAAAGCGCGGCGAGGCGCTGGACCACGTGCTGCTGTTTGGCCCGCCCGGTCTGGGCAAGACCACGCTCTCGCACATCATTGCGCATGAGCTGGGCGTGAACCTGCGGCAGACCTCGGGTCCGGTGCTGGAAAAGCCCAAGGACCTGGCGGCGCTGCTGACCAACCTTGAAAAGAACGACGTTCTCTTCATCGACGAAATCCACCGCCTGAGTCCCGTGGTCGAAGAAATCCTCTATCCCGCGCTGGAGGACTACCAGATCGACATCATGATCGGCGAAGGCCCGGCAGCGCGCAGCATCAAGCTCGATTTGCAGCCCTTCACCCTGGTGGGAGCCACCACGCGCGCCGGCATGCTGACCAATCCGCTGCGTGACCGTTTTGGCATCGTTGCGCGGCTGGAGTTTTATACGCCCGACGAACTGGCACGCATTGTCAAACGTAGCGCCAAGCTGCTGAACGCTCCAATGGATGAGGAAGGCGGCTTTGAAATCGCCCGCCGCTCACGCGGCACGCCTCGCATCGCCAACCGCCTGCTGCGCCGCGTGCGCGACTATGCGGACGTGAAAGGCACCGGCCACATTTCGCTGGACATTGCCAACAAGGCACTGGCCATGCTGGACGTGGACCCGCAAGGCTTTGACGTGATGGACCGCAAGCTGCTGGAAGCGGTGATCCATCGCTTTGACGGCGGCCCAGTCGGCCTGGACAACATCGCCGCCAGCATCGGCGAGGAGCGCGACACAATTGAAGACGTGATCGAGCCCTATTTGATCCAGCAGGGCTATCTGCAACGCACACCGCGCGGGCGTATCGCCACGCTGGCTGCGTATCGGCACCTGGGGGTGACCCCGCCGCAGACTGAAGGCGGGCTGTTTTCTGTGGAGTGAGGAAATGGCTTCTTGCGCAGGTGGAGCGCGCGCGAGTAGCTATTAAAAACAGAGCAATGCGACGGGCTTGGGTCCCATCCCATGTTGTGCGGAGCAGTGGGCTTATTTCAAGCCACGCAAGTCTCGCCATTGCAGCCGCGCAAACCATGCGCATACCGTGCCCAATACCGCGTAGAACGCAAACAGGCCCCAGTTCACTGCGGGAAAATCCCAGACGGCTCCGACGATGTACAGGGTGCTGATGGCGCACAGCAGGCCTGACAGTAGACACCATACCAGTGCCAGCACACGTTCCACGCCCGTTTTGACGGTGCCCAGGGCGGTTTGCGTTTGCTGCCAGGCATCGGCTGCGTCGGCCAGCGGGCTTTGCTGCTGCTCCGCCAGTGCTCCAGCGATCGACTGGCGCTGTACCAGTGCAGCAAAGTCACCTTGGCGGGGCCGCGCAGCACGCTTTCGCCACCACAAAATCAGAAACAGCAACACGACGGCCGTGATGATGAGGCCGGCATATAACAGCTGCTCCCACCACGGGTGGGCGGCTGCGTGCATCCAGTAATGCAGCATGGTGGAGTGCTTCAGGCGCTGGTTTCGTCCAGCGCGTTATCGAGCGGCGGCAGGGGGGCGCCGCAGGTACCGGCCTTGCCGCGCACAGTGCGCCAAGGGGATGTGGGAGAGGTGGGGACAGCGCGCACTGGGGCGAGGCGGTGCATCATGGAAGAGGTCCTGGCTTCGGGGAATGTTGCATCGACTATAGCCATAAGCGCTTGCGTGTTTCAGCCCGGGGACACGCTATAGTGACCAGCCCACCCTCTGCCCTCTGCCGTGTCCATCCAGACTGATGATTTTGCTGTGCCGCCGCCCAAGCATCGCCACGCTGGCCGCTTACCGTCACCTGGGTGTGGCGCCGCCGGTCAGTGGCAACGACATTTTCAATTAAAGGGCGGCAGCATGCGCAGGAACCTGTACTCTTCGGCTGGCGGCGTCACGCTGGCCGGCATTGCCCTTCTGGTAGCCGGCTGCACGGGCCCCGCGCCTACACCGCGCACGCCCAACCCAGCCGTCCCTCTGGCGGCCACCTCCAGCTTGCCGGAATTCCCCGAGCTGTTCCGGCAGATGAGCAAGCTCTACGCCGACCATCCGCAAGCGCCGGCGATGCAGGACGGCGACGGCATGGGGCAAAAGATTGCCATCGCACGGGTGCGCAAGCCCGGCGCGCTGGACGCCTTGCAGGCTTACCGTGCGCAGGGCGTGCATGGCCGCATCGTCGTGATTTCGCTGCTGGACGCCGAAGGCCGCTTGCTTGATGCGCGCGTGCTGTCGTCCACACATGCCGAACTCAATGAGGCGGTGCTGCAGTCGGCGCGGGAAGCAGAGTACCGGGGCGGGCGCATCAATGGCGCCCCTTCGCCGATGTACGCTGTTTACGGGGTGAACTTCTAGGCGCGCTGTTCTACGCGCAGGGGAGTCAGGTCAGCGCGCCGCGGGCGTCGACCTGGTAAATGCGCTGCACCGTACCGTGGCGCAAGCCACCGGCCACGCCGATCATGGCGTCGTGCAAATTCACGGTAGGGTCGCAGTGGCCGGGAATCAGCCACAGCATGCTGCCCAGGCCGGGCAGGCGTTTGCTGTCGCCGGCGGGCCGCAAAATGCCGTGCTCGTCACCGCCGTTGAAATAGGCCAGCTCGCTTTCACTGTCAAAGGCATGCACCAGCGGCAGGCCGGAATCAATGGCGTGGCTTTTGTGGCCGGCGTCGCACACGGCATGGCCGGCGTGCGTGCTGACGACCTGTGTTTTGACAAACAGCGCGTGCTCAAACTGCGGCTGCGACGGGTCTCTTTCGTTTTGGGCGTAGTCGGCGTCCATGAACATGAAAGAGCCGGCCTGCAATTCGCCGTAGACGCCGCTGGCGGCCTCCAGCATCAGGCTACCGGTGCCGGCACCCGTGACCAGGTCTACCGTGATGCCCTGGGCTTCTACCAGTTTGCGCGTCAGGAGCACGGCCTCCACCGCCCTGGCAATGGCGTCGCGCCTTTCCTGGGCGCTGCGCATGTGCTGGGCCTTGCCATGGTAGGCCTGCAAGCCGGCAAAACGCAGCGCGGGGTGTTTGCGGATTTCCAGCACCAGCGTGACAGCGGCGGCGCCGGGCTCGACACCGCAGCGCCCCTGGCCGACGTCGATTTCCACAAACACGTCGATCACGGTGGCACCCGCATTCTTGTTGTTGATGCGGGCCTCCGTCATGGCCTGTGCCAGACGGATCACACCCTCGGTGCTGTCCACCGCAATAGCAAGGTGGCCTCCCTGGGCCGCGACTTTTTGGGTGAGCGCCGCCACACGGGCCAGCTTGGCCGGGGCGATCACTTCATTGCTGATGTAGACGTTGTACACACCGCCGGCCACCATGATTTCGGCTTCGGACGTTTTTTGCACGCACACGCCAATGGCGCCGGCCCGCATCTGCGCCTTGGCCAGCGCGACGCTTTTGTGCAGCTTGGCGTGGGGACGCCAGCGGACATTGTGCTTCTTGGCAAATTCAGCCATGCGCGCAAGGTTGCGCTTCATTGCGTCCAGGTCGATGACCAGGGCGGGCGTGTCGATGTCGTTGACCGGTTTCCCGATCAGTTCGGCCAGGCGGGGCGGCTGTGTGCTCATGAGTGCATTGATGTTTATTCTGCGCTTATTGTGCGCCGAGACGGGCGCCGGCATCGCCGCTGGAAAATCCGTTGTCGTCCAGTGCGTCGTTTTCCAGGTGCTGCGTGTCGGCCCAGCCCACCAGGGAGAAGCCCTGGGGCGTCCAGAGCAGGCGGTTGATGGCCGTGTTGCCCAGCGCCCAGGTACGCGGGGCCTGGATGTCCAGCCGCGTGGCGGCGCGGTAAAGCACGTCCATCACCCCGCCATGGCCCACCATGGCGATCAGCTCGCCCGGGTGGGCGGCTGCCAGGCGCTCGGCGGTGGTGACCACCCGGCTACGCAAGTCGAGCAATGATTCACCGCCAGCGGGCGCAAATTCCGGGTCCCGCTTGCGCCAGCGCATCGACTGGTCAGGCAGCAGGGCTTCAATCTCCGCAAAGGTTTTCCCTTCGAAGTCGCCGAAGCCGCGTTCGCGCAAGCCTTCTTCGCGCGTCACCTCGATGCCCAGCACACGGCCCAGGTATTGCGCCGTCTCCCAGGCGCGCGTCAGGTCGCTGGCGTAGATCGCGGTGATCGGTTCGTCGGCCAGCGCGAGCGCCATGCGTTCGGCCTGCCGGCGGCCGGTGTCGTTGAGGGGAATATCCAGGTGGCCCTGAATGCGGGTGTCCACATTCCAGGTGGTTTCACCGTGACGTATGGCAATGACGCGCGTTGATTCCATTCTTATCGGGGAATCTCGACATTGATGCGGCGCGTACCCGGCGGCGGCTGCGGAAAGCCGCGCAGGGCCGAGTCCAGCATGGCGGGCAGCACGGCCGGCGTGTCCGACCAGACGCCGTCGTGCAGCGCCCGTGTTTCATAGGCGACCTGGTTGGTTCGAAGGTCGCGCATCACGATGCTCAGGTCCCGCTTGAAATAGGTTGGCTCCGAAATTCCGCCGCCGATTGGGAACGACAGGCCGACCCCGACGCCGCGGCTGCCGCCGCCCATGAACACACCGCTTCCAAACCCAAAACCGCCGTAGGGACTGTAGCCATAGGGACCGCGGTCCACGATCTGGGTGTTGGCCACAATCTGCACGCTGTAGCGTGCGGCGGGCGGATTGAGCTCCATTCCCACCTTGGCCAGGGCGCTGCGCGCCAGGCCTTCAACGGCATCCTGCGGTGAGCCGGCGGCCTGCTGGGAAGGCAGGCGCTCAAAGCGATACGGTGTGCCAGGCGCAGGCGGCGGGCCGTTCCAGTTGTAGAAGGCGGTGACGTCACTGTCGACCAGGCGCACGGTGGAACAGCCCGCCATGACAAAAGCCATGGCAGCCATGAAGAAAATCGCGAACGCACGTTTCATGAGGCCTCCAAAGCAATGAGTTGTTGAAAACGAAGAGCGCCGAAAAATCAATCAGCCCGAATGCACGCCGATCACGGACAGCCCCGGCGGCACCGGCTCCCGGAACTCTTCGGTATCAAAAGCCTTGTCGCCTTCCGGCTCGGCAATGCCGGTTGCCTTGATGCCCTTGAAATCATGGCGCTTGTTGTCCATCAGGTGCGAAGGCACGATGTTTTGCAGTGATGCGAACATGTTTTCCAGCCGGCCGGGGAATTTTTTCTCCCATTCGCGCAGCATGTTGCCGACCTGCTTGCGCTGCAGGTTTTCCTGGCTGCCGCACAGCGTGCACGGGATGATGGGAAATTCGCGCACCTGCGCCCATCGCGTCAGGTCTTTCTCGGTCACGTAGGCCATGGGGCGGATGACGACGTTCTTGCCGTCGTCGCTCACCAGCTTGGGCGGCATGCCCTTGAGCTTGGCCGCAAAAAACATGTTGAGGAAAAAGGTTTGCAGCATGTCGTCGCGGTGGTGGCCCAGCGCAACCTTGGTGCAGCCGAGTTCACCCGCGACACGGTACAAAATGCCGCGGCGCAGGCGTGAGCACAGCGAGCACAGTGTTTTGCCTTCGGGGATCACGCGTTTGACGATGCTGTAAGTGTCCTGGTTTTCGATATGGAAGGGTACGCCCAGCTTGCCGAGATAGTCTGGCAGGATGTGCTCCGGGAAACCGGGCTGCTTCTGGTCGAGGTTGACGGCCACCAGTTCGAAATTGATTGGTGCGCGCTTTTGCAGCTTGAGCAGGATGTCGAGCATGGCGTAGCTGTCTTTACCGCCCGAGACGCACACCATGACCTTGTCGCCTTCTTCAATCATGTTGAAGTCGACGATGGCGCGGCCGACTTCGCGGCACAGGCGTTTTTCGAGCTTGTGGTCTTCGCGCTCAATCTTCATGCTGTTTTGCACGCGTGCAGAACTCTCCTGCTGCTCATGCTGTTGTACGGCTTCTTCCCACACAGCGTCCATATCGTTCGCTCCCATATCGTTCACCACTGTCCCGTCTCGATGCGAATGGCTACTTCGCAGTCGTCAAAAATTTCAAGTTTGGCGATCTTCACCCGCACGCCCAGCACGCCGGGCAACTTCATCAGCCGGTGCGCCAGCTTGCCGATCAGGCTTTCCAGCAGGTTGACGTGTTCAGACGTGCATTCGGTGATGATGATCTGCCGCACCTTGCGGTAATCCAGCACATGGTGGATGTCGTCGTCATGGGGCAGCAGCGGCTGCGCGCCCAGGTTCAGTTCGGCATCGACCTGGATCGGTTGCGGCGCAGTTTTTTCGTGATCCAGAATGCCCAGGTTGGCGTCAAAGCGCAAACCGGTGAGGTTCAGGATTTGGGTGCCCCGGGAATTGAACATGGTGCCAGTCTGTAGTGGGTCGGTTGTGGTGATGTGTAAGCCGTTGCCGATGGCTTACATCAGCGAAAAATCGCGCTCGAACTTCATCAGGTGCTGGCCACCATCCACCAGCAGCGTGGTGCCGGTGATGGAGCTGTTCTCCAGTGCAAACTTCACCGTGGCCGCCACGTCGGCGGGGGTGGACGACCGGCCCAGCGGCGACAGCTTGTGGCGGGCCTCGAATTGTTCGTCGGTGAGCAGGTGGCTGGTGAGCGTCAGCCCCGGCGCAACGCCGACCACACGAACCTGTGGCGCCAGCGCCAGCGCCAGCATGGTGCCGGCTGCTTCCAGTGCAGCCTTGGAAAGCGTGTAGCTGAAAAAGTCGGGGTTCTGGTTCCAGAGCTTCTGGTCCAGCAGGTTGACGACGGCGCCCCTGGCACCGCGCGAGGCCACATGCGCATGCAGGGCCTGGGCCAGCACGATGGCGGCACCGGTGTTGCTGTGCAGATGCCGGTCCATGGCGGCGAAACCGAAGCTGGCGGCACTGTCTTGCTCAAAGGTCGAGGCGTTGTTCACCACGGCATCGACCTGGCCCATGCGCTCCACCACGGCCGGCAGCAGGCCGCGCACCGCCGTTTCGTCGTTTAAATCTGCATGAAAAGCGGCTGCAGCGCCCGACAGCTGTGCGCAAGCAGCTACTGTTTTAATAGCGTCTTCTTCGGAGCTGCGGTAGTGCACTGCCACCTGCCAGCCGCCGGCCGCGAGCGCCAGCGCGATGTCGCGGCCCAGCCGCCTGGCGGCGCCGGTCACGAGGACAACGGGTCGGGATGATGGCGGGGTTGGGGTCATGGGTGATAAGGGTTGGCAAAAAGGTCAGGGACGTATCGCCGACAATTGCAGGCGGTGACAAACATGACCCAGACGACCAATCCCCCCATTTTACCGACCGGCCTAGCCGACCACGTCGCCAGGGCCATTGACGCTGCCGGCGGCTGGATCGGGTTTGACCGTTTCATGGAGATGGCGCTTTACACGCCCGGCTGGGGTTATTACGCCAATGCCTCGCGCAAATTCGGCCTGATGCCGCAGTCGGGCAGCGATTTTGCGACGGCCCCGGAGATGTCCGCCCACTTTGGCAGGGCGCTGGCCAGGCAGGTGAAAGAAGCACTGGCGGCAACCGGCACCACGGAAATCTGGGAATTCGGCGCCGGCTCGGGCGCCCTGGCGCACCAGTTGCTGGATGCGCTGGGCGACTCGGTCACGCAGTACCGCATCGTCGATTTGTCGGGCAGCCTGCGTGAGCGCCAGCAGGAACGGTTGCAGGCTTTTGCCCACAAGGTGAACTGGGTAGCGGAGCTACCGGCGCAGATGCGGGGCGTGGTGGTGGGCAACGAAGTGCTGGATGCCATGCCGGTGAAGCTGCTCGCGCGGCTCAACAACATCTGGCATGAGCGCGGCGTAGCCCGCTTTGAGGGAGGATTTGTGCATGCCGACAACCCGACCGCGCTGCGTCCTCCCATTGAAGTGGAAGGCGAACACGATTACGTCACTGAAATCCATCCGCAGGCGGAAGGCTTCATGCGAACACTGGCCGACCGGCTGGAGGCCGGCGCTGTGTTCCTGCTCGACTACGGCTTCCCCGAACACGAGTACTACCACCCGCAGCGCAGCATGGGCACGCTGATGTGCCACCGCGGCCACCTGGCCGATGCCGATGCGCTGGCGGACGTGGGCGACAAGGACATCACGGCGCATGTCAACTTCACCGGCGTTGCCCTGGCAGGGCAGGAAGCCGGCCTGCAGGTGCTGGGCTACACCAGCCAGGGGCGATTTTTACTCAATTGCGGCTTGCTGGACGGCATGGAAAACGCCAGCCTGCCAGACCGGGTGATGCTGCAAAAGCTGGTGAACGAGCATGAAATGGGCGAGCTGTTCAAGGTGATCGGCTTTGGCGCAAAGGGAAGTCCACCATGGGAACCCATAGGCTTCGCCGCTGGCGATCGAATACACACACTCTAGAAGAAGCACCCCGTCCAGGCTCACCGCGCGTAGCCTGTTCCCCCTCAAGGGGACGGCTCCTGCAATCTGGCAAAGCCAGTCCCGCGGCGCCTTGGCTGTGCTCACTGAATTCCTAAGCCAGCATGAGCCGTGGAACCGGCTTTGCCGGGCCACAGGCGGGCGGCCCCCTCGGGGGCAGGGAGCTACACGAAGTGAGCGACCGTGGGGGCTAAACTAACCCCATGATCCGCTGGTTCATCGTTATCTTCCTGGCCCTGATGCTCATTAGCTGGTTCAGCCCGCTGCTGCAGAAGTTAGGCTTCGGCAAGCTGCCCGGCGATTTGCGTTTTCGCCTGTTCGGGCGCGAATGGTTCATCCCGCTCACCACCACGGTCCTGCTGAGCTTCATTGCCAGCCTGATCGCCAAGCTCATTTGAGAATAAGGCCCTGCACATGAAAGCCTGCGTCGACCTGGGCGGCACCAAGATTGCCGTCAGCCTGATTCCCTCAGCGCCCGAGATAACGCTCGCCCATGCCTCATTGGCCCTGCAGTCCCGGCGCACGGAACCCACCGGAAAAGAAGGCCCGCGCGACACACTGGCATGCCAGGTCTTGCGCATGCTGGACGAGGCCTGCCATGCGGCCGGCATCCGCGTACAGGATCTCGATGCGGTGGGCGTTTCGTCCTGTGGCCCTTTCGTGATGAGGGACGGCATGCTGGAGATATCCAACCCCAATATCTGCGGCGGTATGGCAGGCCCGGCACGCGGCCTGCCTAACGACTGGGTGAGCGTTCCGCTGGAAGCGCCGCTGCGCCGGTGCTTTGCCGAAAAACTCCGCATCGAGAACGACGGCGTGGGCGCCCTGCAGGCCGAACGCCGCTGGGGCGCACTGCAAGGCTCCAGCCACTGCGCTTACGTGACATGGAGCACCGGTATCGGCTTTGGTCTGTGCGTGGATGGCCGGATTCTGCGCGGCAAGCATGGCAACGCGGGCCATGCAGGCCATTCCTTTGTCAGCGACAGCAGCGATGCGCTGTGCGGCTGCGGCAATATGGGCGACCTCGAAGGCGTTGTGGCTGGCAACGCGATTGCGCGGCGCTTTGCCGGTGCGGGTTACCCCGGTGCTTCCGCATTGTTCGCCGCTGCGCAGGCGGGCGACGTGGCCGCCATCACAATCGTGGATGAACTGTGCCGGGTACTGGGACGCGGTCTCTACAACCTCGTCGTCACGCTGGACCTGGAGCGCATCAGCATGGGCGGCGGCGTATTCTGGAATCACCGCGATTACCTTTTGCCGCGTCTGCGGTCGCAGATTCACGGGAAGCTGCCCGCCTTGACGGATGATTTTGAGCTGGTGGCAGCAGGGCTGGGCGAACGGGTCGGGGACTTTGCAGCTTTGGCACTGGTGAGTTGACGCGGCTGCCGGCAGATAAAACTAGCCCTGCCCCGAAGCCTCGGTCGCTTCAGCCTTCTTCACCACCCTCACCTGCGGCGACAGCTGCCAGAAAATCCCCGCTGACGCCAGCGTGATCAGCCCCATTGCGGCAAACGTTGCCTGGAAGGAATGCAGCGTTTGCACGGCCTCGCCCGTGCCAAAGAAGCCCGTGAAAGCGGCCAGCACCGCGCCCGCTGCGGCCACGCCCATGCTCATCGCCAGCATCTGCACCATCGACAGCAAACTGTTGCCGCTGCTGGCCATGCTGCTGTCCAGGTCGCGCAGAGTCACGGTGTTCATCGCAGTGAATTGCATCGAGTTGACTGCGCCAAAACACGCCAGCTGGAGGATGTGCAGCCACAGCGGCTGCGCCGGTGTCACGAAAGCAAAACTCGCCATCGTCAAGCCCACCAGCGCGGTGTTCGTCACCAGCACCCTGCGATAGCCGTAGCGCGTGATCAGCGGTGTGGTGACGCGCTTGACCAGCATGCTGGCCACGGCAACCGGCACCATCATCATCCCCGCCTGCAACGGGGAATAGTCCAGGCTGACCTGCAGCAGGAGTGGCACCAGGAAGGGCATGCACGAGCTGCCCAGGCGTGAGAACAAATTTCCCAGCAGTCCGATGCTGAGCGTGGGAATAGAGAACAGCTGCGGCGAAAACAGCGGGTCAGGCCGTTTGGCAGCATGCAGCCAGTACGCGGTAAGGCTGGCCATGCCGAACACCAGCAGCACCAGCACGCTGGCTTGCTTCAGGCCCAGGCCCGACAGCCCATCCACCGCCAGCGAGACGGCCACCATGCCGAAGGCGAGCAAAAGATAGCCCGGCAGGTCGAAACGCGGCATTTGACGCCGTGGGTTGTCCGCCATGTAAAAAAGCGTCGCCAGACAGCCCAGCAACCCTACCGGAATGTTGATAAGAAACACCCAATGCCAGGAAGCCACCTGAACCAGCCACCCGCCCAGCGTGGGGCCGATCAGGGGGCCAACCAGGCCTGGAATGGCGATGAAGCTCATGGCCTGCAAAAAGCGCTCGCGCGGAAAGGCGCGCAGCACGGCCAGCCGCCCCACCGGCAGCAGCAGTGCACCGCCCATGCCCTGCACCACCCGCGCCGCCACCAGTTGCATCAGGTTGCCGGACAGCGCGCAGGCGATAGAGCCAATGACGAACAGCGAAATCGCCCCTACATACACCCGCCGCGTGCCGAAGCGGTCGGCGATCCAGCCGGACGCGGGGATCAGCATCGCCATGGTGAGGGAATAAGCCACCACCACCGACTGCATGCGCAAAGGGCTTTCGCCGAAGCTGCGGGCCATGGCCGGCAAGGTAGTGTTGACGATGGTGGCATCCAGCGTCTGCATGAAAAAGCCGATGGCTACGAGCCAGAGCAGCATGCGCAATGATTTTTCTTCTGCCTGCATGAATGAGAGATGCGAAAGGGCGAACTTGGTTCACCGCACGGGGAATGAAGTAGACGAGAAGGCGGCCGGACAGCAAAAAGCCGCCTCGAAGGCGGCTTTTAAAGCGAAGGCGCCGGGTCCGCCTCAGGCCGAGAAGCTGGATCCGCAGCCGCAGGTGCTGGTGGCGTTGGGGTTCTTGATGACGAATTGCGCACCTTCAAGGTCGTCCTTGTAGTCGATTTCGGCGCCCACGAGGTACTGGTAGCTCATGGCGTCGATCAGCAGGGACACGCCATTTTTGGTCATGGTGGTGTCGTCTTCGTTGGTGATTTCATCGAAGGTGAAGCCGTACTGGAAACCGGAGCAGCCGCCGCCCTGCACAAAGACGCGCAGCTTCAGATCCGGGTTGCCTTCTTCGGCAATCAGCTCAGCCACTTTGGACGCGGCGCTGTCGGTGAAGACAAAAGGCGCGGGCATTTCGGTCTGGATATTTTCGGCAACGGCACTCATGGGGGCTCCAATACATAAAGCGAATCAGGGTTCGCGATTCGAGGCTTTCAGGCCTCTGGCGACACTATGGGCAAATAGTACAGCAATTCAATCAACCATAACGCCCATGCGTGTTAGGCCGTGCGGTCTATTGTGAGCGCTTACTCGCTCAATTCACCCCGATCAATCAGATGTTGTTGGCGGCCAGTTTGAGCGTGGGTTTTTCTTCCAGTTCCGCGTGGCTGGTAGCGCGCAACTGTCCAAATATGACGGCACCCTGGTGCATTTCAAGCGCCTTGTAAGACACATCGCCCTCAATTTTGGCTTTGGGCTGCAATTCAAGCAGCTCGGATGCGTGGACAGGGCCCATCACCCGGCCATTGATGATCACATGGTCGGCATGAATATGGCCGGTCACAGTGGCCGACTCGCTGATCACCAAAATGCTGGAGCTGCCTTCGGCGGCGCGGATGTCGCCGATCACTTCACCGTCGATCCGCAGGCCGTCGGTGAATTTCAGGTTGCCCTCAATGCAGCTGCCTTGGGCGATCAGGCTTTTGATGGGCGGCTGCTTCTTTTTTCCAAACATACAAAGATTCCTGTGCTGGGGTGTCGCGGTGGAAGGGGAAATCGGGGAGAAATTCTCAAAGCTTGAAGGTCTGGGCAGATCTGACCGCTGTGCCCTCAATGACTTTAGCTGTAACTGTTTGTACCATGGCTTGGGGGGGCAAGTCGAGGACACCTTCCACGCGAAGGTACTGTTTGAACTGTAAAGTTTGCGGTCCGCCGGGCAAAGTCATCGTCCAAGGTTTTCCGTACTGCGTGCCATGAACCGTCAGGTCAAGTTTCCCGTTGAAATTAGGCGCACCCTTGACGGGCTGGATCACCAGGACCTGCCATTTGAGCTGGGTTCCCGACAATACCTCGGCCTGCAGGCTGCGGATGGCGACAACCTCGGCGCTACCAGCCGGCAAAAGCTTCTGAAAGAATCCCAGGTCGTCACGCAAGCTGCGGTTGTCGCTTTCCAGCTGCCGGATCTGGCTCATCATTTTTTCCTGCACCGCTTTTTCGGCCGTGAGCAGGCTGCCTGAAGTATTGGCAATCGATTGCGCCCTGTCGCGGTCTGCACGCAAAGTGACCACTTCCTGACGCAACACGCTGATCTCTTCCCTGGTATCGGTATCCACGCCCGCAATCCCCTTGCCGAACTCGAAGGCCCAGAGGGCGACCGCTGCAGAAAACCCCAGCATCAGGGCACCGGCGATCCACCGCAGGGGCCAGGGGAGCGAGCTGCGCACCGACATGCGCGGGGAACTGATCGTCAGGCGGCGGCGAAACAGGCGAAATTTCAAATCGGGGGCCCTGCAGTTTTCGGTTCGAGGAGCTGCATTGTGCACGCAGACATCCGCTGAACCGCCCTATTCAGCCGTAAAGCAGGGTAAGGCTTTGCATCAGGAAAACTAAACGCTTACAAAGCATTGACAGGGCGTTGTGGGCATCACACAAATGCGCCCACCCATGAAAAAAGCCGCCAGGCGAACCAGGCGGCTTTTTCGGGGACAGCGAAAGCGGATTAGCGCTTGCTGAACTGCTTGCGGCGGCGAGCTGAGCGGAAACCGACTTTTTTACGTTCGACTTCACGTGCATCGCGGGTCACAAAGCCAGCCTGGCTCAGGGCCGGCTTGAGCGTTGCGTCGTAATCGATCAGCGCACGGGTGATACCGTGGCGCACTGCGCCGGCCTGGCCGGACTCGCCGCCGCCGTGGACGTTGACCATGATGTCAAACGTCTCGACGTGGTTCGTCAGAAACAGGGGCTGGCGGCAGATCATGATCGAGGTTTCACGACCGAAGAACACCTGGATGTCACGGTCATTGATCGTGATCTTGCCGGTGCCTTTTTTGATAAACACACGGGCGACGCTGGATTTGCGACGGCCGGTGCCATTGTTCCATTCACCAATCATCAATGGCTCCTTAGATGTCCAGCACTTTAGGCTGTTGGGCGGTATGCGGGTGCTCTGCACCACCGTACACCTTGAGTTTCTTGATCATGGCGTAGCCGAGCGGGCCCTTGGGCAGCATGCCCTTGACGGCTTTTTCCAAAGCGCGGCCGGGGTGCTTGGCTTGCATGTCGCGGAAATTGGTGGCAGTGATGCCGCCTGGATAACCGGAATGGCGATAGTAGATCTTGTCGGTCGACTTGGCGCCGGTGACGCGCAGCTGGGCTGCATTGATGATGACGATGAAGTCACCGGTATCGACGTGAGGCGTATAAATGGCCTTGTGTTTGCCGCGCAAACGGAGAGCAACTTCGCTGGCTACTCGTCCGAGGACCTTGTCGGTCGCGTCAATCACAAACCACTCGTGCGTCACGTCAGCGGGTTTTGCGCTGAACGTTTTCATGAGTTTTCTTTCGAAAAAATGGTTTGTCGGGTTCTTTTCTGCGGTCGGTGTTCTTCTGATGAGAACCTCTTAGGCAGTATTTCAAGCTCTGCCGCGGAACCACTAGGCGCTGCAGAGCCCACGATTATATGAAAAATCAAGGACTTGCGTCAATATTCAGCCGGCTTTAAGGCATTTCTCCCCGGCAAGAAGGTAGGATAGACCCATGTTTTCCTATCGCCACGCCTTCCACGCAGGCAACCACGCCGACGTGCTCAAGCACACCACGCTGATCGCGTTGATGAAGTATTTGACCCAGAAAGACACGGCGCTAACCGTGATCGACACGCATGCGGGCGCGGGCCTGTACCGGCTTGACGGCGACTACACCGAAACCAGCGGCGAGGCCCAGGAAGGCATTTTCAGGCTGCTTTCCCAGCCTGTTTCCGAGACAAAGCCGGCTCCAGCCCAAGCGCAACGGGCGCAAGCAGCTCCTAAAACTGTAGCAAAGCCCGCCGCCGCCAAACCAGCCGCAGGCGGCTGGGCGCCTGCCCTGCAGGACTACATCGACCTGTTGCGCGGACTGAACCCGCAATTCGCCGAAAGCGGCGACATCGCGCACCTGAAGATCTATCCGGGCTCCCCTTTCATCGAGCAGCAATTCCTGAGCGGGCGCGACAAGCTCAAGTTGTTTGAATTGCATCCCACCGATTTCAAGTCGCTTTCCGGCAACATTGAGCAGTTGGGTGTCGGCCGCCAGGTGGCGGTTTCGCGCGAAGACGGCTTTGAAGCGCTGAAAACCTTTTTGCCCCCACCTGCCCGCCGGGCGATGGTCCTGTGTGACCCCAGCTATGAAATGAAGAGCGACTACGCGCGTGTGTCGGCCTGCATGGCAGACGCCGTCAAGCGCTTCGCCACCGGTACCTATGTCGTCTGGTACCCCATCATTCCGCGGCCGGAAGCCCATGACTTGCCCCGCAAGCTCAAGACGCTGGCCGTCAAAGCCAGCCGAAGCTGGTTGAATGCCACTTTAACGGTGAAATCGAGCAAATTAACAACAGATGCCGCCGGTGACGTGGTGCGGCCAGGCCTTCCTGCCAGCGGCATGTTTGTCATCAACCCGCCCCACACCCTCAAGGCAGAGCTGCAAACGGCCTTGCCGCAAATGGTGGCCCTGTTGGGGCAAGACCGCAATGCCGGCTTCACGCTGGAGCATGGCGGCTAGGGCTTTCAGGATAACGCCCCGCAAGAGGGGGATGGCAGCCGGCACCGCCAACCGGTTATGCCATGTTGGCTGTGTTGTGCGCCCAGACTTTCCTGTCTTTACCGCCGCAGTGAGTTGTGGCAAGGTTGTCCCGTAAGCTTTCCCAAAGTCTGCGCCTCCATTGTCCCGCCCCTGTTATCGGCGCTTCCCGTGTCCTGATCTCCGCTTCCTTTTCTCCTTTTTCTCCTTTTTCTCTTGGCTCTCCCCGCTCCCTCGGTGCTCCACCATTAACATGCCCATCCAGGCTCAAGCTCTCCCGTCCGCCGCCCCGGATACGCCGGGCCTCGGACCGCGCGTGCGTGGGAAAACAGCCAGGCCTGCGGAAAAGGGCATCAACGCCGGCACAGCAAGCGGCACGGCGATGGGCACGCCAGAGGGCATGGAGCATGAAATCGAGCGCCGGGTTGCGCTTCGTACCCAGGAGCTTCGTGCATCGCTGGCGCGCTACCAGACCATGGTGGACCTCGCGACCGAAAACATCTGCGTCGGGCAGGAAGGACTGCTCCGTTTTGCCAATCCGCCATGCCTGGCCTTGCTGGGTACAGAGGCCGGCACCATGGCCGACCGGCCCATGATCGAGTTCATCCATCCGGAAGACCGCAACTTTGTTTCCGGCAAGCACAAGCTGCGCGCCGCAGGCAATGTCGTCCCGGCCTTCGAGGCGCGATTCCAGCGCGACGACGGTACGATTTCCCTGGTGGAAATCAATGGCGTGCTGGTGGACTGGGAAGGTGCGCCGGCGGACCTTTTTTTCCTGAAGGATGTCACCGAGCGCAAAAGACTCGAGGCCCTGACCCGATCAGCCGCCGAGCGCTACCGGGCGGTCGTGGAAAACGTCAACGACGTGATCCTGGTGGTGCAAAAAGGCATCGTGCGCTTTTCCAATACCAGCGCCCAGGCCATGTTCGGCCTGACGCTCACCGGACTGCCGTCCATGCACCTGATCCACCCTGACGACCGCGGCATGGTGCAGCGCCAGCGCGAGCTCATGCAGTCAGGCACCATGGTCAGCGCCTACGAGGCCCGCTTCATCACGCCTCCGCGCGAAACGATGGCGCCGGACCTGCGCACCGGCTGGGCCAGCATCTACGGCACGCGCATTGAGTGGGACGGCGAACCTGCCCTGCTCGTGCTCATGTCCGACATCAGCGAGCGCCGCCGGCTGGACGAAGAACTCAAAACCGCGCTGACGCAGCGCGAAGCCATCCTCGAGACCACTGCCGTCGGCGTGACCTTCCTCAAAAGCCGGCGCCACCAGTGGCTCAACCGCACGCTGGCGGCCATGCTCGGCTACAGCCCCGCCGAACTGCTGGGCCAGGAAACGCGCGTTCACTATCCCAGTGACGAGGATTTCGAACGCACCGGCGAACTCGCCTACGCGCAGATCGCGCAAACCGGATCGTTCTCGCTGGAAACGCGCATGCGCCGCAAAAGCGGCGAGCTGATCTGGGTTCAGCTTGACGGCTCCGCGCTCGACCGCAACCGCCCGCAGGAAGGCTCGGTGTGGACTTACGTGGACATCACCCGGCGCAAGGAAGCCGACGAAGAAGCCCGGCGGGCCCTGGCGCGCGAACGCGAATTGGGTGAGCTCAAAACGCGCTTTGTGTCCATGGCCTCGCATGAATTCCGCACGCCGCTTGCCACGATTCTTTCGTCCGCCGAGTTGATCGAACACTACGGCGAAAAAATCACGCACCGCGAGCGCCAGGACATCATGGCCGACCTGGTGATCGCAGTCAAACGCATGCAGGGCATGCTTGAAGACATGCTCACCGTCGGGCAGGCCGACGCCGGCAAACTCAAGCTCAACCTGAAACCGCTGGATATCGCGGCCCTGTGCCGCAAGCTCGTGACCGAAATGCACACCAGCGACGCCGGCCAGCATGCGATTGAATTTGAAGCCCCCATCGGCCACGACGCTTTTTCGCAGCTGGTCCTGCTCGACGAACGGCTGGTCCGGCACATTGCCAGCAACCTGCTGGCCAACGCCTGCAAATATTCGCCCGCCGGCAGTGTGGTGGTGCTCACGCTGGACCGCCGGCAGGACGAATCCGGGGACCACCTGATCCTGCGCGTCAGCGACGAAGGCATCGGCATTCCGCCCTCGGACCTGCCACGCCTGTTCGAGAGCTTTCACCGCGGCTCCAATGTGGGCAACCGCCAGGGCTCCGGGCTGGGCCTGGCCATTGTCAAACACGCCGTTGACCTGCATCACGGCAAAATCGAGGTGGCAAGCATGCCGGGAACGGGCACACAGTTCACGATCAGCCTGCCCATTTCTCAAGGAACCCCATGACCCTGATCCTGATCGTTGAGGACGACGACGCCATCCGCAGCAACATCGTGCGGCTGCTCAAACTTGAAGGTTTTGAAACAGCCGCGGCCGCAGATGGCCGGCAG
The DNA here is from genome assembly GCF_056405995.1 of Polaromonas sp. P1_E11. Classification (NCBI taxonomy): domain Bacteria; kingdom Pseudomonadati; phylum Pseudomonadota; class Betaproteobacteria; order Burkholderiales; family Comamonadaceae; genus Polaromonas; species Polaromonas sp. P1_E11. The sequence goes on from NZ_JBFUBA010000006.1 coordinate 33,040, forward strand.
GGCCTCGAGCAGGCCCGCGCAAACCGCCCCGACCTGATCGTCTCCGACGTCGGCATGCCCGGCATGAACGGCTTTGAACTGCTGGCAGCCGTGCGCGCCGACCCGCAGCTGGTCAACACCCCCTTCATGCTGCTGACCGCGCTGGACGACCGCGAAAGCATGCGCCGCGGCATGACGGCCGGCGCCGACGACTATTTGTCAAAACCCTTCAGCCGTGCCGAGCTGCTCGATGCCGTCAATGCGCAGCTGAAGAAAAAAGCACGGGTGCGTGAAGCCATCGACTCGGGTGTAGCCGCCGGCGAAGAACGCCTGCGCGCGGCTTTCGCCAGCCGCATCAGCGGCAGCCGCCCCGACAGCGTACCGGTTGATATTCCGGCCAGCGCGCAAACCGAAGAAATCGCCAATGCCACCGTGCTGGTGGCCAGTATCCGCAATTTCACCTCGCTGGCTGAAAAGCTCAATGCGGCGGAAGTGTCGCAACTGCTCACCGAATATTTTGAGCGCATCTCCGAACCCGTGCTGAAAAACAGCGGCCGGCACATCAAGTTTGTCGGCGATGGATTGATGGCGGTGTTTGTCGACACCGCCTCGGGTTCGCCGCTGCCGGCCCCGCGCCGCGCCATTTCTGCGGCCCTTGCCATGGCGCTGGCCACGCATGAATTTCGCGACTGGCTGGAGCAGCGCTTCGGCGGCCGCGCGCTGCCGCCGTTTGCCATGGGTATCGGCATCCACAGCGGCGCCGTCACGCTGTGCCAGCTCGGCACGCAGCAGACCAAGGAACTCACCCCCGTGGGCGAAACCGTGACGCTGGCCTCGCGGCTGGAAGATGCCACCGAAGAAAAGGGCTGGACGGTGATGGCCAGCGAGCAGACCCTCGGCGAAGCCGGCACCGGTATCCAGACCGGCATCCACACCTCGCTATCGCTGCCCGGCCGCAACCTCGCCATCGATGTGGCCGAGGTCACGGGCCTCATCACCACCATGGACGACAAGATCCATGGCATGGCCAGCCTGACCGAGCGCGCCAGCGAGATCAGCGACGCTGTGCGCGCCAATTCGGACATCACCGCACGCGCGGTCAAGGGCGCGCTGGACGCCAAGCTCTCGGCCCTGAAAGACCTGCGCTTTGACGCCAGCAGCGAGGCGGTACGCCTCAAGGGCTACCGCATCACGCGCAAGATCGGCGCCGGCGGCATGACCGAGGTCTACCTGAGCGAACGTGAATCCGACGGCCTGCCGATCGTGCTCAAGGTGCTGGACTCTCGCGGCAAGGAAGCCTCTGAACACCTGGTGCGTTTCATCCAGGAATACGCCCTGCTCTGCAAGATCGACCATCCGCACGTGATCAAGATCTACGACCAGGGGTTCACCGACGAGCACGCCTACATCGCGATGGAGTACTTTGAACGCGGTGACCTGCGCAGCCTGTTCGGGCCCGACCTGGCCCGCTCGCAGGCACTGACGGTGGCGCGCGAGGTCGCCCAGGCGCTGTCGGCCATCCATGCGCACGGCATTGTCCACCGCGACATCAAGCCTGAAAACGTCATGCTGCGCGCCGACGGAAGCGTGGCGCTGGCCGACTTCGGCATTGCCAAGTCCATGCTGCAGGCCCCCAGCATGGGCCTGACCCAAACCCACCACGGCGACGTCGTGGGAACGCCCTACTACATGAGCCCCGAGCAGGCCACAGGCCGCAAGGTAACGGCCCAGTCCGACCTCTACAGCCTGGGCGTCATGCTGTTCGAAATGCTGGCCAACCGCAGGCCCTACGTTGCCGAATCGCTCGAGCTGCTGCTGGCCAAACACCTGAATGCCGACACCCCCGCACTTCCCGAAGTGCATGCGGAATTGCAGGGCGTGGTCAACAAACTGATGGCCAAAAACCCCGAGCACCGCTACGAATCGGCCGAAGCCTTTTTGCTGGAGCTGGAAGCCATAGCCCCCGCTCCCGAGATCAGTCTTTAGAAAAGCTCCCCCCGTCCAGGCTCACTGCGTGTAGCCCGTTCCCCCCTCAGGGGGCGGTGGATGTGGCCCCCACGGTCGCTCACTTCGTGTAGCTCCCTGCCCCCCGAGGGGGCCGCCCGCCTGCGGCCCGGCAAAGCCGGTTCCGCGGCTCATGTTGGGTTGAAGAGTTCAAGCGGGAGCACTCAGTAGATGCCGCGGGACTGGACTTGGTCTTCCTCCGCCTGAGCTGAACATCAATACTTCAATGCAGTGCTCTTTCCCCAGAACACACGGTAGGCGAACACGGTGTAGCCGATGATCATCGGCAGCACCACGGCTGCGCCGGCCAGAATCACGCCCATGGCTTCGGGGGCGCTGGCCGACTGCCAGATCGTGAGCTTGTCGATCACCAGCCACGGGAAGAGGCTGTAAGCCAGGCCGTAGAAGGCCAGCAGAAACACGCCCACCGTCGCACCAAAAGGTACCCAGGCGCCGTATTCATTGCCTTGGGCCAGGCGCACCGGCAGGCGCTGCAGGCTGCGGAAAATCACGCCAAACAGCACCGCCGTGGCCGCCGGGATCGGCAGCAGGAGCACGATGTTCGGAAACGAAAACCATTTGTCGAAAATGCTCTGGCTGACCAGCGGTGTGGCCACCGAAATGGCGCCGATGCCGATCACAGTGAACAGGAGGCTGCGCCTGGCCCAGCGCACCGCTTGCAGTTGCAATTCGCCTTCGGATTTGATGATGAGCCAGCCGGCGCCGAGGAGGCAGTACGCCGCGACCAGCGCCGCGCCGATGACGGCGTTGAACACGATCGTCCACCAGGTCGCCGCAAAACCGGTGATCAACGAGCCCAGCATGTAACCCTGTGACCAGCTCGCCAGCAGCGAGCCGGTGTAGAACATGCGGTTCCACAGCGGCTTGTGGCTGGCGCGCGCCTTCACACGGAAGTCAAAGGCCACGCCGCGCAGCGTGAGGCCGATCAGCATGAAGGCCACCGGCAAATACAGCGCGCCCAGAATGACGCCATGCGCCAGCGGAAACACGGTGAGCAAAATACCGACGCCCAGCACCAGCCAGGTTTCGTTGGCATCCCAGAAGGGGCCGATGCTGGCGATCATGGTGTCCTTGTCGTCATCGCCGGCGGTGCGCATCAACACGCCCACGCCCAGGTCGTAGCCGTCCAGGATCACGTAGGCCAGCATGGCCAGGCCCATCACCACCAGGAAGACGATGGGCATCCAGCCGGCGGCTTGCGTCAGGTCAGGGGCAAGGTCAAGCATGGGGAGTTCCTTCTTTTTCAGGGTAGTTCACGACGTTGAGGTCCTTCTCGGGCTCACCGGCGGTGTCGTCATCGCCGAACGGCTTGTCCGCATGTTTCCTGTGCCGCGCGAGGTAAAACACCACCGACACATAAGACACCAGAAGCACCGCATACAACGCGAGGTAGAGCGTCAGCGTCAGTGCAATGCGTGGCGCCGGCACTTTTGAGGCGGCATCGGCTGCCGTCAGCACGCCCGTCACAAGCCAGGGTTGCCGGCCGATCTCGGTCACGTACCAGCCGGCGATGAGCGCGACCCAGCCGGCGAATGTCATGGCCACCAGCACGCGCGCATGCCATACCGTGAGCGTGCGCGCCGGGTCCTTCTTCCATGGGGCGAGTTGCAGCACGCTGGCCCAGCTGACCAGCAGCATCAATACGCCCACGCCCACCATGATCCGAAAGGCCCAGAACACCGGCGCCACCGGTGGATGTTTTCCCTCGAACTCGTTCAAGCCCTTGACCTCGCCGTCCAGGCTGTGCGTGAGGTAGAGCGACGCCAGCTTGGGAATGCCGATTTCATAGCGGTTGGATTTGGTGGCCTGGTCGGGCAGCGCAAACAGTACCGCGGGCACGCCTTTTTGGGTTTCCCAGATGCCTTCCATCGCGGCCAGCTTGGCCGGCTGGTGCTCCATCGTGTTCAGGCCGTGCTGGTCGCCCGCAACGATCTGCAGCGGAATCAGCATCGCGGCCATGTAGATGCCCGTCTTCAGGCCGGCCATGACTTCGGCCCCGCGGTCGTCACGCAGCCAGCGGTAGGCCGAAACGCCCGCCACCAGAAACGCCACGGTCAGCCCCGACGCCAGCAGCATGTGCGTGAGGCGGTAAGGAAAGGACGGGTTGAAGATCACCGCCAGCCAGCTCGTCACATGCGCCTGGCCGTTGATCATTTCAAAACCCGCGGGCGTCTGCATCCAGGAGTTGAGCGCCAGAATCCAGAAAGCCGACAGCGTGGTGCCGCCCGCCACCAGCAGCGTGGCGATGGTGTGCATGGTCTCGCTCACGCGTTCACGCGCGAACAGCATCACGCCCAGCATGGTGGCCTCCAGGAAGAAGGCCGTCAGCACTTCGTAGGCCAGCAGCGGCCCGGCGATGTTCCCCACTTTCTGCATGTAGCCCGGCCAGTTGGTGCCGAACTGGAAGCTCATGGTGATGCCGCTGACCACACCGAGGGCAAAGGTCAGCGCGAAAATTTTCACCCAGAACTGGTAGGCGTCCATCCAGTATTGCGCTTTGGTTTTCACGAAGCGCAGCTTGAAGTACAGCAGCACCCAGCCCAGTGAAATGCTGATGGTGGGAAACAGGATGTGGAAGGTGATGTTGGCCGCGAACTGGACGCGGGCCAACAGGAATGCGTCTAAACCGTCCATCATCAACTCCTGTTTTCGTCGGGAAGGTTGGCAGCGGGCGCTGCGGGGCCGGGAAGCTCGCCGGAAGGCTTCGCCGCCACTTTGCTGGATGCGGTGCGGCCTGTCAAACCGGCCTTCATGCTGCTGGCGACCTTGTCCTTCACCTCCAGCAGTTTCTGCACCTTGGCGCCCATCTTCATCAGGCTCATCAGCGTGGCCGAGTCCATCTTCTGCACGTCGGCCAGCCAGCCCGTCATCAGCTCGATCAAATCGTGCATCTGCTTCATGCGCGCCTGGGCATGGATGTCATCCTGGTTGGCCGGGTGTTCCATCAGCGCATCGCGCAACATTGAAAGCGTCGGGTCAATCTCGCGCTTGCGGCGCTCTTCGGCCAGTGTCCGGAAGATGGCCCAGACGTCTTCCGGCGCGCTGAAATACTCGCGCCTGTCGTTCGGCAGGTGCTGCAGCCGCACCAGGTTCCACGACTGCAATTCCTTCAGCCCCATGCTGACGTTGGACCGCGAAAATGCCAGCGCCTCGCCGATTTCGTCGGCATTCAAGGCTCGCGGCGAGACGTACAGCAAGGCATAAATCTGCCCCACGGTCCGGTTAATGCCCCAACGGCTGCCCATTTCACCGAAATGGAGGACAAATCGCTGGGTCAGGGGGGCAAGGTTCATGGCGCCGGGGCCTCTTTGGTTTATTGAATTTTCAGGAATTACTGAAATTCTAATAAATTGAAACGATTTGCGCTGGCGGCTGGATTGACCCTGTGTGCAGCTGGGTGAAGCCTGTCGTGCGTTGACCTGACCCCACACCGGTCGGTGCTGGCAACGCTGTCATCAAGTGACCCATCAATTTGCTATTAAATTCATAGCGGTTTGCGCCCGTCCCTACTGGGCTGGAGGCCCCTTTCATGCCTGAAAAAGCCTCAGAACAGCATCAAAAGCAGTTCCCGAAGCGTTCACGGCAACTTGATGCTGTTTCTCGGGCAGTTTTAAGGCTATTTATTGTGGAAAAACCGCCTTCAACCCAATGAGGACGAGCGCAAGCAGCTATTAAATAGATAGCAAAAACAGCAAGCAACTCAGGGCTGTGGCGACAGGATTTGCGTCGAAGCGAAAAGGCCGGTTGCCGGGTCGGGTCAGCGCTATTGGCAAGGCCGTCGCAACATGGGCATACTGGCCCGCCCTTACACAACACCCCAAAAAAGGATTCCATGCGCCATACCACCACCGTCCTCGGCTTTTCCGTCACCCTGGCTTTTGTGGCCGGGATTGCGCTGTCGCCGCTGGCCCAGCACGCCCTGCCCGATGCGCATGCGCAGGCCGTGCCCCTGGCGCCGGCGATGATTGACCTGGCGGCGCTCAAGCACAGCGACATTCCCGGCACACCGAATCCCGAAATGAATGCGAAGGGGCTGGTCATCACCGACAACGCCACCATCGGCATTCAGTCCGGCAATGTGGCCAAACACATTCACCCGAAAACCGACGAGATCCAGTACATCATCGAAGGCAGCGGTGCCATGTGGCTGGGCGGCGAGCGCAAGGAGTTCAAGCCGGGCACGCTGATCATCATTCCCAAGGGCACGGCACACGGCGGCACCTTGGTGACCAGCGGGCCCGTCAAGGCATTGGCCATCAAGATCCCGCCGCAGCCCAGGGACGATGTGACTTTTGTGAACTAAGCGAGCGCGCCTCGGTCAGCGAGGCGATTCAGCGCGGCGTACGCGGCGCCGCTGGGCGCCGCCTTGCAGGCGGGCGCTTCCGGGTCGCAGGCGCGGGTGTCGTCGCGACCTCCGGTGTGGACTCGGGCACCAGCAACACGACTTCCTTCAGCCCCATGCCCAGCATGCCGAGCTCTTCCGCCGCGGCGCGGCTCAGGTCGATGATGCGGTTGCCGCTGTAGGGTCCGCGGTCGGTGATGCGGACGTCCACATCACGTCCGTTGACCAGGCTGTGGACACGCACCATGGTGCCAAAAGGCAGCGTGCGGTGCGCAGCGGTGAACTCCTGCATGTCAAAGCGTTCCCCACTGGCGGTGCGCCGGCCGTTAAAACGCGGGCCGTACCAGGAAGCCTGGCCGCGCTGGAATTCGCGGGGCACTTCGCCGGCCAGCAGCGACGGCCTGGGTGCAGCGGCAGAAGGCGGCACCTCGTCGGCCATCTCACCGGTCGCGGGTGATGCATCGGTGACGGGACGTGAAGGACGCGGCGCCGGTGCAGCAGCACCAGCGCCCGGCGCGGTGGAGGGTTTGTTTGGTGGCGGCGTGGCGCACGCGGCCAGCAAGGCCAGCAGCACCGCAGCGCTGAGGGTGACGGCAGACCGGCGGGCACCCTGCTGCATGGCGTGTAGCCTCAGGCGCGCTGCAGTCGCCCGATGATTTCGGTCGTCGCTGCGGCCTGGTTCATCGTGTAGAAATGAATGCCGGGCACGCCTGCAGCGTAGAGCTGCTCGCACAGGCCGGTGATCACGTCCAGGCCGAAGCTCTTGATGGACGCGGTGTCGTCGCCAAAGCCCTGCAGGCGCAAGCGGATCCAGCGTGGAATCTCGGCACCGCAGGCATCGGAAAAGCGCATAAGTTGCGTAGAGCTGATGATGGGCATGATGCCCGGCACGATGGGCACGTCCACACCCAGGGCCTGCGCGTCATCGACAAAACGGTAGTAGGCGTCGGCGTTGAAAAAATACTGCGTGATGGCGGAGTTGGCGCCGGCCTTGACCTTTTGCACAAAGGCCTGCAGGTCGGCATCGGCCGACCTGGCCTGGGGATGAATCTCCGGGTAGGCGGCCACTTCGATGTGGAAAGCGTCGCCGGTTTCGGCGCGGATGAAGGCCACCAGGTCGCTGGCGTAATGAAACTCGCCGCCCGCGCCGTAGCCGCTGGGCAGGTCGCCGCGCAGGGCGACCAGGCGCTTCACGCCCATGATCTGCAAGGTGGTGAGCTGCTGGCGCACGGTGGCCTTGGTGGCGCCCACGCACGAGAAATGGCAGGCCGCCGCCACGCCTTCGGCCAGGATTTCGTTCACCGTGCCAAAGGTGCCGTCTTGTGTGGAACCGCCCGCGCCAAACGTCACCGAGCAGAACTCGGGCTTGTGCGCATACAAGGCCCGGCGCGCCACGCGCAGCTTCTCGGCGCCTTCGGGTGTCTTGGGCGGGAAAAATTCAAAACTGAGGGGAAGGTTCAGGCTCATCACGGATCTCACTCGTCGTTATTTGTCGTATCGGTTTTGTTGTCGCGCCGCTTGCCACGCGCGGGGCCGGGCTGGCCGGCATGCGCGAGTTCGGAGTCTTCGTGCGGCGCGCGGGAGGCGCGCATTTCGCTGCGTGGCACGCGCTTGGCAACCTTGCGCTGCGGTGCGGCCGGCAACGGCTGGTCTTCGCCCGCCACATCCTGGCCCTTGACGGCCTGGATAAAAAATTCGCGGTTGCCGTCGCCGCCTTCAATCGGCGACGCCAGCCAGGCTTTCACTTCCAGCCCCAGCGCTGCGCAGGCATCGCGCAAGCGCTTTTCGACAAACTCGAAATGCGCCGGGTCGCGCACGATGCCGCCCTTGCCGATCTGGCCGGGCTGCAATTCAAACTGCGGCTTGACCAGCATGAGCAGGTCGCCGCCGGGTTTAAGCAGGCGAACCACCGCGGGCAACACCAGCGTGAGCGAGATGAAGGACAAATCACCGGTCAGGAAGTCGAAGTTGGCTTCTGAGGCTGGGCCCGCTTCATCCAGGTCAGCGTCATCCTCATCGCCATCGAAGTCATCCGGAAAATCCATGTCGCCGCTGTCGCCTGCATGGCCGGCCACCAGGTCGGCGGCGGTCATGGAACGGGCGTTCAGGCCCTCGACGCACACCACACGCGGGTCATCGCGCAGGCTGGCATGCAGCTGGCCGTGGCCCACATCCACACCCACCACCTGCACGGCGCCGTGCTGCAGCAGGCAGTCGGTAAAGCCGCCGGTGGACTGCCCCACGTCAAGGCAGCGCAAACCATCCACCTTCAGGCCGGTAGCTTTCAGCGCGCCTTCGAGCTTGAGCCCACCGCGCGAGATGTACCTGGCTTCGGTGGTGTCCAGCAGCTGCAGTTCGGCGCCGGGCGGAATCTCGTCGCCGTTCTTGGCGACCTTCTTCCAGGCCGCATCGGCTTCAGGACGCCACTGCACCCCCGAAGCGATCAGGCGCTGGGCCTGCGAGCGGGTGGCGGCATGGCCGTGTTCGACGAGGAATAGGTCAGCGCGCATGTAATGTCTTCCGGTATTCCAGCAAAAGCCTTAAGGGCGTAGCGAGCGGCCCGAGGGCAAGGCGCGGGCGTCAGGCAACCGGAATGCACTTGAGGTGCATGAGGATTGCCTGATCGGGACCCGCAACGTCGCTATCGGGTCGCGCAGTAGCCAGGAAAAATCAGTAGCGGTACGTATTAGCCTTGTAAGGGCCGGCCTTGGAGACACCGATGTACGCGGCCTGCTCGTCGCTCAACTCGGTCAGCACAGCGCCAACCTTCTTCAGGTGCAAGCGCGCGACCTTTTCATCGAGGTGTTTGGGCAGCACATAAACCTTGCCCACTTCGTACGCGTCCTTCTTGGTGAACAGTTCGATTTGCGCGATGGTCTGGTTGGCAAAGCTCGAAGACATCACGAAGCTCGGGTGGCCGGTGCCGCAGCCGAGGTTGACCAGGCGGCCCTTGGCCAGCAGGATGATGCGCTTGCCGTCCGGGAAGATCACGTGATCGACTTGCGGCTTGATCTCTTCCCAGGTGCATTTTTCGAGCGAGGCAACGTCGATCTCGTTGTCGAAGTGGCCGATGTTGCAGACGATGGCCTGGTCTTTCATCTTCGCCATGTGGTCATAGGTAATGACGTTCTTGTTGCCGGTGGCGGACACAAAAATGTCGGCCTTGTCGGCGGCGTATTCCATGGTCACGACCTTGTAGCCTTCCATCGCGGCCTGCAAGGCGTTGATGGGGTCAATCTCGGTCACCCACACCTGGGCGCTCAGGGCGCGCAGGGCCTGGGCCGAGCCCTTGCCCACGTCGCCGTAGCCGGCCACGAGTGCGACCTTGCCGGCGACCATCACGTCGGTGGCGCGCTTGATGGCGTCGACCAGCGATTCGCGGCAGCCGTACAGGTTGTCGAACTTGCTCTTGGTGACGGAATCGTTCACGTTGATGGCACGGAGAGCCAGCGTGCCCTTGGCCGACATTTCATTCAAACGCAGCACGCCGGTGGTGGTTTCTTCGGTCACGCCGATGATGTTTTTCAGGCGGCGGCTGTACCAGGTCGGGTCTTGCGCCAGCTTGGCCTTGATCGAGTTGAAGAGGCAGATCTCTTCTTCGCTGCCGGGCTTGGAAATGAGGCTGGCATCTTTCTCGGCCTTGGTGCCCAGGTGCATCAGCAGCGTCGCGTCGCCGCCGTCGTCCAGGATCATGTTGGGGCCTTCTTCAGGCGTGCCCTTGGCACCGCTGAATTCGAAGATCTTGTGCGTGTAGTCCCAGTAGTCGGCCAGGGTTTCGCCCTTGATGGCGAACACCGGCGTGCCGGCGGCGGCAATCGCGGCGGCGGCGTGGTCCTGCGTCGAGAAGATGTTGCACGAAGCCCAGCGCACTTCAGCGCCCAGGGCCTGCAGGGTTTCGATCAGCACGCCGGTCTGGATCGTCATGTGCAGCGAACCGGTGATGCGCGCGCCCTTGAGCGGCTGCACCTTCGCGAATTCTTCGCGGATGGCCATCAGGCCGGGCATTTCAGTTTGCGCGATGTTCAGTTCCTTGCGGCCCCAGGCGGCAAGCGAAATATCGGCAATGATGTAGTCGGTGGAAGGTTTCAGGACGGCGCTCATACGGTTCTCCAAATATCAAACGTCAACTGGGCAAAATCGCCACGGGCATGGCTTTCAGGGGAAGGGAGAATTCAGTCATTCACCCGGCTTGAGAGCACATGCGGGTGAGCGTGGTTGCAATGAAGTCCTGAGCCTGGTCCACGTGATGTGGCTTGCAACGCTCCTCAGGAAGGTGTTGATTGTACCCAAGCCGTCCGGACTTGCCCAGCATGCGAAAATTTCACCATGCAAGAACTCTCCCGCTGGCCCACCGCGCAACGAAAAGCCGTCACCGGCCTCTTTACCGACATCGACGACACACTGACCACCGAGGGCGAGATCACGCCCGATGCGCTGGAAGCTTTGGGTAAATTGAAAGCCGCTGGTTTCAGGATCGTGGCGATCACCGGTAGGCCGGTTGGCTGGAGTGAGCCTTTCGCGGCGCGCTGGCCTGTGGATGCCATCGTGGCCGAGAACGGCGCCGTGGCCCTCCTGCCGGACGCCAAAAGCCCCCCGCCGCGGCCGCTGGCCAAGATCTACCAGCAGGACGCGGCCACACGCAGCGCCAACTTCAGCCGCATGCAAGCCGTGCTGGCGCGCATCGAGCGCGAGCTGCCGGGCGTGACCCGCGCGACCGACTCACCGGGCCGCGAAACCGACATCGCCATCGATCACAGTGAGTTTGTGCAATTGAGCGATGCGCAAATCGCCGCAGTGGTGGCGCTGATGAAAAGCGAGGGCATGCACGCCACCGTCAGCAGCATCCACATCAACGGCTGGTATGGCAGCCACAACAAGCTCGAAGGCGCGCGCTGGATCGTCCGCCAGCTCTGGCAGCGCGACCTGGACGCCGAGATGGACCAATGGGTCTATGTGGGCGATTCGACCAACGACCAATTAATGTTCAAGACCTTTGCCAACAGCGTGGGCGTGGCCAACATCGCGCGCTTTGTGCCGCAGCTGGCGCACTTGCCACGCTATGTGACGCGGGGTGAGCGCGGTGCAGGTTTTACTGAGGTTGCACGCGCTCTGCTGGATTAACAACCGTGCCTGCCCCGCGTTAACTCAGCGGGTGCCGCGGATCGGGCTTTGCCCGGCCGCAGGCACCGTCCCCTGAAGGGGAGGGGACGCTACACGAAGTGAGCGTCAGCAGGGGTTAGCTACATTGGCGGCGCACTGAGCTCCAGCGCAACCAGGCGCCGAGGGCCGCCACGGCCAGCACCAGCGCGGCGTAGCCCTCTACCGTAGCCGGCAAGCCCAGCGGCGCAATCAAACGGCCTGCCAACATGGCCGGCACGCTAAAGGCCAGATAGCTGGTGGCATACAGCGCGGCAAACAGCTCCGCCCGCTGATGCGGCTGCGCCAGTGGCGCGAGGGTCTGCACCTGCGCCGAAAACGCCGAGCCGCCGCCAAAACCGGCCAGCGCCGTGCCGGCAAAAAACAGCGCCACAGAGCGCGTGGCCAGCGACACAGCCACCAGGCCGGCGCCCACGGCCAGCAAGCTCATGCCGACGGCGCTCATGCGCACCGGCGACAGTTTTTTCAGCAAAGTTGGCGACGCGGCGCCCAGACCGAAGAAGGTGGCAATGGCCAGGCCATTGACGATGCCGTCATGGATGCCAAAGATTTGCTGCAGCATGGAAGGCACCAGCGACAGGTACAGCCCTGCGAGCGACCACACCGCCAGCATCGTCGGCACACCGCGCACAAATTCGCCGCGCGCCTGCACCGGGATTGAAATGCGCGGCACCAGCGAAGCCAGCGCGCCGGGGCGTGGCGTGGCGCTTTCGGGCAGAAAGAGTGTGGCCACCGCACCCACGACGCAAATCGCTGCCAGCACGCCAAACACCAGCGGCACCGGGTGCAAAGCAAACTTGACGGCAATGCCGGTGAGCAGCGCGCCCACGGCCAGCCCCGCCAGCGGCGAGACGCTGCCGATCATCGCGCCCAGGCGCTTTTGCGCAGCCGGGGCGGCCTCCACCACCGCCGCCGTCAGTGCGCCGCTGACCATGCCGGTGGCAATGCCCTGCACGATGCGCGCGGCAATGATGCCATTGATGCTTTCGGCCAGCAAAAAGGTGAGCATCGCACTCGCCTGCAGCAGCAAGGCGGTAAACACCACAGGCCGGCGGCCTATGTGGTCAGACAGCGAGCCCGCCACCAGCAGCGAGGCCAGCAGCGCAATCGCGTAAATCGCAAACGCCACCGTCAGCAGCGCGGGCGAAAAGCCCCACTGCTGTTGGAACACGACAAAGAGCGGCGATGGGGCGCTGCCCGCCACGAAGAACGCGAACAACAGGATCGCCAGCAGGGGGAAGGCAGCTGCAGGCGGCAGTTGCCAGCGGGCCGCCGTCAGGCGGGATGGTTGCAATGAGGGCTCGACGGGAGCAGCAGGGGTAGTCATGGGAAACGCTCAACCTTCTTAAAGCTAATTTATTCGCGTTTGTAAATTCTATACCTGTTTAAAAATTAACGCAAACATCGTTGCTTTTAGGCTAGAATTCGCCCTGATGAGCACCCCCCAAACACCCCAGAACAAACGCCCCGGCGGACGCAGCGCCCAGGTGCAAACCGTGGTGCGCAAGGCGCTGGAAGAATTGATTGCCCAGGAGGGCCGCGACAAGGTCACTGTGCCGGCCGTCGCCGAGCGCGCAGGCGTGAGTGCCTCCAGCATTTACCGGCGCTGGGGCGACGTGAACGGCCTGCTCGGCGAAACCGCCCAGCAGCGGCTGGACCCGAACCGCCCCTTGCCTGAGACGGGCGACCTGAAAGCCGAACTCACGGCCTGGGCCAAGGAACTGATCAACCACCTCAACAAGCCAGGCAATGCCTCGCTGCTGAAGGCCGCGGCCGCGCTGGCGGGATCAGAAGAAACCAACTGCCTGAAAAACCGCCGCAACGAAGCCACGGTTCTGGTCAAACGCGCCCAGGCTCGCGGCGACGCCACACCCACCGTGCAACAGGTGCTGGACCACATGATGGCCCCCATCATTTACCGTTTGATTTTTGGCGCCGGCGTCGAGCCCGCATTGGCTGACCAGCTCGCCGACGAGCTATTTGTCTTGGCAAGCCCGGTCAGCAAATAGACCCGAAGAAACCCAGGAGGCCGCGGAACCGGCTTTGCCGGGCCGCAAGCCTCGTCCCCTGCGAGGGGAAAAGAGGCTACACGCAGTGAGCCTCGATAGGGGTGTACCAATCTTCAGTTGGGCTTAGCTAACCCAAGCTTGTCTATCAGCACTTTTTCGCGCCCAACTGTGTCCTGCGCAAACTTCGTGTAGTCCGCCGAGCTCAGGTAGTTGGGCAGCATGTCGTAGCGGCCCAGCGCCGTGACGTAGCTGGGTTCTTCCATCGCTTTCTTGAACGCGTCGTGCAGGCGCTTCACCACTTCGGGCGGCGTGCCTTTGGGCGCGCCTATGCCGAAGGGCGAGTTCTGCACGATGTCATAGCCCAGCTCTTTCAGGGTGGGTGCATTCGGGAATTTATCGAGCCGCTTCTCGCCCCAGGTATTGAGCACGCGCAGCTTGCCGGCTTCCACCTGCGGCGCAAAACCGGTGCTGTCGGCGCCTGCCATCAGCTGGCCGCTGACCAGCGCCAGCATCAGGTCGGCGCTGCCTTTGTAGGGCACGTGCTGCAAAGTGATGCCCGCTTTTTGCGCGATGAGCTCGGTCGTCAGGTGCGGGCTGGTGAGTGTGCCCGTCGAGCCGTAGGTCAGCTTGCCGGGGTTGGCCTTGGCATAGGCGACAAAGTCGGCCCAGGTCTTGAAAGGGCTGTCGGCAGGCACCACGATGCCGAAGGCGTAGCCTGTCACATTGATCACGTAGCTGATGTCCTTGACCGGGTCCCAGTTGATCTTGGTGGTGTAACCAAGACGAAACACGCCCAGCGGAATTTGCGCCAGCGTGTAGCCGTCGGCCTGCGCGCTTTGCAGTTGCTGCGCCGGCAGGGTGCCGCCCGCGCCAGGCTTGTTCTCAATGATCACCGTCTGCCCCAGAATCTTCGAGGCGTTGTCGGCCAGCGAACGCATGGTGATGTCGGTGGGCCCGCCCGCCGGGAAGGCGATGATCAGCTTGATCGGTTTGACCGGGAAATTTTGCGCATGGACCGCGCCCCACGCGCCGGCGAGTGAAATGGCCAGGGCGGCGGTGATCTGCAGTAAAGGGCGGCGTTGCATCGGGGGGTCTCCTGATCCTGAAGGTGTGGCGGGCGTGAAGACCATATCATGCGTGCCGCAAGCCGTCACCGCATCAGGGCAACACCTGAAAGGCTGTCACGTCGGTGTCAGCCAAATCTTAAAGCGTTTTAAACGTTTCAACCATGCAGGACGAGCGCAAGCAGCTATCAATTCAATAGCAAAAGCCTGCCGCAGCGTTGACTCCATCTCTGCCAGCAGGGGCCGCGGAACTGGCTTCGCCAGGCCGCAGGCGCCGCCCCCTCGAGGGGGGAAGGTGCTACGCGAAGCGAGCATCCGACGGGGGTGCTATCTGTTTAATACGCTGCTCAAGGCCTTCCCGGTGTGCGTGCCCAGCTTGACGACAGCCTCGGGCGGAGCCGAAGCCACCACACGCCCACCCGCGTTGCCGCCGTCCGGCCCCAGGTCGATCACCCAGTCGGCTTCGGCGATCACGTCCAGGTCGTGTTCGATCACCACCACGCTGTGGCCGCCGTTGACAAGGCGGTGCAGCACGTGGATCAGCTTTTCCACGTCGGCCATGTGCAGGCCCACCGTTGGCTCGTCCAGCACGTAGAGCGTGTGCGGCGCCTTCTGGCCGCGGCGCGTGATGTCGTCGCGCACCTTGCTGAGTTCGGTCACCAGCTTGATGCGCTGCGCCTCGCCGCCCGAGAGCGTCGGCGACGGCTGGCCCAGCGTGAGGTAGCCCAGGCCCACGTCTTTGAGCAACTGCAGCGGGTGGCTGATGTTGGGCATGGAAGAGAAGAAATCCACCGCTTCGTCGACTTCCATCTTCAGCACGTCGCCGATGTTTTTGCCGCGCCAGGTCACGGCCTGCGTTTCGGGGTTGAAGCGCGCACCATGGCAGGTTTCGCACAGCACCTTCACGTCGGGCAAGAAACTCATGCCGATGGTGCGCACGCCCGCGCCTTCGCAGGTGGGGCAGCGGCCTTCGCCGGTGTTGAACGAAAAGCGCCCGGCGCCGTAGCCGCGCGCGCGGGCTTCCAGCGTGTCGGCAAAGAGCTTGCGTATCGTGTCCCAGAAGCCGATGTAAGTGGCGGGGCAGGAGCGCGGCGTCTTGCCGATGGGCGTCTGGTCGACTTCGAGCACGCGGTCTACCGCCGCATAGCCTTCGATGCGTTCGCAGCCGGTCCAGTCGGGCGTCTTGCCCTTGTCGTCGGCGTCGCGTCCAGATTTGGTGGAGCGCTGCATGACACCCGCATGCACATTGGTCAGCAGCACATCGCGCGCCAACGTTGATTTTCCGGAGCCCGATACACCCGTCACCGCCACCAGGCGGTACAGCGGCACGGTGACCGACACATCCTTGAGGTTGTGCAGGTCGGCATTGACCACGGTGAGCCAGGAGGTGAAAGGCCCGGCTGCCGCCGGCGCTGCGTTATGCAGCGCGCTGGCGCTGGCCGCAGCGGCCTTGAGCGCCGCAGCTTTCTGCGTGGCCGCCCTCTGCTTGCTCACGGGTTTGGCGTTCACATCAACGGGCACCTCTTTCACCACGGCCAGGGGTGCCACGCCCTTGCGTGTTTCGCGCCGGATCTGTAGCGGGTGAATAAGCGGGTTGGCAAGGTAGCGGCCCGTGAGCGACTCCGGCACGGCCGACAGCTGCGCCGCCGTGCCTTGCGCGACCAGCGTGCCGCCGCGCTTGCCCGCGCCGGGGCCGATGTCGATGATGTTGTCGGCGCGGCGAATCGTGTCTTCGTCATGCTCGACCACCACCAGCGTGTTGCCTCGGTCGCTGAGCTTGCCCAGCGCGCTCAGCAAAATCTGGTTGTCACGCGGGTGCAAGCCAATCGTCGGCTCGTCCAGCACATAGCAAACGCCCTGCAAGTTGGAGCCGAGTTGCGCCGCCAGGCGAATGCGCTGCGCCTCGCCGCCCGAGAGCGTGGGCGCGCCGCGGTCCAGCGTGAGGTAGCCCAGGCCCACATCCTCGAGGAATTCAAGCCGGCTCTTGATCTCTGGAATCAGGTCGCGCGCGATGCCGGCCTCACGGCCCAGCAGTTCGAGTTTTTCGACCCAGCCCCGCACATCTGTCACGGACAGTGCCGCGATGTCGGCAATGCCGACGCCCGCAAACTTCACCGCGCGGGCCTTGGCGTTGAGCCGCGTGCCTTCGCAGGTCGGGCAGGCGGTGCCGGCGACGTCTTCCACTTCGGGTTCGGCAAAACTTTGCTCGCGGCCCTTGTTGTCGTCGTCCATCACCGAGTCGTCAAACACCTTGCGCTGCTCTTTGGTGAGCTTGACGCCCGTGCCCACGCAGTCGGGGCACCAGCCGTGTTTGCTGTTGTAGCTGAAGAGGCGCGGGTCGAGCTCGGCATATGAGGTGGCGCAAATCGGGCAGGCACGCTTGGTGGAAAAGGCGATGAGCTTGCCGATGTTTTTGGCGCTGGCGCCAGCCATCATCGCGCCGCGCAAACCATCAAGCGGGGCCAGCACATGGACAACGCCCTTGCCGTGCTCCAGCGCGGTTGCCAGCGCAGCGCGCAATGCGGCCTCGTTGTCGGGCGACACATGGATGTCGGCAATCGGCAACTCAACCGTGTGCTCCTTGAATCGGTCAATGCGCGGAAAACCGGTGGTCGGCAAGAACTCACCGTCGATGCGCAGGTGCGTGTAGCCGCGCGGGCGTGCCCAATCGGCCAGCTCGGTGTAGACGCCTTTGCGCGCAATCACCAGCGGGGCCAGCAAGCCGATGTGCTGGCCGCGGTAGGTTTTGATCAGCTGTGCGGCGATGCTTTCGGGGCTTTGCGGCATCACGGCCGCGCCGTCTTTGGTGCAATGCTGGATGCCCAGCTTCACATACAGGAGGCGCAGGAAATGCCAGACCTCGGTGGTCGTGCCCACGGTGGACTTGCGGCCGCCGCGCGAGAGGCGCTGCTCGATCGCCACAGTGGGCGGAATGCCGTAGACCGCATCGACCTCTGGCCGGCCGGCCGGCTGCACGATGCTGCGCGCATAGGCGTTCAGTGATTCGAGGTAGCGCCGCTGCCCTTCGTTGAACAGGATGTCAAAGGCCAGCGTGGACTTGCCCGAGCCCGACACGCCCGTCACCACATTGAACTTGCCGCGCGGAATATCGACCGACAGGCTCTTGAGGTTGTTCTCTTTCGCGTTGACGATCTGGATCAGGTTGGAGAAAGCCGGACGTGTGGCCCAGACCTTGGGGCGCGACTCTTCCACGCCGTGCACCTTGCCCATGGCCTGCTCGTACTCGCGCAGCGCCAGCGCGGTGTGTGAGGTCGGGTGCTGGCGCACCTCTTCGGGTGTGCCTTGGGCCACCAGCAGGCCGCCGGCCTCCCCGCCTTCGGGGCCCAGGTCAATCAGCCAGTCGGCCGAACGGATCACGTCGAGGTTGTGCTCGATGACGATCAGCGAATGCCCGGCTTCGAGGAGCTTGCGCAACGCGCGCATCAGCTTGGCGATGTCGTCAAAGTGCAGGCCGGTGGTCGGCTCGTCGAACAAAAACAGCGTGCCGCGGCCCGGCTGCCTGAGCGCCAGCGCCTGTTTGCTGGCGCTCGCCGTCTTGCTGGCATTGGCCAGAAAGCCCGCGAGCTTGAGGCGCTGCGCCTCACCGCCCGAAAGCGTGGGCACGGGCTGGCCCAGCTTCACGTATTCAAGGCCGACATCGACGATGGGCTGCAGCGCGCGCACCACTTCGCGGTCTTGCGCAAAGAGGGCAATCGCCTCGCTGACCGTGAGGTCCAGCACGTCAGACACATTGAGCAGGCGCGGCTTGACGTCGCCCATCGCCTTGCGTTCAATCGTCACTTCCAGGATCTCGGCGCGGTAACGCTTGCCGTCGCAGTCGGGGCAGCGCAAGTAAACGTCGCTCAAAAACTGCATCTCGACATGCTCAAAGCCCGAGCCGCCGCAGGTCGGGCAACGCCCGTCACCGTTGTTGAAGCTGAACTTGGTGGCGGTGTAGCTGCGTTGTTTGGCCAAAGGCGCCAGCGCGAAGAGGTCACGCACCGCGTCCCACGCCCCCACATAGCTAGCGGGGTTGGAGCGCGCCGTTTTGCCGATGGGCGACTGGTCGACAAACACCACGTCGGTCAGGTGGTCGGCGCCCATGAGGCGGTCATGCAGGCCTGGCGTTTCGGTCGCCTTGCCGAACTGGCGCAGCAGCGCGGGCGCGAGGATGTCCTGCATCAGCGTGGACTTGCCCGAGCCGCTGACGCCGGTAACGCAGACCAGGCGCTGCAGCGGAAAGTCGACGGTCAGGTTCTTCAGGTTGTGGTCGCGCGCGCCTTCGAGGATGAGGCGCGGGGTGTTGTCGGTCACCGCGCGCTTGAAGCCCATGCCCACCTGCTTGCGTGAGCCGAGGTAGGCGCCGGTCAGCGTGTCGGCATGTTTGATGTCGTCAGGCGTGCCGTCAAACACGATCTGGCCGCCCTTCTCGCCCGGGCCGGGGCCCATGTCGATCAGGCGGTCGGCTGCCAGCATGACGGCCGGGTCGTGCTCGACCACCACCAGCGTGTTGCCGGCGTCACGCAGGCGGTGCATGGCCTGGGTGATGCGGTTCATGTCGCGCGGATGCAGGCCAATGGAGGGCTCATCCAGCACAAACAGCGTGTTGACCAGCGAGGTGCCGAGGGCGGTGGTGAGGTTGATACGCTGCACCTCGCCGCCCGAGAGCGTGCGGCTTTGCCGGTCGAGCGTGAGGTAGCCGATGCCGACGTCACACAGGTATTTGACGCGGGTCTGGATTTCTTCGAACAGGGACTTGAGCGCCTGCAACTCGGCATCGTCGCCCATCACGTCGAGCGACAGGCCGCTGAAGAACTGCCGCAGCCTGTCGATCGGCAGGCGCATCAGGTCGTGCAGCGCCAGGCCCGGCAGGGCTTCGAGCTGCTCGCGGCTCCAGTGCACACCCACGGGCATGAAACGCTGGCTGGGCGGCAAGACCGCGTCGGCGGCTTCCTTCGAGCCCAGGCGCCAGAGCAAAGACTCGAGTTTGAGGCGTGCACCGCCGCAGGTCTCGCATTGCGTGTAGCTGCGGTACTTGGACAGCAGCACACGAATATGCATCTTGTAAGCCTTGCTTTCGAGGTATTCGAAGAAACGCTTGATGCCGTACCACTGCTTGTTCCAGTTGCCGTCCTTGTAGCCCGGCATGCCGTTGATAACCCATCCCTGTTGCGCCGGCGTGAGCTTGTACCAGGGCGTGTCGCGCGGGATGCCCGCGGCCTCGGCGTGGCGCAGCAGGTCGTCCTGCGCTTCTTTCCAGGCGGGGGTCTGGATGGTCTTGATGGCGCCGGCGCGCAGGGTGAGCTTGTCGTTGGGAATTACCAGGCCGTAGTCGACGCCGATGACGCGGCCAAAACCGCGGCAGGTTTCGCAGGCGCCCATGGCGGAATTAAAGGAGAACAGCGAGGGCGTGGGGTTGGTGTAGCGCAGGTCGCTGTCGGGGCAATGCAGGCCCGTCGAAAAGCGCCACATCACATCCGGTTGACCATCCTCTGCGTGTTGTACGTAGATGTTCAGTCGCCCGCCACGCTTCAACGCCGTCTCGATAGCTTCCATCACACGGGCTTTTTCCACCGCATGGGTGCGAAAACGGTCGGCCACCACGTCGAGCAGCTTGTGCGGGCCGGCCGGCGTGGCCACGTCGCGCTGGGCGTGCACGCGCGTGAAGCCGCTGACAGAGAGCCACTGCTCGACCTGCTCGGCGCTGGTGTTGCCGGGCAGCTCGACCGGGAAGGTCAACACCACGCGCGGGTCGCCCTCCTTCGTGCGCGCCATCAATTCGGCATAAATCGATTCAGGCGTGTCGTGGCGTACGTTCCGCGCGGTCTGTTTGTCAAAGAGCTGCGCGGCGCGCGCGTAGAGCAGCTTCAGGTGGTCGTTGAGCTCCGTCATGGTGCCCACGGTGGAGCGCGAGCTGCGCACCGGGTTGGTCTGGTCGATGGCGATGGCGGGCGGCACGCCTTCCACCTTGTCGACGGCCGGCTTGTCCATGCGGTCCAGGAACTGCCGCGCGTAGGCCGAGAAGGTTTCCACATAACGGCGCTGGCCTTCGGCGAACAGCGTGTCGAACACCAGGGACGACTTTCCCGAGCCGCTGGGGCCTGTAACTACCGTCATTTCACCGGTGCGGATATCCAGATCGAGGTTTTTGAGGTTGTGCTGGCGCGCGCCGCGAATGCGGATGGTTCCCTGGGACATGAGTGCGGTCTTTCCTGAAGAGGTCAAACATTCTAGACAGGGCAACCGGCTGTGCAGGATGTAGGGATTAATGTCCTTTTTGCACACTTTCAACTACGTCAATCAGGGCGGCTTCTGGTTTTCCTGATCGCATTTTTTGCGCTTTCATGGTTCACTTATGGTTACATCATTTCACCCCGGATGGAAACACTGTGAACAACATGAACAAACTCAGCCGATGGTGCGCCGCCATCGCGATGGTGGCCGTGGCCCAGGCCAGCCATGCACAACTCCTTGTCGGGCAAACCGCAGGGTTCACCGGCCCCGTGGGCGCCGGCGTCAAGGAAACCACGGAAGGCGCCAAGCTCTACATCGACGCCGTCAATGCCAAGGGCGGTGTGGGCGGGCAAAAAATTGAGCTGGTGTCGCTCGACGACAAGTTCGATCCCAAGCTGGCAGTCGAAAACGCACGCAAGCTGATCGAAGAACAAAACGTGCTGGCCATGTTCCTCACCCGCGGTACACCGCACACCGAAGCCATCATCCCGCTGCTCGACAAGAACGGCGTGCCGCTGATCGGCCCCTCCACCGGCGCCATGGTGCTGCACCAGCCCGTCAAAAAATATGTGTTCAACGTACGCGCCACCTACCAGCGTGAAGCCGAGAAAGCGGTCACCCACCTGCATTCCATGGGCATCACGCGTATCGGCATCGTGTATGCCGACGACAGCTTCGGCGCTGACGGCGTGATGGGCGCGCAAAAAGGGCTGGCGACTGCCAAGCTGCAGCCCGCTGTACTGGAAAAATTCGACCGCTCCAAACCCGACTTCGCGCCGATCGCACCCAAGGTTTACCAGTCCAATGCGCAGGCCGTCATCATGGTGGCCTCAGGGCAGGCCGTGGTCGACGGCATCAAGGCCTTCCGCGCGGGCGGCTCCACCGCGCAGATCGTGACGCTTTCGAACAATGCCTCGGGCGGCTTTGTGAAAAGCCTGGGCGACAACGCCCGCGGCGTGATCGTCACGCAGGTGTTTCCGTACGAGCGCTCCATCGCCTTCCCCATGGTGAAGGAGGCGCAGGAGCTGTCCAAGGCCAAGGGGCAAGCCGACGTGAGCCCCGCGATGCTGGAAGGTTTTGCCGCTGCCAAGGTGTTGGTGGAGAGCTTGCGCCGGGCCGGCGCCAAACCCACGCGCGAGAAAATCCAGGCCGCACTGGAAGGCATGCGCAAGCTGGATATCGGCGGGCTTGAGGTGAGCTACAGCCCCGAGGACCATACCGGGCTGGACTTTGCCGATCTGTCCATCATCGGCACCGACGGAAAATTCAAGAGGTAAATAGCACCCCCCTGCCGACGCTCACTTCGTGTAGCGTCACCTCCCCCCAGGGGGACAGGCGCCTTGCGCCCGGCGTAGCCGGATCGCGGCCCCTGCTTGGGAAGAGAATCCCCCCTGCCGACGCTCACTCCGTGTAGCGTCACCTCCCCCCAGGGGGACAGGCGCCTTGCGCCCGGCTTAGCCGGATCGCGGCCCCTGCTTGGGAAGAGAATCCCCCCTGCCGACGCTCACTTCGTGTAGCGTCACCTCCCCCCAGGGGGACAGGCGCCTTGCGCCCGGCTTAGCCGGATCGCGGCCCCTGCTTGGGAAGAGAATCCCCCCTGCCGGCGCTCACTTCGTGTCGCGTCACCTCCCCCTCCAGGGGGACAGGCGCCTTGCGCCCGGCATAGCCGGATCGCGGCCCCTGCTTGCGAATTCGCAAACCTGCGGCGCCAAGCCGTACGGTTTGCTCAGCCGTAAAGCGCGCTTTCGAGTTCCTTGAACTTCTCGGGGCCAACAGCTTCCTTGATCTTGGGTGCCAGCTCCTTGAGCTTGTCGATGTCGCCTGCGGCTTCCACCGCAAGGTTCAGGCGGAAACCCCGAAGGCCGAGGGCGGCCGTCAGCCGCGTGGCGATGGGGTAGGCCCTTGAATAATGCTCTTGCGCATTCAGGGTGGGACTGCCGTCTGCGTTTTGGGCCGACACCTCCGGAACCGGCTCATCAGGCGGCTGCACCGCGAGCGGCGCCAGCAGGCCCAGCGAAATCAGATGGTTGATGTCTTCTGCGGTTACGCCGAACCCCGAGGTGGCCTTGACCACATCCTCCAGGCTGCGTTTGCCGTCAAACATGATGAAGGCAGAGCGCTGCCGGGGGGTCAATGCGACGGTTCGGTTCTGTACGGCGGTCTGGCCGGCTTCCGTCTTGGTGTAAATCATCGGCTGGTCTCCAGTAAATGCGCGAGGGCGCCACCATGCGGTGCTTGATATTCAGAGACGCTGTAATGGCTTGTTTTGTCTCTGTTAATTCAATTTACCTCATTTTTACCTGCAACGCACCTGTTTCGGGCATGGTCGCGGCACTGTCCTGCCTGCGAAAGCGCCACGCGCCGTCAGCCTGACCGCTTCACTCAACCATTCGTACGCGCTTCCAGAGCAGCGATAACAACAGGTACAGCCAGCCGCGAAGCACCATGCTTTTCACCGCCCAGATCAATATCACCACCCTTGTTCAACAGAAATAATGCCAGTCCGGCAATCACGATAAACCCCACAACAAGTTTCCACATCTTTCTTTCTCCCAAAAAAAAGCCCCCGGCAAATGGATGACGAGGGCCCGTAAAAAACACAAGGCTCTTCAGCCTGAAGAGGCCGGTGCGGGCTTCTGGCCCGCACCGGCGCAAATACCCATCAGTCGTTGGCGTAAATATCCACGTCCTTGGTTTCCTTGATGAACAAGGTGCCCACCACCAGCGTCATGCCGGCGATGATGATCGGGTACCAGAGGCCGTTGTACATGTTGCCGGTCTGGGCCACGATGGCAAAAGCCGTGGTGGGCAGCAGGCCGCCGAACCAGCCGTTACCGATGTGGTACGGCAGGCTCATCGAGGTGTAGCGGATGCGGGTCGGGAACAGCTCCACCAGCATGGCAGCGATCGGGCCGTACACCATGGTCACCAGCAGCACCAGATAGAACAGGATGGCCGTGACCATGACCTTGTCAACCTTGGCAGGGTCTGCCTTCGCGGGGTAGCCGGCAGCCTTCAGGTCGTCCGCGACCGCTTTCTTGAACTCGGCATCTTTCTTCTTGGCGTCGTCGGCGCTCAGGCCCTTGGCGGTGTAGCTGGGGATGGCGGTTTCGCCAATCTTGATGGTGGCCACGGTGCCGGCGGGTGCGGCGACGTTGTCATAGCTCACCGAAGCGCCTGCCAGAACCTGCTTGGCGATGTCGCACGAGCTGGTGAACTTGACAGTGCCGGTCGGGTTGAACTGGAACGAGCACTCATTCGGGTCGGCAGTCACAACCACCTTGTTCTTGGCTTGTGCCGCGGCCAGGTCAGGGTTGGCGGCTTTGGTCAGCGCAGTGAACACGGGGAAGTAGGTAACCACAGCCAGCAGGCAGCCGGCCATGATGATGGGCTTGCGGCCGATCTTGTCGGACAGCGTTCCGAAGATCACGAAGAAAGGCGTACCCAGGATCAGCGAATAAGCCACCAGGATGTTGGCCGTGGGGCCGTCGACCTTGAGCGCCTGTGTCAGGAAGAACAGCGCGTAGAACTGGCCGGAGTACCAGACCACGGCCTGGCCGGCGGTCAGGCCGATCAGCGCCAGGATCACGATCTTCAGGTTTTTCCACTGGCCGAAAGATTCGGACAACGGAGCCTTGGAGGTCTTGCCCTCAGCCTTCATTTTCTGGAAAGCAGGGGATTCGTTCATCGACAACCGGATGTAGACCGACACGGCCAGCAGCAGGATGGACACGATGAACGGAATGCGCCAGCCCCAGTCGGCGAATGCGACTTCGCCCATGGCGGTACGCACACCCAGGATGACCAGCAGGCTCAGGAACAGGCCCAGCGTGGCTGTGGTCTGGATCCAGGAGGTGTAGGCGCCGCGCTTGCCCTGTGGCGAGTGCTCGGCCACATAGACAGCTGCACCGCCGTATTCACCGCCGAGCGCCAGGCCTTGCAGCATGCGCAGGGCAATCAGGATCACCGGGGCGGCGACACCGATGGATGCATAGTTGGGCAAAAGGCCCACGATGAAGGTCGACAAGCCCATGATCACGATGGTGACCAGGAAGGTGTACTTGCGGCCGATCATGTCGCCCAGGCGGCCGAACACCAGCGCGCCGAAGGGGCGCACGATGAAGCCGGCGGCAAAAGCGAGCAGCGCAAAGATGAAGGCAGAACCTGCATCCAGTCCGCTGAAGAACTGCTTGGCAATAATGGCTGCCAATGAACCGTAGAGGTAGAAGTCGTACCACTCAAATACGGTGCCGAGCGAGGAGGCGAAAATCACCTTCTTCTGCTCGGCTGTCATCGGCCTGTTGTCGACGGCTGTTGCCATGATGTTGTCTCCAAAATAATGAGACTTCCGGTATGGAAGCTACCTTCATTATTTGGGTTGTGCCTGACCTAGCTCTGACGTGAAACTAACAGGAGCTTTCACGAAACTTATGCGTGGCTGACAAGTCAAGGGGAAACCCTTGAAGAACTTTTCAGGATGCGAAGCACCTCAGGGAAAACGCTTAAAACCTTCTTAGGTCCCGCGTCGAATGCCCGTCGCAACCTTACACGCGGCATTCCAGCCATCACCATCAAACCAGGGGCTGCCGAGCAGGTACTCGCGGAGCATCGGCAACGCATCCAGCCCCCAGAAAATTTTGCCGTCGACTTCA
Source organism: Polaromonas sp. P1_E11 (assembly GCF_056405995.1). Taxonomy (NCBI): domain Bacteria; kingdom Pseudomonadati; phylum Pseudomonadota; class Betaproteobacteria; order Burkholderiales; family Comamonadaceae; genus Polaromonas; species Polaromonas sp. P1_E11. The sequence goes on from NZ_JBFUBA010000006.1 coordinate 58,502, forward strand.
AACGCCGGCACGCCAAAAACGCCTTTGGCAATCGCCGCTTCCGTATTGCTTTTGAGCTGCGCCTTCACGCCCTCGCCCTGCACATCGCGCACCGGCGCAAGCTGCTTGACCAGCGCTTCGTAGCGGGCCGCATCGCCGGCTTCACCGCCTTCTCCCCAGACATGGCGAAAGATGGTTTCGCATGCATAGCGGTTGGGCGTGCCGCCCTGCCCCTCGGGGCCGCAGGCCACAGCCAGGCGCAGCAAGGGCAATGGGTTGAAGGGGTGGCTGGCCGGCATCTTCATCGCGATACCCAGGCTGTGCGCCAGCCACAACACCTGCCGGTAGGTCCAGTCGCGTTTGGGGGCAATCTCCGCAGGGCCCAGCTGGCCATAGTGCTTGAGCATGCCCGCGAACAGCACCGGCGTGTACGCCACGCTGTAGCTCACACCCTTCAGCGCTTCTGGAAGACGCTCAAAAGCCAAAAAGGCATAGGGCGAAATGACGTCGAAGTAGCATGTGATGTGCTTGATCGCGGGTGCATTACCGGCTGCCGGCTTCATCGTTGTGTTCTCGCCGGTCATGGCTGCATCGCAGCCATGCGCTGCCCGATGGATGTCCAGATATGGCGCTTAGCGGTGTCGTCGGCTCCACTCCACTGCGCAATTTCATCGCGCGTGCGAAAGCAGCCTTCGCACAGGCCCGAAGCAGCGTTCATGCGGCACACGGAAATGCAGGGCGACGGCGCGTCCGGCTCATCATCAAGTGTGGCCGCGCGCAGGGACACCAGTTCGATCGCATGCTTGCGCGCCAGTTTGTCCTCGTCCACATTCACCGCAAAGTCCGCCACCGGCGCGCCCGTCAGCAGCTCAAGCTCCTGCGGCGACAGCTGGAACACCGCATGCGGATGGCCCGCAGCCGCCCACACGGTTTCAAAGCGGAACAGCGAACGGTCAATCAGCGTCACGGAGGGCGTAGCATGCGCCAGCGGCGACACACCGCCTATGGAGAACCCCGTGCGCGCCTTCACAAACTCCGCATCGGCCCGTGCCAGGCGCTTGCCGTCGATACACACCATGGCCTCGACCTTTTTTTCATCGACCCGCTGGTCGCCGGACGTCACCACCAGCACGGCGGCATCGTCGGACTTGCGGCGAAAAATAATGCTCTTGGCAATCTGGCCCACCTGCACACCCAGTGCATCGGCTGCCTGCTGCGCGGTGCGCGCGGCATCGTCGAGCATGACAGGCGCATGCAGGTGGCCGCTGTCCAGCAGCACAGCGGCCACCCGCTGCACGCCCTCAGGCAACGTCTTCAATTCGGATCCACACATTTCAATTCAGCCTCTTGTTCAACAAAGCCGTAGCGGCGCGGGAATTGGGCTTTCGCCCCAGGAAATCGCTGATGAATTTTCCCGCATCAATCAACTGATCCATATCAATGCCCGTTTCAATGTCCATTCCATGCAGCATGTAGACCACGTCTTCTGTCGCGACGTTGCCGGTGGCGCCCTTGGCAAACGGGCAGCCTCCCAAGCCTGCGACGGAGGTGTCGAATTGCCAGACGCCCATTTCCAGCGCGGCCAGCGTGTTGCTGAGCGCCTGGCCGTAGGTGTCGTGAAAATGCCCGGAGACATCGTTGAGGTCGTAATGTGCCAAGGTCGCATCCAGCGCGCGCCGCACCTTCAGCGGCGTACCCACGCCAATCGTGTCGGCCACGCCGACGTGCTGCACGCCTATGCCCTTCATCAGGCCGGCCAGCATGCCAACGCGCTCGGGGGATATCTCACCTTCATAGGGGCAACCCACCGTGCACGACATCGCACCGCGCACATAAATGCCCTTGTCGCGGGCCGCTGCCACCACAGGCGCAAATCGTTCAATGCTTTCGGCGATGGAGCAGTTGATGTTCTTCTGACTGAAGGCCTCGCTGGCCGCACCGAAAACGACGATCTCGTCGGGCCACTCGTTGCGCGGCGCGGCGATGGCGGCTTCAAAGCCTTTCATGTTGGGCGTCAGCACAGAGTAGGTCACGCGCGGGTTGCGACGAATTCCATGCATGACTTCAGCGTTGTCGGCCATCTGCGGCACCCACTTGGGCGACACATAACTCGTGACTTCGATTTCGGTCAGGCCCGCATCCTGCAAGCGGTGCACCAGCTCGATCTTCACCGCGGCCGGCACCTGGGCTTTTTCATTTTGCAAGCCGTCGCGCGGGCCGACATCGACAATTTTGACTTTGGAGGGCAAGGACATGGTTTTTTCCGTATTCGATTTCAAGGTCAGGCGGCCGCAGGTGCCGCACCGCGCGGGCGCAACCACAAAAGCAGCCAGCCGGCCAGCACACCCAGCGCACTGAACAACAAAAGAATCCCACCGATAAAGCCCTGCACCAGCACCGACCCCACAATCTGGGCCTGCACCGGGTCGTCCACCGGATAACGCACCTTCACGGCTTCACCCACTTTATGGACGGCGCCGCCCTGGCGCACCAAGGGGTCGGCCACACGCAGGGTACGGCCATCGTGCGCGGAAAACTCAACAATGCTTTTCTGGCCCGTGCTGAGCTTCAGGCGGGACGCTTCGTGTCCCACCACCCGCCCGGCTACCGTGCGGGTGTCGCTGCCAAGGCCCAGGCTTGAGGTCAGCAGCCAGAGAGCTCCCAGGGCTGTCAGCCCGCTGGGCACCAGCAACAGCCAGCCAAAAACACTGAGCAGGCGGTGAGATGTGGACGATGGCATCAATGAAACTCCGGGGCCTGCGCTTCAATAGCCACGCAGTGGATCAACAATACCAGCAACCCGCTCTCCGCGTTCGACGGCACGCACCTTGCCCGCAATCTGGGCAATGCTTTCCTCGCGCAGCGTGCGGGCCGAGGTGTGCGGGGTTACCGTGACTTTCGGGTGTTTCCAGAAAGGGTGATCTGCCGGTAACGGTTCAGTATGAAACACATCCAGCGTGGCGCCCGCCAGGTGGCCGTTGTCGATCAGCGTGATCAGGTCGCCATCGACCAGGTGGCTGCCGCGCGCCACGTTGATGACATAGCCGCCCGGCCGCAACTGCGACAGGGTGTCCAGGTTCATGATGCCCCGTGTTTCAGACGTCAGCGGCAGCAGGCACACCAGGATGCGGCTGGCCGCCAGGAAATCCTGAAAACCCTGCCCACCCGCATCGCCTGAAAAACACCGCACACCCTCAATCGTCTTGGGCGACCGGCTCCAGCCATTGACCGGAAAGTCAAACTGCGCCAGCGCGCGACCGACGCGCTCGCCCAGCACGCCCAGGCCCATCACGCCAATGGGGTAGTCGGTGCGCAGGCGCGGCTTGCGGTACGACCATTTGCCTTCGGCAATATCGGCCTCATAACCATCGAGCTCGCGAAAGTGGCGAATGACCGCATGGCAGACAAACTCGGCCATCTGCGCGGACATGCCGGCGTCGTCCAGCCGCACCACCGGAACACCTGCCGGTAGCCGCAGCTTCATCAGCGCGTCAACGCCGGCGCCAATGTTGAAGATGCCTTTGAGCTTCGGCTGCTCGTCAAAGAACTGCTGGGGCGGCGCCCAGACCACCGCGTAGTCGGCCGGCGCCGCGCCGGCGGACCACAACTCCACCTGCGCATCGGGAAACTCGGCTTTCAGGCCGTCTACCCAGGGCTGGGGTTTGATATCGGAACAGCAAAAACTGATGCGCATTGAAAACTTCCGTCAAAGTCAGGTCAAACGGCTATTTTCAACAATTCCGAGCCCTCGCTCACCTGGTCGCCCGGCGCATACAGCAGCTCCTGCACCGTACCGTCGGCCGGCGCGGCAATCGTGTGCTCCATCTTCATCGCTTCCATCACCGCCAGTGGCTGGCCCTTGCTCACCTTGTCGCCAGCCTTGACGGCAAACGACACCACCTTGCCCGGCATGGGCGCCGTGAGGCGGCCGCCTTCGGCCTGCGCTTCGCCCGCATGGGCCAGCAGGTCGATGGAAAGGATTTGCGTGGCGCCTTTGGCGGTGAACACATGGTCCAGCTCGCCCTGGGCATACACGGCGGCCGTCATGCGCTGGCCGGCAAACTGCACGTCAATGCCCTGGGCGGTTTCGGCAAATACCAACGGGCCCGATGCCTCACCCATCGTCAGGCGCAACGCACCGTCGTGCAGGTAGGCCAGCGTTGCCTTGGCGGGTTCGCCGTGAAATTCAAACTCAAAGCGGCGCTCCATCACACCATGCGAGCGCCAGCCGTCGCGGCGGCTGAAAGGGTCTGCGCCTTCCATGGCCCGCTCATCCAGCAGTGCTTTGGCCACCGCCGCCGCACCCGCCATGGCCAGGCCCACCGGCTCCTGCCTGAAGAGCACGGCTTCTTCGCGCTGGATCAGCGCGGTGTCGAGGTTGGCTTTGGCAAACGACGGGCTGCGCACCACATAACGCAAGAACTGCACATTGGTGCTCAGGCCGACGATGCGGGTCTGCGCCAGCGCATCGTCCAGCCGGGCCAGCGCTTCTTCGCGCGTGGCGCCATGCACGATGAGCTTGGCCACCATGGAGTCGTAATAAGGCGAGATCGCGTCGCCTTCGCGCACGCCGTCATCCACCCGGACCTGACCTCTTTCAAACGCCGTGTGCACCGGCTTCTTGTAGACATGCAGTGTGCCGGTAGCAGGCAGGAAGTTGTTGTCGGGCGTTTCGGCGCAGATGCGTGCTTCGATGGCATGGCCGTGGATGCGCAGTTGATCTTGTGCCAGCGGCAGTTTCTCACCCGAAGCCACGCGCAGCTGCCACTCCACCAGGTCCAGTCCGGTGATCGCTTCGGTCACCGGGTGCTCCACCTGCAGGCGCGTGTTCATCTCCATAAAGAAGAAATTCATGGAGCCATCACTACGTTGCTCAACAATGAATTCCACGGTACCCGCGCCCACGTAATTCACGGCACGCGCAGCGGCCACGGCGGCCTCACCCATCTGCTTGCGCATGGCTTCGGTCATGCCGGGGGCAGGCGCTTCTTCCAGCACCTTCTGGTGGCGGCGCTGCACCGAGCAGTCGCGCTCAAACAGGTAAACGTAATTGCCATGCGTGTCGCCGAACACCTGGATCTCGATGTGGCGCGGGCGCTGGGCATACTTTTCCACCAGCACCGCATCGTCGCCAAAGCTGTTGATGGCTTCGCGCTTGCACGATGCCAGCGCCGCGTCGAAGTCTTCCGTCTTGTCGACCGCGCGCATGCCCTTGCCGCCGCCGCCCGCGCTGGCCTTGATCAGCACCGGGTAACCAATGCGGTCAGCCTCGCGTTTGAGCAGCGCCGGGTCCTGGTCGCTGCCGTGGTAACCCGGCACCAGCGGCACGCCGGCTTTTTCCATCAGCTGTTTGGACTCGGCCTTCAGGCCCATGGCCTTGATGGCCGACGCCGGTGGGCCAATGAAGACCAGCCCTGCGTCGGCACAGGCCTGGGCGAACTCTTCGTTTTCACTCAGGAAGCCGTAACCCGGGTGAATCGCCTCGGCACCCGTGGCCCTGGCGGCTTCGATGATGCGTTCCCAGCGCAGATAGCTGTCTTTGGGGGCGCTGCCGCCGATGTGCACAGCCTCGTCGCAAAAATCGACATGCTTGGCGCCCGCATCGGCATCGGAATACACCGCGACAGATTGAATGGCCATGCGGCGCGCAGTTGCCGCCACACGGCACGCTATCTCGCCCCTGTTAGCGATAAGGATTTTTTTAAACATGATCGTTCTTTGAGAAAGGAGACTTCAAGGTAAATGCGGAAGTGGTGCCAGGATCTGGCTTGCCGCTGAAGATGCGGGCCACGCGGGTGAACAGCTGGCGCAAAAAGCGCCAGCAGATGCGGATCAACCAGATGCTGAGCGCCAGCACCAAAGCCAGCACCACCACAAACACCAGCGGGTGCGCAATGGCCAGCCACAAGCCAGCCGGTACCAGCGAGTCTTCGACCAGCGAGGCGCCAATATTGCTGAAAGGCTCGGGCGATGTGTTGATGGCCGCGCGCGTCGTGGCCTTGGCCGCAAAGCTGGTGGCCGCCAGCGTGCCGCCCAGCAGCGCAGCCACCAGCGCGCCCAGGCCGTTGTCTGCGCCAAACACCGCCGCCGCCAACGCAGCACCCGCTGGAATGCGGATCACGCCATGCACCACATCCCACAGCGAATCAAGACCCGGAATCTTGTCGGCAAAAAATTCAATAAACACCATGAAGCCACTGACGCCCAGCACCACCGGGTTGGCCAGCAGGTGCAGGCCCTGCGGAAGCTCTACCCAACCCATAAACCCTGCCAGCCCGGTCAGCAGCACGACCAGGTACAGGCGCACCCCACTGGCCCAGCCCAATGCACCGGCGAGAGCAATCAGTTGTGCGGTGTCCAGTGTGTTCATGGCGTCATTCGGGTTTTGAAGGCAGCCACGAGGGCTTGCGCTTTTGCAGGAACGATTGAACGCCTTCGCGACCTTCCGCGCTCACGCGCACATCAGCAATGCTTTCCACCGTCATCTGCACCAGCTCCGGCGTGATCGGCTGGCCGCCCACGTCCTGCACCAGTTGTTTGCATAGCTTCACGGCTTCAGGCCCTGAATTGACAAGCGCCTTCACAAGCTCGGACACCTTGGCGTCCAGCGCATCGGCCGTCACCACTTCATGAACAAAACCAATGCGCAAGGCCTCCACCGCATCAAAGCGCTCGGCCGTGAGGAAGTAGCGATGCGCCGCCCGCGCACCCATGGCGCGAATCACATACGGGCTGATGGTGGCCGGAATCAACCCCAGCTTCACCTCGCTGAGGCAATACCCGGCCGTGTCCACCGACACAGCCATGTCGCAAGCCGCCACCAGGCCTATGCCGCCGGCATACACGTCGCCCTGTATGCGGGCAATGACGGGCTTGGGGCATTCATAAACGGCCTGCAGCATGGTCGCCAGGCGGCCCGCGTCTTCCAGGTTCTGCGCATGGGTGTAGTCGGCCATGCTGCGCATCCAGTTCAGGTCTGCGCCTGCGCAGAAGGCCGGGCCGTTGGCCGCCAGCACAACGCAGCGCACCTCGTCATGCATGCCCAGCTCGACAAAAGCCTGCGTCATCTCGGCGATGACCTCCTGGTTGAAGGCATTGCGCACGTCAGGGCGGTTCAGCGTGACGGTCGCCACCAGCGACTCGATCTGGATGTTCAGATGGTTCATCTCATTTGTCCTTTCCAGCTGGCTTTTCTGATCACATGCGGAAGACGCCGAACTTCGTATCAGGAATCGGTTGGTTCAGTGTTGCCGAGAGCCCCAGCGCCAGCACACGCCGCGTATCCGCCGGGTCAATCACGCCGTCGTCCCAACCCCGCGCCGTGGAGTAATACGGGTGCGACTGCTGGCCAAACTGGTCCAGCACGGGCTGCTTGAAGGTGGCCTCTTCTTCGGCGCTCCAGGTGCCTCCCTTGGCTTCAATCGCGTCGCGCTTCACGGTGGCCAGTACGCCGGCGGCCTGCTCGCCGCCCATCACGCAGATACGCGCGTTCGGCCACATCCACAGGAAGCGCGGCGAATACGCCCGGCCGCACATGCCGTAGTTGCCGGCGCCGTAGCTGCCGCCGATGATCACCGTGAACTTGGGCACCTGGGCCGTGGCCACGGCCGTCACCATCTTGGCGCCGTGGCGGGCAATGCCTTCGGCTTCGTATTTGCGGCCGATCATGAAGCCGGTGATGTTTTGCAGAAACACCAGCGGCACCTTGCGCTGGCAGCACAGCTCGATAAAGTGCGCGCCCTTCTGGGCCGATTCGCTGAACAAAATGCCATTGTTGGCGATGATGCCCACGGGCATGCCTTCAATGTGCGCAAAGCCGCAGACCAGCGTCGGGCCAAAGCGCGCCTTGAACTCATGAAACTCGCTGCCGTCGACGATGCGGGCAATCACCTCGCGCACGTCGTACGGCTTTTTGGGGTCTACCGGAATCACGCCATGCAGCTCTTGCGGGCTGTGCAGCGGCGGCACCGGCGTGCGCAGGGCCTGGTCGAAGCGCTTGGTCTTGTTGAGGCTGGCCACGGCCTGGCGGGCCAGCGCCAGCGCATGCGCGTCGTTTTGTGCCAGGTGGTCTGCCACACCCGAAAGCCGCGTGTGCACATCGCCACCGCCCAGGTCTTCAGCGCTGACGATCTCACCAATGGCCGCCTTCACGAGCGGCGGGCCGCCCAGAAAGATGGTGCCCTGGTTCTTGACGATGATGGTCTCGTCGCTCATGGCCGGCACATACGCGCCGCCGGCCGTGCAGCTGCCCATGACCACGGCGATCTGCGCAATGCCCTGCGCGCTCATGTTGGCCTGGTTAAAAAAGATGCGACCAAAGTGATCGCGGTCAGGAAACACGTCGTCCTGATTCGGCAAATTGGCGCCGCCAGAGTCGACCAGGTAGATGCAGGTGAGGTTGTTTTGCATCGCCACTTCTTGCGCGCGCAGATGTTTTTTCACCGTCATCGGGTAGTAGGTACCGCCCTTCACCGTGGCGTCGTTGCACACGATCATGCAGTCCACCCCATTGACGCGGCCAATGCCAGTGATGACGCCGGCGCAGGGTGCGCTGTCGGTGCCGTCACGGTCGGGGTACATGTCTTTGGCGGCCAGGGGGCCGAGCTCAAGGAAAGGCGTGCCCGGGTCCAGCAGCATCTGCACGCGGTCACGCGGCAGCAGCTTGCCGCGCGACACGTGCCGCGCCCGCGTGGCCTCACCGCCGCCCAGGGCGGCCTTGGCGACTTGCGCATTCAGGTCGTCCACCTGCGCCTGCATGGCGGCGGCATTGGCCTGAAAGTCGGCAGAACGGGCGTTGAGTTTTGTCTCCAGAGCGGGCATGGCAATTCCTGAAATACGGGTGAAAGGCGCTGAAACGGGGCTGGCCTGCGCCAGACCTTCGGGCGCGTGGGCCCTACCTTAGCGCCAGATTAGCGCTAAAGAGCCAGCTTAGCGAAAACCCGCCCCACAGGCACAGCCAATGAGGTTGCAAATCCTGCCACCTGCGCGGAAAATTGCCACCATGCCCACGAAAGCCGCCACAAGGCCCACCAATCCGCCAAAAGCCGCCACCCCCATGGCCTTTGCCAGAAGCATTGCAGCCGCCTACAAGCGCCACGGCCAAAGCCCATCAGAAGCCCTGAAACTGGCACAGATCACGCCAGCACAGCTCAAACAAGTCAACGCCCACATCACCGCCCGCCAGATGGAGCTTCTTTCAGGCGCCGCCATGCAAGAGCTGGACGACGAAGGCCTGGGCGCCTTCAGCCGCAAACTGCCCTGGGGCAGCTACGGCATGTTGGCCCGCGCCTCCATCAGCTCACCGAACCTGGGCGTGGCCCTCAAACGCTGGTGCCGCCACCACGCGCTGATTGCCGACGACATCATCTTGCGCCTAAGCACCTCCGGCGACACCGCCGCCATCACGGTCGAAGAAAAAGCCCCCGGTCAGGTCGGTGAGTTTGCTTTGGTGCACGTGCTGCGCAACATCCACGGCCTGGCCTGCTGGTATGTGGATTCGCGCATTCCGCTGCAGGGCGCGCGTTTTCCGTTTGCTGCGCCGCCGCATGTAGAGGCTTATGGGCTGATGTTTCCCGGGCCGTCACTGCAGTTCAACGCCGCGCAGGCCGAGATCCGTTTTGATGCACGTTACCTGGCCTTGCCGCTGCGGCGTGATGAGAAGGCGTTGCAGCAGATGCTGCAGCGGGCTTTGCCGCTGACGGTGCTGCAGTACCGGCGCGACAGGTTGCTGGTAGAGCAGGTGCGGCAGGCCTTGGCGAACCCGGCGGTGGCTTCGCACAATGCAGAGACCTTGGCGGCGGCGCTGAATATGTCGGCGCGCTCTTTGCACCGGCAGCTTCAGGAAGAAGGCGCTTCGCTGCAGCAGCTCAAGGACGAGGTGCGATTTGAGAAGGCGAAAGAGTTGTTGCTGCGGACCTCCAAACCCATCAAGCAGGTAGCTGAGGCTTCGGGGTTTCGGAATGAGAAGAGTTTTATTCGGGCGTTTCGGGAATGGGCTGATGTTTCGCCCGGAGAATTCCGCATTTTTGTGCCCAAAAGCTAAGAAAAGCAACAAATTTCTAGGAAAGCGAGGAATCGAACCAGCGACACGCCTTGACCTCGCTAGCTCGTTGTTTTGATTGGATTTTTCTAAGATTTCTGCGGCCGAGTGCATCAGCGGGGTGTACACCCCCGGGGGGGCGCTAGGTACTGTGGCCTCTAGAAGATCAAGCGCCAAAATCCGCCCTGCCATTCCCCGCCACCGCAGTAAAGCAGTACAGACAAGGCGAGGACAAATGGCAACAGGTAATCCGTCACGACCGTACTTCTGAGAACCCCCTCTCCGACGACTCGTATAAGTCGCCAAAGTACATGCCAACGATTGAGGCGAACTTCAAATGGTCGTCCGCCCTTGTCTTGGCCTTGCTCCATGATGCGCTCCTCGGCCCGCACAATGAATCGAGATCTGAACAAGTCGCCCAGCTTCGGATAGCCAATCTTCGTATCCCACTCCGGGTGTGCCCGATGGATCTTCGCCATCCAGTCCAAAGCTGATTGATCAAGGCCATTTTTAAAGTGGCTAGTTACCTCGCTCTGCCCGTACCTGACGAAGTATTGGTAATAGCGATATAGAAAGTAGGCAAAGGCCGCCCACAAACAGAGGTACAGGGCTTCTGGCCGATTGAACGTAACGTCGAAACCCGCAAAGCTCAGCTTACTAAACTCGACCTGCCCATATTTAAGCAGCCATAGCAAGATGCACACTGTCATTAGATTTCGGCGCTGCCTGAGTAGACCTTCATTCACCGCGTCACTCCCTTTTTTTGTGGCGGCCATGATTTTTAGTCCAAACGCCAGCGCACGACTCACCCATTAACCCCGGAGTCGCGGCCGCTTCACACAATCTAAGAAGCCGTTCCGATTACTAGCCACGTACTCAATGAATTGCGCTCCGAGTTTCGTGATCCCAGCCAGAATCTTTGAGTCGCAGCCACGCCTTTTGCAAGTGGGCGGGCTTTAACAATCGCCGCTTTCGGTCGTTCCAAGCATGTACCTTGGCAATAGCGGCGTCCGCTGAGTCTCTTGCGCCTACATCGTTGCACATGACCCAATGAACTGAGCTGAGCAACTCCATTCCATAGGCGTCTTCGTAACCCTCAATGAGCCGAGCGACGCGATCCATTCGTTCGATAACGTCTGGATGAGCCCGGAGAAAGTCTTCGGCTTGTTCAGCAGCATCTGGCACCAGTTCAATGATCTTGGTGGGCGTATCGGCACCCTCGCCCCACCCTGTCAACAAGTGCCCCTCCAACCTAGTCATTACTTGGCGCAACTCAACAGCATACGGACCATAGATATGAGGTTCATACTTGAGGCGAAGATTCTGGCCAGCCTCCTGCATAAAGTACATCAACTTGTGAATCTCAAGCAGACTTACATAGGGGTCTAGCAAGCCATCGAGATACCGTTTAATCAGAGCTATCAACGCGGCGCGACCCACCGTCATTTTCGGAGCTTCTGTAGCGTTGGGCATGTCCGCAGCGTTTGGAGTAGCGCCCGGTGCATATACGTTCACTTTGACCTCGGGCAACACCGCGAAAGCTTGTTCAATTAGCGGGCGCACATCGGCCCAATTCAAACCGCCATAACCGCACCCAAGCGGAGGGATAGCAATCGACTTGATATCGAGGCGTCGCACGGTAGCTACGAGGTCGACCAAGCCAAGCTGGATGTCTCCAATCTTACTTTTTGCCTTCCAATGCCCTTTGGTGGGGAAATTGATGATCCAGCGCGGGCCATCAGCGAGGCCTCCTCGGTCGTAGATGTCCATCTTCCCAAGCTCCACCATGCCAAACTTACAAGCATCTGCATAGGACTTAAACATTTCCGGAAAAGCTTGTCGAAACTGCAACGCAATTCCTTTGCCCATTACGCCTTGAGTATTCACAGTATTAACCAGCGCTTGAACCTGCGCTTCGAGGAGATTTCCTTCGGAGTAATTAATCATTAGTAGTACCACTCCGACCTGATAGTGACATGAGGGCGATGCGCAACGTGCGCAAGAAGGTTTGAGACTGCCTCAAAGGCCTGTTGGTCATAACATCCAATCTCAATGATCGAAGTCCAGGGTACCGAATGCTCAATGAGAAATTCTGCCATCTTCTGATGTGTTATTCCGCGCCAATCTCGCGCCCTAATTGCGTCCCAGTCTAAGGTATCCAAGCCATTCAGGTGACTAGAGAAACTGGTATATCCGGCGCCTGCATTGCCATCGGCAATTGCCCAATGCCGTCCCAGGTCAATTCCACTCTGGACAGTACTCACTAAGTGCACTATATCGCGCTGACAGCCTGCCGCTCGGCCAGGCACGCCTCCCTTGTTCACCGTGAACAGCATCGGTGATCGTGGGCAAAAATAGAACGGGACAAACTGGCCGACATACATGTTATTGCAGCAAGGAACACGATACTCGGTCATTCTCCTTTGCTTGATATGTGCATAGCCGATAACTTGGTGGGGCGTTGCACCGATTGCAGCATCCGACAAAAGGCCTCCCGCAGCAAATATATCCCGCAGATTTCCTATGTCAGTGATGTGATAAATCGCGGTTGTTCGTGGATCATGCGGCATAGGTTAAGCCAAATCCAAGACGGCTTGCTCTGGATATCCTCGATAGACCAATTGCTCCAACCGATGCACTTGCTGAACTGCGTAAGTGAAGTGATGATTTAGGTCATTCATTACCCATGTGCCTGCATTGCCAGTGCTTGCCTGACCAGTAGCACAGTCATAGATATAGCGGTCACCGTGGCTGTACGAATGCCCTTGAAAGAATCCACTGCTCATCACACCATGTGACAGCTTTCGGTACTGCTCGTACTTGTCATCTTGACTTAGGCTATGTCCGCGGAATATGTGGAAGTGTTTTCCTTGCGTGTAGCGGATTTTTCCGTTGATGTGCGAGCTTGGCGTTAAGTCTGTGAAATCGGGATGGATCACACCGTAGTCCCCATAGACCGCTTCCAAAGGCAGGTTTCGCACTCGCAAATTGGCCCAAAGAGATAGCTCGTGACGGAGCACGTCGCCACGAGAATTCCTCTCGATATCAGTTACTGTCTTGGGTGCACTCGATCCCGCAACAATTGCTTTACGAATCCGAAAGGAGGTTGCAAGGTTGTCCAGAAAGATGGCCGCCGTTTCAGACACAGCTGTTGTTGAGGCGATACCTGTCAAGGATCGGCAATCTAGCAGAACATCCATACTGCTCGTATCCAAGCCTCGGATCGTTAGATCTTGGATTCGGTCAAACGTATCGCTCATGAATTCCAGATCATCAGGTTCAAGTCGCAGTAGCATTCCACCTGATTGTTTGGCTTGCTGAATGACTAGCCCCCAGAGAGCTTCATCTCTATCAAACCCATAGACGGGCTCATAGTTTATGGAGAGTGAATTAAGCCGAGCGTACGCATTAGCCAGCACGACCTCACCTTCTGAAGTTCTTGCTCCAGTCTTCAGCAACGGGAAGTCCACGTAACAGTGACGGGTTGGATAAAGCTTACCTAGACGGTCCGCAAATCGAGACAGCACCACTTCCGGCTTATCTGTTTCGATAAACGGCGGCAACTCAAACACCGGCTTCACACGATCCGCAATGTCATGCTTGAGATAGGAGACTGCCTTGATGTCGTTCAGCTTTCCTTTGACAATAGGCGAATAGGTGAAGTTCGTGTCCATGACAGTTCTTTCAGTAAGTAGACGTTCTGCGAATTAGCTCAACATTTCCCTAACCGTTCCTCTTTCAATCAGATCAGCAAAAACAGCGTAGTTTTCTTGCTCCTTCTGAACCCTTCCCGCAACGATTGAGGGATGAATTTGGAGCTCCTCAGCCAGCGCGAGGATGCCTGCTTTCGTAGGAAGCTGCCTGACCGATGCGGACTTCCAGCTGGCGCGAGAGATAAGTAAATCTCGGGCCAATCTATTCGCCTCTTTCTCTACAGCCTCAGTGCTTTCTTTATCCATCAACCGATCCAGAAACACCTCACCAGGATTGCTCAAATGCTTCCAGACATGCACCACTTCATGCATGAGGGTGAACCAGAAGTTGTCTAAGCGATCAAATCTAAGCGTCAGACCAATTACTGGTTTTCCATTCCCCGAAAGCATGGCAGCACCATCCAGTTTGGTCTTCGCCAAATGCTCTTCGACAACAACAGCGATCCCGATGCTCTTTAATGCAGCGACCGCTTTTATCGGGCCATCTGCAAACCGACTTAGCAGCACTAGCTCGCGCAGAAAACCCTCGGTCAATTTTTCATACTCGAATGGATTACTGATCCATTCCTTGTCTGCTGCCGCTTTCTGCAACACCCTTGCCTGCCATGCCGTCAAAGAGTAGATAGCCGGCCATGCAAAAGCATCACCTTTAAAAGTTCTCCGAGTGAGCACGCCAGCTTGAGCTCCACCTAGTGACTGCTCTATGAAAGCACGGATCACAGTTGCAACATCGTCCGGTTTCGACGCTTTCGAAGATACGGCAATCCATCCACGTGACAACATTTCTTTTACGGGAAACTTCAACCAATCCCATTCCATCTCTGCGCTGCCTGAGAGCGATTCCTCTCGGACAGACTCTTGTAGAAGAACATCAGCCGGTATGCCTAGGCCTTCGGACAGATCACGAATCATGCCCACTGTCAGTGGTCGTTGGCGGGACAGGAATTCAGATACGCGACTACGCGAACCAAAGTAAGGAACCAGATCAATTTGCTTTAAGTCCTGTTCAAGCATTCGAAACTTGAGCGCATCCACTGGATCGGGTTTATCAAATAGGAATGTTCTGGTTTCGTAGTCTTCGACCAGCAGCGCAAGAAGTTCCAGTTCCGCCCCTATTGCAGATTCAGGTGTCGGATCAAGCACGACTAATTCCTCGATCCTTGCCAAGTACGTGGCGTACTGATCCTTGCTCTTAACTACTCCGGGTTTCATTGCGCGTTAGTTCCCAATTAATACTGCTATATGCCCCGTGGGTGCCAACCCACTTCACCACGACCACTTTTGTCTGATAAGCGACTTGCGTCACCAATCTGTAGTCATTTCCCTTGACGTTGAAGATCACTAAATTCCCTTGTAGAAAACTCGCCGATGGATAACGATGCTTTATGTCGAAAGAAGTGCCCCAGGTAGCCGCCCGACACTCAGTCAGCCAACTCCTCACCCAAGCCCGAGTTAAAGGGTGCTTAGCGCAAAACTCGTCTAAGCGAGCTGTACCGACGATTCGCATAACCATGGCATCAGTATAGCGCATGTTCCATTTTTGGGAACAAGTATTTCTGAGACTAAAAATTGAAGCGATTACGCAAGGCCGCAGCCCCACTCACCCAGGGTACATTGCCCCCCTTACCCTACCCAGGGCCGGCTCGATACCCCAGCCTGTCGCGCTTAGTGGGCGATGGCCCCTACCTTTTGCTCGAAACGAACACGGCAAAGGCGGCAAGCGCCAGAGCCGCTAGCGCTATCAGCGCAAATAGCACCGAAACCAAAGCTAGCGGCTCCAGTCCGAACAGCGCAAGAATGATCTTCGAGAGTAAATCCAGCACTTGCTACTCCAACTAAAGTGAATGCAAGCAGACTAGGGCGCGAAGGAAAGCATGGCAATCCCTACTGGGGGTACGGCACTTGTGTCGCCACCAAGACCGCCAACCATGTCCATAGACGGTCGATTGCGGACACTTCACAGCGCGCCTCTATCTGGAAGCTCTGCTTGCCTGAGACACCGCTGCGCACGATGTCGGTGTGAATACTTTCGATGCTGATGCCGCGCTCGGCGAGCATCTTCGTCAAGTTGCTGACGATGCCCAGGCGGTCTTCGCCTACCAGTTCCAGTTCTAAACCCTGCTTGCAGGCATACAACTTGCATTCCCGCACGATTGCGGCGGAGCAAGTTTTGCAGAGTGCGAACTGGCGACGCCCTCCAACTCCGAAAGCGACCTATGTCATTCACCCGCACCGCTTGCCTGGCACTTTGCGCCGCGTCCAGTCTGGCTCTGGCAGCCCCCGCCTTCGCGCAAGAGCCCTACCCCAGCCATCCGGTCAAGGTCATCGTCGCGCTGCCGGCGGGCGGCAGCGTCGACATGGTGGCCCGGCAGGTCAGCCAGCAGCTGACCACCGACCTGGGCCAGCCCTTTGTGGTGGACAACCGGGCGGGCGGCTCGGGGCAGATTGGGGTGCCGGTGGTGGCCAAGGCTGCGCCGGACGGCTACACCATCATGGTGTCGCCGGCGTCTTTTTTGACCACGAACAAGAGCATCTTCAAGACGCTGCCCTACAACCCTGAAACCGACTTTGTGGCGGTGACCAAGCTGGTCAACCAGGCCATGGTGCTGGTGGTGAACGACAAGGCGAAGTATGGAACGCCGGCCAGCATTTTGGCGGCGGCCAAGGCCAACCCAGGCAAGCTGACGTATGCCTCTTCAGGTGACGGCAGCCCGCAGCACCTGGCGGGGCTGATGTTTGAAAGCCAGACTGGCGCGAAGCTGCTGCACGTGCCCTACAAGGGCGGTGCGCCGGCGATTACCGATCTCATCGGCGGTGTGGTGGACATGGCCTTTGCCCCGCTGCCCGAGGCGCTTCCGCACATCAAGTCGGGCAAGCTGCATGCGGTGGGTGTGTTGAGTGAGAAACGTGCCATCTCTGCGCCTGACATTCCCACGCTGCGTGAAGGCGGCGTGAACAATGTAGTGCTGTCGGCATGGATAGGCCTGCTGGTACCCGCCAAAACGCCTCAGCCTGTGATCGACAAGCTCAGCAAATCCGCGAAGGCTTTCCTCAGAGGCGATGCCAAAACCAAACTGCTGGAAATCGGCATGGAGCCGGCGCCCGATGAGGCCAAGCCCCTGGCGCAAGTGATTTCAGAAGAGATTCGCATCCACGCCGACCTGGTGAAAGCCGCCGGCCTGGTGCCGCAGTAAAAACGAAAGGCGTTGGCCGGGCTGAAGCGCACGCCCCAGGCAGCCGTCAATCAAAAAGCTAAGCCAAAGCCCCAGCGGTAACGCCTTCGATCACGCTTCGCGCGTTGCTTGCAGCCGCAACGCCCATGTTCACATACGCGTTGCTCGTGACACCGCCGATGTGGGGGCTCAGGATGAGACCCGGCTCGTTCTGGAAGGGGTGCCCCGGCGCCATGGGTTCCACGCTGAAGCTATCCAGGCCCGCAGAATGGACTTGTCCGCTGCGAAGACCTTCGAGCAAAGCGGCTTCGTCCACCAGCCCGCCGCGCGCCGTGTTGACGATGATCACACCCTTCTTGCACTTTGCCAGCGTGGCGCCATTCAGCAGGTTGCGGTTGTCGCCCGTCAGCGGGCAATGCAGCGAAACCACGTCGGCGTTTTGCCAAAGCGTTTCGAGCTCGACCCGTGTCATGAATTCCGGCAGCTCTTTGGCGTAAGGGTCAAAACCCAATACCTCCATGCCCAATGCACTCGCCATGCGCGCAAAGCGCAGCCCGATGGCGCCCAGGCCCACAAGCCCGACAGTCTTGCCATACAGTTCCACGCTCTTGTGGGTGGCCTTGTCCCAGTGGCCGGCATGCATGCGCGCGTCCAGCACGGGAATTGACTTTGCGCAGGCGAGCATCAATGCCAGAGCCTGCTCGGCGACGGCATTTGCGTTGGCGCCGGCTGCGGCACGCACTTCGACGCCCCGCGCGGCGGCGGCCACCTTGTCGATGGTGTCGGTGCCGCTGCCGTGCTTCGAGATCACGCGCAGGGATGGCGCCGCCGTGATGGCGGCTGCCCCCACCTTGCTGTAGCGCACGATGATGCCCACCGGGTCGTGCCGCTGGCAGAGGGCGACGATGTCTTCTTCAGTCGGCGTCTTGCCGGCGTAGATGACTTCGTAGCCCTGCAGAAGCGCCAGCGCTTCGGGTGCAAGGTCTGCCGCAGTGACAAGAATGACGGGTTTCATGACGGGCTTCATGACGGGTTTCATGGCAGGCGTCCCATTACTCACAGCGACTCGCCTTCTTTCAACACCCCGGCGCTGCGCAGCGCTGACTCCAGCCATTTGGCCGCTGTGTCGCCTTTTTTGATCGCCGCTATCCGTGCGTTTTCATCGGCCACCTTCTTCGCAGCGGCCGGCAGCAGGGATTCGATCTTCTCGCGTTCAACGACGACAACGCCGTCCGCGTCGCCCATCACGAAGTCGCCCGCATGCACGGTGACGCCGCCTGCCGTCACGGGGTGGCCGATGCGGCCCGGGCAGGTTTTGGTCGGGCCGTTCGGGTTGTACCCGGCCGCAAAGACAGGGAAATCCATTTCGTCGATTTCGAGGATGTCGCGCACTGCGCCGTCAATGACAACGCCGACGATACCCAGCTGTTTGCAGGCGGTCATCATGATGGTGCCCATCAGCGCGGCGGTGAGGTCCCCCTTGCCGTCAATGACCAATACGTCACCCGGCTGCGCCAGTGACATGGCCGCGTGGATCATCAGGTTGTCGCCAGGGCGAACTTCAACGGTGAAGGCCGTTCCGGCAAATTTCATGCGGGGGCGCAATGCCTTGATACGCCCGTGCATGGCGCCCCGGCGGCCGGCCACGTCGGCCAGGATGGCGGGCTGGAATGCAGCGGCTTCGCGCACCACGGCGGCCGGCACGCGGTCAAATTTGCGGATGATGTCTTGTGTCATGTCAATCTACTTTCGCGCCGGATTCTTTGACGATCTTGCCCCAGCGGGTGATGTCTTCCCGGATCAGTTTGCTGAATTGCTCCGGCGTGCTCCCTTCCACGTCGGCGCCCTGGTCGCGCAGCTTCTTGCGCAGGTCTGCCGCCTGCAGCGCCTTGTTGATGTCGGCGTTGAGTTTGGCAACGACATCCTTTGGCAGGTTCGCAGGCCCGGCAATACCGAACCAGGTCACGGCCTCGAAGCCCTTGTAGCCGGACTCGGCAATGGTGGGCACCTGCGGCAGGTCTTCGGTGCGTTTGGCCGACGTGACGGCGATGGCGCGCATTTTCCCGTTCTTGATGTGGCCGATGAGCGTGGGGATGGATGACACATAGAGCTGCACCTGCCCACCGATGAGGTCGGTGGCGCCCTGCGCCGCGCCCTTGTACGGCACGTGCGTCAGCTTGACGTCTGCGGCCTTCTGGAAGGATTCGGTTGCGAGGTGTGCGACGGTGCCGTTGCCGGAGGTCGCATAGTTCAGGGAGCCGGGTTTGGCCTTTGACGCCGCAACGATGTCGGCGAGCGTCTTGTACGGCGAGTCCGCCGCGACGACGATGACCAGCGGCGCACTCGCCACGAGGCTCACGGGCGTGAGGTCCTTCACGGGGTCGTACGGAAGTTTGGCGTACAGGCTGGTGTTGATCGCCAGGTTGCTGGTCTGGCCGAGCACCAGCGTGTAACCGTCTGCCGGTGACTTCGCCACGGCGTCCACGCCGAGGTTGCCGCCCGAGCCCGGCTTGTTGTCGACGATGAAGGTGTAGCCCGGGCCCATGAGCTTGTTCGTGACTTCGCGGGCGATGATGTCGGTGCCGCCGCCGGCCGGGAACGGCACGACGAGGCGAATGGGTTTGGCGGGCCATGCCTGCGCAAAGGCGCTGGTGGCCAGGGAACACGCGATGGCAGCGGCCAGCACGCAACGGCGGGAAAGTTTCATGTATGTCTCCAAGGCTCCGCTTAAAACAATAACTGCGGTATGGGTGGAACTGTAGGCGCGCGTTGCACGGCATACAATACCGTTTCATACAGTGAACCATGGTGCGGCATGCGCAACGAACCAGCAAATGAGCCAGTTGAGACGGGCGGCGGCGTCATCGCGGTGACGCGGGCGCTCTCGCTGATGGAAGCTTTTGAGGTGGGCGAGTCAACGCTTTCGCTGGCGGAATTGAGCCGGCGCTCACACATGCACAAGACGACGGTGCTGCGCCTGGCGCGCACGCTGGCCTTGTCGCAGTACATGGTGCAGGCCGACGACGGCCAGTGGCGGCTGGGGCCGGCCGCCGGCTGGCTGGGTGCGCGCTACCAGGCCGGGTTCGACGTCAACCGCATCGTCGAGCCCACGCTGCACGAGCTCGTTGAGGCAAGCGGTGAGAGCGCGTCGTTCTACGTGCGCGAAGGCGACATTCGTGCCTGCGTGGCGCGTGTCGAAGGGCCGCAATCAGTGCGGCACCACGTGCGTGTCGGGGAGCGGCTGCCCCTGAACAAGGGCGCACCAGGGCGTGTGATCCTGGCCTTCAGCGGCGCAGCGGGGGAGCCGTACGAGTCGATACGTGAGCAGGGGTACCAGATCTCGATGGGCGAACGCGAAGCCGAAGTGGCCAGTGTGGCGGCACCGGTGTTCGGCCTTAACTGGCGATTGCTGGGGTCCATCTGCATCTCGGGCCCGAGCGCGCGGCTGTCAAAAACCAAACTGATGAAGCACGCAAAGAGCGTCATCCGCGCCGCGAACCAGCTGTCGTATGCACTCGCAGGAAGCAAGTCGGCCCACACGCCGCGGGCGGTCTCGCGCTGGCATCCTTGAAGGCGGCTTGTCAGCCGTCTTGGGGTTCGTCTGAAAAAAGAGATGGTGCCTGGGGCGGATATGGCCCCGGAGGATGACTTGCATCAAGGCGCGGTTTTCTCAATCGACTGCTTCCTGCTCAACCAGACGCCTGATCTTCAACGCTTTCTCAAAGTGGTCCAGCCGGTGCGTTTGGATCCACCATTTTGCGGCCTCCATCAGGAGCTCCGGGTTGTCATTCCTGTTGGCAAAAAACGCGTAGAAAGACAGGCCGACGTTTTCGCCTTTCTCTTTGATTTTGTTTTCGCAAACATCGATTATTTTCTGTTTCAAATGGGCACGCAATTGGCCTCCTCACGTCTTCGCCGACATCTTGAACGCCAAAGCAAGATAGTCACGAACATGCTTGCCCGTGATGTCTTCAACTGATGCCAATTTAATGTGGCGACGGAACTTGCCTTCGCCCTCGAGCACTTTGAACTTGTCCGGCAGTGATGCGCCCTCGCCGAACTCCAGGGAGACGTGTTTTGCGTATGAGAACACCCCACAAAACGGCTTTACAGCGGAGAACAGGAGTCCACCGTATTTCACCTCTTCAGAGATCGAGGAATCCAGGCCAAGGATGATTTTTCTCAGTGCCTGTACAAGCTCGAAGCGTTCGGGATCAAGAAGGCGTATGTCGTCGAGAAATTTTGAGATGCGGTCGCTGGTCATGGTTTCAGGATTTGTAGTATTGCTTGAACTCAGGGCTATTACAGCAAATCATGATTTTCGTTACTGCCACCACTCTCAGCCACCACGCCGGAAAAATCGAATCTCAGCTCACTTGCCAGCAACCCGCCGCTCTCCCAAGCGAAATCTCTTAAAGCTCGCGCACGATCAGCCAAGCACATAAGCCCACCACCAGAATCCCGGCAGCGACAAGTCCGGTCATCGTGGACATCCGGCGCTGGCGTTGACTGCATGGCAGGCAATAGTTGAACATCTCGCCTTTGTAATGATGAAGTGGCAAGAGCAGACCCGACCCGCCGCAGGCGTAACACCTGCCCTGCGCATTCCTGCGCTTGCCCCGGCGGTCGCGCCACACCTGGATGATGAGCCCAACGATGGGCAGCACACCCAAGCCCCCAACAACCAGCACCGCCACAACGATTTCAACCATTGCTATCTCGTACTCTTGGTTCACTTCATGCCCGAGGCGCGTGCCGACTTACCCGACAGCAAGCTGCCTCTCCCCCAGCGCAATATCCAGCATCATCTCGCTGGCCAAGGTGCCCAGCTCTTTCTGCAACGCTTCTACCGACAAATTGGCCGGCACCAGCAAATGCGCCTCGACCTTGAAGGTCTGCTTGCCTGAAACGCCGCTGCGCACGATGTCGGTGTGGATGCTCTCGATGCTGATGCCGCGCTCGGCGAGCATCTTCGTCAGGTTACTGACGATGCCCAGGCGGTCTTCGCCTACCAGCTCCAGTTCAAACACGCGCAGTGCGGCGGGGGTGTTGGCGCCGTCGCTCTTTGCCACCACCACTTGCAGGCCGCTGGATTGGAGGCCGCGCAGTGAGTTGGCGAGGTTGTCGGCGTTTTCGCGCGGCACTTCGAAGTGGACCATGCCGGCGAATTCACCGGCCAGGCGTGTCATGCGGCTGGCGGCCCAGTTGGCGCCGAAGCGTTGGGCTTTGTCTGCGAGTGAGCTGACGATGCCCTGCCGGTCTGTGCCGACGATGGAGACGACGAGTGATGTGTTGGCGGAAGAGACCTCTTCGGTCAGCACCACGGCTTTGCGCAGCATGGGCGCGCGGGTGGCGAAGGCTGGGTCTTGCACGTCGGCGGGCAGGCTGCCTTGCAGGCGGGCGTGGTGCACGACCTTGCTGAGCAGCGCCAGGCCCATGGGAGCCAGGGCGCGTTCCCACAGTTCGCGGGCGGTTTCGCCTTTTTTGACAAAGCACCAGTCTTGCGCGGCGATGGCACCCGCGTCCCAGCCGTCGGCCAGGTGGTAGACGGAGCCACCGGCGATGGGGTCGCCTTCAAGAATCGTCCACTCAACGGCTGCGATGCCGCGGTGGCGTGGCAGCAATGAGGGGTGGTAGCCGATGCCGCCCAGGCGTGAGCGTGCGAGGGCGTCGTCGCTCACGCGGGCATGCGTGTGCGCGGCGATGATGAGCTCGGTGCCTTCGGCAATCGCTTCGCCGGGCACGATCTTGGGGTTGGCCAGCACGTGCACGGGGATGCCGGCTGCGCGCCCGGCAATTGCCAGGCGGTCGTCTTCGGCCGGGGCGACGATGCTGGTGAACTCAATGCCTTCTTCTTTGCGAAGCACTTCAAACACCGAGGCTGCGAAAAAACGGGAACCGACCAAAGCGCATTTCATTGATACGTCTCTTCAGGAATAAATGGATTGATAGAACGGAAGGAAGAAATAAAAAAGGGAGCCGAAGCTCCCGATGAGAAACAGCCGCTCAGGCCGCGACAGCCTGGCGCGCCTTCTCGGTCAGGCCGATCTGGTCGAGTGCGGCGGCAAGCTGGCCGACGGTGCGGTCAGACTGGTGCCACTTCTCGAGGCCAAACAGGCCAACGCGGAAGGTCTTGAAGTCTGCGGTCTCGCCACACTGCAGCGGCACGCCGGCGGCGGTTTGCAAACCTTGCGCAAGAAATTTTTTGCCGGACTGGATGTCTGGGTCAGTGGTGTAGCTGACGACCACGCCCGGGGCCTTGAAGCCTTCGGCGGCCACGCTGGGCAGGCCGCGGCTTTCAAACAATTTGCGCACCTTGCTACCCAGGGCTTCCTGCTCGGCTTTGACTTTGGCAAAGCCGTAGTCTTGCGTTTCTTTCATGGCGGCGCGCAGGCGCGTGAGGGCGTCTGTGGGCAGGGTGGCGTGGTAGGCATGGCCGCCGTTTTCATACGTTTCCATGATCTGCATCCACTTCTTGAGGTCGCACGCAAAGCTGGAGCTGGCGGTGCTGTCTATCGCGGCGCGGGCGCGCTCGCTGAGCATGACCATGGCGCAGCAGGGTGAGCTGCTCCAGCCTTTTTGCGGGGCGGAGATGAGCAGGTCAACGCCGGTGGCCTTCATGTCGACCCACATGGCGCCGGAGGCAATGCAGTCGAGCACAAAGAGGCCGCCCACGGCATGCACCGCTGCGGCCACGGCCTGCAGGTAGCTGTCGGGCAGGATCATGCCGGAGGCGGTTTCGACGTGTGGTGCAAAAACGAGTGCGGGCTTTTCCCTGGCGATGGCGGCGACCACGTCGGCAATGGGTGCGGGCGCCCAGGGGGCTTGCGCGCCGGGGCCGGTCTGTTTGGCCTTGAGCACGGTGTGCGAGGCGGGGATGTGGCCCATGTCAAAGATTTGCGTCCAGCGGTAGCTGAACCAGCCGTTGCGGATGACCATGACGTGCTTGCCACCCGCAAACTGGCGGGCCACGGCTTCCATGCCGTAAGTGCCGCTGCCGGGCACCAGGGCCACGGCGTGCGCCTTGTACACGTCTTTGAGGATGCGCGAGATGTCGCTCATCACGCCCTGGAAGCTTTTTGACATGTGGTTGAGGGCGCGGTCGGTGTAGACCACCGAAAATTCGAGCAGGCCGTCAGGGTCAACGTTGGGGAGGAGTCCGGGCATGGTGTTGTCTCTCAAATCGTTATTAAAGTCGGGCAGCCAGCTTAACAGGATGAGGCGATTTTGGCAGTGGGGTTATGTGCGGTCGAGGGAGGCAACAAGGAGCTGGAAGGCTGTGCCATGGGGGTCTATCCGCTATTAATTTCATAGCTGCTCGCGCAGGTTGCTATTGGGCTGCAAGCACTTTTTATAGGTAAAAGTTGATACAGATCAAGAATTTGGGCGGTTTGGGTGCCTTGGGGTGCACCACGCCCACCGCCACACCCCGCCAGCCGTCCTGATGCAATCCTGATGCGGCCGATGGTACGCTGGGCTTCTGATGATGAAAGCTGCCCTACCCACCCTCGCCACACCCGCCACCGGCACAAGTTTGCGCCACTGGGCCATCGTGGCGCTGCTGCTGGCAGCCGCCACCGGCGGCGGGCTGCTGCTAGACAGGCAAGTCACGATTGCCAGCCAGGCCATGCTGTATGTGCTGGTCGTGGTGGTCGTGTCTTACACCATGGGCTGGAAGGAGTCCGTGACCTGCGCAATAGTGGCGGTGACCGCGCTGAACTACTTTTTTGTGCCGCCGCGTTTTACCTTTGAGGTGGAGAGCCGGGATCACCTGATTGCGATTTTCAGCATGCTGCTGGTGGCGCTGGCCATCAGCCACCTGTCTGCGCGGCTGCGGCGCGAGACGGCTGCGGCGCAGCTGAACGAACAGCGTGCGCGCCAGCTGCAGGGCCTGGCCACGCAGCTTTCCACCGCGGCAACGGCACACGACATTGCCACCGTGGGCCAGGCGGCGCTGGACGAAGCCTTTGCAGGCCCTTGCCTTTTGGGCACGCTGCAGGCCGGGGGCGAGCTGTCGAACGCGGCGGTGCTCGAGCCCTCAGTGCTGGACGGCATGAGGTGCTGCATGCGCGAAGCGGCCACGCTGGGCCCCGGCACCGGGCGCTGGCCAGGGCTGAACGCCTGGTACCTGCCGCTGGGCGACAAGGCGCAGATGCACGGCGCCGCCCGGGTAGAGCCCGCACCGGCACACGACACCGGCGGGCGCGAACATGCCGAGGCGCTGTGCGCCCTGCTGGGCCAGGCGCTGTGGCGGCTGCGGCTCAGCCAGTCGATGCAGGCGGCGCAGGGCGAGGCGCAACGCCAGCAGGTGCAAAGCACTTTTCTGGCGGCCATTTCACATGACCTGCGCACGCCGCTGGCGGCCGTGGTGGGCGCGGCTTCGGCGCTGCAGACGCAGGGCGACAAGCTGGCCCCGGCCGAGCAGGCGCGGCTGCTGGGCAGCATTGTGAGTGAGGCCTCTTACCTTTCAACCGTGACGGAGAACACGCTGCAACTGGTGCAACTCTCTAACACCGCGCAGCCGCCGGCGCGGCAATGGGAGTCTCCGGAAGAAATTGTGGGCACCGTGCTGGCGCGCGTGCGCAAGCGTGACGCGGAGCGCCGCATCACCTCGACCGTGCAGGCCGGGCTGCCGCTGATCAAGGCCGACCCGGTGCTGCTGGCGCAGCTGGTAGACAACCTGCTGGACAACGCGCTGAAGTACAGCACCGGCGCGATTGCGCTGTCTGTGGAGGCCCAGGGCAACACGCTGCGGCTGGCCGTGAAGGACAGCGGCCCGCAGATTGCAAAAGACAAGTACGAGGTCATCTTTGCGCCCTACGCCCGCGGGGACCAATCCGGCCCGCGTGGCGCGGGCCTGGGTCTGGCGCTGTGCCGCGCCATTGCAGAGGCGCACCAGGGCCGGCTGACCCTTGCGTCCCGCAGGGATGGCGGCGAGGGAGGCGAAGGCAATGTCTTCACGCTGACGCTGCCGATTGAGGCCCAGCAACCCGCCGGGATGCAGCCATGAGCCTGCGCATCCTGGTGGTGGAAGACGACCGCGACCTGCGCGAGCTGATGCGCGCCTCGCTGTCGGTGGAAGGCTTTGAGGTGCAGACGGCCGTGTCGCTGAGCGAAGCCGCAGCGCTGGTGCGCAACGACCCGCCCGACGTGATTGTGCTGGACCTCGGCCTGCCCGACGGCGACGGCGCCGAGCTGGTGCAGGAAGTGCGGCGCAAGCATTCACTGCCGATTCTGGTGGTGTCGGCCCGGCACCAGGAGGCGCAAAAGATCAAGCTGCTGGACGCGGGCGCCGACGACTACCTGACCAAGCCCTTCAGCGTGAGCGAGCTGCTGGCGCGCATACGCGTGGCGCTGCGCCACCGCGGCACCGCGCTGGCCGCGGCCGTAACGGTGCACGAGCTGGACGGTTTGCGTGTGGACCTGACGCTGCACACCGCGCAGCTGCACGGCGAAACCCTGCACCTGACGCCCACCGAGTTCAAGCTGCTGGCGCGGCTGGTTCGCAGCGCGGGCCGGGTGGTGACGCACCGGCAACTGCTGGCCGATGTGTGGGGGCCCGAATACACCGAACATGTGCATTACCTGCGTCTCTACATGGCGCAGCTGCGCGCCAAGATTGAGCAGGAACCGGCCGAGCCCCGGCATTTGCTGACCGAGACCGGCGTGGGTTACCGGCTGGCGGTGGACTGACGCCGTTACAAGGGTCACTTATGCGTTCCTGATGCGCACCGGCCGACAGTGAAGGCCTCTTCACTGTCGGATGGAATGTATGGGAAATGTCGCAACGACTGCGAATGCTGCTGCAGAGGGCCAGGCCACTGCCGCCAACAACAACACACGCAAAAAAGGCCACCGCGAAGGCGTGGCAGCGCTCACGCTGGGCGCGCTGGGTGTGGTGTACGGTGACATCGGCACCAGTCCGCTCTACACCATGAAGGAAATCTTCAGCCCGGCCACGGGCGTGCCGCTGGATGAGACTCATCTTATCGGCGCGGTGTCGGTGATTTTCTGGGGCCTGATGATGATCGTCACGCTCAAATACATCCTGCTGATCTTGCGGGCCGACAACAATGGCGAAGGCGGCATCATGGCGCTGACCGCGCTGGCGGCCAAGGCGGCCGGGCACAACCCGAAGGCACGCACGGCACTGCTGCTGACGGGCGTGCTGGGCGCGGCGCTCTTTTACGGCGACAGCGTGATCACGCCGGCGATCTCGGTGCTCAGTGCGGTCGAAGGCCTGGAGGTGGTGACGCCCGCGCTCAAGCCCTATGTGCTGCCGGTGTGTATGGCGGTGCTGGTGGGGCTGTTTGCGGTGCAGCGTTATGGCACGGGCCTGGTGGGCAAGCTGTTTGGCCCGGTCATCGTGCTGTGGTTTGGCGTGCTGGCTTTTACCGGTGCGCTGGAGATTGCGCAGCAACCCGGCATATTGGCCGCGCTGAACCCGCTGAACGCCATTCGCTTTTTGAGCGCGCAGGGCTGGCACATGTTTGTGGCGGTGGGCGCCATTGTGCTGGCCTTTACCGGCGCTGAAGCGCTGTATGCCGACATGGGCCACTTCGGCAAGCGGCCCATCCAGTTTGCCTGGGGCGGCCTGGTGCTGCCGGCGCTGGCCATCAACTACATGGGCCAGGGCGCGCTGCTGATGCGCGACCCGGCGGCGCTGGAAAACCCTTTCTATCGCATGTTTGCCGAAGCCTGGCTGATTCCCGCCGTGGTGCTGGCCACGCTGGCCACCGTGATTGCATCGCAGGCTGTCATTTCGGGTGCTTATTCAATGACGCGGCAGGCCATACAGCTGGGCCTGCTGCCGCGCATGAGCGTGCTGCACACCTCGGCGCGCGAGGCCGGGCAAATCTACATGCCGGGCGTGAACTGGCTGCTGCTGGCCGCCGTGCTGGCCACGGTGCTCGGCTTCGGCAGCTCGTCTGCCATGGCTGCGGCTTACGGTATTGCGGTGACGATCACCATGCTGATCACCACCTTGCTGACTTTCTTTGTCATACGCCAGGGCTGGCGCTACCCCTTGCCGCTGGCGATTGCGGCCACCGCCGTCTTTGTGGCGCTGGACCTGCTGCTGGTGGTGTCGTGCATGCTGAAGTTCATGCAGGGCGGCTGGTTTCCGCTGGTGCTGGGCGTGGCAATTTTCACCGTGATGGCGACGTGGCGGCGCGGGCGCGAGCTGCTGGTGGAGAGCATCCGCCACGACGACCCGGAGCTGTTGCCCTTTGTGACGGCGCTGTCGGCCGACAGTGTGAACCGGGTACAGCGCACTGCGGTGTATGCGGTGGCCAACCCCGACACGGTGCCACAGGCGCTGATGCACAACCTCAAGCACAACCAGGTTTTGCATGAACGCAACCTGATATTGACGGTGGTGTTTCATGACGTGCCGTGGATACCGTTTGCCGAACGCGTGCAGGTGCAGCCGCTGGCGCCCGGCTTCTGGCGGGTGGAAGTGAACTACGGCTTCAAGAACACGCCCGACATCCCGAAAGCGCTGGAGCTATGCAAGGCCCAGGGCCTGCCCATCAACCTGTTTGAGACCTCGTACTTTTTGAGCCGCGAAATCGTGGTGCCCACGCGCGGCTCGGGCATGGTGCACTGGCGCGAGGCGCTGTTCGCCCTGATGTCGCGCAACGCAGGCAGCGTGGCTGGGTTCTTCAGGTTGCCCAACAACTGCGTGATTGAGCTGGGGACGCGGGTGCAGATTTGAGCTGAACGGGGTCGGCCGCCGCCCGCGTGGCGGGCCGGCAGCCTGCGGGGAACGATTCACGGCACTATCAATTTAGTAGCAGCCCGCGCCCGCCCTCATTGGGCTGCAGGCACTTTTTATCCCTGAAAATGCCTGTTTTTGGCACTTTTTGGCGCTCAAAAGGCACTCAGCCGGTTTTCAGTCCACAAGAAAATGCTATTAAAACAATAGCTGCTTGCGCCCGTTATTATTGGGTCAGAGGCCTTTTTGGCGCCTGAAAACGGCCCAAAAAGGCCGGTCAGGCGCCGTTCAGACGCCAGCCAGCCGCCTCAGGCCCTGCCGTCGTACTGCTCAAAGAAATCGATGGGGTGCATGTCGATGCGCCAGCCGGCCTGCTCGCCCAGCGTGGCCGCGGGGTGCAGCGAGGCGGTTTTCACGGCTTCGTCCGGGTTGGCAGCGTCGATGATGAAAAAGCCGCCCACCAGCTCCTTGGCTTCGGTGAACGGGCCGTCAATTTTCTGCGTCTTGCTGCCGCGCGGCTGCAGGCGGATGGCGGGTTCGCCCAGCGAGGCGCTGACGCGCAGCTGGCCGGTGGCCTTGAGCTGGGCGTCTTTGGGCGGGCACTGGCTGACCAGGGCCTGCATGTCGGCGGGCGGCAGGGCGGCGAATTCGGCGGGGTTGTAGTAGGCGAGGCAAAGGTATTTCACGGTGTTTCCTTCAAAAAGTGGTTGCTGACACCTCTACGACGAACGGCTTCGACCGGAATCGACCGAATCGACATCTTTTTTGGTAAAAAAAATCGCGGCGCTTCAGGCCAGCAGCGCGGGCAGGTCGGCCATGGCGGTGAACACATGCACCGCACCGGCGGCGCGCAGGGCTGCGGGCGCGTCGTGGCCCAGCTCGGGCGGGCTGTAGCCAAACACCGTGCAGCCGGCCGCCACGCCGGCCGTGACGCCGGTGACGGTGTCTTCGACCACGGCGCATCGCTTCGGGTCTACCCCCAGCGCGGCGGCGGCGGCCAGGTAGACATCGGGGAAAGGCTTGGAGCGCGGCAGCTCGTGCCCGCTGAAGATGTTGCCCTCAAAGAAAGGCATCAGGCCGCACTTTTCCAGCTGCAGTTCGACCTTGAAACGATCGGCGCCGGACGCGCAGGCGATGCGGCCCTGGTAGGCCGTGTGGATCTGGCTGACAGCCTCCACCGCGCCATGCACGGCCAGTAGCGATTCAACCAGTGCTTCGTTGCGGCGGGCGCGAAACTCCAGCATCCAGGCTTCGGTCAGCGGCTTGCCGGTGTGGGCTTCGATATTGGCGGCTTCGTCCTTGACGGCCTTGCCGACAAACATGGCCATGCATTCGGCCGAGCCGAGCTTCCAGCCGAGCTCTTCGAGCATGTCGCGGAGCACGCCGTTGGTCAGCGGCTCGCTGTCGACCAGCACGCCATCACAGTCAAATAACACGGCATCGAACTTCATCTGTCAGCTTTCTTTTTCAGGGGGTCGCCTTGGGCTTGCCGCCGGCGGCGTTGAGGGTGAACATCACCCACTCAGGCCTCATGTTAAATCGCACCGGCAAAATGCTGACGCCCAGGCCGCTGGTGATGTACATGCGATTGTCTTCGTGCCCGACCCAGCCGTAGGCCCAGTCGCGCGGGCCGGCGCCGGGCACGACCGGCGCGCCGACAAAGGGCAGGCAGACCTGGCCGCCGTGCGTGTGGCCGGCGACGACAAGACCGCGCACGGTCGGCAAGTCGATCAAACTGGCCGGTTCGTGCATGAACACCAGGGCGTGCGCGCCCTTGGGCACCTTGCCCATCGCCTTGGCCGGCTGGGAGTGGCCGGTGTAGTCGTCGCCCACGCCCACCACCCAGACGGGCGTTGCGGATGCTCCGGGTGGCACGGGTAAAGGCAAGGGTAAAGGCACGGCGTCGTTCTCGAGCACCGTGATGCCCGCGCGGGTGAATGCCGCGGTGAATTTTTCGCCGTCGTGCCACCAGTCGTGGTTGCCCATGACGGCGTAGACACCCAGCCGGGCTTTCAGCCCGCCCAGCACCTGGGCGATCTCGTCCTCGGGTGTGGCGGCGGTGTCAGGCTTGTAGTCGCGGTCGGCAATGAAGTCGCCGGGCAACAGCACCACGTCGGGTTGGGCGGCATTGATCTGCGCCACGATGTCACGCGCACGCTCCACCGTCATGACGCGCCACAGCGGGCGTTTGGTGAAGTGCCAGTCTGAAGCAATGGCCACTTTCAGGCCGGGCGGCCCTTTCCAGTCCGGAACGGTCTCGCTGATCTCGCGGTGCGCGACCCAGCGTGGTTCGATGATGACGACCCATGTGCCCAGCAGCAAAACCACCGGAACCAGAACGCAGGCCCAGCAAGACCTTTGCAGTTTTACCAGGCGCTCACAAACGGACATCAACACCCGTTTCGTTCACGGCCTCCATCACGCCGGTGCTGTGTGGCGCCAGGCCGTATGTGCGCAGGTTTTTGCGCAGCTCGGTGGCATCGACTTCGTTCCAGGCCAGGCCGCAGTCCATGCAGGCATGTGAATGCTGGTTTTGCAAAAGCACCGGCTTGCCGACAAGGGAGCGCAGCAAGCCACGCAAGGGATAGAACCGCTCCGCTTCGAAATTTCCGCGCACCACCTTGCGGCTGCTGCAGCGCAGGCAATACATGCCGCGCACGGTCTGGTTGAACATCTACCCTCCCCTTATTGAATGTCGCCGTCGACATAGTACCAACGCCCTTCTTCACGCACGAAGCGGCTGCGCTCATGCAGGCGCACGGCCGGGCTGCCGGGGGTTTTCTGGCGGGCGACGAATTCGACCTCGGCATGGGTGTCATCAATCTGGCGATGGCTGCGCACTTCGAGGCCCAGCCATTTCACGCCAGGGTCAAACTCGATGGACGCGGGCCGATGGCTGGTGTGCCAGGTGGCGAGCAGATAGTCGGCACGTTCGAGCACAAAGGCGGTGTAGCGCGAACGCATGAGGGATTCGGCATCCGGCGCGGGCAAGGCCTCGAAGTGGTCAAGGTAACGGCTGCAGCAATTTTCGAACAGCAGCGGCTTCTTCGCCGGGCCGGGGCGGCCGCAAGGACATGGCTGGGTCGGCTGCGGGGTCGGCATCACGCGGGTATCAACCGCAGGCGTTGTTGTTGGCACGGGCCTTGCGCTCTTCCAGCGTTTCGGCAGGCGCGCCCTGCTTGACCCATTCGGCATAACCGCCGTCGATGTGTGCGACGTTGCGCATGCCCATGTCCTGCAGGGTCTTGGTGGCCAGAGCGCTGCGCCAGCCGGCCCCGCAAAAGAGGATGAATTCCTTGCCTTCATCGGCAAACAGGGGCTTGTGGTACGGCGACTCAGGGTCTACCCAGAACTCAAGCATGCCGCGCGGTGCGTGGAAACTGCCGACGACGGTGCCGGCTGTCAGCTCACGCACATCACGAATGTCGACGATCTGTACCGTGGGGTCGCTGAGTTTTGACCTGGCCTCTGCAACGGAATAGGTTTTGACCTGCGCCATGGCTTCGTCGACCAGGGCGCGGAATCCTTTGGTAATCGGCATGCTCTGTCTCCTGCTGTGGATAGCCACTGAATCAACAAGTTTACGGCGTGCACTCCATGCGCAGTGCGACAAATCCCGCAAACCCAGCAGGGGCCGCGGAACCGGCTTTGCCGGGCCGCAGGCGCCGCCCCCTGCAAGGGGGAGGAAGCTACACGCAGTGAGCTTCAACGGGGGTGTGCTCAAAGTCCTCGTTGAATAATTATTTTTTGCACATCGGAAGTGCCTTCATATATCTGGCACACCCGTACGTCGCGATAAATGCGTTCCACCGGAAAGTCGCTGACATAGCCATAACCGCCCAAGGTCTGAATGGCGGCGCTGCAGACTTCTTCGGCCATTTCGCTGGCAAAGAGCTTGGCCATGGCGGCTTCCTTCAAGCATGGCAGGCCGGCGTCGCGCAGGCTGGCTGCATGCCATATGAGCTGACGGGCCGCTTCGATCTTCGTCGCGCAGTCGGCCAGGCGAAAGCCCACTGCCTGGTGGTTAAAGATGGCGGTGCCAAAGCTCTGGCGTTCTTTGGCATAGCTGAGCGCGAACTCAAATGCGCTGCGCGCCATGCCCACGCTTTGCGCGGCGATGCCGATGCGCCCGCCTTCGAGCGCGCCCAGCGCGATCTTGTAGCCTTCGCCTTCGCTGCCGATCAGGTTGTCGGCCGGGACGCGGCAGTTGTCAAAATTGATTTGTGCTGTGTCGCTGGAGTGCTGGCCCAGCTTGTCTTCAAGACGCGCCACCACATAGCCCGGTGCACTGGTGGGCACGATGAAGGCGCTCATGCCTTTTTTGCCGGCGCCCTTGTCGGTGACCGCAATCACGATGGCCGCATGGCCATTTTTGCCGCTGGTGATGAATTGCTTGACGCCGTTGATCACGTATTCGTCGCCGTCTTTGACTGCCGTGGTTCGCAATGAAGAAGCATCGCTGCCCACATGCGGCTCGGTCAGGCAAAAGACGCCGAGCATTTCGCCCTGCGCGAGTTTTGTCAGCCACTGCTTTTTCTGCTGTGCATTGCCGTAACGCATGAGGATGGCATTGACCGGGCAGTTGGTGACGCTGATGGCGGTGCTGGTGCCGCCGTCGCCCGCTGCGATTTCTTCGAGCACCAGCGCAAGCGTGAGGTAGTCAAGATTGGCGCCGCCGAACTCTTCGGGCACGCAAATGCCGTAAGCGCCGAGTGCGGCCAGGCCCTTGTGCGCCTCGACCGGGAAGTGGTGTTCCTTGTCCCAGCGCGCAGCATGGGGCCAGAGCTCGGCCTGCGCGAACGCGCGGACCGCGTCGCGGATCATTTCCTGGTCTTGATTGAGCAGCATTTTTTGCCTTTAAGAGCCCTTGACAGGCTTGAACCGGTTACCGTCGAGCCGGAAGCGGCGTGAAGTCACCGACAGTTTTTCTTTTGGGGCCCCACCAAGCTGGGTGGTGACCTCGATCATCTCAACGGTGTTCGATGCGGAATTGCCCAGCAACTGGAACTGCACATGCGTCTGTTCGCAGGGCTTGGCTGACGGGGAAGTCTCCCCGCAAGCGCCCAGGTTGTTGCCGAACTCGGCTTTATGCAAGACCTGCAAGTCCCAGCCCTTAAAGCGGACCAGCGCATGGATGAAGCCTTCGGTACCCTGGCCTGAGCCATAGTCCTCCAGCAAAGAGAATTCACCATAGTGACCGGACACATACTGCAAACCGAGTGAATGGCTGTAGCGAAGTTCCCGGGCTTGCTTTAAGGCCGGGCGGTACAAAAAGGTGCCCGAAGAAAAGTTGCGGGGGCGATCCGGGAACCATACCGAAACAAGAAAGGCCGTCTCGGTTTTTCCGACCATCACCTCATGCATCGCCCGAATGGGCAGGGCTTCTTCCTTGTTCGCACCATCTCTCAGTCCTGCGCGCATCGCGGTTACGAGCTCGCGTTCGCTGGGCCAGGCCGTGACATGCTCAGGCGCGGCCATAGCCGCTGTAGCCATGCCCACCGCAATCAGCCCGCTCGCGAACGCACGGCGCACCCCGGCAACGAACCGATTGTCATAAGCCATCTTCATCATGCGGCACCTCACCAGGATTTAAACGGCCGACCGTCGTAGTCGAGAAAAGCGCCCTTGTGCTCGGGCTTGAGCCCGGCCAGCGTAGCACGCATGGCCGTGACACTTTGAACCGTGGTGAGCGGTGCACCCTGGCCGCCCATGTCAGTTTGAACCCAGCCGGGCGACAAGGCCACCATGATGGCGCGCGGGTAGTCATGCTGGGCAGACGCCACGGCCATGTTCAGCGCAGCCTTGCTGACGCGGTAGGTCCAGCTGCTGCTGGACGGTACCTCGCCAATGCAACCCATGCCGCTGGTGATGAAGGCAAAGCAGCCGCCCTTGCCTGCGCGCGCGGCCTCGACCATGGGCGCGACCTGCGGAATGGCCTGCATGGCGCCCAGCACGTTGGTGTGCATGGTGTGGTCAAACGCCTCACGCGTCGGCGGCGAGAGTGCATCGCCCTGCGGAAAGACGCCGGCCACATAGAGGGCGATATCGATCTCTTCGCCGTCCAGCAGCCAGGCCAGGCCGCTGATGCTGGCGGGCTGGGCCACGTCCAGCCGCAAGGCCTTGGCGCCCAGGGCCTTGAGGCGCTGCAGGCCTTCGTCGTTGCGCGCCGTGGCAATGACGTTGGCACCGTCGGCCAGGTACTGGCTGACGAACTCAAGGCCTATGCCGCGTGATGCGCCGATGACGAGGACTTTCATGGATCAAGGCCTGTTAACACTGTGTTTGCAGGACCTAGCCCGCAAAATTGAAGTACTTCGACCATGACGGGTCGAACGCATTGCTCAGCTCAACGTCGGCGAACGATGCGCCGCGCAAGCTGGTGTCAATCACACCGAGTGCGGCAGGCAGGTCGCCCACATAATAGTTGGCCAGGCGCCGGCCGTTCCTGACCACGGTGTGGGACAGGATGCCGGCATGCTGAAGCTCCAGCCGGGTGGCGATCTGCTCCTGGACTTCGCGGGCACGCTCCAGTGCCGCATGGTCATCCACCGGCAAGCGCAGCTCGATCGCGTGGCCCAGGTCAGGCCGCGCTGCAATCGCATTGGCGCTCTGGTTGACCGCCACGATCGCCTTGTCGCCGTCCTGGTCGTCTTCTTCGTCTTCGTCGTCGCCCTCTTCGTCGCCGTCCCCGTCGTTGCCAAAGACGACCGTCATGACAGACCACTGGTGTTCGCCGCTCGGGAACAAGCCTGTGTGCCCCAGTTCATTCGTCCAGAACGCGTCGAGCACAGGGCCGAACTTGTCGAGCGTCGTGGAGCCGGCCACTTCGTCCGAGAACGCGTCGACGAAATCCACAAAGCCCACCTTGACCGCGAAGTCGTACTCGCCCAGCACATGGTCGAGCATGATGAAGGTCATGTTGCGCGCATGGTCCTGCATGTCGCTGGGCAGTTCACGCGCAAACATGACTTCGATGCCCACCTGCCCTTCATCGGCGACGTGGCCGATCAGCACGTCGGAGGTGGCCAGTTCAAAGTTGTCCATCCGCATGGGGAAGTCGGGGCTCTCCGTGCGGGCGCGAAAGGCGGTGAGGCTGTAGTGCTTCAGCGGCGGGGCGCGCTTGACGAAATCCAGCAGCAGCGGAAAGGTTTCGGTACTGCCGTGCGCGGTGGCGATCAGTTCGACCTGCTGGTCACCGTCGTCAGCCGACATTTCCAGCGCCAGCCCTTCCAGATACTCCTCGAGAACTTCATTGATGTTCTCGACCTGGTCGCGTACCGGCTGGCGGACAAGCTCCGCCTCGCCCTCCTGGAATTTCAGCCAGAAGGCATCGATGCGCTGGGCGAGCTCAGCGGGTGAAAGCGTTTGCGGTGCTTCTTGCGTCATACCAGCTCGATCGCCATGGCCGTGCCTTCACCTCCGCCGATGCACAAGGTGGCAACGCCTTTCTTCAGGCCGCGGGCCTTGAGCGCGTGGATCAGCGTGACCAGAATGCGGGCGCCGGACGCGCCGATGGGATGGCCCAGCGCGCAGGCGCCGCCGTTGACGTTGACGATGTCGTGGCTGATGCCGAGTTCTTTCATCGCGGCCATGGGCACCACGGCGAAAGCTTCATTGACTTCCCACAAGTCCACGTCTTTGGCGCTCCAGCCGATTTTCTTGAGCAGCTTGTTGACGGCGCCGACCGGGGCGGTGGTGAACCATTCAGGGTCTTGCGCAAACGTGGCGTGGCCGAGGATGCGCGCGATGGGCGTGGCGCCCAGTTCTTTGGCGGTGGACTCACGCGCCAGCACCAGGGCAGCTGCACCGTCGTTGATGGACGAACTGGAGGCGGCGGTGATGGTGCCGTCTTTCTTGAACGCGGGTTTGAGCGTGGGGATCTTGTCGAGCTTGACCTTGCCCGGGCCTTCGTCGATGGAGATCACCGTTTCGCCGCTGCGGCCCTTGACGGTGATGGGCGTGATTTCGGCCTTGAAGGCGCCGGATTCGGTGGCGGCCTTGGCGCGGTTCACGCTGGCGGTGGCAAAGGCGTCCTGCGCCTCGCGAGTGAACTTGTACTTGTCGGCGCACTGCTCGCCGAAGGTGCCCATGGCGCGGCCGGGTTCATAAGCGTCTTCCAGGCCGTCGAGCATCATGTGGTCATAAATGCGGTCGTGCCCGATGCGGATGCCGCTGCGGCCCTTGAGCAGCAGGTGGGGTGCGTTGGTCATGCTTTCCATGCCGCCGGAAACCATCACGTCGCGGCTGCCTGCGATGAGCTGGTCGTGCGCGAGCATGGTGGCTTCCATGCCGGAACCGCACATTTTGGAGAGCGTGACGGCGCCCACGCTGGCGGGCAGGCCGCCCTTGAAGCCGGCCTGGCGTGCAGGCGCCTGGCCCTGGCCGGCCATCAGGCAGTTGCCGAACAGGACTTCATCAACCTTTTCAGGCGCAATGCCGGAACGCTCGATGGCGGCCTTGATGGCGTAGCCGCCCAGGTCATGGGCCGACAGGCTGGCGAAGTCGCCCTGGAAGCCGCCCATGGGGGTGCGGGCTGCGCCGAGGATAACGATGGAATCAGACATGAGGAGGTCCTTTCAATTGATGAGAAAAATTCAGAACAAGCCCGCAACAGACCCAGGGTGAGCAGCAAGGCCAGCCGGGGCCGCGGAACCGGCTTTGCCGGGCCGCAGGCGCAGCGCCCCCTCGGGGGGCAGCGCATTACACGGAGCCGAAGGCGAAGTGAAAAGCGTGGGGGCCAACATCTTCTAGGGGGTGAGCCCACTCAGGCCGGTGAGCACGGGCTCCGGCGGCAGTTGCGTGAGGACTTCGTCGTGCGGTGCACCGGGGCTGTGCAGGGCGACAAAACGTTTCTCGCGCTCATAAGGAAATACGTCGTGCACGTGGCCGGCCTGGATGCGTGCCTGGTGGCTTTGCCAGAAATGGGCGTCGAGCAGGTCGCCATGGTGCTTCATGAAGACTTCGCGCACGGCGTCATTGCCGAGCAGGAAGGGGCCGAAAGTTTCGGGGAACACGTCCTTGGGGCCGACGGTATACCAAACCTCGCCGCTCATCTCTTCTTCCTCGTTGCGCGCGGCGGGCACCTTGCGGAAGTTGCAGTCGGTGATGTATTCGATCTCGTCGTAGTCGTAGAACACGACCTTGCCGTGGCGCGTGATGCCGAAGTTCTTCCAGAGCATGTCACCGGGGAAGATGTTGGCGGCCACCAGGTCCTTGATGGCGTTGCCGTATTCGACGACGGCGCGCTCGATCTGGTCCTGGGCCGCCGGCTCTTTCACGCCGGCGTCAAAAGCTTCCTGCAAATAAATGTTGAGCGGGATCATGCGCCGCTCGATGTAGACGTGCTTGATGATGACTTCGGTGGCACCGTCGCCGTCACGGTCGCTGATCTCAAGCTGGCTGGGCGCGAACTTTTCGATCTCGGCGATCAGCTCATCATCAAAGCGCTCGCGCGGGAAGGCCACTTCGCTGTATTCCTGCGTGTCGGCCATGCGGCCCACGCGATCATGCTGCTTGACCAGCAGGTACTTGCCCTTGATCTGCTCGCGCGTGGTGTCTTTTTGCGGCGGGTAGTAGTCCTTGATGACCTTGAAGACGTAAGGGAACGAAGGCAAGTCGAACACCAGCATGACCATGCCCTTGATGCCGGGTGCAATGCGGAACTTGTCGGTGGAATGCCGCAGGTGGTACAGAAAGTCGCGGTAGAACAGCGTCTTGCCCTGCTTGGCCAGGCCCAGCGCGTTGTAGATTTCAGCGCGCGGCATGTGCGGCATCATGCTGCGCAAAAACTGCACGTAGGCCGACGGGATGCCCATGTCGACCATGAAGTAGGCGCGGGCAAAGCTGAAGAGGATGAGCAGGTCGTCTTCACCGAACAGCGCGGCATCAATGACCAATTTACCGGCTTTGTTGTGCAGCACCGGCAGCGCAAACGGCACTTCGTTGAAGCCGTTGATGATCTTGCCGACGACGTACGCACCCTTGTTGCGGAAAAACAGGCTGGTTAGCACCTGGATCTGAAAGTTGGCGCGCAGCTTGACGTCGGTGAGCCGCCCGCTGATGGCTTCAAGCACATAACCCGCATCGCGCTCGAGGTTGTCAAACGGCAGGCGCAGGTCGAAGTCGCGCACCAGCTGCAGCAGCACCTCGCGCATATTGTCGCGCGTGGGGTAGTAAGCGCGGTAGGTCGGCTGCGAAGCCAGCTCGTCGTTCTCGATGTATTCGGTGCTGACGGCGGGCCGCACGAAGATGAAGTCGTTCTGGAAGTAGCTGCGGTGCAGGATCTTGGTGGTGACCGAATTGAAAAACGTTTCGGCCAGCTCGGGCTGGTGGTGGTTGACCAGCAGGCCGATGTAATGGAGTTTGACCTGCTGCCAGACGTCCATGGGCTGCTCGCCGGCCTTGAACTCGCGCTCCAGGCGCATGGACGCCTCGCGCACGCGCAGGTCGTAGAACTCGATGCGTTCGCGCTGCGCGCGCTGCTGGCCGTGCCAGTCTGCCGTTTCAAAGCGGTGCTTGGCGCGCGCGGACTCGGTTCGGAACAGTTGGTAGTGGCGGTTGAAGCCATCCATCATCGCCTTGGCGATGTCGTAGGCAATGCTCGAGTCCAGGCGCTGGGGAAACATGGCTTGCTTTGCGCCGTTCAGACAAGCTGCTGCTGTTCACCGCCGCCGACGCGCGCGTTCCAGGTGTCCCACACACGGTCGATGGCCTTGCCGTAGAACTTGTCGAGCTCGTCGGGCGCCGATACGCTCATCTGCAGGTCCTGCAGCAGGCCGTCATGCACACCGAAGGCCCAGCCGTGCACAGTGACCTCCTGGCCGCGCGCCCAGGCATCAACCATGACGGTGCTGACGGAAACATTGACCACCTGCTCGATGACATTGATATCGCACAGGGCTTTGGCGCGCACCTCCTCGGGCAGGCTGTCGAGGAGCTGGCGGTGGCGGTGGCGCACATCCTGGATGTGGCGGAGCCAGTTGTCGGCCAGGCCGATGCGCGCGCCTTCGAGCGCGGCCTGCACGCCCGAGCAGCCGTAGTGGCCGACCACCATGATGTCCTTGACCTTGAGCCGCTCGACGGCGAACTGGATGGCCGAGAGCGCGTTGAGGTCGGAGTGCACGACGATGTTGGCGACGTTGCGGTGAACGAACACCTCGCCGGGCTCCAGGCCGGTGATCTGGTTGGCGGGCACGCGGCTGTCAGAGCAGCCTATCCACATATACCTGGGCGTCTGCTGCTTGACAAGGCTGGTGAAGAAGCCTGGGCGCTCGGCTTCCATCTGCGCGGCCCAGGCGCGGTTATGGGCGAAGAGGTCTTGGAGCGAAGTGGTCATAGGCGTATTTTCACCTGCCCACGGGGATGCCGTCCGGCAAGCGGCAGAAAGTCATGTTTCATCGATCGCCCTGGCCTTCAACAGTGCTTTTTCGGCCAGGCATTTGTCCGTCAGGGTGGCGAGCTCTTTGTCGCTGAACGGGTCGGAGGGTGTGGGGTTCGGCCCGGCTTTCACGATGGACGCATCGACCAGCAAAGGGCCTTCTCCGGAAAAATCACAGACAAACCGGTATTTGCCGTCAGCGAGCGACGCGGTCAGCATCTTCCGGGTCTGGTGCAGCTTGCCGCTCTGGTAGCACCACCTGTCCACTTCACCGTCACCCTGGACCAGTCCGGTCAGGCAGCGGTCTCCTTCGCGTTCATAGAATACGCCCTTGCCTCCCGCAAGGAGTGGGCGCAGGTTCTTGAAGTCAGGCGTTGCGCCGTGCGAATACATCAACTGCTGGGCGGGATAAGGATTTCCGGCGCCATGGGCGTATTCAAACAGCGTGAGGTTTCCCATGCTTGCCCACTTGAACTGCTCACATCCCGTGTGATG
Source organism: Polaromonas sp. P1_E11 (assembly GCF_056405995.1). NCBI lineage: Bacteria > Pseudomonadati > Pseudomonadota > Betaproteobacteria > Burkholderiales > Comamonadaceae > Polaromonas > Polaromonas sp. P1_E11. The sequence goes on from NZ_JBFUBA010000006.1 coordinate 98,994, forward strand.
CGCCAGGCCCTTGGCGGTAAAACCCAGGGGCTCGTCAAGGTCGATGCTGACGGTGGTGCCGTCCCGCAAGGTGAGTCCGACGGCGTACGCCGCAAACCGGCCCTTCAGGGCGAGCACAGCTTCCTCGGAGACCTCCCCCACCCTTGAGGCATCAAGAAAGACGTTCACGGCCTTTCCGCGCAGAGATTCGGGGACGCCGCATTCGAACGTCGCGTCGGCTTGCGGTACTGCCGCGTAGGGCGGGGGCTCATCTTTTTCGCACGCGCCGAGAAGCGCGGCAAGCACAAGCACAAGGAGCCATCTCGCCGTCTGATGTATCACTGGCATGGGTAGCGGCCTTACATGGTCTCGGCGAACAATTCGCGCCCAATCAGCATGCGGCGGATTTCGCTGGTGCCGGCACCGATTTCATAAAGCTTGGCGTCGCGCCAGAGGCGGCCCAGCGGGTATTCATTGATGTAGCCGTTGCCGCCGTAGATCTGCACGCCCTCGCCGGCCATCCAGGTGGCTTTTTCGGCGCACCAGAGGATGACGGAGGCGCAGTCCTTGCGGACCTGGCGCACATGGTCGGTGCCGAGCATGTCGAGGTTTTTGGCCACGGTGTAGGCAAACGAGCGGCCAGCCTGCAGCACGGTATACATGTCGGCGACCTTGCCCTGGATCAGCTGGAACTCACCGATGCTCTGGCCGAACTGCTTACGGTCATGGATGTAGGGCACGACGTTGTCCATGACGGACTGCATGATGCCGAGCGGGCCGCCGGTGAGCACGGCGCGTTCGTAGTCGAGCCCGCTCATCAGCACTTTCGCGCCGCTGTTGAGGCCGCCGAGAATCTGGCTGGCCGACACTTCGACGTTGTTGAAGACGAGCTCGCCGGTGTGACTGCCGCGCATGCCGAGCTTGTCGAGCTTTTGCGCAACCGAAAAACCCTTCATGCCTTTTTCGATCAGGAAGGCGGTGACGCCGCGTGCGCCGAGCTCGGGTTCGGTCTTGGCATAGACCACCAGGGTGTCGGCGTCGGGGCCGTTGGTGATCCACATCTTGCTGCCGTTGAGCAGGTAGTAGCCGCCCTTGTCTTCGGCCTTGAGCTTCATGCTGATGACGTCGCTGCCGGCGCCGGGTTCGCTCATGGCCAGCGCACCCACGTGCTCGCCCGTGATGAGCTTGGGCAAATATTTTTTGCGCTGCTCATCGGTGCCGTTGCGCTTGATCTGGTTGACGCAGAGGTTGCTGTGCGCGCCGTAGGACAGCCCCACCGAGGCGCTGGCACGGCTGATTTCTTCCATGGCGATCATGTGGGCCAGGTAGCCCATGTTGGCGCCGCCGTATTCCTCACCCACGGTGATGCCGAGCACGCCGAGCGAGCCCATTTTTTGCCACAGGTCCATCGGGAACTGGTCGTTGCGGTCGATCTCGGCGGCGCGCGGGGCGATTTCGGCCTGCGCGAATTCGCACACAGCGTCGCGCAGGGCGTCGATGTCTTCACCGAGCATGAAGTTGAGTCCGGGCATGTTGGTCATGGTGGGCTTTCTGAAGTCGTATGACGGGATTGGATTAGTAGGTCTTGGGCACGGGCACCAGCGTCTGCTGCATCAGCGCGCAGGCGCTTTCCTTGCCCGCTGCGCCGACGTGCGTGACTTCAGCGGTCGTGACGATGATGCGCTTGCCGGACTTGACGACGCGGCCCAGGGCGCGCAGCTCGCCGTCCCTGAAACCGGCCATGAAGTTGATCTTGTATTCGACCGTGGTGACCTCGGAATCTTCCGCAGCCATGGTCAGCGCGGCGTAGCCGCCGGCGATATCGGCCAGCGCCCCCATCGCGCCGCCGTGAAAGCTGCCCTGCTGCTGCGTCACGCGCTCCGAATAGGGCAAGACCACCTCGCAAAGGCCGGGCTCCACGCGCAGCAGGCGCGCGCCCAAGTGCTGCATCAGGCCCTGACGCAAAAAGCTGGTTTCAATGCGGCGAAACAGTGCGGATGGTGCGGTGGTTGCATCCATGGAAGACCCTTTGAACGGATAAAAGGCGGCTCTTGTTTTAGTTGACGTTTACGTAAACGTCAATTATGCCTGCTGGCGGAAGCACTGTCCAAGGGCGGTGAAAGCTTCGCGCGCGACCTGAGCGTCCGTGCGATCGCGTCACGAAGGGGAAAGAGATGCGCATCGCCGGCAAATTGCGCTTCCCGTGAATTGCCCGTATGGACAATCACCATGCGGGCGACGGGATCGACAAAGATATTCTGGCCGCCGACGCCCCAGAAGAACGACCGGCCGTCAGCCGCCTGTGGAATCCAGACGTGCAGCCCATAGAACGGAGCCCCTTTGGGCTGCGGCTTGTCGGGCCGCAGCACAACCATCTCGTCGATCCAGGCCGCGGGCACGAGCTGCCCGCCTGCCGCCTGCCCCCGGTTCAGCACCAGCGTCCCCAGCCTGCCGTAGTCGCGCAGGCGCGCGGCGAACTGGCCTTGAACGCCCTCCTCACCGTGGAAATTCTTGATCCAGAAGCCGCTGCCCTCGGCCCCGAGGCGCGACCATATCCTCTCCTCCAGATACGCGGTGTTGCTCATGCCGGTACGTTCGCTCAGCATGAGGCCGAGCAACGCGGTCACCGCGCCGTTGTAGCTGAAGGTCTTGCCCGCGGGGGATCGCTCCGTCTTCTCCTGCAGGTAGCGCCGCATGCTCTGGCGCGGCGAGACGGTGGGGTCGGTCGCGCGGTTGTCCGATATCGCGCCCGCCTCGTAGGCGGCATGAAGTTTGGCCGAGGTGGCCATCCGCAGCAGATCCTCGACCGTGTCGTCGGCAAATGCGCTGGCTCCGAAGTCGGGCAAAACCTGCCTGACGGTGGTGTCCAGCGCCAGCTTGCCTTCCGCGATCGCCACGCCGACGAGCAGCGACAGGATCGTCTTCGACATGGAAGCCGAGAGCAGCGCGTCCTGGGCGCCGGTTCCCTGCAGGTATCGCTCATAGACGATCCGGTCCTCATGCAGGACGAGAAGCCCCGTCGTGCAGAAACGGGCCAGGTACTCCTCGAGCGAATGGGTTTGCGGATCCCCGGCAACGCGATACGTCACATTCTCCAATGGCAGGCCATGGCCGAACACCGCCGGCACACCGGCCGCCCGCGCTTCATTGAACGGAAATCGCTGCTGGGGGTTGCGGAATGAACCGGTGCATCCCTGTTGGGCCGCCGCGAGGGCGGGCAGGCCCACCGCGAACAGGACCAGGGCCGCGCGGCGCAGGGAATCGATCGTCATGGGGCTAGTCGCAAAGCAGGTCACCGCTACGCCGCCTGCTTCGCTTTCTCAAGTTTCGCCAGCAGCGCCTTGGCCTCGCGCTCGTGCGTTTTCACCTCTTCGAGGTTGCCCTGCAGTTCGGTCATCTGCTCCTCCAGCTGTGCGCGGTGCTGCGCCAGGATGGCGAGGAACTTGCGCAGCTGCGGCCCGGTGTCGCGCGGGCTGTCGTACATGTCGATGATGTCCTTGGCCTCGGTCAGCGACAGGCCCAAACGCTTGGCGCGCAGGGTAAGCTTGAGCCGGGTGCGGTCGCGCGCGGTGTACACGCGGTTGCGCCCGCCCGCGCCTTCGCGCTGGGGCTGCAGCAAGCCCATGTCTTCGTAAAAACGCATGGCGCGCGTCGTCAGGTCAAACTCTTTTGCCAGGTCGCTGATGGTGTAGGTGGTGGCCATGATGGGTCTCTAGCAAACGCGGGCGACAGCGCGAAACAGGCGCGGTCCCTACAATGGTTGTGTATGACGTTTACGTAAACGTCAAATATACCGCGAATGATGACATGAACCTCCTTGAGCAGCAACTGGATTACCCCTTTGGAGACACCCTGCCCGAGTTGGGCATGACCATGGAGGTGGCGCCGGGCGTCAAGTGGATACGCATGGCCCTGCCTTTTGCGCTGAACCACATCAACCTGTGGCTGCTGCGCGACGAGGTAGACGACCCGGACCGGGCGGGCACGAAGATCCAGGGCTGGACCATCGTGGACTGCTGCATCAGCCGGGAAGAGTCGAAAGCGCAGTGGGAAGCGGTTTTTGCCACCCAGCTTGAGGGCCTGTCGGTGCTGCGCGTCATCGTGACGCACATGCACCCAGACCATATCGGGCTGGCGCACTGGCTCTGCGAGCGCTGGACAACGGAAAAACATGTTTGTCGTTTATGGATCAGCGCGACCGACTACCTGTCAGCCCGCATTGGCTCGCAAAGCACCACCGGCTTCGGCGGCGAGAGCGCCGCGCGCTTTTTTGCCGCGCACGGGCTGGTCGACCCGGAATCCGTCGAAAAAATACGCGGCCGGGCCAGCTACTACCCCGGCATGGTGCCGGCCGTGCCGGCCAGCTACGTCCGCATCATGGACGGCATGACGGTGCGAATCGGTGGAAGCGACTGGCACTGCATCAGCGGCTACGGCCATGCCCCCGAACACATCGCGCTGCACTGCGAAGCGCTGGGAACCCTCATCAGCGGCGACATGGTGCTGCCGCGCATTTCAACCAATGTCAGCGTTTACGACATGGAGCCGGAATCGAACGCGCTCACGCTGTTTCTCGAGTCCATCGACAAATTCCTGCCGCTGCCCGAAGACACGCTGGTGCTGCCCTCGCACGGCAAACCCTTTCGCGGCCTGCACACGCGCATAGGCCAGTTGCACGACCACCACCGCGACCGCCTGGCCGAGGTCATGCAGGCCTGCACCGCCGCGCCGTGCAGCGCGGCGGACATCCTGCCCATCATGTTCCCCCGCAAGCTGGACCTGCACCAGACCACCTTCGCCATGGGCGAAGCGGTGGCCCACCTGCATGCGCTGTGGTTTGGCGGCAAGCTCGCGCGCCAGCTGAACAGTGACGGGATTTATAGATTTAGCGCTAGTCCGTAAGCAGGGCCAAGACGGACGCTATGTTTTTAGTAGCTGCTCGCGCTCGCCAGGATTGGTCCGCAGCCCGATTAGGCACATAAGATTGCAATGGATGGCTGTGGGGCCCGCTCTTTACCAGCCGGGGCCGCGGAACCGGCTTTGCCGGGCCGCAGGCGCAGCGGCCCCCTCGGGGGGGCAGGAAGCTACACGCAGTGAGCGACCGTGGGGGCCACATCCAGCGTGGGGGCTCAAGCCCTCCACTTCCGGTTAGCCGTCACCAAGGCGGTGAGGTAGCCGTGCAGCCATTCAAAGTTGACGGGTTTTTTCAGCAGGTGGGCGTGCTGGGGCAAGCCTCCGCGTGCCGCAATGGCGTCGGGGGGCAAGCCGCTGATGACAACGATCTGCATGTCAGCCAGTTGCACGTTGCGTTTGAGTGTCTTGAGCATCTCAATGCCGTCCACGCCGGGCATGGAAAGGTCGGTGATCAGCAGGTCGGGCCGCATGCTGGCGATATCCATCATGGCCTCCAGGGCAGATGGCATCCAGGTGCAGTCAACCGGCAGGTCCCAGTCTTCAAACTGGCAGCGGTACAGCTCGCGGGTGTCTTCGTCGTCTTCCACCATCAGCACCCGCAGGCGGCTTTTGGGGTCGGTGTCGACACGGGACAGCTGTGGGCTGTTTTTGGCCAGGTAGGCGTTGATGGACTGCAGCGCAATGCGGCGGTGCCCACCCAGCGTCTTCCACGCCTCGATTTCCCCTTTTTCAACCAGGGACTGCACCGTCGCAACGGAGAGCCCCAGAAGCTTGGCTGCATAGCTGGTGCCGCAGTAATCCTCGCTGGAGAAATCCGCAGCCGTGATCGCGGCCTCGAAGGACTTGGGTTCACGCGCCATGGCAGACCGAACGGGGGATGAAGTGTTTCATTTTGGGCATTTTAATCAATTCGACTCAATCGCTTCGCAGAAAATGATAGTGAGCATCAACTAACGCTAATTGGCACTGCCAGGCGTCACGCGGACAACGGTGCGGTGGGCAGGGTGAAGAAGAACGTTGCCCCCTTGCCGGGCGACGCCTCGGCCCACAACCTGCCGCCATGCCGCTTGATCACGCGGCTGACAGTGGCCAGCCCGATGCCCGTGCCCGGAAACTCCGCGACAGCATGCAGGCGCTGAAACGGTTTGAAGAGCTTGTCGGCATAAGCCATGTCAAAGCCGGCACCGTTGTCCCTGACGAAAAACTCCGGTAGCCCCGCTGCATCAAGCTGGCAGCCTACGGTGATTTCGCTAAGGGGTTGCTGGGCACTGAACTTCCAGGCGTTGCCGATGAGGTTTTCCATCACCACCCGGACCAGCCGGCTGTCGCCGTGCGCCTTCAGGCCTTTTTCGATGTTCACCACAACCTTGCGCTCGGGGTCGCGCACCCGCCATTCGTCCAGGATGATGCGGGCCAGCTCCGACAGGTCCACCACCTTGTTGTTCAGTGGCGTGCGCGACACCTGCGCCAGCGACAGCAGGTCTTCAATCAGTTGCCCCATCTGCGCCACGCCGGCCTGGATACGTGCCAGGTAGTGCGTCACCCTCTCGCCGGCATCGGCCCCCAGGTGTTTGCCCAGCAGGCGGCTGAAGCCGTCCACGGTGTTCAGCGGCGAGCGGAGGTCGTGCGACACAGAGTATGAAAATGCCTCGAGTTCCTGGTTGGACAGGCGCAGGGCGGCTTCAATGGCCTTGATCTCGGTGATGTCCGCGTCAATGCCCACCCAAAAGGCCACTTCACCGCGTTCGTCCAGCACGGGCGATGCGCGGTAGGACATGGTGTGCACGCCGTCCCTGGCCAGCACGCGGCGTATGCCCGAGTATTGCGACCGCGTCTCCCGGGCGACCTGCCAGCGGGCCCTGATATCGGGGAGGTCGTCCGGATGAATGGCCGTAAACCACTGCGTGCCGGTCCAGTCCTCCATCTTGCCGCCCGCCAGGTCAAACCAGGCGCGATTGAAGTAGGTGGCCGCGCCGTCCGGGTCGCTGGTCCACACCACCTGGGGCGCCTGTTCGGCCAGCGCCCTGAAGAGGGCCTGCTGGCGTTCCAGCGCCAGCGTGCGGTCCGCCACTTTCTGCTCCAGTCCGGTGTTGAGCTGGCTGACCTCCTCGATCAGGCGGGAGTTCTGGATGGCGATGGACGCGAGCTGGGCCAGTTCGAGCGCCACATATTCGTCTTCCTGCGTGAACTCGCCCTCGTATTTGTCGGACAGCTGGAGCAGCCCGATGTTTTTGCCGTCGCGGCCCGTCAGCGGCACCGCCAGCCAGCCGCGCATGGCCGGATGCTTGTCGGCGTAACTGCCGAAGCCGCGCCAGCGCGGATGCGCCTCCAGCTCGGCCTGTGTCATCCGCATGGACCGGTTGGTCTGGCAGACCAGGGCGTAAATGCCGGTGCCGTCGGGCGGCTCGATCAAGTCCCGGTATTTCGCATATTTTTCGGAAAGCGACAGGGCGTTGATGGCCTGCCCCCAGTCGCTGTTCACGGTGAGGCTGACGATCGCCTGGTGCGCGCCTATCACTCCCCGGGCCTGTTCGGCCGCCTCGTGCATGGTGCTTTCAAGCGTCTGGTGCCAGGTGATGGCCTGGGCAGCGTCAGCGGCGCGCTGCAGGGTGTACAGGTGTTCCTGGACCTCATTTTCGACCTTGACCTGGGCCGAGATATCCAGCGCCAGGACAAAACGCGCCGGCCGGCCGGCATACCGTACCGAGGTTGAAAAAGGGCGGGCGGTGAAAAACGACCCGTCCTTGCGGCGATGCTCCCAGCGCTCCCTGACGATCAAAGGCGAGGCGTCGTGCTGGGCCCGGAGGTTTTGAGCTTCCGTTTCGCTGCGAATGTCGTAGATCGTCATCGACAGAAACTCTTCCATCGTATAGCCGTAACTCTTGACGGCGGCTTCGTTGACCGTGAGGAAGCGATAGGTCTCGGCGTCAAAAACCCACATCGGGATCGGCGCCATTTCAAACAGGGCAGAGTAGCGGTGCTCGCTTTCTACCAGTGCCTGCTCCGCCAGCTTGCGCTGGGTGATGTCGCGCTGCACCGCGACCCAGTGGGTGTAGCGGCCTTTGGTGTCGGTGATCGGAACAATGTCGAGCTCCAGCCAGACTTCCTCACCGCTCTTGGTGTAATTGATCAGCTCGGCGCGTACAGGCTGCCATTTTTCCAGTGCGGCCTTGATGCGGTCGAGTTCGTCCCGCTGCGTTTTGGGGCCCTGCATGAGGCGCGGCGTTTTTCCCAGCACCTCTTCGCGCGTGTAACCCGTACGGCGCTCAAAAGCGTCGTTGACAAAGATGATGCGCGGGCCGGCTCCATCGATGGGTGCGGCCTCGGTGATGAGCACAATGTCGTTGAGCCGGGATACGGCGGTTTCCAGAAGGCGCAGTTGCGCCTGTGCTTCGTGCTGTTCCGTGATGTCCTGCAGCACGCCGACCAGGCTCACGACCTTGCCGTCCTGCTGCAGTGCGCGGCCCTGGGTACGCACCCAAATCCGGCGGCCTTTTGCCGTGATAAGCGGCAGTTCCAGGTCCCACGGGGTGCCCTGCTGCAGGGCGGCCTGGGCGACGGAACGGATGGTGCGCCGCGCTTCAGGTGCGTAAAAATCGAGCGCCTCTTCAGCCCCGAGACCGACCGCCGGATCAAGTTCATGGATGCGGTAAATCTCTTCGGACCAGTAAGGCGTCATGGTGTCGACAACGACCTCCCATCCGCCGACTTTCCCCAGCGCACCGGTGCGGTTCAGCAGCTCCGTGCTGCGGGCCACCACCAGTTCCGCGCGCTTGCGGTCGGTAATTTCCTGGATCACGCCGGAGCGGCGGCGCCCCGACGGGCCGCGGCCCGCGCCGTGCCCCTCCTGCCCGGTGTCCCCGGGCTGCGCTTCGTCAGCGCGGCCAAACAGGTGGACCCATCGAATTTCGCCAGCGGACGTGACGACGCGGAATTCAATGTCCAGCGGCTGGTTGGTCCGAACAGACAGATCGCGCCGTTCCTTGAAGGCCTGGCGGTCCGCGGGATGGACCAGCTGCATGAATCGGCCATGGCTCCTGTCGAAGGTCGTGCGGTCAACGCCGAGCACCTCGTAAACCTCATCGGACCACCAGCTTTCATCGGTGCCGGTGTCCAGCTGCCAATAGCCGATGCGGCCCAGGCGCTGGGCGTCCCGCAGTTTCTGCTGGATGGCTTCGCTGTTTGCCAGTTCGGCCTCCAGGACACTCCGGTGTTGCTCAAGCGACTCGGCCATGCGGTTAAAGCCCGTGGATATCCTCGCAAACTCCCCGAAGTCGTCAGACCGCCCTGGCGGTATCCGGACATCCAGCCGGCCGTTCTGGAGCTGCCGGATGGCCTCAAGAATGTTTCGGGTGGGCTCCACGATGGCACGCCCGCCAATGACCCAGGCGATGCCGCCGCCCACAAATGCCACCAGCGACAACACCACCAGTTCCAGCCACAGCTGTTCCCGGCTGGCGCCCACGACCAGTTCGCGGTCCAGGCTGACCGCCACAAAAAAAGCGGCGTGTACGTCGGGGCTGCTGGGCATGAAAGCCCACAGTCGGCGCTGCCCGGTGCCGTCCGGCCCATCGCTGGTTCCGGTACGCATCTGCTGCACGGCCGCCTTCAGCACGGGGCTCCTGGCCACCTGCCCGATCCGGATGGGGAGGTCGGGCTTGCCCGCCAGCAGCACGCCGCCGCGGTCATGTATGCCCAGCGCGCCGCCGGGCGGCAACTGGAGGTCGATGGTGGATTTCGCCATCTCGGCCAGGTCAACCGACGCAAAAGCCACGATGTCAACGCGCCCGTCCTTGTCCAGCAGGGGCAATGCAAATGTGATGGAAGGCCGGCCCGTGGCACGTCCCACAATGTATTCACCCACCACAAAGCTGCGCTGCTCGACGGCATTGCGGAAATAGGCCCGGTCGCCCAGGTAACCGAGCCGCACGCCTTCCTGCCCGTTGCACAGCGCATAGCCGTCCGTTCCCACAATGCCGAAATTGGCGTAAAGCGGAAACAGCTTGTTGAGCTCTACAAGGTAGCGGTTGCAGCGGTCGGCGTTGCCGTCCCGCAGGCCAGGCACATGAACAATCGCCGTCAGTATCTGCCGGGCCGATTCCGCCAGGCGCTGCTGGCTGGATGCGGCCAGCGATGCGGCGAATTGCAGGTCGGTTTGGGCACGCTCGACGGCGGTGTCGGCGTTGTAGACGGCCTTGAAAATGGACAGGCCAAACATCGGCACGATCGCCACCAGCACGAGCATGACAAGGCGGGTTCGCAGCGTGATCTGAAGCTTCATGGCATCAGCGCCGCAGGTGCCGGCACCTGGTGAGTCTGGACCACCGGCGCGTCACGGGATGTCAACCCGCCGCGATGGATTCGTTGACACCCAGCCAGTAGGCCTGCAGGCGGTTGAGCTTTTCAGTCAGCCCCCCAAAATCGACGGGTTTGCGGACAAACCCGTTGGCCCCGCTCTGGTAACACGCCACGATGTCGGACCGTTCGCTGGAAGACGTCAGCATGACCACCGGCACCAGCGCGGTCAGGGGATTGGCCCGCACACTGCGCAGCACATCCAGGCCGGACAGCTTGGGCAGCTTCATGTCGAGCAGGATGAAAGCCGGCTGCCTTTGCGTGTCGCGCCCCGCATGGGCACCCTGGCCGAACAGAAAATCCAGTGCCTGCACACCGTCCCGGGCGACGGCAATCTCGGCTGTGACGCCCTGCTCCTCCAGCGTCAGCACGGTCAGTTCCAGGTGGTCCGGATTGTCTTCAACTACAAGTATGAGTTTGTCGTTCATGTGGACTTCAGGTGCACGGTGTCAATCCCTGTCGTTTTCTGGTTTTTTGGTGTTTTCTCATATTACCAAGTAACGAAACGCCGCAATACTGTGATTTGTACCCCCTTTGACGTCGCTCAACAGGCGTGCAAAACGCAGCAGCGCCGGCCTACCAGCGGGGAATTGCTTCGTCCTTGAGCTGGCCGCGCAGCTCGGCGTAGTCGGGCACCACCGCGCGCACGGTGTCCCAAAAGCGCGGGCTGTGGTCCATGACACGCAAATGGCTCAATTCATGAACCACCACGTAGTCGATCACCGACTGCTTGAAATGGATCAACCGCCAGTTCAGCCGGATGGACCCATCCGCGCTGGCGCTGCCCCAGCGGGTGCCGGCGCTGGAAAGGCTGAGCTTGCGCCACTGCACGCCCAGGTGCGGCGCGAAATGGTTGAGCCGCTCGGTAAAGACCCGCTTGGCCTGGCGCATCAGCCAGGCCTGCACGGCATCGCGGATCTGCTCGGGCGTGGCAAGGTGGGGCAGGCCCACGTGCAGCGTGAGCTGCGCCACACCGGGCAAGGTGCCATTGGCCGCATCGCCGTTGCCCTGCAGCAAGACTTCGGCGGCCGCGGTGCCGGTTTTGAGTTCGGCGCCGACACCGCCGAAAGCATGCCGCGGATCGATCACCACAATGACCTGGTCCCCCAGGAAGGGCAGCGTGGTGCCGTCCTTCCAGTCAATGCGTGCGGATTCGAGGCGCTCATGGCGGGCGCGGGTTTCCTGCAGCTTGGCCAGGATCCAGCCGGATTTTTCCAGCACGGCCTTGTCGATTTCATACAGCGGCACCCATTTGGGTGCGCTCACTGTGAGACCGTCGGCGCCGGCAGAAAAGCCAATGGTCTTGCGTTTGCTGCGGCGGAACTCATAGGCCACCAAAATGCCGTCCAGCACGGTCTCACGGGTGGCGCGCGGATGGCGGAACGTGGCGGGTGCCAGGGCCTGCTGCAAGGTTTGGGCGGGGAGTTGAGGCCCCACGAACTCACCATTCGCTATGTTTTCGATAGCTGGTGGCGCAGTATTTATGGGGGTTACAGGCGTTTTTTGCCTGCTTTTTCTGGCTTTGGAGCCGCCGGGAACGCCAGCAAGCGGCGCCGGCGCGGAATCAAACAGGTCGAGCGTGAACTGAAGAAGCCGTTGCATCATGGCAGTTTAGCTTGACAGCATGGGCAGGCTGGCCGCTCAGGTATTGGGTGCGACGGGTGTGGCGGGCGCGGCGACCACTTCGCCGGCATAGGCCTCAGGGTCCAGCCGGCGCATTTCGGCTTCGATCCAGGTTTCCACCTCGCGCATCAACTCGTCGGGCTGCCGGCCGGTGCTGTCGATCGGTTTGCCGATGGAGATGTCAACGATGCCCGGGGTTTTGATGAAGGCCTTGCGCGGCCAGCATTTGGCCGAGGTCACGGCAATCGGGATCACGGGAGCGCCGGTTTCAATGGCCAGGCGCGTGCCGCCGGATTTGTAAGTACCCTTCTGGCCACGTGGAATGCGCGTGCCTTCGGGGAACATGATGACCCATGTGCCCTGTGCCATCAAGCGCTTGCCCTGCACGACGACCTTGTTGAAAGCCTGCGACCGCTGGCTGCGGTCGATGTGGATCATGTCCATGCGCGCCATGGCCCAGCCGAAGAACGGCACGTAGAGCAGCTCTTTCTTGAACACATAGGCCAGCGGGTGCGGCATCAGCGTGGGCATGCACAGGGTCTCCCAGGTGCTCTGGTGCTTGAGCAGCAGAACAGCGGCGCTGGTCTGGCCCGTGGGCAGGTTTTCCATGCCGGTCACCCGGTTCTTGATGCCCAGGATGAAGGTGCCGCCGCTGACCGCCACACGCAGCCAGCCCGCGCACATCCAGTACATGGTGTTGCTGCTGACGAACAGGGAGGCGATCACCACAAAGGTCGCCCAGGGGATCACCGTGATGGCCATCCACAGCAGGTGAAGAATTGATCGAATCAGGCGCATGTCAAAGTTTCCGGTATCAGGCAGGTTGTGGATGCTGCTGTGCAGCATTTTCACGGTGTTTTAAGGCTTCGGCCCTTATGTGGCGGGCGCAAGCAGCTTGCATTTTTATAGCACCACTTACAGGGCCACTTGCAGCGGCCGGGCGCTGCGTTCCAGGATGAAATCGGCAAAGGCCGATAAATCGGTGTGCAACTGCGTGCCTTCGGGCAGGCCCTCGGGCTGCCCGCCGCTGCGGTAGCGCGCCGACTTGCCCGTCAGCACCAGGTGCGGTTCGCACCCGGCGGCCGCGCCGGCCTGCAGGTCACGCAAAGAATCCCCTGCGGTGGGTACCCCCTTGAGCGGCACGCCGAAACGCGCACCGATCTGCTCGAAAAGGCCGGGCAGCGGCTTGCGGCAGGTGCAGCTTTCCTCAGGGGCATGCGGACAGTAAAACACCGCATCGATGCGCCCGCCGACAGCGGCCAGCAGCTTGTGCATCTTGGCGTGCATGGCGTTGAGCGCCGCCACGTCAAAGAGGCCACGCCCCAGGCCCGACTGGTTGGACGCGATCACGACGTGCCAGCCGGCATGGTTCAGGCGCGCAATGGCCTCCAGCGAACCCGGCAGCGGCAACCACTCGTCCGGCGCCTTGACGAAGTCGTCGCTGTCGCTGTTGATGGTGCCGTCGCGGTCGAGGATGACGAGTTTCATGGTGTTTTACCTTACCAAAAAAGATCGGCCGGCCGCCGGGCCGCCCCAAGGCCGGCCAGCCCCCTCTGGGGGCAGCGACGACACGAAGTGCGGAGCGTGGGGGCTCATGTTGCCAGTTTGGAGAGGTCAGCCACCCGGTTCATGGCCTGATGAAGGGTCGCGAGCAAACCGAGACGGTTGGCACGCAGCGCCGGGTCTTCGGCATTGACCATCACGCCGTCGAAGAAGGCATCGACCGGCGCCTTGAGCGCGGCCAATGCCTGCAGCGAGGCCGCGTAGTCGCCAGCGGCGAAAGTGGCTTCGGCTTTGGGCCCCACGGTCTTCAATGCATCAGCGAGGGATTTCTCGGCGGCTTCCTGCAGCAGCTCAGGTTTGACGGCAGCTTCGACCGTGCCTTCAGCCTTCTTCAGGATGTTGCCGACGCGCTTGTTGGCTGCGGCGAGAGCCGGTGCCTCGGGCAGTGCGGCAAAGGCCCGCACGGCCGCCAGACGCTTGGCCACATCGCCCAGGCGCTGGGGTTTGAGGGCCAGCACGGCATCGACCTCTTGCGCGCTGTAGCCCTGCTCGCGCAGGGAACCGGCGAGGCGGTCGTAGATAAAGTCGACCAACGCCACGGAGGCATCCTGAATTTTGTCGCCGAACACCGGTTGCGCGCCCTGCACCAGTTCCAGCAGGCCCAAAGGCAGGTCTTTCTCGACCAGCATGCGAATCACGCCCAGCGCATGGCGGCGCAGCGCGAACGGGTCCTTGTCGCCGGTCGGCAGGTTGCCGATGCCGAACATGCCGACCAGCGTTTCCAGCTTGTCGGCCAGCGCGACGATGACGCCGACGGTGTTGCGCGGCAGTTCATCGCCGGCAAAGCGCGGCTTGTAGTGGTCTTCAATCGCGTCGGCCACGTCGGCACTGAGGCCGTCGTTGAGTGCGTAGTAGCGGCCCATGGTGCCTTGCAGTTCAGGGAACTCGCCCACCATGTCGGTCACCAGGTCAGTCTTGGCCAGTTCGGCGGCACGCTGCACATCGGCGACATTGGCATTCAAACGATTGGCAATGGCCTCGGCGATGGCGCGTACGCGCTGCGTGCGTTCGCCCTGCGTGCCCAGCTTGTTGTGATACACCACCTTGCCCAGGCCTTCGACGCGCGAAGCCAGCGTCTTTTTGCGGTCCTGGTCAAAGAAAAACTTGGCATCCGCCAGGCGCGGGCGCACCACGCGCTCGTTGCCACCGATCACGGCGCTGGCATCTGTTGGGCTGATATTGCTGACGACCAGAAACTTGTTGGTGAGCTTGCCCGACGCGTCCAGCAGCGGGAAGTACTTCTGGTTGGCCTTCATCGTGAGGATCAGGCATTCCTGCGGCACGCCGAGGAATTCTTTTTCGAATTCGCAAACCAGCACATTGGGGCGCTCGACCAGCGCGGTCACCTCGTCGAGCAGGGCGTCGTCTTCAATCGCCCTGGCGCCGCCGCCCACTTTGGCTGCGGCTGCAGCAAGCTGCTTGATGATTTCGGCTTTGCGCGCGGCAAAACTGGCGATCACCGCGCCGTCTTTTTGCAGGGTAGCGGCGTAGCTATCGGCATCCTTCAGCATCACTGGGTCGACCGCCGCTTCAAAGCGGTGGCCGTGTGTGATGTTGCCGGCCTTCAGGCCCAAAGCCTCGATAGCGACCACCGAGCTGCCATGCAGCGCGACCAGGCCGTGCGCCGGGCGGACGAATTTCACATCGCTCCAGCCATCGGCCAGCTGGTAGGTCATGACCTTGGGGATGGGCAATTTGGCAATGGCTTCGAGCAGCGCCTTTTGCAGGCCTTCGGTCAAAGTCGCGCCCTTGACGTTGCTGTCATAAAACAGCGCCTCTGCCTTGCCGTCGGGCGCACGCTTGAGGCCAGCCACGGCCGACGCATCGGCGCCCAGCGCCTGCAGCTTCTTTAGCAGCGCGGGTGTGGCATTGCCCGAAGCATCCAGCCCCACCGTCACCGGCATGAGTTTTTGCGAAACAGCCTTGTCGGCCGCCTGGGCCGCAACCCCAGTGACATGCGCGGCCAGGCGGCGCGGCGAGGCGAAGGCGGTGAGCACCGAATCAGCTGTCGTCAGGCCCTGGGCTTTGAGCTGCTCGAACAGCACGCCGGAAAAGGCATCGCCCAGCTTATTCAGCGCCTTCGGGGGCAGCTCTTCAACAAACAGTTCAACAAGCAGGCTTTGGGTTGTCATAGTGAGATTGTGCACAGGCGGGGTGCCTGCGCGGTTTCGTAGATTCGGGTGGTTTCGGAGGTAGCGCTCATGCCAACCAGCGCACGCGCGGTCGCAAGCATCGACTGATCAATTTTCTCGGTCTGCGCGGTTACGCGCGCGACCTGCTCGGGCGGTGGCGCAACGCGGGTGCCTAATCGCGGCCGGATTTCGTCCTGGATCGCCTCGCCGATGCGAAACTGGAACTCTAGCTGGTAATACAGCCAGCCGGGGTCGGTGGGATGTGCCACCGCCAGGCGTTGCATGTGTTGGAGTGCGTCACCATAAACCGCCACGGCGGCGTCAGTTCGCCCGGCGTTGAGGTGATCGTCGGCGATCTGCAGGTAGCTGCTGCGCAGATCCATCTGGGCGTCGATACTGGCGGGATCACGCTCCACTATGGCCGTACGCAACCGCAAGGCCTCCCGCAGCAACTGGGCGCCAACGTCGCTTTTACCCTTGTTGCTTTCAAACACACCAGCGCTGGCGCGGTTGTGCGCCAGATCGCGTTGCCACACGAGGTTGGCGGGGTCACGTTGCACCAGCTTCTTGTGGATTTCAAAGCCAGCCTGGTACGCGTCGCGCGCCTGGCTGACGTTGACGACGATGTGGAACATCTCGCCCAATCGGTCGTAGTTCAGCGCAAGTTCATGCTGCAGTGCTGCGTTGGAGGGTGCCTCCTCGGCCAGCTTTTCTCGCAGGTCGAGTTCGGCGATTTTGGCGGCGCGTGCCGGCTTTTCTCCACCCATGCCGAACTGCGCGGAGCCCAGACCCCGGTATAGCTCCGCAAGGTCATGCCGCCACGCACTGCTGGCGTGATCTTTCGCGACAAGGCTTTTTTGCAGATCGACGGCTTTTTGGTGCAGATCGCGGCTTGTGGCCCACACACCTGACACTTCAGCCAGGCGCGAATACGACATCGCCAGATCACGCTGCCACGCGGCCTGCCCGGGATCGCCAGCGAGCAGCTTTTCGAGGATCGCAACCGCAGAAGTAAAAGATGCCCGCGCCGCCTGCCGGGCTGTCGCGGCGCCGGCCTCATCGGGCGCCGCATCACGAGCGCCACCGGGCCGAACCAGCCTCACAGGGAGCTTGACGATGGCTTGCAGCAAATCCTTTCGCCGCGCATCCGCTGGCGCTTCTTCTGCATTGATTCCTGCGGCATTCCGTGCGTGCCGGTAACCCGCCTCATACGGATAACGCAACAACGCCAGGTCGCCCCGGCATGCTTGAGCCTTCCCGGTGCGCATGTGTCCCAGAGCCACTTCGTACTGCGCCTGCCGATTGGGCTTGGCGTCGAGTTGCACCGGAGATTGCACCTGCGGCTGTGCAGCCGAAGGCACGGCAGCCCCGAGCATGGCAAGCCCCGCCAGCGTTGCGCTTGTCAACAGTATTGACTTCATGGGTCAGGCGGCCTTCGTCGGCATCTGTTCTACCCATCGACGCGGCGCGAAGTAACCACTTTGCGCCAGGTTGCGGATGCGGCCAATGCAGGGCGCATGGCCCGTCACACCGATGGCGCCACGCGCGAGCAGCAAGTTGCAGCTGTGAGCGGCCTTGAGCAGCGCCCCCCCAACAAACAGTTCAACAAGAAGATTTCGCGAACCGTTCATTGTTTTTTTCGGGAATGCCGGAGCGCAAAAATAGTCAGGGCTGCGGCCATGAGCGGCAGCCAGATGGTTTGGATCTCATTGAGCAACACGTCGGCGCCGCGTTGCGTGAAGAACCGGGAAAAGGAGACCGGCGACACCTCGACGGGCCGCCAGGGGCTGAAAAACCGCTGGTCGGAAAACGGCCAATAGAGGGGAATAGCCACGCCGCCATTGGTGAGGGTGTCCAGCAAGGGATGCGAGAACACGCAAAGCGCGATCCACGCATAGCCTTGCCACGGCGGAAGTTTCCAGTGCCGCGCCAGCCACCAGCCGATGAGGCCCACCACGAGCGCAAAACCCAGGGTATGGGTAAAGCCGCGATGGCCCCAGATACCGCCGTAATGAATGCCGAGCTTGAAAGCGATACCGTCAAAGTCGGGAAGGATGGCCGCAACCATGCCCGCCAGCAACATGGAGGGCGGTATCCGCTTGCTGCCCAGCGCCACTGCGGCTGCAATGGGAACGGCAATATGGGAAAAGATGGTGGGCATCGAAGATCAGCTCACCGTTTTGGTGTGGCATCGGCGTAATGCAACACCGTGGGAAACGGATCGTAAAAATGGTGGAGCAGCTTGCGCCACGCCTGGTAGGGCTCTGACTGGCGGAATCCCACGGTGTGGTCTTCCAGGGTGTTCCAGCGCACCAGCAGCATGTAGTGGTGGTCGTTTTCCAGGCAGCGCTGCAACTCGTGGCCCTGGTAGCCGCCCATTGACGCGATGATGGCCTGCGCCTGGGCAAAAGCCGCCTCGAAAGCGGACGCTTCGCCGGGTTTGACCTGCAACTGGGCGATTTCCAGAATCATTACGCCGCTTTCTTCGCCATCTGCTCAACCCATTCACGCGGCGCCATCGGGAAGCCCAGGCGCTCTCGGCTTTCGTAATAGCTTTGCGCCACGGCGCGGGCCAGGTTGCGGATGCGGCCGATATAGGCGGCGCGCTCGGTCACGCTGATGGCGCCGCGCGCGTCCAGCAGATTGAAGCTGTGGGCAGCCTTGAGCACCTGCTCATAGGCAGGCAAGGCCAGCTGCACGTCGATCAGGTGTTTGGCCTGCTTCTCATGCGCCGTGAAAGCGGTAAACAGGAAGTCGGCGTCGCTGTGCTCGAAGTTGTAGGTGGACTGCTCGACTTCGTTTTGTTTGTAGACGTCGCCGTAGCTGAGCTTTGAGCCATCAGGCCCTTCGGTCCAGGTCAGGTTGTAGACGTTGTCCACGCCTTGCAAATACATGGCCAGGCGTTCCAGGCCGTAGGTGATTTCGCCGGTGGCGGGCTTGCAGTCGATGCCGCCGACCTGCTGGAAGTAGGTGAACTGCGTGACTTCCATGCCGTTGAGCCAGACTTCCCAGCCCAGGCCCCAGGCGCCCAGCGTCGGGTTTTCCCAATCGTCTTCCACAAAGCGGATGTCGTTTTTCTTCAGGTCAAAGCCCAGCGCTTCCAGCGAACCGAGGTAGAGCTCGAGAATGTTGGCGGGCGCCGGCTTGAGCACGACCTGGTACTGGTAGTAGTGCTGCAGGCGGTTGGGGTTCTCGCCGTAGCGGCCGTCCTTGGGGCGGCGGCTGGGCTGCACATAGGCGGCTTTCCAGGGCTCGGGGCCCAGCGCGCGCAGAAACGTCGCGGTGTGCGAAGTACCTGCGCCGACTTCCATGTCGTAGGGCTGCAGCAGCGCGCAACCCTGGTCAGCCCAATAGGACTGCAGCTTCAAAATAATTTGCTGGAAAGTAAGCATAAGAGTGGAGTGTTGCCAAACGCGGGGCACATCGATTGCAGGCCCGGGGAGCGGCGCCTCAGGTGGCGGCCGCCAAGCCGGTCATTTTACGCGGCGGCGCGCGGGCGCCTTTGTGTGCGCCTTACCGGTCGGCATCACTGGCGGCATCTGGGTGGGCGGCACATACCAGCCGGGCCCGGTCTTGAAGGCCTCGACCAGAAAATCCACCATCACACGGACCTTGGCGCTCAGGTGCCGGCGGCTGGGGTAGACCGCCAGCACGTCGATTTCAGGCATGCGGTAGCCCGGCAGCAGCGGCACCAGCCGGCCTTCGCGCAGGTCCTCCCCGACCAGAAAGGCCGGCTGCCAGATGATGCCCAGCCCGGCCACGGCCGCTTCGCGGGCGGTATCGCCGTTGTTGGCGTGCATGATGTAGTTGACCTTGACCACATGTGGGCGCCCCTCGTCGTCGATGAAATGCCATTCGTTGGCAGTGGCGGCATAGGTGTAGCCCAGGCAGCGGTGGCCCGCGAGGTCGGCGGGCACAGCCGGCCAGCCGTGCTTTTTCAGGTAGGCCGGCGCGGCGCAGAGGATGTTGCAGGAAGTCGCCAGCTTGCGCGCCGCATGGGTGGCCGGCCCCGCGCGCGAAACGCGTATGGCGAGGTCGTAGCCTTCTTCCACGATGTCCACCACGCGGTCGCTGAGGGCAATGTCGAGCTCCACCTCCGGATAGCGTTGCATGAAGCGCGGCCACAGCGGCGCGAGGTGCCGGATGCCAAAGCTCACAGGCGCGTTGATGCGCAGGCGCCCGCGCGGTTGCAGGGTGGCCGACGAGGCCAGCGCCTCCGCATCGGCAACCTCTTCAAGAATAGACTTGCTGCGCTCATACAGCGCTTCGCCGCTTTCGGTGAGCGAAAGCTTGCGCGAGCTGCGGTTGAGCAGGCGCGTGCCGAGGTGGGCTTCCAGCTCATTGATGTAGCGGGTGACGTTGGCCGGCGAGGTGTCGAGCGCATCGGCCGCACGCGTGAAACTGCCGCGGCCCACCACGCTGGCAAACACCTCAAACGCACGCAGCCTGTCCATTTCAGCCCCCATCATTCATAAAAGATGAATGATTAAATCACTTTTCAAGCCTTCTTCCAATAGAAGATGAACCGTACATTGGACTCATCGGCAGGCAACAAGACCCACCGAAACCCTAAACCACTGAATCCCTTCACCACACGACACAAGGAAACTGACATGACCACGCAAAGCTCCTCCCCCACACCCCGTTTTGCCAACAAGACCGTGCTCGTCACGGGCGGCAACAGCGGCATCGGCCTGGCCACCGCATTGCAATTCGCCGGGCAAGGTGCCCGCGTTGTGATCACCGGCCGCGATCAAGCGTCACTGGACAAAGCCAAAGCCCAACTGGGCGAAGGCGCTATCGCCCTGCGCAACGATGCCGGAGCGGCGGGCGCTTCCAAGGCGCTGGCCTCCGCACTGACGGCCGAAGGGATTACGCTGGACGCGGTTTTTATCAACGCAGGCCTGGCCAAGTTCGCCCCGCTCGAAAGCGTGGACGAAGCGCTCTGGGACGAGACCTTCAATGTCAACGTGAAAGGCGCGTTCTTCGCCATCCAGGCACTGTCGCCGCTGCTGAACACTGGCGCCGCCATCATCCTGAACGGCTCGATCAACGCCCACATCGGCATGCCCAACTCCAGCGTGTATGCAGCCAGCAAGGCCGCGTTGATTTCGCTGGCAAAAACGCTGTCGGGTGAACTGGTGGCGCGTGGCATCCGCGTCAATGTGGTGAGCCCCGGCCCGGTCACGACGCCGCTGTACGGCAAGCTTGGCGTGCCTGCAGACCAGCTTGATGCGCTGGCCGCCGGCATCCAGGCGCAAGTGCCGCTGAAACGCTTCGGCACGCCCGACGAAGTGGCCAGCGCCGTGGTGTATTTGTCATCGCCTGATGCGGCTTTCATCGTCGGTACCGAGCTGATCGTCGACGGCGGCATGAGCCAGCTGTAAGCACTTCCCGCGTACGCCGCGAAAACGAAAAAGGGCGATGCCGCTGCCGGCATCGCCCTGCTTCTGATTACGCAAAAACTCAGTACTGCCAGAAGATGCGCTGCAGTTCCTTGCTGTCAATGTTCTTGGTCAAGGCGACAGCGGCCAGGATGCGCGCCTTTTGCGGGTTCAGGTCATGCGCGACCACCCAGTCGTACTTGTCGTCAGGCTGCTCGGCGTTGCGCAGCACAAAGCCTTCGGGCACACGCGAGGAGCGCACGACCTGGATGCCTTTGGCGCGAACTTCCTGCAGCGCAGGAACCACACGGTCGGCCACGGAGCCGTTGCCGGTGCCGCCGTGGATCAGGGCCTTGATGCCAGTCTTGCCGACGGAGTCCACCGCGGAGCGCGGCACGTTGCCGTAGCCATAGACGATATCGACCGGCGCCAGCGCTTCGAAATCATCAATGTTGAATTCGGACTGCGCGGTGTGACGCTTCACGGGCGCGCGGAACCAGTAATTCTGGCCTTCCACCACCATGCCCAGCGGGCCCCACTGGCTCTTGAAGGCCTCGGTCTTGATGTTGATGGTTTTGGTGACATCGCGGCCGCTCTGCAATTCGTCGTTCATGGTGACCAGCACGCCTTTGCCGGCGGCGTCCTTGCTGGCAGCCACGCTCACGGCGTTAAAAAGATTCAGCGCGCCATCGGCCGACAGCGCCGTACCGGGCCGCATGGAGCCGACCACCACGATGGGCTTGCTGGTGCGGATCACGAGGTTCAGGAAGTAGGCGGTTTCTTCCAGGGTGTCGGTGCCGTGGGTGACCACGATGCCGTCCACGTCGGACTGCTTGACCAGCGCCGAGATGCGCTTGCCCAATTTCATCAGGTTGTCGTTGGTGAAACTTTCGGAAGCAATTTGCGAGACCTGCTCGCCCTTGACGTTGGCCACGTTGGCCAGCTCGGGCAGGCCGGCCAGCAACTTGTCGACCGGCACCTTGGCGGCGGCATAAGTCGCGCTGTTCAGTGCTGAGGCGCCGGCGCCGGCAATGGTGCCGCCGGTGGCCAGGATCACGACATTGGGTTTTGCGGCGGTTTGCGCCAGCGCGGGCGCGCCGAGCGTGGTAAACGCCACCAGGCCAAGCGCAGCGCCCATGTGACGAAATGTTGAGGTTATTTGCATGTATGTCTCCAAGGAAATGGAATTTGTCTGATTTTTTGCGCACAGCGAGCAAAACAAACGGTTTCACCCGCCTTTGCGGCGATTTCCCCCGCCTTGCGGCCAAAGGTGGCTCATCGTAGCGACGCTGGCATGACTCAGCGATGCATAATGTAACGAGGGGTATGAATAAAACTCACACCCCTCAGCAGCATGGCCCCATGCACCTCCGGCGACCCGGCAGCGACATACCCGCAGCGACATGAACCTCAGGCAACTTGAAGTCTTCCAGGCGGTGATGCAGACCGGCAACATGAGCGCCGCGGCGCGGCTGATCTGCATCACGCCCTCGGCCGTCAGCAAGACGATTGCGCACACGGAACTGCAACTGGGTTACAAGCTTTTTACCCGCGGCAAGGGCACGCTGGCCCCCACGCCCGAAGCGCGCGTGCTGTTTGAAGAGTCTTCGCAAATCCACCAGAAGCTGGACGGGCTCAAGCGCATTGCCGTCAACCTGCGGCAGTCGGCCGGCGGCCAGGTACGGCTTGCGGCCATTCCGTCCGTCAGCCACGAGTTTTTGCCGCTGGTGCTGGAAAGGCACATGGCGCGCTACCCGCGCGTTCGCATCGAAGTCCGCACGCTGCACCAGGACCAGATGGTGCAGGCCCTGTTGACTCGCAGCGTGGACTTTGCCCTTGGTTTTTATGAACACCCACACCCGTTGTTGACCAGTTCGACGCTGGTGAGCGGCCCGCTCTACCTGGCCGTCACACGCGACATCTGGCAACGAGCCGTGAAGGCCAGGCGCCAGAACCCGATGTCCTTCCTGGCCAGCATGCCGCTGATACGGCTGGTGGGGGAAGACCCGATGTGCCAGTCGATCGACGACCTGGCGCGCCACCTGGGCCTGACCGCCCCCGAGGGATTGCAGGTGCACACCTCGCGGCTGGCGCTGGAGCTGGTCAAGCGCGGCATGGGCTGGACGGTGGTGGACTTCCTGACGGCCAGCAACCTGGACCCGCAATCATTGACCGCGGTGCCGCTGCATGACTTTGCCCAGGCGCCACTCCAGATGTATTTTGCGAGCAGCACACCACCTGGTCAGGATGCGATTCGGATGTTAGAAATGCTGCCGGAGCTACTGCACGGCGTCATGGCTGCAACGCACTGAGCACAGCACCTCCGAGCCAGCAGGCGCCGCGGAACCGGCTTTGCCGGGCCGCTGGCACCGCCCCCTTGAGGGGGGAACGGGCTACACGAAGTGAGCCTGGACAGGGGTGAAACTATTTCTCCGCGGAACTGGCTTTGCCAAGCCGCAGGCGCCGCCCCTGGAAGGGGGAAGGCGCTACACGCAGTGAGCGTCCGACGGGGTGGGGCAGTCTACCGACGGCGGCGGAACGCCAGCGCCAGACCGGCCACGCCCAGCCCGAAGCCCCACAGCGGCCAGAGGCCGTAGCGGGACACCCACTGGGCATACGGCGTGATGCCGTTGCGGCCCTGAACGTCGCCGTTCAGCACGCCGCGCGTGTGGCGTTCCAGCGAATGCGTGACCTTGCCCTGATGGTCGATGATGACCGTGGCACCGGTGTTGGTGGCGCGGATCATCGGCCGGCTGAATTCCAGCGCGCGCATGCGCGAAATTTGCAGGTGCTGGTCAATCGCCACGGTGTTGCCGAACCAGGCGATGTTGCTGACATTGACAAAAATCGTCGGGGCGAGCGCAGGATCGATGAAGCGCGCACCGAGCTCTTCGCCAAAAAGGTCTTCGTAGCAGATGTTGGGCGCCAGCCGCTGGCCTTTCCATTCGAAGGAGGCCTGCCCGACCGCGCCGCGGTTGAAGTCGCCCAACGGGATGTGCATCATGTCGATGAACCACCTGAAACCTGGCGGTATGAACTCGCCGAACGGCACCAGGTGATGCTTGTCGAAACGGTATGGCTCTGCTTGCCCGGGCTTGAAGCCCAGCACGGAGTTGGCGTACCCGGCCTGGGAGCTGCCAATCGGCAGGCCGATCAATGCCGCCTGGTTGCCGGCGGCAAACCTTGCCTGCAGCGCTTGCCAATAGCCTTCCGGCAATTGCTGGGGCAGCACGGGGATGGCGGTTTCAGGCGCCACCACCAGCGGCGCTTTCGCATCGCGCAACTGCTGGCCGTACCAGCGCAGCGCCGTGGCCACGCCTGTGCCGGGCTGGAATTTTTCGTTCTGGGGAATGTTCCCCTGCAGCAGCGAGACACCCAGCGGCTCGGCGGGCTGGACCGGGGCATCGCCAGGCCAGGCGCTTTGCACCGGCAGATAACCCGCCACTATGCAGACAACCAGAATGCCGGTCACGTTCAGCCATTGCACATGGGATGCGCGCAGGGTCATCGCCAGCCAGGCGGCAACCAGCGCAGCCAGGAAAGTCAGCCCATGCACACCCACCCACGCGGCCAGCGGCCTGGCCCAGCCGTCGACGTGGGCATAGCCGCCCTCTCCCCAGGGAAAGCCGGTAAAGAATTCGACCCGGGCCAGCTCTGCCAGCAGCCAGAGGGCTGCAAACACCGTGGCGCGTGGCAGCCTGCGCCTGGGCGCCAGCTTCACGAAAAATGCGCTGGCCGCTGCGTAGTAAAGCGACAGGAAGGCGGCAAGCAGCACAATGGCCAGCACGGTCAGTGGCGCGGCCAGCCCGCCGTAGTAGTGCATGGAAATGAACAGCCACCAGAAGGTGCTGCACAACATCGCCGTGCCGAAGAGGCCACCCATCCAGGCAGCGCGCTTCCAGGAGCGGCAGCTGTCAAGTTGCGCGGCAAACAGGAAAATCGCCAGCAGCTGCAGCCACCAAAGCGGCTGGCCCTGTGCAAAACCAAAGTCAAAAGGCCATGCCATGCTTGCTGCATGGGCGCAACCAGCTATCAAAATAATAGCGACCTGGAACGGTGAAATGCCTTTGCGCGGCGGCGGGTTGCGCGCGTGCTCAAGCAACGCGGGCAAGGTCGGGAGATGGGACATCATGCTTTGAATCGAATCCCGTCCCATAGTCAGCCCGCCCTTTTTCTTGAATTCGTTGTCAGACGCCGGCGCTGACCGGCGACACCTTGAACCAGCGCACGGCCCCACCCTTGGTGTGCAGCACCGTGAACTGCAGGCCGGCCAGCGCGTAATGCTCGCCGCGCTTCGGAACATGGCCCATCTCATGCGCGACCAGCCCGCCGATCGTATCGAAGTCGGTTTCGGGCAGCGTCACACCAAAAGCTTCGTTGACACGCTCGATGGAAGTGTCGCCGCTGACGCGGTAGGTGTGGTCGCTGAGGCCAAAAATGTCGCCTTCGTCTTCGGCGATGTCGAATTCGTCCTCGATCTCGCCGACGATCTGCTCGAGCACGTCTTCAATGGTGATGAGGCCGGCCACGCGGCCGAATTCGTCAATGACGATGGCCAGGTGGTTGCGGTTGCCGCGGAATTCACGCAGCAGGTCGTTCAGCCCCTTGCTTTCCGGCACAAAGACGGCGGGCCGGAGCAGGGCCTTGATGTTGAGTTCGGGGGCGCGCTGCAGCTTGAGCAGATCCTTGGCCATCAGGATGCCGAGGATGTTTTCCTTTTCGCCCTCGTAGACGGGAAAGCGCGAGTGGGCGGTGTCGATCACCAGGTGCAGCAGTTCGTCGAACGGCGCGTCGATGTTGATCACGTCCATGCGCGGGGCTGCCACCATGACATCGCCCGCCGTCATGTCGGCCATGCGGATGACCCCCTCGAGCATCTCGCGGCTCTGGGCTCCGATGACGTCATTGTCCTGGGCTTCCACCAGGGTCTCGATCAACTCATCCTTCGAGTCGGGGCCTGGGTGGAGCATTTCAGCGAGCTTCTGCAAAAAGCCGCGTTTGTCTTCTGGCCTGGAAGACCGACTGGGGGGAACGTCGGACACGTGATGGCGGTCGGTAGTTGTGAAGGGGCTAAGGATAGCTGAAATCCTTGACGGTGCGCAGGCGTAATTTGCCGTCGCGTGCCGAAGCGGTTGGCTTTTTGTATTTCCTGTTTGGGTTTGTGTCCATTCAGGGACACGCGGCGGGTGTTTGGATGATTCCAGGCGTCCAGCCACCGGGAATGAGCGCAAGCAGCTATTGAATTAATAGCACAAGCGCGTCTTTACGGCACCTGCTGCCTGGGCTGAGCCTGCACGCAGCCGGCTCTTGCGCCGCCCCAGGCTGAGGCCATTACATCGGCATGCGGTCCCGCCCATCGCGCACGCCCTGCCGCACTTCCTGGACCATTGCCAGCAGATCCCAGAACTGCTTGGCCTGAACCTTGAGGCGGTAGTCGGTCTGGGCGATCTGCTCTTCGACCATTTCGGTCATGCGCGAGTCCAGGTCGGCCGGCGGCAGCTTCAGGTAGGCCTCGCTTTCAGAGCCGTCGCGTTCGATCGTGGCGCCGGCCTTGCGCGCGATGTTGAGCATGGCGGTGTTTTCGCTGAGCGCGTGGATGAACATCATGTCGACACCGTTGTTGCGGGCATGCATGACGGCGCGGTCAAAAAGACGCGAACCGTAACCGCGGCCACGCGCCTGGGCCAATACAGACACGCCGAACTCGGCGCAGCTCTTGAGGTTGGGGTCGGTGGTATGCGCCAGGTGGGCCATGGCGATCAGTTCGAGCTTGCGGTTGTAGATGCCGAAAATCTCGTCGCGCTCGAAATTGAGCCCGTCTACATAGCGCTGAATCTGCTCGTCGTTGGCCGAGTAGCCAAAGCGCAGGTAACGGTCGTGGGGGCCCAGTGCCAGCAAATGGGTGGCGATGCGTTCCCCGTGGCTGGGGCCGATCGAGCGGATGGGAACCATGACGGGCTGGACATGATGCGCTGGAGGCGCCGCAGAGGTGCGCTCTTCCACGGGAGGCCGGAAGAATTCCTTGCCTGCGTTATAGGATGCTCTTAAAAGGGTGCTGGGTGTAACCATGATCTCAATATAAGGGTTTTCCCTAGAATCAACAGTCTAGGGGCTTCTGAACCAGCGTCAATAGAGGGTCGTTTCAAAAAAACGCCCTTATGTCGATTTTTCCCAATAAATACGGGCGCGGGCAGCTATTAAAAATATAGCAAACCAACACTTCCCGTTGTTCCGGCGCGTAGATCGTTGCAATACAGCAACACTCTGCACACGTATCCGGGCAACTCAGGCACATGGGAACGCCGGTTCCCCGGCCTCGCCCCGGCTCAGCTCACAAAGGAACGGCCGTCGTCGCCTTGACCCGGTCCAGCACAAAACTCGTTTTGCAGTCCTGCACGCTGGGGTGTTTGAGCAGGGTGTCCATGATGAAACGGCTGTAATGCGCCATGTCCTGCACCAGCACCCGCAGCAGGTAGTCCATCTCACCAGTCAGCGCTGCGCACTCGGCCACTTCAGGCCAGGTTTGCACGCTGGCCCGGAACAGGTCCATGGGGTTGCGTTTGTGGCTTTCGGTGTGCTTTTCGAGCCGAACGTTGATGTAGGCGGTGAGCCCCAGCCCCACGGCCTCGGGCTTGACGAGCGCCACATAGCGGTCGATCACGCCGCTTTCCTCGAGCCGTTTTACGCGCCGCAACACCGCGCTTGGCGAGAGGCCTACCTGCTCGGCCAGCTGATCGTAGGTGGCGCGGCCATCGTCCTGAAGGCTGCGCAAAATATGCCGATCAAGCTTGTCGAGTGTTTCCATCCAAGTAATTTTGCAGGTTTACTGCGCAAATGGCAATTGGAGCGCCCCATTTCGCAGTAAAACTGACCGCCTGCGCCGCTAAAGTCAGTTTATACGCACACCCATCTGGAGACACGCATGAATGCACGCGACGACACCGCCCTGAACTTTGAACAGGGCGCGGCCTGGGACAACCCCATGGGCACCGACGGTTTTGAATTCATTGAATATGCGGCACCCGACCCTGTCGCCATGGGTGCGCTGTTCGAGCGCATGGGCTTCACGCCGATTGCCAGACACCGCCACAAGAATGTCACGCTGTACCGCCAGGGCGGCATCAACTTCATCCTCAATGCTGAGCCCGACTCGTTTGCCCAGCGCTTTGCACGCCAGCACGGCCCCAGCGTCTGCGCCATTGCCTTTCGTGTGCAGGACGCCAAGGCCGCCTACGAACGCGCCATCTCACTTGGCGCCTGGGGTTATGCCCACACATCGGCGCCCGGCGAGCTGAACATTCCGGCCATCAAGGGTATTGGTGATTCGATCATCTATTTCATCGACAAGTGGCGCGGCAAGAACGGCGCGCAACCCGGCGACATCGGCAACATCGGCTTTTACGATGTGGACTTTGAAGCCTTGCCCGGCGTGCAGGGCGACGCGCTGAACCCAGCAGGCCACGGCCTGACGTATATCGACCACCTGACACACAATGTGCACCGTGGCCGCATGGACGAGTGGGCCGGCTTTTACGAACGGCTCTTCAACTTCCGCGAAATCCGCTACTTCGACATCGAAGGCCAGGTCACCGGTGTGAAGAGCAAGGCCATGACCAGCCCCTGCGGCAAGATCCGCATCCCGATCAACGAAGAGGGCAACGAAAAAGCCGGCCAGATCCAGGAGTACCTGGACCGCTACCAGGGCGAAGGCATCCAGCACATCGCCATGGGCAGCAACGACCT
This sequence comes from Polaromonas sp. P1_E11, assembly GCF_056405995.1. Taxonomy (NCBI): domain Bacteria; kingdom Pseudomonadati; phylum Pseudomonadota; class Betaproteobacteria; order Burkholderiales; family Comamonadaceae; genus Polaromonas; species Polaromonas sp. P1_E11. The sequence goes on from NZ_JBFUBA010000006.1 coordinate 127,687, forward strand.
GTTCGCAACCGTGGATGCGCTGCGCACCAGCGGCGTGAAGCTGCTGGACACCATCGACACCTACTACGAGCTGGTCGACAAGCGCATTCCCGGCCACGGTGAAAACGTGGCGGATTTGAAGAAGCGCAAGATCCTGGTGGACGGCAAAAAGGGCGCGCTGCTGCTGCAGATCTTCAGCGAAAACCAGCTCGGCCCGATCTTCTTCGAGTTCATCCAGCGCAAGGGCGACGACGGTTTCGGCGAAGGCAATTTCAAGGCGCTGTTTGAAAGCATCGAGCTGGACCAGATGCGCCGCGGCGTTTTGTCGGGGTCGAAGGCAAGCGCACAATAAAAGTTTTCCTTCACCAACATCACGGAGATTGCCATGCCACTTTGCCCGCAGTTGCCCCATCGCCTGGCCGCATTCAGCGTCGCCACCGCCGCGTTTTTTGCATGGGGTGGGGCATATGCCCAGACAGTCAGCGCGGTTCCGGCCTCCAGCCTGGACAGCGTACAAAAGGCCGGCGTGCTGCGCATCTGCACACCAGGCGACTACAAGCCCTTCAGCTTCCAGAAGCCCGACGGTGCATTCGAGGGCATTGACGTAGACCTGATGGCGTCCCTCACGGCCAGCCTCGGCGTGAAGCCCGAATGGGTCAAGACCAGCTGGTCCAACCTGATGCCCGACCTGGTGGGCGGCAAGTGCGACATGGCCGTTGGCGGGATCTCCGTCACCACTGAACGGCAAAAGCGCGCCTTCTTCAGCGCGCCTTACATGATCAACGGCAAGACGCCGATTGCGCGCTGCGCCGACGTGGCCAAGTACCAAAGCGTGGCCGACATTGACAAGCCCACCACGCGCGTGATCTTCAATCCGGGAGGTAGCAACGAGCGTTTTGCGCGCGCCAACTTCAAGCAGGCGCAAATGCGGCTCAATCCAGAAAACCTGACCATCTTTGACGAAATCCTGGCCAACCGCGCCGATGTCTTCGTCACCGAATCGGCCGAGGCGATCACCCAGCAGCGGCTGAAGCCGGGCCTGTGCGCCATCAACCCCGACAAGCCGCTGCAATATGGGGAAATGGCTTACCTGCTGCCACGCGGCGACGTGACGTTCAAGGCCTATGTCGACCAGTGGCTGCACCTGGCCAAGGCCAGCGGTGATTACCAGCGCGTGGAGAGCCAATGGCTGAAGTAGAGAGCACCACGCCACCGCCGGCGGTCTACGGCCAGTCTGACCGCCCGCCGCGGGGTGACTACGCACGTGGCGGCCAGGTCAACGCGGACTACACCTGCCCGCAAAACTACGCGGCTTACACCGCAGAAGATCACGAGACCTACCGGCGCCTTTACACGCGGCAGTCGGCACTGCTGGCGGGCCGGGCCTGCAGCGCATTTATCAAAGCCCTGCCCAGCCTGGGCGCTAGCGATGCCATTCCGCGGTTTGAAGACGTGAACGAACGGCTCTTCAAGGCAACCGGCTGGCAGCTGGTGGGTGTGCCGGGGCTGATTCCCGAGGTGCCCTTTTTCACCTTGCTGGCGAATCGCAAGTTTCCGGTGACCGACTGGATACGCACGCCGGCCGAATTCGACTACATCGTCGAGCCCGACATCTTTCACGATTTGTTCGGTCACGTGCCGCTGCTGTTCGACCCGAGCTACGCCGACCACATCCAGGCCTACGGCAAGGGCGCGCTGAAAGCCCATGCGCTGGAGCACGGCGCGCAGCCGATTCCCGGCGCAGTCGAGATGCTGTCGCGCCTGTACTGGTACACCATCGAGTTCGGCCTGATGCGCGACAAAGAAGGCGGCGATGAAGTCCGGGCCTATGGCGCGGGCATTTTGAGCAGCCCCGGTGAGCTCGCCTGGAGCGTGGAGTCTGCAGAGCCCAGGCGCATCCCGTTGCGGGACAACGCCGACCTGCTGCGCTGCATGTCGTCGACCTACAAGATCGACAGCTTCCAGCAGCAATATTTTGTGATCGACAGTTTTGATGCGCTGCTGCGGCTGACGGAGCCGGACTTCACGCCGTTCTACAAGACGCTTGCTCAGGCACAGCAGCAAAAAGCCACGGCCTGAGCGCCTGTCTACGATCCAAGCCACCGGCGGGTGCTTGCCCAGCCAGCGCCTCGCCGGCAAGCTCAAACAGGGCCGGCACCACGCCCCAGCGCCTGAGCTGCCTGTCCAGGATGCGCGGAGTGACGGGCATGTCGTCCACCACCACCGCCCGCTTGCCAGCTGAGCTCACCGCGTGCAAGGACGACTGTTGCGCGACCTCGGGCGCGTTGCACCAGGCTTCTTTTCCATCATTCCTGACTCCCCGCGCGGCCCCCTCTAGAATCAACACGCCCTTGCCGACCTGGCCGGATTTTGTGGAGATGCCAATGAGCGCCCTGGATAATGAAGACCAACAATTCTCCGTTGTCATCAATGACGAGGGGCAGTATTCCATCTGGCCCGACTTCAAGCCTGTCCCCGACGGCTGGCGCAAAACCGGCTTTAGTGGACTGAGAAAAAGCTGCCTTGAGCACATAGCAGCGGTATGGACTGATATGCGGCCGCTTTCCCTCCAGCGGCGAATGTCCGCTTGACGTCAGCCGCATTTCGGCCATGAACCAGCAGCAACAAGGTCAAGTCCCGCAGGGATGGGACGCAATGCGGGTCGATCTGGCGGCTTCGCATGACCCGATCGCTCAATTCGAGCAACAGGTGGAAATCCGGCCTCACGCGACAGCATTGATTTGCGGGGACAGCCGGCTGACCTATTCGCAGCTCCATGCGCAAGTGATGCAGCTGGCGCGCCGCCTGACGGCAATGGGAATAGGCCCAGAGGTGATGGTCGGCGTGCGCCTGGAGCGCACCACAAACCTGGTTGTAGCGTTTTTGGCCATACTCAAGGCGGGCGGGGCCTACGTTCCCCTGGACGTGGACACCCCGCGTGAGCGCCTTGACTACATGCTGGAGAACTGCAATATCCGCGTGCTGCTGACCACGCAGAATCTCGCGGCAAGCGTTCCCGGCGGCGTTCAGGTCATGTGCCTGGATGCGCCTCCCGAAACCCGGGCCTTTCCCAGTGATGCGACGGGCAGCGCCTCCTTCCAGATGCCGGTGTCATGGGACCCGGACCAGCTGGCTTACACCCTTTATACGTCGGGCTCCACCGGCAAACCCAAAGGCGTGCAGATCAGCAGGCGGTCGCTTGCAAATGCCCTCGCGAGTTTCGCAAGCGAGCTTTCCGTGGTGCCCCAGGATGTGTTTCTATCGATTACCGGCATCTCATTCGACATCTTCGAGCTGGAGCTTTACCTTCCTCTTTGTGCCGGAGCCACTCTGCTCCTGGCCGAACGGCAGCGCCTGCTCGAACCCGGTTATCTGAGCGGTCTCGACGAACGCCATGGTGCGACGCTTTTTCAAGCTACGCCGTCACTGTGCCTGGCTCTGCTTGAGACCGGCTGGCGTCCGAATGCTGCGATGCGCATGTTGGTTGGCGGCGAAGCCATGACGGCTGGCCTTGCGGGGCATTTGGCAGGCGGTCCGGTCTGGAATGTCTATGGCCCAACAGAAGCCACGATCTGGGCCTCTTCCTACCCCTTGGCTTCGCACACCCAAGGACCACCCCCCATCGGCCAACCGATATGGAACACGCAATTGTTTGTGCTGGACGAGCTCCTTGAACCGCTTCCCGCCGACATCACCGGCGAGCTCTATATCGGCGGCGTCCAGCTGGCGCGCGGTTATGCAAGCAGGCCCGATTTGACGGCGGAGCGCTTTCTGCCCAGTCCTTTCGCAGCCGGCGAGCGGCTTTACCGCACGGGTGACCTGGCGCGCTGGCGCGCCGATGGCGAGCTCGAATATGTGGGCCGCGCCGACCAGCAGGTCAAGATCCGCGGATACCGCATCGAGCTGGGCGAGATAGAAAACGTACTTGCCTTGCATCCCGCCGTTGGAGGCGTTGCCGTTCTTGCGCGGGAAGACCAGCCGGAGGATCCGCAACTTGTCGCTTATTTCAGCACCTCGGCGACGTGGCGGCAGCAATTGCCCGACGCCGGATTGGTCAGCAGACAAACATCTGCATGGAAAGATATTTATGACGGCCGCTATGCACAGGATGCGGCGCAGCCAGACAGTGCGGATGCCGCCGTCTGGAAGAACAGCTACACAGAGCAACCTTATGACGATGCGGCGATGCGCGAATGGGTGGATGCAACAACAGCACGCATCGCCGCATTCAGGGCCAAACGAATTCTCGAAATAGGCTGCGGTTCAGGACTTCTGCTGCTACCCCTGGCCGGCAGCACAAGCCGGTATGTCGGCACCGATATCTCCGGCAAAGCGCTCGAATCATTGGCCGCAAAAACCCGCGCACTGCCTCAGGTTGAATTACTTCACGCGCAAGCCAATGGAGTCGCACAGCTGGGGGCTGCACAATTTGATTTGATCATCCTCAATTCAGTCGTTCAGTACTTCCCCAGCGTCTCCTATTTTCTTGAGGTGCTGAATCAATGCTTCGGACTGCTTGCGCCGGAGGGGTGCGTTTTTATCGGTGACGTCCGCCACTTCGGATTGCTGGACGCCTTCTATGCCACCATCGAGTCGTACAAGGCTCGCACCCCGTCAACTCACGGCGAGTTGCTGGGTCAGGTTGCACAGCGACGTCAGCTGGAAGCCGAGTTGTGCCTGCATCCCTCTTTTTTCGCAGGCTTGCAAGGACACTGCCCTGCGCGGGCCTTCCAGGTCCTGGCCAAGCGCGGACACGGCAACACCGAGATGAACAACTTTCGGTATGACGTGATACTTCAGCGGGAAGAGGTCGGCTCACCATCCCCGCCGCTGCACACACGCGTATTGCACTGGCGTCCGGACGAATGGACGCTGGCTCATTTCCAGGAAATACTCGCGGCCTGCACCCCCTCTGCCCTGAAAGTCGCTGGAATTCCCGACCAGAGAATACTGCCCGGCATTCATCTGCTGTCAGCGCAGGCCCTTACGGTACTGGCAGGAATTCATCCTGAGGCCATTTGGTCAATTGCGGAGTACGCCGGTTACTCGGCTACGCTTTCCGCAAGCCACGACAACGGCACCTTCGATGCTCTGTTGGTGCCTTTTTGCGATGCCGGCAGAAGTTCACTGACAGACGGCGCTGCCCTAACGCTCCCGCAACTGAAGGCGCTGGCCAGCAATCCGCTGCGCAGCGAAATGGAGCGGCAGCTTGAGGCGGAACTGCGTACGCATCTGGGCCGCCTGTTGCCGGCCTACATGGTTCCCGCGCTCTTTATGCCCCTGGAAAGCCTGCCGCTTACCCTCAACGGAAAACTGGATCGACGGGCGCTTCCGCGGCCCAATCGACTCGCGGAGCCTGAAACGCCAACCTCACAGGACAAGCTTGAGGCCGATATCTCCCGGCTGATGGGCGAAGTGCTCGGCCTCACACAAGCTCCCGCGCCGGATGCGAGTTTCTTCCTGCTCGGGGGCCACTCACTGTCGGCCGTTCGCTTGACGGCCAGGCTTCGGCAGGCTTTTGGCGTTGAAGTCACTTTGAAGTCGGTGTTTGACACGCCAACAGCTGCCGGGCTGGCTGCGGTGGTTCGCGCGGCGGCAGCTGATTCCGCGCCTGAGCTCACTGCGCTTGGCTATGGTGCAGGTGACCTGGTTGCGATGTCTTATGCACAGGAGCGCCTCTGGTTTCTGGATCGGCTGGAGGGCCCTTCCATCCTCTACAACATGGCGTTCGCCCTGCGGCTGGAGGGGGACATGTCCGTGCCGGCACTGGAGTTCGCCCTGTCGGAGCTGGTTCGGCGTCATGCGATATTGCGCACCATTTATGTTGAGGGGTCCGACGGACCCCGCGCCGCAATTCAGCCCGCCCGACCATTTGCATTGAGTTGTGAGGACTTGTCGGAAACCGGACCGGAAACGGCCCAGGCACGGGCGACCGGATGGATTGAGGCCGACGCCAAACAGCCCTTTGACCTGACGAGAGACCTCATGCTGCGGGCCAGGTTGTTGCGCCTGGGTGCGGACAGCCACGTCCTGGTAGGCGCAGTCCACCATATTGCGGCCGATGGCTTGTCTCTTGGCGCCATCAGAATGGAACTTGGGGCTTTGTATGCGGCTTTCCAGTCAGGTGCGGCCCCGGCGCTCGCAGGGCTTCCAGTTCAGTACGCCGACTATGCGGCGTGGCAGCGCGCCTGGCTTGCCCATGGTGAGCTGGAACGCCAGCTTGATTGGTGGAAAGTCCATCTCGATGGCGCTCCAGACACCTTGACCCTGCCGGTGGACAGGCCCAGGCCGCCCATTTCTCGCCACAGGGGCGAGACAGTCCAGTTCCAGGTCCAGCCCGGCACACGGGCGCAGATCGAGGCAATGGCCGCCAGCATGCAGACGACCGCCTTTGCCGTCCTTCTTGGGTTGTATGCAGTGCTTCTGTCAAAACTGGCGGGGCAGACGGAAGTGGTAATTGGCACGCCGGTTGGAGGGCGCCAGCGGGTTGAGCTGGAGTCCATGGTGGGAATGTTTGTGAATACGCTACCGCTGCGCCTGAAAATCCGGCCGGAGCAGGCGCTGTCGCAGTTCATCGAAGACACCGGCAGCACGGTTCGCCAGGCTCTGCTGCATCAGGACCTGCCTTTCGATCACCTGGTCCAGCATCTTGGGGTCGCGCGTGCGCTCAATCACATGCCGGTGTTTCAGTCCATGTTCGCATTCCAGACGGAAGATGAAACGCTGGCGCTCCCGGGGCTGGTGTGCACCATGCTGCCCATCGCACACCATACGGCAAAGTTCGACCTGACACTGCATGTGACCGCACGCAGCGACGGAGGATATGCCGCCGCGCTGGAATTCGACACCTCGCTGTTTGACCGGTCAACCGTGCAGCGCTGGGCAGGTCATTTCACCTGCTTGCTTAACGAAATCACACACTCCATGGAGACGCCCCTTTTCAGGCTCTCGCTGATGGACGAAGCGCAGCGCCGGCAAATCCTGAAGGAGTGGAATGCCACAGACATGCCATTGGACGCCACTGACGATGCCGTGGCGCAGTTTGAATGGCAGGTGAGGGCCCAGCCGGACGCGATTGCCGTGGTTTCCGGTGAAGACCAGCTCAGCTACGCCGAGCTCGATGCTCGGGCAACCCGGCTGGCGCTTCGGCTGGTGAAGTTGGGGGTGGGCCCTGAAGTGATGGTGGGCATTTCCCTGCCACGCACCACCGACGTGGTAGTGGCCATGCTTGCCGTGCTGAAAGCTGGTGGCGCCTACCTGCCCCTGGATCCCGAGATTCCCTCCGAGCGCCTTGCCTACATGGTCGACAACGCTGATGCCGATGTGCTGATCACCAACCGGGCGCTGGCCGATAACCTGTCGCAGCTGGAGGTGCCCACCCTGTACCTCGACGTGCGTCAGGATGAGGGCAGTCACGCCCCCCTTGACGTCCCAGGGAAAGCGACCCCGGCATTTGCACACCGTGACCCGGACCAGTTGGCCTACGTCATCTACACCTCGGGGTCTACCGGCAAACCCAAAGGCGTGCAAGTGAGCGTGCGCGCATTGAACAATGTTTTGAGGTACTTTGGCGAAGAGCCTGGCGTGGCCGTATCCGACACGTTCCTGTCGACGGCGGGCATCTCGTTCGACATGTTCAGCTCAGAGGTACTTTCTTCGGTTTGCCTGGGCGCGACACTGGTCCTCGCCGACCGCAGCCGGCTGCTGGAGAACGGCTATGTCAGCAGTGTGGCCGCTGATTTTGATGTGACCATGCTGTTTGCCACTCCCTCGCTGTTCCAGAACCTGTTCGAAATGGGCTGGCAACCGAGGGAAAAAATGCGATTGATCGTGGGCGGTGAAGCCGTCGCTGCCCAGCTGGTGGAGCCGCTGCTGCGCGGTGCAGGCTGCCACAACGCCTACGGCCCCACCGAGACCACCACGTTTGTATCGATCTATCCCATGCAGCCCGCAACGGATACGCCACCTCCTATCGGACACCCGATCTGGAACACCCAGCTGTATGTGTTGGACAAACGGCTGGAGCCGGTGCCGATCGGGGTCACAGGCGAGCTCTTTGTTGGCGGGGTGCAACTGGCGCGCGGTTACGCGAATCGTCCGGACCTCACGGCCGAGCGTTTCCTGCCGAATCCTTTCGCCTTTGGCGAACGGCTCTACCGCACAGGAGACCTGGTTCGCTGGCGGGCCGATGGCGAGCTGGTGCACATGGGACGCGCTGACCAGCAGGTCAAGATCCGTGGTTACCGGATCGAACTCGGCGAGATTGAAGCGGCGCTTGCTTTGCACCCGGACGTCGGCAGCGCGGCGGTCATTGCCCGGGAAGGCGATGCCGGTGACAAACAGCTCGTGGCGTATGTCGTGAGCGGCAGTGGTGTTTCAATGGCCGCAGCAATGCTGAAAGCACACCTTGGGCGGCTCTTGCCCGAATACATGGTGCCCGCCGCTTTTGTGCCTCTGGATCACCTGCCCATGACAAGCAGCGGCAAGCTGGATCTGCGCGCCCTGCCGGCACCGGATTGGCTCGCAGAGGCCGGGTTCATCGCGCCTCGTGATGAGCGGGAAAGGCAGATCGCACAATTGATGGCCGACGTGCTCAAGCTTTCTTCGCCGGCCAGTATTGATACGAGCTTCTTTGCACTTGGCGGGCATTCGCTCTCCGCTGTGCGGGTGGTGGCTCGCCTGCGCGAGGTTTTCAATGTTGAAGTGCGATTGAAGGCATTTTTTGAAGCGCCCACAGCGGCGGGTCTCTCCGTCGAGGTACGCCGGCTGACAGCTGGGGAAGATCAGAAATCTCCCTTTGTGCGGTTTTCCAGGACTTCAACAGCCCCTGCCGTATTTCTTGTGCATGGCGCTGACGGCAACGCCATGAACTTTCATCAACTTGGCGTGCTGCTGGAGCCCCATGCCTGTATCTATGGCATTGACAGCGTGCATATCTGGGGGCCCAAGGACTCTCCAGAAAACCTAGGTGTACAGGCGCTGGCACGCTTGTATGCGGACCGGCTGGTCGCCGATTTTCCGGAAATCCGGGAGTTCCGGATCGGGGGATGGTCCTTCGGCGGCATGGTGGCCCTGGAAATCGCACGCCATCTGCAACAAAAGGGGCACAAGGTTTGTGCCGCGTTTGCCATTGACTCGGCTTTGCATTGGGCTTCGATGGAGATGTTGCGCGCACTTGAGCTCAATACCGGGTTTGAAACAGTTGCACGCCAGCACCTCATCGAAGTCGGGCACGATGAAGCGGAAATCGACGGCTTGTTGATGGACACCGGCGAAGGAAGCTTTTCGCACAGGCTGGCGGCCGCCTACAAGTCGCACTCGGCTGCGGCAAGCCAGTACCGCCCCGAGCTTTATGACGGAGAGTTCACCTTGATATTGGCGGCCCAGGGAACGGCGCTCGACCGGGTATCGCGCAAGAGCTGGCATGACATCACTTCAGGCGGCGTTAAAGAGAGAGTGATACCGGGTACGCACTGGTCCATACTGAGGGACGCCGACGTGGAAGGGCTCGCAGCGGAGTTGCGGCGACTCATGACCCGAACGGCAGAGGTGACCTGACCCATGATCCATCTCTTTGAATGCGCTTTGGTCGGGCACGGCACGCTGCCGCTCGCATGCGCAGAAGTTCTTCTTGCCCGGGGAAACAGCATCCGGGCCGTTATTTCCTCGGATCCGGCCCTGCTGCGCTGGGCCGCCGCGCGGGAGATTCCGCATTCGACCGCGTTGCACGCGCTGGCGGAACTGCTCGCGGGCCGGTCGCCCGATTTCCTGTTCAGCATTGGCAATGAACGGCTCATCCCGGACGAATTACTGGCTCTGTGCAAAAGCGCCATCAACTATCACGATGGCCCGTTGCCGCTGTATGCCGGAAGCCACGTCACTTCGTGGGCACTGATGCAGCGTGAACTAACCTATGCGGTGACATGGCATTTCATGACCCGCCATACGGATGCCGGAGACATCCTGAGGCAAACACCCGTCAGGATTTCATCCGATGACAGCGCACTGACACTTAATGCCAAATGCTACGAGGCGGCGCTCAGCGGTTTTGCCTTGCTTGCCGATGACCTGGCAAACGACAGGGTGCAACCTCATGCGCAGGATCTGAGCCGACGCACATTTTTCCATCGCAACAAGAGGCCCGTGAATGGCGCCATCCTGGACTGGACCCGGGACGCCGAAGATCTGTGCGCATTGGTCCGTGCGCTGGCTTTCGGTGCATATGCCAACCCCCTCGGGTTTCCGAAGGTTTTACTCGGCGGGGAATTCCTGGCCGTCGATACGCTTGACATGCTTCCTGCGCGGTCGGCCCACCGACCCGGCACGATTACCGGCATCGAGCCCGACTCGCTCATCATCTCCACCGCCTCTTGCGATGTAGCCGTGCGCCGAATTAAAACGCTGACCGGGCAAGCGCTTTCGATCACGGAGCTGGTCGCCCGGTTTCATCTGCAGATCGGCGATGTGCTGCCGGGGCTGGAACCGTTGATGGCAAAACAGCTGAACGAGACAACAACGTCCTTGTCCAGGCATGAGCGCTTTTGGCTGGGCAGATTGGCCGCCGCTCGTGCACTCGGCCTGCCATATTCCACATCGGTCCCCACGTCCTCCGACCTGAAAACCGAAGCTCCCACTCACCATGCCCTGACCTTCTCACCGGAGCTGGTCGCTTTGATAAGGGGTTCGGATGACACGCCTGCGGATCTCCTCCTTCATGTATTCCTGGCCTACCTAGCGCGCATCAACGAACGGTCCGCTTTCAGCATCGGCTTGAGGGACGCCGGCCTGCAGTCGGAGCTTGGCGGATTGACCGGCTTTTTTGCCACGACGGTGCCGCTTCAGGTCTCGCTGGACCTCAATGGCTCCTTCAACCTCTGTGTGGAGGCCTCCAAGCAGGAGCTCTCACTACTCAGATCCCGCCGCACCTATGCGCTGGACACGGCGGCTCGCCATCCTGAGCTGGGCATCTCCGGCACGCCGTGGTTGATCGTTGCCCAGCTCGTGGGCGCTCGCCAGGACCCAATGCCTGCCGTCCGCGATGAGCTGGTTTTTCAGATCGCCCCGGATGGCCTTTCCTGCTCCTGGATCGACAGTTCCGGTGCATTGAGTCGCGAGCAACTTGAGCAGATGAGCGGCCAATATCTGGCGTTCCTCAAGAACAGTCTCACAAATCCAGCCTTGTCACTGCGAAGCTTGCCGCTGCTCACCGATGCAGAGCGATTCAAACTGCAAGCCGTATGCAATGAGCCCGCCACCGCGCCGGAAGCCATGCCGCCTCCGCAAAGCGGCTTCTAGAGCCCCAGCACGCCCCACTGGCAGATCGGATAAGGGCTGGCCACGGCTGCCACGTAGTCCGTAGCAGGTCGCGTACAGAGCAAATTGAATGTCCTCGGTGCGCTCCCTTCCTCCCCCACAAGGCGGAGTCGAACTTCGGAATCCGCCAGTGCCACTTTCAACCGGACTGGATCAACACGAAAACCGGACCCCATCGCCTTCAGGGCGGCCTCCTTTCTGACCCAGTGACAAAAGAATGCATCTTCTGCATCCCGGCCATGGAGTCCCCTGATGACATCAGCTTCTTCGGGGTGCAATACCACCTCGCTCATTGCGTGGATATCCTCCAGAGGCGTTTTTTTCTCAATATCACAACCAATCTCCGCTTCAGGCGCAAATGCCAGCAGACTGAATTCACTGGAATGCGACACGCTGAACCCAATGGCATGGGGCCCCAGCAAACCAGGTTTTCCATGGAGACCCATGCCGAAGCTGACTTCGGCAGCAGATACACCCGTTAACTGCCCAAGCACCATTCGAAGTACCGCGCGGGTTGTCTGGCGCCGCTTGCGCTCTTCGAGTTGGACCATACCGGAGAATTGCTGTCGCTCGGCCGCCGACAGAAAACGCTCAAGATCCCCTAGCCTGGCATTGGAAGACCCGGAAACATTCACAAGCAGACACAGCGAAGCGCGTGCAGCAAGCTCGACCTGGCTTAAGTGGATCACAGGCAGCGTCGATGCCGGGGGCACAACGGGATTACCCTTCGTGTTTTGTACGCTTGCGAGTAGCCGCGGTGTATTGGCCTGACTCAGGCGCTTCATCAGGAACTTGCACCCGGATGGTCTTGCGATAGCCTGCCCAGTGTTCGGCCGTCATCGCGGGTTCGCCGCTCTCCATCAATCCCAGGCCGTCGCGTTCAGAGAATCCATGGGCACGCTCACCATAGGTAGCTCGCATCAAGGGTTGCACTTGAAACAGAGGTTGAAATTTGGAAATGTTGATCGGCACATCGGTAGCGAGCAACTGGATATTCATGAAGAGCGGGAAAGGCTGAAATCTGTCTGATTCGAGCAGGCCCTCGAAGCAGGAGTACTGATAACTCGCACGAATATTGGCCAGCGGACGAACCAGGACGCTCCAGTCGGCCCGTGTCGAACACAACAGGCCGGACCATATCTGGATAAACCCGCGTATAGGCAGAACTGACAGATAGGGAGGCGTTAGCCCTTTGATGTCGTCCGGCACGCGCTCGTCCCAATACTCATTAAAGCCGGGCAGGTAGGCCTGGGATAGCGGTCGCCATTCACCCTCTTCCAGGTGCAGCACATCCGCGCCGTTCCATTTCAGAGAAATGTCCTCGGGTGGAAAGATGTACCACCCGAATGAAGAAGCGGTACGCATTGGCTCGCAATGCCTAAACGCCATGGTTGGCATTGTGCCCAGCGCGGCCTTGTCCGCCCGCATGGGGGAAATGGCAGCCGGATACACCTTGTGAAACGTGACGGTAGGTCCGTCGTCGGAACTGGTATCCGGCTGCATCGAGTCAACTTTCCAGATTATTCAAATCTGCGTATAGGTTATTTCGCAAGATGAGCCACGAGGCTCGGAGAGATCCAGCCGCTACCGACCAGAACGGCTGGCTTCCTGGCCACATGGGCCTTGACTGCCGGAGAAATAATACCGCCGCCCATCTCCACCGTCTTCTTGGCAAGATGCGTTTTCACTGCCGGAGAAATAACGCCGCCACCCATCGCCACTGTCTTCTTGGCAAGATGCGCCTTCACTGCCGGAGAAATAAGGTCACCGCCCATCGCTACTGTCTTCTTGGCAAGATGCGCCTTAACTGCGGGAGAAATAAGGCCGTTGCCCATCTCCACCGTCTTCTTGGCAAGATGCGCTTTGATCGAGGGGGAAATATAGCCACCGCCGAACTGTACTGTTTTCATCCAACTCTCCTGAACAAGATTGAAGCCACCCGGACGAGCGGCCGACTGCAATCTAACATGCAGATATGCAGTTCACAGAATATTTATTCAGGCGGAAGGAAGCTTTGCCGGTGTGCTTTTTTGCCATGCCCAAAAGAACGGAAAAAGTCCTGACAAGGCCGCATACGCAATAAATGCAGAAGCAATTCCGCCCCCAATGGCAGCCCCATGCACGATGGGACCTGTAGCCGCACCCAGCAATATTGCGCCGGTAATCCAGACTCCTGCATGCCCAGGATTTGCGGCGACCACAATGCCTTGAAGGCGTGCCGACAGCACGTTCAGGGCGAGTTCCCACAACAGGAAGCCGATAAAGAAGGCCGCAACCGCGCTGGAATAAGTCATGACGAGAATTCCCGTCGCAACTGCGCACCCCAATCCCACCAGCGCGCGAAGGCCAGAAGCCTGCGTGTTCTGCCTGCTGCTGTAGACAAGAACCAAAGCAGAAATAATTTTGGACGCCGCAATGACAAACGCGGCATCTTTCAAATCAAGATTCCGCTGGGAGGCCGACTGCATGGCGTAGGCCCAGAACCCTGGCTGACCCGCAAAGAAAGCGAATACCACGGCCAGGCCAGACCAGCCTCGCTGGGTCGAAGCTGCAGTTGCCTCGCCGTTCGTCACAAGCCGGGCTGCCGGAATGGTGCGGTACAGCGCCAACCCAATACATGCGGCAAGCCCAAAAGCGCCCATGAGGAAATAGGCAAATGTTGAATAACTCTTTTGCCCGCCAAACAGCGCGAGCACAACAATCACACCGCTCGCCACAATGAGAACAATCGCGAGACGCAAGGCGAATGCCTGCGGCTTGTTGGGCGCGGCAGCGGCTGTCGTTGCCCCCAAAAACTGAAGTCCGCCACAGGCGAACCCCACGACAAACCAGAGGGCCAGAAGCAGCGGCAACAATAGATTTCCGCCAATCGAAAGGGCGAGCGAAAGAATAATCGCGCTAATGGCGCCCACAGCGTGCCAGCGGGTCAATCTTGAGATTTTGAGCACGGGTAAAAGCACCCCGCTGCACAACATCCCGATCAGGTATGCCGAACCCACCCACCCGGCGTAAGCAATATCAACGCGCCCCTCCGACACGAGCGACAGAACCAGAAAAGGCAATATTTGAAGAGGCAGGGAACCCGCTGCCGAGATAACACTGGCACCAATCAGTACGCGCAAAATCAGTCCGATCCCGCTGGCCGTTTTGCGCGCTTTCGCACGTCCAGCCGGGCGCTGTGCTCACCAGCAATCCAGACCCATATCTGCACAACGCCCGCTACGAACAGTGCCGACAGATAAAGAGGCGCACCGCCCCGCATGTCGTCCGGGCAATGCTTGTCCCAATAAGAAGAAAGTTCGGGATCAACGACCCTGGAAAGGGGAAGCCACTCTGCCTCTGCATCAAAGAATGTTTGCGCCCCATCCCGGCGCAGCCTGATGTCGCGTGGGGGGGAAATGTACCAACCAAAACTGGATGCTGCGCGCAATGCTTCGCAGAATTGGTGCGCGGCGGCAGGCATGCTGCCTAAAGCCGACTTTTCCCCCTGCATCGGCGAGATGGCGCCCGGACTGATTTTGTGGAAGGTAACAACGGAAGAGTTTTCAGGCCCGGGCATGCTCAACGCTTATTGAGCCTGGAGATGCTTCGAGATATTGGGATGAATTAACCCGGCACCCATAGTCACTTTTGCAGATTGAGCCATATGCTTGGCGATATTCGACTTGATCCAGCCATTACCCATGGTGACTGAAGCCACGTGTTTTTTCACTGCGGGGTTGATAATTTCACCACCCACTTGCGCTGCGGGTAATACTTTTGAACTGCTATTTATTTCTGTTGGATGCATCGCATTTTTCTGGATATGCGCCGCCACTGTCGGCGAAATAACTCCCCCACCCATTTGAACTTTTTTCATCATGTAACCTTTAATGAGAAAGCTGTTTAAGCTACCTACCAAGCAGCCGTTTGCAATCTATCACGCAGTTTGGCGCTCACGCAACAGTTTTAGGGCTTCTCGTTGGGAAACGACCCTAACCCTCAGCATCTCCTACAAAATGAGGATGTGAACATTTGTTACGTCACTTACGATGTCTTTCCTTATTGAACTTCCACACAACATGAATCGGCAGACCAAGGTGCTGCTGGTCATGGACGTGGTGGAGTCAGTCCGATTGATGGAGCAGGACCAAGATGACTTCGTACGGCGGTGGCAACAACTGGTGCAGCATGCCGAGCAGCAAGTGCTGCCGCTGCATGGCGGCCGCATTGTCAAAAGCCTGGGAGATGGCTTGATGCTGGAATTTGCCAATGCCAAAAGCTGTGTTGGTGCGGCCTTCGCGTTGCAGAATTTCAGCTACCAAACTGACGAGGATCAACCGCCAGACCGCAAGATGCATTTGCGCATGGGCGCGCATCTGGCTGAATTTGTGGCTGACAAGCACGACATTTACGGCACGGACGTAAATCTCACCGCTCGCATAGCCACTCTGGCCGGCCCCAGTGAGCTTGTCGTTTCAGATGACGTGCGCGACCTTCTTAGCGCGGGACTTGATGCAGACATAGAGGACTTGGGTGAATGCCACCTTAAGCACGTCAAAGAACCCATACGCGCCTACCGCGTCGGTCGAGTCGGGCACTCGCCAGTAATAGCCTCCACTGAAGCTGCACCACAAGATTTCCGCCCTACCATTGCCGTCATCCCATTCGAGGCCCGAAGCAACGAGCCTGAACACTTCGTAATCGGCGAATTGATTGCAGACGGGATCATTGCCCAGTTGTCTCGCAGTCCTGATTTGCGGGTTATCTCACGATTGTCCACCACCATCTTTCGCGGTCGCAGCGGTGCTATCGCCGATGCGGAGACTCATCTGGCGGCCACTTTTGTGTTGTCGGGTAGCTATGTGGCGAGTGGAGGAAAAATTTTGGTTATGGCCGAAATGGCTGATATCCGCAATGACCGAATAGTCTGGGCTGAACGGGTTTCGGGTGACACCTTGGATTTGTTGCAGGCACAAAGCGAAATCATCAATCGCATCGCGACAACCGCCGCCAAGGCCTTGATTGACTCTGAAGTTCATCAGTCACTCATTCAGCCTTTGCCCCGATTAGACAGTTGTTCGCTCATGCTAGGCGGTATTGCGCACATGCACCGCTCCTCTGTGTCTGATTTTGATCGCAGCCGACATGTGCTTGAAGCTCTGCTCGACCGCCACAATCGCGCAGCAGCTCCAAGAGCATGGCTTGCCAAGTGGTACATCTTGCGGATCGTGCGCGGCATGAGCGACTCGCCTGAAAAGGATTCGCGGCGAGCAATTGAACACACCGAGCGAGCGCTAGATGTTGAACCAAACAGCGCTCTCGCTCTGGCAATTCAGGGCCATGCCTTATGCCAGCTATCAGGAGATGCAAGCGGTTCGCTGCAGAAGATTGAAGAGGCCATCAAATTGAACCCCAACGAATCGTTGGCATGGCTTTATAAAAGCGTGTGGTCAGCCATGTGGGGGACTGCTGCCGCTGGCGTCGACGAAGCAAAAGTAGCGAGCGAACTTTCACCCCTGGATCCTTTGCAGTACTACTTTGAAATGATTCTGGCTGCGGCTCATCTCATCAACTGCGACTATGACTCATCCATTGAGGCGGCCCGTCGGTCCCTTCGCCTGAACCGGCACCACCAGCCAACCATTCGCGTATTACTTAACGCACAAGCGGAGAGCGGCCGCCTGGAAGATGCAAAACAAACCTTGGCCTGGCTACTTCAAGAAAACCCCGGGCTTACTGTCTCAAGCTATTTGGGGATGGGCAGTGCGACAAGTGTTTCCCGGCTGCGCTTCGCAAAGGTATTGCGGCAAATGGGAATTTCGGAAAATTAATTTACCAATCACAAGAGGGATGAAATCATGTCTGTACTAAGCGGTGGAACTAGCGGCGGAACCAGTGGTGGAACTAGCGGCGGGACTAGTGGCGGGACCAGCGGTGGAACCAGTGGTGGAACTGGCACAGTGAGCGACACCCAACTGGCAAATGCCTTGACCACAAGCCGTGCGGCGCTGGTGGGGCCTTTTGACCCTATCCCCCTCACTTTCAAAATGCCCGTTCCGCTGGATGAGCCGTCGCGGTTGGCGCAATGGGCTGTCGGCCCTCGTCTGCAGGTGTGTGAACTGGAGCTGCTTGCCGGCTTGCGTTTCGACGTCACCCAAAGCAACGATCAAGTCACGCTGGGCTTTGTCAATCTGGACAAAAAACCTTTCAAGGACGTGGCCCTGGCAAAGCTCAAACGGCCCACGCACAAGGTGTTCACCCAGCAGTTGGGGCTGGTAGCGCTCTATGCCGACTTGCGTGAAGACCGTAATACCGAAATCCAGGCGCAGGTACCCGGTGGATTGGCGTTCTGGGCGTCCATCCTCGGCCTGCAGGCACACCGCCACAAATACACGCTTGAGCTGATCGATCTGGCCATGTCGCTGGCCATCCATGTCGAGATGCGCTTCAAGCATGCTTTTGCCTGCCCTCGCCCGGACACGTTGTCACCGCAAATCCAGTCCATGATTCCCACACCGGGGCACGCGAGCTGGCCCAGCGGCCATTCGACGGAAGCATTCCTGACCGCGACCCTCTTGCAAGCCCTGCTTCCCCAGGGCTCCAAGTACCAGGAGCAGCTGCAGCGGCTTGCAGCCAGGATCGCGGTAAACCGCACCGTAGCGGGCTTGCATTACCCGGTAGACAGTGCCGTTGGAAGGCTTTTGGGCACAGCTTTAGGCGAATTTTTCGTGGCGCGCTGCAAGGGTGCAAAACTCCACGAGCGCGGATTTGATGGCCGAAAATTTCATGACGCCAAAGGGCATGTCATTGACTTTGATCTGCGGGTTTCCATGTCGGACAACAAGAGCGGCTACTACCAGCTGCTGCCCAATGCGGCAACGGTGGCGGCGTCTCCGCTCCTTGCATTTATGTGGGACAAGGCGTCCAAAGAATGCCAACCCCTTAAGTAAGCACGACCATGACCTGGACACCTCTACCCAAAGGCAGCTTCTCCGGCATTGACTGGGCCAAGCCAGGTGCAACCACCGGCTTTGATCCCTACCTGATCTGGGCAGAGGCTGACAACTTTGCTGGCTACGGCCTGAAGAAGCCGCCCAAATGGTTGCCTGTGTTGATTGAGCTCACCGCAGGCACCAGCATCTCCCAGTTGCTGGCGGCCGCTTCTCCGGCGTGGTTAAAGGCACCGCCGGTTTACACATCGCCGGCCGCGCCCACGGGCTTGCGTTTTTGCACCGCCCACGTCAGGCCGGTCTTCTTCAAGCATATTCGTCCGGGCGGGAACCTCCACGCGCTGGTTCGGCGGTTCGAACTGGGCCTGCCCGTAGGTCACCACATAGAGGAAGTTGTACCGCCGGTAACCCACGGCGGTACAACACCGCCCTTGCTGACGGGTAAGGTCATTGGCCTGATCGATGGCGGTCTGGCCTTCGCCAACGCCAATTTTTTACGCAATGGAAAGTCTCGCACCGCCTACTTCTGGCGCCAGGACCGTGGGGGAGTCGGCAACGCTCCCGGGTCCATGGGTTACGGGCACGAGCTCACGGCTGCCGACATCAACCATGCAATGCAACAGCGCACGTACAACGGCATGGTGGATGAAGGCGCGGTGTACACACATTTCAAGCTGCGTGACCTGCAAAAGAACGTTAACCACGGCACGCACGTGATGGACCTGGCTTGCGGGCCTCGTACCTTGCTGGCACAGTTTGCAGGCGCTCCGCCCCATCCAGATGCTCCGCCCAGCTGGGCGTTGGCCAACGACGACGCCAGCCGGCATGACAACGTGACGGTTCAGCTCGACTGGTCAAACGTGATTGACACGTCCGGCGGCTCCATGAATGTCAGCGTCATGGACGGCCTGATGTACATCCTTTCACGCTGTGCCCACAGCACCAAAATCGCAGTCAACCTGAGCTGGGGTACGCTGGCAGGGCCTCATGACGGCAGTTCGGTGCTGGAGGCCGCGATGGACCAGTTGATCGAGCTCAAAAAAGGCAAACTGCAGGTCATCGTGGCAGCGGGCAATAGCTATCAAAGCCGGACCCACGCCAACGCAACGCTATCAAAAGGGAAGCACGTTACGCTGAACTGGCAGGCGCAACCTGATGATTCGACCCAGAGTTTTCTGGAAATCTGGCTGCCGCAAGGCGCACATGGCGTCACCGTGGAGATCACGCCACCAGGCCGACCGGCCCTGCCGCCCCTGGCTTGGGGCAAATCAGGCATGTGGACCGATGGCGGAACGCATCCGCTTTGCGCGCTGATTTACCCAAGATCCGTGGCAACAGGTGCCCATGGGACCTGCGCGCTGGTTGCGATTGCGCCCAACTTCAGCTTCGAAGCATCAACGGCGACCGCACCCAGTGGTGTTTGGGAAGTGAAGATCACGAACACCGAAGCGGGAAGTGTCACATTCGATGCCTACATCGAGCGTGACGATGTTGCCATCGGGCAGCACACGGGGGCACGGCAGTCTTACTTTGAAGATCGGGACTACGACACAAGCGGCAATCCCGGTTCGTTTGTGGACCACCCGGACAATCCAACGCCGATTCGCCGAAGCGGCATTTTCAACAGCCTGTCGACCGGAAAACACACCGTCTCTGTGGGAGGGTTGCGTGTGACGAATTCAAGCTGGGCGCGCTATTCACCGCGCAAGCCGGATCCCGATGCGGGCCGTCCACAGCGCCCTGGCGTTGTGAAAGTGCCGGATGCTGTGGGGTTTAGTGACGAAAACCCGGCATTGATCGGTGTTCGTGGTGCCGGCACACGCAGCAGCGCAGTGGTGCGCACTATAGGTACCAGCGACGCGGCGCCTCAGGAGACCCGAAAGATATTTAACGCGTTATAGAGCCACTGGGCCACTTGCCAGCGGGTGAGTGCCATCAACGCCTATCAGCTCGGGACCTGGATCGTGCCAAGTCGGCGTGCCTTGGTCTGTGCGCCATAGAGGACTCCGGCCGTAATCAGCGCGACCGCTGCCGTCTCTAGTAAGGTGATGCTATCGCCCGCAATCATTCGGCCAAATACCAGCCCAAGCGCGGGCACGCTTGCGCACATGATGGTGAAGCGTTGGCTACCAACGCGGACCATCACATAGGCATTTATGGCCATCATGGCTCCGCCGACGATGATGCCTTGATAAATAGTTTGCAGCACAAGCTCTTTGACCGGGGCGACGAAAATTTTCAATTCAGCCGTGTGAGCAAACAAAAAATAGGGGAGCGCAACCACAGCCGAATAGAAACTGATAAGCGCAACACACTGCATCGGTGAAAGTTTGTGCTTGCTGATGTACACCAGGTAAATCGCCCCAAGTGCCGAGCCACACAGAAAGAAAAAATCTCCAACCAGGGCTTTAGGGTTAAATACCGCGTTGCTCGCGCTGACCAGTAACACCGCTACTCCGCCAAAGATGAACCCCAGCCCTATCGACTGCACCCGCGTAAGCTGATTTCGGTAAAACAGCCAGCCCCATAGTGCTACCCATATCGGCATTACGCCGGGGCCCAATGCCGACAAGTGGCTGGCAGGCGCATATTGCAGACCAACAATGGAGGTGATGTGGCCACCCAATCCCCGCAGAAGCGCCAAGGCAAAACCAACCTTTAGCAGCTGTCGCGGAATGTCAGCCCATTGAAACCACAGATAGGGCACCCAGATCAAGCCTCCAATCACGCAACGCAAAAAGACCAGATCGTAAGGAGTTAGGGTGGTGGTTACCGTCAGGCGCGTCACTGCGGGCGCGGTGGACAGCAGCAAAATGGGCACCAACATGACGGCATAAGTCAACGCTGGCCTCGTATCCACTGTGCCGTAATCAGACGATGTTTGCTGGGGCGCTGTCATGGCAAAAAATCATTGGCGCACGAGGTGCCCAGCGTAAATGGTGGCGAATTGCGCGAGTGTATCTGAGCGAGACCGCGCCCGCAACGCCTGGGAATTCGCCCTAAATCACCTTGGCCATCTCGCACCATATCTGCTACGCTTCGACGACCAACTATCCGGTTGGATACTTCTTTGGAGAGATAGATGCACAAAACGCAAAGTTCATTGGTACCTCTAACAGTTCGCACGTCAGGAACTCAAACCCACTTGCAGCGACTAGGCGCAGGCCGCCAGCAACGTATCGAGACTGGCGATGGTGGGTTCGCTCCTGCCGTCAACGCGCACTTGCGAAAACTCGCGACCGCGTCAGCGCAACGTATCGAGACTGGCGACGGTGGGTACGCCCCTGCGATTTCGCGGCACCTGCGCAAATAATTGCACTCACCACACCGGTTAACAGTCCGGTGTGGCGCCCCTTTTTTTAGTACCAACGGATGACGCCTCAAGAACAACCCACGCTTAGTTTTTACCGTATGTACCCGGGAGCGATATCGCCGCTTCGCGCGGATAAAGCAGCGTTGGGAACGATGCCAACCATGGCGTTCCGACACTGTGAGCCCATGCGCACGGCCTCTGCATTTGGTTGGTATGTGTTTCCACCAGAAGACATTTTGTTGAAATGGAACGGAGCAGATGTGTTTGTCTGGGTTGAGCGGGATTGGCTCCCATTCGATGAGATGCATCTCCCGGGTCTTACAGAGCTGTGGGATTCCAAAGCCCCGGCTGCGCTGATGGGCCTAGCCCCGCCTTATCTGCGGCTCTTGCCGATGAAAGGTATGGTGCAAATCTGGTCTGGCCTGTTGTGCAGCGCTAAGCCCGGTTGGAGCGCACTGATTCGACCCCCAGTTAACCTGCCAGGCAGCCAACTGTACAGTTGCTACGAAGGGTTAATAGAAGTTGACCAGTTCAAACCTGTCCAATTGTTTGTAAACATTCAGCTCATCTCGACGGACGTACCCATTCGCATTCCGAAGCACACCCCACTGTTCCAAGTTCAGCCCATGTTGCGAGCAACCTATGGCGAGGAAGCGCACCAAGCGAACGAAGTCAATGGCTTGGGGTCTACGTCAGATGCCGTATCTGATATGACTGAAGAAGACTGGATCGGCTACCGCAACACCATTCGTGTTCAGGTGCGCGATGAAGCACCAGAGACGGGGCGCTACGCTGCCAGCACTCGCAAACGCACGAAACATGAAGATGCTTAAGAACCTGAGCGTGCCCCGTGTTTACCAGCGGTTGGGCAGTTTCTTGAGCAGCGTGATGCGCTTGGTGCCCATCTCGATGTAGCCGCCCTTTTCCAGATCCTTGAGCAGGCGGCTGACCATTTCGCGAGACGCGCCCACCCGGCTGGCGATTTCCTGGTGGGTGATGGATTCCAGCGTTACCCCGGTGGCGGAATCACCGGTCTGTACGTCATTGGGCTCTTCCAGCACGGCAATCAAACGCCCATAAACATCGAGCAGTGCCATGTTGCGCGCCGCTTCTGTAGCGGCACGTGCCCTGCGAATCACCTGAACCACGAGATTGATCGCGAATCCTGGCTCATCACCCAAGTGTTCGCTCACATCTGTACGGCTGAGCACTGCACAGGTGCAAGGTTCAAGGGTAATGACCGAGGCCGACCGGGGTCCGCCATCCAGCGACATTTCCCCAAAATAGTCACCCGAATGAATCCTGCCGTAGGTAATTTCCCGGCCACTTTCGTCCATGGCGAACACCTTGACACTCCCCTTGAGCAGAACAAACAGGTTGTCGCCGATTTCCCCTTCATTGATCACCACGGCTTTTTTCGGGTAAGTTCGCACCAGGCCTCGCAGGGCGAGCGTGCGCAATTCGGGAATCAAATGGGCATACAGCCCCTCATCGGAAGGTGTTGGTGAACTCATGATCACCCGTAATCTAGCACGTCGCCGGGACGTACGGGGCAACTATCAGTGGATTTGTCCGAGCGGCAGGGGTGCAATGGGCGGCAAAATGGCCACACGATTGACCAGTTCACGAACGCCGCTGGAGGCGGTCTTGGCGCAAAGGCTGCGCACATGACTGCGCACAGTGGAAACCGCAACCTTCATCTGGAGGGCGATTTCCGGCGTGCTCAGGCAGCGACACAAGAAAACCAGCACCTGCTCCTCCGTATGCGTGAGCCCGTGACTGCGGGCAAAGGAGCCAAAAACACCCGACTCGCTCACGCCCACGCGTGACAAAAAGAGGGCAATGCGCTCACAGGGGATGCCCGCGTGGCGATGCAATGGCACTACGGCCAGGGTAAAGTCCACGCCGTCGGCCACCAGCCTGATCAGGCTGCGTTTTCCGGCCACCGCTTTACCCATGGCAATCTGGAAGGCCTTGGCATCTGCCTGCATGATGACCTTCAACTCTCCCCTATCCACCCCCAGAACAACGGAACGCTCAAGTTCGCGTCGCGCGATTTGATTCGCGTGCAGAATCCGCCCTTGGGCGCTGACAACGAACACTCCGTGCGCCAGCTCATCGACCAGCAAGGCCAGCAGCGCAGGCGTGGAATCTGACTCGGGTTCCCGCAGAGGCGGCAACGGTCGGCCAGCCTCTAACAGGCTGGTGTTTGGCATTGCATAGAGTGTCAAGGGCTTGCTCCATCCTACAAATAGATGAGCATAAAAAGCCCGGCTCAATGTAGATAGTGAATATGCCGGATCATTTTTGTGAGAAATTCACATCGACAGTCCCGGTGCCAGCCGGGAAGGCTTAAGGGCTGACGGCAAGCGCCGATTACGCCGGGTCAAGCCGGATCACTGTCCAGCATGGCCAGTGTAGCGTTCATGACGACCGGCAAAAAAGCCATCTGCACATGGGCCGCGCCGCGAACCAGACGATTGTCGGCACCGGGCAAGGTGGCCGTGGAGGTCGGAAACACGATGTTGTCGCAGTTGGAGTACCAGCAGGTAAACAGCGTATGCCGGTGGGCCGGCATCTCATGGTCCAGCTGGGCCTGCCAATCGGACAACAAGCGCATCTGGCGACCATTGTGGCCATGCCCAAAGCGGGCCAGCCAGGTTCCGCGGTGCGGTGTGCCGATGGTGACGACATGATGCACCCGGGCTTCGGCCTTCATGCGCTTGAGCCAGGCCCTGGCGGCCAACCCGCCCATGCTGTGGCATACCAGCAAGGGGGCAAGGCCGGTGGCCAGGGTGACCTGCACCACTGCGTCGTCAATTTGGGGGGCGTAGTCGTCTATGGAACCGAACAGGGGCTCGAGGTTGACAGCGACAAAGGCGCGCCCGCTGCCTCGAACCCGCTTGAGCCAGGGGGTCCACAGGCCACGATTGCAGAAAAACCCATGCACAAACACCACGCCGCGGCGACCTTGGGCTGTCTCGGCGGGCAGGATCCTGTCCGGGACCGCATTGGAGCGAAAGGGCTGTCGCCAACAGAACACGCGGGGAGCCGTCAATGTCTCACCCAGCCATGCGCGCAGAAGTTCTGTCCAGGTGGGCTGGGGTGCTGGATCTGCCTTGTTGATGTACCGAAGGAGTAAAAACTCAA
The DNA here is from genome assembly GCF_056405995.1 of Polaromonas sp. P1_E11. Classification (NCBI taxonomy): domain Bacteria; kingdom Pseudomonadati; phylum Pseudomonadota; class Betaproteobacteria; order Burkholderiales; family Comamonadaceae; genus Polaromonas; species Polaromonas sp. P1_E11. The sequence continues at coordinate 152,374 of NZ_JBFUBA010000006.1, forward strand.
GCGCGAGGAAACCGGTGTACCCCATGGCAATCAGCAGAAAGCCGGTGACGGCCAACGCGGGAGAGCCGCTGCGGAACCAGAACAGCCAGCCGAAAGCCGCGGCGACCAAGGTCAGGGTGATGAATCTTTGCAGTTGAGCCAGCATGAATGAATCGGCGCGAGATCAAACCCGCAGTATCTCAGGCCAGTGTGACATCCTTGCCCGACAGTTTTTTGGCGAGACCTTGCGCCAGGCGATTCACGGCGCCGTAGATGGACAGTTGCGGGTTGGCGCCAATGCTGGTGGGGAAAAGCGAGCCGTCGTGAATCGAGAGATTTTCGAGTTGCCAGTGCACGCCGTCGGGCCGGGTAACGCCCTGCCGTTCAGCGCCCGCAAGGCTGCAGCCGCCCATGACATGGGCGCTCACCACCCGCGTGAGCATCGGTTTCATGGGCAAGGCACTGACCGCATCACGCGCCTCGGCCCAGGAGGTATAAGGCCTGGCCATTTCGTGCAGCGGCAAAACCTGTTTGGCGCCCGCTGCAAACTGGATTTCCATCATTGACAGCAGAGCCCTGCGCCCGCCCTCCATAACGTAGTCCGTCAGCGGATAGTCCAGCACAGCGGAGTTGTCACTGCGCAGCTTCACCTGACCGCCTGGCGACTCGTCATGAAAGCCGTCACGCAGCAAAGCCAGCAGCGTGTGGTTGTAGGGGAAGGATTTGAGCAGGTCGTGCTGACCCTGGCCAAAGCCCGGGACTGTCGACGCAAAGATGATCGGGTGCAGAGGTGGGGCTTCCAGCTTGTAGCCAATCGGTCCGTCAATCGCCTGGGTTTCCAGGAAATGGTCAGAGTAGATGGTTTGCGGCGCACCGTTCCAGGCCTCCACCTTCTGGTCAAACACACTGGAGGACATCACGACCGGGTGCAGGAATGTCCGGGCGCCCAGCACGCCGTGCGGGTCGGGGGCCTGGGAGCGTAGCAGGACGGCCGGCGAGTTGATGGCACCGCCGGCCAGCACATAGTGTTTTGCTCTTATTTTGATAGCTGGTTGCGCCCGTCTTGATTGGGCTGGAGCCCCATTTGGCTCTACACCCCGGCATATCAGCGAGGTGACCCTGCCATTGGCCAGCTCAAGGCTTTCTGCGCGGGTTTCGGTGAGCAGTTGCGCTCCACGGTCGAGCGCGGCAGGAATGGTGGTGACCAGCATGGACTGCTTGGCATTGGTGGGGCAACCCAATCCGCACGAGCCCAGGTTCCAGCAACCCTTGACGTTGCGGGAGATGGCCGAAGCGGGAATGCCCAGTTTGGCCGCGCCTCTGCGCAACAAGTCGTTGTTCTCGTTCGGCGGCACCAGCCAGGGCGTGATGTTCAGTCGCTGCTCCGCCTGGGCGAAATAGGGTGCGAGCGCTTCCACGGTGTAGTCACCCAGGCCAAACCTGTCCTGCCAGAATTGAAGCGTGGAAGCGGGTGTGCGGAAAGAGCTGGTCCAGTTCACCGTGGTGGAGCCACCCACGCAGCGCCCCTGCAGGATGTTGATGGCTTTGTCCTCCGTTTTGCGGGCGGCGCTTTCCTGGTAGAGCGAAGGATAAGCTTCCGACTCTTTCTGGTTGAAATCCGAGCTGCTTTTAAGCGGGCCTTCTTCAACGATCACCACCTGCAAGCCGGCCTTGGCCAGCAGCTCGGCCGTGATTCCAGCGCCGGCTCCGCTGCCGATGATGGCGACGTCACAGGTGATTTTTTCAGGCACCGGGCCGAGCGCACCGCCCATGACTTTCCAGCCGCGCGCAATACCTTCGCGGATCGGATCTTTCAATTGACTCATGCTGCTTTCGGTGTCTTCAGATTTTGACGGGGCCGGGATAGCCCAACATTGGCCAGCTGGACGGCTCGGAAAAATAGGCGCCGGCCGTGATGTCGTGCAGGGCGGCGTACGCCTGTTGGCGCAGCGTAAGGCTTGACAGGCGCATATCCTGAAGCGCCTGCTGGATTTCTGCAACAGAGGCTTCGGGCCAAGGCCGGCTCAAACGGGCCAGCGCATGCCGGCCGGCAGCACTGGCCAGCAACGCCAGCAGTTGGGACAACTCCGCCTGCGCATAAGGCGGAAGGGATTGAACCAGGATGTCGATCCGGCTGAGCAAGCCCTGCAACGCAATCTCGCGTGGGCCGGCGTCTGCAGGCAGCGTCGTATCCAGAACGGCGCGGCCCACGGCGGAAAAAATCTCACTCCCCGAGTGAGTCAAGACTCCCCCGGTCAGGCCAGGCTGCAGCAAAGCAGCAGCGCCGCCGGCGACAACCAGCACGGCCGCCGACGCGGCACCGAGCTTGAGAAGCGTTCTTCTTTGCATCCGGGAAGTTTCTCATGCGCATTTAGGTTTCTATAGGGGGCCGTACCTAGATAAACTCCGGGTTTGTATGGACGCATCCGCACAACAAATTCATCACGCACTGCAGACCGTTGCGCAGCTTCGGCAGCAGCACGCGGCAGACCCGCCGCTGGCCAGGGCCAGTGCGGAGGTCAAGCGCTTTCAGGCGCGCCGGTTTCAGGCCACTTACTTGGACCTGCTGCACAGCCCGCGGTACAAAATTGCGGCCACCTTCTTCCTGCAGGAGCTGTACAGCGACAAAGACTATGCCGAACGCGACCAGCAGTTTGCGCGTATCGCGAGCACCATCGCCAAACTTTTCCCGCAACCTGTTGTCAGCACGGCTGCTGCGCTGGCGGAAGTGCACGCGTTGACGGAAAAACTTGACGACCTGATGGCGCGGGAATGGCTGGCGGACACTGCGGCCATCCCGGAAAGCGGCGACTGCGGGAGATACATCCGGTGTTGGCGGCGGGTCGGGGATGTAGCCGCACGCACCCGGCAACTTGAAGTTGTCCTGCACCTTGGGGACGAACTCAATCGCCTGACGCGGACGTTCGGCCTTCGTACGCTGCTCAAGATGATGAGGGGGCCGGCCGCCGCAGCGGGGTTGAACTCCCTGCAGCACTTTCTGGAAACCGGCTTTGATGCCTTTGCCAATATGCGTGGGGCCGACGAGTTCCTTCGCTTGATCAAGGACCGCGAGACGGCCTGGATTCATACCCTGTTCGCGGACGATGCTGTCACCTGCGAGACCAGATTGAGCCATTTGCTGGCTGCCGGACCGTAATGCCACGCCGGCATTAGGACAAGCCCCATACGGATTCCACGGCGCGGCTTTCACAATGGGCCGCAAGGAGTGTGTATGAACAAGCATTGGCTCAAAAGTTATCCCGCAGGCGTCTCATACGAGATCGACACCGAGCAGTTCCGCTCGTTGAATCATCTGCTGGAAGACTCGTTCAAGAAGAATGCGGCCAAGCCATTTTCGGTTTGCATGGATCGCTGGATGACGTACGGACAGCTCGATGAGCTGTCGTCGGCTTTGGGTGCCTGGCTGCAGGGCCTGGGTCTTCAGAGCGGGGATCGGGTGGCAATCATGCTGCCCAATGTTCCGCAGTTTGCAGTCACCATGGCGGCCATCCTGCGGGCAGGCTATACCTGCGTCAACGTCAACCCGCTGTACACCGCCCGAGAACTGGAGCACCAGTTACGCGACTCCGGAGCCACTACCATCGTCATTCTGGAGAACTTCGCGGCCACACTGGCCGAAGTGATTGAGCGCACACCGGTGAAGAATGTCGTCATGGCGTCCATGGGTGATTTGCTGGGCTTCTGGTATGGCCAATGGATCACCTTCGCAGTCCGCCATCTGGCCAAGCTGGTGCCTGCCTACAAATTGCCGCTTGCAAACGGGCGCACCGTGACAGCCTTCAATCGCGCAATTACCGAAGGTAGCCGCCTGCCCCTCAGGCCTGCGCAGACCACACTGGATTCAATTGCCTTTTTGCAATACACCGGCGGCACAACCGGATTGTCAAAAGGCGCCGTACTCACGCATCGCAATATCGTTGCGGCCATTCTTCAGGCCGAAGAATGGTTCACGCCGGCTCTAAAGCGGATAGGCGATGTCAGCAAGACAAACAATATCGCCGCTTTGCCGCTGTATCACATCTTCGCGCTCACGCTATGCCTGCTCTCGATTCGTTGGGGAGCTCATCTGACACTCATTCCCAATCCGCGCGACTTCGGTAAATTCATTGAAGTGCTCAAAAAGCGTCCGTTTCATATGTTGCCGGCAGTCAATACGCTTTTTAACGCGCTGCTTCAGCACCCTCAGTTCAAGACGGTGGATTTCTCGGCCCTTTGCGTTTCGCAAGCGGGCGGCATGGCCGCGTCCGAAGGTACGGCGAAACACTGGTTACAGGTCACAGGTTGCCCCATGATTGAAGGTTGGGGCATGAGCGAGACTTGCGCCATCGGTACCAACAATCCGGTGACGAACAAGGAGTTCACCGGCACCATCGGACTGCCGTTGCCCAGCATCGAAATCGCCATCAAGGATGACGAGGGCCTGTCGCTCGCACTTGGTGAATCCGGCGAGATCTGTATCAAGGGTCCGCAAGTCATGACGGGCTATTACCAGCAGCCCGAAGAGAACAAAAAGGCGTTCACCTCCGATGGCTTCATGCGCACCGGTGATATTGGCATCATGGACGAGCGCGGCTACACCAAAATCATCGATCGCAAGAAGGACATGATCATTGTTTCGGGATTCAATGTGTTCCCCAATGAACTTGAGAACGTCATTTCCCTGTGCCCCGGTGTTGTTGAGTGCGCGGCCATCGGCATTGCCGACGAAAAGCAGGGTGAAGCTATCAAGGTTTTTGTGGTGAAAAATGACCCTACACTGACCGAAGACGACGTGAGCGCCTATTGCAAACAGCACCTTACTGGGTACAAACGACCCAAATACATTGAATTTCGCGATGACTTGCCCAAAACCAACGTTGGAAAAATCCTCAGGCGTGAACTGCGAACGGCGGCCTGAAGCGCTGCAGGGCTGGGTAGCTTCTGATGGCCAAGCCTGATTTACCCCCAGGGATGCAGGTTTTTGAGCGCGGCTGGCTCTCTGCAAACAATATTCTTTTCACCGGCGGTGAAAAAACCTTGCTGGTTGACAGTGGTTATTGCACGCACGCACCGCAAACGCTGTCGTTGATCGAGTCCGTCCTTGGGTCCCGCCCTCTCGATATTCTCGTCAACACGCACCTGCACAGCGATCACTGCGGCGGCAATGCTGCTTTGCAGGCGCGTTACCCCGATTTGCATACCCTTATTCCTCCTGGCCATGCGCAACAAGTATCAGACTGGGATCCTGTGGCGCTGACTTATTTTCCGACCGGTCAGCTGTGCCCACGGTTCACCTTCACTGATGCGATGAAGCCAGGAGGTTCCATGCGGTTCGGGTCCGAGATGTGGCAGATTCATGCGGCGCCTGGGCATGACCCGCATTCGCTGATTTTTTTCCACCCCTATAGTCGTGTACTTATTTCAGCCGATGCTTTGTGGGAAAACGGCTTCGGCGTGGTGTTTCCCGAGCTGGAAGGTACCAATGCATTCACGGAGGTCGCCGCGACCTTGGACGTAATTGAGCAGTTGAACCCCAAAACTGTCATTCCAGGACACGGCCGTGTCTTTGCGTATACGCCCGAAACGCTAGCGCGAGCACGTCAGCGGTTGAATTCATTTGTCGGTAATCCGCCCAAGCATGCGCATCATGCTGCCAAGGTTCTGCTGAAGTTCAAATTACTCGAAATTCAACGCCAGGATTTCGACGACTTTGCAAAATGGGCCTTGGAAACACCTTATTTCATGCAGATCAAAGCCAAATTTTTCGCGGACACTCCTGCCCGCTCGTGGATTGAGCAATTGAGCAACGACCTGGTGACCGCCGGCGTGGCCAACAGAGACGGTACGCATATCGTGAATACCTGAATCACTGCGAGCCAGCCACTTTTGACACCTTGCTATTTCTCCAAAGCCGCTTTCTCCTCTGGCGAGCTTGGCGCGCCCGGTTTAAGCACTTGGCGCAAATGCAAAAAACCCACATGAATTCATATGGGTTTTTTAGATTTTGCAGCTTGGTCAATAACCAGACGCACAAAAGAAAACGCCCGGTTGATCAAAAATCAACCGGGCGTTCCTTGCTGTAAGAGCCTGACGATGTCCTACTTTCACACGGGAATCCGCACTATCATCGGCGCTAAGTCGTTTCACTGTCCTGTTCGGGATGGGAAGGAGTGGTACCAACTTGCTATGGTCATCAGGCATAACTTGTTGACAGATTGTCCAAAGAACAATCCATCGAATTCATAGAGTAAATCAGCTTGTATTTAGATTCGCACAGCTGCTGAGCCGTGCTTTTTGAATGCGTCAACTTGGCATAACAACTTCGAATTAATCAAAGTTATAGGGTCAAGCCGCACGAGCAATTAGTATCAGTTAGCTTAACGCATTACTGCGCTTCCACACCTGACCTATCAACGTCCTGGTCTTGAACGACTCTTTAGGGGGCTCAAGGCCCCGGCAGATCTAATCTTGAAACGAGTTTCCCGCTTAGATGCTTTCAGCGGTTATCTCTTCCGAACTTAGCTACTCGGCAATGCCACTGGCGTGACAACCGATACACCAGAGGTTCGTCCACTCCGGTCCTCTCGTACTAGGAGCAGGCTTCCTCAAATCTGCAGCGCCCACGGAAGATAGGGACCAAACTGTCTCACGACGTTTTAAACCCAGCTCACGTACCTCTTTAAATGGCGAACAGCCATACCCTTGGGACCGGCTACAGCCCCAGGATGAGATGAGCCGACATCGAGGTGCCAAACACCGCCGTCGATATGAACTCTTGGGCGGTATCAGCCTGTTATCCCCAGAGTACCTTTTATCCGTTGAGCGATGGCCCTTCCATACAGAACCACCGGATCACTATGTCCTGCTTTCGCATCTGCTCGACTTGTCAGTCTCGCAGTTAAGCACGCTTATGCCATTGCACTATTATCACGATGTCCGACCGTAACTAGCGTACCTTCGAACTCCTCCGTTACACTTTGGGAGGAGACCGCCCCAGTCAAACTGCCTACCATGCACTGTCCCCGATCCAGATAATGGACCTAGGTTAGAACCTCAAACACACCAGGGTGGTATTTCAACGTTGGCTCCATGCGATCTAGCGACCACACTTCAAAGCCTCCCACCTATCCTACACAGATCTGTTCAAAGTCCAATACAAAGCTACAGTAAAGGTTCATGGGGTCTTTCCGTCTTTCCGCGGGGAGATTGCATCATCACAAACATTTCAACTTCGCTGAGTCTCAGGAGGAGACAGTGTGGCCATCATTACGCCATTCGTGCAGGTCGGAACTTACCCGACAAGGAATTTCGCTACCTTAGGACCGTTATAGTTACGGCCGCCGTTTACTGGGACTTCAATCAAGAGCTTGCACCCCATCATTTAATCTTCCAGCACCGGGCAGGCGTCACACCCTATACGTCGACTTTCGTCTTAGCAGAGTGCTGTGTTTTTAATAAACAGTTGCAGCCACCGATTTTTTGCAGCCTCATTGGGCTCCCCAAGTAAATGGTTCACCTACTAAAGGCACACCTTCTTCCGAAGTTACGGTGTCAATTTGCCGAGTTCCTTCTCCTGAGTTCTCTCAAGCGCCTTAGAATACTCATCTCGCGCACCAGTGTCGGTTTGCGGTACGGTCGTGTGTAGCTGAAGCTTAGTGGCTTTTCCTGGAAGCAGGGTATCACTCACTTCGTCTGCAAGCAGACTCGTTATCACCCCTCATCTAAGCCCGGCGGATTTACCTACCAGGCACGACTACAGGCTTGAACCAACATATCCAACAGTTGGCTGAGTTAACCTTCTCCGTCCCCACATCGCACTACACATCGGTACAGGAATATTGACCTGTTTCCCATCAGCTACGCATCTCTGCCTCGCCTTAGGGGCCGACTCACTCTACGCCGATGAACGTTGCGTAGAAAACCTTGCGCTTACGGCGAGGGGGCTTTTCACCCCCTTTAACGCTACTCATGTCAGCATTCGCACTTCTGATACCTCCAGCAGGGTTTACACCACCACCTTCACAGGCTTACAGAACGCTCTCCTACCACTTGCAATAAATTGCAAATCCGCAGCTTCGGTAACTGGCTTAGCCCCGTTACATCTTCCGCGCAGGACGACTCGATCAGTGAGCTATTACGCTTTCTTTAAATGATGGCTGCTTCTAAGCCAACATCCTGACTGTTATAGCCTTCCCACTTCGTTTCCCACTTAGCCAATTTTAGGGACCTTAGCTGGCGGTCTGGGTTGTTTCCCTCTTGAGTCCGGACGTTAGCACCCGGTGCTCTGTCTCCCAAGCTGTACTCATCGGTATTCGGAGTTTGCATTGGTTTGGTAAGTCGCCATGACCCCCTAGCCAAAACAGTGCTCTACCCCCGATGGTAATACTTGAGGCACTACCTAAATAGTTTTCGGAGAGAACCAGCTATTTCCAAGTTTGTTTAGCCTTTCACCCCTATCCACAGCTCATCCGCTAGTTTTGCAACACTAGTCGGTTCGGACCTCCAGTGCGTGTTACCGCACCTTCATCCTGGCCATGGATAGCTCACTTGGTTTCGGGTCTACACCCAGCGACTGATCGCCCTATTCGGACTCGATTTCTCTACGGCTACCCTATTCGGTTAACCTTGCCACTGAATGTAAGTCGCTGACCCATTATACAAAAGGTACGCAGTCACCCCTTACGAGGCTCCTACTTTTTGTAAGCACACGGTTTCAGGATCTATTTCACTCCCCTCCCGGGGTTCTTTTCGCCTTTCCCTCACGGTACTAGTTCACTATCGGTCAATGATGAGTATTTAGCCTTGGAGGATGGTCCCCCCATATTCAGACAGGATTTCTCGTGTCCCGCCCTACTTTTCGTTAGCTCAGTACCACAAGTCTCTTTTTACATACGGGGCTATCACCCGCTATGGCCAACCTTTCCAGGCTGTTCTGCTAAGAGTCTTGCTATCACTAACAGGCTTCTCCGATTTCGCTCGCCACTACTTTCGGAATCTCGGTTGATGTATTTTCCTCGAGCTACTGAGATGTTTCAGTTCACCCGGTTCGCCTCGCATACCTATGTATTCAGTATGCGATACCCCGAAGGGTGGGTTTCCCCATTCAGAAATCTCCGGATCAAAGCTAATTTGCCAGCTCCCCGAAGCTTATCGCAGGCTATCACGTCTTTCGTCGCCTATCATTGCCAAGGCATCCACCATGTGCTCTTATTCACTTGACCCTATAACTTTGATTTCTCAAGCTATCTTCAAGGAATGATGTTTGGTCTTTCACCAAACGCGTTATGCCGTATCTTTCAATTCGATTTAATTTGCATTAAGCCGAAATTAAAAGTTTATTTTGACGCAATCAAAAATCTCTAAATTGTTGCTAGCGGCACGGTCTGCACTAAACCTTTACGAATGTGCAGTTTCCGCTAGCAACGCTGATTTAACTCTATGAATTTTTAAAGAACAGCCAATAATTGAAATGAATCAATTAACACAAAGCATCCTCAAAGAAGATGCTTTGCATTAATCAAATACGCTAGATAAGTGGTGGAGGATGACGGGATCGAACCGACGACCCCCTGCTTGCAAAGCAGGTGCTCTCCCAGCTGAGCTAATCCCCCAGAATTCAAACCTGATTTGGTGGGTCTGGTTGGGCTCGAACCAACGACCCCCGCCTTATCAAGACGGTGCTCTAACCAGCTGAGCTACAGACCCTCAAATTCAGCAATAGAACTGAAGGTAGCACCAATTAGATTGATGACCAATGCTGTTGTTTAAGACAACAGCCGATAAGAATGGGCGTAAGAATTTGATTGCATATTTCCAGAAAGGAGGTGATCCAGCCGCACCTTCCGATACGGCTACCTTGTTACGACTTCACCCCAGTCACGAACCCTGCCGTGGTAATCGCCCTCCTTGCGGTTAGGCTAACTACTTCTGGCAGAACCCGCTCCCATGGTGTGACGGGCGGTGTGTACAAGACCCGGGAACGTATTCACCGCGACATTCTGATCCGCGATTACTAGCGATTCCGACTTCACGTAGTCGAGTTGCAGACTACGATCCGGACTACGACTGGTTTTATGGGATTAGCTCCCCCTCGCGGGTTGGCAACCCTCTGTACCAGCCATTGTATGACGTGTGTAGCCCTACCTATAAGGGCCATGAGGACTTGACGTCATCCCCACCTTCCTCCGGTTTGTCACCGGCAGTCTCATTAGAGTGCCCAACTAAATGTAGCAACTAATGACAAGGGTTGCGCTCGTTGCGGGACTTAACCCAACATCTCACGACACGAGCTGACGACAGCCATGCAGCACCTGTGTTACGGTTCTCTTTCGAGCACTAAGCCATCTCTGGCGAATTCCGTACATGTCAAAGGTAGGTAAGGTTYTTCGCGTTGCATCGAATTAAACCACATSMTCCACCGCTTGTGCGGGYCCCCGTCAATTCCTTTGAGTTTCAACCTTGCGRCCGTACTCCCCAGGCGGTCAACTTCACGCGTTAGCTTCGTTACTGAGTACTAATGCACCCAACAACCAGTTGACATCGTTTAGGGCGTGGACTACCAGGGTATCTAATCCTGTTTGCTCCCCACGCTTTCGTGCATGAGCGTCAGTACAGGTCCAGGGGATTGCCTTCGCCATCGGTGTTCCTCCGCATATCTACGCATTTCACTGCTACACGCGGAATTCCATCCCCCTCTACCGTACTCTAGCTATACAGTCACAGATGCAATTCCCAGGTTGAGCCCGGGGATTTCACAACTGTCTTATATAACCGCCTGCGCACGCTTTACGCCCAGTAATTCCGATTAACGCTCGCACCCTACGTATTACCGCGGCTGCTGGCACGTAGTTAGCCGGTGCTTATTCTTACGGTACCGTCATTAGCCCTCTTTATTAGAAAGAGCCGTTTCGTTCCGTACAAAAGCAGTTTACAACCCGAAGGCCTTCTTCCTGCACGCGGCATTGCTGGATCAGGCTTTCGCCCATTGTCMAAAATTCCCCACTGCTGCCTCCCGTAGGAGTCTGGGCCGTGTCTCAGTCCCAGTGTGGCTGGTCGTTCTCTCAAACCAGCTACAGATCGTCGGCTTGGTGAGCTTTTACCTCACCAACAACCTAATCTGATATCAGCCGCTCCAATCGCGCGAGGTCTTGCGATCCCCCGCTTTCATCCTTAGATCGTATGCGGTATTAGCGTAAATTTCTCTACGTTATCCCCCACGATTGGGCACGTTCCGATATATTACTCACCCGTTCGCCACTCTCGAGTATTGCTACTCTACCGTTCGACTTGCATGTGTAAGGCATGCCGCCAGCGTTCAATCTGAGCCAGGATCAAACTCTATAGTTTAATCACTGCAATAATTTTCAACTCCCCGCATTTGACTGCGGGAAGAAACTCATAAAAACGGAATTGATGAGAAATCTTGACGATTTCACATTTTCTATCTCTATGAGCGTTTAAGGTCAGAAGACCTGGTTACAAGTAACCTGGCAATCGCCTTCAAACGCCCATACTTATCGGCTGTAAATTTTTAATGATCCTGACTACTTGCTCAGCGCATTTAGCACCTTGCTTTTGTCGTCTCGCTGCAATCAGCTGAGCCTCGAATTATATACCGGTTTTTAATTCCCAGTCAACCCGAGGGTTATTTGCCATTCTCGCTTGACAAACTCCATTCAGAGAATTTCGCTTGTCTTGCTGTGATCAGCAGAGCCTCAAATTATATACCGGTTTTTGATCACCAGTCAAACTTTTTTGACTCTTTTTTCTGCCGCCTGACCGTTTGGCGATCAGCACTTTCGTTTTCAGCAGAGCCTTGAATTCTATACCGGTTTTTGAGTCCCGGTCAACTTTTCAAGATCTTTTTTCTACTGAACTTTTCGCTTTCGCGGTAGCTGCAAATCCCGAAGAATTTGTTCGCTGTGTTCAGCACAGCCATCGACTATAGCACGGTTGTTTTGCGCTTTTCAAGCACGGCTTAAAAAACTTTCTCAACTTACGCGTTGTTCACCATAAGAGGCAGCGAGCGCAAGCGCTTTCCTGTCAATGCATAGAGGGCATTTCCCAATGCAGGCGCCAATGGCGGAACACCTGGTTCGCCTGCGCCACCAGGTGTCCTGTCGCTGGGGACAATATGAGTCTGCACAACGGGCGCCTGCGCCATTCCCACCATGGCGTACTGGGGGAAATTCTTCTGGCGCACGACACCTTCTTCTATATCTATGCGGCCATACAGCGCTGCGGTCAGCGCAAAGATAACGCTCCCCTCCATTTGCTGTGCCACGATGCCCGGGTTCACAACCGTACCGCAATCCACAGCACACACCACGCGGTGAACGCGCGGCATGCCATTGAGCAATGACACCTCCACGACCTGCGCCACGATGGATCCAAATGATTCATGCAGGGCGATACCGCGGGCCCGACCCTCGGGCAGCGCACTGCCCCAGCCAGCCTTGAGTGCAGCCAGTTCCAGCACAGCCAGATGCCGGGGCGCTTCGTCCAGTAGAGAACGCCGGAAAGCGAGAGGATCCCGTCCAGTCGCCCAGGCCAGCTCATCCAGGAAGCTTTCTGAAAAGAACGCGTTATGCGAATGTCCCACCGAACGCCAGTAGCCCACAGGTACGCCCGAGCGCGTGGCAACATGCGACATGGACTGGCTGGCAAAGCCGTAAGGCAGATCGAACAAACCTTCCGCCGCACTCTTGTCGGGGGTATCGAAAGGCCCGGACAGGGCCGGCAGGTTGCGTTCTAGCCATCTAGGCGTAATGGCGTCGCCGGCAGACTTGATGGACAGGCAGCTGACGTCGCCCTTTTCGTCCAGGGAGGCCCTCAGCCTGGCTACCTGCATGGGCCGGTAAAAATCGTGCGTAGTGTCTTCTTCGCGCGACCAGATCAGTTGCACAGGCCGGCCACCACACTCCACGGCAATGCGCACCGCCTGCGCCACACAGTCGACCTCCAGCCGGCGGCCAAAGCCGCCGCCCAGCAAGGTGACAGTGACATGGACATCTTCCTGAGCCACCCCAGCCACCCGTGCGGCAACGGCCACAGCCATCTGCGGCACCTGGGTGGGCGCCCAGAGCCATACCTTGCCGCCCATGACTTGCGCGGTGCAGTTCATGGGCTCAAGCGTGGCGTGGGCCAGGTAGGGCGCACGATAAAGTGCCTCGATTTTCCGCACAGCGGACGCCTCGGCCTTGCCGGCATCGCCTTTTTCATAAAAGACATGGCCTTCTTCGCGTGCCAGAGCGGTTTCCAGCGATTGTTCAATCGCGCGGGTGTCCAGCGCGCCAGCGGGTCGCTGCTGCCATTCGACCGGCACCATCAAGGCCGCCTGCTGGGCCTGCCACCAGGCTTTACCCACCACGGCAAAGCCGGCAGTAGAACCCGCATAGGCCGGCAGCCGCACCAGGCGCTCCACGCCAGGCAAGGCCAGCGCCGTATTGACCTGGATCGCACCCGCTGAACCGCCCAGCATGGGACAAAGCCGGATCGCCGCATACACCATGCCCGGCAACCGGACATCGAGGCCAAAAACGGCCGTGCCGTTGACCTTGGCAGGTAAATCCAGGCGCTGGGCACCCCGCCCTATCAGTTTCCAGTCCCCGCGGCTTTTGAGTGTCACGTCACCCGGCGGAGTCGCTGCGGCAAATTTCGCCAGTTCACCGTAGTGGGATGAGGGACCTGAAGGGTGCGAAATCACGCCATTTCTGACGCTGAGCTCGTCCACAGGAAGCTTCCAGTCCAGTGAGGCCGCCCCCAGCAGGGATGCCCGGGCCGTGGCAGCGGCCAGCCGCACCACGTCCCAGGCATCCGCCAGGCTTGAGGAGCCCCCTGTCGCGTTGATGCCGAGCTCACGGGCAACCTTGCCCGTCATCCACTCGCCGATCCTGACCGGGGTGGGGCGAACCCTGGGGGCGCCTTCCTTGGCAAAGTCATCGACGTCCAGTGGATGAAAAGGCAGGCTGCCCACCAGCATCGCGACATTACCGTAAATGGCGTCGGATCCCGCCTGCGCCACGGTCACCCGCTGCAGCGGCACATCAAGCTCTTCGGCCACCAGCATGGCCAGCGCCGTGTGCACGCCCTGGCCCATCTCGCTGCGCGGCATGGCCAGCACCACGCCGCCGTCCGGCCGGATCTTGATCCAGCCATTGAACACCGCGCCATCAAGCTCGGGAATGCTCGCAGGCCAGGGTTTGGCCGGGCTGCCCAGCCGGGAGCGCGCCGGCAACAGGCTCCAGCCCACCAGCAATGCGCCCGCCGCACCGGTTGCACTGAGCAGCCAGGCTCTTCTTTTCATGTCCGGGCCTTCTGCAGGACGCCTGGCGCCATGCCGGCCGCGCGCTTGATGGCCACCCGGATCCGCTGGTAAGTGCCGCAGCGGCAGATATTGGTCATGGCGGCATCGATGTCCGCATCTGTCGGCTTGGGGATTTTGTCGAGCAGGGCGGCGGCCGCCATCAACATGCCCGACTGGCAATAGCCGCATTGGGGCACCTGCTCGGCAATCCAGGCGGCCTGCAGGGCGTGAGGCTTGTCCGGAGCACCCAGCGCTTCAATGGTCTGAATGCGCTTGCCCACCACGGCGGACACCGGGACGACGCAGGACCGCACCGCTTCGCCGTCCACCCGCACCGTGCAGGCGCCACACGCGGCCACGCCGCATCCGAACTTGGTGCCCGTCATGTTCAGCACGTCGCGCAGCAGCCAGAGCAAGGGCATGCCGGGGTCGGCGTCGGCCTGAATGGCCCGGCCATTGATTTGCAGTTCCAAGGTCCCTCCTTCAGCGATCGAATCGCCGGAACGGACGACTATATCGGCGAGGCTTGGCAAGCGATAGGGCGCAGATGCGACACCGGCCACTCACGTAGTAACTTGTATTTAAGGGATGGCACTCAGGGGGCATCATGTGGCCAAGGCGGGCCTGCAGGGCCGATCAAGAGCCCATATAGAAACCGCGTCGCGGCAGGGGCGGATAATCTGCCCCCTTATGGCACTTATTACCTTACTGGACGCCCAACTCGCTTTTGGGCACGTCGCGCTGCTGGACCACGCAGATTTTTCCCTTGAAACCAACCAGCGCATCGGCCTGATCGGCCGCAACGGCACGGGCAAGTCGTCCCTGCTGAAAATTCTCGCCGGCCTCGAAAAACCCGATGACGGCACGCTGCAGCTGCAGCAGAACCTGCGCATCGCCTATGTGCCGCAAGAGCCCAGCCTGGATCCGCATGCTACGGTTTTTATAGCTGCTAGCGCAGGACTGGCGCGTACCAGGCACGTAGTTGAGCAGTATCTTGCGGCCGACGAAAACACCGACCTGGACGCCCTGCAGTCGGAAATCGAGGCGCTGGACGGCTGGACCTGGGAGCAGCGCGTCGAGGAAACCCTGCACCGCTTGCACCTGGACAAGGACGCCATCGTCGGCTCGCTCTCGGGCGGCACCAAAAAACGCGTGGCGCTGGCCCAGGCGCTGGTCGCCAAACCCGACGTGCTGCTGCTGGACGAGCCGACCAACCACTTGGACCTCGATTCCATCGCCTGGCTGGAGGACCTGCTTGTCAATTTCAACGGCAGCATCATCACCATCACCCATGACCGGGCCTTCCTGGACCAGGTCGCCACCGTCATCGTCGAACTCGACCGCGGCAAACTGAACAGCTACCCTGGCAACTTTGCCCAGTACCTGGTGCAAAAAGAAGAACAGATGGCGCAGGAAGCCGTCATCAACGCCAAGGCCGACAAGCTGCTGGCGCAGGAAGAGGTGTGGATCCGCAAGGGCGTGGAGGCGCGCCGCACCCGCAGCGTGGCCCGCATTGGACGCCTCGAAGCCCTGCGCGACAACCGTGCGGCCCGGCGCGATGCGGTCGGCCGCGTCAACCTCGACGTCTCCAGCGGCGAGAAGAGCGGCAAGATCGTTGCCGAGCTCACCGACGTGAGCAAAAGTTTCGGCCATCCGGGCAGCGAAAAGCTCATCGTCAACAAATTCACCGGCACGCTGCTACGTGGCGACAAGGTCGGCCTGCTCGGCCCCAACGGCGCCGGCAAGACCACGCTGCTCAAGCTGATTCTGGGTGAGCTGCAGCCCGATGTGACCACGCCGCCCGGCAAGATCCGCCAGGGCGCCAACCTGCAGGTGGCGTACTTTGACCAGATGCGCGACAGCCTGGACCTGGACGCCACGCTGGAGGACTTCATCAGCCCCGGCAGCGAGTGGGTCGAAATCAACGGCCAGAAGAAACACGTCAAGAGCTATTTGACAGACTTCCTGTTCTCGCCCCAGCGCGCGAACTCGCCCGTGCGCACCCTGTCAGGCGGCGAGCGCAACCGCCTGCTGCTGGCGCGCCTGTTTGCGCGCCCGGCCAACGTCCTGGTGCTGGACGAGCCGACCAACGACCTGGACATCGACACCCTCGAATTGCTGGAAGACCTGTTGCAAAACTACGAAGGCACGGTGTTCCTGGTCAGCCACGACCGGCGGTTCCTCGACAACGTGGTCACCAGCACCATTGCTTACGAAGGTACGCCCGAGAACCCGGGCTTCTGGCGTGAGTACGAAGGCGGCGTGACGGACTGGATCACGCAATCCAAACGCGCAGCGCAGATCACCGGTGCCAACAAGCCCGCCAGCAGCCCCGCCGGCGGCAAAACTTCAAGCAAAACAAGCCCGCAGCCCAATAAGGACGAGCGCGAGCAGCTATCAAAAAAGAAGCTGAGCTACAAAGAGCAGCGCGAGCTCGACGGCCTGCCGGCGCTGATCCAGCAATTGGAGTCGCAGCAAAAAGCCATCGAGCAGGAGCTCTATGACGGAACGCTCTACACCACGAATGCCAAGCGCGCCGCGGAACTCAACGCGCGCAACAGCAAAATCGAGGAAGAGCTGATGGCGGCGCTGCAGCGTTGGGAAACGCTGTCGTCTTGACTCGCCGGCTTCGCGCCTTTCCGGCGCAGTCAGCGTAGTCAAGCCTCGCGCCTACAAGAAAAATAGGCGCGAACGCAGGGACCGGCGGCACCAAATACATCTCCTTACGCTAAAGTGGCCTGCACCATGCAGCCCACTTCCCGCACCCTTTCCGGCACCCGCTTGATCCCGCACACAGGCTGGCGCGCGTTGCAGGGGCTGGCGCTCGTTTTCGCCGCTCTCTGGGTGACGGGTTGCGCCTCGCTGCCCAGCGAGGTCGACCGCCCGGTTTCCACCGCGCTGGCCAACCCGGCCGAAACGCGCCTGGGCAGCCTGGTGGCAGCCCGTGCGGCCAAAGCCGGCACGCGAAACGATTCGGGGTTTGCGCTGGTCGGCGACGCAGAACTGGCTTTCACCAGCCGCATGACCCTGATCAAGGCGGCGCAAAAGACACTGGATATCCAGTACTACGCGATCTTTGCCGACGAAACCACCGAACGCATGTTTGATGCGCTGCGCGATGCGGCCGGCCGCGGCGTGCGGATCCGCATCCTGCTGGACGACTTCAACACCTCGGGCAAAAACGCACAGGTGCTGAAGCTGGCTTTTGAGAAGAACATCGAGTTGCGCCTGTTCAATCCCTTGCCGGGCGGCCGCGGCTCGCTGATGTTCCGCATCCTGGGCAACCTTAAGGACACCGCGCGCATGCAGCGGCGCATGCACAACAAGATTTTTGTGGCAGACAACGCCGTGGCGATCACCGGCGGGCGCAACCTGGGCGAAACCTACTTCGGCCAGAGCACCGGCACCAATTTTGTGGACATCGACGTGCTGGCGGCTGGCCGCATCGCGCAGGACTTGTCGCGCAGCTTTGACCAGTATTGGAACAACCCGCTGGCTTACCCGGTGCAGTCGCTGATGACCGAGAAGGAAATCGACGCACTCAAGCGCAAACCGCCGGCCCCGGAAAACCCTTCTTCTCCCGCAGGCACGGCGCAGGCCGCTACCCTCCAGGCTGGTGACGGCGCCATACCCTCCCCTACCAAGCCTGAACGAGCCACCACCACACCGCCAGCATTGCCGGATTCGACCGACCTGCGGCTGTTGACCTGGACCTGGGCGCCGTCGGTGTTGCTGGTGGACAAGGCCTCCAAGATCGCCGCCGACGCCGACACGACCGAAGAATCGCAGGACACCACGGTGGACGGCCTGCTTCAGCTGATGTCTCAGGCCAAAAACAACCTGCTGATCGTTTCGCCCTACTTCGTGCCCGGTGAACGCATGATGAAGCAGTTTGCCGACCTCCGGCAACGCGGTATTCGTGTGCGGGTGCTCACCAACTCACTGGCATCCAACGACGCGCCGGCTGCCCACGTCGGTTACGCCCGCTACCGCAAGGCCTTGCTGGAGATGGGTATCGAGATTTACGAGATGCGCGCCGAGCAGGAAGGCTCTTTCAGCAGCTTCGGCTCGGCAGCGATCGCGGGGGGATCCACGGGCGGCTCCACCGGCGGCTCACGTGCCAGTCTGCATTCCAAGGTCGTCGTCATGGACGACCGGCTGCTGGTCGTGGGATCCATGAACCTGGACCTACGTTCGCAGCTGCAAAACAGCGAAGTGGCCATCGTCATCCGCAACCGCGCCATCTCGGCCGAGGCCACGCGGCTGATCGAGCCCACGCTGGCTTCCGGCGCCTACCGTGTCGAGCTCGAAAACGGCAGGCTGGTGTGGCGTGCGCCGCAAGGTTCGCCACTGAAAGACTCCATGATCGAGCCAGACGCGAGCTGGGGACTGCAACTGATGCTCAAGCTGATCGGGCCGTTTGCGCCGGACGAAATGCTTTGAAGATGGGGGCTTTGGCTCATCAAGCGGCTGCCGCGGCCTTTTGAATGGCTTCCCGGTGGGCGCCCGACTCGTCCTGAAACCCTGATTGCTGGTTCACATGGCGCCCCTGCCGCGCTGCGCCCTGCCTTCCGGCGTGCAGCGGCGCAGCCGGCCGGGCGGTACCCAGCAGATCGGCCAGGCAATGGGGGCGGCCGCGAGCGCCACTGGCCAGATAGTCGGCCAACAGGGCGGTGCGCACATCTGCGCTGGCCAGGCCCCGCACTGCGGTAAGGTGCTCAAACAAAAAATCCACCAGCTTTTCGGGCGCGAACTCATGAGTCTTTCCAGTGCTGGCCCAGAGCCAGTCGCTGAAATGCAGAAAATGGCCGAACGCCGAGCCGGGAGCCAGCAGCAACTGGAGTCCCCGTGCAAAACGCCCTGAATTGGCCAGCATTTCCCAATACCGCGCAAAACGGTTGATGCGTTGCATGGTGACAAAGTCGATCGTGGAGTTCTGCAAAATCGTGTACGGTGTCTGCGGGTCATACGCCATGGCGAACTCCGCCGTGTGCCGGGTAATCGGAGTGCCGCGCAGGCGCTTGAGGATGCCGAACTGGATTTCATGCGGCGCCAGTTCATGCAGGCGATCAAAACCCTCGGCGAAGCTCTCCAGCGTCTCGCCCGGCAAACCGAAGATCAGGTCGGCGTGCACATGGGCCTGGCTTTCGTTCACCAGCCAGCGCAGGTTGTCCGCGGTCCTGGCGTTGTCCTGCTTGCGCGAAATGCGCTGCTGCACCTCGGGGTTGAAGCTCTGGATACCGACTTCAAACTGCAGCGAACCTGCCGGGAACTGTGCAATCAGCGCTTTGAGCCGGTCGGGCAGGCTGTCGGGCACCACTTCAAAATGCACAAACAGGTCTGGCGCCATCCGGTCCAGGAAAAACTGCAGGATACGCACCGAGTTCTCGACCTTCAAGTTAAACGTGCGGTCCACAAACTTGAAGTTGCGTGCGCCGCGCCGGTAGAGCGCGTCCATCCCGGCCATGAACGCGTCCAGGTCAAAAGCCCAGGCTGTTTTATCCAGGGAGCTCAGGCAGAACTCGCACTTGAAGGGGCAGCCGCGCGAGGCTTCGACATACAGCAACCGTTTGGCCAGGTCTTCGTCGGTGTATTCGCCGTAAGGCAAGACCAGCGCCTCCAGTGCCGGCTGCTCCCCTGCAACGACCTTCATCAGCGGTTGCGGGCCATCGAGCAAGGCACGGCAGAGCTTGGGAAAACTCACATCGCCCCAGCCGGTGACCACATGGTCGGCCAGGCGGCAAATTTCCTGTTCGCCCGTCTCGTAACTGACCTCGGGGCCTCCCAGCACCACCTTGATGCCGGGCCTCAGGGTTTTGAGCAGGCGCACAACCTGGGTGGTTTCCACCACGTTCCATATATAGATGCCGAGGCCGATGACTTCAGGATCGAGCGCCAGCAACTCCTCGACGATCTGCATGGGCCGTTGCTGGATCACAAATTCGCGCAGCAACGTTTGCGCACGAAGGCCGGGGCCGCCATGCAGGTCCATATTGGCCAGCAGGTAGCGCAGGCCCAGCGAAGCGTGGATGTACTTCGCGTTGAGGGTGGCGAGGACAATGCGCGGCATACCCCTATTATCTGGGCTGACTCTGAAAACGGCTGTAATAAGGCGGCGTGAAAACGGACGAACCATCATCGAGCGATGCCCGCACGCTGTCTTGCCCCCCGGCCTTCCAGGAACTAATCTCTGCGCCACCCGCTCACACTTGCACAATGAATTCCCTGCGTTTTCCGTTTGCCAAGCTTGCTGCTACATTTTTGATAGCTGCTTGCGCAATTCCCGTGCCGGCCAGCGCTCAAAAAGCCTTTAGCGACATTCTGGGCAAGGGCACCCCGGGCACAACCGGTGCGGTGGTCACAACGGAGCAGGTCAGTGCCGAACTGCTGGCCTGGGCGCCGCAAGGCGTGGAGCCCGGCAAGCCGGTCTGGGTGGGGCTGCGGCTCACGCACCAGCCCGAATGGCATACCTACTGGAAAAACTCCGGTGATTCAGGGCTGCCGACGCAGCTCGACTGGCAATTGCCCGCCGGCATCACCGCAGGCGATATCGCCTGGCCGACGCCCAAAAAAATCCCGATTGGCACGCTGGCCAACTACGGCTATGAAAAGACCGTGCTGCTGCCCGTGCCTTTGACCGTGGCGCCCGGTTTCGCCGCCAGGCAGCTGGACGTCAAACTCAAGGCGTCCTGGCTGGTGTGCCGCAAGGAATGCATTCCGCAAGAGGGTGACTTTTCACTGAGCATCCCGGCAAGAAGCTCGACCGCCTCCAGTGGCCAGTTGTTTCAGGACACGTTCGCCGCCACGCCCAAAGCACTGGCGGCCGGCGCCAGCAAAGTGGCAGTCGAAGGCAAGGCGATCAGCATCTCCCTGGCCGGCTTGCCCCCCGCCCTGCAGGGAAAAACACTGGCGCTATACCCAGAAACCGGTAGCGTGATCGAGCCCGCCGCCCCCTGGCAGCAGGCTTGGCATGGCGCGATGTGGACGGCCCAGGTGCCCCTGTCGGGTCAACGCACCGAAAGCCCGGCCAGCATGCCGCTGGTCGTGGCCCTGGAGAACGCTGCCTATCGCATTGACGCGCCGGTCAAAGGCCCCTGGCCCGCGCCGGCGGCCGCCACCGTCGTGCCGCCGGCACTTGAAGCGGCCTTGCGCGCCAATGCGTCGGCCGGTGCAGCGCCCGTGCAAACCAGCGCACCACCGGTCGGCCTCATCGCCGCAATGCTGGGTGCGTTGCTCGGCGGGCTGATCCTCAACCTCATGCCCTGTGTGTTTCCGGTGCTGGCCATCAAGGTGGTGGGTTTTGTGCAGGTGAAGGACCAGGCCACGCGTCTGACCAGCGGCCTGGCTTACACCGTGGGCGTTGTGGTGTCTTTCCTGGCGCTGGGTGCGCTGCTGCTGGGTTTGCGCGCAGCGGGTGAGCAGCTCGGCTGGGGCTTTCAGCTGCAAAACCCGGCGGTGGTCGCATTGCTGGCCGCGCTGTTCACTTTGCTGGGCCTGAACCTGGCGGGCCTGTTTGAATTCGGCAACGTCTTGCCGGGCCGGCTCGCCGGCTGGCAGGCGAAAAATCCCACCGTCAACGCATTTTTGTCGGGTGTGCTGGCCACCGCCATTGCATCGCCCTGCACCGCTCCTTTCATGGGCGCCTCGCTGGGCTATGCGGTGGGGCTGCCGCCGCTTGAAGCGCTTGCGATCTTCGCGGCCATCGGCGTGGGGATGGCGTTGCCGTATCTGGCGGCGAGCGTCATACCGGCCGTAGCAAGAATGCTCCCGCGTCCCGGCCCATGGATGGTGACCTTCAGGCAACTGATGGCTTTCCCGATGTTTGCCACGGTCGCCTGGCTGGTCTGGGTGCTGGGCCAGCAAAGCGGCATCGACGGCGCGGGTGCGCTGCTGGCCCTGCTGGTGTTGATGGCGCTGGCGATCTGGGCTTTTACCCTGCGCGGCGCGGCGCGCACGTTGCTGGCCACTTTTTCGGTGGCGTTGGGCGCGTTGGGGCTGTGGGCCATTGGCCCGAACATCACCAAACCCGCGGCCCTGGTGTCGGCAACACCGACAGCAGGCGGTTGGCAGGCCTGGGAGCCGGGCCGGGTTGACCAGCTCACCGCGCAAGGGCAAAGTGTGTTCGTGGATTTCACCGCCGCCTGGTGCGTGACCTGCCAGTACAACAAAAAGACCACCCTCTCGAATGCGTCGGTACTGGCCGACATCGAAACGAAGAACGTGGCGCTGTTGCGTGCCGACTGGACGCGGCGCGACCCGGCAGTGACAGCGGCACTGAAGCAACTGGGCCGCAACGGCGTGCCGGTGTATGTGATTTACAAGCCCGGCCGCGCGCCGGTCGTGCTGTCGGAGATTCTGTCGGTGGACGACGTCAGGGTCGAACTGGCCAGGCTGTAAAGAAGAACCTGTTGTCGTGTTGTTGATTTCTTCCTGAAGGAGTTCAAGCCATGTTGAATACCCCTCTGCACCCCGTCCGGGCACTTACCCGCCGCAACTTTTCCGGCGCTCTCGTTGCCGCCCCCTGGCTGGCGTCGGCCGCTTTTTCCGTGCAGGCGGCCACAGCAAGTGTCGGCCAGGCAGCCCCCGACTTTTCGGCCCCCGACACGGCTGGCAAGACCCGCAACCTGGGCGATTACAAGGGCAAGCTGGTGGTGCTGGAATGGACCAATCCGGGCTGCCCTTTTGTGCGCAAGCACTACAGCGGCAACATGCAAGGCCTGCAAAAGGAGTTCACCGCCAAAGGCGTGGTGTGGCTGTCCATCAACTCCACGGAGGCCGAAAGCAGCGACTACCTGGCGCCGGCCAAACTGGCCGGCTGGATGGCCGAAAAACAGGGCCAGCCGACTGCAACACTGATGGACGAGTCAGGCAGGATCGGCCAGCTTTACGGCGCCAAGACGACGCCGCACATGTACATCATTAGCCCGCAGGGACAGCTGATTTACGCGGGAGGCATTGACAGCATTCCTTCCGCCCGTGTTGACGATATCAAGACCGCCACCAATTACGTGCGCCAGGGCCTGAGCGAAGCGCTGGGCGGTAAGCCCTTGAGCGTAGCGACCAGCCGGGCTTATGGCTGCTCCGTCAAATACAAGGCATAAACCCGCTTGAATAGATAAACAGCGCCTGAACCGTGTCCGGCAACGCCGGTCCAAGCAAGGCCAACACAAAGCCCAGCCATGAACCCCTTGCCCCCTGCAGAGCGTATGCCGCACATCCTCAACCACTGCCGCACCATCGCGGTAGTGGGCTTGTCGCCCAAGCCTCACCGCGCCAGCTTTGATGTGGCGCGCTACATGCAGGCCAATGGCTACCGCATCATCCCGGTCAACCCGAACGCCGCCGAGGTGCTTGGTGAAAAGGCCTATTCGACGCTCACCGAAGCCGCGCAGCACGAAAAAATCGACTTGGTGAACTGCTTTCGCAACAGCGAAGATATTCCGCCAGTGGTCGACGAAGCCATTGCCATTGGCGCCAAGGCCGTGTGGATGCAGCTCGGAATTTCCAATCCGGCGGCCGCCGCCAAGGCAGAAGCCGCAGGCTTGCTGGTGGTACAGGACCACTGCCTCAAGATTGACCACCGCGTACTGCTATCCCGCGGAATGTTGCACCGGACTGCCCCAACGGGTGCGGCTTCCGCCTAGGAACCTGTTTACGGTCTCTCGGCCGGCAGCAGCCCGGGAAAGCCATGCTTGCGCGGCGCGGCGCAGCCGCTGAAAATGCCCCATGTCACTGCGCACGGCACCCATCCCCCTTCCCGCACCAGCCATTTCTCCTTCCATTTTTTTATTCTTCCGCCTTCCCTTGCTGCTGGCCCTGGCGGCATTGGCCGGCTGCGCCAGCCAGGCGCCCACCCACAAGGGCGAAGCACAGGCCGCCCCGATGGCCGCCAGCGAGGTCGGCCAGTCGGACGTGAACCGCATGGCCACCCTGGGCATGCGCGACAACCTGGAAAGCTTGCTGCGCCTGGCCGACAAGCTGTACCGGCGCAACCCGGCGGAATGGCGGAAAACCAGCACGCTCGGGCGCGACGCGGCCCTTGCCCAGCTGCGCGTGGCGGTCGACACCCGCACACCCTGGCTCGAACTGCAGGGCAAGCGAGATATCGCCGCGCTGTCGCTGGCGCTGGGGCCCGACTTCAAGGGCGACCGCGTGGCGGCGTTCATTTATGCCAGCGCCGACATGGTGGTCACGGCTCACGGCGGGAAAACAGCGTATTACCTGACCGACAGCCTGGATGCGCAATACATCTACAACGCCGCCCGCAACATTGAAATCGCCGTATGGATGCTGTCCAACCGGCGCAATGCCGCAGGTCAGCCCTTGCTGCTGGCCGATGAAATCACCGAGCGCGAGCGCAACCTGAGCTTTGAGCGCGAGTTCGGCAAAATCATTGGACGGCTGGACCTGCTGGCCTCTGTTCTGACCGAGAAATACCGCCGCGCGGTGATCACCTATGTTCAAAATCTACTGGGCGGAACGTTTTTGCAGTTCCTACCTGTGAGGTAGGAACTGCAAAATTAGGTACACCCCCGTCTCGGCTCACTTCGTGTAGCCGGATCCCCCCTTGCAGGGGGCGACCGCTGTGGCCCGGCGAAGCCGGTTCCACGCCGTCACTTGATTTGATGGGCCGTGCCCGACGTCACAGCTCTTCGGGCGGAGACAATAGGCTTTTTGCCAATCGCCTTTCCGGAAGATGCCATGCCCGACAACTATTTGCCCGAAGTCAGAAACCAGTACGAGGCGCTGCCTTATCCGCCTTGCAATCCGCAGGACGACCACAAGCGCCTGGTGCGGACCTGGCTGGAAGACCTGCCCATGATCAATCACTACTGCTTTGCGGGAAAGCAGTCGTTCCAAAATGGCTTTCGTGCGCTGGTGGCGGGCGGCGGCACCGGTGACGCCACCATTTTCCTGGCCGAGCAGTTGCGCCATACCGACGCACAAATCGTGCATCTCGACATGAGCGGAGCCAGCATCGCACTGGCGAAGGAGCGCGCGCAGATTCGCGGACTGGCAAACATCACCTGGGTTCACGATTCATTGCTGAACCTGCCCGCCCTGGCGGCAGAGCTCGGCACCTTCGACTACATCAATTGCAGCGGCGTGCTGCACCATCTGGCCGATCCCGATCTGGGATTCAAGGCGTTGCGCAGCGTACTCAAGGACGACGGCGCCATCGGACTCATGGTGTATGCCACCACGGGCCGCACCGGCGTGTACCAGATGCAGGAACTCATGCGCCTGGTCAACGGCGACGAGGCTGATGCGCAGCGGAAAATCGCCAACACGCGCGACTTGCTGGCCAGCCTGCCCGCCACCAACTGGTTCAAGCGCAGCGAAGACCTGCACCACGACCACAAGATGGGCGATGCAGGCATCTACGACCTGCTGCTGCATTCGCAGGACCGCTCATACAGCGTGGGCGAGCTGTTTGACTGGCTTGGTGACGAAAAGGAAGGGGCAAAGAGCGGACACGGCATGCACCTGGAGTTCACCGATGTACAGCGCGGCCTTTCGCCTTATTTGCCGCATATGGTGCTGGGAAGCAAGCCGCCGGCCATGGCCGCCGCATTGCGCAAACTGCCACGGCGCAAGCAGTACGAAATGGCCGAACTCATGGCCGGCACCCTTATTACCCATTCGCTATACGTCACACGTAACGACCGTTGCAAGGCCCCCTACGGCGATCCGGAGTACGTGCCGTTCTTCTACCATGAGCCCTTGACCGGCGACATCGCGGCGCAGGTGTTTGGCAGCAACAAGGGCCAGCCCTTCATGCTCAGGCATCAGCACTCAGGCGCCTCGGTGATGGTGGATCCCGGCAAATACGGCGCAAAAATTCTCGCGTTGATAGACGGGGAAAAAACCTTTGGCGAAATATTCGACCAGTTCCGCGCGGCCTGGCAGGGCAAAGCGGCTGCGCCCGACAATGCCGTTCTGTTTGGCGACTTTGCCGAGTCGTTCGACGTTCTCAGCGCGCTGGACCGACTGCTGCTCAGGCATCCCTCGGCCGAAGTCGCCGCCGCGAAATAGAGACGCTCACAAACCAAGCGAAGCGGTCCTGGCCAGGCGCGCCGCCGCAGACAGTACACCAGTACGGCAAGGCGGCGCAACAACGCCAGGAAGGTTTGAGTGGCCCTCAGGCGAGGGAGCCCCACGCACTCTCAGTTTGGGGTGACCCGGCCACAAGCAGATCCACAACGACCACCAGCTCGCCGCCGAAGCGGCCTATTCCCAGGCCGCTCATGAGCTTTTGCTCTTCCTCGTCGGAAGCCATTCGCAAAAAGCACAGGGCCTGCTGCTTGCCGGCATGGGCGGCCGGCAGGATGTTGAGCTGCGTGACCGAGCCGAAGCGCTCGCACATGTTTTTCAGAGCCTTCCGCAAAGCGGGGATGTCGGGGCATTGCTGAAGCTGGTCAAGTTCGAGTGGGCTCATGGATTCTTGCGTGAAATAGAACAACGGAAACAATACAAAAACGGAGATAGCCGGGAGTGCTGCAGGTTGAAGGGTGACGCAGTAACCCGGCGTGAGGGGCCGCGCGCCTAAAGCGTAGGACAAAATCCTGTGCAGGTAAGTGACCGAACGTTTTGCAACGCTTTATGCCCAATGCTTGCAAATCTTGCGTAAAAAAAATGCCGCCATGCGTCAGCATCGTCTATTGAATGTCTGAAAAGCAGGTGTTTGCCCGTGACCGTTTCCGTTCCCGTCATTGATCCTGCGTTCGCGCTCCATGTCCTGCCCCATTCCGGCGCCGACCGGCTCGCCCGGCTGGCCGCGCGCGCTTGCGACGCCCCCATCGCCATCGTGGTGGCCCTGGCGGGCGGCGAGGCGGCGCTCAGTTCTGGCACCGGCTTTTCCCCGCAAGAGCGCGAAGGGCTGGTCGCTCTGTGTGAAGCCACACTGGACACACCACCCCGCCAGCCGCAGTTGCCGGCCCGCAGCGCGCCCGACATCCTGTTTTATCGAGGCTTGCCGCTGACACGGGAAGACGGCACGCTGCTGGGCGCGCTAGCGGTCATGGACAAGGTCGCACGAAGCCTCAGCGCCGACCAGGAACAGGATCTCGAAACGCTGGCGGGCCTTGCTGCCGGGCAACTTGTCGCGCAGCACAGCCACGCACTGCAGGCCACGCAGCAGACTGAAGAAGATGCCCAGCGGCTGGCAACTCGGCTGGGTATCACCCTGGAGAGCATCACCGAAGGGTTTTATACGCTGGATACGCAGTGGCGCTTTACCTACCTCAACCGGGAGGGTGCCCGGCTGCTCGGCCGCCCCAGCAAAGACCTGCTGGGAAAAAGCATCTGGAAGGAATTTCCGGGCGCCATCAATACCTCGTTTTCCGAGCAGGTCCGGGCCGCGGTTGCGGGCAACTATCAGGTGGAATTTGAGGCCCTGTATGCGCCGCTAGACAAATGGTTCGAGATCCGCGCCTACCCGTTCCCGGACGGAGTCGCCATCTACTTTCGTGATATCAGCGAACGACGCAAGGCCAGGGAACAGCTCATGCTGCTGGAGACAAGCATCTCCCGCCTTAACGATATCGTGCTCATCACGGAAGCGGTACCTTCCGGAAAACCGGGCTTGCGCATCATCTTTGTCAACAACGCCTTCGAACAACATACCGGCTATAGCCCGGAAGAGGCCCTCGGCCATTCGCCGCGCCTGCTGTGCGGGCCGTTAACCCAACGCAGCGAACTGGAGCGCATCAGCGCCGCCTTTCAGAAAGGCGAACCCGTCCAGGCCGAACTTATCACCTACAAGAAAAACGGCCGGCACTTCTGGATGGAAGTCGACATCGTGCCGGTCGCAGATGACGCCGGCGTTTTCTTTACCCATTGGGTTGCGGTGGGGCGCGACATCACGCGCCGCAAGGTGGCGGAAAGTGAAATCAAGCACCTGGCCTTCTACGACCCGCTGACGCAGCTGCCCAATCGCCAGCTGCTGATGGACAGGCTGCAAAAAGCACTCACCCACAATTACAGACACCCGCGCGAAGCCGCGCTGATGTTCATCGACCTGGACAATTTCAAGACGCTCAACGACACCATGGGCCACCAGAAGGGAGACCTGCTGCTGCAACAGGTGGCCAAGCGCCTGGCGGCCTGCCTGGAGCAGCCCGACACGGTGGCACGGCTGGGCGGGGACGAATTTGTGGTCATGCTGGAAGACCTGGGCCAGGATCCTCGCGAAGCGGCCGCAAAAGCTGAAGCTGTGGGCACGCGGATTCTTGCCGCGCTCAGCGAGCCCTACAGCCTGGCGGGCTACCAGCACTACAGCACCTGCAGCATTGGCATTACCTCGTTCAACCAGACCCTGGACAACATCGGGGATCTGCTCAAGCAGGCTGACCTGGCCATGTACCAGGCCAAGATGTCGGGGCGCAATACCATCTGCTTTTTCAACCCGGCAATGCAGGCCGCCGTCACCGCCAGCGCCGCGCTGCAATCGGACCTGCGCCAGGGCCTGCGTGAAAAGCAGTTCCTCCTGTACTACCAGCCGCAGGTGGGGCGTGACGGGCGCATGACAGGCGTCGAGGCGCTGCTACGCTGGCAGCACGGCAGGCGCGGCCTGGTACAGCCGTCCGAGTTCATTCCGGCGGCTGAGGAGGCCGGGCTGATACTGCCGCTGGGCCAATGGGCGCTCGAGACAGCCTGCCACCAGCTCGCAGCGTGGGCCCATCGCCCTGAAACCGCGGCCTTCAGCGTGGCCGTCAATGTGAGCGTGCGGCAGTTCCGTCATCCGGAGTTCGTGGACCTTGTCATGGCCGCGCTCAAGGAAACGAAAGTCAGCCCGCACAAGCTCAAACTGGAGCTGACCGAAAGCCTGCTTGCCGAAAACATGGATGTCACCATCACAAAAATGGCCCGGCTCAAGAAGATGGGCGTAACCCTTTCCATTGACGATTTCGGCATGGGCTATTCCTCACTCTCATGCCTGAAGCGCTTGCCGCTTGACCAGCTGAAAATCGATAAGTCTTTTGTGGAAGACATACTGCGCGACCCCAATGACGCAGCCATCGCACGCACCATCATCGGCCTGGCGCAAAGCCTTGGGCTGGGTGTGGTGGCAGAAGGCGTTGAGACCGAAGCCCAGCGCGACTTCCTGTCGCGCCACGGTTGCGACTGCTACCAGGGCTATCTGTTCTGCAAGCCCCTGCCCATCGACGAGCTCGAAGCCTTCATCAAGACACTTCGCATTTAAAGGTGACGGCAGGCAATGGCGCGGCCTTGTGGTGTTCCAGCCGGAAGATCACCTCCTTGACGATGCCGTACATCACCGCGCGGTCGCGGCCAGGGTGGTCCGCGAAATGCACCGTCGTGGACCCGAGCGTCGCACCCTCGGCGTCATAGCTCACCGTGATGCCGTAGGCCGTCATCAGCGGCCCGCAGGCACGCCAATCGCGCGTCCACTGCGGCAAGGCCTGATTGCTGTCCCAGAGGGTGCCTGCGCTTTCGTAGCATTCCTCGATGTGTGCATGGCCCAACAGTTGTGCCAGATGCCGCTCTTTGGCGATGCAGCTGCGAAAATACTCCTGGTCATTCATGCGCATGAAACACCTCTTTCGGACCCTGCGGGGCCCATGAGGCCATGGTAAATCCGAACCCGCTCAAGTGCCAGCCCTGCAGATATCCCGCGATGGGAGGGCCCGCCTCACACCTGAGACAATCAGGGCATGTTCGCACCCCTTCAAAACGACACCTTTTTACGCGCCTGCCTGCGCCAGGCCACTGATCACACCCCCGTCTGGCTGATGCGCCAGGCCGGCCGCTATTTGCCCGAGTACCGCGCCACACGCGCCCAGGCCGGCAGTTTCATGGGCCTGGCCACCAACACCGACTACGCCACCGAAGTCACGCTGCAGCCGCTTGAGCGTTACCCGCTGGATGCCGCCATCCTGTTCAGCGACATCCTGACCGTGCCCGATGCCATGGGCCTGGGCCTGTCCTTCGCGCTGGGCGAAGGCCCGCGCTTTGCCACGCCGGTGCGCGATGAGGCGGCCGTGGCGAAGCTTGAGGTGCCCGACATGAACAAGCTGCGCTATGTGTTTGACGCCGTGACCTCAATCCGCAAGGCCCTGAACGGCCGCGTGCCGCTGATCGGCTTTTCGGGCAGCCCCTGGACGCTGGCCTGCTACATGGTCGAAGGCGCGGGCTCCGACGACTACCGCCTGGTCAAGACCATGCTGTACCAGCGCCCGGACCTGATGCACAAAATGCTTGCCGTGAACGCCGACGCGGTTGCCTCCTATCTGAACGCACAGATTGAGGCCGGGGCCCAGGCCGTGATGATTTTTGACAGCTGGGGCGGCGTACTGGCCGACGCGGCCTTCAAAACCTTCAGCCTCGCCTATACGGCCCGCGTGCTGGCCCAGCTCAAACGCGAGCACGAGGGCGTCAAGATCCCCCGCCTCGTCTTCACCAAAGGCGGCGGCCAGTGGCTCGAAGCCATGGCGCAGCTCGATTGCGAGGTGCTGGGACTGGACTGGACGGTCAACCTGGCCAGGGCACGCGTGCTGGTCGGTGAAAACGGACCACATGCCAAAGCCTTGCAGGGCAACCTGGACCCCAACGTGCTGTTTGCCAACCCGACCCAGATAGAAGCCGAAGTGAAAAGCGTGCTGGACAGCTTTGGCAAGCCCCATATTGATGCCAGCGAGCCTGGACCGGCCCATATTTTCAACCTGGGGCATGGCATCAGCCAGCACACACCACCCGAAAGTGTGGAAGTGCTGGTGCGCGCAGTGCACGCTCACTCTCGCAGCATGCGCGCCGCTGGTACCTAAACTTTCCGTCTACCTTCCCAAAAAGCCAGCGGATGACTGATTTCAACCATGGCTAGCACAAAACGGGGCGATGGCGCCCGGACTTATGCACAAAATTCGTGTTGCGGTGCCGCAATGATGAACGCAGGCAGCATGCTTCGCTATCAAAGCAATAGCGGACGTAAGTTGTTGATTTATATAGAGACTTTAAATTGCTTTTTTTCCGGGCAGTTTAAGAAAAGCCTTGATTTACAAGGCTTCGCGACGCGCCACGGCAAGCTATCAACAAAGTTATCCACAGAAAATCTGGAAATCTGTAAAGCGGTGGTAAATCAAGGACTTAGCGCATTATCTGGATGTACTTCTCAAGAAGTAAACACATTTAGTTACTCCAAATGAGCTATTGGCTTCAAGTTGCGGTTGCCGCGCCCGCGCACAGTTCCATCGCAGGGCCACTGACCTACCAGAGTGAACTGCCACTTGCTGTGGGTGCCCTGGTGCGGGTGCCGCTGGGTAAGCGCGAAGTCCTTGGGGTGGTGTGGAAAGTCATGCCTGACAGTGGAACGCTGCTGGAAATACAGACGCGTCATGTCACCGGTGTGCTGGAAGGGCTGCAGCCTCTTTCGGCGACCTGGCAAAAACTGGTGACGTTTACCGCCGCTTATTACCAGCGCTCCCTGGGCGAGGTGGCGCTGGCGGCATTGCCGCCGCAACTGCGCGACCTGAGCAATGTTCAGCTGGCGCGGCGGCTCAAGCGCCCGGTTGCGGACACCAGCGGCCCGCAAGATACCGCGGCGCTGCTGCCGCTCAGTGCGCAGCAGACCCTTGCCCTGGCTGAATTTGACAACGATACCCGGCCCGCGCTGCTGTTCGGCGCCACCGGCAGCGGCAAAACCGAGGTCTACCTGCGCGCCGCGGCCCGCGTGCTGGAGCAAGACCCGACGGCACAGGTGCTGGTGATGGTGCCGGAGATCAACCTCACGCCCCAGCTGCAGTCGCGCTTTGCAGAACGTTTTGCCCACCTGGGCAAAGAGCGCGTGGTGGCCTTGCACAGCGGCCTGACCCCAGCCCAGCGCCTGAAAAGCTGGCTGGCGGCCCACGCCGGCCATGCGCGCCTGGTACTGGGCACGCGCATGGCGGTGTTTGCGTCGATGCCCAACCTGCGCCTGCTGGTGGTCGATGAGGAACACGACCCCAGTTATAAGCAACAAGAGGGCGCACGCTATTCCGCCCGCGACCTGGCGGTCTACCGCGCAAAGATCGAGACCGAAGACGCCACGCATGGTCACGGTCCTTGCAGAGTGCTGCTCGGCTCAGCCACGCCTTCGCTGGAAAGCTGGCAGGCCACCCTGGCCGGCCGCTACCAGCGTCTGACCATGATTGAGCGAGTGGCAGCCAATGACGGCGAACAGGGAAGCCTGCCCGCCGTCCGGCGCGTGGACATGAACCACCAGCCCAAGCACTGCGTCATTGCGCCGCCACTGCTGGACGCCATTGCACAGCGTGTGGCACACGGCGAGCAGTCCCTGATCTTTTTGAACCGGCGCGGCTACGCACCCGTGCTGGCCTGCCACGACTGCGGCTGGAAAAGCGAGTGTCCGCACTGCAGCGCCTATCGCGTCTTCCACAAGATAGACCGCACCCTGCGCTGCCACCACTGCGGCTTCACCGAACGTGTGCCGCGCGCCTGCCCCAGCTGCGGCAACATCGACATCGCACCCGTGGGGCGCGGCACCGAACGACTGGAAGAGCACATGGCCGAGCTGCTGGCCGGCGTGAAACGGCCAGACGGCGAGCCGCCGCGCATTGCCCGCATCGACGCCGACACGACAAGGCTCAAGGGCGCGCTTGAATCACAGCTGGCCAGCGTGCATGCGGGCGAGGTCGACGTGTTGGTCGGCACGCAGATGATCGCCAAGGGCCACGACTTCCGGCACATCACACTGGTGGCGGCAATCAACCCCGACGGGGCGCTGTTCTCCAGCGACTTCCGCGCACCCGAGCGCCTCTTCAGCCTTTTGATGCAGGCGGGAGGCCGCGCCGGCCGTGACGCGCGCCACAGTGAAGCCAGCGAAATGTGGGTGCAGACCTTTCATCCGGGCCATCCGCTTTTTGAAGCACTGAAAAAGCATGACTATCCGGGTTTTGCGACCCAGCAGCTGGCCGAGCGCGAAGCAGCGGGCATGTCGCCCTTCGGTTTTTCAGCGCTGGTGCGCGCCGAGGCGCGTGCGCAGGATGTGGCACAAGGATTTCTGAACGCAGCAGCGGCCCAGGCCGAGGCGCAACAGCTCACGGGCAACGGGCAGGTCACTGCATATCCGGCCGTGCCGATGACGATACAGCGTGTGGCCAATATCGAGCGCGCGCAGATGCTGGTCGAAAGCCCGTCACGCGCGGCGCTGCAACGCTTCCTCGCGGCCTGGCAGCCCACGCTGTTTGAAACGCGCCAGCAGGCAGAATTTAAAAGCCTGATCCGCTGGGCGATTGATGTGGATCCGATTGCGATTTAGGTGGCGCGATGCAAACGTCTCATCTCTCATGCACATCAACGTTGCTTAACTACCGGCCGCCCCGTCTTGACCTTCGCATCTGTGCAATGAGTGACTTCATATCAGCCAGATAAGCCTCATAACTTCTCCAACCCATTACATTGGCCCAGTAACGTTGTTTGAAAAACTTGCGATGGCTTGATTATTCAGGTCATGCTCGATAGCATCAACTAACGAAGCGCCACTTAAGACCCCGTGAGAACTAAAGAAGACCCCTCGCAAGACCGATTGAGCTATCGAATCGTTTTTTTGAGCCTTCTGGGAGGATCTCTTTTCACCGCTGCAGTGTGGGTTGCGATGGATAGAGTTAAGCCTTCTGAAGGCTTCGTCTTTCAACGGTTGCCCGCCCTCAGCGGAGTCTACCGATGTTGCAGTGACAATGACGGAGATTCGCGTACTAGCCAAAGCACTATCGACAATGCACGCATCGAGTGCATTGACATAGGTTATTTCCAAACTGGACGTAGTCGTGATTGTGGAGTCAGGCAACTCAATCTGGAAGTGGTCGAGGTCGAACAAGTTCTCATACCGACTTACTCTGGGCTTTCCCCTGTTGTCTCAAGAATCAGTTACAGAGGGCATAGCTACCTCGACGTAGACGACAAAAAAATTCGAGAGCGATGGCTACTGAGCAATACCATCCATCTTGCGTTTGCGGGTCCGATAGGGGCGCTGGCTTCGGCGTTTCTTCTACTTCTATTTACCAAGCTCATGCGAAAGTGGAGAGTTCGTCAAAAAGGTGTCTCATTGCGCTGACGCCTATACCGAGTGTGTGGGATCTGCCTCAAAGTCCGCCGCCTTATGAATCAATGACGTAAAGGCCGTCTAAAGAATGATGGGGTGGCTGATGGGGCTCGAACCTAGGCGACGCGCAGCGCAGGAGTTGTGCGTGCAGGAAAGGAATCGCCTTCGGTCACCTGCCGCCAGTCCTCCTGCCCCATCCAGTCACGCAGCGCCACCTCGCCCTTGGGCGTGATCTCCAGCGCGCGCATGCCCTGGCGGCGCAGCAGCCAGCCGCTCTCCAGGCTGTGTGTGCAGATCAGCGTGCCCAGTTGCCCGGCCACATGAAAGCGGCGCTCGCTCCAGTCAAGGCACGGGCGGCAGTAAGGCCGCTTGGTGTTGATGCTGGTTGGCGACGTTGACAGCTCAATGCCCAGGCGCGCCAGCACCGCATTGGCTTTGGGGGTGACGTGGCCGGCTTCACCGTCGAACGTGATGGCGCCGTCGGCCAGCAGGTGGTGGGCGATGGCCACGCCGAGGCGGCCGGCGATGTGGTCGTAGCAGCTGCGTGCCATGCGCATGGCGGCGTCTTTGGGGCCGGGCACCACGGCGCGGCGCGGCGCGGGCGCGTTTTGTGAGGCGAGCTGCGTGATGCCTTCGAGCACGCGCGCCACCTCCACCGAGGCCAGGCGGTGGTAGCGGTGGCGGCCGTGTTGCTCCACGCACAGCAGGCCACCTTCGACCATCAGGGCCAGGTGGCGGCTGGCGGTTTGCGGCGACACATTGCCGACGCCGGCCAGTTCGTGGGCTGTGAGCGAGCGGCCGTCCAGCAGCTCCATCAGCATGGCGGTGCGGGCCGGCTCGCCGACCAGCGAGGCGATGTGCGCGATTTGGTTGGTATTCATCATGGTTTAAGACCTTCCGGGTACCAACCTTAGCAGCATCGCAAACCCCATGCTTCGTTCCGGGACGAAGCATCGCGCGCCCTCTTCGCCACACCATGAAGGTCATGCAGCGGCCGCTGCCTTCTCACCAGGAGAACTTCATGGAATTGCCAATGACACCTGCCCTGCAGTCGCCGGCGCCCCGCGCCTTTTACGGAACGACCGTGGTACGGGCCGCCTTTGTGCTGGCCATCTTCGGTTGGGGCATAGGCTTTTACAGCCCGGCGATTTTTCTGCATGCGGTGACCGCGCGCACCGGCTGGGCGTTGCCGCTGGTGTCGGGTGCGGTGACGTTTCACTTTCTCTTTGGCGCAGGCGTGGTGGCCTGCCTGCCGCGCATCCACGCCCGGCTGGATGTGGCCATGACCACGGCCGCCGGTTGCACCGCGCTGGCACTCGGGCTTTTGGGCTGGGCGCTGGCTGCACAGCCCTGGCAACTGTTTGCGGCTGCCATGCTGACAGGCGGTGGCTGGGTGACCATGGGCGCGGCGGGCATCAACGCCATCATCTCGCCCTGGTTTGTGCACGGCCGGCCCATGGCCTTGGCCAAGGCCTATAACGGCGCCAGCCTGGGCGGGGTGATCTTCTCGCCGCTCTGGGGCGCGCTGATCGCCGCGATGGGCTTTACCGCCGCCACTCTACTGGTGGGCGCAGCCATGCTGGTTGTCGTGGGGTGTCTCTGTTTTTATGTGATCACACAAACGCCCGAGCGCAT
Organism: Polaromonas sp. P1_E11; assembly: GCF_056405995.1. Classification (NCBI taxonomy): domain Bacteria; kingdom Pseudomonadati; phylum Pseudomonadota; class Betaproteobacteria; order Burkholderiales; family Comamonadaceae; genus Polaromonas; species Polaromonas sp. P1_E11. The sequence goes on from NZ_JBFUBA010000006.1 coordinate 188,352, forward strand.
GGGCCAGCAGCCTGACGGTGACGCACGGGGCACGCCAGCACGCAGCGTCACCTCTGCGCATGCCAAGCCCTTGCCGGGCCGCCTGTTGTGGCGCGACCGGAGCTTTCGCACACTGGCTGCGGCGATGGCGCTGAGCATGTTCGCCCAGGCCGGTTTGATCACTCATTTGTATTCGCTGCTGGTGTCGGCCATGGGGGCCCAAGGCGCGGGCCTGGCGATGGCGTTGGCTACCGCTTGTGCCATCGGCGGCCGTACCATCGTCGCCAAATGCATGCCGACCGGAGCCGACCGGCGCCTGATCGCCAGCATGAGCTACGCGGTGCAGATCACCGGCTCACTGCTGCTGGCTTGTGCGGCGGGACACCAGACCGTGCTGATCCTGCTGGGCGTGGTGCTGTTCGGTGTCGGCATTGGCAACGCGACTTCGTTGCCGCCGCTGGTGGCGCAGGTGGAGTTCGTCAAGGAAGATGTGCCGCGCGTGGTGGCGCTGATCGTCGCGATGTCGCAAGGGCTGTGGGCACTGGCGCCGGCCACCTTTGCCCTGTTGCTGGTCACCGCCAGCGGGAGTCCGGCGCATCTCGGTGCGGGCACAGCCCTTTACTTCGGCGCAACGGTGCTGCTCCAGCTGGCAGCCATCGCCTGCATGCTGGGCGGCCGCAGACCGGCACCGTAAGCACGCCTCAGGAAATGCGCGGTGTGGAGCCCGGCGCGCAGGCCGCAGCGCGCGCCAGCAGCAGTTCACGTTCGCGCAGGTTGCGCGTGAGCGAGGCGGCGCGCTCGAACTCGGCATGGGCTTCCTCCAGCCGGCCGAGCTTGAACAAGAAGTCGCCGCGCACGCTAGGCAGCAGGTGGTAGTTCTTCATCAAGGGCTCGGCCAGCAGCGCATCGGCCACCTCCAGCCCCGTCGCCGGACCGAAAGCCATCGCCAGCGCGACTGCGCGGTTGAGTTCCACCACCGGTGACGGCATGAGCTGCGCCAGCGCGTCGTAGAGCGCGGCAATCCGATGCCAGTCGGTGTCGGCGCCGGTGGGCGCGCGTGCATGGCAGGCGACAATCGCGGCCTGTAGCGCGTACGGCCCCAGCGCGCCGCCCAGTGCCTCTGCACGCGCCAGCGCCGCGAGGCCGCGGCGGATCAGGATATGGTCCCAGCTCGCACGGTTTTGTTCCAGCAGCAAGATGGGCTCACCCGAAGGCCCGGTGCGCGCCTTGGCGCGCGAGGCCTGGATTTCCATCAGCGCCACCAGGCCATGAACCTCGGGCTCCTGCGTCGCGAGTTCGGCCAGCACGCGCCCCAGCCGCAAGGCTTGATCGCACAGCGCGGGCCGCATCCAGTCGCCGCCCGAAGTGGCTGAGTAGCCTTCATTGAAGATCAGGTAAATAACTTCCAGCACCGAGGCCAGCCGGCCATCGCGTTCTTCGGGGCCGGGTACTTCAAAGGGCACACGCGCCTCGGCCAGGGTGCGCTTGGCGCGCACGATGCGCTGGGCCACGGTGGGCTCGGGCACCAGGAAGGCGCGCGCGATTTCGTCGGTGCTCAGGCCGCCCAGCAGCCGCAGCGTCAGCGCAATGCGCGCCTCGGTTGATAACACCGGGTGGCAAGCGGTGAAGATCAGGCGCAGCAGGTCGTCGCCATAGTCGTCGGCGCCATCATCCCCGGATCCGGCCTCGTCTATGTCGGCGAAAGCCATTTCCTGCTCCAGCTCGAGTTCATGGCCCAGCTCTTCATGCTTGAGCGCGAGCAGCTTGCGCCGCCGCAGGTAGTCGATGGCGCGGTGCTTGGCGACGGCCATGAGCCAGGCGCCAGGGTTGTCCGGCACGCCGGTCTTGGGCCAGCGCTCCAGCGCAGTGACCAGTGCGTCCTGCGCAATCTCTTCAGCCGGGCCCACCTCTTGCACCATGCGTGCAACCTTGGCGATGACCTTGGCCGATTCGATGCGCCAGACTGCGTCGATGGCACGGTGGGTTTCATGCGACGCCATGCGGCTTCAGGCGCCCTTGCTTCCGATTTTCCCGCTCGGCGCTTGCTGCATCTCGACGAAGCCAGCCGCAGCTTCCTGCACGTCAGGCGGAAAGTCAGACATCTCCTGCACCTGGCGCACTTCAATCATTTCATTTTCACCGCCGGGGCAGCGCGAGGCCCACTCGATGGCCTCGGCACGCGAAGCCACATTGATCATCCAGTAGCCGCCCAGTACCTCACGGGCTTCGGCAAAGGGGCCGTCGCTGACATGGGCCTTGCCACCGGGAAAGGTGACGCGAGCACCCATGGAGGGTGGGTGCAGGCCGTCCAGCGCGAGCAGCACGCCGGCTTTTTGCAACTCCTCGTTGTATTTCATCATCGCTGCGACGGCGTCGGCGTCAGGCACAGTGCCGGCAGCGGCGGTTTCGTAGCCTTTGGGGATCATCAGCATCATGAATCGCATTTCAATACTCCTTGAGTGGGTTGAGATCAGATTTACTTTTCTGCGGCAGCCTTCATGGCGGCCAGGCCGTCTTCAAAGTCCTTGCCCACCATCTTGTCGATGTTGAAAAAGACATGCATGACCCTGGAGATCAAGGGCGCGGGGCCCGCCATCTCCCAACTCACCACGCTGCTACCGGCTTGCGGCTGGATGGTGAAAACCACCTTGTTATGGGCCTCAAAAGGTTTGCTGAAGTTCAGGTCTATCTTGACCAGCGAAGAGGGCACGGATTCGGTGATCAGCATGTCGCCTGTGCCAACCTCCTTGCTTTCCCAGGCGTAGGCCGCTCCCTTGCCGGTGGCCGGGCCGCTGAAGCTGCGCTTCATGGCCGCGTCCTTCTTCTCCCAGGGCGACCAGGCGGCCCACTGTTTGTAGTCATTGATCAGCGGGAAGATTTTCTCTGGCGGCGCCTGGATGGTGGTCTGGCGTTGTACGCGGAAGGTGTCGGGCTTGTTGGAGGCCAGTATCAGCACGGCCACGATGAAAACCACGATGGCGACGGCCGCAATGATGGCGATGGTCTTGAACATGTTTGTATCCCTTTAAGTTGGTGTTTGTTCACTTCGTAAATGGTCGAGCGCCGGATTCACAGGCCCTTTCCGGCCTCCAAAAAGCGTCTGCTCACCGGTACGACGAACGAAAAACCCGAAATCGACAGGCCGGGTCGAAAAATTTCAATTATTTTTTGACCAAACCCAGAACGCTAGGCCTGTGCAAAATCGGCAGCTTCATACAGCAGCCGGATTTCCACCTCAACCTCTTCCGTGTCGCGAAACGGGAAGGGATAAGCCAGCGCCCAGTCCACCGCAGCCTGCAGCGACTGCGCCTGGATGATCCAGAAACCGGCCAGCAATTCCTTGGCCTCGGCAAACGGTCCGTCCATCACGCTGGGTTTGCCCCGCGCGAACTTCATGCGGGATGCGCTGGCGCTGGGCTTGAGCCCTTCGCCCATGAGCAGAACGCCGGCCTTGACGGCCTCGTCGTTGTGCTGGGCCATGCGCCCCAGCCACTGGCTGTCGGGCACGATGCCGGCCTCGGCCCTGTCGTTGGCCTTGAGCAAAATCATGAAGCGCCGGAAACCCTCGGGCAAGGGCGGAGCGCCTTCTCCGGCCACACCGCGCAGACCGCCGGGGCAGCCGCCTTCGCGGATTTCCAGCGAGGTGTTGCCGTCCGCATCTTCCTGCGGCCAGCGCTCCAGCCACTCCAGCACTTCCTGCCGCGACGCCGCTTCCATCATGGTGAAGCCGGCAATGAGCTCCTTGGCTTCGGCGAAGGGGCCGTCAGTCACCGTGGGTTTGCCGCCGGAGAACCGGATGAGCGCGCCTTTGGAACTAGGCTGCAGGCCAACGCCGCCCAGCAACATGCCGGCCTTGGCCAGTTCTTGGTTGTAGGCGCCCATGGCCGCCAGCAGCGCGGGGCTGGGCAGCTCGCCCGCTTCGGTGCTCGCGTCGGATTTGCGCAAGATCATGTATTGCATGCGTGGGATCTCCTTGGAACCCGGTTTTTACCTCAAATGCGGGCCCGGCAGCCAGCCGCCCGCTTTCAGGACTTCGCGGCAGTCTGTGCTTCGACCTGCTGGCGCAAGCGCTCTTCGGCTTCGCGAAGTTCAGGCGTGAATTCGGCGCCGAAGTCTTCAGCCGAAAACACCTGGCGGATTTCGATTTCAGCTTCGCTCTCTGGCGGCAAGGGGCAGCGCTTGATCCACTCAATCGCCTCTTCTTTTGACGAGACTTGCAGCATCCAGAAGCCGGCGACCAGCTCTTTGGTTTCGGGAAATGGCCCGTCGATGACGGTACGCTTGCTGCCGGAAAACCTGACGCGCGCGCCTTTAGAGCTGGGGTGCAGCCCCTCGCCCGCCAGCATGACGCCAGCCTTGACCAGCGATTCGTTGAATTTTCCCATGTCGGCCAGCAGTTGTTCGCTGGGCATTTCACCGGCTTCGCTGTGCTTGTCGGCTTTGATGAGGACCATGAATTTCATTTCGGACTCCTTTGGGGTTGCGTTGGGAGCGGAGAGCCCGGACAACCCGGGCAGAAACATCCTGCTCTTACCGGTACGACGAACGGAAAGCGCGGAATCGACAGCGCGGGCCATCTTTTTTCAGGTTTTTTGTAACGGCGGCCGACAAGGCCTGGTACCTGGCTCAGGTCAGCAGGGTCACTGCTGCCGAAAAGCTGAAAAAGGCCAGCACCGTCGACAGCAGGATGATGCGCGCGATGCGGCCGTTGTCCGCACCGAAACGCTCGGCCAGCAGCGCCACATTGCTGGCGCTGGGCAACGCCGCCACCAGTACGATGACAGTGAGCGCGAAGGGTTGCAGCGGCACGCCCACAGCGATGGCACCCAACCCGACGAGGCCCACCAATACCGGGTGCACCACCAGTTTGATGAGCGCAACCGGCACATACTCCTTCAGGGGTGTGGCAGCCGTACTGTTCATCTGCGAGCGCGCCAGCACCGCGCCAATGGTGAACAGCGCCACAGGCGAGGCCGCATCGGCCAGCAGCCCGACGGTCTGCATCACCGGCCCTGGCAACATCACACCAAAGCCGGACGATAGCGCGCCCAGCACGATGGCCCACGGCATGGGATTGAGCGCCACGCCCTTGAGCGCATTCTGAGCGGCAACCTCGGCGCCATGAATGTCGGCCGAGTCCAGCCGCGACAGCGCGATGCACAGCGAGCTTGTCACCAGCAAATCAACCAGGATGGTGACAATGGCCGGACCGGCGGCCTGCGCGCCCAGCAGCGCCACCAGAAGCGGCACGCCCATGAAGCCGGTATTGGGAAAGGCCGCCACCAGCGCACCGAAAGACGCATCGTTCCAGGCAATACGGCCCTTGCGCGTGAGCATCACGGTGAAGGCCACCATCAGCAACGCGCACACCAGGTAGACGGCGACCAGGCTGGCATCCAGCAGCTGCGCAATCGGCGTGCCGGCGCCAAAGCGGTACAGCATGCAGGGCAGTGCGAAATACAGCACGAAGGTGTTGAGGCCGGGAATGGCCAGCTGCGGGAGCAGGCCCCGGCGTGCAGCAAGGTAGCCGCACAGCACCAGGGCGAAAAATGGGAAGGTGACAAAAAGAATGCTGAGCACGGCGCTGATTGTCGCCCACGCCCTTGCATACGAGTGCGTAGCACGGTTCCGCCTGCACGCCGATTGAGCATAAAAATAGCTGCGGCGCAGGCAGCGCCTGCGCCGCAGCTATATTTTTAATAGCAAAAGTGGCCGGCCGGCTGGTCCGCGTCAGGTGATCCCGATCTGAACCTGCCAGCCTGCCAGCCTGCCGCCGAACGCATGGAACTCGCCCGGCAGCGTTGCCCTTTAAAAGCTGTGCGCGATACCCGCGTAAATGGTTCTTTGCCCCTGGTTGGCCGCCGGATTTCCCGAGATCCCACCGTCCACCCCGAAGTTGGCACCACTGGAGTTGCTGACGCTACCGAATGACGCGTACAGCAGCGTGCGCTTGGACATGTTGTAGTCCGCACCCACCATGCCCAGCGTGGCCTTGCCGGCCACCCGGTCAGATTTGACGTGGAAGACCGAACCGATCAGCGTGAGCGCCGGCGTCACGTCGTAGCGAACGCCGACCCAGGCATGCTTGAGCTTGGACGCGGCGGTGAGGGCCGCGTCGGGTGCGGTGATGTAGTCGTAGGCTGCATAGAGCTTGGCCGGGCCGAACTTGTAAGTGCCGCCTATGATGGTTTCCTTGGAGGTGCTGAAAACATCCGTGAAGGTGGCGGTAGCATTACGGCGCTGGGAATAGATGGCGCGCAGCATCAGGTCCTGGTTCGCATAGGTCATCGATATGCCTTCGCCGCGGAGAGCCTTGCTGTTGCCAGCCTGTTCGCCAAACGAGATTTGCCCGGTGGCGCTAAAGCCGCCCATATCAGGCGTTGAATACTCCACCACATTGTTGGCACCGGGCCAGCTGCGGCCCCTGACCAGTGTGGCGCTGCCCACCCACTGCTGGCCGGTCGGGTCCAGGTCCCACACGTCGTTGCTGATGAACAGGTTCTTGCCGAGGCGGAAACTACCCCAGCTGGCGTTGGACAGACCGACATAGGCGCGGCGGTTGAACAGTCCCCCGCCGGTCGACCCGTTTTTAAGCTCAAAACCGCTTTCGAGAAGGAAGTTGGCCGTCAGGCCGCCCCCAAGGTCTTCTTTACCCTTCATGCCCCACATGCTGGTGCCCCACTGGTTGCTGGCCACCATGGCTTTGGAGAAGCTGGCATTGGCCACCGGGTCATACACATTGTCAATATAGGCCAGGCCGGATACGGCACGTCCGTACAAGGTGACGCTTGACTGGGCCGAGGCCAACTGCGGCGCCAGCACGGCCGCGCAGGCCACACCGAGGTACACACTACGGAAAGCAGCTTTCATGATTTGTCTCTCTTTGCTTTGGTTAGGTTGAGTCAGTTAAAAAGTCCGGATATGCCCATCCGCCGGCATGGCTGCCCAGAGCGAACCCGGTTCGGGCGGGGAAAATCTGCGGCGAGCTTCATCGTGCTTTTCAGGGCTCGGTAGCTGGCAGCGCCGCATGGCGTTTTGGCCGTATTGATGTCTGTTCATGGTGGTCAGCCGACAGGTAAGGCGCGGTCCAGATGCACATAGCCGCCATCGGGATGAATCCACTGACCCGTCGTGTGTGAGGCACGGTCGGACAGCAGGAACACCACCGTGTCGGCAATTTCACGGTCGGTCGTCATGCGCTGACCGAGGGGAATCCGGGCCGTGATGTCGGCGAGCGCCGCTGCAGGGTCGGCAAAGGTCTTGAGCCACGTTTCATAGAGCGGTGTCATGACTTCGGCCGGCAGCACCGCATTGACCCGCACGCCATGCGGCGCCAGCGCGGCAGCCCATTCGCGTGTCAGCCCCAGCTGGGCCGCCTTGGCCGCGACATAGCCGCTGGTGTTGCCCTGCCCGGTGAGCGCCGTCTTGGAGGAAATGTTGACGATGGCGCCGCGCCTGGCCTTTAGCTGGTCCAGGCACAGGTGCGCCATCAGGTAGTAATGCATCAGGTTGGACTGCAGCGAGCGCTCGAAGGCCTCGGGGCCGGCCTCCAGGCCGACGCTGTCGTTGACGCCGGCGTTGTTGACCAGCGCATCAATGCCGCCGAATTCGGCCACGGCACCCTGCACCGCGGTCCGGCAGGCCGACTCGCTTTCAAGGTCGAGCTGGAAAAACCCGTAGCGTGCACCGAGCTCCCGCAAGGCCGCGGAAAATTCCGGCAACAAGGGGCTGCGGCCGAAGATCACCGGCACGGCGCCTTCGCGTGCCAGCTGCAGGCTGATGGCCCCGCCAATTCCGGCGCCCCCGCCGGTGACAATGACAATCTTGTTTTGAAGGTGCAAATTCATCAAGCGCTCCGGTGTCAGATGTTGGTTATGGTCAGGCTCAGCCGAGGGTGTGTAGCGGCCATCAGCCCTTGAAGGCGTACTGCGCCAGCGACTCGCGCTTCATCTCAATCGAATAACCTGGCCGCTGCGGCGGCATGTAGGCGGCATGGCGAATCACGCAGGGGTCCACGAAATGCTCGTGCAGATGGTCCACGTATTCGATCACCCGGCCTTCCTTGGTACCGGCGATGCAGAGGTAATCGATCATCGACAGGTGCTGCACGTATTCGCACAAGCCGACCCCGCCGGCATGCGGACAAACCTTGAGCCCATATTTGGCCGCCATCAGCATCACGGCCAGCACCTCGTTGACCCCGCCCAGACGGCAGGCGTCGATCTGCACCACGTCAATGGCGCCCTGCATGATGAGTTGCTTGAACATGACACGGTTCTGGCACATCTCGCCGGTGGCGACCTGCATGTCGCCCTTCACCGCCTCGCGGATGCGGCGGTGACCCTCGATGTCGTCGGGGCTGGTCGGCTCCTCGATGAACCAGGGCTTTGCAAAGCCCAGGTGGCCCAGCCACTCAATCGCCTCGTTGACATCCCACACCTGGTTGGCATCAATCATCAGGGTGCGGTCGGGGCCGAGCACCTCGCGGGCGACGCGAACCCGCCGGATGTCGTCCTGCAGGTCGCGGCCCACCTTGAGCTTGATGTGCGAAAAGCCGGCGTCCACCGCCTCCTGGGCCAGACGCCTGAGCTTTTCGTCGTCATAGCCCAGCCAGCCGGCGGAAGTGGTGTAGCAGGCGTAGCCTTCCTGCTCGAGCGTCTTCATGCGCGCGTCCTTGCCGGCGGCCTGGTGCGTCAACAGCGCCAGCGCTTCAGCCGGCGTAATGCAGTCGGTGATGTAGCGGAAGTCGATCAGCCTGACGATCTCTTCCGGGCTCATGCGGGCCACCAGCTTCCACACCGGCAGGCCCTCCTGCTTGGCCCACAGGTCCCACACGGCATTGACCACGGCGGCAGTCGCCAGGTGGATCGCGCCCTTGTCGGGACCGATCCATCGCAGCTGGCTGTCCGAGGTGATGTAACGCCAGAAGCGGCCCATGTCTTCGGTCACCCAGTCCATGTCGAGACCGACCACCAGGTGGCGCATGGCTTCGATGGCGGCGCAGCAGACTTCATTGCCGCGGCCGATGGTGAAAGTCAGGCCATGGCCTTCGAGCCCGGGCTCGCCGGTTTCCAGCACCACATAGGCAGCCGAATAGTCCGGGTCCGGATTCATCGCATCCGAGCCGTCAAGATGCCGCGACGTCGGGAAGCGCACGTCGATGACACGCAAGGATTGAATCGTGCTCATGAAGGATTGCCTGCCTGGGGATTGCTGTTTGCCTGGTGAAGAAGCGCCTGAGCGCTTGCCAGCTGCATAAAACCCGGTGAGGCCACGTTGAAGAAAATCAGCAAGCCCAGCAAGCTGGCAAAGGCCAACAGCTTTTGACGGGTGTTGCTGCTAAAAGCCGCAGTGTTGAAACCTTGCAGCCCCTTGGAGATAGTCATGGAGGATGGCTCCTGTATGGCGGCGGGCTCGAGGATGAACCCCAAACTCAGGAAGCGCCGCAGGGTCGCCAGGATCATCATCAGGGTCGACTTGCCGCCGCCGTTCTCACCCATCAGTGCACGCACTTCGCCTGCAGTGATCTCTAGCCGGGCGTTGTGCAGGGCATCCCCTCCCGGAAAGGACTTGCACAGGTTGGTGATGGCCACAAGAGGTGTCATGAGCGGTTCCGGGCAGTTGCGGTGTCACTCAGATCGTTGCGCCGCCGTCGACCCGTAGCGGCTGGCCGGTGACAAAGCGCGGCTCGCCGTTGGCCGGTTTGCCCGTTGGCTGGCGTCTACAGGCCGGTAGTCCGGGCGCCGGTGCCAAGACCGATATCGTTTTCTTGTCAAATCGTCCTGGGCGCATAACAAAACCTTTTTTAGCTGACGGGACCAATGGGCGAGGGCGCCAAAATCAGGAAACTTATTGTTACAAATAGTTCATTGATGAACAATCTATTCACTTATGGATCGAATCGGACTGAATGATAGAAATCTGCTCATCGTTCCAAGCTCCGGACTTTCCCTAGGTCAGGATTTAATTTATTGATGAACATTAAGTGCAAAAGTAAATAAATCGAAAACAATGAAGGCGAAAGTCGTCGCGAACGCCCCGTGCCATATCAAGAGTGCCGCTTTACATATCAAAATTGCAATGCCTTTGACTTCACCTACCCTGCCGCCATGACATCAAAATATTCTTTTCCTCCCCTTGCCGACCAGAACCAGAACGACGATGGCGCCACCGCATCCCCGCCGCTAGCGGAGGACCGCTACCGCGCACCGGCACTCGACAAGGGTCTGGACATCCTGGAATTGCTGGCCCGCCAGCCGCAGGGCCTGACGCGCGCGGAGATCGTCAAGGAAATGGACCGCAACGCGAGCGAGATCTACCGCATGCTGGAGCGTTTGGTGGCGCGGCAATACGTGATGCGCTCGCTCTCGGGCGACCGCTATTCGCTGAGCCTGAAGCTCTTCACGCTGGCCCACATGCATCCGCCGCTTAACCGGCTGGTGACCCAGGCGATTCCCGTCATGGAGGCCTTCGCACAGAAGGCGGAGCAGGCTTGCCACATGGGCGTTTACGACCACGGCAACGTGCTGATCACCGCGCAGGTCAACGGCCCAGGCACCTGGAGCATGACGATCCGCGTCGGCGTGCACGTCGGACTGGTCGATACCGCCTCGGGCCGGGTGTTGCTGGCTTTCGCAGATGCCAGCCGGGCCCAGCAAATGCTGGCCCAGCACACGGCACTCGAGGGCGAGGTGCCGATCGAGTCCGATGCGCTGGCTGCCGCGCTGGCCGTCATCCGCAAGCAAGGCTATTTCGAGCGCGACAGCCTGCAGTCTTTCGGTGTGGCCGATATTTCCTGCCCCGTCTTCGGGCCAGACCACAGTGCACTCGCTGCGCTGACCTGTCCTTATGTACGGCGTATAGACCGCCATGTCGGCCCCGACCAGAAAACCGTGCGCCTGCTGCTGCAGCAGGCAGCCCAAGCCCTGTCATTGACGCAGGGCGGGTTCGCCCCCGCGAGCCGGCAGGCATGAAGCCGCCAACTCGAATGCTACTAATTTAATAGCTACCCGCGCTGGTGGATATTGCCCCTCAGGCCTTTATTGCCTGAATCCGCAGTTGAGGCCGGTTCCATCCGGTGGCGGTTTTTCACCCGGCCTGACCGACCGGCATGAAACCTGCTGCGCGGTCCAGGCCTGCGCTGCAGGCGCCAAAAAAGGCAGCCGCTATGATTTGCCGTTCACCGGCAGCATCTGACAGGGCCGGTCCCGCGCATTTTTCCCCTGGAACCGATCCCTTTTTCATGACCCACGGCCTGAACCTCGCCCAACAAGAAGCCGTGAACTACCTGCATGGTCCCTGCCTTGTACTGGCGGGCGCCGGTTCAGGCAAGACGCGGGTGATCACACACAAGATAGGCCGGCTGATCCAGTCAGGGCTCAAGCCCGAACAGATTGCCGCGATCACCTTCACCAACAAGGCCGCCGCTGAAATGCGCGAGCGGGCCAAGGCGCTGATCGGCAAAAGCGCCAAAGGCGTGCTGGTTTGCACCTTCCACGCGCTGGGCGTGCGCATGCTGCGCCAGGACGGCGCGGCGCTGGGCCTCAAGCCCCAGTTCTCGATTCTGGACAGCGACGATGTGACCAGCATCATCAAGGACGCAGGTGGCAGCACCGATGCGGCCACGGCCCGGCAGTGGCAATGGACCATCAGCCTGTGGAAGAACATGGGCCTCAATGCGGCTGAAGCCATGGCTCATGCCAACGGCGACGAAGAGCGTGCCATTGCCCGTGTCATGGCGCACTACGAAGAGCGCCTGACCGCCTACCAGAGCGTCGACTTCGACGACCTGGTGGGCCTGCCGCTCAAGCTGCTGCGCGAGCACGACAGCGTGCGCGAAAAATGGCAGCAGTCGCTGGGCCATGTGCTGGTCGACGAATACCAGGACACCAACGCCACGCAGTACGAGATGCTCAAGCTGCTCGTCGGTCCGCGCGGCCGCTTCACCGCGGTGGGCGACGACGACCAGTCGATTTACGGCTGGCGCGGCGCCACGCTGGACAACCTGAAAAAGCTGCCGCAGGACTACCCCAACCTCAAGGTCGTGAAGCTCGAGCAGAACTACCGATCCACCAGCGCCATCCTGCGCGCGGCCAACAACGTGATCGGCCCCAACCCCAAGCTTTTCCCGAAGACGCTGTTCAGCGAGCTCGGCGAAGGCGAGCCGGTGCGCGTGATCGACTGCGACAGCGAAGAGCACGAAGCCGAACGCGTGGTGGCCCGCATCCAGAGCCTGCGCGCCGAAGGCAGTTTGCAGGCAGAAGGCGGGCAGTACAAGGAGTGGAAAGATTTTTGCGTGCTGTACCGCGCCAACCACCTGGCCAAGCCTTTCGAGAAAGCCTTTCGCAAAGCCAACATTCCGTACAAAGTCTCGGGCGGCCAAAGTTTTTTCGACCGCGCCGAGATCAAGGACCTGTGCTGCTGGATGCGGCTGCTGGTCAACAACAACGACGACCCGGCGTTCATGCGCGCGGTGACCACACCCAAGCGCGGTATCGGCCACACCACGCTGGGCGCACTCGGCACCTTCGCGAGCCAGTCGAAGCAAAGCCTTTTCGAAGCACTGTTCAGCAACTCGCTGGGCTCGGTGCTGCCGGCCAAGGCGGTCGGTTCGCTGCATGAGTTCGGCCGCTACCTCAACGACCTCGAATACCGGGCCAAGCGCACCGTGGGCGCGGAGGACGCGCGCGTTTTCCTGAACGACTGGCTCAAGGAAATCGACTACGAGAAGCACCTGTACGACGGCGAAGACAGCGAAAAACTCGCGGCCGCGCGCTGGACCAACGTGATGGATTTTTGCGACTGGGTGGCCCAGCGCTGCGGCGGGCAGATCGACGACGCCTCAGGCGCCGTAGTGGCCGCCGAAACCAAAACCATGCTCGAAGTGGTGCAGACGATTGCGCTGCTCTCGACCATCAGCGAGCGCGAAGGCGACCAGAACGTGGTGACACTCTCCACCCTGCATGCCGCCAAGGGCCTGGAGTGGCCGCACGTGGTGCTGGCCGGCGTGAACGAGGGCCTGCTGCCCTTCAAGCTGGAAGACGATGACGGCGTCAACACCGACAGCATCGCACTGCGCCTGCAGGAAGAGCGCCGCCTGATGTACGTGGGCATCACCCGCGCGCAGCGCACGTTGGCCGTGAACTGGCTGCGCAAACGCAAGAAGGGCCGCGACATGATTCCCGGCGCGCCCAGCCGCTTCATCGCCGAGATGGCACTGGACAAAGCCACCGTGAAGGAAGACCCGCGCGAAAAGCTCAAGGCCTTGCGTGCGGAGTTTGCGAAGAAGTCAGCGGACGGGATTGCGGCGGCAGCAGCGGCGGCAGAGACGCGCTAGCGCTGTCCTGTTCCGTGGCTAATTCCGCGCGAGATCAGGTGGGGGCCGCATGAAGGCGTTTTCAGTGCTGTGGTTACAAACCGTTTCAGGCCACGGGTTTTTGCCGGTGCTTTACCTGATTGAGATGTATTCATGAGATAGTGCGCAAGCTCCACGGCCTGCGCGTTGCATCACCCCCGCACTCGCGTGCCCGAGTTTTCCGTTTCACCCCTGCACTGCAGCCTTGGCCGCTCCGTCCGCCTTGCTGCGTTGCTACAGCCCCGTACCGCACGGCCAGGCCGTGCACTCACTTGTTCATGACTTTGCTTTTTCTTCGACCCGCTCTTTTTTTAATTGCCGCTTGCGCAATATCCGCTGGCGCTACGGCCCAAACAAAACCTGACACCGCGTGCCCGGCCGCCGCGGAGATGAAAGCCGCGCAACTCCATGGCCTGTGGGCCGTGCGCTTTGACCGCCCACCTGCCGGCCTGCCGGCCCGTGCCACCATGCTGCTGGAACGGCATGCCGAATTCGCCGAAAGCCTGGCCGGCATCGTGAGCCGCGACCTGGGGCCGGCCGCCGGCGCCAAAGCCATTGCCGGACATGCGGCCAAGGCCGCATTGGCCGGTGACCTGGAGGGTGGCATGTTGCTGCTCGACGAATCCTCCGACAATGTCAGCATCACCGGCACCTGGAACGGCGAAATGGTCGAAGGTTCTTGCGGCAAGGCCTTCAAGGGCACCTGGAAAGACACCAGCAGCAGCGCCCCGGACAATGCCCCCGATGTGCCTTTTACGCTGACCCGGCTGCCCTGAACAGCGCGATTTTCAAGACCGAGCCATGCCACTGAAATCTCTCCATCCTGCTGCTGCATCGCTTTGCACGGTGCTTCTGGCCTTCCTGGGTCTTGGCGCCGCGGCTGCGGCACATGCACAGGCCGCGCCGGCAAACCGCCCATCCAGCACAGGCTGGCAAACCTGCCAGGCCATGAAGGGCGACCCTGCGGCGCAGCTCACCTGCTTCCAGCAATGGGCCGATGCGCAAACGCCTGCCAACACGCCCGCACCCAGCCTGACCACTGCGCCGGCCAATGCCCAGACCGGCCAGCCGGCTACCCCGGTGCTGCTGCTGCCATCACTGAACACCGAAGCGCCGGACGGCAAGCCGATCGGCTGCAAGAACACCAAGTACTCCGAGCTCTCCCGCTTCTGGGAACTGCAGCGCGGCACCGACTGCGACACCTTCTCGCTGCGCGGCTACCGGCCGATCACGCTGGCCGTCTCCACCGCCGACAGCGTGAACACGCAACCCTCATCACCCTCCGCAGGGCATACCGCGCTGACCTCTGTGCCTTATATGCGCACTGAAAACAAAATCCAGCTGTCGGTGCGCACCAAGGTCGCCAAAGGCCTGCTGAAAAGCGGCGACAACGACGATGACGACCATGACTCGGTATGGTTCGGCTACACGCAGCAAAGCTATTGGCAATTGTTCAACGGCAGCATCTCGCGGCCGTTTCGCACCACCGACCACGAGCCCGAGGTGATCTACATCTACCCGCACCAGATCCCTTTGGCCGGTGGCTGGAACTACCGGCTCTCGGGCCTGGGGCTGGTGCACCAGTCCAACGGCCAGTCGCTGCCGCTGTCGCGCAGCTGGAACCGCGTCTACCTGATGGGCGCCGCCGAGAAAACACTGGGCCAGGACTCGGGCCTGATCCTGCAGGGGCGCATCTGGGACCGCCTCAGGGAGTCCTCGGGCAATGACGACAACCCCGGTATCGAAAACTATGTGGGCCGCGCGGAGGTCACGGGCAGCTGGCAGATCAACAAAGCCAACACGGTGGGCGTCACGCTGCGCCACTCGCTGCGCAAGGAAGCCCGCGGCTCGGCCCGGTTTGACTGGATGATGGCGCCGGCCTCGTCGCCCAACTACACCGGCCTGCGTTATCACGTGCAGCTTTTCAGCGGCTACGGTGACAGCCTCGTGGACTACAACCGAAAGCGCAATGTTCTGAGCATCGGCCTGAGCCTGGTGGACTGGTAAATCCGCCGGGTTGCGACAGCAGCCGCAGGCTCATCCGCTATATTTTTTATAGCTGCTTGCGCCCGTTTATATTGGCTCCGAAAGCTTTTCTGCTTAAATTCTTAAGCGAGACCGGCACTCCCGCAGCCGCATCCGGGCCGCGGCCGCGAACAGCCACCTGCGCCCCGCCTTGCTTTAAGCTGTGCGGATGCCCCTCGTCGCCACCTCCACCGGTTCTTGCGCGTGCCTGTCACTGCGCGCACCGGCCGCGCCATGACCGAGCCCACCACCTTCACGCTGGCCTGCATCGTGGCCGGTGCGCTGCTGATTGCCATGACCCTGGGCGGCTCATTCATTGCGCGGCTGCCGCTGAGCGCGGCCATGCTCTACCTCGGCGTCGGCCTGGCAATCAGTCCCGTCGGGCTGGGCTTGCTCAAGCTCGACGCCCTCAAGAATGCCGTGTTGCTGGAGCGCCTCACGGAGGTGGCGGTACTGATCTCGCTGTTCACCGCGGGCATGAAGCTCGAGTTCCGCGTGCGGGATGGCCGCTGGCGCATTCCGGTGCAGCTCGCAACCGTGTCGATGGTGGTTACCGTGGGCGCCATCACTGCACTGGGCGTTTATGTGCTGGACCTGCCCGTGGGCGCCGCGGTGCTGCTGGGCGCCATCCTCGCACCGACCGACCCGGTGCTGGCCTCCGATGTGCAGGTGGCCAACCCGGGCGACCGCGACCGCCTGCGTTTCGGCCTCACCGGTGAAGGCGGCCTGAACGACGGCACCGCTTTTCCGTTTGTGATGCTCGGGCTGGGCCTGCTGGGCCTGCATGAACTCGGTGAAGGCGGCTGGCGCTGGTGGGCCGTTGACGTGCTGTGGGCCGTGGCCGGTGGCCTGGCCCTGGGCTGGCTGCTCGGCACGCTGGTGGGCCGCGCCATCCTCTACCTGCGCATGCGCCACCGCGAAGCACTGGGCTCGGACGAATTCATCGCGCTGGGGCTCATCGGGTTGACGTACGGGCTGGCGCTGCTCTTTCAGACTTACGGTTTCCTGGCGGTGTTTGCGGCGGGCCTGGCGCTGCGCCGCATCGACGAACCCGATGCGCGGCCCGCGCCCCAGGCAGCGGCCGCGCCCGACGAAACGCTGAGCCCCGACGACCAGGAAGCCTCGGGCGCAGAAGCGCCCGCCCACATGATGCGCGCAGTAGAGCGCTTTAACAGCCAGCTGGAAAGTTTTGTGGAAGTCGCCATCGTGCTGGCGGTGGGCGTGCTGGTCGCCACCACACGCTTTCGCACTGAAGTGCTGTGGTTTATCCCGGCACTGTTCCTGGTGATCCGGCCGGCGGCGGTTTTTATCGGGCTGCTGGGAACGCCGGTCAGGGGTTCACAGCGCCGCCTGATGGCCTGGTTCGGCATTCGCGGCATCGGCTCGCTGTATTACCTGCTCTACGCCATCAACCACCACCTCCCGCCCGCGCTCGCGCAGCGGCTGCTTTCCATCACGCTCGCGGTGGTCGTCGCCTCGGTGATTGCCCACGGCATTTCGGTCACGCCGCTGATGAAACGCTATGAGGCGCGCAAGCCGGGCAAACGCCGCAGGCCCTGAACAAGCGGTCCGGCGGGCGTCCGCACAGCCTCACAGAATGTCACCTTATTGATAACGATAACGATTCTCATTTGTATAATCGCACTTTGACCGATTAACAAAGACACAGGAGTCGTCGTGAAACCAGCCATCAAACCCGCCATCCTTGCCGCCCTGGTGGCCCTGCTTGCCGTGCCGGCCATGGCCCAGCCCGCAGCAACAGCGTCGGCCGGTACCGCGCCTGGCACAGTGGCAGCACCAGCCACCACAGCAGCCGCCGTGGCAAAGCATTACGCCCACCTGGTGCAGTCAAACTATGACGACACGCTGGCCAGCACGCTGATCCTGCAAAAAGCGGTGCAGGCTTTTACCGACGCACCTTCGGACGACGGCCTCAAGGCCGCGCGCAAGGCCTGGCTGGACGCCAGAGAGTTTTACGGCCAGACCGAGGCCTTCCGTTTTTACGGCGGCCCTATTGATGACAAAAACGGCCCCGAAGGCCGCATCAATGCCTGGCCCATGGACGAGTCCTATGTCGACTACGTGAAAGATGCACCCAACGCCGGCATCATCAACAACCGCAAGGCCGTGATCAACAAAAAACGGCTGGCCAGCCTGAACGAGCGCAACGGCGAAGAAAACATCGCCACCGGCTGGCACGCGATTGAATTTTTGCTGTGGGGCCAGGACCTGAGCACCACCGGCCCGGGCAACCGTTCGTTTGAAGATTTTGTAGACGGCAAGAAACCCAACGCCGACCGCCGCCGCCAATACCTCAAGGTGGTGACCGAGCTGCTGGTTGACGACCTCGGCAGCCTCTCAAAAGCCTGGGCGCCCACGTCGACGTCTTACCGAGCGAAGTTCGAGCGCGGCGGCCTGGAGTCGGTGCGCAAGATTTTTGTCGGCCTGGGCTCGCTTTCGCGCGGCGAGCTCGCCGGTGAACGCCTCGAAGTCGCCCTGGCCAGCCAGGACCAGGAAGACGAGCACTCATGCTTTTCCGACAACACGCACCGCGATGTGGTGAACAACGCCAAAGGCATCCAGAACGCCTGGCTGGGCCAGTACAAGCGCGCCGACGGCACCACGCTGGCCGGCCCTTCACTGCGTGACCTGGTGGCGGTAAAAAACCCGGCATTGGCAGACCGCACCAGCAAACAGATTGCCGCATCCGTCGCCGCCGCCGAAGGCATCCAGGCGCCGTTTGACCGCGAAATCGTCGGCGCCAAGGATGCACCGGGCCGGCTGCGCGTGCAAAAAACCGTCGACAGCCTGGTGCAGCAAAGCAAGGACCTGGTGGAAGCCGCCAACGCCGCCGGCATCACCAAGCTGACCCTGGTCAAACCTTAATGGCCGACGCCGCATCGTCCTGGAGGGTCACGCGCCCTGCGCGTGCAGTGCTTGCCTGCGTGGCCGCAGCGGGACTGGCGGGGCTGGCCTTCTGGGCGTCGGCAGGGCCGGGTGCGCAAGCCGCCGGCCCGGCGCCCGACGACGAGAAAACCGGCGGCGACACCACGGTGTTTGCCACCGGCCACAACGCGTTTTCATTTCCGCTGGCCAACCTGGGCGATGAGGAACGCACGCGGTTTGTCATCGGCAATTCTTTCTTCAAGCGCAACTGGGTACAGGCGCCGTCCTCCACCACCGCGCGCGACGGCCTGGGCCCGCACTTCATCGCCCGCTCCTGTGGCGGCTGCCATGTGCAGGACGGGCGCGGCGCACCGCCCGACTTCAACCGCGGCCTGGCCGACCAGCCGGTCGGCCTGCTGCTGCGCCTGTCGGTGCCGGGCAAAGACGCGCACGGCGGGCCGCTGCCGGACCCGGTATACGGCGACCAGTTTTCCAATTTCGCGGTGCAGGGCGTGATGCCCGAAGGGCAGATCTCGCTGCGCTACGACGTGGTGCGCGGCAAGTTTGCCGACGGCACACCCTACCAGCTGCAAAAGCCCCGCTACGGTTTCAGCAAACTCAACTACGGCCCCATGGCCAAAGATGTGATGGTGAGCCCGCGAATCGCGCCGCAGATGGCCGGCGTGGGTTTGCTCGAAGCGATTCCCGAAACGGAAATCCTGCGCAATGCGCGTGAGCAGGCCGCATCTGACAGCCCGGTGCGCGGCGTCGTCAACCAGGTGTGGGACGCGCCGACGCAGCAGATGCGCACAGGCCGCTTCGGCTGGAAGGCCAATGTGGCCACCCTGGCGCACCAGACCGCCGGCGCCTTCCTCGGCGACATGGGCATCACCTCGCCGGTCTTTCCGAAAGAGACCTGCACGGCCGCCCAGAAAGACTGCCTGGCGGTGCCGCGCGGCGCACAGGGCAAGGCCAGCGAGATTGACGAAAAAACATTCAACGACGTGGTGTTTTATGAAACCACACTGGCACCGGCGGCGCGCCGCAATCCGCGCGATGCCCAGGTGGTGCGTGGCCAGAAACTGTTTGCCGAAGCACAGTGCGCCGCCTGCCACCGCCCGAGCTACGTCACCGGCGAAAGCCCATTTCCGCGGCTGGGCAGCAAGGCCGTGCAGGGCCAGACCATCTGGCCCTATACCGACCTGCTGCTGCACGACATGGGCGAAGGCCTGGCCGACGGCCGGCCCGACTTCCTGGCGGGTGGCCGCCAGTGGCGCACGCCGCCGCTGTGGGGCATCGGCCTGGTGCCCGACGTGAACGGCCACAACCGCCTGCTGCACGACGGCCGTGCGCGCGGCGCGCTGGAAGCCGTGCTCTGGCACGACGGCGAAGCCAAAGCCAGCAAGGACAAAGTCCTGCGGATGAATGCGCAGGAGCGCGCTGCGCTGGTGAAATTCCTCGAATCGCTATGAGCGCCATGAAGGTATCGAGTGCCTGACCCAGGCATTGCAAGCGACAACCCACAAGGGAGCAGCCCGATGAATCCCCTCACCTCTTTGTTGCAGCCGGCCATCGCCGCCGCGCTGCTGCTGGCCGGCGGCACGGCGCTGGCGCAAGTGGTCGCGCCCAACGTTGCCGTGCCGTTTTACACGGCGGGTGATTTCATGCGCGGCATCCATCGCTTCTGGTATGCGCCGCAAGCCACCGCGTTTGCCGAACAGGCCGGCGGCTTGCCTGCGGCAATGCAAGCCGTGTGCGACGCAACCGCCACCACCGCACCCGCAAAGCTGGAGCAAGCCAAAGAGCGCTGGAAAACCACTGCGCTCGCCTGGGACCGCCTGAGCGGCGTGCAGATCGGCCCACTGGTACAGCGGCGCTCGGCGCGGCAGATCGACTTTTCGCCGACGCGGCCCGAGCTCATCAAGCGGGCGATTCAGTCAGCGCCGCAAGATGCCACCGCCATGGAAAGCATAGGCACGCCGGCCAGGGGCTTGCCGGCGCTGGAATGGCTGCTGTGGAGCCAGCCTGTCTCGTCGTCAGTACCCGCCACACCGGCCTGCCGCTACGCCGTGCAGGTGGCTGCCGATATCCAGCGCGAAGCTGACACGCTGGCCAAAGCCTTCGGCGAGCTGGCAGCGCGCCAACCCGGCGAGTCGGAAGAAAGCAATGGGCCGGCGATGAGCGAGCTGGTCAACCAGTGGACCGGCGCGCTGGAACGCCTGCGCTGGGCCGAGATGGAAAAGCCCCGCATGGCCGGGGCGCAAGGTAACCGCAACGCCGCTTATGCGCGCAGCACCAGCGGCCAGACTGCAGCGCGCTGGGCCGCGCAATGGCAGGCGCTGCGCACACTGGGCGCATCGCAGGCGCGTGAAGCACCGCTGCCCGGTGCCGGCCTGGCGCCGCTGGAAACCTATTTGCGCGGACTGGGCCGCAACGAGCCGGCCAACCAGCTCGCGCAAGCGGTGAACAAAGCCGACAAAGCCATGCAAAGCGCATCGCCCGTCAACAAGGCCGGCATGGGCAGCGCCGGGCGCTCACTGGCCGACCTGAAAAAACTCGCCGAAGCCGACATCGCGCCCGCGCTGGAAGTGAGCATCGGCTTTTCAGATGCCGACGGCGACTAGGAGCCCCGTCATGAGGAACGCGGAGGCCCTGATGAAACTGCAGCGCCGGCAATGGCTGGTGCTGGCAGCCGGCGCAAGTGCCTGGCTCAGACCGGCCCTGGCAGCTGCCACTACGACTGCCCCCTCGCAGCAGCTGGCCGCCGCCTGGGAGGTAACGCACGGCTACCAGGTCGGTGTGCTGGCGTATCGCGGCGCCGCGCTCCAGGTCAGCGCCGCACTCGACGTGCCGACGCGTGCCCATGGCGTGTGGGTCGAGCGCAGCGGCACACTGCTGGCGGTGGCCCGCCGGCCGGGTGACTGGCTGCTGCGCTGGAAGCCCGAAAGCAACGGCACCGGCCAGGCCATCACCTGGGGTTGGGCCGAGCCCGACCGCGCCTTCAACGGCCACGTGATCGCCAGCCCCGACGGCAAAACGCTCTACACCACCGAAACAAACCTCGAAACCGGCGAAGGCCTGGTCGGCCTGCGTGATGCCGCCACGCTGGAGAAATTTGGCGAATGGCCGACCCACGGCACGGACCCGCACGAACTTTTGCTGGATGACGACGGCAGTTTGGTCGTGGCGAACGGCGGCATTCCCGCACTGCCTGAAACCGGCCGCCTGAAAATTCACATGGACCGCATGGACGCCTCGCTGGTGCGGCTGGACACACGCAGCGGCGCGCTGCTGGGCCAGTGGCGCCTGGCCGACAAACGCCTCAGCCTGCGGCACATGGCCTGGGGCCGCACACCAGTGGCGGGCGGTGCGCGTGTATTGGGCATCGCGCTGCAGGCCGAGCATGACGACTCTGCGGCCAAGGCCCGCGCGCCCGTGCTGGCACTTTTTGACGGCCAGAAGCTGCAGACCTGTGCTTCAGGCGCCGGACAGGTGCTTGCGGGTTACGGCGGCGACATCGCCTGGGCGGCCGGCGGTTTTGCCGTGGGTTGCCCGCGCGCCAACGGCGTGGCTGTGTGGCATGCCGATGGGCGCTGGACAGGTTTTTTCCCGCTGGAAGAAGCCTGCGCCGTCACGTCGGTCCCCGCGGCGGGCCAGGCTGACGCCATGTTGTGGGCCGGCGGACGGCTCGCCGCACTGACACGCGACGTCGCGGGCCGCACAGCTTTGCCGGCGCTCAAAAATGTGCGGCTGGACAACCACTGGGCGCCGCTGGCGGGTTAGATAACGGTTGGGTTGGCCGAAGGCATCGATGAATCGCTATCTTTTTGATAGCTGCTCGCGCAGGTTCTTATTGGTCTGCCGGCACATTTGGCACATAAATATGCCCTGAAACTGCGTCCTGGCAGGGATTTTTGCCGTCCCCGGACAACTAAAAACGGCTATTTTCAAAGCAAAACCCGGCTTTGACCCAAGCAGATCCTGTGCAAGCAGCTATTGTTTTTATAGCAACCTGATGCCCTGAGGATTCGAACGCAGCTTGTTCGGCGCCCTATTCGGCAACGTTATTCGGCGGACTTCACAGCTTCTTCCACAGCTCACCGTCCCTGGAGCGGTAAGTGCCACCCGTGGCGCAGCAGCCCCCCGCACCGAAGGCGATGCGCCCGAGGGTAACGGTGACGACACCGTTGTCTGCCTGCAGCGACTGCCGCTCGCAATACGTGAAGAAGGGATAGAGATCGGGTTCGAGCACCATCTGCCAGTCGCCCTCGCCGCCCTTTCCGGGCTCCGTGGACACCTTGGGTATGGCGCGGTAGACCTTGCAGTCATGCACCGCGAGGTGCACCGGCTTACCCTCCAACAGTCCCTTGAATACGCGCTCCGGCGGTATCGCTGCCATGGGGTCCGGCTCGGCAGGTGGCGGAGCAGGGAGACTGCCACCGCCTGCCAGCCCCAATCCAATCCCAAGCCCGACAGCCAGCAGGAGCTGGCCCCACAGCATGTTCCGCTCAGGCCTTGTCACCGGCGAAAACGCCTGCCACGCCAGCGCCGCCGCAGCCGCGGCTGACAGCACTGTGGCAACCCAGATCAGCAGCTCCGCGGCGTCGGTGAAGGGACTGATCGCCCAGGCAACAGCCAGCACAGCCGTATTGACCAGCAACAGCACGAGGCTAGCCCATGGCCGCACCCGGGAGAACAAGCCTGCAATCAGCAAGAGCACCGTGCACAGCAGCACGGCGGGCAGCACCACCACGCCTGAAAACAGCAGCTCGAACACTCCCAGCAGCCAGCCACCACTGCCCGCCATCTTGCCAACGGTGTACAGGTAAAGCGCCAGACCCAGGCCTGGCAGGGCCAACAGCTGTGCGGCGACAAAAGCAAAGGCGTAAGGTGTGTTGGAGGTCTTCAAGGTGTCTGGGATTCTAGAGTGCGGCCGGGATACTGCCGTATGCGGACCTGCGTGAATCCCGTACGCCCAAATGCCATCGCCCCGGCAACCTTTGGCTACCGGGGCGATGGTGCTGAAGCCGGCTGCTACCGGCGCCTTAGCAGGCTTATTGCTGGCTGGTCTTCACGAGTTCAGCAGCAGCCTGGGGTGCTGCACCGGCCTTCTCGGCGCGGGGAGCGCCGAGGTTTTGCTGGGCGGTGGCGCCGTTGTAGCTGGAAGCAGAGCCGGCATTTTGGGCGTGCACCACTTCGCTTTTGACTTCAGCGCGGGTTTTGGTCGCAGGTGCCTGCATCTGGTCAAACAGATAGGAGTTGAAGGTTTGGGCAGAAGCAGCCACGGAAGTCAGGGCGGCAACAGCAACAACGGTAGCGGCGATAAAGTTCGATTTCATGATGAATATCCTCTCAAAGTTAAGTGACGTTCCGGGCATGGCGGGCTCATCTTCCCGTCTGTCCAGCCTCGGTGAGTCGCCTTGTAGTGGGCTTCGGCTCATCGATGTATGAACTTTATTCCATTCAAATCCATCAAAAAATAGCAATTTCAACAATACATTACTGTTAAATCAGCAACAATGATGGCTTAATTTAGGGGTAAACCATGGACCGGCTTCAATCAATGCGCGTTTTTCAGCAAGTGGTGGATGACGGGAGTTTTGCGGCCGCAGCGCGCAAATTCGACATGTCTTCCGCCGTGGTGACCCGGCTGGTCGGTGACCTGGAAGATCACCTTGGGGTGCGGCTGCTGCAGCGCACCACCCGCCGCCTGGCACTCACCGATGCGGGGGAAACCTACCTGGCCCGCGTGCGCCATATCCTGAACGACATTGATGAAGCCCATGCTGCCGCCCAGGCGCACGCCCAGGAAATGTCCGGCGTCATCCGCATCCTGACGCCCCCGGTGTTTGCCACGCATGTGCTGGCGCCACTGGTGGCCGAGTTCGGGCGGCGCTACCCCAAGGTCGTGCTCGACATCCATACGGATTCGCCGCTGGTGCCGCCCATTGAAGACTACGACCTGACCCTGCTGGGCGCCGCCGACACCTTCGACGCCAACATCATCGCGCGGCCCATCGCCTCTTCGGATGGGATCCTGTGCGCCGCCCCCAGCTACCTCCAGGAGCACGGCATCCCCGCGCAACCGGAAGATCTGGCGCATCATCGCTGCCTGCGCGTCAAGCTCCAGGCAAACCGGCACCTCAGCCTGCGCCTCATCAACCCGGAAGAAAACAAGCGCGAACTGGAAATAAAGGTCGAGCCCGCCCTGCTGGTCAACAACACCTCCACGCTGATCCGGGCTTGCCTCGATGGGGCCGGCATCAGCATCCAGCCTATCGACCTCGTGGCGAAATCCCTCCAGAACGGCGAGCTGCAGCGGGTGCTGTCGCCGTGGATCACGGGAAGGAACACGCTGTATGCCGCGCTGCCCAGCCGCAAATTCATTCCTGCACGCACCAGCGTGTTTCTGGAGTTCATGACCGAGTACACACGCGCCGTGCTCAGGAAGATGGAAGCCCGGCAGGACTAAAACCTGCGCCGGGCACACGGCAGAAGCACCAACCCGGCGGCCGGTGTAGAAAAAGCAGCCGAGCGGCCCAACCTAACGATGGCGGCCTTGCCTCGTGCTGCCCTGGTTCATGGCATTTCGCCCTTCGTGCAACATGCCTCAGAAATCGCGAAGAACCGTGTGCGAACTTTTCGAACACCAAAAAGTTCCAGGACTACACGCCGTTATTGTTCCGGTTTCGACAATTGAATGTTCTGCCAATACGCACTTGTGTATCAGCGCTGCGGAACAAGGTTTGATGCATCGGTGAGCCACCTGTTCAAAGCGACTCAGCGATGAAGGCCTCACGGGCAGAACGCCCGTCCCGCCTGTTTTCACAATTGTTCTTAAAGGAAATTCACCATGAAATCGACGAAACTTGTTTCCGCATCCGTTCTTGCCCTTGCAGCGCTCGCCTCGGCGAACAGCTTTGCCCAGGACAGCAACTACCCCGGCAATGAAGTGAGCTCCGCCAGCACCTTGAGCCGCGCCGATGTCCGCGCAGAGTTGGCGCAATCACCGCGCGCGTCATACCAGGTCAACAGCGACAGCAGCTACCCCGGAACCGATGCGACACCCGTTGCGAGTACCAAGACCCGCGCCGAAGTCCGCGCCGAACTGGAGCAGGCACAGCACGAAGGCTACAAGCTGAGCATCGACAACTCCTATCCCAACGACTTCAACGTGCCTGCCGCACACGGCAGGGCACACTCCGCGGGCTAAGCAGCGCCGCACCGCCAGCCAGGCGTGTGCACCTCGCGTTAAATCGCATTGCAACGTCCAGGAAGCCTCCGGCTTTCTGGACGTTGGCCTGCGCGCAGCACGGCCCTTTCTTCCCTGTTGTCCTTCCTGGCGTGCGTGAAGGACATTCAACAAGTCAGCGCTCAAAATTGCCTGGACACGCATATTTGCGAAATCATGTATGATGTACATCATGCGAAACACCAAGATCAACGCCAGAACAGCCGCCAAGGAAGCCTCCCATGAACGCATCGTGTCAGTCGCTGCGCGGGCGATACGCCGCAGTGGCTATAGCGGCACCGGCGTGGCCGACATCATGAAAGAGGCAGGCCTGACGCATGGCGCGTTTTACGCCCACTTCGCGTCGCGCGAGGCCATGCTGGCCGAAGCCGCAACGCGGGCCTGTGCCGAATCGGCTGCCGTGGTGGCGGGTGTTGCAGCCGGCTCGCCGCCTGAACAGGCCATGGCGGCCATGCTGCGCACCTACCTTTCGCCGGAGCACCGGGAGCAGATCGAGATGGGCTGCCCCCTGGCCGCGCTGGGCTCGGAGACGCCGCGCCAGGCGCCTGAAGTGCGCCGCGCGACCACCCGGCACATCAAGGAAATGGTGGATTTCGTCGCCCGCCAGTCACCCGATTGGGGCCAGCCCGGCGCCCACGAGCGCGCACTGGCCACGGTCGCCACCATGGTCGGCACCTTGCTGCTGGCGCGCGTGGCCGACGAGCCCGCGCTGGCGGACAGCTTTTGCGAAGCCGCGCTGAAGCAGCTGGTACCGGTCTCCCACTGAATTCATTTTTTTGAAGCACGCCTGCTTCTTTCTTCGCTATTACGTATGACAGTCATCATGCCAAATTCACCTCACACTGAAAGAACAACACCATGAACACCCAAAACAAAATTGCCCTTGTGACGGGCGCCTCCTCAGGCATCGGCAAAGAGACGGCAGAGCGGCTTGCAAAAGCCGGCTACAAGGTCTACGGCACCAGCCGGCGCGGTGGCCGGGCGGGCGGGCAACCCTTCGAGATGCTGTCGCTGGATGTGACCCAGGACGCATCTGTTGAAGCCGCGGTGCAACAGCTGATTCAGCTTGAAGGCCGCATAGACCTTCTCGTCAACAACGCGGGCTTCGGGGTCGCCCCGGCCGGTGCGGAGGAGAGTTCGATCACGCAGGCCCAGGCTATCTTCGACACCAACTTCTTCGGGATCGTCCGGATGACGCGCGCGGTCGTGCCGCACATGCGCCGACAGGGCGCGGGACGCATCATCAACATCGGCTCGGTGCTCGGGTTCCTGCCCATGCCGTACGGGGCACTGTATGCGGCGACCAAGCATGCGATCGAAGGCTACTCCGAGTCGCTCGACCATGAGCTACGCACGAGGGGCATTCGGGTCTCGGTCATCGAGCCTGCATACACGAAGACGCCGTTCGACGCGAACTTCCTGGAACCCGACACCAAGCTCGAGGAGTACCGCGAGGTTCGCGCCGCCGTGAACCAGCGCGTGAAGGAAGTGATGGCCACTGCGGAACAGCCGGGCGTCGTGGCGGATGTCGTGCTGAAAGCTGCCAGCACTGCTCGCCCCAAACTCCGATACACCGCAGGCGGACTCGCGAGTCGCCTGCGATTGCTCCGCACATTTGCGCCTGCTGGTCTGGTGGATGCCGGGATTCGAAAAGATCTGCGGCTCGACGTGATGCCAACCGTGAAAACATCATGAAAGCATTCATCGTTGAACGTTATGGAAAAAAGAGCAGTTTGCGGTTGACGGACATGCCGAGCCCGGAGCTGCGCGATGACGAGGTCATGGTCCAGGTGCATGCCGCCGGCGTGAACCAGCTGGACTTCAAGATCCGCGACGGCGAGTTCAAACTTATCCTGCCCTATCGCCTGCCTCTCATCCTGGGCCACGACGTCGCTGGGGTGGTCGTCCGGGTCGGCCCACGCGTGCGGCAGTTCAAGCCGGGTGATGAGGTCTACGCGCGGCCCGATGATTTCCGGATCGGTACCTTCGCTGAATTCGTCCCGGTCAAGGAGGCATCCCTGGCGCTCAAGCCTGCGGGGCTCACGATGGAAGAAGCCGCGTCTATCCCGCTGGTGGCCCTAACGGCCTGGCAGGCACTTGTCGAGAAGGCCAAGCTGAAAAAAGGGCAGAAGGTCTTCATCCAGGCTGGCTCAGGGGGCGTTGGCACCTTTGCCATCCAGTTGGCGAAACATCTGGGCGCTACCGTTGCCACGACGACGAGCACGGCCAATGTCGCGCTTGTCAAGAGTCTGGGCGCGGACATCGTGATCGACTACAAGACGCAGGATTTCGAAAATGTCCTGCGCGACTACGACGTAGTGCTGAACAGCCAGGACGGCAAGACGTTGAAGAAGTCACTGCGGGTGCTTAAGCGCGGCGGGAAACTCATCTCCATCTCCGGCCCACCCGATCCGGCATTCGGCAAGGAAAGCAGTGCTCCTGCATTCGTAAAGCTGGTGATGCGCATGCTGAGTTCAGGCATCCGGCGCAGGGCAAAGAGCCGCGGAGTTGACTACGCGTTCCTCTTCATGAAGGCAAGTGGCAGCCAGCTGCGCGAGATCACGCGGCTCTTCGATGCTGGAGTCATCCGTCCAGTGATGGATCGGGTCTTTCCGTTCGAAGCAACCAACGAGGCCCTGGCCTACGTCGAGGCGGGCCGTGCAAAAGGCAAGGTCGTCATCAAGGTCAAGTGAGCCTGTTTTCCCGAATCAGCTTTTCCCACCCACTGGAGTTTTCTCATGCAAATCAAAAACGCTGTTGTTCTCGTCACCGGCGCCAATCGCGGCATCGGCCTGGCATTCGCGCGCGAGCTGCTCGCCCGCGGTGCCCGCAAGGTCTACGCGGCCGCTCGCGACCCCGCCACCGTCACCCTGCCCGGTGTTCAGGCTTTAAAGCTCGACGTCACCAAGCCTGAAGACGTAGCGGCCGCCGCGGCGCTGGCGCCGGATGTCACGCTGGTGATCAACAACGCCGGCATTGCCCAGCCGGGCGGTTTTCTGGCGGCCGACAGCGAGGATGTCGCTCGGCGCATTTTTGAGACCAACTTTTTTGCCGTGCTGCGCATGAGCAAAGCCTTCGCGCCTGTGCTCAAGGGCAACGGCGGCGGCGCCCTGCTCAATGTGTTGTCGGTGGCCTCGTGGGTGAACGGCGGTGAGCTGGCAGCTTATTCGGCCAGCAAGTCGGCGGCCTGGTCGCTCACCAATGCCTTGCGCAGTGAACTGGCGGCGCAAAAGACGCAGGTGCTGGGGCTGCACATGGCCTATGTCGATACCGACCTCACCCGCGGCTTCGAGGTTCCGAAGTCCAGCCCTGAAGACATCGTCAAGCGTGCGCTCGACGGACTCGAATCGGGCGTTGATGAAGTGCTGGCCGATGAAATCACCCAACATGTCAAAGCCGGGATGACAGCGGCCAGGCCCAGCTACCTTCCGCAGGCATCCTGACTTCGAAACCTGGCCGGAGCCTCTGCGCCTGAAGGTTGTGGCCGATGCCATCGCCACGCCAACGCACGGGTGGTGACTCGACGTTCTATGGCTGAAAATGAGGTGCGAGACTGCTGTACAACCCTGCCAGCCGGTCGGCGCGGTTCTGCATCCGCGTGCGCTCGGCCGCTCGCACCTCGAATACGTCAGTCACCCCTGGTGCTCGAAATATTTCCGCCGCTTCGCCCGGGTCGCAGGCCAGCCAGGCCAGCCGGGCCGCGCCCAGCGATGGGCCGACCTCGGCATCCGCATGCCGGACTACCTGCAGACCGGTAGCGTCGGCCAGCATCTGAGCCCAATAGGCATTGCGCGAGCCGCCGCCGATCAGGCTGACGCACGCCAGGCCAGGCTGAACCGACTGCAGCGCGGCAATCCCCTGCGCCATGCCCAGGCACACACCCTCGAGGGTGGAATTCACAATGTCTTCGCGCTGCGTGCCTGCGTGCATGCCGAAGAACACGGCCTTGGCATGCGGATTGTTGTGCGGCGTGCGTTCGCCGTTCAGGTAGGGCAGGAACAGCGGCGTATCTTCACGCAGGCCGCGCTGCTCTGCCTGCGCAAGCAGCACGGCCACGTCGCGCTCTCCCAGCAGCCCCGCTGTGAACTCGAGGCACGAGGCGGCCGACAGCATCACGGACATCAGGTGCCAGGCCTCTGGCAACGCGTGGCAAAAGCTGTGCACCGCCTGCTGCGGATTGGCGACAAAAGAGCCGGTGGCCACGAACACCACACCGGACGTTCCCAGGGACAGCATCGCCTCACCCGGGTTCACCACTCCGGCGCCCAGGGCGCCTGCTGCGTTATCGCTGGCACCGGCTACCACTGGCACTTCGCGCAAGCCCCAATGCTGCGCGACCTCGGGCAGCAGGGTGCCGGTGACCTCGGGGCCTTCGTGCAACCTGGGCATGTGCGCGGTGGACAGGCCGCAAGCGGCCAGGAGTTCGTCACTCCATTCGCGCCTGCCCACATCCAGCCACAGTGTGCCGGATGCGTCGGACAGGTCGGTCGCATAGTCGCCGGTCAGGCGCCAGCGCAGCCAGTCCTTGGGCAGCAGTACTTGCCGAACCCGGTCGAACACGCCGGGCTCGTGTCTGGATACCCAAAGCAGCTTGGGCGCCGTGAAACCCGGCATCATCAGGTTGCCGGTGATCTGCCGCGACTGCGGCACCGCCCGCTCCAGTTCCGCGCATTCCGCCGCCGCCCGGCCGTCGTTCCAGAGGATGGCCGGCCGCAGAACGTCACCGCGCCCATCCAGCAAGGTTGCGCCGTGCATCTGCCCGGTCAGGCCGATGGCCTCGATCTCGCTGCCTGTGCGGCCGCCGCGCCGCAACTCCTGCAACGCGGCACCTACGGCGGCATCGCACGCACGCCACCATTCGGCGGGATGCTGCTCACGCCACAAGGGATGGGGCGCATCCACCGACAGCGGCGCGGAGCCGCTGGCTACCAGGCGGTGGCCACGGTCCAGCACGACCGCCTTGACACTGGAGGTGCCCAGATCAATGCCCATGAACATCGGTCAGTCCTCGAACGGCGTCCACTTGGCCGTGCTGGCCGCGGACTGCACCACCTTCTCGATGAACCGCACACCGCGGGCGCCATCTTCGAGGCGGGGATAGTCGGCGTCCAGCGGATCCGGCGTACTGCCGGATTGCAGCGCGCGGATATGCGCGGCCACCCCCAGATAGACATTGGCAAAGGCTTCGATAAAGGCCTCGGGGTGCCCCGTGGGCAGTCGTGTCGCGCGGCGAGCCGCCTCACCGAGCCACGGCGAGCCCCGCGTCAACATGCGGGCCGGACCGTCGATGGGGGCATGCAGCAGCCGGTTAGGCTCCTCCTGGCGCCAATCCAGCGTACCGGTGGTGCCGAACACGCGCAGCCGCAGGTCGTTCTCGCAACCCACCTCGATCTGGGACGCGATCAGCACGCCCCTGGCGCCGTTCTTGAACCGCAGCAGGACATTGCCGTCGTCGTCAAGGCGCCGGCCCTGCACGAAGATGGTGAGGTCCGCGCAGATGCTTTCCAGCTCCAGCCCCGTCACCGTCGCCACAAGGTTCTCCGCGTGAGAGCCGATGTCGCCGATGGCGCCGGCCACACCGCTGCGCGCCGGGTCCGTACGCCAGTCGGCCTGCTTCTGCCCGCTTGCCTCCAGGTGGGTGGCAAGCCAGCCCTGGTTGTATTCGACGATAACCTTGCGCACCACGCCGATCGCGCCGCGCGCAACCATGTCACGCGCCTCGCGCACCATGGGATAGCCCGTGTAGTTGTACGTGACGCCGAAGATGGAGCCGCTGCGCTCGACGACCCGAACGAGCTCGGCGGCCTCCTCGCAGGTATGGACCAGCGGCTTGTCACACACCACATGGATGCCCGCCTCGGCGAACGCGCGGGCGACGGGGAAATGCACATGGTTCGGCGTGACGATGGAAACGAAATCGATGCGCTCGTCCTTGCTGCGCCGCAGTTCGCCTTCCAGCAGGTCTTCCCAGCGGCCGTGGTTGCGTTCATCCCGCAGGCCGAGGTCGCGGCCCGATGCGCGCGCGCGCTCAGCATCCGAGGACAGCGCACCGGCCACCAGTTCCATCTGCCCATCCAGCGCCATGGCCTTGCGGTGCACAGCGCCGATAAAAGCACCCTGCCCGCCGCCCACCATCGCATAGCGCAGTTTTCTCATGAGCCCGCCATCCCGCCCTGCTTGGCCTTGTCGAACACGGCGTCGAACGCTCCCGCGGCCGGCTTGAAGTCCAGCCGCTTGCTGTAGGCCGCGCTTTCAGTAGCGCCGTGCACGCGGTCCATGCGGCTGTCCTCCCACTCGACGCTCAGCGGTCCGTTGTAACCCACGTCGTTGAGTGCAACGATGATGGATTCGAAGTCGATCTGCCCGCGCCCGACACTGCGAAAGTCCCAGTGGCGGCGCGCGTCACCGAAATTGGTGTGCCCGCCGAAGACCCCCACAGTGCCGTCGCCCCGGCCCCACCACACGTCCTTCATGTGCACGTGATAGATGCGGTCGCCGAATGTCCGGATGAACTTGACATAGTCCACGCCCTGGTAGCCCAGGTGGCTGGGGTCGAAGTTGAAACCGAAACGCTTGTGACCTCCCACGGCTTCGATGGCGCGCTGCGCTGAAGCGATGTCGAAGGCGATTTCCGTGGGGTGCACTTCCAGCCCGAAATTCACGCCACACTGCTCGAACACATCGAGGATGGGTTTCCACCGGTTGGCAAAGTCGACGAAGCCCTTGTCCCAATACTCCTGCGAAGTGGGCGGAAACGCGTACAGCGAATGCCAGATGGACGAGCC
This sequence comes from Polaromonas sp. P1_E11, assembly GCF_056405995.1. Classification (NCBI taxonomy): domain Bacteria; kingdom Pseudomonadati; phylum Pseudomonadota; class Betaproteobacteria; order Burkholderiales; family Comamonadaceae; genus Polaromonas; species Polaromonas sp. P1_E11. Next base: position 220,633 of record NZ_JBFUBA010000006.1, read on the forward strand.
GGTGAAGCCCGTCACCACCTTCACGCCCAGCTTGGCGGCGGCACGCGCGGTGTCCTGCATTTCCCGCGCGGCGCGCTGCCGCACGCCTTCCGGATCGCCGTCCCCCCAGACTTGCGGCGGCAGGATGGCCTTGTGCCGCTCGTCGATGAGGTCGCACACCGCCTGACCCACCAGGTGGTTGCCGATGGCGAAACAGCGCAGCCCGTGCTGTTCCAGCAGATCGCGCCGGTCCTGCACGTAGCGATCACTCGCCAGGGCCTCCTGCACATTGAAATGGTCGCCCCAACATGCCAGTTCCAGGCCGTCGTAGCCCATGCTGCGTGCCAGGGGTGCCAGCTCCTTGAGAGGCAGGTCCGCCCATTGCCCGGTAAAAAGAGTGACAGGTCTTGCCATGACTGCCTCAGAACGGGGAATCGGGGAAGTAATACTGCTTGGCGTTCTCCCTGGTCACCAGCACCGACGGGATGATGGTGGTGGCAGGCAGTTTCTCGCCCTTCACCCGCGCGGCGGCCGTGAGTTTCATCGCGTCGGCAATCATGGCGGGAGAGTAGGTGACGTCGGCCGTCACGATCTTGTCGCCGTCCATGACCTTCTTGATGTAGTCCTTGGAACCTGCGCCGCCCAGCACGAGCTTGACATCGGTTCGCTTGGCCTGCGCGATGGCCTTTTGCACGCCGACCGCCATGTCGTCGTCCGAGGCCCATACGGCGTCGATCTGCTTGAAACGGGTCAGGTAGTCCTGCATCACCTTGAAGGCATCGTCGCGGTTCCAGTTGCCATGCTTGGCATCCAGAACCTTGATGTCGGGATAGTTCTTCATCACAGCCGTGAACGCGTCCACGCGCTGGTTGTCGATGACCGTGGGAATGCCCCGCAGTACTACGACGTTACCCTTGCCGCCCAGGGCTTTGGCCATGTACTCGGCCGATACCTTGCCAAAGCCGGGGTTGTCCCCGGCAACGTAGGCGTCCTGCGCATTCACATCCGTGAGGCCGCGGTCGACAACCGTGACGTACACGCCTTTGCCCTTGACCTGCGCGACCGGTTGCGTGAGCGGCGCCGACTCGAATGGCAGGATCACGAGGGTGTCGATCTTGTTGGCTGTGTGCAGGTCCTGCACCTGGTTGGCCTGTTCCGAAGCAGACCCGGCCGTCTTGATGGTGACTTTCAGGCCCGGGTACTGCTTTTCCAGTTCGGACTTGGTCCGGTTGGCCCAGTACACGACCCCGCCTGTCCAGCCGTGCGTGGCGGCCGGTATCGAAACGCCGATGTGGGGCTTGCCCTGGGCTATGGCGGAGGGTGCCGCACCCAGCGCCGCGAGAACTGTGGCGCCTGCGGCCATCAGACTTATCAGTGATTTCATGGTTTGTCTCCTTATGTTGTGAGAAACGGCAGCCTTGCCACCTGTGGGGAACCGGTTACTTGCGCCCGCGCTGGAAGAACGCGACGGCGATGATCACGAAGCCCTGCACCGCCGCGTTCAGGTACACACTGATGATGCTGGTCAGGTTGAGGATGTTGCCGATCACCGAGAGCAGCACGGCGCCGATTACGGTGCCGGTGATGCCGCCGGCGCCGCCGCGCAAGGCGGTGCCACCGACTATGACCGCAGCGATGGCTTCCAGCTCCCACAGCAGCCCGGTGCTCGGCGAGGCCGAACCCAGGCGCGGCACATAGAGCACGGTGGCGATTCCGACGCAGATGCCCAGCAACATGTATGTGAGAACCTTGACGCGGTCCACCTCGACGGCCGCGTAGCGCGCAACCTGCTCGTTGGAACCGATAGCCTGAACGTACCGGCCGAAAGCGGTACGATTGAGAACGAGGCCGCCCAGTAATGCGACGGCGGCGAATACCCACACGGGTACCGGCACCCCCAGCCAGCTGCCGTAATACACCGGGCTGTAGATATCGACCAGTGCACTGTCGAGCGTGATGGCGCCGCCGTTGGAGAAGTAGGTCAGGTAAGCACGGAAAATGCCCAGCGTTCCCAGCGTCACGATGAAAGGCTCGATGCGTCCCTTGCTGATGAGCAGCCCATGGCCCAGGCCGAACAGCGCGCCAAGCACGACAGCGAAGGCCATGCCGGTCACCACGGCCGCCATGGGGTTCCAGCCGGCGCCTGCTGCCGCATTCATCAGCAGGATCGTGCTGCCCGCAATCAGCGCGGCCATGGATCCCACCGAGAGATCAATGCCGCCGGAGATGATGACGAAGCACATTCCCACCGCGATGATCCCGATGAAAGCCGTGCGGGTGAGCACGTTCATCGCGTTGTCGAGGCTGGCGAAGTTCTCGTTGAGAATCGCACCCGCGATGCACATCAGTGCCAACCCGGCCAGCGGCCCGGCTCCGGTGAAAGAGGGCCATCTGCGCAGGGTCGGCCTGACGACAGGCACTGGAGCGGCGGCGGTGTCAGTGGGTTCCAGTTGCATGGGCAATCAACAGTTCTTCGGACAGCTGGTCTTGCGGGAGCTCGGCAACGAGCCTGCCTTGCCGCATCACGAGGACGCGATGGCAAAGGCCGATCAGCTCGAGCAGCTCGGAGGACACGACGATGATCCCGCGGCCTTCGCTGGCCAGCCGCTGGATCAGGAAATAGATATCGCGCTTGGCGCCGACGTCGACCCCTCGTGTCGGCTCGTCCAGCACCACGACTTTAGGGTCGGGCTGTAACACCCGCGCGAGCGCCAGCTTCTGCTGGTTGCCGCCGGACAGGGCGGAAGCCGGTATGTCGGAGCGTTGCGTGCGGATACCAAAAGCCGTGGTCGCGGCCACGAGGGCTGCCTGTTCCCGCTGCGGGTCGAGCAGCGGCTTCGCATAACGCTCCAGCGCCATCAGCGTGAGGTTCTGCGCCAGCCCCATGCGCAGGTGCAGGCCACGGGTCTTGCGGTCCTCGCTGAGATACGTGAGACCCAGCCGTGCGGCCGAACGCGGATTGCGCCGCATCCAGGTTTTGTCTGCCACCTGCACAGATTCCGCGCTGGAGGGGCGCAACCCCAGGAGCCCTTCAAACAGCTCGGTCCGGCCCGCACCGACCAGCCCTGCAAAGCCAAGCACCTCCCCGGCGCGCACCTGGAAGCTTGCGTCGTGGCACCACCCGGGTACGGTCAGGCCTTTCACATCCAGCAGGACGGGCGCGCCGGCCGCCACGGGAAGCCTTCCCGGAAAGAGATCGGCCAGTTCGCGTCCCACCATCAGGCTGGCCATTTGCTGGCGTGTCACGTTCTGTGTGGGCCGGCGAGCCACGAAGCGCCCGTCACGCATGACGACCACCTCGTCGGTGATGCGTTCGACTTCGTCCAGCTTGTGGGATATATAAAGGATGGTGGAGCCTGCCGTTCTCAGTTGCCCGATGAGGGAAAACAGGCGCTCGGTCTCGGAGGGCGTCAATGTGGCGGTGGGCTCGTCCATCACCAGTACGCGTGCGCTCCGGCTGAGCGCGCGTGCGATCTCCACCAGCTGCTTCTCGGCCACGATGAGATCGCCCACGCGGCGCGCGGGGCTGCAATTCAGGCCAACCTGACGCAATGCGGCGCCCGCCTCCCTGGCCATCAGGTCTTCGTCCAGCAGCCCGTAGCGCTTACGCTCATGACCGAGGAAGATGTTCTGCGCAATCGTGAGGTCATCGGCAAGGTTGAACTCCTGATGGATCATCACCACACCGGCCGCTTCGGCCTCGCGCGGCCCCTTGAAACGCACGACATGCCCGCCCACCTCCACCACGCCCTCACTGGCGACCTCGTAGCCGGCCAGGATCTTCATCAGTGTCGACTTGCCGGCGCCATTTTCTCCAAGCACCCCGTACACCCGGCCCGGCGCGAGTTCGAAACTGACCCCATGCAGTACCTGCACGGGGCCAAAGCTCTTGCTCACGTCCTTGAAGCCGACCGTCAAACTCACTGAGTGCTCCTGCGCTCGGTTCTTCAGGCCGCGCCGGCGAAGATCGCGGCATTGACCCGGTTTTCCAGCCACTCCTGACGGCCGCTCACAGGCTTGGGCCGAAGATCGTTGACGAAGGCATGTTCGGCGAGCTGGCTGAGGCTCATGTCGCCCGTGATGATGCGCCGCCCCAGTTCGCCATCCCAGTTCGCATAGCGCTGCTGGCGGAACTGCTCGAGCTCGCGGGACTCCATCAAACGCGCGGCACTCTTGAGCGCCAGCGCCAGCGCATCGATCGCACCCACATGCCCGTGCAGAATGTCAACCGGGTCCATGCTTTGGCGCCGCACTTTCGCGTCGAAGTTGAACCCGCCGCTGCCGATTCCGCCGGCGCGCAAGACTTCGTAGAGTGCCAGCGTAAGGTCCTCCACGCTGTTGGGAAACTGGTCGGTGTCCCATCCGTTTTGCGGGTCGCCACGGTTGGCATCGATGCTGCCGAAAATTCCGAGGGAGGCGGCGGTTGCGATCTCGTGCTGGAAGCTGTGGCCCGCCAACGTGGCGTGGTTGGCCTCGATGTTGAGCTTGATCTCTTTTTCCAGGCCGAACTCCTTCAGGAAGCCATACACAGTGGCGCTGTCGAAGTCGTATTGATGCTTGGTCGGCTCCAGCGGCTTGGGCTCGATAAGCAGCTGCCCTTTAAAGCCGATCTTGTGTTTGTGGTTCACCACCAATTGCATGAATCGGCCCAGCTGCCGGCGCTCGCGCTGCAAATCAGTATTGAGCAGGGTGTCATAGCCTTCACGGCCACCCCACATCACGTAGTTGGCGCCGCCAAGCTGCTGGGTGGCATTGAGTGCGCTGAAAACCTGCGTCGCCGCGTACGCGAAGACGTCGGGGTCCGGGTTGCTCGCTGCGCCGGCTGCGTAGCGGGGGTGGCTGAACAGGTTGGCAGTCCCCCATAGCAATGAAATGCCGGTTTCTTTCTGCTTCTGGGCGAGCACATCCACCATCGCCGACAGATTGCTGCGGTACTCGGCCAGGTTCGCGCCTTCCGGCGCCACATCGGTGTCATGGAAAGTGTAGAACGGGACATCCAGCCGGGAGATCAGGCCAAAGGCCGCATCCGCCTTCTTCCGCGCCATCGTCAACTCGTCTCCACCGGTATGCCAGGGCCGCGCAAACGTGCCCTGTCCGAAGACGTCGCTGCCGGGCCACACGAAGGTGTGCCAGTAGCAGACCGCGAGCCGCAGGTGCTGTGCCATCGGCTTGCCCAGCACGAGCGCGTTGGCGTCGTAATGGCGGTAGGCCAATTGCGTTGCGGCCTGAGGGCCTTCATAGCGTACGGGTTCGATGGATTCGAGAAAGTTCATGTTTGTGGTGGGTAACAGCTTCCAATGGTCCCATCCTAGAACCGCCGGACTTCGCCCGCGATTGCGAAATTCGCGAGGATGGCTTGCGAAATTGCTTTCTGCAGCGCAGCAATCTCTCCGATATGCCGGTATCCTCATGGTCAACCGACCCGACCATGAAATCGTCAATACGTCAAAGTGGCCCCACCGTGCTGCGCGTGGCATTGCTCTTCCATGCGAGCAAGGTGTACGACCGCGAGATCATCACGGGCATCGGCGACTATGTGAACCACACGCGTGTCGCATGGGATCTCTTCCTTGAAGAGGATTTCCGCTTTCGGCTTGACGGCATCCACGACTGGGACGGCGACGGGATCATCGCGGACTATGACGATCCGGCAGTGGCACACGCTCTCACAGGGGTACGCGTACCTGTCGTCGCCGTCGGGGGCTCCTACGAGGATCCCGCGTGCTACCCCGTCAATGTGCCGTACGTTGCGACGGACAACCGCGAACTGGTCGCGCATGCGCTGACCCACCTGGTGGAGTCCGGGCTTTCCCGCTTTGCCTGTTACAGCCTGCCGGAATCGCCGCTCAACCGTTGGGCCCAGGAGCGCGAGAAAGCATTCACCGCCCGGCTTGCCCGCGATGGGCTGACTGGTGAGATCCACCGGGGCCTGGCAACCAGCGCGCCCACATGGGGTAGCGCGACAAGAAGACTGCTCTCCTGGCTGAAAAGCCTGCCCAAACCCGTTGGCATAGTCGCCGTCACGGACGCGCGCGCACGGCAGTTGCTGCAAGCCTGCATCGTCGGCGCAATCGCGGTTCCCGACGAAGTCGCCATCATCGGGATCGATAACGACACACTGGGCCAGCACCTGACGAGAATCCAGCTCAGCTCAGTCAGCCAGGGAACGCACGAAATGGGCCATCGCGCGGCGCACCTGTTGCACCAGGCCCTGGGCGGCTCGCCGGTGAACGACGTGCGTGTGGTCGTGCCTCCGGCCGGCGTGCATTCACGCGCGTCCACCGCGCGCGATGTCGAACACAGCGCAACCGTGATGCGCGCTCTCCATTACATCCGCCAATACGCCTGCCAGGGCATCAAGACGGAGCAGGTTGCCGAAACGGTGGGGCTTTCGCGCTCATCGCTGGAGATGTACTTTCGCCGCGAGTTGAAACGCTCCGTCCACGACGAAATCCTGCAACACAAGTTGCAGCGTTGCTTTCAATTGCTCAGCAACACGCAAATGGGCATCGATGACATCGCGCGGGCGAGCGGCTTTCGTTCCGTCCAGTACCTCAATACAGTGTTCAAGCGGGAACTCGGGGCAACGCCGGCTTCATGGCGGGAAAGCCGCCGGAGCTGAGCCGGCAGCTTCTCTGGTCCGCTACGCCTTGTGCCGGCGATAGAACGCGAGGGCGTTCTTGAACATCACGTTGTCGCGCACGCCGGCACCGAACGGGGCCAGATACGCCTCGGCGATGGCGATCTGTGCCTCAAAGGTCCCATGCAGGGTGATTACCGGCCAGTTGCTGCCCCAAATCAGGCGGTCCTTGCCGAACGCGGACATCAGTACGTCGAAGTGCGGCTTGTAGGAAGCGAGGTCGGTGGGAGACGGAAAAACCACGTCGCCGGGAGCGTACATGTCATAGAACGACGAAAACTTCATGTACAGATTCGGGCACTCGCTGGCGAGGCGGCGAACGTCGGATGCCCAGGTGGGGTCCACCGCCGGCCCGGTTGCGCCGCCCAAATGGTCGATGATGATGCGCAGATTGGGCACCGCGGTACAAAGCGCCTGCACCTGGCTCCTCGGGTTCTTGGTCCCCCGGCTGATGATGTCGAACGTCATACCGCGCGCTGCCAGGTCGCGCAGGCTGGTGAGCTGTGCCGCACTGAGCGTGATGCCCTCGGCCGGGCCGGTGAGATAGCCGCGGATTCCCACGAAGCGCGGGTCCGCTGCGAAACGCGCGAGGTCAGCGGAAAAGTTCGGCGCGCCAATCTCGAGGTTCCCGACGAAGAACGCGTAAAACGGATCGTTCCTGGTGAGGTCGAGGACCCACTGGTTGTCCTGAACGATGCCGCTCGCTTCCACGATCCCGGCCGCCACCACGCCCTGGGACCTGGCGAATGCGCTGTACTCCGGCGGCAGCACGTCGCGGAAGATCGGCCCTTCCGCCGCTGTGGGCCATGGCACACCGCCGGGCCGGGCCACTTGCCAGAAGTGAATATGCGTCTCGACGATGGGCCGTTTGCCGGTCGGGGCGTTGCGCTCGGCGGATTCGATAGCAGCCTGCAGCGCCTGATCGATGCCACCACGCCCCCCGCGCCCCGCTGCGAGCCACGTCATGCCAGCGGCGCCGCCGCTGCCGCGCAGTGCCTCAGGCCTTCGCTTACTGTCTCCTTCATGGTCTTCTCCTTGTCGGGTTGATGGGTGTTCCGGAACGAACCCTGTCACACGGTAAGCCAGTGGTAACTGACACATTGTTGACGCAGATCGAGGCGCTATTGGACCGCGACACGCCTCCGGCAGGATGCGCGGATCAGGGTATGACCGATATTACACATGCGTCAATATTGGCCTGACCAATCAAGACCGCAGGCCTGCGAAGCCCGCCAAGAAGAAAAAATGGATCGGAAATACCCGGCACTCCCAACCAGGTGGTTTTCGCTCCATGCAAGCGCCTGAACGCCGTGTCCAGGAGAGAAGCGGAGGGAATGCCACGCCGGCGTCGTAGAGAGCCGCCTGGCCAGAGCGGCCACCCTCTCTAATCGGTGAAGGCTCGCGCCCGACGCCAGGCCCACTTGCTTTCCTGCCGGCTTCACCACGTCGTTTGCAGCAATGTCTTTTCTCCTCTGAAGCGCACAGCCAGGAGGGCAATTCGGGAATCGATATAGCTTGCAACCCATACGAATTCGTGTATGAATCAAACCAAAAACATGATCGCCAAAGCAGAGCCGGCTTGCTATCATCCGCGCCTTTCAGAGGGCCCGAATGCAACCAGATTCTTCCGGACTCCTTCTCGTCACGGGTGCCACCGGCAAGGTGGGCCGCGCGTTCATCCAGCGAGTGCTGGAGGACGCCAGCCTCGAGCGCTTTCGCGTGCGGGCGCTCTGCCACAACCGTGTGTTGCAGCCCCGCGAACGCCTGGAGTGCGTGCGAGGCTCCATCCAGGATCGCACGGACGTGCAGCGCGCGCTCGAAGGCGTGACACACGTGCTGCACCTGGCCACAAGCAAGGAAACGCCGGACGAGGTGATGGATGTCGCCGTCAAGGGCATGTTCTGGTTGCTCGAGGGCTGCCGGACGAGCACCACCTTCCGGCAATTCGTGCTGGTCGGCGGCGACGCCGCTGTCGGGCATTTCCACTACGCGCACCCCGTACCGGTGGTAGAAAGCCAGCCGCATACCGCTTACCCTGGATGCTATGCCCTGTCCAAAGTACTGGAAGAAGTAATGCTCCAGCAGTACCAGGTCCAGTATGACCTGAATGGCTGCTGCCTGCGTGCACCCTGGATCATGGAGAAAGACGATTTCCGCTTCACCTTGTCCTTCGGCGACGACGTGTTCGGAGGCCCGCGCTGGCGGGACCTGGTGACAGAGAGCGAAGCGCGCGACCATGTACGCAGCGGCGCCGTCCCGGTGATGCTTGATCCGGATGGGCAACCGGTGAAGCGCAACTTCGTCCATGTGTGCGATCTTGTGGATGCCATCTTGCTGGCCCTGGACGCACCACGCGCCCGGCAGCAGCTAATGAACGTGTGCATGGACGAACCGCTCGACTATGGCGAGCTTGGCACATACCTGGCACGCACGCGGGACCTGCCGCTCGTGCCAGTCCGCACACCCTACCGCTCCACATGGCTGGACAACACCAAGGCGAAGTTCCTGCTGGGCTGGCGCCCCCAGTTCGACATGGCCCGGATGGTCGAGTCCGCGTGGACGTACCAACGAGCGCCCGACGATCCTCGCGTGGTCTGGTACCCCGGCTGAGTTCAGCCGCCCGTTACAGCACCGGGCGGTCCGTAAGGCAAGAGTGCTGCACCCGATCGAACAGATACGAAGACAGGAGACACAAGATGAACCCGATGAAACGACGCAGCTTTGCCGCCATCATGGCGGCCGCCGGCCTGGCATACGCCTGGGCGATACCGGCCAGGAGCCAGGGGAAAGGCAAGAAGCTGGTGATCGGCTTCGCGCAGACCGGTGCCGAAAGCGAGTGGCGCACAGCCAATACCGACTCCGTCAAGGCCGCGGCCAGCGCGGCCGGCTATGAACTGAAGTTCTCTGACGCGCAGCAAAAGCAGGAGAACCAGATCAAGGCAATCCGGTCCTTCATCGCCCAGAAGGTGGACGTCATCATCCTCGCGCCGCTCGTCACGACGGGCTGGGATACCGTGCTGCGGGAGGCCAAGTCCGCCAAGATTCCCGTCATTCTGGAAAGCCGCAGTGTGGTGGTGAAGGATCCCTCCACCTGGACCACCTTTGTGGGTTCGGACTTCGTCGAGGAAGGCCGGCGCGCCGCGCAGTGGTTGCTTGAGCACACCAAGAGCACCACCGGCGACGTGAACATCGTCGAACTGCAGGGCACCGTGGGTTCCGATCCCGCGATCGAACGGAAGAAGGGCTTCGAGGAAGGACTCAAAGCCAACCCGCGCTACAAGATCATCCGCTCGCAGACCGCCGACTTCACCCGCGCCAAGGGCAAGGAAGTCATGGAGGCCTTCCTCAAGGCTGAAGGCAAAAAGGTCAACGTGCTGTACGCGCACAACGACGACATGGCCATCGGCGCGATTCAGGCCATCGAGGAAGCGGGTATGAAGCCGGGCAAGGATATCCTCGTAATCGGCGTGGATGCGGTCAAGGGCGCCTTCGAGGCGATGATCGCCGGCAAGATGAATGTCAGCGTGGAGTGCAACCCCCTGCTTGGTCCCCAGCTGATGGAAGCGGCAGCCAAAGCCGCCGCCGGTCAGACGCTGCCACGCTGGATCAAGTCGATCGAGGGTGTCTTCCCGGCCGAAGTGGCTGCCAAGGAATTCCCGAACCGCAAGTATTGACACTGGCCGTCGCGGCCCGCTGCAAACCACAGCGGCGGGCCCAGCTGCGGCTCATTATTCTCAAAGTCGCCGCGATGTCGTGAGCTACACCAGACTGCGTGCCCAGACACCAGACGTTGTCAGGTAGCAGGCGTACAGCGACGTCGTGGCCGTGATGAAGAGGCGGTTACCTCGCTGCCCGCCGAACTCTACATTCGCCACCGGCTCGGGAACGAGGATCCGGCCAAGCAGTTCACCCTGCGGCGAGAAGCAATGCACGCCGTCTCCGGCGCTGGTCCACACATTGCCGCGCAGGTCCACGCGAAGGCCGTCCGGTATGCCCGCATCCACGGTGGCGAAGACTTCACCGCCTCGCAGCCGGCCGCCAGCAGCCACTTCAAACACTCGAATATGCCGCGGCCCCTGCGGGTCATGCGATGCCCCGGAATCCGCCACATACAACCGCATGCCGTCCGGAGAAAACGCCAATCCATTGGGCTGCACGAAGTCCGTGGCTGCGGCTTCCACTCGCCCGCTCCCGGCGTCGACCCGAAACACGTAGCGGCCACCGTACTCAGGCCCGGCCGTGTAACCCTCGTAGTCGGACAGGATCCCGTAGGTTGGGTCGGAGAACCACACAGCGCCATCTGGCGCTACAACAGCGTCATTCGGTGAGTTCAGCCGCCTGCCTTCAAAGGCGCTTGCGATCACGGTGCGCCTGCCATCGAGCTCGGTGCGGCTGATGCAGCGTGTGCCATGCTCGCAGCTGATAAGGCGGCCTTCGCCATCTCGCGTATGGCCGTTGGCGAAGTTGGAGGGCCTGCGGAATTCCACTACGCATCCATCGCCTGCGCCGTCGGGCACCCACCGCAGGATGCGGTTGTTGGGGATGTCGCTGAACAGCAGGAAGTCGCCAGCCGGGAAATACGCGGGGCCCTCCGCCCAACGCGTGCCGGTGAAGAGCTTTTCTAAGAAACCGTTCGGCGGAACCAGTTCGCGAAAACGCGCATCGTGCAGCAGGAAGTCGCCCCGGATGCCATAGCGGTCAGCCAAGATCACCTCACCCTGGCCGAACGGCCATACAGCAGCAGCATGCACAGGATCAGCGTGCCGTAGATGATCTGACGGCCCGCCTCGGGCATCTGCAACACCGCAAGCACGCTTTGCAGCAGCACGATGAACACCACGCCCGCAACGGTGCCCAGGTAGCTGCCGCGGCCGCCCAGGATGTTGGTGCCGCCCAGTACGACCGCGGCGATCGCGGGCAGTACGTAGGGATCCCCCATGGCCTGGTAGGCGTTGGCCGAATAACCGGCAAGCAGGATGCCGGCGAGCGCTGCCAGAGCCCCGCAGGCCACGAAGCACAGCACGATGACCCTGCCGGTGCGCACGCCAGACAGGTAGGCGGCGCGCTCGGTGTTGCCGATGACGTACACGTAGCGGCCGATGGCAGTGCGCGTCAGCACCAGGTAGAACAGCAATGAGACGGCCACCCAGGTCCACACGGCATTGGGCACACCCAGCGTCCTGCCCACGCCCAGGGCGCGCATCAGCTCGGTGGCGCCGTGCACCGGTGCGTGCCCGCCTGAGTAAAGGACCATCAGACCCTGTAGCACGGCGTTCGCGCCCAGCGTGAAAATCATTGAAGGGATGCGCAGGATCGCCACCCCCAACCCATTGACCAGGCCGATCAGCGCGCCGCAGGCGATGCCCGCGGGGATCGCCCAGCCGGCGCCATAGGTGGCGCCGGCTGCGGCGGCCATCATCGCTCCGGTGGTGATGGTCCAGGGCACCGACAGGTCAATGTGGCCCAACAGGATGACGGCCATGAGCCCGGCGGCTGTGATGCCAAGGAAGGCGGCGATCTGCAGTTGCAGCAGCAGGTAGCCCGGCATCAGAAAATTGCTGTTGACGACACTGGCGGCCAGCAGAAGAGCCAGCGAACACAGGGCCACCATGGCCGGGGGATTCAACAGCAGTCTGTGGAACACACGTTTGCTGGTGGCGGAGGAACGCAGGGTGTCAACGGAGAGGCTGGTCATCAGAACAGGTCCAGGCGGTTTCGCAGGCGAAGCACGTGCAGCGCGCCGACGCACACAGCAGCCAGGAGGATGAGTCCTTCGAACAGCGGCTGCCAAAGCGCGGGCGCATTGAACACGAACAGCAGGTCGCCAATGGTGCGCAACACGAAGGCACCCAACACCGATCCCACCATACCGCCTGCGCCCCCATAGAGCGAGGTTCCGCCGATCACGACCGCCGCGATGGAATTGAGGGTGTACAGGCCCGCCTGCGGCGAGCTGGCCTCGCCCGACAGGGAGATCAGCGACAGCAGCAACCCGGCAAGCCCGGAAAGCAGTCCCGCGGCGGTGTAGGCGATGAATTTGGCCCGCTGCGACGGAACGCCCGAAAGATAAGCCGCCTGCTCGGAAGACCCCACGGCATAGCAGGCGCGGCCGATGACCGTGCGCCTGAAGGGCATCCAGCCCAGCACGATGACCACGGCCAGCAACACCAGCGTTGTGGGAATCGTGCCGAAGAGACGACCGGTCAGCGCGTCTGACAAGCCCTCGCTGACCTCCCCGCCCGGCGCAGGACGCAGCAGCAAAGCCAGGCCGAAAAACACTGCGCCCGTGGCAAGCGTGACGATGATCGGCTGCAGGCGTCCGAACACGACGATTGCGCCATTCAGGGCACCGGCCGCCGCCCCGGAGGCCAACACCAGCATCACCCCGAGCGCCACTTGCCAAGGTGCACCGTTCACCACGACGGAGGCCAGGCAACTGGTGAGCACCATCACCATCCCCACGGAGAGGTCCAGGCCGCGCGTAATGACAGGCAGGGTCTGGGCCATCGCAACGATGGCCAGCAGCGCCGCCTTGTTCGAGGCCGTGGTGACGATTCCGACCGAAATCGAGCGCGGATGCTCTAGCAGGAACAGCGAAAACATCAGGATGAACACCACCAGCGCACCCAGCGGACCACTGTTGCGGCGCAGCCCTCGCAGCCATTCTTCCCTGTTCATGTGACAGCCTCCGGTTCGGTCGAAGCGAGGGATACATTGAGGGATGAGGCCACAATCGCCTGCTCGGTGATCTCCTCCCCGACAAGCGTGCGCGCGATGCGTCCTTCGTACATGATCAGGACGCGGTCCGCCAGGCCGATCAGTTCTTCGTAGTCGGTGGAGTAAAGCAGGATGGCCACGCCCTGGGAAGCAAGCTGGCGCAACAGGACATAGATTTCCTGCTTGGTGGCCACATCGATGCCGCGTGTGGGATCGTTCAGCAGGAGCACGCGCGGCTGGGTCATCAGCCACTTGGCGATCACCACCTTCTGCTGGTTGCCCCCGGACAAGGTCTGCACCGGATCTTCCACGGAACCGATCTTGATGCGCAACTTGTCCACCATCTGCACCACGGCCGCCTGCTCGGCCACCGGGCTCAGCAAGCCGCAGCGCGTGAGCGCCTCCAGCCGGGCAAGGCTCGCATTCTCACGGATACTCATGGGCAAGACCAACCCTTCGGTCTTGCGATCCTCCGGGATGAGGGCGATCCCCAGCCCGGGTTGCTTGCATATGTGTGGCGCCAGATTGGTGACCGGTTGATCAAAAACCTCGATTTCGCCGTGCACACCCTTAAGCACGCCGAAAAGCGCCAGCAGCAATTCGCGCTGCCCCTGTCCGTCCAGCCCTCCCAGGCCGACGATCTCGCCTCGCAGGATCTCCAGCGAAATGTCCCGGAGGCTGGGCTCCCAGCCCAAGGACTTGACCGTGACAGCCGGTCGCGCATCCGTGGCCGGACCGGTCTTGGGTGGGTACGACTTGGCAACGTCACGGCCGATCATGAGTTGCACCACTTCAGCGTCGGACCGCGTGCCGTTGGCAAACGTGTCGACGCGGCGACCACTGCGAAAGACCGAACAGGTACCAGCGAGCGCCTTGACCTCGTGCATGCGGTGCGAGATGAACAGCGCCGCGACGCCCTGGTCTCGCAGACTGAAGAGCAGCCGGTACAGGCGTTCCACGTCTTCGCTGCTGAGGGCGGAGGTCGCCTCGTCCAGGATGAGCAGGCGCGGCTGCGCGCCTAGCGCCTTGGCGATCTCGACAACCTGCCGGCGGGACAGCGGCAGGTCGCGCACGCGGTCCATGGGGTGAATGTCGCCGCAACCCAGCAGGGAAAGCAGCTCGGTAGCTCGCTCTTGCTGAGTCTTGGCGTCGATCAGGCCGTACTTCATCGGAGGCCTGGACAGGAAAATGTTGTCGCACACGGACAAGTCCGGGACCAGCGACAGTTCCTGGAACACACAAACGATGCCGCGCTCGCGCGCGGCGTTCGGAGAGTCCAGCCGCAGTTCCTTGCCGTCCAGCAGGATGCGGCCCGCGTCGGGCTGGACCACGCCGGCGATGATCTTGATCAAGGTCGACTTGCCGGCACCGTTCTCGCCCAGAACAGCGTGGATTTCACCTGCCGTACAAGCAAAGTCCGCGCTGTCAAGCGCACATACGCCGCCGTAGTGCTTGGTGATGCCCTGGAGTTCGAGCAAGGGGTTCTGGGTCACGGAAAGAAAAGCCTCCAAACAGGAAAAAAGCCGGGCGCGGCACACAGCCCGGCGTTAAAACTCCAAGGCTGATCTCAGGTATTTCCCTCGCTCTGCTTCATGATGTCCGGCGCCGTCAGGTTGATGTTGCAAGGCGGAAACTCGTTGGCCACGTAAAAGGTGTCGGGCAAATCCGGGTAGAAGTTCTTGCCGGGCGCCATGTCCTGGTACTCCACATAGGGGATGGGCACCGAGATGTACTGCGGCAGCTTTTGGCCTTGCAGTGCGGCGATGGCCGCCTTCAGGGCCACCGAGACCAGGCCAGGCGACTGCGCGGCTGAAGCGCCTTTGAGGCCGTCCTTATGGTACTGATGGACCATCTTGCGAAAGCCATTCTCCCCTTCCGCACCGATGGGCACGAACGGGTGCTTGGCCTCGATCAGTGCGCGAATGGTGCCGTTGGATCCGGCCTGCGTGTAAATGCCGTTGAAGCGGCCATGCACGGCAATGGCGTCGGCCGCTACCTTCTGCGAGGTGCCGTCGTCCCAGTTGCCCACCACTTCGATGATCTGGACCTGCTTGTGCTTGTCCATGATCTCGCGGAAACCGAGATGGCGGTCGCGGTCCACCGAGTTGCCCGGCAAGCCGCGGATCTCCAGCACCTTGCCGCTGGTCACGCCATTCTTCTCCAGCCAGCGGCCCATCAGGCGGCCCATTTCCAGCTGGTCTTCGTTCACCTGGATCACCTCGTCGGTGTCGAGCACGTTGTCGAAGGGAATCAGCACGACGCCAGCCTCCTTGGCGCGCTTGATCACCGGCTTGAACGAGGTGGGAGACACCGCGATCGTGAGGATAGCGTCGAAGCCTGCGTTGATGAAGTTGTCGATGGCGCCCAGCTGCGCAGCCACGTCCGTGCCGGTGGACACGACCTTCAGCTCCTTGATGTGCGGCTTCATCTCCGGCGTTGCTGCATAAGCCTTCAGCGACTTGATCATCTGGATGCGCCAGCTGTTGCCCGCATAACCATTTGCCAGCGCGATGCGGTAAGGTCCCTTCTTGGCAGGATACTGGATGGTCTTCGTGTTGCCGGAGAACGGCTTGAAGCAGGCCGGCTCGTAGGTCTGGGCCAACGCCGGCGCGCCCATGCCGGCCAGTGTCGCGGCCGCACCCGCAGCCAGAATATCTCGTCTCGTTTGCATGCTTGTCTCCTGTTTAGAGTGTGCCGGTCTCTGAAGCCGGCGAGCTGACAACGGCGCAGGATTGCGCGAAGCATTTGGCCAGGCCAAAACTTAACCAATTCATTTTTGGTCTGGCCATAACGGACCGCATCAGGGCTTTCCCTTGACTTGCGCCGCTTCGAAGGCTGCGTCGCCCTCAGGACCCAAGGCGCCGCAGGCGGGTCAGCCTGCCTGTGACACCAACACCGACGGCGAGCTCCAGGAGCGGGGCGACATGACAGTCCGGAAGTCCTCGACCGTAGCGTTGCGGCTGCCAGGTAACGTAACGTGGCTTCGCGCTTGTGAAACTCAGGATCGAAGAAAGTAATGCTGCCGCGGACGATGGAAAAGAGGACGCGCTTGCCACCGTGGGTGATGAACCGGAATCCGAGTTCCTTCACAGATCACGTCAGCATGACTGGCCTTGTGCAGTGGCCAGACCGGTAACTATATATTTGCTAATTTGGGCCGACCACTCTCGGCGGCGAGCTTTCGAATCTCGGAAAACCTGGGGAGACCCCCAGCAGCGGAAGCGGTACTTTCGCAGTCTCTGATACTCCGTTCAAAATTAGTTCCGGCATCTCGCCATCAAACAAGGCCGGCCCGGCCAGGCGGTCGACCCAGTCCAGAAGCTGCATGCCGCAGTACACCACGTGGCGCCCACGGATGGTGATGCGCAGACCCCGGCGGTGGCGCTGGAAGACGGGCTCCCCGACCGCGTCCTCGAAAGCCTTCAGCCGGTGACTGGCGCCCGACAGGGACAAGTGGCAGCGGCGCGCAGCTTCCGACAATGAACCGGACTCGGCGCAAAGCACCACGAGCCGGATCGAAGCGAGGTCGAAGCGTTGAAGGTTGATAAATTTGGTCATGCCAATTTTTTGAATGTACCAATTTTGGTCTGACCAGACAAGGTTTTTCCACCGCAACTTGCCGGCCATGGCCGCGCAGAGGCACTGCCCGACGGTATGATCCTTTCGTTACACCTTCCCCGCCATGAGAGTTACCAAGCCTGCCGAACCCCGTCGCCTGTATCAGCAGATCGCCGATCAGATCAGGGAACTGATCGCCAAAGGATCGTTCCAGGTCGGCGACCGCCTGCCGGCCGAGCGCGATCTGGCATTGCTTCTGGGCGTGTCACGCCCTTCGCTGCGCGAGGCATTGATCGCCCTGGACGTCCAGAGCAGTGTCGAAATCCGTGGCGGCTCCGGTGTCTACGTCTGCCCGCAGCCCAAACGCACTTCCGGGAAGGCCACACCCGCACTCGGCGAGAGCCCAAGGGAACTGATGCAGACGCGCTCCGCCCTGGAGAGCGCGGTGGTGATCCTTGCCTGCGCGCGCGGCACCCCTGAGCAGCTCAAGCAGCTCAGGACGATCGTCACGAGAATGAGGGCTGAAACGGATCGCAACCGCGCCCCGCTGAATCTTGATCGACGCTTTCACATGACGCTTACGCAGATGAGTGGTAATTCCGTTATGGCCCGCATCATCGCCGAGTTGTTCGATGAACGGCACAGCCCGATCTCGGCCAAGCTGTCTTCGAAATACGAGAACCCACGCACCTGGAAGGCTGCGCTGAAGGAACATGAGGCTATTCTCAGCGCTCTGGATGCACGCGATCCGATAGCCGCACAGGCTGCCATGCTCGCCCATCTGCGCGCCTCCGAGCTGCGTTGGGTGGGGGACTGACCCCGTCCCCTGAGGCGTGCATCCATGAGCCCACGATGCGCAGTTTGCTATCGCTCGCGCCGGAAATTGAATTGGTGCCGGGCCCGAGTCGGGCCTAGCATCGCGCGTGCACCCCGCCGCTGCACATCGCAATTCAGGAGACGATTCACATGAACATGCAAACCCGCTATCCCAGCCTGAAGGACCGGTCCGTCCTCATCACCGGGGGGTCGACCGGCATCGGTGCCACCCTGGTGCGGCAGTTCGCTGCGCAGGATGCGAAGGTCGGGTTCATCGACATCGATGTGGACAACGCGCTCGCCCTTCAGGCAAGTGTGGCGAAGGAGCTCGGCAAGCGCGTGCATTTCATGCGCAGCGACGTCACCGACACTGACGAAATGCGCCGGGCGATCAAAATGCTTCGCTCCCAGATCGGGCCGATCCGGGTGTTGCTGAACAACGCGGCCAACGACGAGCGACACCTGATCGAGGACACGACACCGCAATCCTGGGACGCGGGTGTCGCCGTGAACCTCAAGCACCAGTTCTTCGCGGCGCAGGAAGTCGTGCCAGACATGAAAGCGCTTGGCGGCGGCTCCATCGTCAACTTCGGCTCGGTCAGCTGGATGCTCAAGCAAGGCGGCATGCCGGTTTACACCACCTGCAAGGCGGCCGTGCAAGGGCTCACCAGGAGCCTGGCGCGAGACTTCGGGCCCTTCCGCATTCGGGTGAACACCCTGGTGCCGGGTTGGACCATGACGGAAAAGCAGTTGCGGCTGTGGGTCACACCCGAGTCCAAGGCAGATCTGGCTCGCGCGCAATGCCTGCCGGGAGATTTGATGCCTGAACACATTGCGAAGGCGGCACTGTTCCTGGCTTCCGACGACAGCGAGATGATGACGGCGCAGGATTTGGTTGTCGATGGGGGGTGGACATGATTGATGGGCCACCCGAAGGATATTGAATTCCATCGAAATCTGACAAGGGCGGCCCTACCAGGAGCGACGCCCCAGAATTGAAAAAGCCCCTGAATCCGTTAGGAATCAAGGGCTTGCGCATCTGGTGGCCTGGGGCGGAATCGAACCACCGACACAAGGATTTTCAATCCTCTGCTCTACCGACTGAGCTACCGGGCCTGAGCCTCAGATTATATATCACCCGAAAGGGGTGTCCGGTCCCCTGGGTCTTCAGGGTCAGACGCCGCGTTTGCCGCGGGTCAGATCGACACCGAGTTGCTTGAGCTTTCGGTAGAGGTGGGTACGCTCAAGACCGGTTTTCTCCGCCACACGGGTCATGGAGCCGCCTTCCTTGGCCAAATGAAATTCGAAATAGGCTTTTTCAAATTCGTCACGTGCATCGCGCAGGGGCTTTTCAAGCAAAAAGCTTTGTGTGGCCTGGGGACCCAGGTCAACAGGTGTCGGCAAGGTCCCGCCGGTCATCACGGCTTCTACCGTGAGGTCGGCTGCGTGTGCCGCAGGGCTGCTGTTCATTACGGCGGGTTTGCGGGGAGCTGCCTTGGTGAGGCCCTGCTCCACGGCCTTCAGGAGTTTTTGCAGCGTGATGGGTTTCTCAAGAAACGCCATGGCGCCGATCTTGGTAGCCTCGACTGCCGTATCGATCGTGGCGTGACCGCTCATCATGATGACGGGCATGGTCAGCAGGCCACTGGAAGACCACTCCTTGAGCAGCGTCACGCCGTCGGTGTCGGGCATCCAGATGTCCAGCAGCACCAGGTCGGGCCTGGAGCGACCGCGGGCGGCGCGGGCCTGAGCGGCGTTCTCGGCGAGCTCGACCTGATGCCCTTCGTCATTAAGAATTTCTGAGAGAAGGTCGCGTATGCCCAGCTCATCGTCGACCACCAGAATATTTGCCATGATTGAATTGCTGCCTGCCTGTTATTGCGAATGCCGTGCGGATATCGAAGTGTTACTGAATGTGTTGTTAAGCCACAACTGCAAATGATAACGACACTTGTGCCCCTTGCACCAAACCGTCTGCCACGCGGTTCGAAATATCGATGCGGGCTCCGTGTTCATCTGCAATTTTTTTGACGACCGCGAGCCCCAGTCCCGTACCCTTGACCTTGGTCGTGACGTAAGGCTCGAACGCGCGTTTAAGGATGTGTTCGGGGAAACCTGTTCCGTTGTCGCGCACCGTCAAACGCACACGCCTGGACGTTTCAGAGTATTCGGTCTTGAGCGTGACCCGTCCGTCCTCCTTGCCTTCCTGCGCATCCTGGGCGTTTTGCAGCAGGTTGTGGATGACCTGGCGCAGTTGCTGATCGTCGCCCTGGATTTTTGGGGCCTTGGGGTCCAGCTCGGTGACCACCGGAACCGCGGCACTGTCGCTGCGCAGTTCGCTGTGACCGTCACTGAGGTAGAGCTGCATCACGTCGTTGATCAATGCATTGAGGTCAACCGGCTTGAGCTCAGCTGCCGGCAGGCGGGCGTAGTCGCGGAATTCATTCACAAGCCGCTTCATCGCGTCGACCTGGTCGACGATGGTCTTGACGGATTTGGTCAGCAGCAGTTGCTCGGGCTCGCCGACCTTGCCAGTGAGCTTCATTTCGAGGCGCTCAGCCGACAGCTGAATGGGTGTGAGCGGATTTTTTATTTCGTGGGCCAGGCGGCGCGCCACCTCACCCCACGCCTGCGCGCGTTGGGCCGACACCATTTCGGAAACATCGTCAAACACCAGTAAAAATTCTTCGGTGCCCGGCATCTTGGCGCCTCGGGCGATCAGCGTGATGGCGTTGTCGGGTGCACCCGGCACGGCCGCATTGAGTTCAAAAGACTGCTGCCAATGCTCGAGCCCGTGCGGCGCACTTTCGCTGAGGTAATCGGTGAACTGGGCCAGCACGTCTTTGGCAAACAGGCCCAGCCCCGGCACTTCGCCCAGCGACTTTCCGTGGTACGCCGCCAGCGGTGCACGCAGGATGCGGGTAGCCCCAGGGTTGCTGGACTGGATGCGGCCATGCACATCCAGCACGATCACACCGGCGGTCAGGTTGTCCAGAATGGTCTGCAGGTTGGCGCGTGCGGCGTCAACCTGGCTCATGCTTTGCTGCACCGCCGAGCGGGCATCGGCCAGCTGCTGGGTCATGTCGGCGAAAGAACGCGTGAGCCCGCCCAGCTCGTCCTTGCCCTGCAGGGCGGCCTTGGGCGTCAAGTCGCCCTGGGCCACCTGACGCACGCCCTCCGCCAGCACCAGCAGCGGTTTGGCCAACTGGTTGCCCAGCACCACGGCCAGCAGTACCGCGCCGAATACGGCCAGGAACAGGCTGAGCGTGAGCGTGCCTATGTACATCTTGCGCAGGCCGCCGCGTGCCAGCGCGCGCTCCTGGTATTCGCGGTTGGCTTCCTGGACGGCGACGGCATTCGCCACCAGGCCCTCAGGCAGCAGCTGGGTTACCTGCAGAAAACGGGCATCCCCCAACACATTCACGTTGGGGTTGTTCACCACGGCAATCGCCTTGACCCGCGCAGTGGCCCCCGGCGCGATGCCGGCAGCTCCCGTGGTCAACTCGCCGTTGCCGGCGGACACCACCTCGTCGAGACCTTCAATTTGCGTGACAACGCGCTGTGTGCGTGCTGCGCGCAGTTGCTGCACCGAAGGGCGTTCGGGTTTCAGCAGAAACCTCGACTCACCGGCGCTGGCTATCACCTGGCCCGAGGGGCTCCAGAGCACCACATCGCTGGCCTGGAGCTGGTCGCGCAGGCGTTCAAGTGCCAGGCCGGCCATGGCGTCCGGCGTCTCGGCAATCTGGGTGGCGGCCTGCCGTGTCTTGTTGCCAAGGTCGGCGGCCAGGGTGTCCAGTGTGGCCCGGCCCAGGTTCAGCCCGGCCGCCAGCGCCCCCTCCACTTCCACGTCAAACCAGCTTTCAATGGACCGCGACACAAACTGGTAGGACACCACATAAATCATGAGCCCCGGCATGAGGCCGACCAATGCAAAGATGGCGGCCAGTTTGACCAGCAGCCGGCTGCCAAAGCGGCCGCGGTACAGCCGCAGTGCAAGGCGCGCCACGATCCATCCGATGACCAGCAGCAGCAGGCCTGCAACGGCCACGTTGAGCACGAAGAGCAGCGCGTAATTGCGCTCGTACAGCTCGCGATTGCCGGTGGCCTGCGTCAGCAGGAACATCAGTACCAGGCCGAGCGCTGCGATGGCCCCCACGCCGACACCGACCGTCCAGCGAAAAGCCTTGCTGCTCCTGAGTGAGCCGCCGCTGACCTGCAGGTTCACTTGACGCCCTCGGCGCTGGAGACCACAGGCGTGGCGGGCTCCAGTTTCAGCCGCTCCCTGACCTGCGCGGAGATATTCCAGTCTTTTTGCCCGGCAACCCCGATCTGGAAGGGGCGCGGCAGCTGCGTCAGGTCGAGCCTGAAACTGAAATCAAGCTTGTGGGCGGCGTCGGGGTCGACCTCGGCCGCGTCGGCGATTTTCCAGCGCGCTACGCGCTGGATGGCAGAGAGGGCCTCAGGAAGGGTTTCGTAATTCTGGTTCAGTGTGGCGCGCAGGCCCACCGAACTGGTGATGAGGCCCGAAGCGATGTTGACGCGCCAGCGACGGGTCAATGGCTGGTAAGCCAGGCGAACGGTGCGGGCCGCACTGGCCACGCGCGGGTCCGTCCAGTACCAGCGGTCGCGGTAAATATCGGCTTCGACCACAAAAAACATCGGGATACCCTTGAGCAGGGCGTCCTCCACCACGGCCGGAAGCTCAAACCGGACTTGCGCGGACAGGTGAACACCGTCGTCACCGCGCTCCACGCGCAGCTGCGTGATCTCGGTGGCCGACGCCAGTCCCGGTGCGGCCATTGCGATGCAAAGGCACAGCCCCTGCAGGAAACGCACCATGATGCCCACCGCACGCCGCCAGCCGTCAGCGGCTGCGCTTTTCGAGAAGGGCGTAATAGAAACCGTCGTGTTCACGCATCAAATTGTCCGGGAAGACTGTCGCTCCGACGCCACTTTGGGGGAGCAAATGCCCCGGCGAGGGCTTTAATAAGGCGTCGGTGTGGTGCGTAAGAAACGTTTGTATCTGGTTGTCGCCTTCCGCACGAAAAACTGAACAGGTGCAATACAGCAGGCGCCCGCCGGGCTTGAGCAAAAGCCAGAGCGTTTTCAGCAAATGCGCCTGGATGTCGGCCAATTGGGCGATGTCCGTGGGCCGGCGCAGCCAGCGTACATCCGGGTGGCGCCGCACGATGCCCGAGGCGGTACAGGGCGCGTCCAGCAGGATCGCGTCGAATGCCTGCCCATCCCACCAGGAATCAGGCTGGCCGGCATCGCCGACACGGATGTCGGCCTGCAGACCCAGGCGATGCAGATTCTGCTTCACGCGTTCGCAGCGGCGCGCGTCGATATCCAGCGCCGTCACATCGCAATCAGCGAATTCAAGCAAGTGGGCGGTTTTGCCTCCGGGTGCAGCGCATGCATCCAGCACTTTCAGCCTTCCGGTTTCCCCGGCCCCGGTACTTAGACCTTCCAGGAGCAAAGGCGCAGCCAGCTGCGCTGCAGCGTCCTGCACCGAAAAATGCCCTTCCGCAAAGCCCGGCAACGAGCTCACGGCCTGCGCACGGGCGAGGATGACCCCCTGCTTGCCGACCGGCATTGCTTCAATATTGATAGCGGCCAGCGCCCGTTGGTATTGGGCTCGAGTCGTTTTTCTCTCATTAATTCGTAAAATCAGCGGTGCCTGGGTATTGTTGGCCTGCAGTATGGCCTGCCAGTCCCCGGGATGGTCCTTGCGCACCCGGTCTATCCACCATTGGGGATGGTTCCACACGGCCTGCGGGCTTTTCTCGGTGCGGGCCAGCAGCTCCTCGCGTTCGCGCAAGAACCGGCGCAGGCAGCCATTGATAAAGCTGGCCTGGTGCTGTGTGGCGTCGCCGCGCTTGGCGGCTTCAACGGCCTGGTCGACCAAAGTGTGGGCTGTGTATCTGGCCCCCACGCTTGTCGCTTCGCGTACTGCGCTGCCCCCCGAGGGGGCTAATTTTCCTAGGGGCGGCCTGTCGGAAAATTGTTCCGGCCGGTTGACATCGATTTCGTTCCAGGCCAAGGCCAGCGCGACACACAGCAGCGCATCCGCCTCGGACGGCGGCGGGCGGCGCGCCAGTTGCTGGCGCAAGGCCTCGGCGCGGCCCAGCCAACGCAGGGTGTGAAAGCCCAGCGACTGCACGCCGGGCCGCAACGCAGCGTCGACGTCTTCCAGCGCGGCTGTCATGGACTGGCCGTCGCGCACGGCCATTAAAAGGGAAGCAGCGCCCTGAAGCTGGCGCCACAGGGGGACTTGGGTCGGGTTGTCTTGCATCTGTCTCACGTCTGCCGCCCGGAACGGACGGCCAACCCGTATTAGACCAGCCAAGAGATCAACGTCCTTCGAGGAGGAATGAAATGCAAGCATGAGCCGCGGAACCGGCTTTGCCAGGCCGCAGGCGGCGGCCCCCTCGGGGGGCAGGGAGTTACGCGAAGCGAACGACCGTGGGGGCTAAACCAGCGTGTCTGCCCAGATATTGCTGGCCCAGTTCAGTGCGTAGACACCCTCGAGCTCTGTAGGCCCGGTGCTGACGCCGCCGGAGCCGGCAACCGCTTTGAAGGTTTTCTCAGCCACCACGTATTCATGCACGCTGGCGACGTGGATCACGTTCTTGTTGTCGACAAAGCTGTAGCAGGTGTTGGTCAGCATGGGCGCGGGGTTCACATCCCAACCCGAGAGCTGCGCGACGATCGCGGCCGCCGCCACCTTGCCGTGGTTGTTGGCCATATGGCCGCTCTTGGGCATGGCGGGGGCGACCTGGATGGAGTCGCCCAGCACATGAACGTCCTTTGCGGCAGTGGATTCAAACGTCAGGTAGTTAACGCCGCACCAGCGGTTGTTGGCCTGGTTGTTAAGGCCCGCCTGCACGGCAATCGTGCCGGCGCGCATGGAAGGCAGCACATTCAGCACGTTGGCCTTGACATCGTCCTGCACATCGAACTTGATGATCCCGGCTTTGGCGTCAACCGCGGTGGCCTTGTGCTGGCCGCGGTATTCGATGATGCCTTTGTATTGCTCGGCCCACACCTTCTTGAAGAGCGGCCCTTTGGACGTGACATCCGGGTTGGCATCAAGGATGAGCACCTTGCTGCGCGGTTTGGCGGCCTTGAAGTAGCCGGCAATGACGCTGGCGCGTTCATACGGGCCGGGTGGGCAGCGGTATGGCGCTTCTGGAATGGTGATCGCGTAAACGCCGCCGTCGGGCATGGCTTCAAGCTGCCGGCGCAGCGCCACGGTTTCCGCGCCGGCCTTCCAGGCCTGCAGGACCTGGCCGGAGGCATTGGCGTCTTTCAGGCCCTCGATGCTGCCGAACATCAGTTCCACACCAGGCGAGACCACCAGCTTGTCATAGGCGATGGTGGTGCCGCCTGCCAGGGTGACCGTTTTCTTCGCGGTGTCGATGGCGCTGGCGTAGTCCTTCACCACAGTGATGCCGTGGTTGCGCGACAGGCCCGCGTACGATGTGGTGAGATCCGCAATCTGTTTACCGCCGCTGAGCACGAGATTGGAAATGGGGCACGAAATAAACGCCTCCTGCGGCTCGATCAACACCACGTCGATTTTGTTGTCCGAAAGCAGGCGCACGTATTTGGCAGCTGTAGCGCCGCCGTAGCCGCCGCCAATTACCACAACTTTGGCGCTGGACGGAATGGAAGTGCTGGCGCAGCCGGCCAGACCCAGCAAACCCAAAGCGGCACTGGACTGCAGGAAAGAGCGGCGCTTGAGACCTGCCAGCGAAACAGTGTGAAGAGGCGTGTTCATGGTGTTTGCTCCTTACTTCTTTTGAGCGGCAAAGTAGCTCGCCAGCGACTCGATCTGCGCGTCGTTGAAACCCTTGCTGATCTGGTGCATCACCGTGGCGGGCCGCGTGCCGGCCTTGAAGGCATTCATCTGCGCAACGATGTAACCCTTGTCGAGGCCTGCAAGTGAGGTGACCGCGGAACCCTGAACCACTTTGCCATTGGTACCGTGACAGTTGGCGCAGGTTGCCGCCAGACCCCTGGCGTAAAGCGTTTCTTTGCTGCCGGCGTCTTGCGCCTGCGCCATGGGGCTGAGCGCAAGGCAGAGCAAGGGCAACGCAAGGCGCTTGAGCCTCCTGGGTATTGGAAGACGTAACGTTCTCATAGGTTCTCCTGTCGTTTTGGGCAGCCGTCTTTTCAACTGAAAATTTAACGCGGTGCGCTCTGCACCCTATAGGGAGTATCCAGTACTTCGGCAGCAGCTGGAGCCTTGCCGTTCAACCCAATGGCGATGTGCTTATTGGAAAGTTATTGCTGCCATGGCGAATCTAGAAAATGGCGTCCGGCCGCGTCGGCATTTCATCATCGCGCTGCGTGGGTAGCGCCTCCATTGACCGGCCATAGATGCGGCGAATGCGCTCGGCCAATGGAGGATGGCTGGCGAACCAGTGGGTGTCTGCGCGAAGGCCCACCAGCAGCATGTGTTGCACGGCCGGGTGCACGCTGCGCGGCATCAGCCCCTGCGCCTGCTGGCCCGCCACCTTGCGCAGCACGCCGCCCAGGCCATCCTTGCTGCGCGTGAATTGCACTGCCCGTGCATCTGCCAGAAACTCACGCTGGCGTGATACCGCCGCCTTCAGTGCGCGCCCCGCAAGCCACCCGAGCGAGCCTGTGGCCATGATGGCAAAGCCGGGCAAGGCAAGGAAAGACCGCCCGCCGCTGTCATTCTGCGCGCACATGCTGCGTCCGAGGTTGAAGACCATCTCAAGCCCGAACACCATGCCTGCCAGCCGCATGTTCAGGCGCGTATCGCCTTCGCGTATATGGCTGAATTCATGTGCCACCAAGCCCTGCAGCTCGTCTCGCGTCAGGTACTCCAGTGCACCGCGCGTCACCGCGACCACCGAGTCGTCCTCATCCCAGCCGGTGGCAAACGCGTTGATGCCCTCCTCCCGGTCGAGCACCATGGCCTGGGGCGGGCGCATGCTGGAGGCGATGGCCAGTTCACTCACGATGTTGCACAGCTTCTGTTCAGACTCACGGCTGGCCGGCCAGGCTTCGCGGGCACCGGCACGGCGCGCCAGCTTCTCGCCACCGCCCTGGAGCGCGGAGGTTTCCAGCCACCAGCCGCCAAACACGAACAGAAGGGTCACGCCCGTGTTCACCGCAAAAAAGTAGCCGGGGTAGCCACTGAACCCGGGGGCCACCAGGCGCCAGGTGAGCGCCAATGCGGCATTGACCGCAACGACCAACGCGAACACCGCCAAGCCAAACAGCACCAGCAACTGCGTGGTCTGCCCACGCGCCGTTTCTTGTCGCTCAAAGAACCGCATTCACAGTCCCTCGAGTCATCTCATCTTTCAATACCTGAGGAGCACTCAGGCGGCTTACAGAGGATCCAAACCAGCCAGGGCCGCGGAACCGGCTTTGCCGGGCCGCAGGCGCAGCGGCCCCCGAGGGGCTGGAGCCTGCGACTCCAAAACTGCTTGAGCAGCTTTGGACAGGCGACACGGGCGAAGCGTCTCGCGAGCCGCGGCCTGCAAGGCCTCGCGTGGTACAAGAAGTGACAAGCGTGGGGGCCACGTCATCAGAACTGGACACGCACAGCCTGGCGCTCAGCTGGCGTCTCGGTGGCGCGCAACATGGCTGAAGGCCCAAAACCGAACGTGCGGGCAATCAGCAGCGCGGGAAACTGCCCCTGCGCATTGTTGTAGTCCAGCACGGCATCGTTATAGGCCTGCCGGGCAAAACCGACTTTGTTTTCAGTGCTGGTGAGCTCTTCGCTAAGTTCACGGATGGTCTGGTCGGCCTTGAGTTCGGGGTAGGCCTCGGCTACGGCAAAAAGGCGGCCCAGGCTACCGTCCAGCGCCTGCTCCGCAGCAGCAAGCGCCACAACAGCGCCGGCATTGGCGGGGCGGCTGCGCACTGCATCGCTGGCTGTGCGCGCCTGATTGCGTGCGAGCATCACGGCCTCCAGCGTGCTTTGCTCATGCTGCAGGTATTTCTTGGCGGCTTCAACCAGATTGGGGATCAGGTCATAGCGACGCTTGAGCTGCACATCGATCTGGCCGAAAGCGTTGGCAATGATGTTTTTCAGCCGAACCAGCCGGTTGTAGGCGCCGACGGCCCAGAAAACCAGCAAGGCAAACACAATGACGAAAACAAGCGTGCTAAGAGGCATGGATATTCCTTGGTGCGACATGAGCTGACACTCACCCGACAGTTCGGCGGGCAGCTGCCGCGAGGTTAACTGTTTTTGGGCTCAAACGGCAAGCGTGCAGCCTGCATTTAAACGCTGCGAAACGCTATCGTTTTGATAGCTGCTTGCGCCCGTCAGATATGCGTTAAAGCCGAATTCTTCTTGAATTTTCACTGACAGGCCACCAGAAAACAGCAAGAAAACTGCCCATAAAAAAGCCCCACACCCTTGCGGAATGTGGGGCCTGGCGCCTTCTACGGCGCGGGAGTCAGTCTGGCTTACTCGGAAGCCGCGCTGTCGCCACCCGCTTCGGCAGCGGCGGGCATGGCTTCGAGCTCGGCCGCTTCGGCTTCAGCAATGGCGCGGCGCTCTGCGTCGTCCATCTGGTCCTTGGCTTTGCGTGCCTCGTGGTAGGCCATGCCGGTACCGGCAGGAATCAGGCGACCGACGATCACGTTTTCTTTCAAGCCACGCAACTCGTCGCGCTTGCCCATGATGGCAGCCTCGGTGAGCACGCGGGTGGTTTCCTGGAAGGAAGCCGCAGAAATGAACGAATCGGTCGACAGCGAAGCCTTGGTGATACCGAGCAACAAGTTGCTGAACGTTGCCGGAATCTTGCCGTCGGCGCGCAGGGCGTCGTTGGCATCCAGCATGGCGGAACGCTCGACCTGTTCACCGGCGATGTAGCTGGAATCACCCACGTTTTCAACGACCACGCGGCGCAGCATCTGGCGAACAATCACTTCGATGTGCTTGTCGTTGATTTTCACGCCCTGCAGACGGTAAACGTCCTGCACTTCGTCGACGATGTAGCGTGCCAGCTCTTCCATGCCCAGGAGGCGCAGGATGTCTTGCGGGTCGGCCGGGCCGTCCACAATCGACTCGCCCTTGTTGACCACCTGGCCTTCGTGCACCAGGATGTTCTTTTCCTTCGGAACCAGGTCTTCCCAGACCTTGCCTTCGGGATCAGTGATCTGCAAGCGAACCTTGCCCTTGGTCTCTTTACCGAAGGACACGGTACCGGTCATTTCGGCCAGCGTGCCCTTGTCTTTCGGCGTACGGGCTTCGAAGAGCTCGGCAACACGCGGCAGACCGCCGGTAATGTCACGGGTCTTCTGGCCTTCGATCGGGATACGGGCCAGCACTTCACCGGGGCCCACGTCCTGGCCATCACGCACCTGGACCAGCGCACCCACCTGGAAGCCAATCGTCACCGAGTGATCGGTGCCGGGGATCTTGACTTCGTGGCCGGAGGCGTCGATCAGCTTGACCTGCGGACGGATCACTTTCGTGGCGCCGCGGCGTTTCGGATCGATCACCACCAGGGTGGACAGACCCGTCACATCGTCAACCTGCTTGGCAACCGTCACGCCTTCTTCCACATTCTCGAAGGCCACCTTGCCGGCGAACTCGGTAATGATGGGGCGCGTCAGCGGATCCCAGTTGGCCAGAATGGCGCCAGCCTTGATGGTCTGGTCGGCCTTGACGGTCAGTGTGGCGCCATAAGGCACCTTGTGGCGCTCACGCTCACGGCCATGTTCATCATGGATGATGATCTCGCCGGAACGAGCGATCACGACCAGTTCGCCCTTGCTGTTGGTCACATAACGCATCGGTGCGTTGAAGCCGATCACGCCGTTGGACTTGGCTTCTACGCTGGAGGCGATCGCTGCGCGCGATGCGGCGCCGCCGATGTGGAAGGTCCGCATCGTCAGCTGCGTGCCGGGCTCACCGATCGACTGGGCGGCGATGATACCGACGGCTTCGCCGATGTTGATGAGGCCGCCGCGGCCCAGATCTCGGCCATAGCATTTGGCGCACAGGCCGAAACGGGTTTCGCAGGTCAGTGCCGTGCGCACTTTCACTTCGTCCACGCCGGCTGCTTCGAGCTCTTCGATCAGGTCTTCGTCCAGCATGATCCCGGCTTTGGCCAGCACCGAGCGGTTTTCCGGGTGCAGGATGTCTTCAACCGCCGTGCGGCCGAGGATACGGTCACGCAGCGATTCAATGACTTCACCACCTTCGACGATGGCGCGCATGAGGGAACCCTCTTGCGTGCCGCAGTCTTCTTCGGTGACCACCAGATCCTGAACCACGTCGCAAAGGCGGCGCGTCAGGTAGCCGGAGTTGGCCGTTTTCAACGCCGTATCGGCCAGACCCTTACGGGCACCGTGGGTGGAGATGAAGTACTCCAGCACGTTCAGGCCTTCACGGAAGTTGGCCGTAATCGGCGTTTCGATGATGGAGCCGTCTGGCTTGGCCATCAAACCGCGCATACCGGCGACCTGGCGAATCTGCGCAGCGGAACCGCGGGCGCCGGAGTCGGCCATCATGTAGATGGAGTTGAAGGACTCCTGCTCGACTTCCTTGCCGTTGCGGTCCAGTACTTTCTCTTTCGAAAGCTGGGCCATCATCACCTTGGAGACTTCGTCGCCGGACTTGCCCCAGATGTCGACCACCTTGTTGTAGCGCTCGCCGGATGTCACCAGGCCCGAGACATACTGCTGCTCGATTTCTTTGACTTCCTTTTGCGCGCGCGCAATGATGGCCGGCTTTTCCTTGGGGATCAACATATCGTCGATGCAGATCGAGATGCCGGCTTTTGTCGCCAGGCGGAAGCCCGACTGCAGCAGCTTGTCGGCAAACACCACGGTCTCTTTCAATCCGCACTTGCGGAAAGACACGTTGATCAGCTTGGAGATTTCCTTTTTCTTCAACGCCTTGTTGATGTTGGAGAAAGGCAAACCTTTGGGCAGGATCTCGGACAGCAATGCGCGGCCGCCCGTGGTTTCCCACAGCTTGGTCGACGGCACGAACTCGCCCGTGGCTTTGTCCTTGGTGTACTCGGTCAGGCGCACGCTGATGCGGGCGTTCAGGTCGAGCTCACCCGCGTCAAATGCGCGGCGGACTTCGCCGGTGTCGGAGAACACCAGGCCTTCGCCCTTGCCGTTGGTACGGTCGCGGGTCGTGTAGTACAGACCCAGCACAACGTCCTGCGAAGGAACGATGGACGGCTCGCCATTGGCAGGGAACAGGATGTTGTTCGAAGCCAGCATCAATGTGCGGGCTTCCATCTGTGCTTCCACCGACAGCGGCACGTGGACAGCCATCTGGTCACCGTCGAAGTCGGCATTGAAGGCCGAGCAGACGAGCGGGTGCAGCTGGATGGCCTTGCCTTCGATCAGGATGGGCTCAAAGGCCTGGATGCCAAGGCGGTGCAGCGTAGGCGCACGGTTCAACATCACGGGGTGCTCTTTGATCACCTCTTCCAGGATGTCCCACACCACTGGCGTGCCGGATTCGACTTCCTTCTTGGCCGCCTTGATGGTCGTGGCGATGCCGCGCGACTCGAGTTGCGCGAAGATGAAAGGCTTGAACAGTTCCAGCGCCATGAGCTTGGGCAAGCCGCACTGGTGCAGCTTGAGCGTTGGGCCCACGGTAATAACAGAACGGCCCGAGTAGTCGACGCGCTTGCCCAGCAAATTCTGGCGGAAGCGGCCTGACTTGCCCTTGATCATGTCGGCCAGAGACTTCAGTGCGCGCTTGTTGGCGCCCGTCATGGCCTTGCCGCGGCGTCCGTTGTCCAGCAGCGAGTCCACAGCTTCCTGCAGCATGCGCTTTTCATTGCGGGCAATGATTTCAGGCGCTTTCAGCTCCAGCAAACGACGCAGACGGCTGTTGCGGTTGATCACGCGGCGATACAGGTCGTTCAGGTCGGAGGTCGCAAAACGGCCGCCGTCCAGTGGCACCAACGGACGCAGGTCCGGCGGCAGCACAGGCAGCACGTCGAGCACCATCCAGCCCGGCTTGATACCGGACTTCTTGAACGCTTCCATCAATTTCAAGCGCTTGGCGTTTTTCTTGATCTTGATTTCGGAGCCGGTCAGGTCATTGCGCAGCTTCTCGATTTCGACGTCGAGGTCCAGCCCTTCGAGCAGGTCCTTGATGCCTTCGGCACCCATCTTGGCGGTGTACTCGTCGCCATATTCCTTGCGCTTGGCGTCATAGTCGTCTTCCGACATGATGCTGAATTTCTTCAGCGGGGTCATGCCAGGATCAGTAACGACATATGCTTCGAAGTACAGCACGCGTTCGATGTCGCGCAACGTCATGTCGAGCACCAGGCCCAGGCGCGACGGAAGCGATTTCAGGAACCAGATGTGCGCGCACGGTGCGGCCAGGTCGATGTGACCCATGCGCTCGCGGCGAACCTTGGTTTGCGTGACTTCAACGCCGCACTTCTCGCAGATGACACCGCGGTGCTTCAGGCGCTTGTACTTGCCGCACAGGCACTCGTAGTCCTTGATGGGGCCAAAGATCTTGGCGCAAAAAAGACCATCGCGCTCTGGCTTGAAGGTACGGTAGTTGATGGTTTCAGGCTTCTTCACTTCGCCGAAAGACCACGAACGGATCTTCTCGGGCGAAGCCATGCCGATCTTGATGGCATCGAAATGCTCATCCGGCGTGAATTGCTTGAACAGGTCGAGTAATGATTTCATGAGTTAAATCCTTTTCTTTCCTGTTGATTAGCTGCGTTCGAGTTCGATGTCGATACCGAGCGAGCGGATTTCCTTGACCAGCACGTTGAACGACTCGGGCATGCCGGCCGTGATCGCGTGCTCGCCCTTGACGATGCTTTCGTAGACCTTGGTACGGCCCTGCACGTCGTCCGACTTGACGGTGAGCATTTCCTGCAGCGTGTAGGCAGCGCCGTATGCTTCGAGCGCCCAGACCTCCATCTCGCCGAAACGCTGTCCGCCGAACTGCGCCTTGCCGCCCAGCGGCTGCTGGGTAACGAGCGAGTATGGACCGGTCGAACGTGCATGCATCTTGTCGTCCACCAGGTGGTGAAGTTTCAGGAAGTGCATGTAGCCCACCGTGGTCGTGCGCTCGAACGCATCACCCGTACGGCCGTCATACAGCTGGGCCTGGGTACGCGTTGCCGTCAGACCCTTGGCCTTGGCAATGTCGTCCGGATAAGCCAGCTGGAGCATGCCCATGATCTCGGCCTCGGAAGCGCCGTCAAACACGGGAGTGGCAAAAGGCACACCGGTGGTCAAGTTGCCGGCCATTTCGATGATGTCGGTATCCGACAACTTCGCCAGGTCCTCTGCGCGGCCTGACTTGTTGTAGATCGTTTCCATGAACTTGCGGATTTCCTGCACCTTGGCTTCGGCTTGCAGCATGTCGCCGATGCGATGGCCCAGGCCCTTGGCGGCCCAGCCCAAATGCACCTCAAGCACCTGGCCCACGTTCATGCGCGAAGGCACGCCCAGCGGGTTCAGCACGATGTCGCACGGTGTGCCATCGGCCATGTGCGGCATGTCTTCGACCGGAACGATCTTGGACACGACACCCTTGTTGCCGTGGCGGCCGGCCATCTTGTCGCCAGGCTGCAGGCGGCGCTTGACGGCAAGGTAAACCTTGACCATCTTGAGCACGCCCGCCGGCAATTCGTCGCCCTGCGTGAGTTTCTTGCGCTTTTCTTCGAAAGACAGGTCAAAGCTGTGGCGCGTCTGCTCCATCGAGTTCTTGACGCTTTCGAGCTGGGCAGCCACTTCGTCATCGGCAGGACGAATGTCAAACCAGTGGTACTTCTCGACATCGGCCAGGTAGGCCTTGTCGATTTTGGTTCCCTTGGCCAGCTTTTTCGGGCCGCCGTTGGCAACCTTGCCGATAAGCAGCTTTTCGATACGGTCAAACGCATCGGCTTCCACAATGCGCAACTGGTCGTTCAGGTCCAGGCGGAAACGCTTGAGCTCGTCGTCGATGATCTGCTGGGCACGCTTGTCGCGCACAATGCCTTCACGGGTGAAGACCTGCACATCGATCACGGTGCCTTGCGAGCCCTGGCTCACGCGCAGCGACGTGTCTTTCACATCGCTGGCTTTTTCGCCGAAGATGGCGCGCAGCAGCTTTTCTTCCGGCGTCAGCGTGGTCTCGCCCTTGGGCGTGACCTTGCCGACCAGCGTGTCGCCAGGCTGGACTTCAGCGCCGACATAAATAATGCCGGATTCGTCGAGGCGGTTCAGCTGTTGCTCGGACAGGTTGGGGATATCGCGTGTGATTTCTTCGGCACCCAGCTTGGTATCACGGGCCATCACGACGAGTTCTTCGATGTGAATCGAGGTGTAGCGGTCTTCGGCTACCACGCGCTCGGAGATCAGGATCGAATCCTCGAAGTTGTAGCCGTTCCACGGCATGAACGCGATCAGCATGTTCTGGCCGATGGCGATTTCGCCCAGGTCAGTCGATGCACCGTCGGCAATCACATCACCCTTGGCCAGCTTGTCACCGATCTTGACGATAGGACGCTGATGGATGTTGGTGTTCTGGTTGGAACGCTGGTACTTGATCAGGTTGTAGATGTCCACACCGACTTCGCCGGCGAGGGCTTCTGCATCATTCACGCGCACCACGATACGGGTTGCATCAACATAGTCCACCACACCGCCACGGTTGGCAGTCACCACGGTGCCGGAGTCAACCGCCGCGACGCGCTCAATGCCCGTGCCGACCAGCGGCTTTTCGGGACGCAGTACTGGCACGGCCTGACGGGACATGTTGGCGCCCATCAACGCGCGGTTGGCGTCATCGTGCTCCAGGAACGGAACCAGCGAAGCCGCCACCGAGACGATCTGTGCAGGAGACACGTCCATGTACTGGACACGCTCAGCGCCCACCAGGACGGACTCACCGTTTTCCCGGGCAGACACGAGGTCACCGGTCAGCTTGCCGGCATCGTCCAGAGCCGCGTTGGCCTGGGCGATAACGTATTTGCCTTCTTCGATGGCCGACAGGTAGTCGATCTGGTCGGTGATCTTGGCGTCCACCACACGGCGATACGGCGTTTCAATGAAACCGTATTCGTTGAGGCGGGCATACAAGGCCAGCGAGTTGATCAGACCGATGTTCGGACCTTCAGGCGTTTCAATCGGACAGACACGTCCGTAATGGGTCACGTGCACGTCGCGCACTTCAAAACCGGCGCGTTCGCGGGTCAAGCCGCCTGGGCCAAGGGCCGAAACACGGCGCTTGTGGGTGATTTCGGCCAGCGGATTGGTCTGGTCCATGAACTGCGAGAGTTGCGATGCACCGAAAAACTCTTTCAGCGCAGCCGAAATTGGCTTGCTGTTGATGAGGTCGTGCGGCATCAGCGGCTCTTGCTCGGCCTGGCCGAGGCGCTCTTTCACGGCCTTTTCGATACGTGCCAGACCGGTGCGGTACTGGTTTTCAGCGAGTTCGCCGACACAACGCACGCGGCGGTTGCCGAGGTGGTCAATATCATCGACTTCACCGTTGCCGTTGCGCAGGTCCACCAGGATCTTGACGACAGCGAGGATGTCCTCGTTGGTCATGACCATGGGGCCAGTGGATGAATCGCGGCCCACGCGGGCATTGAACTTCATGCGGCCGACCTTGGACAGATCGTAGGTATCCGGGTTGTAGAACAAGCGCTGGAACAGGGCCTGCACGGCATCTTCGGTGGGCGGCTCGCCGGGGCGCATCATGCGGTAAATGGCAACGCGCGCAGCAAACTCGTCTGCGGTTTCGTCGGAGCGCAAAGTCTGGGAAATGTACGAGCCCTGGTCGAGTTCATTGGTATACAAAACCTGCAGGTCCTGCACACCGGCAACGCGCAACTTCTTCAGCAGCACTTCGCTCAGTTCATCATTGGCCTTGGCGATGATTTCACCGGTCTCAGCATCAACGATGTTCTTGGCGACCACACGGCCGATCAGGAAATCTTCGGGAACGCTGATTGTCGTGGTGGCGCTTTGCTCCAGCTCGCGGGTATGGCGAACGGTGATGCGCTTGTCTTTTGCGATCACGACCTTGCCGTTTTTGTCGGTAATGTCGAAACGAGCCACTTCACCGCGCATACGCTCGGCCACGAATTCCATTTGTGCACCGCTATCCATCAGGCGGAAATTGTCGAACACAAAGAAGTTGGCCAGGATGGATTCCGGGTTCAGGCCAATGGCCTTGAGCAGAATCGTGACAGGCATCTTGCGACGACGGTCAACCCGGAAGTACAGGATGTCTTTGGGGTCGAACTCGAAGTCGAGCCACGAACCGCGGTAGGGAATGATACGAGCCGAAAACAGGAGCTTGCCCGAGCTATGGGTCTTACCCTTGTCGTGTTCAAAAAACACGCCAGGCGAACGGTGCAACTGGGACACGATCACGCGCTCGGTCCCGTTGATCACAAAAGAGCCCTTGTCGGTCATGAGCGGCACTTCGCCCATATAAACCTCTTGCTCTTTGACTTCCTTGACCACCTTGGACTGCGACGTGGAGGATTCGCGGTCATAAATGATCAGCTGCACCTTGGCGCGTACGGCCGAGGCGAAAGTGAGTCCACGGGTCTGGCATTCACGCACGTCAAACGCGGGCTTGGCCAGGTTGTACTCGATGAATTTCATCTCGACAAAACCATTGTGCGAGACGATGGGGAAAGCGTTTTCAAACGCTGCCTGCAGGCCTTCCACGGTGCGCTTTTGAGGTGCACGGTCGGCTTGCAGGAACGCTGTGTACGCGTCTTTCTGCATTTGCAGCAAATAGGGAACAGTCAACACGCTTTCGCGGTTGCCGAAGCTTTTGCGGATGCGTTTACGTTCGGTGTAGGAATAGGCCATGAGTTCTCCGCGTTGATGGGCTCTGGCGACTCTCGTGCCCGAATACACCACGTATTCAGGCAGCTTGGTGGTTGGCCACTACCAACCATGGCGGACGGTGACGCATTGCACGTCACCCGAACCAAGGCGTTTTCTGCAGTCGGGGTCAGAAAACACTGGAAAAAGGACTGATACCAATCATTTTTCCAGTGTTTCTACAAAACACTGGGCAGGCTACAGGCCTGTCAGGGTTTGAAGAACACTGGAAAGCAGACGGTTAAGTCTGCTTTTCGGTGTGTTCCTTGAAACACGAAAGGCTGGAAGCCCGACTACGGTCTTCCAGCCTTCTCAAACACCAAGAATTACTTGAGTTCGACTTTCGCGCCGGCTTCTTCGAGCTTCTTCTTCGCAGCTTCTGCGTCAGCCTTTGGAGCGCCTTCCTTGACGTTCTTCGGAGCACCGTCAACCAGGTCCTTGGCTTCTTTCAGGCCCAGACCCGTGATTTCGCGAACGGCCTTGATGACCGACACCTTGTTGGCGCCAGCTTCGAGCAGCACGACATTGAAGTCGGTCTTTTCTTCAGCAGCTGCAGCAGCACCGCCGCCACCGCCAGCAGCGGGAGCAGCCATCGCAGCTGCGCTCACGCCAAATTTCTCTTCGATGGATTTCACCAGTTCGTTGAGTTCGAGGACCGTCATGCTATCCAGCGCGGTCAAAAATGCGTCTTTATCGAATGCCATTTTGAATTTCCTAAAAAGTTGGGTACAAATTACGCTGCTACAGCTTCAGCTGCTGCGGGGGCATCGGCTGCGCCGCCGCCCTTTTTGGCCGCCAGGGCGCCCAGCACAACGGCCGTACGCGACATAGGCGACATCAGCAAGCCACACAACTGGGCGAGCAACACTTCCTTGGAAGGAATGTTGGCCAGTTGCTTCACGCCGTTCACGTCCAGGGATTTACCACCGAATGCACCACCGCGAATTACCAATTTGTCATTGGTTTTTGCGAAGTCAGCGACTACTTTTGCAGCAGCCACAGCATCTGTGGAAAAGCCATAGATCAGCGGGCCCGTCATCTGGTCGGACACGATTTCGAATGCGCTACCAGCCACGGCACGGCGAGCCAGGGTGTTCTTCAGAACACTCAGGTTCACGCCTTTGTCGCGGGCTTGGCTGCGCAGACGGGTCATGTCAGCGACCGTGATACCACGGTATTCCGCCATCACGAGCGTTTGAGCTTTAGCGGCGAGGCCAGTCACTTCATCAATGACGGCTTGTTTCTCACTGCGGTTGAGACTCAAGGTCTACTCCTTAAAAATGTGTGGTCAGCTTCCAGCGGCTTTCACCACCTTCAACCTTCAACACGCTCATGTTCAGCGACCAACTGTTTCAGATTCTTTGCAAAACCATCTGCAGCGGGACCGCCATCTGCGTTGGCTGTCTTTCGATTAAGCGGCAAGCCCAAAAAGCCTGCCACGCCAACGGTCTTTGATGACCTGCCGGAGCGAACCCCGGCAGCCCACCACATTGAACAACCCCTGCGGGTTGTTCAAATTTCTGCGATTACGCTGCGATAGTTTGCGTGTCGACGCGAACGCCTACACCCATCGTTGACGAAACCGCCACTTTCTTCAAATACACGCCCTTGCTCGAAGCCGGCTTGGCTTTTTGCAACGCGTCGATCAATGCAGCCAGATTGCCTTGCAACTTGGCGGTGTCGAACGAGCGGCGGCCAATCGTGCCGTGAACAATACCGGCCTTGTCGACGCGGAACTGAACCTGGCCGGCTTTGGCATTCTTGACGGCTTGCGCCACGTCAGGCGTCACGGTGCCAACCTTGGGGTTGGGCATCAGGCCGCGGGGACCGAGCACTTGGCCCAACGTACCCACGATGCGCATGGCATCGGGGGAAGCAATCACCACGTCGAAGTCCATCTTGCCTGCCTTGATTTCAGCAGCCAGATCGTCCATGCCGACGATATCTGCGCCAGCGGCTTTGGCTTCTTCAGCCTTGGCACCCTGGGCGAATACGGCCACGCGCTTGGTCTTGCCGGTGCCGTTTGGCAGCACGACAGCGCCGCGAACGACCTGGTCGGATTTCTTGGCATCGATGCCGAGCTGGACAGCCACGTCGATGGATTCATCGAACTTGGCGACAGCAAATTCCTTCACGAGGCCGAGGGCGTCGGAAATGGCGTACAGCTTGTTGCTGTCGATTTTGTCGCCAATGGTCTTCTGGCGTTTGGTCAGTTTGCTCATACAACACCCTCCACCGACACGCCCATGGATCGGGCCGTACCGGCAATCGTACGAACTGCAGCATCGAGGTCAGCAGCCGTCATGTCTTTCATTTTGGTCTTGGCGATCTCTTCAAGCTGTGCGCGAGAAATCTTGCCAACCTTCACCGTATGCGGCGTGGACGAACCCTTGTCGAGCTTGATGGCTTTTTTGATCAGAACGCCTGCCGGAGGCGTCTTGATGACGAAGGTAAAACTCTTGTCGGCAAATGCCGTGATCACCACAGGCAATGGCAGACCTGGCTCAACACCTTGGGTCTGGGCATTGAATGCCTTGCAGAATTCCATGATGTTCAGGCCACGCTGACCGAGCGCAGGGCCGATCGGGGGGGACGGGTTGGCCTTACCAGCTGGCACTTGCAGCTTGATGAAGCCGACGATTTTTTTCGCCATACTTTTCTCCTTGCGGGTCATAACGCCTGAACGCTGCCAAGGCAGGTCCGGGCTCCCCGGGGGTTACACAACTCAAAACAGTCCGCAAGGACCGTTTCGCGCCGAGTTGCAAGGCGCGAAATTATTTACCGAATCGAAATTACGTTTTTTCGATCTGGCTGAATTCCAGCTCTACCGGCGTAGCACGCCCGAAGATCGTGACCGACACTCGCACCTTGTTCTTGTCGTAGTTGACTTCTTCCACCGTACCGTTGAAGTCGGTGAAAGGGCCGTCCTTGACGCGGACGTATTCGCCCGTTTCAAACTCGACCTTGTGGCGCGGCTTCTCGGTACCGACCTGCATCTGACTGACGATTTTCTGGACGTCTTCTTCAGAAATGGGAGCCGGGCGATTCTTGGCACCACCGACAAAGCCCGTCACCTTGTTGGTGTGTTTCACCAGATGCCAGGTCTCATCATCCATGACCATTTCAACAAGCACATAGCCCGGAAAAAACCGGCGCTCGGTCGTTTTCTTCTGGCCGTTCTTGATTTCAACCACTTCTTCAGTGGGCACCAGGAAACGACCAAACTTGGACTGCATGCCCGCACGGTTGATGCGCTCAACAATGTTGCGTTCGACCGCTTTTTCCATGCCGGAATAGGCATGGACGACATACCACTGCATGCCTGGGGTCGGCGTGAGGGACGTTCCCGCCGCCACTTCGCTGACTACCGTGCCGTTCAGATCGCTCATTATCTTTTCCATCCCAGGATCAGGTCATAAAACACCCACTCGAGTGTTTTATCGGTAAGCCACAAGAACAAGGCCATGATCACCACAAAACCGAATACATAGGCCGTCATCTGGATCGCCTCTTTACGGGCTGGCCAGACAACCTTCCGGACCTCGCGCCACGAGTCCCGCCCAAAAGCCACAAATTGCTTGCCCGACTCCGAGGTCATGAACACAGCAACCGCGGCCACCAAACCAGCAATCAAGGCACCCCACTGGGCTACCTGGCCCTGTTTGGCAAAGAAGTAAAAGCCCACCAGCGAGGCCAGCACCAGTGCGACAGCCACACCCAACTTGGCCTTGTCGGCGTTGGTACTGACGGTTTCAACTTGAGAAGAGGCCATGGTCGCCGATTTCCTGTTCAATCTTCATGCGTCCCTGCAGACGCTTAAGCCCACCTGGAGTTTTTTGACTCCTGGCGGGCTTGCTTTTTATCTTTTCAAACCACCCTCAGCATCGACACTCATCAAAGCCGGGTGGCAGGGGCAGTAGGAATCGAACCTACAACCTTCGGTTTTGGAGACCGACGCTCTGCCAATTGAGCTATACCCCTCCATCAACCTTACAAATTACGCAATGATTTTGGCAACGACGCCGGCACCGACGGTCTTGCCGCCTTCGCGGATGGCAAAGCGCAGGCCCTCTTCCATGGCGATCGGGTTGATCAGCTTGACGGTGATCGACACGTTGTCGCCTGGCATGACCATTTCCTTGCCTTCTGGCAACTCGATCGCACCGGTCACGTCCGTCGTGCGGAAGTAGAACTGGGGACGGTAGTTGTTGAAGAATGGCGTATGGCGGCCGCCTTCGTCCTTGGAGAGAACGTAGATCTCACCGGTGAAGTGCG
>NZ_JBFUBA010000007.1:0-259239 GCF_056405995.1 Polaromonas sp. P1_E11
CAGTCGACGTGGGCGTAGTGGCGGTTGGCCGTTTCGTACTCGACGTGGGCGGTGTTGATCGTGATGCCGCGCGCTTTTTCTTCGGGCGCCGCGTCAATTTGGTCGTAGCCCTTGGCTTCGCCGCCGAACTTGGATGCCAGAACGGTCGTGATCGCCGCCGTCAGCGTCGTCTTGCCATG
The DNA here is from genome assembly GCF_056405995.1 of Polaromonas sp. P1_E11. Lineage (NCBI taxonomy): Bacteria > Pseudomonadati > Pseudomonadota > Betaproteobacteria > Burkholderiales > Comamonadaceae > Polaromonas > Polaromonas sp. P1_E11. The sequence continues at coordinate 180 of NZ_JBFUBA010000007.1, forward strand.
GTCCACGTGGCCAATCGTGCCGACGTTGACGTGCGGCTTGGTCCGCTCAAATTTGCCTTTTGCCATTTTTCTCTCCAGATAAAGAACATGCCCGTGTACGGTTTAACGTCTGCACTGTGTTGCTGATTCACTTCGCACGGGTACAAAGTGGCACACAATCGCAGACAAGGAAAAAAGCTGCCAATCCCATCCGGGATCGGCAGCGAACGTTACTTACTTGGCGCGCGAAGCCATGATGGCTTCCGACACATTGCGCGGAGCTTCAGAGTAGTGCTTGAACTCCATGGAGTACGTGGCACGGCCCTGCGACATCGAACGCAGCGTGGTCGAATAACCGAACATTTCAGACAGCGGCACTTCCGCCTTGATGGCCTTGCCGCCACCGACCATGTCTTCCATGCCCTGCACCATGCCGCGGCGTGAGGACAGATCGCCCATCACGTTGCCGGCGTAGTCTTCAGGCGTCTCAACCTCTACAGCCATCATGGGCTCCAGAATCACCGGGCTGGCCTTGCGGCAACCTTCCTTGAAACCGAAGATGGCAGCCATCTTGAAGGCCAGTTCGTTCGAGTCCACATCGTGGTACGAACCGAAGTGCAGCGTGACCTTGACGTCAACCACCGGATAGCCAGCCAGCACGCCGGACGTGACGGCTTCGTTGATGCCCTTTTCCACCGCAGGGATGTATTCGCGAGGAACCACACCGCCCTTGATGGCGTCGACAAACTCGATGCCCTTGCCGGCTTCGTTGGGCTCGATCTTGAGCACGACGTGGCCGTACTGGCCCTTGCCGCCGGACTGGCGCACGAACTTGCCTTCAGCGTCTTCCACCGTTTTACGGATGGTTTCGCGGTAAGCCACCTGCGGCTTGCCGACGTTGGCTTCCACGCCGAATTCGCGCTTCATGCGGTCGACAATAATTTCCAGATGCAACTCGCCCATACCGGCGATCAGGGTCTGACCGGACTCTTCGTCGGTCTTGACGCGGAAAGAAGGATCTTCCTGCGCCAGGCGCTGCAGGGCGATGCCCATTTTTTCCTGGTCAGCCTTGGTCTTGGGTTCCACGGCCTGGGTAATCACAGGCTCAGGGAACACCATGCGCTCAAGCATGACGATGGCATCCGGATCGCACAGGGTTTCGCCCGTGGTCACGTCTTTGAGGCCCACGCAGGCGGCGATGTCGCCGGCGCGGATTTCGCTGACTTCTTCACGGTTGTTCGCGTGCATCTGCACGATACGGCCGATACGCTCTTTCTTGCCCTTGATCGGGTTGTAAACGCTGTCGCCCTTTTTCAGGACGCCGGAGTAAACGCGCACGAAGGTGAGCTGGCCCACAAACGGGTCCGTCATCAGCTTGAATGCCAGCGCAGAGAATTTCTCTTCGTCGTCAGCCTTGCGGGTGACAGGCGCTTCATCTTCGTCCATGCCCTTGACGGGAGGAATGTCGATCGGCGACGGCATGAATTCAATCACAGCGTCCAGCATGCGCTGCACGCCCTTGTTCTTGAAGGCGGAGCCGCAGTACATCGGCTGGATTTCGCTGGCGATGGTACGTGTGCGGATGCCCAGCTTGATTTCAGCTTCGGTCAGATCACCTTCTTCAAGGTATTTGTTCATCAGCTCTTCAGAGGACTCGGCGGCAGCCTCAACCATCTTCTCGCGCCATTCCTTGGCCAGCTCGACGAGCTCGGCGGGAATATCGCTGTAGGTGAACTTCATGCCTTGCGACGCTTCGTCCCAGATGATGGCCTTCATTTTCAGCAGGTCAACCACGCCGGTGAAGCTTTCTTCAGCGCCGATGGGGATCACCATGGGCACAGGGCTGGCCTTCAGGCGCAGCTTCATCTGCTCGACGACCTTGAAGAAGTTCGCGCCGGTGCGGTCCATCTTGTTGACGAACGCAAGGCGGGGAACCTTGTATTTGTTGGCCTGGCGCCAGACGGTTTCCGACTGGGGCTGAACGCCACCCACGGCACAGTACACCATGCAGGCGCCGTCAAGCACGCGCATGGAGCGCTCGACTTCAATCGTGAAGTCCACGTGGCCCGGGGTATCGATGATGTTGATGCGGTGCTCAGGCAGGGACGTGTCCATGCCCTTCCAGAAACAGGTGGTGGCAGCCGAAGTAATCGTGATGCCGCGCTCCTGCTCTTGCTCCATCCAGTCCATGGTGGCAGCGCCGTCGTGAACTTCACCAATCTTGTGGTTCACGCCGGTGTAAAAAAGGATCCGCTCGGTGGTGGTGGTCTTGCCGGCATCAATGTGCGCGGAAATGCCGATGTTGCGGTATTGTGAAATGGGGGTAGCGCGGGACATAAATTACTTTCAGTTCGGGGTTACGAACAAAGACTCGTTGAAGGACTGCCCGCAGTCCGGGCATCCTTCATTTCTTCTACGCGTCTGCTGGCCGGGAAGGGTGTTGTGCACCACACCCGGCTGGCAGAAATTGGGGTTGAACCGTCGGCAATCAAGGTGCCCAGCACCTTGAAACCAACCAGCAACCCGTCAACTCAGCGCAGCAAATACTGCAATCGAAAATTAGAAGCGGAAGTGGCTGAACGCCTTGTTGGCTTCTGCCATGCGGTGAACTTCGTCACGCTTTTTCATGGCACCGCCGCGGCCTTCGGTCGCTTCCATCAGTTCATTGGCCAGACGCAAAGACATGGACTTCTCGCCACGCTTCTTGGCGGCCTCCTTGAGCCAGCGCATAGCCAAAGCCATGCGGCGGACAGGACGCACTTCAACCGGCACCTGGTAGTTGGCACCGCCGACGCGGCGGGACTTCACTTCAACCATGGGCTTGATGTTGCCGATGGCCATGTGGAAAGCCTCGAGCGGGTCTTTGCCGGGGTTCTTTTTCTCGATAAAGTCGAGCGCGCCATAAATGATGCGCTCTGCGACGGCCTTTTTGCCGCCTTGCATGATCACGTTCATGAACTTGGCGAGATCAACATCGCCAAATTTTGGATCAGGAAGAATTTCACGTTTAGGGACTTCGCGACGACGTGGCATTTTTTCACCTCTTTGCTTCAGTTGGCATTGCTTTTGGCAACACCGCGAGAGTTATCAAAACCCTCACTTACTCGACCGGTGCAACTATTTGCACTTGGGTCACTTCGTTTCAGACACCTGCCAGGGCGAGTGAAACACCTTGTTTTGAAGGAACTATCACAGACTTCTGTGACAACTTCTTCTGGCACGAGCTCTCAGCGAAGAGAAAAACCCGAGCCGGTTCGGCTTATTTGGCCTTTGGCTTCTTCGCACCGTATTTGGAGCGCGACTGCTTGCGGTCTTTCACGCCCTGCAAGTCGAGCGAACCACGGACGATGTGGTAACGCACACCGGGCAAGTCCTTGACACGACCGCCGCGAACCAGCACCACGCTGTGTTCCTGCAGGTTGTGGCCTTCGCCGCCGATGTAGGAAATGATTTCAAAACCGTTGGTCAGGCGCACTTTGGCAACCTTACGCAGAGCGGAATTGGGCTTTTTAGGCGTCGTGGTGTACACACGGGTGCACACACCGCGGCGCTGCGGAGAATTTTCCATCGCAGGGCTCTTGGACTTGATCTTTTCGACCTCGCGCCCCTGACGGACTAACTGATTGATGGTTGGCATTGAAAACGTCCCTAAACGTCTGAAAACTAATTTACCGTGTTGATACGGCCACAAATATTTCCCGCCACGAAAGCGGAAAAGCCTTCTAGTATAAACCGGATAGGGGAATCCCTCAAGCAGAACGCGTGGCGCGGACACACGAAATGGCCGGCAAAGAGAAGTTCGGCGCCCAAAGATTCAATGTTAGCGCCCACTCCAGACGAGTTTTCGCGCCGGACGCCCTGGGGGGAAGAGTCCGCCAATCTCCGACACGAGTATTTGGCGGCCCGCAATTTGTCTGAAAAACCGGGGAAAGCGCCGGCATCAACGCCCTGTATAACCGGCGATACCTGAGGTAACGGTGTCGGGAAGGGCTGGATGTGAATGCATATCCGCCCAGACCCCACCATGCCCTTCGTCTTATTTAATCCACAGCCGGATGGCGTCCCAGGCCCGGCCCAGAATACCGGCCTCGCCCACCGCTTCCAGCGCCACCAGCGGCACTTCGGCCACCGGTGCAGGGTTGTCGCCCAAGGTGACCTTCAGCGTGCCAACAGCCTGGCCCTTGGCAAACGGCGCTACCAGCGGGTCGGGCCGCGCCACCTGGGTTTTGACTTTGGCAGCACCGCCGGCAGCGACGGCCACCACGATGGCCTGCGGACGGCCCAGCTTCACGGTCGAGGAAGTGCCTTTCCAGACCGACGGAGTTACCACGGCCTGGCCGGCGTCGAACAGCTTCACGGCTTCATAGGCTGTGTAGCCCCAGTTCAGCAGTTTTTGTGATTCATTGGCGCGGGCACTGTCACTCGCGGTACCCAGCACGATGGCCAGCAACCGGCGCCCGCCCGGTGCGCCGGCAGCGCCCAGGTTCGGAAAGTCGCGCTTTGCGGTGGCGATCATGCAATAGCCGGCAGCGTCGGTATGGCCGGTTTTCAGGCCGTCCACCGTCGGGTCGCGGAACAGCAGGGTGTTGCGGTTGGTGTCGTTGGCGGCCGGCGTGCCGGGATAGCGGTATTTCTTGATCGCCGAATAGCCGATGTAATCGGGGAAATCCTGCATCAGCCGGGTGGACAGGATGCTCAGGTCACGCGCGGTGGTCGTGTGGCCGGGTTCGGTCAGGCCTTCCGGGTTTTTATAAGACGTGGACTTCATGCCCAGCGCCTTGGCCTGCTCGTTCATGAGGCGGACGAAATTTTCGGTGGAACCGCCCACGCCTTCGGCGAGCGCCATGGTGGCGTCATTGCCTGACTGCACCACCATGCCCTTGATCAGGTCTTCCACGGGCACCTGCATCTTCGGGTCGATGAACATGCGCGAACCTGGCATCTTCCAGGCACGCTCACTGACGGGGAAGGTCTGCTTCAAATCAATCTTTTTGGATTTGAGCGCATCGAACACCAGGTATTCGGTCATCAGCTTGGTCAGCGATGCGGGCTCCACCGGCGAATCGATGTCCTTGGCGGCCAGGATCTGGTTGGCAGTGATATCCAGCAGCAAGTAGGAACGTGCGGCGATTTCGGGCGCCTGCGGCACCTGGGCATGGGCCAGGGGCAGTGCCGCAGAGAAAGCCAGGAACACGGTGGCGGCAAAAGCGCGCAGGCCGGGGGCGGCGCGGAGGGCCTTGAGTGAAGCTTGCATCAGTAGGGGGTCGGTGAAATTCGGTGAAAGGATAAGGGTCAGGGAGCGCGGGGCAAACAGCATCAGGCGGAGTGCGAAGACAGGTGGCGAACCACCAGATTTTTCAACAAAGGCAATTGTCCATGAAAGAAGTGGCTCCCCCCCGGCACAACGGTAACAGGCAGTGCTTGCGGCCGCGCCCAGTCCAGCACGGCGGACAACAGCACCGTGTCGTCCAGCTCGCCGTGCACGACCAGGGTTTTCAGGTGGGCGGCTTCGTCAATAGGTGCAGCAGGCGCGCGGCTCACGCTGGTGCCGACCAGCACCAGTTTTTCAATGGTGCGGGCGGTGCTGAGGCGCTCAAAGGCGTGGGTGGTGACAAAGGCGCCGAACGAAAACCCGGCCAGTGCCAGTACCTGGCCGCTGCTGGTCGGCGCCGCATGTTCCACCACGGCCAGCAGGTCTTCGAGCTCGCCCCGGCCTTCGTCATGGCTGCCGGCACTGCCACCCACACCGCGGAAGTTGAACCGGACGGCGGTCCATCCGCATTGCACAAAGGCCCGGGCCAGCGTCTGCACCACCTTGTTGTCCATGGTGCCCGCAAACAGCGGGTGCGGATGCGCAATGACCGCCACGCCGCGCGAGTCGCCTGCGGGAAGGTCCACAGCAATTTCAAGTGCACCGGCGGGGCCCTGGATGATCGATTTGCGGGTCTGCGAATTCACGGTGATGGATTCCATTCAAACAAGTTGCTATCAAATAGGGAGCTGCTTGCGCCCGTCCCTATTGGGCCGGAAGGCCAAAAGATGCGAATTTCGGGAATAGTGGCCTTCCCCCAGCCTAGCGCCCGACGTGCGCAGGCACCAGCAGGCGCTCGACGACTTTGCCGTTTTTCAGGTGCGACTCGACAATTTCATCAATGTCGCTGGCGTCGACATAGGTGTACCAGACCGCTTCGGGGTAGACCACGGCCACAGGGCCGGCTGCGCAGCGGTCCAGGCAGCCGGCCTTGTTGACCCTGACCTTGCCAGGCCCGGCCAGCCCTGCGGCTTTCACCTGGGATTTGCAGCGGTCAAAGCCTTCCTGCGCCCGATGGTCAGCGCAACAGTCTTCGCCGTTGGCGCGCTGGTTCAGGCAAAAGAAGACATGGCGTTCGTAATAGGAATTTTGTTCAGGCATGACGTGACTTTAGTGGATGTGTACCGGATAAGGTTCCCGCACTGCCCCGGGGATCAAGGCGCCTCAACGACCAGCGCCGTGGCTTTTTTCACCAGCGGAAGCGCCAGCAGCAGCGTCGGGAATGCAACGACCCAGGAAAGCGCCCATGCGCCCAGCCAGATACGCAGGACCCCGGGCGCAATGCCGACGCCCTTGAGCGTGCTGATGATGGACACGATGCAGGTCATCAACACGGAAAGCATCAAGGGTGTGACCCAGCGCGCGCTGCGGGCGGGGAGTTTTGTCAAACCGAAAAAGGTGCGCGATGAAGATTTCGAAGAGTTCATACAGGGTTCCATAAGCCGTCCAGTCAAGGCGCCTTCCCGTCAGCCCGTGGGCATGCAGGGAATACAACCCCGGCATGGCCGGCGGTAGTAGGCGCGTTGATTGACGTAAACGCTTACGGCAACTCTTGAGGGAGATCGCAGGCCGATATTAGCAGAGGCAAATCACCGGCGCGCATCAAGGCCGCGGCTCGCGCCCTGAGAGCCGCACCAGCACATACAGCAAGGCCGCATACGGCCACAGCCAGCCCAGCCACTGCACCAGGCCGTGAAAGCGGATGAAACGGCCCTGCTCCCAGGTTTGCAGGGTTTGGGCAAAGTACGGATCCGCAGGCGCCTGATTGAGCAGCCCCAGGTGAACCGTGAGCGCCAGCAGTGCCAGCGCGGCTGCCCCCCGGCGCGGCACCGGCAGAAGCAGCGCCGCCAGCACAACGGCAAATCCGATGCCCACCTGCACCGGCAGATCCAGCCAGGCCCAGGCGTGGTCCGGCCCGTAGCTCAGCGCGGCCGACAGCGCCGATGCGGCAATGCCGACCGCAACAATGGCCGCCGAAAACGCTGCCCGCTGCCACAGCGTGCGGATCACGCAATAGCCGAGCAGACAGGGAATCAGCGCGCCCAGCGCCACGCACAACAATTCGGCAATTGGCACCAGCGGCTGCAGCTCCATGTCGCGCACCGGCATCCATTCGAGGAAAGGCGTGTCGGTCAGCACTTCGGCAAGTGCCGACTCCAGACGCTCGAACACCTGCCCCAGCCCCAGGGGCACGGAGGCAGGAAACAGCAACGCGGGCGGCCAGAGCATCAGCAACACCAGCGCACCCCGCGCATCCTGCGCGAACCAGCGCGCCCGAAAGCGGCTCCAGCGATCGACGATGCCGGTTTTTTCCAGCGCCCACGCACAGCACGCGCCCAGCCATGCGCCGGTGGTGTTGAGCGCCAGGTCGACATTGGAGGGAATGCGCGAAGGCAGGTAGCTTTGCAGCGTTTCCATTGCCAGCGACAGCAGCGCGCTGACCAGCACCGCCACCGTCACAGCCCAGGAAACGCGCCGGCTGCGCAGTGCCGACAGCGCCAGCAGGAAACCCAGCGGCGCATAGCCCAACAGGTTGGCGCCCACGTCAAAGCCGGTCCAGTACTGCGGCAGGGGCGCTGTGAGGAACCTGAGGGGTGAAATTCCCTGGTCGCGCCAATCGGCAAAGGGGTAAAGGCTTGCGTAGATGACCAGACAAATGGTTGCCAGGGACAGCGGCCAGGCCGTGGTTCGGTGCACACCCCCGACATCCTCACTGCGCTTCGCTTCGTGTAGTTCCGCCCCCCCTTGCAGGGGGCGACGCGAGTCGCCCGGCAAAGCCGGTTCGACCGCGTCTGCTGGTTGGGGAGGGGCCTTCTTTTTCACTGCTGCGCCCGGTTGTGACCTTAGAAGGGCTTGACCACGACGAGGATGACTGCTGCCAATAACAGCAGCACCGGCACCTCGTTAAACCAGCGAAACCACTTGTGGCTGTGCGTGCTGCGGTTGGCGACGAACCTGGCCAGCAGGCGGCCGCAGGCGTGGTGGTAGCCGATCACCAGCACCACAACGGCCAGCTTGGCGTGCATCCAGCCGTTGCCAGGCCCGCGGCCTATGCCGTAACCCAGGTACAGCCACAGGCCAAAGCCCAACGCCGGCACGGCCAGGATGGTGGTGAAACGCATGAGCTTGCGTGCCATCAATATGAGCCGCTCGCGTTCAGCCACGCTTTCCGGGGGCACCATGGCCAGGTTCACAAAAATGCGCGGCAGGTAAAACAGCCCGGCAAACCAGCTGGCGATGAAAACGATGTGGAGTGATTTGACCCAGAGCATAAGGAAGTGTAGCCCCCACGCTTTTCACTTCGTGTAATGCGCTGCCCCCCAAGGGGGCGCTGCGCCTGCGGCCCGGCAAAGCCGGTTCCGCGGCCCCTGCTGGCCTAAGACCTATCCATCCGCTAATGCCCCAAGCGTCACATCTAGCGGGCAAAAAAATGCCCGGGGCATGAGCCACCGGGCTGGTAAGCCTTTTTGCTGTCACACGCAAAGGCCCCGCTCAGGGAGGAAAAGCGGGATGCAGTTGCCAAATTGGTAACTACACGTAGCAATTCTAACCACGCCAGTTGCGCATTGGCAATGGTTTTATAAGTTAACTAAGTAATTCCGTGTAAAGCGTGGCGCCTCTGAAATGGCGCGGCACCAAGCATGTCTCATATATAGATGGCGCAGATAACGTCCGGCCAAATACTTTCAGGCCTTGATCAACCTTTGGCACAATTTGCGCATGACACAGCACGCCCCCAACTTCGCGCCCTTCCCCGCCGGGCGCCCGCGGCGCTTGCGCCGTGATGCCTTTACCCGCAACCTGGTACGTGAACACGCACTTACCCCGCACGACCTCATTTATCCTGTCTTTGTGGTGGACGGCCAGCAGCAGCGCCAGCCAGTAGCGTCGATGCCTGGCGTCGAACGGCTGAGCCTTGACTTGCTGCTGCCGGTGGCGGAGGAATGCGTGAAGCTGGGCATTCCGGTGATGGCGCTGTTCCCGGTCGTGGATGCTTCGCTCAAGACCTATGACGGCGTTGAGGCCACCAATCCCGATGGCCTGATCCCGCGGGTGGTGCGGGCACTGAAGAAGCACTTTCCCGACCTGGGCGTGATGACCGACGTGGCGCTGGACCCCTTCACCACGCATGGCCAGGACGGCCTGCCCGATGAAAACGGTTACATCCTCAATGAAGAGACGGTGGCCATGCTGGTGCGCCAGTCGCTTTGCCAGGCTGAGGCCGGCGTGGACATGGTCGCGCCCAGCGACATGATGGACGGCCGCATTGGCGCCATCCGCCAGGCACTGGAGGCCAAAAAGCTGATCCACACCCGCATCATGGCCTACAGCGCCAAGTACGCGAGCGCGTTCTACGGCCCCTTCCGCGACGCGGTCGGCTCGGCCAACAACCTGGGCAAGGCCGACAAAAAGGCCTACCAGATGGACCCGGGCAACAGCGACGAAGCGCTGCGCGAGGTGGCCATGGACATCGCCGAAGGCGCCGACATGGTGATGGTCAAACCCGGCATGCCCTACCTGGACGTGGTGCGCCGCGTGAAAGACGAATTCGGCGTGCCCACCTTCGCCTACCAGGTCAGCGGCGAATACGCGATGATCAAAGCGGCCGCACAAAACGGCTGGCTGGACCACGACGCCGTGATGATGGAAAGCCTGCTGGCCTTCAAGCGTGCGGGCGCAGATGGCGTGCTGACGTATTTCGCCATCGACGCTGCCCGCAAGCTGCGGCAAGGCTGAACCGGGCGGCAGGTGTTGCGCATTAATCGCTATCAAAATCATAGCTGCTTGCGCCCGTCCTGCTTGTTCGAAATGCCGATTTAATACCTCAAAACAAGGCTAAACAGGGCTTTCATGCGCGTTTTCACCATCGCTTCCGGCACCCAGGGCATCATCGAGACGGACACCCTGCCGGCCCAGTTGCCGGCGCAGGGTTTTGTCTGGATTGCCTGCGCCCGCCGCGAGTTCGAGGTGATGCAGGCGCAGATCCAGGCGGCACTGCAAACCCTGTGCGGTACCCAGCTGGTTGATCTGCATGTGTCCGACCTGCTGAACAACCAGCTCCCTTCACATTACGACTACACCTCGCAGTACGACATCCTGGTGTTCCGCCGCCTGGCGGCCGGGCAATCCGAAACCGACCTCAGCCAGCCCGGCGAACCGTTGCATGAGCGCATGAAACGCAGCGGCCCGCCGGTCCTCAAGCGCATCGACACCAGCCCGGTCGGCTTTGCGGTGTTTGACAAGGTGGTGCTGACGGTGCACCCCGCCGACTGCGCGGTGCGCGATGCCTACGCGGCCCGCCTGCTCAATGCGACCACGGCGGAGTCGCGCTCCAGCGGCGTCAAACTGCCCGCCAGCCCCGCCGACCTGATGCTGCGCATCGTCAACCAGATGGTCGACGGCTACCTCGAACTGCGGCGTGAACTCACGCGTCAGCTCGACCATTGGCAGTCCGAGCTGCTGCGGCCCGGCACACGCTTTACCAACTGGAGCTCGGTGCTCGATGCGCGGCTGGCCATGCACCACCTCGATGAAATCTGCGAAGACCAGCGGGCCGCACTGCAGGACTGGATCGATTCGATTGAAACCTGGCCCGAAGGCGGCACACCCGCCGCAGTGCGCGAGCGCGAATTGCTCAAAATCCGCTCACGCGATGTGCTCGAGCACATTGAACGTGTGGTGCACCATGTGCGCCGCATGGAGCAAAGCGCCGAAACCGCAGTGCAGATGCATTTCTCGGCGCAAAGCAACCGCACCAACGACATCATGCGCACGCTGACGGCGCTCACCGCCATCTTCCTGCCGCTGAACCTGATCACCGGATTCTTCGGCATGAACTTCGAGTTCATGCCCTTTCTTCACGCGTCAACCGGTTTCTGGTGGACCTTCGGGGTCATGGTCCTGATCGTCGTGGTGGTCGCCACGGTGTTCTGGCGCAAGCAGTACCTGGCCCGGACGCGCCGCTGACACGGCGCCCGCAACGGTTCCCGAAAGCCACTGCCGCGATCTGCCGCCATGCAGCCTGAAACCCGGCCTCACAATCCTTGCGGCGTGGAGGTTGGCTGCGCAGGCTGGAGCCTGCCGCGCGACACCTGGCCGGAATTTCCGCCGGACGGCAGCCATCTCGAGCGCTACGCCGCCCGTTTCAATGCGGTCGAGATCAATTCCTCCTTCTACCGCCCGCACCAGCCGGCCACCTATGCGCGGTGGGCGGCCGCTGTACCGGCGTATTTCCGCTTTTCCGTCAAACTGCCCAAAGCCATCACGCACGAGCAACGGCTGCGCCGCTGCGATGCCCTGCTGGACACTTTCCTGGCACAGGTCCGCTGCCTGGGCGACAAACTCGGTTGCCTGCTGGTGCAGCTGCCGCCCAGCCTGGCTTTTGATCCAGCCACGGCCACCAGCTTCCTCACCGCACTGCGGCAACGCCATGCCGGCGGGGTAGCACTGGAGCCGCGCCATGCCAGCTGGTTCACGGCCGCCGCCGACGACCTGCTCAAGGCCATGAAGGTGGCTCGCGTCCTGGCCGACCCGGTGCTGTTTGACACAGCCGCCCAGCCGGGTGGACACCCCGGCCTGGTCTATGTGCGTCTGCATGGGTCGCCGAAGATGTATTACTCGGCCTACGCGCCCGATGTGCTGGATACGCTTGCCGTCCGGCTTGAGCTTGCGGCGGCGTCTGACGCCAGCGTCTGGTGCATCTTTGACAATACGGCCAACGGCGCTGCAGTGCCCGACGCGCTGCTCCTCACCGGCAAGCTGGCACGAAGCTGATCTGCAGGAGCGGGTAGCAGCGCCCCGAAAAGGATGTCCCATGAGCAATCAAGCAGGCAAGAGGGCGCTGAACGGCCATACAACCTGCGCCGATGACCTGACGCGCGAAAATGTCGAAGCCATGCGGCGCGTGGAAGAAACGGCACTGGCCAACCGCAGCCGGGCTGACCGCATCGCCGCGTTTGTCGCCGGTTTTTGCGGCTCCATGCCTTTTGTCTGGATGCACGTGGCTGCGTTTGCGTTCTGGATCAGCGTCAACTCGTGGCCGGGGCTGGCGCATTTCGACCCCTACCCCTTTACCTTCCTGACACTCGTGGTGTCGCTGGAAGCCATCTTTCTCTCTTCTTTTATCCTGATCAGCCAGAACTATGAATTGCGCATCAGCGACAGGCGCAACCAGCTGGACCTTCAGATCAACCTGCTGACTGAGCAGGAAAACACCAAGATGATCCAGATCCTGGAGCGCATCGCCAAAAAGGTAGGCGCCAACATCGAGGGCGACCCGGACATTCCCATCCTCAAGGAAAACACCGACCCCGAAAAGCTGGTCGCGCAGATCGAGCAGGCGCAGCGCGACAACCCGCCTGCGGCGAAAGGCTAGAGACTCAGACCCAAGGCTGGGCCAGCCCTTCAGCATGGAAGGCCTTGATCACGGCAGGCCGTGCCAGCACACGCTGCAGGTAGGGGCCGAGGTGGGGCCGGTTGCGCGCCGGCGACGACGCAAAGTTGCGCGTCCAGCGGCACAGCGTCAGCGCATAAATGTCCACCGCTGAATACGTCGCACCCAACAGCCAGGGTTGGTCATGGATTTTCTCCAGCCTTGCCAGCTCCGCATCCAGCTGGTCCAGCATCAGGCCGACCTTGGCTTCAGCATGCGACTTCAACTCGGCTACGCCGGCGTCGTTGCCGGGGTTCATCCAGCGGTCGGTGTAGAAATAAATGATCAGCGCCGACTGCATAGTGTTGGTCAGCCAGATCAGCCATTTGTAGAAATGCGCGCGTTCGGTGGTGCCGACGGCTGGGGCCAGACCGGCCTCGGGATGCGTATCGCACAGGTGCAGGCAGATCGCAGCAGTTTCGTACAACACCAGTTCGCCATCAACCAGCGTCGGGATCAGCCCATTGGGATTGAGCTTGCGGTACGCCTCCGACCGGTGCGCGCCGGTGCTGGTATCGACGAGGATTTTCTCAAAGGGCACACCCAGTTCCTGGAGCAGGATGTGAGGCGCCATGGCGGCGGAACTGGGGGAGAAGTGCAGTTGATACATGCCCCTATTGTGTCGTCACTCCATAGATGCCGGCCGCATTTCCCCAGGCTATTTTTCGCGCTACATCGGCTGGTAAATCACCCAGCCAGCTGCGGTAACCCTTCATGAGTTCGTCGTAATACAGCCAGCGCTGGTTGACCCAGGTGTCGGAGCCGATCATGAAGCGGCCAGGGTACTTCAAAATCAGCGTGCGCCATTCGGGGCAGAGCTTGCCGCCTTCGCACGTCAGGCCTGGCCGGTACGACAGCTCGCCCATCAGTTGCGGGTACTTGCCCAGCAGGGCATCGACACGCGCCACGGATGCGCCGCCTATGCCGGTGTGCGCCCAGATGAGGCGCGCGTCGGGCGCGTGGGCCATCAGCAGGTCGATCGCCGTGTCGTCTACATGCGATAGCACCGCCAGCTTGTTCTTCGCGGCGAACTGCATCAGCTTTTTGGCCACCGGGCCATTGGCGTTGGCGCTGTCGTAGAGGTGGAACTCGCCAATGCCTTTGTACGGCCCGGCCTGGTCGCCGGTGACGCCACGAGCAAACTCGGCCTGCACCATCTCGTAAATCGTCTCGTCGCGAAACCAGTTGTCGTAGTCGGCGCGGTTGCGGTAGAGGCGGATAAAGGGCACCACAGTGACGCCAGCCTGGCGGGTTTCGGGCATCGCGGCGAGTGACCTGGTGCCGTCGTTGGGCCGCGAGTTGGCAACGATGGCTTTGACGCCGTTGCGTTTCATGCGGGCAAGAACATCGGCGGGCCCATGTGGACCGGCGTTGCCGTTCCAGGCTTCTTCGTTGTAATGCAGGTGCGTGTCGAACAGCGGGCCGGTGTAGTCGGCGGCCAGGGTGGGCGCGGCATTTGCCATCAAAACAATAGCTGCAAGCCAACGTCCCGCCTTGGCTAGAGTCCTAAAACACTTAAAACCCGGCACGCCGCGCATGATCAGGCCAGCTTGTCGGCAAAAAACGCCAGCGAGCGCTCGCGCGCCAGCTTGGCCGCGGCTTCGTCGTACGCGCCGCGCTGGTCGCAGTTAAAGCCGTGGTCGGCCGAGTAGATATGCGTCTCGACTTCCGGATGCGCTTTGATAAAGGCGTGGATGGTGTCCAGCGGAATCGAATGGTCGCGGTCGCTGAAGTGGGCCAGCACCGGACATTGCGGTTGCAGGGCGATCTCGGCCGGGGCCGTCATGCCGCCGCCGTAATAGGGCACCGCCGCGCTCAGGCCCTTGAGCAGGCACGCAGCGCGCCAGGCCAGAAAGCCGCCCCAGCAAAAACCAATGATGCCGACCTTGCCGCCGCCAGCCTTTGCCGCGTGGTCGATGGCGGCCTGGATGTCCGTCAGCACGCCCGGCGCGGGCAACCCGTTGACGGCAGCCTTCAGCGCGATGCCCTCTTTGATCGTGGCGTCGTCGTAGCCCATGTCAACGCCGGGCTTGACGCGGTGAAACGTCGCCGGCGCTACCGCCAGGTAACCCTGGGCAGCGAAGCGGTCCGTCACGGCCTGGATGTGCGAGTTGACGCCAAAAATTTCCTGCAAGACCACCACGGCGGCCTTGGGTTTTCCCGCAGGCTCGGCCACATAGGCCGGAAATACAAAGCCGTCAGCGGCCGTCAGATCGATGAATTTACCCACGGTGCAATCTCCTTGATGTCAATGAAAGTGTCGAAAAATCGGTTGGCTCAGGGGTTGGCTTTGGCGGCCAGTGCGCGCTCTACAAAATCAAGCCGGTCCTGGCCCCAGAACAGCTCGCCGTCGATGACATAACTGGGGGCGCCGAACACACCGGCGTCGATCGCCTGCTGCGTGTTGGCTTCATAGCGCTCTTGCACCGCCTGGCTGAAGGACTGCTCCAGCCGCCCGGCCGGCAAGCCGCATTCGGCGAGCAGTTCGGCCAGCGTTTTTTCGTCGGCGATGTGGCGCTCGCGCACCCACACGGCGCTGAAGATCGCGCCGCCGATTTTCATCGCGGCTTCAGTGCCGTCGTGCAGGTTCACCGCGATGATGAGGCGCGAGGCCTCATCGCCCGATACCGGAAAATATTTGGGCTTGAGGTTCAGCGGCGCATGCAGGTAGTCTGAATAGCGCTGCAATTCCAGCAGGCGGTAGGCCTGGCGCTGCGGCGCACGCTGCCCCAGCGGCAACCCCCCCGAGATGGGAAACACCTTGCCGCCCAGATCAATAGGCAGCACATTCACGGTAGCGTCCACTGCACGGGCGATCTGGGCAAAGCGTTCGTGGCCCAGATAAGTCCAGGGGCTTTGCGGCGTAAAGTAATAATCCACAACGGTGCTCATGATCGTCTCCGGTTTTGGGGGCCTGTTCAAGTACATTGACCCGATGCAATCCCCGTTTTTACCCGGGAATGCCATTCTCTGCAGGAGGTGCGGTTTGTCCAAAGTCATTCTGATCACAGGCGGCTCGCGCGGCATTGGCGCCGCATGCGCCCTGCTCGCGGCACGCCAGGGTTGGGCGGTGGCCGTCAACTACACCAGCAACTCGCTGGCAGCCGACGAAGTGGTGCGGCAGATCCGCCAGGGCGGCGGCCAGGCCATCACGGTTCAGGCCGACGTGGCCGACGAGGCGCAGGTGCTGGCCATGTTTGAAAAAGTGGATGCCAAGCTCGGCCGGCTGGACGGCCTCGTCAACAATGCCGGCGTGGTCGACCGCACCAGCCGCGTCGACGCCATGACGCTGGAAAGGGTGCGGCGCATGTTCGAGATCAATGTGTTCGGCTCGTTCCTCTGCGCACGCGAAGCCGTCAAACGCATGAGCACGCGCTACGGCGGCGCAGGCGGCGCCATCGTCAACGTCTCGAGCGCCGCAGCGCGGCTGGGCGGGCCTGGCCAGTACGTAGACTACGCAGCCGCCAAGGGCGCCATCGACACCTTCACGGTCGGGCTGGCCAAGGAAGTTGCCACCGAAGGCATTCGTGTGAACGGCGTGCGCCCGGGCATCATCGACACCGACATCCACGCCTCCGGCGGCCTGCCCGACCGGGCCCGTGAACTGGCGCCGCTGGTGCCGATGCAGCGACCGGGCACCGCCAGCGAAGTGGCGGAGTCGATTGTCTGGCTGCTCGGCGACAATGCGAGCTATACAACAGGTGCACTGCTCGACGTGGCCGGAGGGAGGTAGTGCCCCCACGTTCGCTCACTGCGTGTAGCTCTCTGCCCCCCGAGGGGGCGCTGCGCCTGCGGCCCGGCGAAGCCGGTTCCGCGGCCCCTGCTGGAATTTGTTGGGCAGACCGCTTTTGGGCTTGCCACTTGAATTGCCTCTAAGGAAAAACGATGGATTTCAAACCGCTTGTCACGCTGCTGGCCATCGTCAACCCGCTGGCCATCGTGCCGTTTTTCATTCACTACACGCAGGGCTTCTCCGACGAGCAGCGCCGCCGCACCATCCTGGTGGCAGCCTTTTCGGCTTTTGTCGTTATCGCCATCAGCGCGCTGCTGGGCCTGCAAATCCTCGACTTCTTCAGCATCTCGCTGGCAAGCTTCCAGGTCGGCGGCGGCATGCTGCTGCTGATCAGCTCGATGAACATGCTGAATGCGCAACCGGCCGAAGCCAAACCCCTGACCAATGAAATGGAAGACGGCGCCGAGAAGGCCGCGCGCGGCGCCAGCATCGCCGTGGTGCCACTCACCATTCCGCTGTTGACCGGCCCGGCCACCATGTCGACGGTAGTGATTTACGCCGAGAAGGCCCAGACGGCCTTGCAGGTTGCCGCGCTGGTCGGCTACGGTGTGGTGATTGCGCTGGTGACTGCCATCAGCTTTTCGCTGGCCGAGCCGATTGCCCGCGTGCTGGGCAAAACCGGTATCAACGTGATGACGCGGCTGATGGGTCTGATCCTCGCTGCATTGGCCGTTGAGGTGATGGCCGGCGGCCTCGGCAAGTTGTTCCCCATTCTGCGCAGCTAATGGAGCCCCCACGTTCACTCACTGCGTGTAGCTCTCTGCCCCCCGAGGGGGCGCTGCGCCTGCGGCCCGGCAAAGCCGGTTCCGCGGCCCCTGCTGAAATGTACTGGATAGCACGGTGGGTCAAATGACCAGTGCGCGCATCCTGCTGGTGGAAGACGACCCGGCGATTGCCCGCTCCATCATTTACACCCTGGAGCGCGACGGCCTCAGCGTGACACACAGCCTGCTGCTGGGCGATGCGCGCCGCCAGCTTGCGCTGCAGCTGCCCGACGCCGTGATCCTGGATGTCGGCTTGCCCGACGGCAGCGGTTTCGATCTGTGCCGCGAACTGCGCGCCGCCGGCAGCCTGCCGGTGCTGATACTGAGCGCGCAGGGCGAGGAGATCGACCGTGTGCTCGGGCTGGAACTGGGCGCCGACGACTATGTGAGCAAACCCTTCAGTCCGCGCGAGTTGCTGGCGCGCGTGCGCAGCCTTCTCAGGCGCGCGCGCATGCCTGCCCCTGCAGCGGCGCTGGCTGGTGCCAGTCCTTTCGTGATTGACACCGCGGGCCAACGGGCAAGCCTGCACGGCCACCCGCTCAACCTGACGCGCCGCGAGTTCGGCCTGCTGGCCGAACTGTTACGCCACCGCGAACGCATCCGGTCGCGCGACGAACTGCTCAGCGCCGTCTGGGGAGCGGATTCGGACAGCACAGACCGCACCGTAGACACGCACATCAAGACCTTGCGCGCCAAGCTGCAGGAAGCAGCGCCGGAGCATGACTACATCGTCACACACCGCGGCATGGGCTACTCACTGGATATCAACCGCACCAAAGGCAGCTGACATGCGCCTGGGCATACGGCTGCTGTTCGGCTTTTTTCTGGTCACGGGCCTTGCGGCTTTTTTTGTGCTGCGCGTCTTCATGGCCGAGGTCAAGCCCAGCGTGCGCGAGGTCATGGAAGACATGATGGTGGACACCGCCAACATCCTGGCCGAACTGGCCAGCGACGATCTGTCGGCCGGCGCCATCGCCAACGGGCGCTTCGCCGGCCACGTGCGCAACTACGCGCAGCGGCCGATTGACGCGCAGATCTGGGGCCTTGCCAAGCAATCGCTGGACTTCCGGGTGTACGTGACCGACGCCGCCGGCAAGGTGGTGTTTGACTCGGAGAACGCGGCAACCGGCCAGGACTATTCGCGCTGGCGCGATGTGGCCAGAACGCTGCGCGGTGAGTACGGCGCGCGCGCCACCCGCGAAGTGCAGCAGGACGATCGCAGCTCCGTGATGTATGTCGCCGCACCGGTGCAGCAGGACGGCAAAATCATCGGCGTGCTGACGGTCGCCAAACCGATGTCCACCATCCAGGCTTTCATCGACCGGGCCGAACGGAAGATTTTCCTAAGCGGCCTGCTGTTGCTGGTGTTGTCGCTGGCCATTGGTGTGGCCGTGACGCTGTGGGTGGTGTGGAGCATTCGCAAGCTGCGCCGCTATGCCAACGCCGTCGGCCAGGGCGAGAAACCCGCGGTTCCGCAGATACCGGGCGAGCTTGGCGATCTGGCCATGGCAGTCGATGCCATGCGCCTGAAGCTGGAGGGCCACGAGTACATAGAAGATTACGTGCGCGCCCTGACCCATGAGCTCAAGAGCCCGCTCGCCGCGATCCGCAGCGCAGGCGAGCTCTTGCAGGACGAGCTTCCCGAACACGCGCGCCGCGAGTTTTCCGGGCAGGTACTGGCCCAGTCCGGCCGCATGCAGGCGCTGGTGGACCGCATGCTCGAGCTGACGAAGCTGGAGCAACGCCATGCAGAGGTAGAGCGCGAGCGCCTTGCGTGGGCCGGCTTCCTCCAGTCTTTTGAGCTGGAGACCGGCGCCGGCCGGACCCAGCATGCGATCAAAGTCGTAATCCGTCCGGAACATGCCGGCGTGCATGCGGAGCCCGGCCTCCTGGGCCTGGCGCTGAGCAACCTGCTGGAAAACGCGCGCTCGTTCGCACCCGAGGGCTCGGCGATCACCCTGGAAGCGGGGCCAGACTTCATCGCCGTGCAAGATGCCGGGCCCGGCGTGGCGGACTACGCCCTGCCCCGCCTGGGCGAGCGCTTTTTCTCGACCGTGCGGCCCGACGGACACACCAAAGGCTCGGGCCTGGGGCTGGCCATCGTGCGGCAGATCATGCTGCTGCACGGCGGGCGCATGGTGGCGCGCAACACGCAGCCCGGGCTGCGGGTCGAGCTGCATTTCTAACCGCGGCGCGCTCATCACGCGGCCACCTTTGCCGGTTCAGGTTTGACCGGTTCAGCCTGTTTGAACCGTGCGTACCAATCCACCTGCCGCGTCAGCATCATGATGGCCGCGAGCACGGCGAACAAGGCCACTGCACCCAGCAGCAAGGCTGTTTGCTCCATCCGCAGCAGCACAAACAGCATGCCGTACAGCGTGGCGATGCCCAGGCCAAACGGCAGGCCGCGCGACCAGCGTCCCAGCATGTGGCTGGCGTAATACGTCAGCAGAAGCACACAGGCGGCGGCGGCAATCGCATAAGCAGTTTCAAAGGGCATGTGCTCCGAAAGGCTCACAAGCAACAAGAAAAACATGCTCATGGCCGCACCCACCAGCAGGTACTGGATCGGGTGCACGCGCAGTGACTTCATGAACTCGAACAGCCCCACGGCCAAAAAAGTCAGGCCGATAAACAGCAGACCGTACTTGGTAGCCCGGTCGCTGAGCGCGTAGGTATTGGAAGGGTCGACAAAGGTCACGCTGAAGGCTTCGACGCAAGAGGCGTTGGCCGACCCATCAGCATAGTTCGGGCAGACGCCCCTGCGCTTGCCGGGGTCCTGTTGCGTCACCTCCTGCTGCGCCGTGCTGGCCAGCGAGCTGACACGCCAGCTGGCTTCAAAACCCTGGTCCGTCACTTTGCGGTCCACCGGGAGAAACTGCCCGCCAAAACTCGGGTGCGGCCAGTTGGACGTGAGCTGCACCCGGGTGTCGCCGCCCAGCGGCACGACTGAAATGCTTTCAGTTCCGACCAGTTCCAGTGCCAGCTGCGCCTGCAGCGGCGCCATGCCCATCATGGCCATGGACAGCGGCGCATGCACGCCGCGCGGATAGCTGCCATAGAAGGTACCGGGCTTGAGCGCCAGCACCTGATCACCAATCTTCACGCTGGCGTGGCGGATGCCGCGCGAGTCAGACACCGCCATCATCAAGAGTGGCTGGCCGCAGTTCATGCGTGAGCCGGCGTGTTCGGCCACGGGCTTGAGCGCTTCGGTGTCGGTCCATTCGGCCACGATGTCGGCCTTGAGATTAAAGGCCTGCGTCGCATGCAGGCCGCGGGCGCGCGCCTCGAGTTTGCTGCCGCCCTTGACGGTCAGCGACGCCGGTGCGGCCACCAGCGTGAACTCGCGCCGTTCGGTTTGCACTTTCTTGTCCTCATACTTGACGTCCCACTCCTCGGTGCAGGCCCGGTGTATGAGCGGGCCGGTCAGCGTCTGCGGGCCGGCCAGGCTCTGGGCCACGCTCTGGATGGCAATTTGCCGGTAGGTCTGGCGGTCATGCACCACGCCGCTGATCTGGAACAGCGCGACGACCAGCAAAACCACCACCAGAGCCAGCGCGAAGAATTTTTGTTTCATGACTTCCTTTCGTTTTTGAACAACGAAGGGAAGTGTGCAAACCGTGTGTGAGGTCAGAATGAGCTGCGGGCGGCCTGTGTGAGCTGAATGTGAAGTGGAATGTGAAACCCCAGCGCTCAATGGCGTATGCAGTGGGAGTATTTACCAGCGGGCAGCCGCGGAACTGGCTTTGCCAGGCCGCAGGCGCCGCCCCCTTGAGGGGGGAAGGCGCTACACGAAGTGAGCGACCGACGGGGGTGGGTTATTTCTTGCGTAGCAACTTGACCAGCTGATTGCTGGTGTTGCGCAGGCGCTGGGCCATCATCTGCGTGATCTTGACCAGCAGCTTGGCGCCCACGCCGGGGTGGTCGCGAATCAGCAGGGCAATTTCATGGCGGCCCCAGACGCCGGCCTCGACAGATTCGATGGCGGTGCAGGTGGCATAGCGCGGCTCGCTGTCGAGCATGGACATGTCGCCTATTGCCGCGCCGCTGCGCACCACGGCCACGCGCGAGACGACCGGTTCCGCGCCGGCTTCGGCCTGCGCGGCTTCGGCGGCTGATTCCAGGCGTTTGGTGACATCGACCGTGCCCTTGAGGATCAGCATCATCCAGTCGCCGGCTTCGCCTTCGCGGATCATCACCTGCCCCGGTTCAGCGCGAACCAGCAGCATGGACGCTCCCAGGATGTCGGCTTCGGCCGGCGTGAAGTCCTGCAGCAGCTGCGAATTCTGCAGCAGGTCGGGTCCGTAAGCGCTCAGCTGCTCGCAGCAGCCGA
This sequence comes from Polaromonas sp. P1_E11, assembly GCF_056405995.1. Taxonomy (NCBI): domain Bacteria; kingdom Pseudomonadati; phylum Pseudomonadota; class Betaproteobacteria; order Burkholderiales; family Comamonadaceae; genus Polaromonas; species Polaromonas sp. P1_E11. The sequence continues at coordinate 21,792 of NZ_JBFUBA010000007.1, forward strand.
ACACATGCAGCCCGGCGGCATCCAGTTGTTCTTCCAGCGTTTTCATGGCGCAAGGCGCTTTAGCGCGCGGGTGTTTGCTGCAGCCATTGGTCCAGTTCCTCGATGGCGGCGTCGGTGGCTGCCGTGAGGGCCCGGACTCCGCCGGGAGCGTCGTTGCTGGGCGCAGGACGCTGCACGATGACATTGCGCTGCCCCACCAGCTTCTCGCCTGCGGGGGTGATTTCAAGCAGCGTGGCGCGCAGGCGGATCAGGCCGGCGCTCGTGTTGGGCGCGCTGAAGAAGTGGCTGAATTCTTCCAGGTCCAGGCGCAGCAGCAGCGGCAGCACCGCGTTCTGGCTGCGGTTGAGTGCCACGCTGGAACCGGCGCTGAACACGGCGCGGCGCTGGCCAAGCTGTTCGCGCAGGCGCTGGCGCACCAGCTGCGCGGGCGGCATGCTCCAGCGCGCCTGCGAGTACGGCCGCAGCTGCTGTGCGTCGGTATACGCCAGCCGGTACAGCACCGCCATATTGTCGAGCGCGCCGCCGGAGGTGGAAACGTCGTCAAGCGCCAGCGGCGGCAAAGGCGCCTGCCGCGTGCTGGGCTGAATGGCCAAAGGGCCAGGGCCGAAGTCATACATGGTGGCCCGCGTGGGTTTGTCGGGCAGGCCCGAGCAACCGCTGACCGCCAGCGTCATGAATATCAATGAAAAAATGGCTCCGGCCCTTGATGGACGGGCGCAAACAGCTATTGAATTCATAGCAAATGAGCAAGTTCTGAGAAAATCGAATGTCATTTTTTCTCTCCGTTGGCAGAAAAACCTGGCTCGCCCGGACCAGGCACCGGTGGACCGTTGCCGAAAATCAGCGACTGCGGGTTGTCATCTACCGCGTTGACCGTGCGGCGCAACTGACGCATGGTGCGGGCCGTTTCGTCGGCCACTTCGCCCAGCTTGGGCAGCGTGCCGGCGCTGAAGGTCTCCACCCCCGAGGCCAGCGCCGCGCCGCCTTCGGACAGCTTGTCGAGTGGCCCGCCTTTTTCGCTCAGGCGCGTGGCGGTCGCGCTGACGTCGTCGGCAGCTGTCCTGACGGATTTCAGCGCGGCCGTGGCATCGCGCGACAGGCCGGGCAGGCTCGCCACCGTAGGCTCGAGGCCTTTGGCCACGCGGTTGATGCCGCTGGCTGCTTCGCCGAGTTGCGTGATGGCGGAAGTGACCGCCGCCTGGTTCTCGTCGGACAGCAGTTTGTTCAAACGCGTGCTGGCTTGCTCGACCTGGTTGAAGATCACCTCGCTTTGCTTGAGCAGCTTGTCCAGCCCACCTGGTTTGAGTGGAATGCGCGGCGGATCGTCGTCGTTCACCACCAGCCGCTCGGCGGACTTTCCGTCGTCGTCGAGCTGGATAAAACCCAGCCCCGTGACACCTTGCGATGCCACCGTGGCAAAAGTGGATTTGGTAACGGGGGCGCTGCGGTCGATCGAGACACGGATCAGCACATTGCCCTTGACCTTGGTATCAAACCCGATGAGCTCGACCTTGCCCACCGGCACGCCGCGAAACCGTACCGGGGCCTGCGGCTGCAGCCCCGAAACAGTTTCGCTGGTGCTCATGTCGTACAGGTCGCGCTCGGTGTTGTCGCGCGTCAGCCAGATGGCAAGCAGGGCCAGCAGGGCGGTCACCACCAGCACAAATGCGCCGGCGGCCATGGCATGGGCTTTGTTTTCCATAGTGAGGCCTTTCTAGACAGTGAAAGGGTATTCGCGGAGTAGTTCCATCGCGCGCTGGCCCCTTTCGCCAAGGAAAAATTCGTGAATAAAGGGATGCGGAAATGCCACCACTTCCTTGGGCACATCGTTAACGATGACTTTTTGTTCGGCCAGCACGGCGATGCGCGTACTGAGCTCAAAGAGCGTGTCCAGGTCGTGCGTCACCATCACCACCGTGAGCTCCATGTCGCGGTGCAGCGAGCGCAGCAGCGAGACAAAACTGTCGGAGCTTTCCGGGTCCAGGCCCGCCGTGGGCTCGTCAAGCAGCAGCAACGGCGGGTCCATGATGAGGGCGCGCGCCAATGCCACGCGCTTGACCATGCCGCCCGACAGATCGCTCGGCATCTTGTCGGCCGCGTCGGGGCCCAGGCCCACCATTTGCAGCTTGACCATGGCCGCTTCGTAGACCAGTGCGCGCGGCAAGGTCTTGAGCTCACGCAGCGGGAAGGCGATGTTCTCGAGCACGGTGAAGGCCGAAAACAGCGCGCCCTGCTGGAACAGCATGCCGACGCGGCTGGCCGCTCCCCGCTTGCCAAGTTCGGCGGCCGGCCGGCCCAGCACGGTGATCTCGCCCTGGGTGGGTTTCTCCAGCCCCAGTATCTGGCGCAGCAACACCGTTTTTCCGGTGCCCGACCCGCCCACCAGCGACAACACCTCGCCCCGCTCCACCGTCAGGTCCAGGTCCTTGTGCACCACGGCCTTCTTGTCGCCGTTCTGGAACACGGTCCAGAGTTTTTTGATGTCGACGATGGGTTCGGTCATATGCCCACGTTCTTGAACAGGACAGCGAACAATGCATCGACAAGGATGACCACGGTGATCGACGTCACCACCGAGGCCGTCGTACCCTGCCCCAGGCTTTCGGTGTTGGGTTTCACACGCAGGCCGTAGTGGCAACCGACCAGCGCAATCAACACCCCGAACACAACGGATTTGGCCGTGGCCAGCGTGAGATTGGCCACGTCGACTGCGGCCGGCAGCGAATTGATGAAGTAGGACGGCGTGACGTCCATGGAAATGTCGGCGGCCAGCATGCCGCCCAGCAACGCTGCGACGGTGGTCCACACGCTGATGAGTGGCATCACCACGGCCAGCGCCAGCGCGCGCGGCATCACCAGCCGAAAGCCCCGCGCGATGCCCATGACGCGCATGGCATCGAGCTCTTCAGTGACCCGCATGACACCGATCTGCGCGGTGATGGCCGAGCCACTGCGTCCGGCAATCAAAATGGCAGCCAGCACCGGCCCGAGTTCGCGGATCAGCGAGATACCCAGGATGTTCACGATGAAGGCGTCGGCGCCGAACTGGCGCAGTTGCTGCGAAATCAGGTAGGCCAGCACCACGCCAATCAAAAATCCCACCAGCGCGGTGATGGGCAAGGCGGTGGCGCCGATATGAAACAGGTGGCCCGACAGGTCACGCCAGGGACCTTCCTGCGGGTGCCTGAAAAGCCGGATGATGTCGAGCAGCAGCTGGCCGATCAGGCGGACCAGGCCCTTGAGGTGGTCGACCAGACGCAGCACCCTTGTGCCGAGCAGGATAAAGGGCCCGGTCCAGTCGGGCTTGCGGGGTTTCGGCGGATCCGCACTGAATTTGGCGACGGTTTCCAGCACCGCGCGCTGGCTCGCATGCACCTGCAATTGCGCGGGCCAGTCGCGCCCCCAATGGTTCCACAGCACCTGCGCACCCAGGTGGTCAAGCTTTTCGAGCGGTTCCAGATTCCAGCCGGCGGATTGGGCTGCGCCGCCCTGCAGGGCTTGCAGTTGCGCAGTCAGACCTTGCCAGACCTCCTGTGCGGTGAGGTCGGCGGCTGTCCAGGCACCGCGAACGACAAACAGCCGGCCTTGCGGCGTGTCCTGCTGTTCGATGCGGGGCGTGGCTTCTTCCATATGCATTCGGTTAAGGCGTCCGGTAGTGCCCGGCGCTTGCCGGCAGTCTGCAATGACGGGCGGCGCCCGATTTGCAAAACAGTCATGGTAACTGCAGGAAACACAAATACACAGCCCAAAAACGCGCTATCGCCTTGGTCCTACAACCCGCCGGGACCCTGTGCCGGAAGGAAAGGCCAGCGGGTAATCCCCGCCGCAGGGATGGCGCCGTTTTTGCCACAATCGAACCACTGCCGCGCGGTCAGCCTCGCGTTAGGCTGGGATGGCAGGATGGGAGCGCTGCAGCGCAGGAACACTGCCAAAACAGCACAGCCCCCGCCCCTCAAAAACACATGGCTGAAAGCCAAGAGACAAAACATCCATGCAAGACGACAGCCAGGTTTTTGACTACATCATCGTCGGCGCCGGAACCGCAGGTTGCCTGCTGGCCAACCGGCTGAGCGCCGATGCGTCCAAGCGTGTCTTGCTCATTGAGGCTGGCCGCAAGGACGACTACCACTGGATCCACATCCCCGTAGGCTACCTGCATTGCATCGGCAACCCGCGCACCGACTGGCTCTACAACACCGAGCCGGACGCCGGCCTCAACGGGCGGGCACTGCGCTACCCTCGCGGCAAGACGCTGGGCGGCTGCTCCAGCATCAACGGCATGATCTACATGCGTGGCCAGGCACGCGACTACGACCAGTGGGCCCAGCTGACGGGCGACATGGCCTGGCGATGGGACAACGCGTTGCCGCATTTCAAGCTGCACGAAGACCACCACAAGGGTGCCGACGCGATGCACGGTGCGCGCGGCGTGGCACCCGAGCTCATGCAGGACAAAAGCCAGCCCTACCAGAAGCTGCTGCGCCACCACAATTCGGGCGGCGAATGGCGCGTCGAGAAACAGCGCCTGCGCTGGGACATCCTCGATGCATTTGCCGAAGCGGCGCAACAAGCCGGGATCCCGGCAACCTCCGATTTCAACCGGGGCGACAACGAGGGCGTCGGCTACTTTGAGGTCAACCAGAAAAAAGGCTGGCGCTGGAACACCGCCAAGGCCTTTCTGCGTCCCGCCTGCTATGCCCGCCCCAATTTTGAGCTGTGGAACAACGCCCAGGTGTGCAAGCTGGTGGTTCAAACGCAGGCCGATGGCAGCCAGCGCTGCACCGGCGTGGAAGTGTGGGCCGGCGACGAGCGGGTGACGGCGCATTCGACACGCGACTCGGGGCATATGGGAGAGGTCATTTTGTGCGCAGGCAGCATCGGCTCGCCGCAAATCCTGCAGCTTTCAGGCATTGGCCCGGCCAGCCTGCTGCAACAGCATGGCATTCCTGTGCTGCAGGACCTGCCCGGCGTGGGCGCCAACCTGCAGGACCACTTGCAGATCCGTTCGGTCTACAAGGTGCACGGTGACCAGCGCTGGGGGCTGTCGCTCAACACCATGGCCAGCACGCTGTGGGGCAAGGCCCGCATCGGCCTGGAGTACGCGTTGAAGCAGACCGGCCCGATGAGCATGGCACCGTCGCAACTGGGCGCCTTCACTCGCTCATCGCCCGACCAGCCTTACCCCAACATCGAATACCACGTGCAGCCGCTGTCGCTGGACGCTTTCGGCGAGCCGCTGCACAGCTTCAACGCTTTTACCGCCAGCGTATGCAACCTCAACCCGACCAGCCGCGGTACCGTGCACATCAAGAGCAACCGCTTTGAGGATGCACCGGCGATTTCCCCCAACTACCTGAGCACGGCCGAAGACCGGCAGGTGGCAGCCGACTCCCTGCGCGTGACCCGCAACATCGTCGGCCAGGACGCGCTGGCCAAATACAAACCCGAAGAATTCAAGCCCGGCGTGCAGTTCCAGACGGACGAAGAACTCACACGGCTGGCGGGCGACATTGCCACCACCATCTTCCACCCGGTGGGCACGACCAAAATGGGCAAGGAAGACGACCCCATGGCGGTGGTGGACTCGCACCTTCGGGTGCGCGGCATTCGCGGCCTGCGCGTGGTGGATGCCGGTGTGATGCCGCTGATCACCAGCGGCAACACCAATTCGCCCACGCTCATGATTGCGGAGAAAGCCGCCGCGTGGATTCAGGCCGGCATTTGAAGGCCGCGCCGTGCCGAAGCTGCCCGCAAGCCTCCGGCAGAACCGCCCATTCGCCACAGATCAAAGATAGATTTTTTGCAGAAGACGCACCAGCGTCTTTTTTTCGGCCGCACTCAGCCGCTCGGTGGCGTCTGATTCGAGGCTGGTGGCAGTGCGCTCGGCCTCCCGCATCAGCGCCTCGCCTGCCTCGGTGAGGTACAGGCCCACAGCACGGCCGTCCTGCGGGTGCGGCTTGCGGTGAACGAGCTCGCGCTTTTCCAGCGTGCCGATTTTCCCGACCAGGTTGGGCGGCAAGATGCTCAGCGCACTGCACAGCTGGCGCGAGGTGATGCCCGGGTTGTGCGTGATCAGCGACAGGATGGAAAAATCCACGTGACGGAGGTCATACACCGCCATCCGTTTCATGAACAGTTCAATGACCTTGAGTGACGCACGCGTGGCGTTGTAGCCAATCAGGGTTTCAAGGTAGGAGGTATCGACTTCTTCGACAGCGGGCGCTGGTTTGAGGGACGCTGGCATAGGTGGTCAGGAAGCTTTCGTCATCGGGCAATACGGGCCGCCGCACGGCATGCGGCCAGTCCAGCCCCGATTATGCCAAGCGGTGCCGATCCATGACGGTGCCTCAGGGCGCCCGGTATCAGTCATCGGCACCGCGTTCTGATCAGGACTCGGCGGTAAAGCCGATTTTCTTGATCAGCGGTCCCCAGCGATCGAGTTCGCGCTTCTGGCTGGTGGCCATGTCCTCTGCCGTGCCGCCGTAGGGAATCAGCCCCACCACCGTCAGCGAATCAATGACGGATTTGTCCTTGATGGCGGCGTTGATGGCGGCGTTGGCGGAGGCGATCACACCGGCCGGCGTTTTGGCCGGCGCATAAAAGCCGAACCATTCCTCCACGGTCAGGTCGGCAAAACCCTGCTCGGCGAAGGTCGGAACTTCCGGCACGAAGGGTGAGCGCTGCTTGCCGGACGTTGCCAGGATGCGCAGCTTGCCTGCCTTGTGGTTGGGGATGAAGTCGCCGTGCGGCGTCACCATCGCGGCGAGCTGGCCGCCCACCACATCGGTCACACCCGGCACGGAACCGCGGTATGGCACGTGCTTGAGTTCCACCTGGTTGTTCAGGCCCAGCAGCGCGCCGATAAAGTGCGGGGTGGATCCGGCAGCGGGTGAGCCATAACTCGCATCCTTCGGGTTGGCCCGGGCCCATACCAGGAAGTCCTGAACCGTCTTCACCGAAGCGGGCACCAGCGGCCCGACCGCCAGCCCATGGTGGATCATGGAAGCAGTGCCCACGGTCACAAAATCGGCGAACGGGTCATAGGCCAGCTTTTTGTAGATGTGCGGGTACAGCGACATGCAGGAAAACGGCGACATGGCGATGACGGAGCCGTCCGCCGGCGCCATCTTCAGCGTCTCCAGCGCGATGCGGCCGCCGGCGCCGGCCTTGGTGTCCACGATGGCGTTGTTTTTGGAATAGGCGGTGCCGCCCATCCGGTCGCCGACGCGGCGCGCGCAGATGTCGCCCGCACTGCCGGCGGGGAATCCGTAGATGATCTTGACCTGCTCCAGCGGGCTCGCATGGGCAGAGAACGGGGCGAAGCCGGCGGCTGCGGTGAGCGTTGCGGCTGCCTGCACAAAATGACGGCGTGTTTGCATGAAATGTCTCCTTTTTTAATGATGTCCAACGGGTCGAAAAAACAAAACCGAAATCAAAAACTGAAAGGCGGAAACAAAAGCGTCAGCTGCACAGGGCCCGAATGTCTTGCGGCACGGCAATGGCCTTGATGCGCTCAGGATTCTCCGGACGGCGGATGCAGAAGGCCCGGGTTTCACGGCCTTCGCAAATCAGGTCGTCACCACGTTTGATCACATGCTTCTGGATGAATACCTTGTCGCGCCACTCCTCAATGCTGGTGTGGATCTGCAGCGTCTCGCCATAGACGGCGGGCTGGCTGAACCGCGTGTTGATCTCCAGCAGCGGCGTGCCGATGATGCCGGTGGTTTTGACAAGCTCACGCCAGGTTGGCACGCCGCACTTGACAAAAAAGTTCAGCGACGAGGCGTCCATCCACCGCGAGAAATTGGGGAAAAACACGATCCCTGCAGGGTCGCAGTCGCCAAACGCGACGAGGACTTCATAAACAACAGTCTTGCTCATGCTGTTCACCTTGGCGCCATGCGCAATGCGCCATCCAGCCGGATGACTTCGCCGTTGAGATGATCGTTGGCCACGATGTGCGCGGCTAGCTGGGCAAACTCTTCGGGCTTGCCCAGCCGCTGGGGGAAAGGAATGCTGGCGGCCAGCGAGGCCTGCACCGCCTCGGGCAATTGCTGCATCAGCGGCGTTGCGAACAGGCCCGGCGCCACCGTGCAGACGCGGATGCCGTGCTGCGCGAGGTCGCGCGCCATCGGCAGCGTCATGCCGACCAGGCCGCCCTTGGAGGCGCTGTAAGCCTGCTGGCCCACCTGGCCGTCAAATGCCGCCACCGAGGCCGTGAACATCATGACGCCGCGCTGGCCGTCTTCCAGCACGGGCAGTTTGGCGCAGGCGGCCGCAAACAGGCGGCTGGCGTTGTAGGTGCCCACCAGGTTGATGGTGACGACTTTGGCAAAGTCTTCGAGCGGCGCAGGGCTGCCGTCTTTGGCCACCACGCGCTTGGCCGAGCCGATGCCGGCGATGTTCATCAGGATGCGGGCAGGGCCATGCGCGGCTGCGGCCTTTTCCAGCGCGGCCGCCAGGCTGGCGCTGTCGGTGATGTCGCACTGGCACGCCACTGCGGCACCGCTCCCCTGCGCAGCGCAAATGTCGGCAGCGACTTTTTCCGCACCGGCGAGATTCACATCCAGCACGGCAACCCTGGCGCCCAGGCGTGCCAGCTCGCGGGCAGTGGCTTCGCCCAGCCCTGAGCCGCCTCCGGTTACCAGCGCCGCAAGTCCTTCAATCTTCATGCCTTGTCTCCAGATCTGTTGCTATTATTTTTATAGCTGGTTGCGCCCGTCCGCTGAGCGCTGCAGCCACTATTTGCTCAAGAAATTCCGCCGCCCCCGGGGTTTTCAAGCAGCAGGGCAATGCCCTGCCCGCCGCCCACGCATGCGGATGCAATGCCGTAACGCACACCCGCGCGTTGCATTTCACGCGCGACGGTAACCGTCAGGCGGACACCGGTGACCGCCAGAGGATGACCCATCGCGATGGCGCCGCCATTGACATTGAGCTTGCGCAGATCGAGGTTCAGTTCACGCGCCACCGCCAGCGTTTGCGCGCCTTGGGCTTCGTTGATCTCGAAGCGGCCGATCTGGTCCAGCGTCAGGCCGCAGCGCGCCAGCAGCAGGCGGATCGCCGGCGCGGGGCCTATGCCCATGATTTCGGGCGGCACCCCCACCACCGCGGCAGCCACGACACGTGCCAGCGGTTTTTTTCCATGCGCTTTCGCGTATTCGCCCGAAGCCACCACTGCAGCAGCGGCCGCATCCACCAGCGCTGCGCTGTTGCCGCCGGTCTGCACCCCGCCGGCGTGAACCACCCGGAGTTTGGCCAGCACCTCGACAGGAGACAAGCGTGCGTGGGTGTCCTGTGCGACTTCCGTGACTTTGCCCTGCAGGCGTATGCCGCGCGCGGCGTAGCCGGCGAGTTCAAATTCTTCCGTGACCACCGGCACAATTTCACCGGCGTGAAAACCTGCCTCGCGGGCCGCCACGGCTTTGGCAAACGAGCTGGAGGCAAATTCATCGACGGCTTCCCGCGTGATGCCGTATTTTTTTGCAAGGTTTTCCGCGGTCTGGATCATGTCGATGCCGGCGGCGGAGTCCTTCAGGGCCTCCCACATGAAGTCCTTGAAGCCGACGGGTGCGCCCAGCTTGAAACCCGTACGGTGTTCGAAGGCGGCGATCGGGTTGCGCGTCATGCTCTCGGCGCCGACGACCAGCGCCACGCTGGCGGCACCGCTCTGGATCTGCTCGCCGGCCTGCCGGAACAATTCAAAGCCGGTGCCGCAGATGCGCTGCACCATGATGGCCGGCACCTCCACAGGCACCCCGGCGTAAAGGCCGATATGGCGTGGCAGCATGAACTGCTCAAAATCGCCCGGCGCCATGTTGCCGGCAATCACCGAATCGATATCGCTGCCACTGACACCGGAGCGCTGGAGCACGGCCCTTGCGGCCTTGATGCCGAGGTCGGTGGGCGATATATGGCCAATGGCGCCGCAGTAGTCGACCATGGGCGTGCGGATGCCGTCGAGCATCCAGACGTCTTCGAAAGCGGAGAAAAATCCTTTGGATGGCATGGTGCTTGTGCGTTGGGTTTTATGGTGCGGGTTTGACGATGGGGTGCGCCGTGTCGTCGTGCAGGGCGGCCACCAGGGCTTCACGGTGCGTCAGCACGGCGCGCTGGTTGATGGAGCCTTTGTCGGTGACCTCACCCTTGTCGAATGAGGGCGGCTCGTGCATCAGGTGCAAGCGCCGGATGCAGCTGGCGCTGCCGGTGGCACCCTCTGCGAGCGTGTTCATCATCTCCTGAAAGTGCGCTACCACCTTCGGGCTTTCGACGGCCTGGCGCAGCGGCGCGTCGGGCGGCAGTCCTGCCAGCGTCCGCACGGCGGGTGTCGGAAACACCAGCGCGCCCACTTCCTTGAGGTTGATGCCGGTGAGTACCACGTCCTGCACGTAAGGCGCTCCCGCAGCGACGATCTTTGCGCGCAGCGGACCCACACTGACAAAGGTGCCCGTGGCCAGCTTGAAGTCCTCGGCGATGCGCCCGTCGAACTTGAGCCCGAGGTGAATGTTGCCCTCGTCAATCCATTTGACGGCGTCGCCGGTACAAAAAAAGCCCTCTTCGTCAAAGGCTGCTGCCGTCTCCTGCGGTGCGCGCCAATAACCGGGCGTGATGTTGGGACCCTTGTAGCGCACCTCGGTCTTGCCGTCGGTGTCCACCAGCTTGAGCTCAATGCCGGGCGCAGGTACTCCGAGGTCGCCGGCTTTCACGTTGGGGTTGGTCACGAAGATGGCAAACGGCGCGGACTCGGTCATGCCCAGGCCGGTGGCCATGACAATGCGCTCGCCCACTTCCTTTTCCTCGGACTCGTACAGGCTGTCCCACACGGGCTGGGCCAGCGCGGCGCCGGCATAAAAGAACATCTTCACGCGCGACAGCAGCTTGCGCCGCAGCTCCGCGTCCGTTTTCATGGCATGGGCGATGGCCTCGAAACCGGTGGGCACGTTGAAGTAGACCGTGGGGGCAATCTCACGCAGGTTGCGCAGGGTTTCGTGCATCAGCGCCGGGGTCGGTTTGCCGTCGTCGATGTAGAGCGTTCCGCCATGGAAGACCACCATGCCGAAATTGTGGTTGCCGCCGAAGGTGTGGTTCCAGGGCAGCCAGTCGACCAGCACCGGCGGCTCGTCCTGCAGCACCGGCATGGATTGCGCCATTTGCTGCTGGTTGGCACACCACATGCGCTGGGTATTGATCACCGCCTTGGGCATCTTGGTGGAGCCGCTGGTGAACAGGAATTTCACGATCGTGTCCGGCCCCGTGGCCTGCATGGCGCGGTCTACGGCCTCCGTGGCCTGCGTGGCAGCCAGTTCGGCAAACGCCGTGGTGGCGCGCCCTTCGACCTGCCCGGTAGCCAGGACCACCTCGACGTCGTCGCCAATGGCTGCGCTGATGGCCCTGGCGTAGCGCGCGCCGTCGGCGGCAAACACCAGGCCCGGCGTCACGGTCTTGAGCACGTGGCGCAGCTTGTCGTAGTCCTGGCTGACCAGGCTATAGGGTGGAGACGTCGGCACAAAAGGCACGCCGGCCAGCATGCAGCCCAGCGCCAGCAACGCATGCTCCAGGTCGTTTTCCGACAGGATGACCACAGGGCGTTCGGCGCTCAGGCCCCGGTCGACCAGCGCCTGTGCGATGTTGCGGGCCGAGACCCAGGCTTCGGCATAGGTCACATGCCGCCAGTCGCCTGTTTTGCCATCAGCCAGCTTTTCACGCCGCGCCATGAAGCTGCGGCCTGGGACCGCCTGCGCCCAGTGCTGCAGGCGGTCGGTGATACGGGTCGGGAAGGCTTGCAGGGCCTGGTCTGCCCGCAGATAGTGCACACCGGGTGCGCCGTCGCGCAAAACCACACGGGTCACGCCAAAGGCCATGGGACGAAATTTCGGGGCGCTCATGGTTGTCTCTTCTGTCATTTTTCTTGATATCTTTTGCCTGCCTGCCCGCCTGGTTTGATCAGGTTTTCTGGACCTTGCGGGCCTTGCCGTCCAGGAAGTCCTTCACGCGGCTCTTGGCTTCGGGTGCGCTTTGCGCCACTGCGGCCATCAGGGCCTCGGTGAAGAACCCCTGGTCTGCCGGTTGCTCGGCAATGCGCGGCAACGCATGCATGAGGGCGTAGTTGGTCAGCGGTGCGTTTTCTGCCACGCGCGTGGCCAGTTCAAGGGCCTTGGTGAAGGCCTGGCCCTCGGGCACCAGGTATTGCGCGATGCCTATGCGCTCACCGTCCACCGCGTTGTAGACACGGCCGGTCAGCATCATGTCGGTCATCCGTGCGGCGCCGATCAGCCGCGGGATGCGCACCGCACCGCCACCACCGACAAAGATGCCGCGCGAGCCTTCGGGTAGCGCGTAGAAAGCGCTTTCGTCGGCAACCCGGATATGGCAGGCACTTGCCAGCTCCAGGCCGCCGCCGACCACGGCACCGTGCAGGGCCGCGATCACGGGCACCGGGCCGTACTGCACCCGCTCCAGCGCTGCATGCCACATGCGCGAATGGTGCAGGCCCTGGCTGGCGTCACGCTCCTTGAGTTCGCTCAGGTCCAGGCCCGCGCAGAAGTGGTCACCCTCGCCGCAAAGCACGGCGGCTTTTGTTTCGGAAGGGAGGTTTTCGAACAGGTTACGCAGTGCCAGGATCAGGGCATCACCCAGGGCGTTGCGTTTGGCGGGGCGCGCCAGGCGGACCACGGCGACATTGCCGTGCATTTCGAGATGAAGGTATTTTGGGGTCATGTGAAGTGTGTTTCCGGAAGCCAATTATGGTTATGAATAATAACTATTACAACGTGATTAAGCCTTTTTTTTCTAGTGAAAACCCTAGGGCGTACCAAGGCATGTTTGCGCGGCGGATCCACCCGCCCGCAAGGCAATCCGCAGAAGGAAAACCTGGATGAAGGATGGCTTTCCCCGCAGGGGATGAAGGAAATTGTGTCGCCCGGCAGACGGCGATTCGGCACACCGGGGGTGTGCCACTGCTGACGCTGGTGCGCTGGTGGTCAGTCAGCCGCGGCGCTGCGTCCCAGCCTGGGGCCGGCAACAGCCGGCAAAAGCCTGGCTCAAATATTGAGCCACTTCAGCAGCTCGCGCATGCGGGCTTCCGACGTGGTGTCGAACTGCTCGATGCCGATGCGCTTGAGCACGTCCTTGCCGGCATCGCTGGCGGGCAGCGCCAGCAATTCCTCCTGGATCGCCTTGAGCTGTTCGGGCTTGACGCGTTTATGGGCCACCAGCGGAAAGTAGGGCTGCGCCACGCTCTTGTGCAGGATGCGGCCGCCGTCTTTTTCCCATTTCCTGCCGATGCCCGAGTAGGAAGCAACACCGCCCACATCGGCAAACTTGTTGTCCAGGTAGAACCCGACGGCAGCCTGTTCGCGCACGAACTGCACGTTTTCCTTGTCCACCAGGATGCCTTTGTCCCTGAGCTCTGCGGCACAGAAGCGGGACATATAGGCAATCTGCTCGGGCAAGGCAATCCGCTTGCCCTTGACGTCGTCGATGGTCTTGAGGGCCGAACCCTTGGGCGCAATGATGAAGCACTGCCCATCGGGCTTGGTGCTGGCGATATAGCTGTAGCCGTAGTCGCGCATGCCGCGCGCCGGGTAGTCGCTCGGGCGTGCCATCACCAGGTCGAAGCGGCCGGTCTGCATGCCTTCTTCCAGCTGCTTGAACTCGCGCGCAAACACCACGCTGACCTTGGCCTTCATGGCCTTGCCGATCACCTCGGCCAGCCCCTGGTATTTGGCAATCACCTGGGCGTGGTCGAGGCCGCCCGAAGTGCCTTCGCTGATGCCCAGTATCAGCTGCTGGGCCTGAGCACTTGCAGTGCCCATACAAAACTGGCTGAACCCCAACACCAGGGTCCCTAACATCCATCTCCTCAGCATAAGCCTCTCCTTATATATAAAGCTCACGCATGCTACTGCGTGTGTCCGGCGCTGGCTAGCGCAATTTACCCCTGTCAACTTTTTCCACCATCCTCATGACATGGTGGGTGCCCGCCTGCATTTGCACCCCGATGACACAATCGGAAAATGCCGCAGACCACCACCGCAGAACCGGCTTTGCCGGGCTGCAGGTGTTGCCACTCTGAGGGGGGTTCCGGCTACACGCAGTGAGCCGAGACAGGGGGCTACAAGTTATCGCAGGCCCTTCACATAGCGCGGCGCGTTCGGGTCGCGCTGGCGGCGCTCCCGCGGCGACTCGCCCTCGCCGAAGATGGCACCGAATGTCGACTCGATAAAGCCGGATTCAGGATAGACCTCTTCCTCGGTATCGATGGACCGGGCGCTCTGGCGGTCGGGCACAGGCGCCGGGGCAAGCACCGGCTGGCTGCGGTCCTTCACCACCTCGGTCACCAACTGCACCAGCGGCACGCGTGCCTTGGGCTCGGGCGTGGCCATGATTTCTTCCAGCCGGTCGGCCCACACCGCAAGGTCCACGTGGCCGTCTTCGGCGGCCTTTTCCCGCGCAAACCGCGCTATTTCGGCGGCGTATTCCTGGTTGCCGGCCATCCACTCGGTGTCGGTCACGCGGCCGGTTTTGCGGCGCAACAGCACATGCAGGTGGGCCGCAATGGCGATTTTTTCACTGGAAGGCATGGTGCGCTGTCCTTGAAATTGGAATCCCGTTGTCAATCAGTCAAGTGCCCAGCCGCTCGGCGTGCTGGGTGATATCGAGGCCATCGCTTTCCGAGGCTTCACTGACGCGCAGGCTGACGAGCAGCGAGGTGACCCACAAGGCCAGCGCCGTCATGAACAGGCTGTAGAACATGACTGCGCCGGCGCCGATGGCCTGGGTCATCAGGCTGCCCTCGACACCGGAGATGGCCTTGCTGGCAAAAATGCCGGTCAGCAGCGAACCCACAATGCCGCCCACGCCGTGCACGCCGAACACGTCCAGCGAATCGTCGGCGTTGAGCAGGCGCTTCAGGCCCGTGGCGCCCCAGTAACAAGCGAGCCCCGCCACCAGGCCAAACACCAGGGCAGCGCGCGGCGAGACAAAACCCGCCGCCGGCGTGATGGCGACCAGCCCGGCGACCAGGCCCGAGCACAGTCCCAGCAGGGAGGGACGCCCGCGAACAATCCATTCGGCCGCCATCCACGAGAGCGCGCCGGCGGCCGCCGCGATGTGCGTGACGGCCATCGCGAGGCCGGCGCGGCCGTCGGAGGCTACGGCGGAGCCGGCGTTAAAGCCAAACCAGCCGACCCACAGCATGCCGGCACCGGCCATGGTCAGGCCCAGGTTGAAAGGCGTAAACGGTTCACGGCCATAACCCTGGCGCGGCCCTAGCGCGTAGGCACACACCAGCCCGGCGATGCCGGCGTTGATGTGCACGACCGAGCCGCCGGCAAAGTCCAGCGCACCCATGCGTGCCAGCCATCCATTGGGCTCCCAGACCCAGTGGGCAATGGGTGCGTAGACGACGACGGTCCACAGCGACATGAACACCAGCATCGCGGAGAACCGCATGCGCTCCACAAACGAGCCGACCACCAGCGCGGCGGTGATGATGGCGAAGGTCAGCTGGAACATGGCGTAGACCGACTCGGGAATGTTGGGCGCGATATGGCTCACGGCCACCTTCTGCGCGTCCTTCACGTAGTCCAGACCGGTGAACCAGAGCCGCTCGGGACCACCCAGATAGTGCCCAAGCGCACCCTTGCCGGGCGTGAAGGCGATGGAGTAGCCCACCGCAAACCAGAGCAGGCTGACAACGGCACAGATGGCGACGACGCAGGCCATGACGTTGAGCACGCTTTTCCTGCGCACCATGCCGCCGTAGAAAAGGGCGATGCCCGGCAGGGTCATGAGCAATACCAGTGCGGTGGAGGTCATCATCCAGGCGGTGTCGGCACCATTGAGGGTCTCCACGCCGACCAGCCCCGGCTGCGTCAGCGGCGCCGGGGCAGCCGCAGGCGGCACAGAAAGGGGCGCAGAGGCGGCAGCCGCGGCGGCGGGAAGAGGCGCAGCAGGAACAGTGGCCGGGGCGGGGGGCGGTGCGGCCTCCGGAGCACTGGCCGTCACTGCTGCCGCAGGAGAAGTGGCGGGAGATGTGGCGAGGGACGCGGCGGCGGGTGCCGCAGTCTGTGCAAGGGCTTGCTGACACGCCAGGCCCAAACATAAAGACATACCCAACGCCAGAAATCTGTTCATATGCATACGGTGCCCGCCTGTTCATTCAACCAACAATTGGTAACAACAGGCATAAGTCGTGCCAATACTGCAGTAGCTTGTGTGATGGGACTGCAGCGGAAAATATGTACTGCAAAAGTGCGCATGCAAGGCCGGTGTGGCGCCCCAAAATCCGCCGCAGGCACGACGGCAGCCCAAAGCCCAGGGGCGGGAAACTCCCAATGCACTAGGACAGTGCGCCAGCTATATTGGATGACTTGCTGACGAGCCTAGCTGCTCGCAACGCGAGGAGCCGAGGAGACACGAGACAGTCATTAAGAAGTACACAAGCAAAGCGGCATTCCACAAGAGATGCAGATTTGCAAAAAGCGCTGGCAACCCCAGCGCTTTTTTTATGCCTCCACCCTGATGAAGTCATTCCTCAAAAACCCTCAAAACCCTTGATTGACGAGCGCAAGCAGCTATCTATTTGATAGCAATGAGTCTGTTCTATGCGATGGGACAATCCGGGCCATGGAATTACTCATCGTCTCGTTGGCCTCCCTGCTCGCCGGTTTTGTGGACTCTATCGTCGGGGGCGGCGGGCTGATCCTGGTGCCGGCCCTGTTTGCGGTTTTCCCCACCACGCATCCAGCGACCCTGTTTGGGGTCACAAAGGGAGCTTCTGTATGGGGCACCGCGGTTGCCACGGCCCAATATGCCCGCCGGGTGGAGCTTCGCTGGGCGGCACTGCTGCCGGCGGCGGCCGCCGGGTTTACCGGCTCGCTGGCAGGCGCCTGGCTGGTTACGGTCATCTCCCCGGGCTTTTTGCGCAAGGCCCTGCCCTTTGTGCTGCTGGCAGTACTGCTCTACACGCTGGCCAGGAAAGAGCTGGGCCGCCACCACACGCCCCGCTTCACCGGGCGCGCCGAAACCGCGGCGGCCTGCTGCATCGGGCTGGTGCTGGGGTTTTACGACGGTTTTTTCGGCCCGGGTACCGGCAGCTTTTTTGTGTTTTTATTTGTGCGCTGGCTGGGTTATGACTTTTTGAACGCATCAGCTTCGGCCAAGCTGCTCAACACCGCCACCAACCTGGCGGCGCTGGCGCTCTTTGCCTACAAAGGCCATGTCTGGTGGCATTTCGCCCTCACGATGGCGGTGGCCAACGTGGCGGGCAGCTTGCTGGGCACCCGGCTGGCCCTCAAACATGGGGCTGGTTTTGTGCGCGGGGTGTTTATCGCCGTGGTCAGCGCGCTGATACTGAAAACCGCTTTTGACGCATTTGTGCGCTGACGGCATGTCGCCAGTTTGCTATTGATTTAATAGCTGCTTGCGCCCGTCTCTATTGGGTTTAAGGCGGATTTTGCTTGAAGTCCGGGCAGCAGCGTTTGATGACCGGATTGGCGTTCAGCCCAATAATGACGGGCGCAAGCAGCTATCAAATAGATAGCAACAGTCAGCTCAATCGGGGTTGATGCCCGCCGCCGCCATGGGTGGCGGCAGCTTGCTCAGCGCCTCCGCAATCGCCGCCGTCCTGGCCTTGGCGGCAGCGGCAGCCGCGGCGTTCGTGGGACCGGGGGAAGCGCCTGCTGCGCCGGCCGACAGCAGGCCGGCGACGTCGGCGGCCTGGCGCGGCTTGCCGATGGGCGCTGCCGCCAGCCCCTTCTGCACCGCCACCATGTCTTCCTCGCTCGGGTACTGGCCCAGCAGCACATAGTCAAAAACACGCCGTGCAATCGGCGCCGCCACCCCGGCACCCCAGCCGGCGTTTTCCACGATCACCGCCAGCGCGATCTTGGGGTCTTCGGCCGGCGCAAACGCCATGTAAACAGCGTGGTCGCGCTGGTACTCTTCCATCTTGCTGCTGTTGTACTTGTCTTTCTGGCCGATGGTGACCGCCTGGGCTGTGCCGGTTTTACCGCCGCTCAGGTACCCCGCCCCGGCAAACACCCGGGCCGAGGTGCCTTCCTGGGTGACGCCGACCAAAGCCTTGCGCACGATCGCGATGTTTTCAGCCTTGTAGCCCAGGTTTTCCGGCGCATCGGCGGGCAGCGGGTGCATCACGCGCGTCACCGGGTCCTGCGTGCCTATCACCAGCCGCGGCCGGTGCTTGACGCCGTTGTTGGCCAGCACGGCCGTGGCCTGCGCCAGCTGCAGCATGGTGAAGGTGTTGTAGCCCTGCCCGATCCCCAGCGAGATGGTTTCACCGGGGTACCACTTCTGGTGCTCCGGCCTTTTGTAGGCCTTGCGCTTCCAGTCCTGGCTGGGCAGCACGCCCGTGACTTCACCGCTGATATCGATGCCGGTGATCTGCCCAAAACCCAGCGGCTGCATGAAGTCGTGCATGGCGTCCACGCCGAGTTCATTGGCCAGCGAATAAAAGTACACGTTGCTGGACTTCACGATGGCGCGGTACATGTCCACAGCCCCGAGTGCGATGTCGCCGTGGCTGCGGAAGACGTGGCCGCCGAAACTCCAGGAGGCGTTGTCGTTGACGATGAAGCTGGCGGAGCGCTTTCCGGTTTCCAGCGCCGCCATGGCCATGAAGGGCTTGTAGGTGGAGCCCGGCGGGTAGGTGCCGCGCAGCGCGCGGTTGAGCAGCGGCTTGTCCAGCGAATCCCGCAAATACTGCCAGCTCTCCGTGTCGATGCCGTCCACGAACAGGTTGGGGTCGAACGTCGGCTTGCTGACAAACGCCAGCACGTCGCCGGTCTTCGGGTCCATCGCCACCAGCGCGCCGCGCCGGTCGCCGAACATGTCTTCCACCAGCTTCTGCAGGCGGATGTCCAGCGACAGCATGACGGTGTTGCCGGGCGTGGCCGGGTTGCTGGCGAGCTTGCGCATGGCGCGGCCACCCGCCGAGGTCTCGACCTGCTCGACACCGGTGGTGCCGTGCAGCTGCTGCTCAAAACTCTGCTCAACACCGAGCTTGCCGATGTAGTCGGTGCCGCGGTAGTTGCCTTCGTCTTCGCTGCCTTCGATGACTTCTTTTTCCGCCTGGTTGATGCGGCCGATGTAGCCCACCACATGGCTGCCCAGCTCACCATACGGGTAGCTGCGGAACAGCCTGGCCTTGATATCCACACCCGGGAAACGGAAACGCTGCGCCGCGAACCGGGCGACTTCCTCGTCGGTCAGGCGCGTGCGTATGGGCAGCGATTCAAAACTTTTGGATTCTTCGCGCAAACGCTTGAAACGCCGCTTGTCGCGCACCTGGATGTCGACCACCTTTTCCAGCGCGGCAATGGTTTCCTCCAGGTTGTCGACCTTGGAAGGCGTGATCTCCAGCGTGTAGGCCGAATAGTTGGTGGCCAGCACAACACCATTGCGGTCCAGGATCAAACCCCGGTTGGGCACGATGGGCACGATGGCCGTCCGGTTGCTTTCGGCCTGCTCGTTCAGGTCGGCATGGCGGTACACCTGCAAATACACCAGCCGCGCCGCCAGCAGAGAAAAAGCACACAGCACCGCAAAGCTGGCCACCAACACCCGCGCACGAAAGCGCGACAGGTCGGCTTCAACGTTACGCAGTTCAGTCATGACACTCTGACCCTGCAACCGCCAGAAAGTGCCCACAACAAAGAGGCGATGCGAAGCGAGCCGAAAAAGGCCAGTCCGAGCCGCGGAACTGGCTTTGCCAGGCCGCAGGCGGAGCGGCCCCCTCGGGGGGCAGGGAGTTACACGCAGTGAACGACCGTGGGGGCATCACAATGGCCTGTTCTGGTCAGGATCCGGTGCACGCCGCTGCGGCGCCAGCAGCAACACGCTCACCACCGGCCACAGAACGGCCTCTATCAGCGGCGCCAGCAGCATGATCCAGCCCGGAAAAATGCCGCCGCCGATCATGCGGATCACCAGCTCCACACCATGCGCCACCGCAAACAGCGGCAACACCTGCAAGGCCTGCGACGGCACCGTGAACCAGAGCAGGCGGCGATGGATCATGGTGGCAAAAAAGCTCAGCGCCGTATACGACAGCGCATGCTGACCGAGCAGCGAAGACTGGTGCACGTCCATGCCCAGGCCGAACATGAAAGCCACGCCGATGCCGACACGCAGCGGCTGGTGCACGTTCCAGAACACCAGCACCAGGGCCAGGAAGTCGGGCATCCACGGCACGCGGCCCAGGGGCAGCATGTCCAGCAGCAGCGCAGCGATCAGGCTGCACCAGATGAAGACGGGGTTGGCCGGCAGCAGCAGCTGCTGGCCCGATCGCATGATCATTTCGAAGCCCCCTTCTTCTTGGGCGCGGGTTCGGGCGTGTCGTCAGGCCGCGGCGGAATCTGGCCGGTTCCGGGCTTGACCACGATGACGTGCCGCGCACCCGTCACGAGTGCCTGTGGTGTGCAGAAAATTTTTGCGAACGCCGATTCCGCGCGCCGCTCGATGCGGCTGATTTTGGCCACCGGCAGGCCGGCCGGGTAGACGCCGTCGACGCCGCTGGTGGTCAGCAGGTCGCCTTGCTGCACATCCGAGTTGCTGCCCATGAAGCGCAGCTCCAGGCCGCTGCCCGAAACGGTCGGGTCGCCATAGGCCACGCTGCGCGCGCCGGTGCGCACATTGAGCACCGGAATGGCCAGGTCGCGGTCGACCAGCAAGGTCACTTCGCTGACCAGCGGATGCACGCGGGTGACCTGGCCCAGCACGCCGGACTCGTCCAGCACCGGCGAGCCCAGGTCAACGCCCTGCGCCATGCCTTTGTCGATGATCACCTTGCGGGTGTAAGGGTCCGCGGCGTCGTACAGTACTTCGGCCGCCATCACCGGGGTGCCGAGCTGTTCGCGCAGGCCCATGAGCTTGCGCAAGCGGTTGTTCTCCTGCATGAGCTGCTCAACCTGCCCAGCGCGCAGTGACTGCAGTGCGAGCTTGCGGCTGGCGTCCTCGCTGCTGTTTTTTGCATCGTTCAGGGTGGTGAAATATTCACCGCTGCTTTTGACGGCGCGCACCGGTTGCAGCGCCAGCCATTGCACCGGATACAAGGCCGTAGCCAGCGCGGCGCGCACCGGCTGGGTAATGCGAAAACGTGTATCGGCCACCATCAGGAACAACGACAGCGCGCTGAAAAACACCAGCTTGGACAGCGCCGAAGGCCCCTGCTTGAAAAAGGGCGGTGGGGATCTGTCGAGGGTTCCTAAAGGCATGGTTCGCTGTCAGGCTGGCCCCGCTTCATGCCCGGCGTGCAGCATGAAGTGAAGACGCTTATTCCGAGGTGAAGATGGAACCCAGGCGGTCCATGCGCTCCAGCGCAATGCCACAGCCGCGCACCACGCAGGTGAGCGGGTCTTCGGCCACCAGCACCGGCAGGCCGGTTTCTTCGGCCAGCAGGCGGTCCAGGTCGCGCAGCAAGGCGCCGCCGCCGGTCAGCATCATGCCGCGCTCGGCGATGTCGGCGCCCAGCTCGGGGGGCGTCTGCTCCAGCGCGTTCTTCACGGCGCTGACGATGTTGTTGAGCGGGTCGGTCAGGGCTTCGAGGATTTCGTTGCTGGAAATCGTGAAGCTGCGAGGAACGCCTTCGGACAGGTTGCGGCCCTTGACTTCCATTTCCTTGACTTCGGAGCCGGGGAAGGCCGAACCGATGCTCTTCTTGATGGCCTCGGCGGTGGGCTCGCCGATCAGCATGCCGTAGTTGCGGCGGATGTAGTTGATGATGGCTTCGTCGAAACGGTCGCCGCCGACACGCACGCTGCCCTTGTAGACCATGCCGCCCAGTGAGATCACGCCGACTTCAGTCGTGCCGCCGCCAATGTCGACCACCATGGAGCCGCTGGCTTCCGATACGGGCAGGCCCGCGCCAATCGCGGCAGCCATCGGTTCTTCAATCAGGTACACATCGCTGGCACCGGCGCCGAGCGCGCTTTCGCGGATGGCGCGGCGCTCAACCTGGGTGGAGCCGCAAGGCACACAGATGATGATGCGCGGGCTGGGCTTGAACAGGCTGCGCGGGTGCACCATCTTGATGAACTGCTTGAGCATCTGCTCGGTCACGGTGAAGTCGGCGATCACGCCGTCTTTCATCGGGCGGATGGCCTCGATGTTGCCGGGGACCTTGCCCAGCATGGCCTTGGCTTCGTGGCCGACGGCCTGGATGGTTTTTTTGCCCTGGGGGCCGCCTTCGTGGCGGATGGCGACCACAGAGGGCTCATCCAGCACAATACCGCGGTCGCGTACAAAAATCAGGGTGTTGGCGGTGCCAAGGTCAATGGCCAGGTCGGTGGAGAAGTACCGACGGAATGATTCAAACATATGCAGGAGTCCGGTTGAGCATGAGCAAACTTCGTTGCTCCATCGCCTTTTTATTGATCAAGCAATTATGGGGAAGTTGAGCCAGAGGCGCTCTGAAATCTGCTTCTGGCACCTAAAAAACGCCTAAAGCCCGCATCCAACCCTGATTTCACACCAAAGGCGGGATAATAACGCATCCCCTATAGATCAATAGCTTTAGCCTGCCTGTTTTTTCAGCTTTACACCTCGTTTCAGCCCCTGTTTTCTGGTTTATTTTCTCCCGTATTTCCTTCATCCCTACCCCATGGCATTGACACCCCAAGACATCGCCCGCGTCGCCAACCTGGCGCGGCTGGAATTGCGCCCCGACGAAACCGAGCACACCCTGGCCCAGCTCAACGGCTTTTTCGCCCTGGTCGAGCAGATGGAAGCCGTCAATACCGAAGGCGTGGAGCCACTGGCCCACCCGGCCGCGGTGATCGGCGAAGTGGCCTTGCGCCTGCGCGAGGACATCGCCAGCGAACCCAACCAGCGTGAAGCCAGCCAGGTGAGCGCGCCCGCCGTGGAGCGCGGCCTCTTCCTCGTGCCCAAGGTGATCGAATGAGCAGCGCCATGACATCTTCTTCCGCTTCTTCTGACCTCCACGACCTGGGCGTTGCCCAGCTGGCCGCCAAACTGGCCGCCCGCGAAGTCTCCAGTGTTGAAGTCACGCAGCATTTTCTGGCCCGCATCCAGCAGGAAAAGCTGGGAGCCTTCCTGTCCACCAATGCCGACGTGTCGCTGGCGCAAGCCAAAGCCGCCGACGCGCGCCGGGCCGCCGGTGAACGCACACCCTTGCTGGGCGTGCCGCTGGCGCACAAGGACGTTTTCGTTACACGCGACTTCCCCACGACAGCCGGCTCAAAAATCCTGGAAAACTACCGCAGCCCCTTTGATGCGACCGTGGTGGGCAAGCTCGGCGCAGCCGGCATGGTCACGCTGGGCAAGCTCAACTGCGACGAGTTCGCCATGGGCTCGGGCAACGACAACAGCGCCTACAAGCCCGTCAAAAACCCCTGGGACCTGGAACGCATTCCGGGCGGCTCCTCGGGCGGCTCGGCGGCGGCTGTTGCGGCCCGCCTGGTGCCCGCCGCGACAGGCACCGACACCGGCGGCTCGATCCGCCAGCCTGCGTCGCTCACCGGCATCACCGGCATCAAGCCCACCTACGGGCGCTGCTCACGCTACGGCATGGTGGCCTTTGCCTCCAGCCTGGACCAGGCCGGCCCGATGGCGCGCAGCGCGCTCGACTGCGCCTTGCTGCTCTCGGCCATGGCCGGGCCCGACCCGGACCGTGACTCCACGTCGCTGGACTTGCCCGTCGCCGACTATGCTACTGATTTGATAGCTGCCGGCGCCCAACCTGCGGGCGTAAAGCCGTTAAATGGCTTGAGAATCGGGCTGCCCACGCAATTCTTCGGTGCGGGTTGTGCACCTGACGTGCTGGCCGCCGTGCGCGCCGCACTGGCCGAATACGAAAAGCTGGGCGCCACATTGGTTGACGTGAGCCTGCCTCTCACCGAACTCTCCATTCCGGTGTATTACGTGATCGCGCCGGCTGAGGCCAGCAGCAATCTGAGCCGCTTTGACGGCGTTCGCTATGGGCACCGCGCGGCGCGCTACACCGACCTCAACGACATGTACAAGAAGTCGCGTTCGGAAGGTTTTGGCGACGAGGCCACGCGCCGCATCATGATCGGCACCTATGTGCTGTCGCACGGCTACTACGACGCCTACTACCTCAAGGCGCAGAAAATCCGCCGCCTGATCGCGCAGGATTTCCAGACCGCCTTCACGCAGTGCGACATCATTGCGGGCCCCGTTTCACCCACCGTGGCCTGGAAGATCGGCGAAAAGTCGGACGACCCGGTGGCCAGCTACCTCGCCGACATCTACACGCTCTCATCGAGCCTCGCCGGCCTGCCAGGCATGAGCGTGCCGGCGGGCTTCGGCACGAGCGGCATGCCTGTGGGCCTGCAGTTGATCGGCAACTACTTCAAGGAAGCGCAACTGCTGGGCGCCGCGCACCAGTTTCAGTTGGCTACCGACTGGCACCTTCGCCAGCCACCAAGCCTTTGAGTGATTTGACATGAGCCAGACCCAACCCACCGTCAACCCTTTCGCCGAAATGCAAGCCGGTCGCCCCACCGGGCCGCTGGTGCAAGGTTACGAAGTCATCATCGGCTTTGAAACCCACACGCAGCTCACCACGCAATCGAAAATTTTCAGCCGCGCCTCTACCGCGTTCGGCGCCGAGCCGAACACACAGGCCTGCGCCGTGGACCTCGCCCTGCCCGGCGCCCTGCCGGTAATGAACAAGGGAGCGGTGCAACGGGCCATTGAGTTCGGCCTGGCCGTCAATGCGCACATCGCCGAGCAAAGCGTGTTCGCACGCAAGAATTACTTCTACCCTGACCTGCCCAAGGGCTACCAGATCAGCCAGTTTGAGATCCCGGTGGTGCAAGGCGGCAGCGTCGAATTTTTCCTGGATGGCGAAAAACGCTCGGTGCGCCTGGTGCGTGCCCATCTTGAGGAAGACGCCGGCAAGTCGCTGCACGAAGACTTCATCGGCATGAGCGGCATTGACCTGAACCGCGCCGGCACGCCGCTTCTCGAAATCGTGACCGAGCCCGACATGCGTTCGTCCGCCGAGGCAGTGGCGTATGCCAAAGAGCTGCACAAGATCGTCACCTGGATCGGCATTTGCGACGGCAACATGCAGGAAGGCAGCTTCCGCTGCGATGCCAACGTGTCGGTGCGCAAACCCGGTGCCGAACTGGGCACTCGCCGTGAGATCAAGAACCTGAACAGCTTCAAGTTCATGCAGCAGGCTATTGACTATGAAGTGCGCTGGCAGATCGAACAGATTGAAGACGGCCATGCGATCCAGCAGGCCACCGTGCTGTTTGATCCGGACACGGGCGAGACGCGTTCGATGCGGACCAAGGAAGATGCCGCGGACTACCGCTACTTTCCCGACCCGGATTTGCCGCCACTGGTGATCGGCCGCGACTGGGTGGAACGGACCCGCGCCGAAATGTCGGAACTGCCGCGCGTCATGGCCGCGCGTTTTGTGGCTGATTACGCCCTGCCCGAATACGATGCCGGCCAGCTCACGCAAAACAAGGCAACAGCCGCTTATTTCGAAGCGGTGGCGACACTCAGCAAACAGCCCAAGCTGGCCAGCAACTGGGTCATGGGCGAGTTGTCGCGGCGGCTGAACAGTGAAGAAAAATCGATTGAAACTTCCACCGTCAGCGCTGCGCAACTTGCCGCCCTGATTGGCCGGATTGCGGACGGCACGATTTCCAACAATGCGGCCAGGCAGGTGTTTGATGCGTTGTGGACCGGCGAAGGCCAGGACGTAGACACCGTCATCGAGGCCAAAGGCCTCAAGCAGATGAGCGACACCGGCGAGCTCGAAAAAATCATCGACGATGTTCTGGCCGCCAACGCCAAAAACGTCGAGGAAGTTCGATCGGGCAATGCCAAAGCCTTCAACGCCCTGGTCGGCCAGGCCATGAAAGCCACCAAAGGCAAGGCCAATCCGGCCCAGGTGAACGAGTTGCTTAAAAAGAAGCTGGGCTGACCGTTCTGACGGAACTATCAGCAGCCCAGGAGCGAGCCGCTAATTTTTTGCGGCGCCAGCAACACCACTGGCCGCGCCGGCAGGCGCGCCGGCCATGGTCCACAGCTGCTTGAGCTTGGCCTGCTCTTCGTCAAACCGCTGGTTGACGCGTTTTTTTTCCTGCTCCTGGTCCTGGATGAACTTCTTCTGCACCAGAGCGCTGTTGTCGTTTTCCTCGATCCTGCGCTTCAGCGCGAGGGGTGCCTTGGCGGGGTCTTTCGCGTAGAACTCGAGCTCGCTGTTGATGCTCTTGCGCTGCGCGGCCAGTTCCACCGTTCTTTTGCTCGCAGCCTTGATGACTTCATCGATCTGGGCCAGCGCGGTGACGCGTTCCTGGTCGTGCACCTCCCGGCGCGGATAGCGCAGCAACAGGGCGCGGTCACGCCGTTTTTCCTCGGCTTCGCGTGCGCGCACTTCGACGGCGGCCTTCTCTTTTTCCTCAAGGGCGGTCCGCTCCTGCGCGGTCAGCGACGGGCCCACCTGGCGCTTGACCAGGCCGGAGGGGCCCAGTTCCTGTTGCGTGCGGTCTATGCATTCAATGATCGGGCGATCTGCCGTGATCTTGCGGCCCTTGCCGTCAACACAGGTGTAGATGTTCTGCGCTGCAACGGGGACGGCCATGCACGTGAGTGAAATACAGATGACCGTGAACGGGGTTCGCAGGAGCAATTCGAATCCTTAATTGACGCCGTATCGTTCCCGATAGGCCAGCACCGACTGGTAGTGCGCTTGCAAAGATAACGTTTCAGGAGCGCTTGCGGCCGACGTGCCCCCTTGCCTGGAGAGATACTGCAGCAAGTCGGTCAGGCGCGCAATCGCACAAACCTGCAAGCCCAACTGATTCGTAACATATTGCACAGCGCTGTGGTTCACATCCACACCATTCTCAGTGGCCTTCTCCTGCCGGTCCAGCGCCAGCGCCACAGCGTGGGGAATGGCCCCGGCCGCCCGGATGATGGCAATGGATTCGCGGGCGGCGGTGCCGGCGGACATGACATCGTCAATGATCAGCACACGGCCCTTGACCGGAGCGCCGACCAGCGTGCCGCCTTCACCGTGGTCTTTGGCTTCCTTGCGGTTGTAGGCAAACGGAAAATTGCGCCCCATCCGCGCCAGCTCGACGGCCACCGCGGCAGCCAGCGGAATTCCCTTGTAGGCGGGCCCGAAAATCATGTCGAATTCAAGGCCGCTGCGCTTTTCTTCGGCCAGCAGGTGGCGCGCATAGAATTGCGCCAGCCGGCCCAGCTTGGCCCCGTCGTCGAACAGGCCGGCATTGAAAAAATAGGGGCTCATGCGCCCGGCCTTGGTCTTGAATTGCCCGAAACGCAGCACGCCTGATTCGACGGCAAACTGCACGAATTCCTGTGCCAGCGCCCCGTCCGCAGAATGTGCTTCGTCCTTGTTGTCCAGTTTCCCTGCCGTGCTCATTTGAAAATCCCATGTTTAAATTAACCAGCCTCAACCTCAACGGTATCCGCTCTGCAGCCAGCAAGGGGTTGCTGGACTGGGTTGCACAATCCATGCCGGATTGTATTTGTGTGCAGGAGCTCAAGGCTCAGGCCGCCGACATGAGCGGCCGGTTCGAGGAAATCGCCGGCATGAAAGGCCATTTTCATTTCGCCGAGAAAAAAGGCTACTCCGGCGTCGGTGTGTACATGCGGCACGAACCGAGCGATGTCATCGTGGGCTACGGCTCCCCTGAATTCGACGCCGAAGGGCGTTATGTGGAATTGCGCTTTGACAGGCCCGGGCGCAGGCAAAGCCCCAAGCTGTCCATCATCAGCTGCTATTTCCCGAGCGGCTCTTCGGGCGAGGAACGCCAGGCCGCCAAATTCCGCTTCCTGGCCGAGTTTTATCCGCGCCTGCTGGCACTGAAGGAAACACGCGACTTCGTGCTGTGCGGCGACATCAATATCGCGCACCAGGAAATCGACCTGAAAAACTTCAAGGGCAACAAAAAGAACAGCGGCTTCCTGCCCGAAGAGCGCGCCTGGATGACCGAGCTGCTGCGAGATGCCGAGCTGGCCAACGAAGCCGCACAGGAGCTGACAGAGCGCACAGACCCCTCGCTCAAGGGCGGCGGCATGGTCGATGTGTACCGCAAGCTTCAACCCACAGCCACGGACGCGGCATACACCTGGTGGAGCAACCGCGGCCAGGCCTATGCCAAAAACGTAGGATGGCGGCTGGACTATCACCTCGCCACCCCGGCGTTCGCCGCACTGGCCCGCAGCGAACATATCTACAAGGAACAGCGGTTTTCAGACCACGCCCCCATGAGCGTGGACTATGAGTTTGGACTTTGACCCCCGCCCAGGCTCACTGCGTGTAGCCTGTCCCCCCCTTCCAGGGGGCGGCGCCTGCGGTCTGGCAAAGCCAGTCCCGCGGCTGCCTGCTGGTAAATAACGCCCACTGGTTACGCCTTGAATCTTCAACCCAGCATGCGCCGCGGAACCGGCTTTGCCGGGCCGCAGGCACAGTCCCCTGCAAGGGGAAAAGGGCTACACGCAGTGAGCCCGATAGGGGTGTGCCATTTTCGGCTTTGCCAGACCGCAGGCGGGCGGCCCCCTCGGGGGGCAGGGAGCTACACAAAGTGAGCGGCCGTGGGGGCTCTACTGCGCTGCCCAGATGCGCTGGATCTGGGTCGACAGCTCCATGGGGTCAAACGGCTTGGGGATCACCTCCATGGCGCCCAGGCCCTTGTACACCGCGACCTCCGCAGCCTGCACCTTCGCGGTCATGAAAATCACCGGCGTGTCGGCCGTGGCCGGCAATGCCCGAAGACCTTTGAGCGTGCTGGGCCCGTCCATGCCGGGCATCATCACATCCAGCAGCAGCAGGTCGGCGCCGGCGCCCGGTGCGGCATCCAGCGCTTCCTGGCCCGAAGCGCAGGCGATAACGGTAAAGCCGCCTACGGCTTCCAGCGCCATCTGCGCAACCATACGAATGTCGGGTTCGTCTTCGACATACAGGATACGGGTCAGTGGTTTGGTCATGATCAGATCAGGGGTTGGGATTGGGTGGGGCGGGAGTCGGCGGGAATTTGAAGCACACGCTGGATTGTATTGAGCAGTTCGGTATTGGAAGTATGAGCCTTGACCAGTACAGCATCGGCCTGCTTGCCGTCCGCCGGATTCACGTCGCCGGCCGAGAACACGATCACCGGCGGGCGCGGATCGAGGGCATCGATATCCTCGAACAGGTCCCAGCCCGAATGGCTGCCGAGCGACAGGTCCAGCAAGATCAGGTCGAAAGAATGCTGGCGCAGGAGAGCGCGAGCCTCGTCCAGCGTGGTGGCAAATTCAAAAGTCGCAAAATCCTGCGCAATGGCTGCCGTGATTTGCTGGATATCCTGGTCGTCTTCGACATGCAGGACGCGTGGTTTTCCTTCGTCCACGCTGACAACGGCGCGGCGCAGGCTGTGAATGAGGAGCCGCTCGTCAATGGGTTTCTTGAGCCAGTCCGACACTGTGTGCGGCTTGCGGTTGAACTGTAACTGCCCCTGCTCGGCCATGGCCGAGATCACCACAACAGGCAGGTGGCGGGTTCTTTCATCCTCCCGCAGCTGGCCGATAAAGGCCACGCCGTTTTGCCCAGGCAGTTTCAGGTCTACCGTCACCGCATCGTAGCTATTGGCCGCCAGGCAAGCTAGCGCCTGCTCCGCGCTGTGTGTCATGTCGGAGTCGAAACCGGCCTTGCTCAGCATCATGCTGATCAGCCTGGCTACGTCGGGATCACCTTCGCAGATCAGGATGCGGGGCCGGGTTGAAACAGCCGGCTGTATCCGCACCGGTTGCAGCAGTGGCACCGGGTTGGTCCATTCCGGCACCTCAAAAAAGAAGGTGGTTCCCACGCCTTCCGCACTGCTGAAGCCGATCGTGCCGTCCATCTTCTCCACCAGCGCGCGGGAAATATTCAGGCCGAGGCCGGTTCCGCCCTTTTGCCGGGTGTCGGAAGAATCCGCCTGCGAGAATTTCTGGAAAATGCGGCCGTGGAACTCTTCGGGAATGCCGGGGCCGACATCAACCACTTCGACCCGAACGCGCTGCGCCGACCGTGACAGCCTGACCTCTACCGGGCTGCCCGGTGGCGAAAATTTGACCGCGTTGGACAGAAGATTGGTCAAAACCTGCGTCATACGGTCAGCGTCGACCCGTGCCTGCAGGGCGACGTCAGGTGCCCGCAACACGAGGTCTACCCGGTGCTGGCTGGCAAAGCCCTCATTGGCGACCAGCGCCTGCTGCACCAGTTGCCGAAGGTCCACCACCTGCAGGTCCAGGCGCAATTTGCCGGACTCGATTTTTTCACTGTCCAGGATGTCGTTGATCAGCCGGATCAGGCGCTCGCAGTTGCTTTGGGCAATGCCCACCAGATTTTTCACCGCCGCAGGCAGCTCACCGGCCACGCCGCCGGAAATCAGGCCCAGAGAGCCCCGTATGGAGGTCAGCGGCGTGCGCAACTCATGGCTCACAGTGGACACAAATTCGGTCTTCATGCGGTCGATACGCCGGAGCTCAGTGATGTCTGTGCCCATTGAGAAGAACCCGATGACCTTGTCTTTGGCGGCGCCTTCACCGTAGCGGGGGAAATACTGCATCGCGAAGTGCCTGCGCTCGCCTTCCGGCGTCACCTGGGTCCGTTCGTAGCGGACCGGCTTGCCGCCCAGCACTTCTTCCACTTTCTCCCGTACGGTTTCGTAAATCTGCGGACCCAGGACTTCCGCCAGGGGGTGCCCGTCGATCTGCTCGAAGCTCAGGCCGAAAGCAGCTTCGTAAGCGCGGTTGTGAAAGCGAAAGCGCTGCTCCGTATCGAGGTAGGCAATCAGGGCCGGCACCGTATCGGTGACCTGGCGCAGCTGGGACTCGCTCGCCCGCAAGGCCTTGCTGATGCGCTTGCTCTCGGTAATGTCATGCATCAACGCAGTAAAGAGGCGGCGACCACCGACCTGCACATCACTAAAGGACACACTGACCATGAACTCGCTGCCATCTTTGCGCATGGCGCGCACTTCCTGCCCGGATATCCGGAATGTTTCCGGCTGCTCGCGCATCATGGAGGTGAAATCCTTGTATTGCTGGCGAAACCGCGGCGGCACCAACTCCGACACGTCACGGCCGATCAGATCGCTTTTCTCGTACCCAAAGAGTTGCAAAGCCGCCGCGTTGGCCTCCAGAACAATGTCGTCGGACGTGGTGGTGATCACCGTTTCGACCATTCCCTCGGTAATGCTGCGACTCATCACTTCTCTGTCGCGCAATTGCTCCTCGCCGCGTTTTCGCACGTGCTCATAGTGCTTGACCACATAGACCATCCAGGCCAGCATGCAGGCAAACAGCAGGTTTCCCGCGATGATGAAACCCTGAGCCCACTGGGCGCTATGCTCCGCCGCGGCCTGCGCATCACGCCACTTGTGGGCCTCGCGATTACGCGCGTTTTCCAGCAACCCGTCGGTGCGCAGCCTCAATTGCCGGCTGGCATCGCTGCCAAGAACGGCCGCAGCGGCTTCGGGGCCGGACGCCTTGCGCGCCGCGATGGACTGGTTCGCGATCTGGGCGCGCTGGTTAATCAATTCATCGAACTCCGCCGCCTCCTGCAACACATTGGCGCTGAGCGTGCGCGCCCTGATCGCGCGCAACTCGACCCGGGCCCGCTGGAACTCCTCCAGATCCTGGGGGCTGCCGCTCAGCAGATACTGCCGCAATGTGGACTCGGCCGTGCGAAGGCCGGAGTCCGCACGCTCGAGCATCACCAGCGTGTCTTCCGTGCGCACCCGGGACTGTGCCGTTTCAATCAGGCGGTTGTTGCCGATATACGAGGCCGCACCCACAACCATCATCAGCACAAGGCCCGCAGCCAATGCGATTTTGATCTTGACCAGAAAAGCGTTGGAGGAAAACATGGACATTTTGTGCGATCTGGCCGGATGCGTTCAGGCAGTACCGGGAAAGCGCTGCTGCAGTGCCTCAACTGCCCGTCCGACTTCGGCCTGCACCTGCGGCGAAAGCGGCTGGCCGGCACCGACATGAGGCTCTATGGCCAGCTCCAGCGCCTGGGCCGCAAGGCCGAGGTCGGCCCATCCGAAGGTGGCGGCAGATCCGGCCAGGCTGTGCGCCTGGCGTTCCAGGGTTGGCAAAGCCTGTGCCAGATCGTCACCGTTGAGGACTTGTTGCCATAAGGCCGCCACCTGCTCAAGACGGCGCGGCAATGAGCGGGTGTAGTCGGCGCGCTGCTCCTCCAGAAATGCGAGCAGGGCCGGGTTGGGTTGTGTCATGGCATCCGAAAGGATGGTGCCAGCCGTGCGTTATTTGATGCAGCGCCGCAGGAGCCGCCGGTGGCCAACCCCAAAATCGCCTTGGCATGCAAGCAGGGCGTGCGCGCACGTTGCCCGTGATGAAGAAGAAAGCACATGCGGCTTATCTTACGGCGCAGGTGCCAAAACACAGCGTAGGACAAGTACGAGGTTTCGCCTTGGGGTGCGCCCCGTCCGGAGAGATGTCATGGGCCGATCATCCGCGTCGGCAGTTACTTAATTCTTATGGCCTGCTTTTATAGTGAATGGCATGAATTCAGGTTAAAAATGAATTCTTTAGGATTCATTCAATAGACACACTGCGTGCACTAAACCGATGGATCGGCAGCCCGCCCCAGTGCGGCCACCACATCAGACTGGGTAATAATTCCCACCAGCCGCCCCTCCTCCCCGATGATGGGAATGTGGTGGTGACCGGTGCTGCCGAACAGCGGCACCAGTTCCAGCAGCCGCCGGTGCATGCCCGCCACCCGCACATTGCGGGTCATGATCTGGCCGACGACTTCGGGTTTGTCGGAGTAAACGCTGCGCGTGGTGCGCACCAGTTGCCTCAACTTGGCGTCAAAGCCTTCGTACAAATCGAGTTCTGCCGCCCGCATGAAGTCGGCCTGCGTGATGATGCCCGCGATGCGGAAGCTGCGGTCCACCACCGGCAAGGCCTTGATGCGGCGCTCCCTCAGCAAGGCCCAGGCCTCTTCCAGCGGAGTGCCGAATTCCACCGTGACGAGATCGCGCGACATGACGTCGGCGCAGCGGACTTCCGCCAGTTTGCGGTCATAAGCGCGCAGCCGCGTTTCGGCCAGCAAGGTTTTGAGGTCGTCGCGGCTGACGTCCAGCACCTGGTTGTAGCGCGCCAATACAGCGTCCAGGTCCGCATCAAGCAACAGGTCTTCTACGGACTGCACGGGGCCCTGCGGGGCCAATTGCGTGTGGGGATAGGCCCTGCGCGTAGCGTTGTTGTAGGCGACGCCGACGGCCACCAGCAACACGGAGTTGAGCATCACGGGATAGAAGGCAAACAGCGGGTCGGAGACGCCGCCCAGCACCACCATCAAGGCAGTGGCGCCGCCCGGCGGGTGCAGGCAGCGCAACGCCAGCATGAGCGCGATGGCCGTGGCCACGCCCACTGCAGCCGCGAGGGCCGGCGAGCCCAGCAGATGCATGCCATGCACACCCGCAATGCCGGCAAGCGCCGACAGCGTATTACCGCCCACCACATTCCAGGGCTGCGCCATCGGACTGGCCGGCACGGCATACACCAGCACGGCGCTGGCGCCCAGCGGCGCCACCAGCCAGGGCAGGCCCGGCATGATCCGGTCAGCCAGGTGGCACAGCAGCCCTGTCACGAAAATGCCCAGCAGCGAACCGGCCACAATGCGCAGCCGCTCGCGTGAGTTGATGCGGGTGCGTCCCGGCCGGAAGCCTCGCCACCAGGCGCGCGTGAAGAATGCGGCGCGCTGCGTCAACCCAGTCACCAGGGGCCAGCCCGATCAGCCGCGGGCGCGTTGATAAAGACCCTGCACCTTGGGCACGTTGGCCTGCAGCTGCCGGATACGCTCAGGACCGGAGGGGTGGGTGGACAGAAAGCTCGGGCCGCCGGCACCGCCACCGGCCTGCGCCATTTTTTCCCAGAGGCTGACGGATGCCTGCGGGTTGTAGCCGCCGCGCGCGGCCAGCTCCAGCCCGACGAGGTCGGCGTCGGTTTCATCGTCGCGGCTGTAACGCAGCGTCAGCAGCTGGGTGCCGATGTTTGCGACCACATCGCCCAGCTGTCCAAATCCAAAAAGTTGTGACAACGCGGACAGGCCCATGCTCGTGCCCTGGCTTTTGGCGATCCGGGAGCGAGCATGCTCGCGCAGCGCATGGGCCATTTCGTGACCCATGATCATTCCAATTTCATCGTCGGTGAGCTTGAGCTGATCGATGATGCCCGTGTAGAACGCGATCTTGCCTCCGGGCATGCAGAAGGCGTTGATCTGCTTGCTGCCGAGCAGGTTGACCTCCCAGCGCCACTGGTTGGCACGGTCGTTCCACTGCGCGGCCTGCGGCACGAGCCGGGTGGCAATGCCGCGTATGCGCTGCAGCTGGGGGTTACCCGGCGAGGCCAGCGCACCCTTGGACTTCGCCTCCGCCAGCAGCTTGGCATATTCCTGCGTGGCGGCGTTTTCCAGCTCCTCGGCAGGGATCAGCTTGCGCAGCCCGGACGACGGCCCGACATCAACCTGCGCAAGCAGCGGGGTGGTGACGGCCGTCGCCGCGGCGCCGCCGGCAGCCAGCAGGAACGCCCGGCGGCCAGCCCAGGCAGAGTGTTTGGCCTCGCATAAAAAGCACATGGGTGAATAATAGTCACAAATCAAGATGCCCATGTCAGACAAAACCCCCTCCTCCGAACTGCCATCATCCGCCCCTTTCGCTGCGCACAGCGCGGCATCTACAGCCCCCACTGTGACAGCCCCACCCAAACCCGCCTGGCGCGATGTCTGGCGCGTGTATGCCGAAGCCGCCACGCTGCGCATGCTGTTTCTGGGCTTTTCCGCCGGCCTGCCGCTGCTGCTGGTATTTGGCACGCTGAGCTTCTGGCTGCGCGAAGCCGGCATAGACCGCACCACCATCGGCTACCTGAGCTGGGTCGGGCTGGCCTACGGCTTCAAATGGGTGTGGGCACCGCTGGTGGACCGCATGCCGATTCCGCTGCTCACGCGCCTGCTTGGGCGCCGGCGCAGCTGGCTGCTGCTGTCGCAACTGGTCATCGTGGCGGCGCTCATCGGCATGGCGCTGACGGACCCCAGGCTGGCATTGCAACCGGTCGTGTGGTGCGCACTGGCCGTGGCATTCGGGTCGGCCACACAAGACATCGCGCTGGACGCCTACCGCATCGAGTCGGCCGACATCCAGCGCCAGGCCGCACTGGCTGCCGCCTACCAGACGGGTTACCGCATCGCGATGATCTGGGCCGGCGCCGGGGCGCTGTGGATCGCAGCGCGTGCCGAAGTCGCAGGCGACGCCGTCACTTACCAGCACGGCGCATGGCAAGTGGCCTACCTGGCCATGGCGGCGTCCATGCTGCTGGGCATGGCGACGGTGCTGCTGTCGCCTGAACCAGCGCCGCGCCCGCTGGCGCCGTCGCGCAACGCTGCAGAGTGGCTTAAAACCGCGCTGGTCGATCCTTTCGCCGACTTCCTGCGCCGCTACGGCAAACAGGCACTGCTGATCCTGGCGCTG
Source organism: Polaromonas sp. P1_E11 (assembly GCF_056405995.1). Lineage (NCBI taxonomy): Bacteria > Pseudomonadati > Pseudomonadota > Betaproteobacteria > Burkholderiales > Comamonadaceae > Polaromonas > Polaromonas sp. P1_E11. The sequence continues at coordinate 57,308 of NZ_JBFUBA010000007.1, forward strand.
ATCGCGGTCTACCGCATCAGCGACGTTGTCATGGGCATCATGGCCAATCCGTTTTATGTCGACATGGGCTACACCAAGGACGAAGTAGCCGCGGTGACCAAGATTTACGGCGTGGTGATGACGCTGGCAGGCGCCTTCGTGGGCGGTGCGCTGGCCATGCGCTTTGGCGTGATGCGCGTGCTGATGCTGGGCGCTGTGCTGAGTGCCGCCAGCAACCTGCTGTTTGCCTGGCTGGGCACGCGGGGTCACGATGTCAACGCGCTGATCTTCGTGATCTCGGCCGACAACCTCTCCAGCGGCATTGCTTCAGCCGCCTTCATCGCCTACCTGTCGAGCCTCACCAATATCAATTATTCGGCCACCCAATACGCACTTTTCAGCTCCATGATGCTGTTGCTGCCCAAGTTCCTTGCCGGTTATTCGGGCAAGTATGTGGACTCTTTTGGTTACAGCAACTTCTTCACCGCAACGGCCCTGCTGGGCCTGCCGGTGCTGATTCTGGTGGGTTTTGCCTCAAGGCTAAAAGCACCGCAAGCCCAGAAGGAATGAGCGCAAACAGCTATTAATTCAATAGCAAAAAAACGCATCTGAAGCGCACCGCACAGAGAGTATGCTGGAGGTTCGCTGCGCCGGTTTACCGTAACTTTACGGTGGCTTCAAGCGGGATTGTTGCGCGCGGCGCACCATGAATTTCATTGTGATTCCACCCCACGGGGAACACCTGCACACGAGGACCAGCCATGACCCAACAGCTTTTGATGATTGAAGACGATACCCGCCTGGCCAATATGGTGGGCGAATACCTGCGCCAGTCGGGCTACGGTTTTACCCACGCAGCCGACGGCGCGGCAGGCCTGGCAGCACTGGAAGCCGCAACGCCCGACCTGGTCATCCTGGACCTGATGCTGCCCGACATGGATGGACTGGAAGTGTGCCGGCGCATCAAGGGCCAGGGCAGCGAAAACGCCAACACCGCCGTGCTGATGCTGACGGCCAAGGGCGACCCGATGGACCGCATCGTCGGCCTGGAAATTGGCGCTGACGACTACCTGCCCAAACCTTTCGAGCCGCGCGAGTTGCTGGCGCGCATCCGGGCCGTGCTGCGCCGCGGCGGCGAAACGGGTGCAGCAGCCTCCAGCGGCGGCCACAAGGTCATGCGCTTCGGCTCGCTGGAAATCGACCGCGATGCACGCACCGTATCGGTGTCCGGCAACCCCTGCGAGCTGACGTCTTACCAGTTCGACCTGCTGGTGGCACTGGCCGAACGTGCCGGCCGCGTGCTGAGCCGCGACCAGATCATGGAGGCTGTGCGAGGCCGCGAACTCGAAGCCTTTGACCGCTCCATCGACGTGCACATGGGCCGCATCCGCAGTGCCATCGAGGCCGACGCAAAAGACCCGAAACGCATTCTGACGGTGCGCGGCGTCGGCTACGTTTTTGCCAAACAGCAGGACTAGATTCTTATGTGGGGACGTTTTACCTCGCACCTGTATGTGCGAATCTGGCTGGCTGTTGTCGCCACAGTCCTGGTCCTCACTTTTCTGGTGGGCGCGGCCTGGCGCCTGAGCGCCGACCCGCCGCAGCTGCCGATTCGCGAAGTGCTGGTGCACAACGACAAGGGCGAAGTCATAGGCACGGCGCAGACCAAGCCCGACCGCAAGCCCGGTGACGGCCTCGAATTTGACGTGCTGACCAAAGACGGCCAGACGCTGAACCTCGTGTTACCGCGGCCCAAGCGCCCACCCGGCAACAGCCCGTGGAACCGCCCCCCGTTTGGTTTTGGCTGGATGCTGGTCGTCGTCGGCCTGGCGGTGGCGCTGGGGGCCTATCCCGTGATGCGAAGGCTGACGCTGCGGCTGGAAGCCCTGCAGCGCGGCGTGGAGCGATGGGGCGCCGGTGATTTGTCGGCCCGCGTCAATGCCGACGGCAAGGACGAGGTGGCTTTTCTGGCCAGGCGCTTCAACCACGCGGCCGAGCGCATCGAAACCCTGATGGAGTCGCACAAATCGCTGCTGGCCAACGCGTCGCACGAATTGCGCTCACCGCTGGCGCGTATCCGCATGGGGCTGGAACTCATGGGCACCGACGCCGCATCGCCGCAGCGCAAGGAAATTTCCCGCAGTATCTCCGAACTCGATCAGCTGATTGATGAGATCCTGCTGGCCAGCCGCCTCGACGCCAAGCAGGCCGACGCGGAGCCTTTTGAAACCCTGGACCTCACCGGCCTGGCGGCGGAAGAATGCTCACGCGTCAATGCGGAGCTAAGCGCCGAACTGGACCAGAATGCCAGCGGCCCCGGCGCCGGCCTGGGCATTGATGCCGATAGCCATAGCCTGACGGTGCAGGGTTCTCCACGCCTCTTGCGCCGGCTGATCCGCAACCTGCTGGAAAACGCGCGGCGCTATAGCACCGGCGAGATCAGCCTGGAGCTGGCACAGGCTCGGGCCGGGGCAAAACAGCGGGCCGTGATCAAGGTGCACGACCGCGGCCCGGGCGTGCCCGCCGAGCAGCGTGAGCGTATTTTTGAGCCTTTTTACCGCCTGCCCGGCGCCAGTGAACGCGAAGGGGGCGTGGGGCTCGGCCTGGCCCTGGTGAAGTCGATCAGCCAGCGCCATGGCGGCAGCGTTCGCTGCGAAGCCCGGCCCGGCGGCGGCGCGACTTTTGTTGTTGAATTACCGGTTGTCCATCCATAAACGTGAAATAAATCACGAAAAATGGCCTCCAGCAACACTAAACCGCGTGGTCTCCTCTATTTGGAGAATGGTCAGACAGGGTGTAATCACCGACATTTCTTTCCGTTGCTGTCACAACAATGGGTAGGGGAAAAGGGGAATTAAAAGGGACTAAAAACCAAACGTCGGTGAAACATTTCAATGATTCCCAACGACATCTTCCTCACGGAAGAAGTTTGCAAAAGCCACCGCGAGGTGGCTTTTTTTTGCCTGAAGACATGGCGGGGCGCCCTTTGATACGCTCAGGGATTCAGCCACCCACAGGAACCCCATGAGCCTTGCCACCACACCCCCAGCTCCCGCCGTCCCCCAGGGCTTCTTCCCGCTTGCCAAAGACCGGATGCCGCTGATGCCGCGGGAGGCCATGTCACCCGCGCAGCAGGCCGCTGCGGACGCACTGATCGCCGGCCCGCGCAAGGCCGTGTTTGGCCCGTTCATTCCCCTGCTGCGCAGTCCGCAGCTCATGGGTCGCATCGGCGACGTGGGGGCTTACCTGCGCTTCGAAAGCGCACTGGACGCGCGCATCCGCGAACTCGTCACCTGCGTGGCGGCCCGCCATACCGCCAACCAGTTTGAATGGCTGATGCATGCGCCGCTGGCGGTGGCTGCGGGCGTGAGCCAGGCCACTGTGGACGCGATCGCCGAAGGCAGGCAGCCGCGCGAACCGGCCGCCGATGAGGCCGTCGCGCTGGACCTCACGTTCGAAGTGCTGCGCCAGCATGGCTGCTGCGACGCCACCTATGCCGCGGCAGTGGAAACTTTCGGCGAACAGGGTGTGGTCGAGCTGGTCAGCCTCGCCGGCTATTTTGTGATGGTGTGCTGGGTGATGAATGTGGCGCGTACGCCGACCCAGGGCAAACCGGGCTTTTCACCGCTGGCGGCCTTTCCCGCCTGACCCGGCCTAATTTCCCGCCCGGGGAACCGGTGGCAGCGCCGCCAGCACCCGGTCGGCGCCCACATCGTTCAGGCAGCGCGTATGGCCCAGCGGACATTCGCGCTCGAAGCAAGGCGCGCAGTCCAGCGGCGGCTGGTAGGCGGCATCGGCTTTGAGCCACAGCACGGTGGCCTTGTCGCTTAGCGGCGGCGTATGCAGGGGGCTGGACGAGCCAAAAATCGCCACTTGCGGTACACCGAAGGCCGCAGCCACGTGCATCAGTCCCGAGTCGTTGCTGACCGTGCTCTGGCTTGCGGCGATCAGGCACAGGGCTTGGACCAGCGAGGTCTTGCCCGCGAAATTCAGGCACTTGCCGGGCTGCACTGCGTTCACGGGCGCGGCAATTTCTTCGCAGAGCGCCGCTTCCTTGCCGGAGCCCAGCAACACCACGGGCAAAGCCAGCCGCATGGCGAGTTCTGAAAAGTGACCGGCGGGCCAGCGCTTGGCAGGACCGTATTCGGCACCGGGCGCAAACACGTAATAGCCGCTACGTTGCAGGCCCAGTTCAGCCAGCGCCTGCTCAATTTCAGCGGGTGCCATCTGCAGTTGCGGCCTGTCTTTGTCGAAGTCCGCCCCACCACTCAACGCGGAATAAAACGCCACCATGGGCGGCTTGTTTTTCGGATTCTTGAGCCGGTGTGTCAACAGGCCCACTCGCGCTTCGCCAAAGTAGCCGATGCGTTCTGGAATGCTCGCCAGAAAAGGCAGCAGCGCGCTTTTCAGTGAATTGGGCAGGACATAGGCTTTGTCGAAACGGCCTTCGATGCGTTTGGCGATCGAGCGCCGTTCGCGGAACTGCAGACCGCCATGGGCAAAAGGAAATTCAATGACATCGGCGACGTGAGGCATCGCGCGATAAACCGGTGCGACCCATGGGAGCGCGCCCACCGTGAGGCGCTCACCACGCGCATGCAGCCGGCGCATCAGCGGCTCGGTCATCACCGCGTCCCCGATCCATTGTGGGGCAACTATTAATGATTCCCCCCCGATGCGGCCTTCGGCCGCCTCCCCCCCAGGGGGGCGCCGCTTGCGGCCCGGCAAAGCCGGTTCCGCGGCGGCTGCTTGAAGGGGGTCAGACACGCTAGTGACCAGCGCCGAAGTGCTCGCCAGCTTTCAGCGCGTAAACCGTGCCGCAGTAGGGGCACTTGGCTTGACCGGTGCGCGCCACGTCCAGGTAGACCTTGGGGTGGCTGTTCCAGATTTTCATGTCGGCTTTGGGGCTGGGGCAGTAGACCCCGCCCTGGGCGTTCAGGTCGGAAGCCAGCAGTTCGACAGCGGATGAGTGGAGAGTTGTCGTGGGGGTGCTCATGTTCGGCTTTCTTCTTCGGTAATCGCTTCAGACCTTGGCTAACCAATGGGCATATTTCGGATTGCGGCCGTTGACGATGTCAAAAAATGCCGTCTGGATTTTCTCGGTGATGGGGCCGCGCGAACCGGCGCCGATCTCAATGCGGTCAAGTTCGCGGATCGGCGTGACTTCGGCGGCCGTGCCGGTGAAGAAGGCTTCGTCGGAGATATACACCTCGTCGCGCGTGATGCGTTTTTGCACGAGTTCCAGGCCCAGGTCCTTGCAGATGTGCAGGATGGTGTTGCGGGTGATGCCGTTGAGGGCACCGGCCGAGAGGTCGGGCGTGTAGACCACGCCGCCCTTGATCACAAAAATGTTTTCGCCCGCGCCTTCGCTGACAAAGCCCGAGGCGTCGAGCAGCAGCGCTTCGTCGTAGCCGTCGTCCAGCGCTTCCATGTTGGCGAGGATGGAGTTGGTGTAATTGCTCACCGCCTTGGCCTGCGTCATGGTGATGTTGACGTGGTGGCGGGTGTAGCTGGAGGTCTTCACGCGGATGCCGCGCTTCATGCCTTCTTCGCCCAGGTAGGCGCCCCAGGGCCAGGCCGCGACCATCAGGTGGATCTGGTTGCCCTTGGGGCTGACGCCGAGTTTTTGCGAACCGATCCAGGTCAGCGGGCGGATGTAGCAGGACTCCAGCTTGTTCTCGCGCACGACGGCTTTCGTGGCCTCGTTGACTTGATCCTGGGTAAAGGGAATCTTCATGCGCAGGATCTTGGCGCTGTTGAAGAGGCGCTCGGTGTGCTCTTCGAGCCGGAAAATCGCCGTGCCGCCCTGGGCGTTGTAGGCCCGCACGCCTTCAAACGCGCCGCAGCCGTAATGCAGGGTGTGGCTCAGCACGTGGATCTTGGCGTCGCGCCAGTCGACCATCTGGCCGTCCATCCAGATTTTGCCGTCGCGGTCTGCCATGGAAGGAATAACTGGGGACATGGTGCTGATCCTGTGGTGAATGTCGTGAAATGGTTGTGCTGTATCGGCGCCCGCCGGCAACAGCAGCCGGGAATGCGGTGCAAGGCCGGACAAAACCCGAAAGTCTGATTTTACGGCGCGGGCGGCGCTGCGCCCCCGGCCTCGGGCGAATCCGCAGGCACCGGGCGGAAGAGTTCATGGTGCGACAGTTTGCCGCCCACAAAGGTGCAGGTGACATGCGACTCGGAACCGTCCGTCCAGCGGAAGATTTCGGGCTGTTCGTCCTTGGCCGACTGCAGCAGGCCCAGCGCCCGCGTCATCGCCACCACATGCAGCAATGTCATGCCGGGCCGCAGCTTGGCGTTGAGCATGACCGCACTGTCGACATAACCGACGGGCCGGTTGGCTGCACGCTTCAAGACCTGCATCATGCGGGTGAAATGCAGCAGCACCCACATCACGAGGGCGCTGGCGGCGGCGGCCACACCGGCCCAGCCGTAAAAGCGGTACGCCAGCAAGACCCCGGCGATGCCGGCCACGGGAACAATAATTTTCTGGAAGTTCATGGCCGTATTTTCGCAGCCACCCGGGGCGCCAGCGCTGCGGGGAGTGCGTAGCCGCAGAAAAAGCCGAAATGAGACGCCTGTTAGCCGTTTTTGGCACCTTTTTTGAAAGAAAAAAGGCCTGCAACCCACCAGGAACGGGCGCAAGCAGCTACGTTTTTAATAGCAGCCAGTCAACCACCGCGCCTTGCCCAACCGGTCGCCAGCGCATACGCCCAGTCGGGGCGCCCGCGCCCAAATGCCGCTTTGGATGCCGCCATGTGGTCATAGGGCACGGCGCGCAGGTCCACCCGCCAGCCCCGGGCGGTTTTTTCGACGACCGCGTAACGCGCGTGCGGCGCACCGTTTTCCACCACATGCGGGTGAGGATGGTCGTCGTCATAGGCCTGCAGGCCGACGCTGCCGGGATTGACGACAAGCAGGTTGCCGCACTGGACCATGCGCGGCACATGGGTGTGGCCGCAAAGGACCAGCGAATGCGCCTGTGGGCTCACGTCGCCAAGCCGCAGGAAAACTTCTTCGCCCGTGGCGGGCCGGATACCGGTCGGATGCGCGTCAGGAAAACCGGGCACCGTGGTTTCCATCCAGTAGATCAAATCGCTGCCGGGCGTTCCGTGGCACAGCAGCACGTCGCCGCCCGCCAGCTCCAGGTGCGCGGGCAGCGCCCTGATCCACGCCACCTGCGCCGACGTCAGCTGGCCCGCGGTGTAGCCGTCGGTGCCGAGTGGGTCGAGATGCTGGCCCTGGTCCAGCAATTCCAGCACCTGCCGCTCATGGTTGCCGCGAATGGTGGTGAAGTTGCGGGCCATCAGCAGGTCGGCGGTTTCCGCGGGCTGCAGCGGGCCGCTCAGGATGTCGCCCAGGTTCACGGTCTGGTCAACGCCCTGCCCGGCAATGTCCGCCAGCACGGCCTCAAGCGCCAGCAGGTTGCCGTGAATGTCGGAGATGACGGCGAGTTTCATGACCCTGATTGTGCAATGCCTCAGCTCAGGCTGCGCACCACTTCCATGGCCTCTTCCACGCGCTCGACGGCGTGGATGGTGAGGCCTTCGATCGGTTTCTTGGGCGCATTGGCCTTGGGCACCACGGCAACGCTAAAGCCCAGCTTGGCGGCTTCCTTCAGGCGCTCCTGGCCGCGCGGGGCCGGGCGCACTTCTCCGGCCAGCCCGACCTCACCAAAGGCGATGAAACCCTTGGGCAACGGTTTGCCGCGCAAGGACGAAGTGATGGCCAGCATCACGGCCAGGTCGGCCGCCGGCTCGCTGATGCGCACGCCGCCCACGGCGTTGACGAACACGTCCTGGTCCATGCAGGCAACACCGGCATGGCGATGCAGCACCGCCAGCAGCATGGCCAGGCGGTCGCGGTCCAGACCCACCGAAAGGCGCCGCGGGCTGGGCCCGCCGTTGTCGACCAGCGCCTGGATTTCAACCAGCATGGGGCGCGTGCCCTCCAGCGTGACCAGCACGCAGCTGCCAGGCACGGGCTCGCTGTGCTGGCTCAAAAAGATCGCGCTCGGATTGGCCACACCCTTGAGGCCTTTTTCCGTCATGGCGAACACACCGATCTCGTTGACCGCACCGAAACGGTTCTTGATGGCGCGCACCAGCCGAAAGCTTGAATGCGTGTCGCCTTCAAAGTACAGCACGGTATCCACCATGTGCTCGAGCACACGCGGGCCGGCGAGTGCGCCCTCCTTCGTGACGTGGCCGACCAGCACGATGCACACGCCGCTGGATTTGGCGGCGCGCGTCAGGTGCGCCGCGCATTCACGCACCTGCGCGACCGAGCCGGGCGCCGACGTGAGCTGGTCGGAATACACCGTCTGGATGGAGTCGATCACCGCAATGGCCGGCTGCGTGGCCTCCAGCGTGGCGAGGATTTTTTCAAGCTGGATTTCGGCCAGCACCTTGACCTGCGAGCCGTCCAGCCCCAGCCGGCGTGAACGCAGCGCGACCTGCGCCCCGCTTTCCTCGCCGGTCACGTAAAGAGTGTTGAGCCCGGCGCGCTGCAGCGAATCCAGCGCCTGCAGCAGCAAGGTGGACTTGCCGATGCCGGGGTCGCCGCCAATCAGCACCACACCGCCTTCGACGATGCCGCCGCCCAGCACGCGGTCCAGCTCTTCATGGCCGGTGGGCGTGCGCTCCATGTCGGTGGCTTCGATGTCGGCCAGGGCGGTCACGTCGGAGGCCTTGGCCAGTGACTGGAACTGGCTGCTGTAGCGGTTCTTGACGGGCCCGCTGCTTTCGGCGGCCGATTCAATCAGCGTGTTCCAGGCGTTGCAATGCGGGCATTTACCCAGCCATTTGGGACTGGTGCCACCGCACTCGGTGCAGGTGTAAATCGTTTTGTCTTTGGCCATGCGCGATATTACTGTATAAATAACCAGCCTTTGCGTTTTGGTAATGATGGCGGGTCCTGTTCATCCGCGCAACTGCCAACCCCACCAGACTCCGCCATGCCTCACCTGAACATTCAATACACCGCCAACCTGGATAGCCTCACCGACATGAACGCCCTGTGCCACACGCTGGCCGCCACATTGGTGGCCCTGCGCGATGAGGACGGCGTGGTGCCGCTTTTCCCGGTGGCTGGAACGCGGGTCATGGCCTGGCCGGCAAAACACTTTGCGGTGGCGAACGGGCGGCCCGACCGCGCCTTTATCTACCTGAACCTCCGGATCACCCCCGGCCGCAGCGAAGCCATGAAAAAGCGGGCCGGCGACGCCGTGCTGGCCAGCGCCAGCGCGCACCTGGATGCGGTGTTCGCGCAGCACGCTGTGGGCATGACATTGCAGATCGACGAAGGCGCGCCCGTGTATGAAGGCAAGCGCAACAACCTCGCCGCGCATCTGGATACCGCCTGATCCTGCACAAAATCGCATCTTGCACAACAATGGCTTTTTTGTGCCCGCCAGCGGCGCCACAGCAGCCCCACCGATTCCACGAGGTCACACCATGAACATTTCGCGCCGCCAGCTCATCCAGTCATCCAGCGCTGCAGCACTGCTCACCGGCATCGGTCAGCGCGCCTGGGCCCAAGCCATTGACAGCACCAAGGTCATCGTCGGCTTCGCGCCCGGCGGCACCGCTGACATCGTGTCGCGCCGCGTCGCCGACAAGCTGCACCCCGGATACGCCAAGAGCGCCGTGGTGGAAAACAAGACCGGCGCGGGCGGCCAAATCGCCGTGCAGTTCGTCAAATCCGCCGCGCCCGACGGCGCTACCGTTTTGCTGACGCCCATGTCCATGCTGGGCATCTACCCGCACACCTACAAGAAACTGCCTTACGACCCGGTCGCCGACCTGACCCCGGTATCTGCCGGCGCGATCTTCGACTACGGCTTCGCCGTCGGCCCCTTGGTGCCGGCCAACGTCAAAACCGTGCCGGACTTTCTTGCCTGGTGCAAGGCCAACCCGGGCCAGGCCAACTTCGGCTCGCCGGCCGCCGGCTCATCGCCGCACTTCATCGGCGCACTGCTGGGCCGGGCCGGCAACGTGGACTTGCGCCACGTGGCTTTTCGCGGCACCCAGCCAGCCGTGCTGGACATGGTGGGCGGGCAGATTGCCGCCGTGTCGGGCCCTACCGGCGAGTTCACCCAGCATGTCGCATCGGGCAAGTGCCGCCTGCTGTCGACCAGCGGCCCCAAACGCAGTCGTTTCACCCCCAACACGCCGACGCTGCTGGAGCAAGGCTTCAAGGACATGGCGTTCACCGAATGGTTCGGCTTCTTCCTGCCCGCAAAAGCGCCGCAGGATGTGGTGCAGCGGCTGAATGCCGGCATCCGCTCCGCGCTGGCCTCACAGGACGTGATCGACGGCCTGGCGGTGTCGTACCTGGAAGCGGCGCCGACCTCCCCCGCACAGCTGGCCGCCATGCTCAAGGCCGACACCGAGCTGTGGGGCCCGCTGGTCAAGGCGGTGGGTTTCACGCCAGAGGGTTGAGCCCCCACGCTTTTCACTTCGCCTTCGGCTGCGTGTAATGCGCTGCCCCCCGAGGGGCGCTGCGCCTGCGGCCCGGCAAAGCCGGTTCCGCGGCCCCTGCTGGCCTTTCGCTTTTGGGATTTGGAAATGGAGACATGAAACGATGAAGGTATGTATTTATGGCGCTGGCGCCATTGGCGGCTGGATGGGCCACGGGCTCGCTCACGCAGGTTGCCGCGTCAGCGTGGTGGCGCGCGGCGCCACGCTCGATGCCCTGCAGCTGCACGGTCTGCGGCTGAACCAGGGCGGCAAGATCACGTCGCAAGCTGTGTCCTCCAGCGCCGCGCCGACCGACCTCGGCGTGCAGGACCTGGTGGTGCTGGCCGTCAAAGCGCCCTCGCTGCCCGAGGTGGTGCGCCGGATCGCGCCGCTGATTGGCCCGGAAACGATGGTCCTGACCGCCATGAATGGCGTGCCCTGGTGGTTCTTGCAGGGCTTCGGCGGGACGCTTGAAGGCACCCGGTTGACCTCAGTGGACCCCGGCGGCGAATTGGCGCAGGCCATTCCGGCAAAGCACATCGTCGGCTGCGTGGTGCATGCCAGCTGCTCGCTGGACGAGCCCGGCCAGGTGCACCACCACTTCGGCAACAAGCTCATCATCGGCGAGCCCTCCGGCGAGAAAACCGCCCGGGTGCAGCAGCTTGCGGCCCTGCTTGAAAAAGCCGGCTTTGAAGCGCCGGTGTCGGAGCAGATCCAGAAAGACATCTGGTTCAAGCTCTGGGGCAACATGACCGCCAACCCAATCAGCGCGCTGACCGGTGCAACCATGGACCGTGTTCTTGACGACGAACTGGTGACCGGTTTTACCCACAGCGTGATGCTTGAGGCCAAGGAAATCGGCGCGCGCATCGGCATCCCCACCAACCAGACCCCTGCGGAACGGCACGTCGTCACGCGCAAGCTGGGTGCCTTCAAGACATCCATGCTGCAGGATGTGGAAGCCGGCAAACCGGTCGAGCTGGACGCGCTGGTGACGGCTGTGCGCGAGCTGGGGCAACTGACGGCGGTGCCCACGCCCTATACCGACGCTTTGCTCGGGCTGGCCCGGCTGCAGGCGCGTGTCAAAGGTCTTTATTGATCCAAAGATTTCCGGATTTTTCTCAACCACTTTTCAGGAGACAGCATGAAACACATCGGCGTTATCGGCGCATCGGGCCTCATGGGACACGGTATTGCACGCAACCTGCAGGCCAAGGGATTCAACGTCAGCCTGACCGTGCACCGCAATACGGAACGCGTGGCCGACCTGCTGGCAGCGGGCGCGAAGCAGGTGGCCAGCCCTGCCGAGCTTGGTGACTGTGACGCCGTGGTGATCTGCGTGACGGGCTCGCCCCAAGTGGAAGAAACCTTGCTGGGCGCCAACGGCGTGCTGTCCAAGGCACGCATCGGCCTCATCGTCATCGACACCTCCACCAGCGAGCCTGAGTCGACCCGCCGCCTGGCCGCGTTGTGCGCACAGCACAGCGCGACGCTGGTGGATGCACCGCTGGCGCGCACGCCGGTGGAAGCCGAGCTCGGCAAGCTCAACACCATGGTGGGCGCAGAGCAGGCCGTGTTCGACAAGATCCGCCCGGTGCTGGCGGCCTATTGCGAAAACATCTTCCATGTCGGCGGCCCCAGCGCCGGCCACGTCGTCAAGCTGCTCAACAACTTCATCGGCCAGGCCATCTGCACGGCCACGGCCGAAGCCTTCGCCGTGGGCGCGCTGGCCGGCATAAGCCCGCAAAAGCTGGTCGACGTGGTGTCGGCCGGCGCGGTCAATTCGGGCTTGTTCCAGGCCATGGCCAAGACCCTGGGCGGCGACTTCACCGGCCTGAAGTTCGAACTCGACAACGCGCGCAAGGACTTGCGCTACTACACCCACCTGGCCGAGATGGTCAAAGTGCCGTCCCTGGTCGGCGAAGCCGTGCACCAGAGCCTGGTGACGGCCAGCGCGCTGGGCCACGGCAAAGAGTTTGTGCCGGCGCTGGTGAAGGCACAGGAAAAGCTCACCGGGGCGAAGATCGCGCCGCAATAAACCCGATCGGCGGCTTCAAGCCTTCTTGAAGCCCATCATCACCACGACGTTAATCCTCGGCCGGCCGTCGTCGCCGACGCGAATGACATAGGTCGAGGCCTCCGACTCCGGCCTCGCCTGGCCCTTGGCGTCGAGGTAGGGCCAGCGCACATGCACCGACGCCAGCTTGTCCGTCAGCCAAGTGACGGACTGGACCTCGGGCCGCGTGTCGGTGATGCCCATTTCGTTGTACTGTTTGGCGGCGCCGCCGTAGAAGTCTTCCACTTCCCGCAGCGTGGCGACGGCCTTGGTGCCCTGGTCCGCGACGATTAGCGCGGGGACTTCCCAGCAAGTCGCGGCCGTCTTGCCGTCGCTGTGGGTAAAGGCTTTGGCAAAAGTTTCGAGCATGGACTGCAGGTCCTGCTCTTTTTTGGTCTCGGACTGGCTCATGAACACTCCTTGATGCCGGCATCCCGAACGGCTGCAAGGCTTCACCGGCATGGCATTACAGCGGGCGGCGCGTGGGTTTCAAACGGCCCTGCTTAAAAATTAGCCGGTCGCGGCAACGACGGGCGTCCGCCAAAACCTACACAGCATGTGGGCGGGCGCGAAGGCGCGAAAGCCGCCGGGCTACAGCGCCTTGGCATAGACCACAAAACCGGATTTCTCCGCCACCTGGTCGTACAGCCGCATGGCCGTGGCATTGGTTTCGTGGGTCTGCCAGTACACCCGGTCGCAGCCCGCGGCCCTGGCCTGTTCATAGACGGCCTCGATCAAGGCTTTGCCGACACCGCGGCCGCGCACCGATTCGGCCGTGAACAAATCCTGCAGGTAGCAGACGGGAACGATACGCGTCGTGCTGCGGTGAAACAGGTAATGCGTGAGGCCCACGAGCTCGCCGCCCGATTCGGCGACCAGCGCGTGCACCGGTTCATAGGCATCAAAAAAGCGCGACCAGGTCATGGCGGTGACCTCGCCCGCCAGCGCCGTGGGGCCGGAGCGGCCGTAAAAGCGGTTGTAGCCCAGCCAAAGGGGCAACCAGGTCTCGAAATCCTGCGGCGCTATGGAACGAACGGTGATGGATGAAGCCACTGGCATGGGCACCTCTTGATAATGGCAGGCGGAGTTGATGCAGAAGAGAGTATCAGCCGTTGAATGCGACAGGCTGGGTAGTGCCGGCCTTGTTGCGCACGACAACCGTGCCGGCAAGCTTGTCGTGCCAGCCCTGTTTGCGGGCGTCGAAAGCCACCCAGAAAAAGCCCAGGCAAAAGGGAATGGTGGCCAGTATGTAACCGATGTAGCGGATGACGAGCTGGCCTGCCGTAGCCTTGAGGCCGGTCCTGGCGTCCACGATGCGGGCAGCAATCACCATTTTCCCGGGTGTCGCCTGCCGCACGATCCAGAAGCCCACGACCACCACAGCCGGAACAACCCATGAGATCAGGAAATCCGCCGGTCCCTGAACCAGCTTTGTGCTGCTCCAGTAGGCGGTGCCGTAGATGACCGTCAGCAGAGGAAAGATCAGCACGCAGAACAACACGGTGTCAATCAGCGATGCCCAGAGGCGTATCCAGAAGCCAGCATATTCAAGTTCTGATGTTTCCATGGTTCTTTTTTCCTGGTCAAGTTTGCAGTCACAGCGGACTCAGTCCGCCACCGCCGGCACACGCTGTGCCACCGCACACATGAGCTCATAACCGACGGTGCCGCCGGCGTGCGCCACTTCGTCAATCGGCAACACCGCGCCGCCGGAGGCGCGGCCCCACAGCGTCACTTCAGTGCCGATGCCCGCGCCAGGCACCGGCGAAAGGTCCACTGTGATCATGTCCATGCTGACGCGCCCCACCATGCGGGTGCGCACGCCGTTCACCAGCATCGGTGTGCCTGTGCTGCAGTGGCGCGGATAGCCGTCTGCGTAACCGCAGGCCACCACGCCGATGCGCAGCGGACCGTCGGCCGTGAAGCTGGAGCCGTAACCCACGGTATCGCCGGCTTTGAGTTCCTGGATGCCGATGACTTTCGATGACAGCGTGATGGTAGGCTGCAAATCCCAGTCGGCCGCGCTGTGCTCGGGGAAGTCGGGCGCGCTGCCGTAAACCAGGATACCGGGCCGCACCCAGTCGGAGCGCCCGGCCAGCACATCGCCGTGCCGCAAGGTGGCGGCACTGTTGCTGAGGGTGCGCTCACCCGGCAGGTCGTGCGTGACGGCATCAAAGGCCTTCAGCGCCGCGGCGATACCTTTCGGGCCGTCTGCATCGGAAAAATGCGTCATCAGCGTGATCTCTTCGACCTGGGGCAATGCATTCAGGCGCGTCCAGGCGGCGCGGTAGCGTTCGGGTGCAAAGCCCAGCCGGTTCATGCCCGAATTCATCTTGAGGAAGACACGGTGCGGCAGCTGCGTCTTGTGGGCAGCCAGCATGTCGATCTGCTCGTTGCAGTGAATGGTGTGCCACAGGCCCAGGCGGGAGCACAACTCGAGATCCCGTGCCTCGAAGCAGCCTTCCAGCAGCAGGATGGGGCCGCGCCAGTCCAGCGCGCGCAGGCGCTGCGCTTCAGCCAGGTCCAGCAGCGCAAATCCGTCGGCACTGCGCAGCGCATCAAAAACACGTTCGATACCGTGGCCATAAGCATTGGCCTTGACGACGGCCCAGACCCGCGCATCGGGCGCGGCAGCGCGCGCGCGGGCAAGGTTGTGGGCAAGCGCTGCGGTGTGAATGGTGGCAAGAATGGGACGTGGCATGGCGCAGTAAATTGTTTTCCGGGAGCGTGGCAGGCTGGCGGGCCCGTCGGGACGAAAGGCCTCTGGATGAGGTCTTTTGCATTCTGACACCGCCCCCCATGCTATAAACCGGAATCGTCTGGAGACATTCACCCATATCTTGCCGCATCAGATCCGCTGATGCATTGATGCAGTGACCACAACAGTTTAATGAAGCGCGGTTTCTACACCATCATGGCGGCCCAGTTTTTCAGCTCGCTGGCTGATAACGCGCTGTTTGTGGCCGCCGTGGAGCTGCTGAAAACCAGTGGTGCGCCCAAATGGCAGCCGGCGGCGCTGGTGCCCATGTTTGCGCTCTTTTACGTCGTGTTGGCGCCTTTTGTGGGGGCTTTTGCCGATGCGCGCCCCAAGGGCAACGTCATGTTCGTCAGCAATGCCATCAAGGTGATCGGCTGCCTGATGATGCTGTTTGGATCCCACCCGCTGCTGGCCTATGCCATCGTCGGGCTCGGGGCGGCGGCGTATTCCCCCGCCAAATACGGCATCCTCACCGAACTCCTGCCGGCTTCGCAGCTGGTCAAGGCCAACGGCTGGATTGAAGGATTGACGATTTCGTCCATCATCCTCGGTGTTTTGCTGGGCGGCCAGCTGGTGGGCCATTCGGTGTCGTCGCTATTGCTTTCGTTTGACTTTCCCATTTTCACTACCGGCATCGACACCGCCCCTGAAGCCGCGATTTCCGTGCTGATCCTGCTCTACATCATCGCGGCCTGGTTCAACACCCGTATCCCCGACACCGGCGTGGAGATGCGGCCCATGCCACGCAACAAGCTGGAGCTGCTGCCCGATTTCTGGAACTGCAACTCGGCGTTGTGGCGCGACAAGCTGGGCCAGATCTCCCTGGCGACCACCACCTTGTTTTGGGGCGTGTCGGGTAATTTGCGCTACATCGTGCTGGCCTGGAGCGCGGCCGCCCTGGGCTACAGCACGACGCAGGCCTCGTCCCTGGTCGGCGTGGTGGCCATCGGCACCGCCGTCGGTGCCGTGCTGGCCTCCATGCGGATGCGGCTGGACCAGGCCACCAGCGTGATGCCGCTGGGTATTGCCATGGGCCTTCTGGTCATCTTGATGAACTTCATCGGCAATGTCTGGGTGGCCGCGCCTTTCCTGATCCTGCTGGGCGGCCTGGGCGGTTTCCTGGTCGTGCCCATGAACGCGCTGCTGCAGCACCGCGGCCACAACCTGATGGGCGCGGGCCGCTCGATCGCCGTGCAGAACTTCAACGAACAGGCCTGCATTTTGAGCCTGGGGGCTTTCTACAGCCTCTCCACCGGCATGGGCCTGTCGGCCTTTGGCGCCATCACAGCCTTTGGCGTCGTAGTGGCAGGCTTCATGTGGGTGATCCAGCGCTGGCACAAGCGCAACACCGTCAAATACAAAGAGCAGGTGGACCACCTGCTGAGCATCGCCCGCAGCGATAAATCGCACTGATGCCGGCCACTGCAAACCGTGCCGCCGTGCCAGGCGGCACGTCCAAAGCCGTTCTCGCACTGGTCCTCAACGCCCTTGTCTGGGGCGTGTCCTGGTGGCCGCTGCGCCAACTGCAGGGCCATGGCCTGCACCCGTTGTGGACCACGGCGCTGGTCTACGCGGTGGTGGTGACCGGTCTGCTGGTGCTGCGCCCCACCGCCTGGCGCAGTTTTGTGGCCCACCCGCAGCTGTGGTTCCTGGCGGCGGCTTCGGGTCTTACGAATGTCGGCTTTAATTGGGCGGTGACGGTAGGCGACGTGGTGCGCGTGGTGCTGCTGTTTTACCTGATGCCGGCCTGGTCGGTGCTGGTGGCCTGGGTCATGCTGGGCGAAAAACCCTCGGCCGCGTCGCTGTTGCGCCTCTTGCTGGCCATGACGGGCGTGCTGATCGTGCTCAAATCGCCCGACTCGCCCTGGCCCATCCCCCAAGGCGGCGCCGACTGGCTGGCCATCATGGGCGGCTTCAGTTTTGCGGTGACCAACGCCGTACTGCGCAAGTACAACCACACCCCCAGCGAATCGCGCATGCTGGCCATGTTTGGCGGCAGCGGCCTGATGGCGGCCGGCGCCGCGCTGCTCGGCATGTCGCAGCTGCTGGTGCCTGCGCCGGCCCTGGCTGCAGCGGGCATTCCGGTGGTGCTGGCGCTCAGCCTGGCCTTCATGGCCAGCAATGCCGGCCTGCAATATGGCGCGGCCCGGCTGGCTGCAGGCACAACCGCCATCGTGATGCTGACTGAAATCCTGTTTGCCAGCCTGTCGTCGGCCGCGCTGGGCGCCGCCGAACTCACGCCGCGTGTGCTACTGGGTGGCAGCCTGATCGTGCTGGCCGCGGTGCTGGCGGCCCTCGCACCCAATGCGAAGACCGCCTAGCGCGGCGGCCCGAGATTGACCCCATTGACCGCCCCGGCCCACCGTGGTCCGATAGTGCCATTCCAGACACCAGGAGACACCCCATGAATACCCCCACCACGGTCTACGATTTCGAGGCCCGCCAGATCAACGGCAAGGACATCCCGCTGTCCGGGTTCAAAGGCAAGGTGATGCTGATCGTCAACACGGCCAGCAAGTGCGGTTTTACACCGCAATTCGGCGGCCTTGAAGAACTGCACAAGCAATACGCGGGCAAGGGCCTGGCGGTACTGGGCTTTCCGTGCAACCAGTTCGGCTCGCAGGACCCGGGCGCCGACGGCGAGATCGAGTCGTTCTGCCAGGTTAACTACGGCGTGAGTTTTCCGATGATGTCCAAGATCGATGTCAACGGACCCGCGGCACACCCCCTGTACAAATGGCTGTCGGCCGAAGCGCCGGGCCTGCTGGGCAGCAAGTCCATCAAATGGAACTTCACCAAATTCCTGGTCGGCAAAGATGGGCAGGTCATCCGGCGTTACGCGCCTACCGACAAGCCGGCGGATCTGACCAAGGACATTGAAGCTGCACTGGCGGCCTGATTTTAAGCAAAAGAGGGTGGGGCCCAATATGAATGGGCGCAAGCAGCTATCAATTCAATAGCAAGTTATGCCTGCCGGGTTTTGACGGCACGCAGGAAATCCGCGAGCGTGCGGCCCGGCACATGGTCCAGCCGGTCATCCAGCAAGGTGACCGCCGTCATGCGATCCAGGCGAAAGCTGCGAAAGTCCTGCCGGGTTTCGCACCAGGCGCCTAGCGTCCAGACGCTGCCCCAATAAAAACAGCCCAGCGGCCACAGCACGCGCCGGCTTTCCCGCTCTTGCGCATCACGGTAACGCAGCGCGACCTTGCGGCGCGCATGCACTGCTTCACGCAAAAGCTGGAGGCTGCGCTGCGTCGCCTCATCAGGATTGATCACCACGGCAAACAGCGGCACGTTCTCCGCGGCCGCGCGCGCGGCCGGCGGCAGCACCGAAAAGATTTTGCTCCAGGCCGACTCCGCATCACCCGCCATGGCCGGGTCCAGCCAGGCCTGGGCCAGCCGCACCGAAGCGGCCAGCGCATTGGCTTCTTTTTGCGTGAACATCAGCGGCGGCAGGTCAAAGCCCGAGCCGAGCCGATAACCCACACCCGCCTCGCCTTCAATCGGCACGCCCTGCTGCTGCAGGTCGGCCACGTCGCGGTAGATGGTGCGTTCGGACACTTCGAGCCGCTTGGCCAGAAATTCAGCTGTGCTCAGACGGCGGCCGCGAATCAGCTGAACAAGGTGGAAGAGGCGGTCGGCGCGGCGCATGTGGAAGCAACTGGGTTGGATGACTTAAGAGGTTGGTTAATATAGCAATCGCCCCGGGGCCACGACTGCGCGGAGCCGCTTTGCGGGGCGTTTTATGGTCCGGCCACATTCGCATCGGATCTCGATCACATCCTTATGAACATTCAAACGGTGTCGTCCGAAGACGAGTATTGGGCCGAAATCCAGCAGCTGAAGGGTTCCTACGAGTTCTTTGCCGAACAGGGAGATACCCACGGCCATATCGACGGCGACTTGCAGGATGCCATCGAGGGCCTCCTGGTTCCTTTGGTGGGTCCATGGGAACGGTCTGACGTCTGGTTCCACAATCAGGACTTCTACGGCGACGGTATCCGCTCACTGACTTTTCGTGCAGGCGACTTTCCGTGGCTTGTTGTTGTGCCTTTGCAGAAGTTGCTGGTGGGGGATGCCGCACGCTTCTGCATTTCCGTGGCAATTGCCGACACTCTCGAGTTGCATGGACAGTGGGTGGGATCCATCGCCATCCTTCAGCACCAAATAATCGGCACGCCTTATGCGGTTGAGATGCTGCGAGCGCGGTTAGGTGTTGAGTCCGGCGGTCACCTTCCACATTAAGAAGCAGAATGCAGCGCAGTTATTCTTGGGCAGGACAAGCTTGGTGGATCGGCCTTCTGGCCATCCTGTCAGCGCAAGCCCTTGCCGCCGACAGCCAATGCTTCGGCGCGGTCAGCAAGGGCCGCATCGAAGGCAGCGTCAAGCTGCCGCCCAGCGGCCCCAACTTCTCGGCATACAGCACGATGGCCGCCACGGCAGGCCGCACGCATGTGCATGCCAAGGTCGCGGACATCATCACCGCGTCCTACGCGGCGCTCCACGCCGCCAACCCATCGACCACCTATGTCTATGGCGAAACGGGCTGGCCTTCGGGTGGGCGTTTCCGGCCGCACCGCACGCACCAGAACGGCCTGTCCGTGGACTTTTTTGTGCCGGTCCGCAATGCGCAGGGAAAGTCCGTTCCCCTGCCGGCTGGCATCGGCAACCGCTTCGGCTATGACATTGAATTCAATGCTGACGCCCGGTACGACGAATACGCCATAGACTTCCCCGCCATCGCCGAGCACCTGTACCAGTTGCACATGGCCGCGAAGGCGCGTGGCGTCGGCATTGCCCTGGTCATCTTTGACGCACCCTTCCTGCCCCAGCTATTTGCCACGCCGCGCGGCGCCTACCTGAAGCAGAACCTGAACTTCATGAAGGGCAAGCCCTGGGTTCGCCACGACGAGCATTACCACGTGGACTTCGCCATTCCGTGCAAACCCGACGCGGGCTAGCGAAACGGCAACTGGCGCAGGGCGACAAGCGTCATAGGCACCGGACATGAGTTCCAATATAATGGAAAATTAATTCCATCATGACAGAATCCCCTTCCGGCCTGAACCAGCGCATCGCCGAGCGCGTGCGCGAGCTGCGCGCCGCCAAAAGCCTGTCGCTTGACGCGCTGGCAGCCAAAAGCGGTGTGAGCCGCTCCATGATTTCGCTGATAGAGCGCGGCGAAAGCAGCCCCACCGCCGTGGTGCTGGAGCGGCTGGCCACCGGTCTGGGCGTGATGCTGGCCTCACTGTTCGATGCGCCCGCCGCCCAGGCGCCCGCCAGCCCGGTGGCGCGCCACGCTGAGCAACTGCAGTGGCAGGACCCGGCTTCGGGCTACCTGCGGCGCAACATCTCGCCGCCCGGCGTGCCGCAGCCCATGCAGATCGTCGAAGTGCATTTCCCGCCGGGCGGGCGCGTCGCGTTTGAAACCGGCGTGCGCGATGCGCGTGTGCACCAGCAGGTGTGGGTGCTCGAAGGTGCCATCGACATCACCATAGGCGACGAGCGCCACGCGCTGCGCGAAGGCGACTGCCTGGCCATGCAGCTGGACCGGCCCACCATGTTTCACAATCCCACGCGAAAGCCCGCGCACTATGCGGTAGTGATCGCCACCGAAGCGGCTTGAACACCATGATGAACACCGCACCCTGGTCACTGCGGCGCCTGCCTGCCGTCACTGACGAACAGATTGCCGGACTGGTCGATGTGCTGATCGACTGCGTTGAAGGCGACGCCTCGGTGAGTTTTATGCACCCGCTGTCGCGCGAACGTGCCGCGGGCTTCTGGCGCGATGTGGCGCAAGGTGTTGCCGCGGGCGAGCGCGCGCTGCTGGTCGCCGAGGATGCGCAAGGCATTTGCGGCACGGTGCAGCTGGTGCTGGCCCAGCCCGAGAACCAGCCGCACCGCGCCGACCTGGCCAAGATGCTGGTGCACCGCCGCTGCCGGCGCCAGGGTCTGGGCGAGGCCTTGATGCGCACCGCCGAAAGCATGGCGCGCGACTGTGGCAAGACCTTGCTGGTGCTGGACACCGTGACCGGCGATAACGGTGAGCGCCTGTACCAACGCCTGGGCTGGCAGCGCGTGGGCGTGATTCCCGGCTATGCGCTGTTGCCGCGCGGCGGCCTGGTGGGCACGACGGTGTTCTATCGCGAGCTGATCTGGTAACTACAGGTCCGGGAACAGTGCCACGGGGCGCAGAGGCGCAGCTGCTGTACCAACCGCCTCAAAGTCGAGCGCCGCAAGGTCTGCGCGCATGGCCCGGGCGACCAGCCGCATGTCGTGCTCGTTGACCTCGAACAGGCCAAAGCGGAACTTGTAGCCCCAGTGCTGGCGGTTTTCCACAAACTCGAACTCGTCCAGCCAAGGCAATATGGACACCTCCCGCGCGGCCGCATAGGTCACGTCGCGGCGGAAGGGTACAAAGCCGCCGCCCATATCGAAGGCATACGGCTCGCCGGCCTGCACCACGCCTATGGAAACAAAGCGCTGGAATTTGTCTTTGCCGCCCATGGTCAGCGCGGGCGAGTAGTAAGCCACGCGATCCCCAGCCAGCACCCGTTTAAGCGGAGCGCATTTGCCATGGCACACCTGCATGTAGCCGTTGTGCGGATCCGCGCAGCCACGCCGCGCATGTTCGGCGCCAGCGACGGCTATCCAGTTCTTGCGGCCCATCACGCTCAAGCCGCGGCGTGCAGGCCGACGCGGTTGCCGTCCAGGTCGGTGATGTGCGCAAAAAAACCCAGGCCGGGCGGCAGCGCCTGGCGCGGCAAGGCGACCTTGCCGCCTGCCTTGACAGCGCGCGCCAGTGCGGCATCCAGCGAAGGCGAGGCATCGAGGTAAATCAAGGTGCCGCCGGACGCCGAAGCAGGCGCTGTGGGGCCGGCCAGGATCGCGCCCCCCACGCCCTCCTCCGCCTCATAGGGAAACACCGCGCCTTCGGACGGGCCCATGGGCTCGCGGCGCATCTTGCACTCGAGCACGGCTTCGTAAAAGGCCTGAGCTTTGTCGAGTTGGGTGCTGGGGATTTCAAACCAGGTGATGGCGTTTTTCATGGGAGGCTCCTTGTGTGAAGAAGCCTTGATGGTGCCGGGGGGCTACTGACAACGTGGTGTCAGGAGGGTGTTGGCCCCCACGCTTTTCACTTCGCCTTCGGCTGCGTGTAATGCGCTGCCCCCCGAGGGGGCGCTACGCCTGCGGCCCGGCAAAGCCGGTTCCGCGGCCCCGGCTGGCTGGTGTTCGCTCCCCTTCAGGACTTCAACGCAGTGTCGAGCACTTCGACCCAGTGCCGCACCGGCGTCGCCGTGCCGCTTTGCAGGTGGGTAATGCAGCCGATATTGGCTGAGATGATGGTTTCGGGTGCAGTGGCCTGCAGGTTGCCGAGCTTGCGGTCGCGCAATTGGTACGCGATGTCGGGCTGCAGCACGGAGTAAGTGCCTGCCGAACCGCAGCACAGGTGCGATTCACCGGCGGCCAGCTTGACGTTAAAGCCGAGTGCGCCCATCAGCGTTTCAACACCGCCGCGCAGCTGCTGGCCGTGCTGCAGCGTGCAGGGCGGATGAAACGCCAGCGCGCCGGCTTGTGCCGTGACCTTGCCCTGCAGCTCACCGACCAGCTCCGGCATGAGCTCGCTGAGGTCGCGTGTCAGCCCGCTGATGCGTGCGGCTTTGGCCGCGTAGGCGGTATCGTCCCTGAGCAGGTGGCCGTATTCCTTGACGGTGACGCCGCAGCCCGAGGCATTCATGACGATGGCCTCAACACCGGCGCCCTCACCGGCTTCCACAAGCGGCCACCAGGCGTCGATGTTGCGCCGCATTTCATCCTTGCCGCCCTCCTGGTCGTTCAGGTGAAATTTGACGGCGCCGCAGCATCCGGCTTTTTGCGCCACCACCGTTTGTATGCCGGCCGCGTCGAGCACGCGCGCCGTGGCGGCATGGATGTTGGGCATCATGGCGGGCTGCACGCAGCCTTCGAGCAGAAGCATCTTGCGGGCGTGCTGGCGCGTGGGCCATGGGCCGGCGGCCTGCCTGGCCGGCACCTTGTTTTTGAGCGATGCGGGCAAGAGGCCGCGCACGGCCTGCCCGGCTTTCATGGCAGGCGCAAAAAGCGGCGACGGCAGGCCTTCCTTGAGCGCCCAGCGCAAGGCCTTTTCGCCGGCCGGGCGCGGCACGCGCTCGTCAACCAGCTTGCGGCCGATGTCCACCAGATGGCCGTATTCCACACCGCTGGGGCAGGTGCTTTCGCAGTTGCGGCAGGTGAGGCAGCGGTCCAGGTGCAGCTGGGTTTTGCGCGTGGGTGCTTCACCCTCCAGCACCTGCTTGATGAGGTAGATGCGTCCGCGCGGGCCGTCCAGCTCATCGCCCAGCAATTGGTAGGTGGGGCAGGTGGCCGTGCAAAAACCGCAATGCACACATTTGCGCAGGATGGCTTCGGCCTCCAGGCCGTCAGCGGTGTTTTTGAATTCGGGGGCGAGATGGGTTTGCATGGTGTCAGGGCCCTTCCTTCAGGGCCAGAGCGAGGGCCTTGCGCCGTGCAGCGCGCCGGAAATCCGCATACAGCGGCGGCAAGGACAAGGTCAACAGCATGAGGGCCAGGGGCACGACCCAGATGAAACCGACGTATTTGAAGCCGGCCGCACCGACCAGGCCGCCGGCGATGAACATGGCCAGCAAGGTGCCGAAGAGCCGCACCTTGATACGGTTGGCGCGCACACGGGACTCCATGGAACTGGCGCTGCGGTTCCAGTAAAACATCTTGCCGAGCTCGATACCGAGGTCGGTGATGACACCGGTCATGTGCGTGGTGCGAATCTGGGAGGACGAGATTTTGCTGACCAGCGCGTTTTGCAGGCCCATGGTGAAGGCCAGCACCAGCACGGTCAGGGGCACGGCGAACGGCGTCTGCCGGTTCAGCGTTGCGCCAAGCAGGCCGAAGACCAGCAAAAGAACGGCCTCGAGCAACAGCGGCAGGGCGAACTCGCTGCGAAGGTGCCGGTGGCGTGCCCAATTGACCAGCACGGCCGTCACAGCCGCCCCCAGGGTGAAGGCCAGCAAGGCACCCACCGCACCCAGCACCAGTGTCAGGTTGCCGAGGATGAGGTTGTCCGCCACGATCGAGACAAAGCCCGTCATGTGGGAGGTGTACATGCTGACCAGCAGGAAGCCGCCGGCATTGACAGCCCCGGCATTGAATGCGAGCACGCCGCCGAGCAGGCGGTTGATGGTGGGCGTGCGGTGCTGCCCGGTGAGATGGCGCAGGCGGCGCATGAGCTACCAGCCCGCCGCCATGCGGCCGCGGTTCAGGATTCCGGCGGGATCGAACTCGCGTTTGAGTTCCCGGTGGATCCGGTCCAGCGGTGGTTTTAATGCATCAAATCGGGCTGTAGCGCGCGATGGATGGGCGCCAGCAGCTATAAAAAGAGTAGCATGCCCGCCGGCTTGTGCGGCAGCCGCACGCAGTGCCTCCGCGTGCCCCGCGCCTGCCCGCACCCATCGCTGGGCGCCATGCCATTCCACCAGCGGCGAATTGGGCAGGGTCAAAACAGGCGCCGTTTGCGGCAATGACAGCCGCCACAAGTCCTGGTCGGCCTGGCGTGCCTGGAACCATGGGTGCTGCTGGTTGCGGCAGGCCTGCCAATAGCCGGCCGCTTCGGTGCCGCCTTGTTTCTCACCGCCCAGCACTTTGCAGGCGGCTTCGACGGCGGCGACAGCGCCGCGCAATCGCAGATAAAGCGTGCCGACACCAGCTTCTTCGGACCAGCAGCTAGCGTTGAGCGGCAAGGGCCGGCCGCCCCAGGTGTTCAGCCAGTCAAGCGCCTGCGCCTGGCTGCATTCAAAACGCAGCGTGGCCTCGGCAGGTGCCACCGGCAGCACCTTGAGGCTCACTTCAGTGAGCACGCCCAAGGTACCCAGGGCACCCACCATGAGCCGTGAGACGTCATAACCCGCCACATTTTTCATGACCTGCCCGCCAAACGTGAGCAGCTCGCCGCGTCCGTTGATGAGTTTGAGGCCGAGCATGTAATCACGCACCGCGCCCACACTCGCGCGTGCTGGCCCGCTCAGGCCGCTGGCGACCATGCCGCCCACTGTGGCTTTTGCCCCTGTATCGTCAAAACGCGGCGGCTCGAAGGGCAGGCACTGGCCTTGGGCAGCCAGCAAGGTTTCGAGTTCAGCCAGTGGCGTGCCGGTACGCGCAGTCACGACCAGTTCACTGGGTTCGTAGCTGATGACCCCCGCGTACGGCGTCATGTCGAGGATGTCACCTTCCAGGGATTGGCCGTAAAAGTCCTTGGTGCCACCACCGCGAATACGCAGCGGCGTGCCGGCGGCAGCGGCAGTGCGTATCCGCCCGGCCAGGGAATCCATCACATCGGTGTCTGAAGGCATGGCTGGGATGGTACGTGGGTATCGCGCCTGGCGCGTTGATCTTTTTGCATGCCGCCTGTTCGGTTTTTTCAGAGGGCGAGGCTCAATCCTCGAAAAAATTGACCGGCAGACCGGGCACATCCACCCGCATCGAAAACACGCAACCCGACTCGGGATAGGCCTGCAGCTCGGCAGGGGGCCGGTTGTAGCGCGCCGTGGTGACGTAAAGCGTTTGCAGGTCGTCGCCGCCAAAACACGGCATGGTCGGGCACTGCGCCGGCACGGGAATCTCGGCCAGCAACTCCCCTGCCGGTGACAGCTTGAGAAGGCGCGCACCTTCAAACATGGCCACCCAGTAGTTGCCCTGGATGTCCACCGCGGCGCCGTCGGGCCGCCCGCCATAGCCGGGCATGCCGAACTGCCAGCCGGCAGGCTTGCCCGGCCATTGGTGGAAAACGCGGCGGTTCACCATGGCGTTGCTGTCGGCATCCCAGTCCCACGTGTGTGTGGTGTGCGTGGGGGTGTCCGTCCAGTACACGGTTGCAGCGTCCGGCGACCACGCCAGTCCATTGGCGATGATGGCGCCGCCGGCCTTGCGCTCCACCGCAGGTACAAGGCTGTTGCGGCAGTCGATGGAAAAAAGCTCGGCCACGGACTTGTCCCTTGGTTCGTACATCGTGCCGGCCCAGAAGCGCCCGCGCGGATCGGCCTTGCCGTCGTTGAACCGGGTCGTGGCGGTGTCATGGCCGGCCCGCATGAGTTGCTGGAGCTCGGCGCCCCACTCGCGGGCGCGGTAAATGCCGTCGCGCAATGCGATCACCAGGCCGCTGCCTTGACCCTGTGTACGGGCCGGCGCAATGCTGCCGGGCTCCGACGGCATGGGCCAGCTTTGTACCGTTCCCATAAAGACGTTGCAGCGGTGAATCTGCCGGCCTGGAATGTCAACCCAATACAGCATTTGCTCGTCGGGATGCCAGAACGGCGATTCACCCAGTTCACTGGGTTGTGCAACAACGGTTTGCCATGTCATGCGGCGTTCCTTGAAAGGCTGAAGAGTGGACAGAGACCCAAGGTTAGCACCGGCAGGGCCACCGCCGGAAACGACCCCCTCGCAACCCCATCCTGGCGATGGTGCAACGCCCACAAGGCACGCGCCAAAAAAAACAGCCCACCGGCTTGCGCCAGCGGGCTGAACATCCAAAGGAGATACTCAATCAGGGGGCTGCCCTGAGGCAGCCGGAATTCGTCTGACTATGAATTAACGGTTGTAGGCGGTCTCACCGTGCGAGGTGATGTCCAGGCCTTCGCGTTCGTCTTCTTCGCTGACGCGCAGGCCGATCGTGAGGTCAACCACCTTGTAGGCGATGAAAGAAACCACACCGGACCAGACGATGGTGATCAGCACGGCCTTGGCCTGGATCCAGACCTGGGCGGCGATGGAATACGCATCAGGTGCCAGCATGGCAACCGTAGTCCAGTCGGCGACGGAGCTTGGGCCACCCAGGTTTGGCGAATTGAAGACGCCGGTGAGCAGCGCGCCCAGGATACCGCCCACACCATGCACGCCGAACACGTCAAGCGAATCATCGGCGCCCAGCAGCTTCTTCAGGCCGTTCACACCCCAGAGGCAGGCGAAGCCGGCGATCAGGCCGATGATGAGGCCGCCGCCGATGCCGACGTTGCCGGCTGCAGGCGTGATGGCCACCAGACCGGCGACAGCGCCGGACGCTGCGCCCAGCATCGAGGCCTTGCCCTTCATGAGCGCTTCCCCGACGCACCATGCGAGCACGGCGGCAGCGGTAGCACCCAGCGTGTTGATGAAGGCCAGGGCGGCGAAGCCGTTGGCTTCCAGGGCGGAGCCGGCGTTGAAGCCGAACCAGCCCACCCACAGCAATGCGGCGCCGACCATGGTCAACGTGAGGCTGTGAGGCGCCATGGCTTCCTTGCCGTAGCCGATACGCTTGCCGATGCAGAAGGCGCCTACCAGGCCGGCAACAGCCGCGTTGATGTGCACCACGGTGCCGCCTGCGAAGTCCAGGGCGCCCATCTGCCAGAGGTAGCCCGCCTTGCTGTTCATGGCGTCAGCGACTTCCTTGCCGGTGTAGGCGTCAGGGCCCATCCAGAACCAGACCATGTGGGCGATAGGTGCGTAGCTGAAGGTGAACCAGATTGCCATGAACAGCAGCACTGCGGAGAACTTGATGCGTTCGGCAAAGGCTCCGACGATCAGCGCGCAGGTGATGCCGGCAAAAGTAGCCTGGAAGGCTGCAAACACGATCTCGGGGATCACGACACCCTTGCTGAAGGTGGCGCCATTGGCAAAGGTGCCCGCGACGTTGTCCCAGATGCCCTTCATGAAGAGCCGGTCGAAGCCGCCGAAGAAGGCGTTGCCTTCGGTAAAGGCCAGGCTGTAGCCATAGATAAACCACAGCACGACGATCATCGAGAACGTCACCATGACCTGCATCAGGACGGACAGCATGTTCTTGCTGCGGACCAGGCCACCGTAGAACAGGGCGAGGCCGGGCACGGTCATCATGATGACCAGCAGCGTGGAAACCATCATCCAGGCGGTGTCGCCTTTGTTGGGAACAGGCGCCGGTGCTGCGGCGGCAGCCGGTGCAGAGGCTGCAGCTGCGGCGGCGGGTGCTGTCGCTGCGGCAGGCGCGGCGGCGGAAGCAGCAGCTTCAGCCGGTTTGGCTTCTGCAGCGGAAGCGGCGGGTGCAGCTGCCGGGGCCTGTGCCATCACGGCGCCGGTCGTCAGCAGGCTCAATCCCAATACAAGGGAGGCAAGTAGTTTTTTCATGTCTATGTTCTCTTCGTTTTTTGGGGTAAGCCTTACAGCGCTTCCTTGCCGGTTTCACCGGTACGGATGCGCACGACCTGCTCGAGGTTGTAAACAAAAACCTTGCCGTCGCCGATCTTGCCGGTGCGGGCGGCGCCCTCAACCGCTTCAATCACGCGATCCACCAGATCGTCGGAGACTGCTGCTTCGATCTTGACCTTGGGCAGAAAATCGACGACATACTCTGCACCGCGGTACAGCTCGGTATGGCCTTTCTGGCGGCCGAAGCCTTTGACTTCAGTCACAGTAATGCCTTGCACGCCAATGCCGGAAAGCGCTTCACGCACTTCGTCCAGCTTGAACGGTTTAATGATGGCCGTTACGAGTTTCATTTTCAGGTTTCCTCCAGGGATGAATAGGGAAGCAGCATCGTCAAGCACCACCTCAGCCGGATTAAGGCTTTTGTACGAGTCATTGCTGATGGAGCCTCCGTAGACGCTCCAAAGGCTGGCAACTTGCGTGGACTTCTTAGCAGGTAACGTGCCAAAGACGCTTTGCATGGATGACCGGCCTGCCCCTGAACTTCGAGCGAACCTCCGCGAATTGCGCCGGATACGATGCACCAACAAAGTGCGTATAAACGCACGGTTTTGGCGCACAAACCCGAAAAGACATCACCAAGCCTGTCTTTAGTGCACAGCGGTCTTCTGCAACGTTCGTTTCTGGGACGGCCAGCACCAGGAGATCGGCGGCAAGAATGCCATGGTGGATCCTGGTACTGACACAACCAGGCAAGTGCACGGGACGAAAGTGAGCGCCACTATCGGGATGCAGCGGGGCACACCTTTCTGGTGAACCGGCGGATGGCTTCTCTCGCTAGGCGATACTCGTCTTACGTGAAGGTATGGTGCGCCTGCAACCCGGGATGGCCTCGGGTCCAGTTGTGATGCCGCCTCTGAGGGAGGGAGTTTCGAATGAGCTTGTCTTTAGTGCATAGCCGCGCCTTGTTGGGCCTGGAAGCAAGGCCCGTGCAGGTGGAGGTGCATCTTGCCAATGGTTTGCCCAGCTTTACGCTGGTCGGGCTTGCGGAAACGGAAGTCAAGGAAGCGCGTGAACGCGTGCGCTCGGCCATCCAGAATACCGGGCTGGAATTTCCCGCCAATAAACGCATTAAAGGTAGTCAAGCACTTTATTCACCAAATGAATAAGGTAGGGAGCTATCGTTTTTTGCCCTCAGTTGTTTTAACGTAGGGCCTAGAGGGCGAAAGCTCAGTAGCTCCCACACCGTCCAATTTGCCGAAGCTTTCTGATTCGACCTGCTATGCAATTTCTATCAATGCAATGGGACGCCGCCCTTAACTGCTGGTTTATCAGCGGCCTTGCTAACTGCACTGTCTTCGGCCTCGACGGCCCGAAGGTACTAGCTTTTGCCGCCTGCCTGATTACGGCACTCATCGTGGTTGGAATCGGTGCCAGGAAGGTCGCGGTGGCGAAGAGACGAAAGAAGCAAATCGAGTTTGAAGGGTCGGCACTTTGGTAAATTGCCCTTAGCTATTGGTCCAAAAGGGCAAAAAGTTGCCAAACCGGTGCGCGGTGGACCTATTTTGACTCGACTAAATACCTGCTCATGACTCTCTCCATCATTTCTGGGAGTCCATAGCCCAATCCCTCAGAAAGTTTGAGCAGCACACTGATTGTTGGTTGTTTACGGGCGACCTCAATAAGTGAGATATAGGGTCGGTCCAAGTCACATTTGCCCGCCAGATCCTCCTGGCTCATCTCTAGCGCCAGTCGTCGAGCCTTAATCTCGATCGCTAAAGCTCGCATCAAAGGTTCGTTTTTGCTTGGCCGCATCTAGCGCGACTATTGCAAAGCTGTATACTTTTGACACGTGTCTATAGACAGCTATCGACGTCGCATTGGGTATACAAGGACTGCTCATGCTTGAAGCTCTTCGCCCTAAAGCCTCAACAAGCCTAAAAGAGTTGACGCGCCTGACGGCGGCTGACTCCCAACACCTGCTGTACCCCTCAGCTCTCAAAGAGCCAGTTCTTCTTTGCCTAGCCAGAGATCTAAGGATGATTGAGCGCCTCTCATTTGAGGGGGGTGAGCTCGATGCGCCACTTGCACCTTCGCTCTTTGTGGTCTGCGAACTTTTGATGCGGCCCGGTACCAAGTACCACGCAAGCGGTCAATTCCAAATGACAGAAACCGGCCTTGCCCGAGCGATCAAGGCGCTGCAGTGTGCTGTCGAGAGAGAGATAGTCAGCCGCATAGTCGGAATAAGCAGCGAACTTGATGAGGACGACTTCTTTCTCGCCGAACTCGACGGAATTCAGTGCGAGGAAGAAGCGGACAGATGAACGTGATCTCAGACCGCGCGATTACGAAGCTCTTCCGGGGTTCGGCATGGTAGAGGTCCACGCGTTCAGCAGGAGTTAGCCGGAGACATGCGCATGGATAGCCAACACGATGCCAAATTTATTGAAGCCCTGCAGGAGGTAGGACTTGCCCCTATGCTTTCGCCAACTCGGTACATCAGCATGCTCGGCATAGACGCCAAAACACTGGCTCGAAATGCACGTGTACCAGTGAGCACAGTCACCAAGACTCCCGATGCCGCCAATATCCAACGGTATCTTAGGAACAATCTCCGCGTCATTAAGGCGGCATATGACGTCTCGGGTGGTGATCTGGCGAAATCGTTGCATTGGTTTAGAACAGAACCACTTCCAATGTTCGGCCAGAGAACCGCGGAGCAAATGGTTTCTGCTGGCCAAGTGGACGACGTTATCCGCCTGATTGATTCTTACCGCGCCGGCGCGGCAGGCTAACCACCTGCAATTTCGCCAGGAGTATTCAATGCAGCTCAAAGGTATTGAGGCAGTCAGCGTGGTCGATCAGATCAGGTGCGATCGATGCGGCAATGAAGTCCATAGCAAAGAGTCCGGCTTCGAACAAATGACGTCCATTGGCTTTGACGCGGGCTATGGTTCGATTTTTGGTAATGGGAATAGAGTGGAAGTCGATTTATGCGAGCCATGCTTGCGTGCAACTCTCGGTACCTGGCTTAGAGTACGTGCGCCCTGGAGTATTGATCAAATGCCCTTGCGGCAAGTTTGGGCCGCTGTCGGGCGCCCTCCACCAACCATCGACAGCCAAGACCCCGGCCGCTTTGCGCACCTATACGGTGTGCTGACAGTTCAGGAAATGGCGGCTCAACTGAAGTGCTTACCCAAGGCGGTTTATGAGCGCGCGGTCGCCGGCGAATTCATTTTCCTTTCGTCGCCAGACCGAGTCGATGACCGGCGCTACCCTGCGTTTCAGCTCGATGAAGGTTTGGACAAGTCGCTGCTGAAGCAAACCATCCAGAAATACCTAGAAGCCGACGTCAATTCGACCTTGCTCTGGAGTTTCTTGCGGAGCCCGCAAAAGATATACGCAGGCCTGACCGCTATTGAAATGCTGCTGGGCGGTATGCCGCCTCAATATGACACGCTGACGCCCGAGGAAAGGGCCGACATATTCCTCGACGTGGTGGACGAAGAGATTTCCCGCGTGCGCTGGTGGCCTACCCATTGAAACGGGTCAGGTCCAGCTACGGATTTCATCTACCAGAAAGTAATTGCCATGGAAAAGTTGACACCTTGGTTTGATGCCAAGTTACATTCTCCGTCCCGCGAGGGATGGTACGACTGCAAAGAATGCAACGCCAGGCACTATTTTAGGGATGGGCTTTGGTACAGAAACCAAAAATCAATCCGTGACGGCAACATGACGATCCGGAAGATGCACTGGAGAGGTCTGAGACGGGAGTCATTGGTCAACCCTTACTGCTGACGAAACCATGCATGAATTTGCGGCGATCGGATTAGCTGCGCGTACCCGGCGGTCCGACATAGGCTTAACCCAGGATCGCGTTGCGGACCTGTGCGGCTTGTCACCCGTTATCGTGGAGAAACTGGAGAATGGATCGATTGGCGAACTCAATTGGGCGCATGCTGTACGCCTGCTCTCAATGCTCGGGTTGAGTGTCCACGTTTCAAATCCGCGGCCCACACGGCGCCAACAAGAAGGAAGGATCCCCGCGCTGGAGGTGGCCGCACGCTCTGCGAGCACCAGCTATAAAGAAAATCTCAGTACTGAGGACCTGCGGACAGCCCTTCTAACGGCAACGTACCCAAAGAACTTCGCGCCTCATGTGCGTGCATTCTTGGATGAAGCGCATGTTTCTCAGATTGCAGACGTGGTTGAGCAGCTACATCACGAAATCGGCGTCAATCGCACCGAAGTGTGGCGGCACATGCGTAGCATGGCAAGAGCTGCCGGTACAGCCCGAGATATTTGGTTGTAATGGCCTCATTGGTGGGCAACATGAACTTTTAGCTCCTTGAAGGATGGCCAACCATTCGCCTCTAGGACTCACATTCCGGAAGGTCCGCCAGTGACCTGCGCCCACCTGGTTGCTCCTGCTGGACTACCTCCACTGACTCACTGCCGTCCTCCAGCTGGACTACTTCTACCTCGAGCGGTTCTTCCGTCAGGTAAGCCACAACGCGGTTGCCCCTTTTTATGAGCCCAGCCACATCTTCAGGCTCCATACAGTGGGCTTCGTACAGGTGGTAATCCGGTGGTTCAGGCCCATCGAGGCACTGAATCGTGACCTCGATCAACTTTCCGTTTTGATACAGGCTTTGGCCTATGACGTATTCAGACATACTTTCTCTTTCTTGATCTCTGTCTACAAGAGCAACGGCATGGTGCCTGCTTTAGGAGCGACAACCTTTGGAGCGGCAACTAGGCGGTCGGCGGGGTACTGTCGCATGAAGTCCATGCTTTGGCTCGGCTCGGCCTGTAGCCAGTCATCGTAGGCACCGACCGGCAGGATCACCACCATGCGCTTTTCATCTTCAGCTCGGTGAAAGTTCTTCATCAGCGCGTGGTCATCGGCGTTGACTGTCAACATGGTAAAGCTGTGCAAGTCGCCAACTGGAGATTTCCATACCGACCACAAGCCGGCGATCCCCATGGGTTCACCGTCGGCCCTGGCAATCCGGGTTGAGATCGGCTTGCCGCCACGGTGGTCGGGCTCATAGATTGCATCGGCCGGGATGATGCAATGCTTGCCCCAGCGCCAGGCGTCCCGAAAGCTCGGTTTTTCGGTCACAGTTTCACTGCGGGCGTTGTACGTGTTTCGAGCCAGTTTTTCATCTTTGGCCCAGTGGGGTAATAGCCCGAAAACCCCTGCAATCGCCTCGCGTCCGGGGACCGCTTCGTCACCGATGCCCGCCTCTTTCGGCCTACGGATGAAAACACCCCTGTAACCCGGCCACATATCGAGCTTTCCCTGGTCGTTGGGCGGCTCAACATTAAAGGCCGTGCGGTATTTTTCCGCATTTCGCAGAGCTTCAAAGTTACTGCACATGGTCAAACTTTAACCTTCGCCATATACTGGATGTATGTACAGTATTATGCCGCAAGACGCCGTCTGCTTCACGCAGGGTCCTACCTTGCTCGTGGCTTGGGTAGAGGGAACAGTTCCGGCTGGATTTCCATCTCCAGCGGCAGACTTCGCGGTCAAACGCCACGATCTGAACGACCTATTGATCACCCATCCCGCCGCCACCTTCATGTGGCAGGCGCGCGGCCTCTCCATGATTGAGCTGGGCATTGCGGACAGTGATATTTTGGTGGTCAACCGGGCGCTCAATCCAAAGCACGGCGACATAGTGGTGGCTGAGATTGACGGCGATTTCACAGTCAAGCAGTTCTACCGCCGCAATGGAATGGTCCAGCTACGTGCCGCCAATGCCACCTTCCCCCCCATTCTTTTCCGAGATGGTCAGACCATGACCATTTGCGGTGTGGTTACAGCCACCATCAAGCGCTTCAAGTGATGCCATGTTTGCACTGGTCGATGGCAACAACTTCTATGTGAGCTGTGAGCGGGCTTTTCGTCCTGACTTGAAGAATCGTCCGGTTGTTGTCCTGAGCAATAACGATGGTTGCGCCATCGCACGGAGCAACGAAGCAAAGGCCCTTGGTATTCGCATGGGCGCGCCGTGGTTTGAATGCCGGCATCTGGCCGAAGAGCACGGTGTGGTGGCGCTTTCGGCGAACTTTGTGCTCTACGGCGATATGAGCGACCGCATGATGTCCGTGGCGGGTGGGCTAGGCCCAGGGCAGGAGATCTACAGTATTGATGAATCATTTATCGACATGGCCGGGGTCAAAGGTGATCTGACAGCGCGGGCGCAGCGGGTGCGTGAGCGCGTTTTGCAATGGACCGGCATCCCCACCGGCATCGGCATAGCGCGCACAAAAACCCTGGCCAAGCTGGCAAATCACATTGCCAAGAGCGCTGACCGCAAAGCTGGCAGCTACCCCGCAGAGCTCGCCCGTGTCTGCAATCTGGCCAGCTTGCCAGCGGCGGACCTCGATGCCGTGCTTCAAACCACAGACGTATCCGAAGTGTGGGGTGTTGGGCGCCGTATCGCGGAGCAGCTAAATGAAGGTGGGGTGCATACCGTGCTGGACCTGGTGCGCTTAGATCCCGCGACCGTGCGCAGGCGCTGGAGCGTGGTGTTGGAACGGACTGTGCGTGAGTTGCAGGGCCAGCAGTGCATTACCCTCGAAGACCAGCCGGCACCGAAGAAAGAGATTGCATTCACCCGAAGCTTTGGGGGAGCCGTCACTGAGTTAGCGGACCTCATTGCCGCAGTGACCCGCTTTGCTAGCGGAGCAGCCGTCAAGCTTCGCGATCAGGGCAGCAAGGCTGGCCAGCTCCAGGTATTTGCTCACACCAGCGCTTTCCGACCAGGCCCGAAGTACAGCAGGAGCCTCATCCTTCCATTGCGCCGCCCAACAGACGACACAGTGGCGCTGGTCAATGCGGCGGTACGCGGCATTGAAGCCATCTACCGGCCGGGTTTTAATTTTGCCAAAGCGGGAGTGATGCTGCTCGATCTTCAGGACGGAAACCTAGAGCAAAGGGAGCTGGATTTGGAACCTGAGGCGCCTTCACGCGGCCATCTGATGGAGGCGCTGGACAAGCTAAATGACCGCTACGGTCGTGGGACCGTGGTGGTGGCTAGCGCTGGTATGAAGGGGCCGCAGCGTGATTTTGAGATGAAGCAAAACCTGCTGACGCCGCAATACACAACCTGCTGGGACGATCTCCCAGTTGCGAAGGCCTAAAGCTCTGCCGAGGCAGGAAAAGCGCCAACCTCTATCGAAGTGGCGGACCGCCATAGCCATGCTCACGTTCCGGATGCACACCATACACATGATTACTAGTCGCCGTCAGCCGCGTATGTTGCGTGCTAGGACCAATGACTCCGAGTGCAAACTAGTTAGCAGGTTTTGAATTGGACTTGTGCGCCCGAAAACATCTCATGAGTGTCGAAGCCAGACTCCCACAGACCGGTTAACCGGACATGAGCTAAACCTTGACTCATGCACTGCGGGAAGCATTCCCAAAACCGCGTTTTTATACGAGCTTCCAGATGCCCGAGTTCTTCCTGATGCCGGTCATATGTCCGAACTGCGTCAAGTGAAGTGCCTCCGGCCGAAACCCCCATACCCGGTGCAATTATTCGCTCACCAATGCTCTCAAACATATTGACGTTCCGGCGTCTGAGTCGGCGCACCTCCTCGGGATTGAGAGTTTTTTCGATTGAACGGCCTCGAACCCGCACGTGACCGTGGAGCTTGGGCCAGTTTTTCTCAACAACGCCTAAAAGCCGTTTTTGCTCGAAGAGGTTCGGTTCAGCGTGCGACAGGATATCCAAAAAATATACACAATCACCCTCCACCTTGAAAAATAGGAGGTCATCAGCTCTTTGAACCAAACCCTTGCCATCGATAGAACTGACCGGGCTTAGATGAAGGTGGCGAATATGCCAGTGCTGCAGCATGTAGTCACGTCCTTTTTTCCCGAAGTTTGAGACGCGACTAGACAGATAGGGGGATAAGGATCCGCCACTACGGAATGCGGTCTTTACCTCCTGCAATACGGCTTTCAATTGAGAGTATTTTCTGTTTCCCTTGAGTTCTTGCGATACAAAAACGCGGTAGTTGCGAGGGAATACAAGACGCTCCTGTATTTCGTGCCATAGACAGTACCGGTCAACCGCCCTTTCATTCGGGTTGTAGAGATGGCCATGTGGCTCTAGGGCTTGTACAAAGAGCCAGTCATAGTCCTGAGCTAGATTGATGAAAATGAGCAAAGGCGCCTTGGTCTATCCCGTATCTGAGGATAGTATGAAGCCAGGAGGCTGTTATGAAAGTATTTTGGATGGCACCCGCATTGTTGCTAGCGGCCTGCGGAGCGAAAGAGCAAACAACAGAACAAAAAGAGGCTGCCGTCTCAGCGGCGGCTTCAATTGCCGGTTCAATGCTAGTCTCCGCTGCTCGAAAGTGCAACATCATCGGCGTGTCGAAAATCGACGAATGCGTGAACGTGAAAGGCAAACTCTTAGAGGAGATTTCAGCTCAAACGAGCGCACAACTTGCCGTTCAGTTCCGGACTTCGTTTTGGCAAGACTGTCAAAAGAACTTTCACGCTGACTATTGCACACAGCTACTGACACGTGCGGCTGAAATCGCCTGGCGAAAACCACCAGCGACCGATTGATTGTTGATTTAACCCAATCAGGAAATTCTTGACCATCTGTCATCGAACTTCTGGTGATGCCCACATGAGTTTGGCGACTTTAGAAACGAGAGAACGACTGCTTTCGGGCCAAGTCCAGTCCTTCATCAATGACTGCTTTGGGATCATGGTTCCGAACTTATTATCGAAATCTCCGCTGCAGTCTGGGAGCTGGCGCTCACGGTACGGGAACTGAATCGAATGGTCGCCTTCGCGGCGGATCCTTATGCCTTGGCTTGTTTTCCGTAGTATTCGTCACGCATTTTAGTTGCGAGGATCTGAAGCTTTATCACGTCGTCCTTGACAGCGGCCTCAACCAGTAGTTGCACAGTCTTATTTTTAAAATCTATCTTGGACAAGTTCCGCTCCTTGACCAGCGCGATAAAGTTTGAAATTGGTTTTTGACTGGAGAGTTTGCCAAAAATTCTTGTATCGCTAGGAAGAACGTTATTGAGGTAGTACGCCCAACGCTCCGCGGTGATGGAATCAAGGATTGATTTCGCATCGATCTGTGCAGTCCAAGCAACACCGTACTCGTTCCCGAGCGTGATGCAAAGCAAAGCACTGAGGCAGGCTGGAAAGGCTGGCGTCGGAATGGTCGTGCCAAGCTTCGTTAGTGCTTTTACGGCGGCGGCTTCGTTGTAGAAATTGTTCAGGCCTTCATGTGCCTTGACGATAGCATCTGCGGCTTTAACAAAAGTATCACTGCGAAGATTCTCAGGTACAAAGTCAAATCCCTTGACTTTCAGAAGTGCACTCTTCAGACCGCCGACAACTGTTGTCTTGCCATCAGCATATGCTTCAGCGTATGCATGCCCAACCTGCCACCGCTCAGTATGTCGGAGGTTGTCCCAAAGCACAGGCAAAAGCGTGTTGATGTTGGCAAGTGCATGTTCCAGATTGGCGCCGACATTCTTTTTGGCAGCATTCATCAATACACTGATAGTGAGCTTGTGGAAGAAGTAGGGCGACCCCTTCAACATCTCCACGTATGGATCACCTTCCTTCATACTTTGCGATTCCAAGGCGGCACGAAATTCGATGAACTTTGTCGCGACTTCGATCTTGGGTCGCCCCAGAACTCCGGATACACATGCTTCCAGAGACGCAAGCGCCTCGTGCTTTTTTAGCCGTTCCAGATCGCCGGAGTCATCGTCCATCTGCGAAAAGTGCGTGATGAGTTCGTAAGTGTGTCGCAGCCGCATCCCATCTGTCGATGAAATGACACCCAGTTCCTCCGCTAGCCGAATCGCTTCCTTGTCGGTCAATATGTCGTTGATGTCGTCATCCTCATCGACATCAGTCCGGCCAAGCATTTCGCCAATTAGGCTAACACCTACGTTCGAGAGTTCCTTCTTGAGAGCATTTATCGTGCGTCCCCAAAGATAGCTGACACCCATCTCGAAGTGGCCAGAGTCAAAAGCTGCAACGATCTGAACCTTGTCCTTCTTTGCGAGCTGAAGTGCATATTCAGTAATCGCAAGCGGAGTCTCGGCGGTCGCTGGTACCAACTCATTATTAGCAGGTTGCCAGAGTGCGATAGTCGTCATTAATTTGCTCCTTTAAATTCGGACCAACCATCTTGTGATTGCATGAACGCTACGTACAAGGTTTTCCCAACATTTTCCGAAAGCGTAGCAAAAGCTCTTTTTCGCGCGCCTCCCACAACCTCATCAGCGTTGGCCGTCTTGACAAAGCAGTTGAAGCCCAGGAGTTGGGCACGTTGATTGAACACAATGATTCCGTCACTGTTCAGCATTCCCTTAAGCAACGTGCCTTTACTGTCGAGTTGTGCAGAATCGATGCTCTTATCCGAAACTTCCGCAACAAGCTCTGCGAAGTTGATCGCGTTCTCAAGAAAAACTCCGTCTGTAGACAGGAGCGCGGGGACCTCGTCTTCGGCAGAGACGGCGATGAGGCATCCATGCGACTGGCGAAGAGCGTCGTATAGGAGTTTATTTAGGTAGCTCTTCAATGCCTCCCGGCGTTCAGCAGTAATCTTCGATGTAATCGCTTCAACAAGAAGTTCTAGGTACTGTAGTGGTGGAGGGCTATCTTCGTCCCGATGGTTTAGAAAGATGTAATGGCGGTCGCCGTGACTAGAACGCGTTTCGACACAGTCCTTAGCTAGCTGGCATATTTGAACGGCGCGGAAGTCGTTTTCATTAGAGAGAATAATCGAGTCGACAGAGACGGAGATGGGGTTGCTTTCGCCCTTAAAAACACCGTACTCAATCGATTTTTCAGAGTCGGTGATGTAAATCATCCAGTCGCCAGTCGCGAGGGGAGCACATTTTTTAAGAGCCTGTCTTATACCCTTTGGGTCAGCTGAACTGCTTCCCAACTTGTACTGTTCGCCGCCAGGTAGCATCTTAGCCATCGCCTGAATATCGCTGGTGATGTACACCCGGGGGCACAGATCGACACCTTCTTCTTGATACCGAGACAGCAAAACAATCAGCTCAACGAGGTTGAGCTGATCGTTCAAAATGCCCAACTTTGAGTTTTTGCAGAAGGTGTGAACATCCCCAATCAGTTTTGAGCGGAACGTAATATTGACGGGCATGTGCTTTCCTCTCCTACGATGTTATCAGTCTGCCGACTCAGCGCGAGCCTACTTGACCTACAGTCCTCAGCCATTTTCATTAACAAATTTCTGCGCACCATCGTCGACCGCACAGGGCTTGGTCGCCTAACCGTTCCGTCGACATAGGTCCCTCCTACGTGTCGAGCATGTCCCACTCATCGCCAAGCATCCAACGGATCGCCGAAAGTTTGCCGTTGATCATGCCCCACTCGAAGTCAGACCACGGGCCGAGGTTCTCGATGCCGTACTGCTTCTCGCACTGACGCTGCGTGCGCAGTGACATTTCCCAAACGCTGTCGATCACCATCCCTGAGTGTCGTCCGGGGCCCTCGACCGCATTGTCCCAATCCGCTCTGGTCACTATCTTGAGCTTGCCGTCCTCGATGCGCTCGCGCATGACCATCTTGCGGTTGTACCAAACCTGATGGAACAGAAGGTCCTCAGCTTTGAGCAGCTCGTGCAGGCCGCGCGGCTCTTCCTCCCAGGACTGCTCCCACACCAGTTCGCTGACCGTCGACGGTTCAACGCGCCGAAGCAACTCAGCGAGGTTGATGAAGTACAGTGACTTCACGCGGCTGAACGCGTTGGCGATGTCTGCGTGCGGGAACCGAGCGTTTTGCGCGCCGAAGTCCGACTTGTTGTGCGTCACGAATGCGAGCCGCTCACCCGGTGGTGCGGCCTTCACGAGGTCGACATACATCTCGTATAGGATCGCGTCTGCCATCCCGTTCTTGTTCTCGTGCTGACAAGGCGCTTTGCGGTGCAAAGCCCGTTCCGCCGCCCTCATCTTGGCAGCGTCTGAAGGTTGCAAGTGCTTCGCTTCGGTCAGAAGCTTCTCAAGTCTATCCAGCACGCCTTCGACTTGCCCGCCAACGATGGGTACCTTGTGGTTCGCATCGTCGAGCTGCTTGAGCAGGGAGTTCTTGCGGCGTGTGTCTCCGGGCAAACGGGTCAGCGCTTCGCGAACTTGCTGAAAATGCCCCTTTAGGCTTCTAGCCGCGGTCTGAGCGACTCGACTACGGTTCCGCTTGAACTCGTTGAAAACGAGCTCTGGCACCACGAGTCGCAGCATGTTCCTGCGTACCATATTCTCCAACACGAGCACAAGCGGACGCAGCTTCCGATCCTGCGCAAGGTCGAGCCACACGCACGTGTCAAGAAGGACATTGAACATCAGCCCGCCCCATCCTCGAATACCTTTTCACTCATCTTGGCAACGACTAGCTTCACATCCTTTGCCTTCACGCGGAGATCGGTAAACACCGTGTACTCGTCGTTCATCTTTAGGCGATCAGCACCGCCTTCGAACGTTCCCTGGCCCGACATCGTCGTCTCGATGGTCTCGTCCAGGGTGCTTGGTGGGCGCTTGCCGATGATCGTCACGGTCATGCCGAAGTACGTGGCTACGTAGTCGAGTACGCCGTTCGGCGTCTTATCCGTGCCCATCCGCTCAGCGGCGGTTGCCCACAACGTCCTATTCTTGCGGCCACCTTCGTACGCGATTCTTGCCGCGTCGCGCAAAGACAGCTTGCCGCCAAGACGCAGCGCCAACCATGCGTGCCACTTTGACGTAAGGCCGCCGGGGACGTTAGCCGTCTCAATTACGCCATATAAAAGCAGGCTTGCGCTAATTACGAAGCACGTATTCGCAGCCCACTGCGCCTGAAACCCGCTAATCTGCAGCCCTGATCCGATGAGGAACAGGAGTGCGGTCCACATGTTCTGGTTCGTCAGGGTCATCCCGCCTCCTAATCACAAAAAGAGTAGTCCCGCTGCGCAGCGCTTCTATGCAGTTTATCTCCGCACGAGCTAGATACTGGGATAAGTGAACGGAACGGGATGGCACCCTTTACGCAAGCACAACGTCAGCATTACGAATGCGGATCGATCAGTTGGCTGAAGACGGCGCGTCAAGCGCGCTCGCCGTCTTGCCCTCGATCAACGAAACTCTGCCTCGTCGCCCTCGTCGTCCATGTCGTCACTGTCCATGACCGGGCCGAGAAGGGTGTCGCGGCCGGGAGAGTAGCGGAAGCCTTCGGCCTTCATCTTCAAGACCTCATCCTCGCTCCAGCCCTTCTTGACCATCTGGGCGACCACCTCGGCGGTGATCTCCACCGCGTCCACTTGACCGATGACCGCGGCCATCTTTGTCAGTGTCGACTGGGCCTTATCCAGCATTTTTCGGACTTCGGCCAATGGATAGCCACCAATCGCACGGTCGCCAATCCTCGGGTTGTTCGTCTCTAAGCGAAAGAAATCGCCCAGGAGCTCGTAAGAACCATCCCAAGCCACTTCGATGCGCGATGGATCCTCCGAGATCCCGATCTCCTCGCGCGCGCCCTGCCATACGAGGCACATCGCCAATTGTTCGTCGGGCTCGAGCAGCCAAGCGTCGCCAACGCCCGTCGAGAAGAGCACGAACGGCGGACAGGCGACGCCAGCCTGGGTCATAACAATCTTGACAGTGCCTCGCTGCTCCGCGGCGACGATGGCCTCGCATTCCTCGCGGATCGAGCGCATCTGAATCGACGCCTTGGCGTTTTCGTTGCACTTAACGGCGTGGTGCCAGTGGTCGTAGCCTGCGGCCTTAGCGACCTTGTTAAGCAAATCGGTATGTTTGCCTCCGCCGCTACGTTGAAGCTTCTTCGCTTGCTTGCGCAAGCGCTCGACAACAGCGTCGGACGTGGGTATGTATCGCATGACAGATTCCTTCCGTATGCGAATCGCGGGTGCTCACTGCCAGTGACTCGCCTACAAAGGGAATCAGGATTGAAGATGGTGATGAAAGTCGTCCCGGGAGGGTTTGCCATGGTGAGCAGCAGGCATCGACGAGCGCCTAGTCCG
Organism: Polaromonas sp. P1_E11; assembly: GCF_056405995.1. Classification (NCBI taxonomy): domain Bacteria; kingdom Pseudomonadati; phylum Pseudomonadota; class Betaproteobacteria; order Burkholderiales; family Comamonadaceae; genus Polaromonas; species Polaromonas sp. P1_E11. Next base: position 99,800 of record NZ_JBFUBA010000007.1, read on the forward strand.
ACTTTAATCCACCTCACGCGCGGATGTCAACTTCGAGCCCGGACTACAAGCGCGCGGAGCCTGATGCTCCAGTCACGCTTCGCGATGGGCAAGTTTCCAACTTGATACAGCAGGGTTATGGACGCGCGCTCGACTTTGTGCTGGATGGTCATCGCGTCATTCGCAAACCTGAACGGCCCCCTGGGTCGCGTTCTCGATCGCTAGCCTGTGGCCTTGCCGCGCGCCATCGTAGTGGCGCCTGGCCGCAACAGCGACTTACTTGGCTTGAGTCAGCTCTACCCGGCGACGCCGGGCTTCTTTGTGCATCGTGACAGGCGTGGTCGCGAGGACGCGGTCGACCATCGCCGCTAGGAAGCGGCCGGGCATGAGTTCCTCCGGCGTGGCGTCAAGCCTCACTTTGACCTTCGGCAGCCGCTCTATCGCGCGGTCCACGTCTGCGGTGGCGTCCGGTGCGACACCGCCCGCGGCTTCGACGCCAGGAGCTCGCAAGACATCTTCGGTGGGCTCATCTCCGTTCTCGACGACGGCTTGCGCGCCCGAATACTCCATCAACACCAGTGCCGTGGAGTGGTAGGCGTCGTCCTCGCGCCCCAACTTCACAAGCAAGTCGAAGAGCCACTCGGCAGTGGCGGCTTCCTTGGTCAAGATGTCCGAACGCAATCCAAACACGAAGCCGAGGGCGGCGAGCGGGTGACGCAGCCGCAGGTTCTTGGCGTCGCCATAGGACTCCTCCACCCGGTTGGGCGCGTTCTTGCCGTAAGACGAGTCCATGCGCTTGGTCGAGATGAGAAGCTCGGGGCCGGTGGCCCAGTCCGTGATGATGACGTCGACCTGCTTCAAATAGTTCTTGCCCAGGATCGTGGCGCTCGACGATGTGACGCCGGACAGGGCGCCCTCGCGCTCGATGCGCGCGCGGATCGGATCGGCCTCGGCCCGAGGCAGGACCTCGAGGAGCTTGGCAACGGACGCTGGCAGGATGCGCGGATGCGTAGGCCGCGGCCAGGTCTGATCGGCGCCGAAGCCCGCCCGACGCAGCTCGTAGCTAAGCCACACGTCGAGGGCGAGCGCTGGAACTCCGGACTGAGTGTTCGCGCCAAGATGGAGCGGCACGCCGAGCAACAGCTCCAGAGTGGCGTAGTCAGGGACGAAGCGGCGCGCTCCGTCCGTTCCTTTGAACCACGGATTCGTGTGGACGCCGCCAGGGGCCGCGGCCTCCACGATGCGGTCGTAGATGGCCCACGCTTTGCCTTTGGAAGACGGTTCAGTGGCCACTGTTAGACCTCCCCACGCGACGGTTCGCTAGGAGAGCCCGCGCGGCCCTGAAGCGCTCGACTTGTTTCATCGTCGCGACGCCGCCATCGACGAGCAGCGCGCGGTCGACGAGTTCTACGGCCCCCAGGAGATCGCTCCGGCTCAACGCTTCGGCGACGGACTGTTTGATGGCCCTCAACGCGTCAGCTCGCGAACGGACAAGCTCGCTCGATGGCATGGCCCATACGTCGGCCTCCTTGGGCTCCAATTTCAGGATGCCGCCGCCGTAAGCGCGGCCAACCATCTCCGCATGCATGAGCGTGGCGGAGTTCAAGCTCGCCAAGGGAAGCAGTTCGCGGCCAATATCCTTATCGGCGGCGTTGAAGTAAACGCCGTGGACGGAGTTGAGGTGGTAGGCGCCCGCCGTGTTGGACGTCAGACGCGGCGTGTCGGCGTTCATGCAGGTCAGGAGAAGATCGGCAGGCTTTACCAGCGGCACGCGATACCACGTCTTGCGCACCTTGCACTTGTAGGCGGTGTCGACGCCGGCGCGATGGCCGTTTTCGATGTAGCTCGCCGCTTCTTCCGAAGGTGTGTCGCCGGGGTAGAAAAGAAGCGTCGACTGCCCCTCTTTGCCAAGCTTGGCGAGCGATCCGGCGCTCAATTCCAATCCGCGCAAGTGGGAGCTGCCAGGAGGCGACAGCCGCAAGAGCTCCCCGCGGCGAAGGCCGAGCTCCTTCGCGCGGGCGGGAGACACGGCGAAATACTTGTTGTTGCCCGTGACAATGCCAAGCGTAGTGTCGCCCCAGGCTTCGAGCGGCGCGAATTGCCCGCCTCGCAGCAGCGCTTTGAGAGGATCGAACGCGCGCGGATCGACTAAGCTGCTCGTCCACTTGCCGGCTGGGTCGGCCGGCGTCCAAGACTGTCCGGCCTCCAAAGTAGCGAGGCTGGCCGCGTTCTTCGCTTGGCGGATGACCGCGTGCCCAGCCGGGCCCTCTCCGAAGCCTTCCGCCAGTAGCAGCACCACGTCGGCCTCAGCTTCGGGGAAGACCTGCTGGGCGAACAAGACCAATTCGACTTGCCGAAAGTGATCGAAGAGGAACTGGCGCACCGGCGCGGCGTAGTTCACCGACAGCAGTTCCGCAGGAAGCACCAGGCCCAAGCGACCGCCAGCCTTCAAAAATAGGGCCGAGTGCACCGTGAACGCTGCCCAGCTCGAAGCCAGGCCCGTCAGTGAGACGCCGCCTTGGAGCGCAGCCCGCCGAGACTTCGCCCGTGACTCGCCGGAGAAGTTTTGATAGCGGATGTAGGGCGGGTTACCGATCACCGCGTCGTACGACGGCTCAGGCGCGACGTCGAAGAAGTCGCTTCGCAAGACATTGGCCTTGCCCCCCGCTTCGCGAACGCGGCGGCGGGCGACGGTCGCGCTGTAGGCATGGATCTCGACGCCGTCGACCTCGGGCTCTGCGCCCTTGCCTTTTCGAAGCTTGGCGATGCGAGCCACGGCGGCGACGAGGAAGGCTGCGTCGCCTGCGGAGGGCTCGAGCACCCGGTCTCCAGGCGATCTGATAGCCCAGTTGGCCACGAATTCAGTGATGGCAGAGGGCGTGAAGAACGCGCCGCGCTCTTTGCGGAGCGCCGGGGTGTCGAGCAGGTTTTTCACGCGTTCAGAGGCCATCGACGCATTCTAAAGGCCGCTTGCTCAGCGCGCTTGTCCGCCTAGGCTTTCTTCGCACCGAGCGCAGCGTTGCACGACGTCGCGGAACGTCTCTCAAAGGTCAGGCCTCTAAGGGTTTTCTCAGCTAATTGGGCGGCGACGTATGCAATACCATAACAAGGTCGGCGCCATAGATCTAAAAAACTGAGCATAAGCCGACATGGAGGGAGCCCATGTCAATACTGCAAAAGATCCATGAGTGGTCTCAAAAGTTGCCCGCGTGGCAGCAAGACGCCATCGCTCGGCTTTACGCCGACAGGCAACTTGGACAAGCCGAGGTGGAGCAGTGCTACGCCCTGCTCAAAGCGACCCACGGCATTCCAGACCCCAAGAACACCATTCCTATCAAGTTAGCGCCGGAGCAGATCGCGGCGCCAGCGGTCGTCGACCGGTTGGTGCAGATCACGGCGATCAAAGACCTGGTGAGCGTGAATGCCCTGGCGGAGGGCCAACGCCTTGCGATCCATCCAACTGGACTCACCATCGTTTACGGCGAAAACGGGGCGGGGAAGTCCGGCTACTCGCGCGTCTTGAAGAAGGCGTGCCGCGCGCGCGATCAGCGCGAACCACTGCTGCCGGACGCGCGCAAGACGGGCAAGGCGGCACCCGCGCGCGCGACGTTCGACATGATCGTCGACGGCGTAGTTGTTGAGGGCGCGTGGGCCGCGGACAAAGGCGGGCCGGCGGAGCTTAGCGACATCGCCATCTTCGACGCTCACTGCGCGCGCGCCTACGTGGACAACCAGGGCGACTTCGCATATGCCCCCTACGGCCTCGACATTCTTGAAGGCCTAGTCAAGCTTTGCAACGGACTGAGGGCAATGTCGGTCAAGGAGCGAACCGCTCTCGCGCCCAACATTGAGCTTTTTGCTGCGTTGGGCAAGACGCCTACCAAGGTCGGCGCGCTCGTGTCCAAGCTGTCGTCGCTGACCAAGCCCGAGGACATCGAGGCTCTCGGCACGCTCTCGCAGGACGAGGTCTCGCGCAAGGAAGTCTTGGAAAAGACGCTCGCCGAGGCCGACCCAAGGCAAAAGGCCCAAGACCTGCGCACGCGAGCGGGACTTTTCTCCGGCGTCGCCGACCGCATCGCCAAGGCCTCAGCTGCGGTGTCCGCGGACGCCTTGGCTAAGCTGAAGGCCTTGGTGGAAAAATCCAACGCCGCCAAAGAAGTCGCGCGCCAAGCGGCGGACAACTTTGCGAAGACCCCCGGAATGCTGCCAGGAACCGGTGGAGAACTATGGAAGGAGCTTTTTGAGAAGGCTCGCGCGTTCGTTGTGGAGTCTCATCCTGGCCATACCCTGCAGGCGCTCCCACCTGGCGAACAATGCCCACTTTGCCAGAATCCACTGGGCGATCAGGGTTCCGCGCGGCTGGCCGCCTTCGATGCCCTCATCCAGCAAGAAGCAGCCAAAGCATTCAAAGCGGCGCGCCAAGCCGCAGCCGCGGCTTTCGAGGCGCTGCGAGATGCCTCGATGGATCTAGATCTGATCGGCACGATCCCTAAGCAGTTGGAGGCCGCCGCCGCTGATCTTGGCGCCGCCTGCGAGGCGATGGCTGATGCCCTTATCAAGCGCCAAGGTGCTGCGGTGGCTGCAGCGGGCGGCGGATCGTGGGACGCGATCCCAGCGCTTCCTAAGGACCCCAGCCCGGTTCTCTCTGCGATCGCTGGCAAGCTTGCTGCGGAAGCCAAGGCACTTGAAGAGGCTTCCGACCAGAAGGCGCGCGCGGCTCTCGCCGTTGAGCTTGCTGAGCTGACGGCGCGCGAACGACTCTTGGAGTTGAAAACCCACGCCCTGGATTGCGTTGAGAAATTCGTTCTGATTGACAAGCATCGCAAATGCGAGGAGGACACCGGCACCACGGCGATTTCGCGTCAGTCCACGACGCTATCCACGACCATGGCGACGCAGGAGGTCGCCGATGCGCTGAACGAGGAGCTCAAGAACCTCAACGTGCATGAGCTCCAAATCGTCATGAAGCCTGAATCGCCTGGGGGGAGGACAACCTTCAAACTGGCTTTGCAGCTACCTGGTGGAGGGGCGCCCTCTGCGATCCTGAGTGAAGGCGAGCAGCGCGCCATTGCTATCGCGTCATTTCTGGCCGAGGTTCGACTGGGCAAAGGCCGAGGAGGCATTGTCTTTGACGACCCCGTGTCGTCCTTGGACCATCGCCGGCGTTGGGAGGTGGCGCGGCGTCTGGCCGAAGAAGCCAAGACGCGGCAGGTGATTGTCTTCACTCATGACATCTACTTCCTCTGTATCCTTCAACAAGAAGCCGAGGGCGCCGGCGTCGAGCCTACGACTCAATGCATTCACCGCACCGCTCAGGGCTTTGGCGTCCAGACTGACCGGCTGCCATTCGACACGTTGGCCACTTCCAAGCGGGTGAAGGCGTTGCGCGACAAGCATCAGCGGGTGGCCGCCCTGCATAAGGCGGGCGAGGAGGAACTAGCCACCTTGGCGACCCGGGACGCTTACTCCCACCTGCGCGAGGGATGGGAACGCGGCGTCGAAGAGGTTTTGTTCCAGAACGTGGTGGTGCGATTCCGCGAAGGTGTTTCAACGCAGGCGTTGAAGGGGGTGACGGTCGACGACGACGACTACAAAGCCATCGACGCGGGCATGACGAAGAGCTCAAAGTTCGCGGGCCACGACCCGGCGCACGCTGCCCACCTACCCAGGCCCCATCCCGATGAACTGCTTCAAGACATCGAGGCACTCGAAGCGTGGAGGAAAAAGACGGATGATCGATCCAAGACGACAATGGTTGGACGGAAATGAATTCCCAAATGCGTCGACAAATGGGACCGGCTAGGCGGTTGAATTTGGCGGATCTTCCCCAGCGAGGAAAAGAATGTCCGGCTCAACAGCCGTCCATTCGCTCTCCAATGGCATAGTGGCCCTGCGCGCGCTAATGGCCGCTGTCAGTCAGGCCGAGGACCTCTGACTACGGTTTGGCCCCGCCCGACTGGGCAGAAATGGGCGCCGTCGGCGCCGGGCGCAGCAAGTGAGGCAGGCAAGCTTCGAATGGTTTTTGTATTTTCGCCATCGCGTTTTGCAACTCCGGGTTCCCCGTGATATTTGCCATCGCCATGCCGGCCATGGTCTGCAACGCGTTCGAGTAGCGAACCAAGCGATCCAAGAGCTCTGGTGGGTAGCCGTCGTTGTGCAAGCGGATCGACGGTTGACCCGCATGGACGAACGCGTTGAGCGTCGACAACACGATAGTTCTGAATTCTTCGAAGGCCTCACGCATGCCCGGCGGGCCTTTTCCTCTCATCGCCTTAATCATCCCAGACGCCATCGGCAGGCTGGACGCAGCCTCCTCCGCGTCCTTGGTCAGCGGAGCCATCAACGCATCGACCTCCTCTTCGGTCGCCGCATACAACGCCCAGTGCGCGCGCGTCACCGCTTCGAATTGGACTCGCAGGACCGCTGCGGCTGTGGAGTCGAAGTTAGACGTAACCAGAGCGCGCAAGGCCTGGCCGTGCTCCATCGCGAGCTGGCACGCTTCAAAGCAGGCGACAAACTTCGGCTCATCGGACGCCAAGTCGAATTCCTCCGGGTCGAGCAGCGCCCAGATCGCCTGTTCGAGCTCGTCAGACAGGGCGAGGGTTTTGAGCAAGTTAGGCTCAGTCGAGCCAGGCGAGCTGAGGACGTCTTCGGGATTCCAGGTCATGGCGTGAGCATATCCCGCCGTTTGCCGGGGCGCACGTCTTCTCGATGGAGAAGTTAGGTTTCACTTTTCCGCTTTGCCGCAAGGTCGTCGGGCGACATTGCCTTAGTTTGAATGTAGCCGAGTAGATAGCGGGCCAGGATTCCAGTGGCCTCGTGAGCGCACTCAAGTACCTCGATCCAACTGAATGCCGGATAGTGCGTATCTGTTTTGCTTATCTGAAATGAGACCTCCCGAGTCTCTTCGTTGATGGATGTGATGCTGCTGGTTACATGACTGCCAGAGAAATGGACGTACCCTGAAAGGTTCTCGTACACGGCTGGCAGCCAAGGATGCTCGGGTGACAACAGTTCAACGAGCCGAGCATCGGTAAGACGTTGATTCTCGCGATCTTTGAGTTTGTCGATGCGTGCTCCGCCGTGGACAGCAGAGGCGAAGTCGTGTGGCTTATCCACGAACCACGCAGCAGCGAAGCGAAGCGCTGTATCGATATGGACCCGAAGTAGTGATCTGGCAGAGAGAAGATTGAACTCTTCAACCAGCAGGATGATTGCTGACGACGTGCTTAAATTTCTCTTTAAGGCAGCATATGCCAGTAAATCCAGAGGGAAGAAATGTGCTCCCGGAGTACCAAAAAGCTTCGTGCCAATCTGAAGTATGTCCAGCTCATCAGCTCGAAGAATCTTGATTTGCTTCAGTACTTCGCTGGTGTGCTGTGCGCTGGCTTCCATGACGCCTAACGTGAAAATGACCGGGCCCCCAACACATGCGGCGGATTCGCAGCCTGCTGTTGTAGATCCGTGTCGGTTGACATGTTATGCCTCATACGCTGCCAACAGCGCCGCCCTTGAGGAAGGCCTCAAGTGACTGGCTTCCATACCCGTTGCTGAAACCGGGTTTGCTGTACGGACTGTACCTGCTGTATTTCGAATACTTGCTGTACTTGGAGTACTTTGAGGGAGATGAATAGACGGAGTAAGGGCATCTCGCTGCGATGGAACCCGCACGTAGTCCATGAACGTCGTACATCACGCCGTCTACAAACCATCCAAGATGCTGACCGTTCCAGCCGTAGACATGCTCACCATTCAAATAGGCGATGGCATGCCCACTCCACAGATATATCGAGTGCTCTTCGTCGCCAGCAATGTAGGCCACCGGGTGCCCGGTGCCGTCATACAGTGTCACTTCCATGGCGATCTCCTAAATGAGGCATAACGTGAAGATGACCAAACCACCACCCTTTGCAAATACTCTTAAGTCAATGTGAGAGGGCGATGTACGCAGAACGATTTGTTCTTTACTTGCTCCGTCCTACCGGCATCTTGTTCCGGAAATCTTCCAGTTCAAGTTTTATCCGAGCATTTTCGCTCTTCAATTTCTGAATGTCTTCGGTCTGAGCAGCTCGCTTCTTGCGAGCGAGCTTAGACTGTGCGCGCGAAGCGTACCCCAAGAACTGCGTCTTGTCTCGGTGCCCCATCTTCATCGCCATGACATCAGCAATGCTCGAAGTGCTGGTATCTAAACCCGCCTCTTTACGCATTTCAGTTTCCAACTCAACTTCTTCTGCCGCAAACTTTGATCGGAACACGTGGATGGCAGAACCTTTGCGCGCTCCGGTCAACCGCATTGCAGCAGATACAGTTTTCGTGATGGATCGATCAGCAAGAGGTGAACCATCTCGACTGGACAAGAAAAGTCTGTTCTTATGCCTATTGGGTGAAATCTTCTTGCGTAAAATGAATTCGCTTAAATGAGATTCACTGAAATCACAAATTCGCTGAGCAAGCCACGTTGGCACTACAAAGGTATTTGCATATCCGAACTTTTGACTCTTCGGCCGCACGTGAAATTCACTCTCTCCCACTACGTCAATAGCGGCTTGTTGAAATTGAGTGGACATTAAGGAGCTGATTGATCCACGTCGCAAACCCATGACAGATGCGATATCCACAATCAAGCAATTCCTATGCGCTATATATGGGTCATAGGTATTTGAGAAGAAAATTTCATGGAGCTTATCTACCGTCTCCTCGGTGGGAATATCCTGAGAAACATGGTGCATAGAGCCGTTCGGGATGATCTTGTATTCCAATGGATATGTGCAACTACTTCTGATATTCCATCTCGCTTGCGGGGTGGTCCTGGTTATACGGGAACCTTCAAGCACAACCACGGAACTCGACACCGCACATCGATCCCCCACCGTACCATCCCTGATAAACCCCTCGGCCTGTAGCCAGTGAAGCCACTTATATATGCGACGTAACTTCACGTTGACAGTGGCTTTAGCGCTTTCTTCATCTCCGCGGTAGGAAGGGCTTTTCAGCACCTTGTCCAAAGCCTGATCTCTAAAAAGTCGGATTACCTCATTGTTTACATCTGCGACAGGCGTGTTGGTCGCAGACAGGTATCCCCAAAAGAGGCGCAAATGATCCATCTCATTGCTAACTGTTGTGCTAACAAGCTGCGCCTGGGACATTGCAGCGGAGTAGTTGCTCAACGGCTTGACGACGCATCGTTGCGTCAAGTCGTAAACGAGCACCTCTACCGAATCTCCACAATCCACAACGCTCTTTTTAAACCTTTCCATTATTTACACCCCGCAGTGGAGTGATCTTTCGAGCGGCAGCTATTAATACAGCTTTCTCCCGCTCTAGTTGCGCAACCGCTTCGGTCAGCCCTGAGATCCGAGATTGGCTTTCCTTCTCAAGCGACCTCATTTTGGATTGCAGGCCCTCATATTTTGCGTTGGACCGAATAGTCTGCCGGCGCTCCATGACAAGTTCACGTTCCGCAATCTGACGAATGACTAAGTGCAACCTAATGTCGCTTTTTAGCCTCGCAACCACTTCGCTTCTGTCTCGAGGCTTTTTCTTTGTACTTTCCGTCGCCGATTTTATTAATTGGAGCAACTGGTCAAGCGATACAAAAAGCTCCGGATGCTTCTTGAGAGTGGCTTGTGCATTAGTGCCGAAAGGTTCGACATAACCAAAATTCACAGGGAGCTTTGAAGAAGTCCATGCGTTGAACTGCCTTGGGGTATGGGGAAGAGAGCTCCTCTCAACCGTACTTTCTTCAAGAGCGCTCTTCAAAGCGCGAATTTTGTTGACGATATTTGTTTTTGCCGCATCGGCGTTGGCATAAGCCACCTTCGGCTTATTTCCCATCAAGGTTGAGGACGCAGCTCCTCTTACCCCGTCAGAACTTTTCTTCGCCATTACAAATCACCTCCCAGGCGCATCTTGCTTAAGTAAATGATTCGTCTCAGGTTGGCTATTTCGTTGACTTTAGCCATGCCCAAGACAGTTGATGCGGCGGTCGTTCCAACCTCAGTCTCTAGAAAGGAAAGGTCTTCTTGAAGACCGCGTACATGTCCTAGCGTGCGATCGTGAAAGGAGCAAGCATCGCAAAGAGCGGGAGATGCATCTTCTTTTCGAAGTCTCAGCTCGTCGGAAGAATAGCAGCGTGCAAGTCCATTAACACCAGGCGAGTTGCAGTCTCCGTGCTTGTAAGGCGAGGACCTATGACCACGAGCTACCAGCGCATCCTGAAGCTTGCAAATTTGCTGATCTAACTCAAGTCGTTGATAGGAAATACTGCGGGACATTTTGCTGTGAAAACGCCTGACGAGCTTCGCATACCCGCCGGAGAACGATTTCGCGCTTCCAACTATCTCCGCAATAAGCTGGCGGAGTTTTTCCAGCCCCACAGCAGCTACTTCTTCCGAAATTTCACGGAAATGCTCTTGTTGAGCTTTCTGAGCCAACGCTGGGGCAATAGACCACATTGAAGCGCCTGTCCGGTGTAGTGCCGTCGCCTCGGCATCATGGATATAGTGCAGCGTGCACAGCGTATCCCGATGGCCCATCTGTTGCGAGAGCGCTTGCAGCGTACCCAAGGAAAAGCGATAGTGAAAGTGCAGTGCATATGCGCGCCGAAACATGTGCGCGCGTGGAAGAACGTTCCAATCCTCTTCCCTCACATCCACAAAAAACGCCCGTGCCATTCCTCCCTTATTGGTTGAAAATTCATACCAACTCGGGATTCCCTGTTTGTTTGAGAAGCTAGGATAGAAGAATAGTTTTCTGTCCCGATAGCTGGCTTCTGGAATTCTTTTCCCACCACACAGCTCATGATATTCCCAAGCAATCTCTGATACTTCCTCAAGAAGTGAAATCGCCCGCATGGTAATGTTATTTATCAGGAACGGAACATAGTCTTTCGTAGTTTTTTCTATGTAGAACAGGCATTCATACAGCCCTAACTCACGATCAAGCACAGTCATGCTAGTAGTATGGAGACCAACAGCTTTTCCACCGATCTCATCCTTTCGCCTAGCATTCATGATCGCAATAATGGCAAAGCATGAGGTTTGCAACTTGTTAATCAGCTGACTCACAGATGCTCCGTCCCCTTTCGGAACCGAATACGTAGTCAGCTTGATTCCAAGTAGAGCGTCTAACTCCCGAGCTTCCTTGCAGTTGAGTAAAACCTTAGCCTGCTTTCGCCACTTTTCGGCGACTGAGCGGCTTGCATGCGGTGCACATTCTCTGCAAAGGTTTTTTAGCATTTGAATCGCAATTGGGCCGTACTCTAAGACCCAACGAAATGCCTCTGTGAGAATGGCCGAGACTGACTCAGGGCTCATGCTGGGAGTTCTCTGAGCCGGGCGGCTTGTAGCGCTAGGGTTCGTTCCCGCGAATTTATAGGATCCAGAAGTGTCGATGTGGCTCCAGCCGTAAGGCGGTGAAAGCTCACTGACAATCGCAAGATGCGTAAGGATGCCTTGTAGCGTGCTGGATGAAAACGTTTTTTCTACGGTAGCTGAACCGTTAAGGTCTTGATCGCCATTCATGCTTTTCGCAACTAGGACAGCACGAAGAATCGTTGCACTGGCACTCAATCTTGTGTTCGTGCCGATGGTCTTAAGGAACGAGGCTGAAAGACCCCAGTTTTTTTCTTGGCCACGCGCCTTTTTCAAAGAAAGGAAGGCCGAAATCTGCGTCGCCGTTAGGTTCTTGACTGCGCTGAAGGATCGAGCCTCTAAATCCAAGGCTTCGTCCCACAACCCTATTGCGAGCTTCTGTTTGAGTTCATCCCAATGAAATTGACTCCAATCAGAAAGATCATACAAACCAATTAACCAGCTGTACTCGAAGAGCTTGACCAGAGCCCGAACAATGTGTGAGCATTGATCATGAATCGACTTTGAGCGCTCGTTTCGGATCAGATAGGTGTCAATTGCCATGACGATAGTCATGCAAAATTTGGGTCTTTGCGTTAATTGAATAGTTTGGCTGTTAAATGGGGAGGGGGGAAGACAAAAGCAACTGAGGTCAAATGACTTCCACGGCTCTTGATCTCGCTCCACGTAAGTCTTTTTTACCTTGAGAACCCAAGTTTCGCTCACCTTAAGTGCAGCGCTTAGAGGTAAGTAGGTTCCTGGCGAAATTGTCTCTTGCAGAGCCACCGGTTGGTTGGCCACGGAGATGGCAGCGGCCCTCATTCGGATTCCTTCAAGAGGTGCCGATATGGTCCATTTTTTAACGCTCCAAACAAACCAATATTGAATAGCATCGCCGGCAGTTGATATGCCTCAAATGCTTGAGGGTTTGCATTGAGCAGTCGTTCCCAATTCTTCTCGAAGTATCTCTTTGTCTTTGCAACCTCTTCAATCCGCAGCAAGTCAATAACAATCTGCCGGTTTGAGCACCCTCCCTCAGAATGGCACCGTTTAGCTTTGCAAATTCCGAACTCCATCCAATCGGCTTTAGGTGGGGCCTTCATGTCGGCGCAAGACGAGCCGTCACCTATGGGAACTCTTTTCAACCGTGCGGCGGAATCTGAAAACTCGTAAGTGATAGACGTTTCCCATCGACGCTGAAACTCCAAATTTACGGCAGAGTTGACCCGCTGCAAGAGTATTTTGTCTATGTATCCTCCCGTGGTTGCGATGGACTTATGCCCCGCTGAGTGCATAGCCGCAAACACACCTCCTTTTTCCAAACTCTCCAAGCCGAGCATCTGATTCCTCACCTCCTCATGGCTGAATTGAGCCAACTTGTACTGTTCCTGGAATTTCCGCAAAGCAGCACTCCAGCCAACAATTGGTTTGAGTTTTTTCCTGCGAGTGTCGCCGCAACTAAGCCACAGGGAATCCTCATTAGAGTTAACCCAGCCCCGTGCCTTTAATGCCTCCAGTCTCCCTTTCAAAACCGAAATAGCCAATGCGATCTCAACATCAACTTTTTCCACGAAGGAAACCGGTGTTTCTTCAAAAACTTTCCATTTACGCGACTGAATTTCATACGGAGCAACAGTCGAGCGAATATCCCGATTATTCAAGTCCAGGACAGAACTGATATTCCACGCTGTATGAATTTGAATTAGCAAGGTGCAAGCCACCAAGACTTCAACCGGTGGCGAAATTTCTATACGCATGGCAGCTCGAAATGTCGTTTTTTTAAGCGCGATTCTCTCGAGAAAGTTATCTGCTATGGCTTTGCAATAAGGATAGCCACCGCGACCTAACTCGATTGGATGTCTCAGATTCGAATCAATGAGCAGGTATAGGGTGATCAAGTCGATCTTCTCAGCCTCAGTGAAATTCGGTTGAAGCTTGTGATTGCTAAGGTGGCGAATTTTTGCTCTAAGCGCCTCTTCAACCTCTGTATCAATGATTCTTTGTCTGCATATTCGGAGACGTTCGCAAGATGCAAGATAACGTGTCAGCACATCCATGCATACGCGCTTGATCTCATCGACATCCCTCCTCATTTTTTCGCGTGTTTGATTTTTGAGATCTACCGCATCAGTGTGCTCAATTGCACCAATCGGTAGGCTGTTCTCTTGATGCTCCGAAACACTTGTGAGATCACTAATTAGCTGTCGTCCCCCAATAACTATCGGCAATACGGTCCTATAAGAGGATTTATTCTTTAAGCGCTGATCGTCGCTATGTTCAGAAAAGTAGGCTTTTAAAAATTTACGCAACTCACTGGACGTTCTTGACGCGACTTGAGGTTTCTCTGCATAGACTTCAGATAGTTGTTGCTCCATTTCTGAGAAGAAGCGAATCATCTTTTCGAGGCTGAGAGCCTTTACTGGCGCGTCGCAGATCGCGCCCCACCACACATTCGAGTCCAGAAGCAATATTCCGGCACTTATGAGGTTCCACTTAGTTTTACCAATTGGTCGCAAGCTAGCTTTTTCCGCCAACGCCTCGAAGGCAGGCGCAAGCCAAGCAGCTGTCTTTTCTGACAATTTGTCGTATGGCACTTCAAATGTCTTCAAATAAGTAGTCTTATGAACTTTCGCACTGGTTTTAATAAGTGTTTTCATTTGCCTTGTTCGAGAAAGGTAACTAACTTCTAACCATTATTGGGGAAGTGCTACTCTTTTCATGCCTGATGCTACACAGTGGAACACGGTGAATCTGGCACCTGCCGACCTTCCCAAGGATTCCGGCCGGTTCGACCTGCCTATCGCGCTCGGAATCCTGGCGGCCAGCGGCCAGATCGACGCCCGCAAACTGGAAGGCTATGAGTTCGCCGGCGAGTTGTCGCTGGGCGGCGACTTGCGACCCATTCGGGGAGCGCTTGCCATGAGCCTCGCCCTGGTGCGCCCGGCACGGCTTGCCGCCGAGAAACTGCCGAAGCTGGTTCTGCCAGAGGCCAGTGCCCAGGAAGCAGCGCTGGTCCCCGGCGCCGAAATCTTTCAGGCGCACCATTTGCTCGATGTGGTGAGGCAATTTTTGCCGGGCGACACCCCGATTGAAGCAGGGGAAGGCTGGTCCCGTGTCAAGCCGATCGTGCCTTCGGGGCAGTCCCCGTATCCTGATCTGGCCGACGTCAAAGGCCAGGCGGCGGCCCGGCGCGCCCTGGAAATTGCCGCGACCGGCGGGCACAGCGTACTGATGATGGGCGCCCCAGGCTCCGGAAAATCCATGCTGGCGCAGCGCTTTGCGGGCCTCTTGCCGGCCATGACTACCGAAGAAGCGCTGGAAAGCGCAGCGGTGGCGTCATTGGGCGGCCGGTTCACGCTGGACAAATGGGCGATACGCCCCACCTGCGCGCCGCACCACACGGCCAGCGCCGTTGCGCTTGTCGGCGGTGGTTCCCCGCCGCGGCCTGGTGAAATTTCCCTGGCGCATCGCGGCATCCTGTTTCTGGATGAACTCCCGGAGTTTCCGCGGGCAGCCCTGGAAGCCCTGCGTGAACCGCTGGAGTCCGGCACCATCACCATTTCGCGAGCCGCCCAGCGCGCCGAGTTCCCGGCGCGCTTTCAGCTGGTCGCAGCGATGAACCCTTGCCCCTGCGGTTACCTCGGCTCGAGCTTGCGGGCTTGCCGTTGTTCGCCCGAACAGGTGTCGCGTTACCAGGGCAAGCTCAGCGGCCCGCTGCTGGACCGCATCGACCTGCATGTTGAGGTGGGTGCGCTCGCAGCCGATGAACTGGTCAACGCGCCACCGGGCGAGGCCACCGCCGTTATCAGGGCCCGGGTTGCCACGGCACGTGATCGCGCTATTGCCCGGCAGGGCACCACCAACCAGGCACTGGAAGGCCAGGCCATTGATGCGCAATGCCAGCTCGATGACGCGGCCGCGAAATTCCTGAACACCGCAGCAGCGCGATTGGGGTGGTCAGGCCGCAGCATCCATCGCTGCCTGAAAGTGGCCAGGACAATTGCCGACCTCGCAGGCGCGCAGGCCGTCCAGGTCGTCCATGTCGCGGAAGCCGTGCAATACCGCCGGGCGCTCAAGGCAGCCCATTGACCGCCGCCGCACAACCGCTCGAAGGCCTGTTAATTTCAAACACTCAATAGGTGGCAAGCACATTCAGGAACCAGCCCCGGCTGCGGTAAGACAGGTCGGTCAGGTCATCCGAATATTTGGTGAAGTTGTACCCCACGCCGACCTTCACCCCCTTGCCAAGGTGGCGGTAGACACCAAGGAGCATGCCGGCCTTCGCATCTTGCGCCTCCGTGGCGCGCAGCTTGCGCCATTCGATCAGGGCGTCCCATTCTTTAACCAAATGAAGATCCGCCCGGAAGATCAAAAGATCAGCACGGCTG
Organism: Polaromonas sp. P1_E11; assembly: GCF_056405995.1. Taxonomy (NCBI): domain Bacteria; kingdom Pseudomonadati; phylum Pseudomonadota; class Betaproteobacteria; order Burkholderiales; family Comamonadaceae; genus Polaromonas; species Polaromonas sp. P1_E11. The sequence continues at coordinate 115,518 of NZ_JBFUBA010000007.1, forward strand.
GAGAACCACTCCCCACCGGCAACCGGCATTTTCAGCTCGCCGATGCGGAACGCGTATTTGGCGCCGACGGAGAGCCACGGCTTCACGTCGTAAATCGTGTCGACGGAAAACACCTGGCTGCGCTGCGCGTAGTCGGCCGCCTGGCCCGAAGGGGTCAGCTGGCCCGCGGTCGGTACGTTGTGCAGGTTGGTGTACTTGAACAGGGTGTTCCAGCGGTCGTTGTCAACCGGCCGGTAGGCACTGCCCAAGACAAACTCATGGTAGTTGCCGTCGACAAAGGCCCCCTGGCTGTTGCTTGAACGCGAGACATTGAGCTTGCCCAGCACGCGCCAGGCAGGGTCCACCTGCATGCCCACCGTGTTGCGCATCAGCCAGGTGCTACGTTCGCCGGACACATTGCTCCGATCGTTGCGCCACTCAAGATTACCGCCATATTTCAGGCTGTCCTTTTTGTAGCCGACCGAGCCACCGAGCGCACGGCGCTTCAGGTCACCGGCCAACGGGTCGGACACGGTTCCGAACTCGACCTTGGCGCCCCAGTTCCAGCGGTCATTGGGCGACCAGTCCATGCCAAAGGCTTGCGTCAAGCTTTGCGGGCCGGCCCCATTGACGGCACGTCCCTCGCCGAACACCCGCAATTGATCCGATACGCGGGTGCTTGCACCGGAGACCAGCGTCCCTTGGCGCCCGCGCCATGCGACATCCGGGCTTTCTGTTTCCATCGTGTACGCCAGATAGGCATTGCTCCGGTCGGAGATGCGGTAGTCGGCGCCCAGCTTGCCGCCGGCGCCCATACTGCCGCCGGACGCTTCGCCGCTGAGCTTCACGCGTTCGCTGACTTGCAATGCGCCACCGAGGCCGACGCGGTTGTTGGGGTCGCGCGTAGCGTCACGCTCCAGCGTGCCCTGAACGTAACCGTAAGCTTCCCAGTTTTCTTTTTCCCCGGGTTTTCCACCCGCGCGATCAGGCCGGTAATCCGCCCGCACCTGCGCGTCCGTACGCGATCCAGTCTGGGAAAGCAAAGGGCTGGCATTCGGCGTGACATTGGAACGATCGTCCGCACGGACCCCGACAGCGACTTCCCATTCGCTGTTCAGCGCCTGCCGCACCGCAAGCTCGGCGTTCTGGTTATTCTGCAGATCGCCGTCGCGCTTGTCTGCCTTGACCAGCACGCGCGTGCCCGGAGCAAGCTCCACATCGGCCGCGGCACCAGCCTGCCGAACCGCCTCGCCGCCTATGCCGATCTGCCCCGGGGCCGAATAACCGCGGTCACGGTTCTGGACATAAGAGGTGATCTTCCCCTTCATGCTGTCGGTGACTTCGGCGAGATCCACCGAGCCTTCCAGGCGTTCTGCGCCGGCCGACTGGATGCCGCCGTTGTTCAGCGTGTTAAATCCAAAGCCGCCATCAAGAGAGGTTTGGGCCCCATTGCCCGGCCCCTTTGAGCGTGCCGCCTCAAACTTCAGCCAGGTGCCGGGCTTGTAGCGCAGCGTCCCGTCGATTCCCTTGAGCGTCTGGCTGGATCCTGTTTCGCCCTGGTGGTAGCTGCTGGCGCCCAGCTGCACGTGGTCGTTCAGCCATTGGCTCGCGCGAATGCCGGTCGACAGGTTGTTGATGGCCGTGACACCGGGCGCAAACTCGTATGTGGTCACGAGGTAGACCGGCTGGCCGCCTACTGCAGACGCCATGATCAGCCCGGCGCCTGCACCGGTCGCGGACAGAGGCGACTGCAACAGGATACGGCCTTGAAGGTAGTTGATCTCGTAGTCCTGCGTGGGCGCGAGTTCGCGGCGCTCGATCACCATGCCGGAGTCCTTGTCGCGGACCTCGATCCAGACGCGCTCCGAGCCCTGTGTGATGTCGAGGTGGCGCAGGTAGTAGAGCGAGCCTCCCGTGCCGCGAAATTCCTCGCGCGAAGCCAGCGTTCCCGGATCAGCGGCAAAGGCATCGATCTGGGTCTGTTTTTCACCATAGGTCGTGGCATCTTCGGAGCGGTAGCGCACCTGCGCGCCATAGAGGCCACGCGAGTACTGCATCAGCTCCGTTCCACTCCACGAGGTCTGGAAGTTACCCCACATGACATGCGAATCGCCTTTTTGCAGCTTGACAAAAAACTTGCCCTGCGTTGGCGCGTCGTCCACCGTCGTACTGTCATCACCGTAAACGGGGTAGTAAAGGTTGGGGTCAATGCTGCGCAGAAGGTACTTGGGATCCTTGCTGGAGAAGTTGGAAAACAGGTCCTCGATAGGACCTTCCCGGGTATCGGCCGAAGCCGTCAGCAGCCATTCGCCCTTGATTTTCCCCTTGAGGTAGAAAGCGGCACGGCCATCAACATACACCTTGTCTTCATAGTGACTTAAGTCCCCGGTCACCAGTTTGGCGGGCCCGGAGACATTGTTTTTCCCGACCGTCAAATCCCCCAGTGCCAGGTAAAACCAGTCATCGGCGGCGATGTTGAGGTTGCGGCGGAAAGTGCTTGCACGTCCGTCTGATTCTTTCAGCGTCACCTCCACAGACTGCGGGCCCGCCGGCATGATTTGCTTCATGGCGAACTTGCCCTGCGCATCGATCGGCAGTTCCAGCCCCAGCGCTTCGATGCGCTGGCCCGGCTTGAGATTGGTGCCGTTGACCGTGACGGTGCCGCCTGTCACCGGAATATTGCGTAGCGCCAGGCTGTTTTCGCCATAGCCTGTCAGCCGTTCGCGCTCTAGCTTCTCCGTATCTTCATTGACCGGCATGGCGCGCGCCAGAAGATTCAGGGATTTCAGGCTGGTCTCGTCGAAACGCCCCTGGGCGTCATAAACACGCAGGAGGTAGAACAGCTGGTCACCGGCCGTGTTGGCCGGAACGGTCCAGTTGAGCGCGCCTGACCATGTGATGGGCACGACCTCAAAAGGCTGCTCCTGTGTCTTCTGCCCTGCACGGAAAAGCCGCAGTTCGGCCTTTTTGATCCAGGGAATGTAGTTCGACCAGGCCCGGAACTCCACCACCTCGCCCTTGACGACGGCATTGGGTGTAGCCCAGGCATTCATCACCGGCGCAATGGCCAGGCTGTCATAACGCACCTGGATGTCAGCCTTCTCGAGCGCGACGTCAGCGCACCGCTGACCATCTGCTTCATTGGGTATCTCGGAGGCATTGATAGGCTCGCCATCAATCGTGATGCGAAACGGCACAGTGGACTGCCCCACGGCCTGTGGCGTGCAGGGCTTGGCGGCCGCCAGCGGAACAGGAACGGCTGCCGGCGCTACGGCCTCAAACCACACGCGCAGCTCGACGCGGCGATTGCGGGCCATGCCTTCAGGCGTTGCGTTCGATGCCAACGGTTTGTTCTCGCCTGCACCCTCGATCGAATAGGTGATGGCGGGATTGTTCAGCTGCTGCTTCAGATAGGCTGCAACCGCCAGGGCGCGTGCTTCGGAAAGCCCCTGGTTGTCCCTGAAGATCCGCCTGGTTTCAGGCGCCAGACGCTGGTTGTCCGTGTGCCCGACAACAGCGATGCGCATGCCTGGAGACGATGCGCCCCTTGCGCGTATCTCGGCGGCCAGCGCCTCGATGGACGCTTTGGCGGCGGACAGCAACTCGGCCTTGCCCGACACAAAAAGGCTCAGGCCACTGGCTTCTTCCAGCGCCTTGTTGACGGAGGCCGCGCTTTGGGGCACCTGTGCGGCGCGGCTGCGCATGCCTGCCGCCTCTTCCCGCGTCACGCCCGAAGGCAACGGGTAGTTGATGGCCGGCTGCACCTCCGCAGGCGGTGGCACCGAGAACAGGTCGATGCGGCCATTGTCAATTCGCTTGCCGCTGACTTCGGTAGCGGCCCATACAGAAGACCCTGCACAAAGGACGCTGACGGCTACTGCAATGGTGTGTGTACGGAAATTCATTTCGCCGACTCCAGCTCGGTTTCAATCATCAAGGGATGGAGGGGTTCACTGTCTGTTTCCGCGCGCTCCTTCTTTCGTCTTTCCTTCCACAAGGCCTGTATCCGGTCACTGATCGCCGACACGCGTTTTTGCGCAAGCTCTGCCGCCTCGGCGCCGCGGCGATAGGCAATGCGCAGGATGGATGGGCGTCCGACCAGTTGCGTAGGCAGCTTTTCCAGCGTCGCGAGGTACGCGGGCTGCAGATCCGTGCCGTCGTTCAGGAACGCCGCGCCGGAGAGCTCGAGCCGGACCACACGGTGTACCGTCGCGCCGAAATTGAGCTTCACCATCTTGCCGCGTGTCACCCGGACGTCACGCGGGTTTTCGGTTGTCAACCGGTAGCCCGAAGGCAGGGTTCTTTCGTCCACCTTCATCACGAAGTTGGAACCGCGGTCAGCGTTCGGGATTGCCGCGCAAGCCACGTGGAAGCGTCCATCGTGGTCGCTGGTAACCAGCAATCCGCGCGCCGTTGCAATGCGGACATTCGCGATGCCCGGCTCCCCCTCGTCCTGGTAACCATTGGCGTTCTTGTCGTCAAAGACCTTGCCGATGATGTCGGAGCAATCGAAGGTGGGATCGGGGACCACACGCACCGTCGCTGTGGCGGTGTTGGACACCTGGGCGTTGACCAGTGCATTGCGGGATGCGACCTGGTTCACGTAAGTCCCTTCCGACACACCGCTGCCGACCACCAGCAGCATGCGCAGTGTTTTGCGCTCACCTGCGGTAAACGTCTGGCCGGCCCAGGTGAGGTTGCGTCCGCTCACCGTGGGCTCAAGTGCCACGCCATTGAGCGATGCCGAGCCGGTGCGATACCTGAAGCCCGCCGGAATCACATCCACGATGTTGATGTTGCCGAGCACCGCATTCAGCGTGTTGGTCGCCGTGATGTTGTACGGCACCAGGTCGCCGCGGACCACATTGACCAGTGGCGTGCTCTTTGTCATCACAATCGCGCCGCCCAACACCGGGTCCAGCGGGATATGGTTGTTCAACACGTTGGCCGAACCAGGAACTGCCGCAAAAGTGAACGTGTAGAAGTACTGGGTCGTGGCCGCACCGCCCGCAAGGGCCAGGGTGTTGTTGGGGCAAGCTGCGGGGTTGTGCAGCGGCACGCCCGCTGTGGGTGCGAAGTTGCTGTTCTGCACCAATGCCGGATCTGGGCTCGGAGGCGCCAGGCCCACGCCCAGAGTCGCGGTACAGGCTGGAATAATCGCCGACGGACCGGGCAGGTAACCCGGTGGCGAAGTCACCGTCAGTGTGTACAAGGTCGCGCCTGCTGGAGCACCGCCCAGCAACAGGAACTGGTAAGAACCATCAGCGCCCGTCGTCTGCGTCAGGCTGCCGCCAATCACGTCGGCTGCAGTGAGGCCTGGGGCCGAGAGTGTGACGATGGCATTGGGCACAGGCTGGCGGCTGACCGCGTCATAAATCACACCGCTTGGATCGAGCGGCAGGCTCTGGGCCAAGGTCGTGGTGCCAGCGGTGAGCGTGAGGCCTCTTAACGTTCCGTCGGTATTGTTCGCACCGGCCGGGTTGGAGGTCGAATTCACCTGTCCGTTGGTATAGGGCAGCCCTGTCTCATTGGGCACCGGTCGTCCATAGATACGGCCGCTCGTGGGTTCGCGGAAGCGGATCTGGTAACCCGAGCCCGGCGCCACACTGGAAAAGCTGTAAGCGCCGTTTGCGTCGGAGGTGGTGGTACCCACCACCACGCCGCCGAGAGTCAGCTCGACGATCCAGCCCGGGACCAATGGTTCACCTGGGTCCTTGATGCGGTCATGGTTGAGGTCGCGCCACACGCTGCCTTGCACCGCCGCCACGTCGGAGATCGCCGTGGGGTCGGTTGCCGTGTTGTTGCCGGAGAAGCCGCTGGGCTCATTGCCGCCGGAGACCACCGCCGTGTTCACCAGGACCTGCCCGGACAAACCGGCAGCCACCGCAACACGTACCGTGATGACGGGCGCTGTGGCGCCGGAGGCGATCACGCTGTTTGTGGTGCAGGTGACGGTGGTTGCGGTGTTGGAGCAAGACCAGGTTGCGCCGCCATTGACGGCAGCCACCGTCATGCCCACAGGCAGAGTGTCGACCACCGTCACGGTGGCGGACGTTGCCGCTGCGCCGACGTTGGAAACGGTGATGGTGTAGAAGCCCGTGCTGGATCCTTGGGCAAAACTGACCGGCGCGTGCGTTTTGGCGATCGCCAGGTCAGGCGCATTGCCCGGGATTTCCGCGAAATTGTTGTCAGCCGACACGGCATTCGCGGTGGCGAGCGGAATCGTCGAAATCGAAGACACCGGGTTGGCCGGCAAAGTCGCCGTTCCACCGGTACTGCCCGCGATGGTCTGGCCATTGGTCGTGCCAGTGGCCTGCGGCAGGGGCTGCGTCACGGTATAGGTCCCCTGCGCGAGCCCCGTAAAGCTATAGGTACCGTCGGCCAGCGTGACCGTTGACCTGGAGACAGCCAGTCCGTTGATGTCGGTACCTGTCAGGTTGATCGTCTGTCCGCCGATGCCGTGGTCGCTTCCATTCATCAGGCCGCTGTTGTCATAGTCCAGGAAGACCTTGCCGGAAATCGTGCCGCCATTGGCCACTTCCGCGAAGTTGTTGCCCGTTGAAGTCGTGTTGGGCGGCAGCACGATGGTGCTGATCCGGCTCGGTGTGACGGCTGGTGTGGTCGCCGTTCCGGGTGTTCCGCCGTTGGGAACGGCGCCCGCGGTGGTAATGCCGTTGGAGGTGCCGGCGGGTTGTGCGGGCTCCACCACGCTGTAGGTTCCAGGCAAAAGATTGCCGAACGAGTAGTTGCCCGCCGCATCCGTGACCGTGGTCGCGACCAGCGCATTGCCTGCGTCCCTGAGCTCGACGGTGACGCCTGCGAGCGGATCGTCCGCGCCGTCCTGGGCGCCGTTGTTGTTCAGGTCCTTGAACACCTTGCCCGAGATGGACGAAGGAACGACTTCGGCAAAGTTGTTGTTTGCAGAGCCCGAAATTTCGCCGCCGCCGCCATTGCCGTTAAGGACGATGTTGGTGATCTGGCTGGTGGTGACCGTCGGGTTGGATGCCGCACCTGCCGAGCCCGTGCTGCCGTTGATGCCACTGATGGGGCCGGCGGTCGTGATGCCGTTGGTGGTTGCCGCAGGCTGCGCAGGCTGGCAAACGGAGTAGCTGCCAGCCGGCAGAGCCGAGAACAGATAGTTGCCGAGCGCGTCGGTGGTGCCCGTGGACAACAGCGGACCACCGCAGGTGGCACCGCTGTGCAGTTCAATTGCGACGCCGGCGATCCCCGTATCGGTACCGTTCTGAAAGGTGCCGTTGGGCGTGACGTTGTTGTCCCTGAAAACCTTGCCGGAGATGTAGCCAAGGGTGCTGATCGTCAGCGTTGCATTGGCAGGCGCCTGGTTGTTGCCCAGATTGGTTTGCAGGGCACCAGCAGGAATGTTGTTGGTGTGGACACCGGCCGACAGCCCGGTCACATTGACATCAATCGTGCAACCGCCCGCAGGGATGGTGCCGCCACTGTTAAGCCTCACACTGGTGGCGTTGGCTGCGGCCACTACCGTTCCGCCGCAAGTCGTTGTCATGCCGGGGGCTGCCGTCAGACGGATCTGGCCGGGCGCCGTCGGCAGGATGTCGTCAAAATCCGCGCTCAAGGTCATGGCTGCGGCATTGGTGTTGCCAATGACGATGCTCAGGCGCGATACGCCGTTCGGCGGGATCACCGCAGGGGCGAACTGCTTGCCGACGGTCGGCGGGGTGGAGGTAATCAGCTGTGCGCTGGTGGGCTCCTGATTGGTCACGCCCTCGGTAGTGGTAATGCTCCCGGTCGGGATCGTGTTGGTGTACACACCCGAAATGTTGCTCAGAACATTCACCGTGACGGTACAGAAACCATTTGCCGCGAGTGCAGCACCGGTCAGGCGAACGCTGGTTGCGGACGCTGCCGCAACAACAGTGCCGCCTGCGCAGGTCGTGGCCGCAGCCGGCGTGGGCGCGACGACAAGTCCGGCGGGCAATGCGTCCGTCAAGGTCATGCCGTTGAGCTGTGTGTTGTTGGGATTGTCGAAACGAATCGTCATCACCGACACCGCGCCAGGCGCCTTGGTGTCGGACCCGGTCGTGAACCCCACAGGATTGCCTGCGTCCAGCGTGCGGGCGCTGAAAGCCTTGTGCACCACAACCGGCGACCGTGCACGCAGCGTGTCGCTTGTAGGCTGGGTGTTCGCCAGTGCATTGCCGCCAGCGGTAGCGGTCAGCGCGTTGGCCGGAATGGTGTTGACATAGTCGCCTTGCGCCGCCACAAAGACGTCGATCTCCACCTGGCAGGTTGCTGGCACATTTCCGGCCGCAGCGACGATGATGCCGCCCGAAAGCTGCACCGTGTTGGCCGTCGAAGAGACCGTCGCACCCTGGCATGTCGTCGTCGGATTCGCGCCACTCGGAACGGTCACGCCGGCGGGCAAGGTATCGGTGACCGCCAGGTCGCTGACGGGTTGTGAAAGCGGGTTATAGAAAGTGATGCGCAAGCGGGACCGGGTACCCGGCGCAACCACGTTGGGCGTGAACTGCTTGACGATGCCAATGTTCGTGCTGATCGCCAGGCTGGTCGTTGCCGGATTGGCATTGGTCAGGTTCTGGTCGGTGATGATGGCGCCGGGCGGAATGGTGTTCGTGTTTCCGCCGGTCACGGCAGACGTCACGTTGACCGATACCTGGCATGTCGCGTTTGCAGCCAGGTTTGCGCCTGACAAACGGACCGATCGCGCGCCCGCCGCAGCGGTCACAACCCCGGCCGGGCACGTCGTGGCGGTTGCCGGGGTAGGCGTCACCACCCACCCATTGTTGGTGCCGCCTGCAATACCGCCAACCGTGAAGTAGTCGGTGATATCCAGGTTGGTAACCGCCTGGGACCCGTTGGATATGTTGATCGTCAGCCGGCTCACCTGGCCGGGGAAGGCCAGGGAACTGATGGAAGTCGTTTTGCTGATGGCCAGGCCGGTGGGGGCATTGAAAAGCAGCGTGCCGACAACGGCGGTGACATTACGCACGCCGCCGTCCGCGAGTATGCCGTTGGGAGGGATGCTGTTGACCCAGTTCGCGGCACCTGTTGCCACCACATCAAACAGGAAAGCGCAATTCCCGCCGCCCGCCACATTGGCACCGGTCAACGTTGCGGTGCCTGCCCCTGCAACAGCCGTGATGGACGTGCTTCCCGCGCAGGTCGTCTGCGCATTGGGCGGAGTGGCCAGCACCATGCCCGCCGGGAGCGGATCGGTCACACTGACGTTTGTCAGCGCGAGCGCACTCGAATTCAGCAGCTGAACCGTGACCGTTGATTTGCCGCCCGAGGACACGCCGGATGGATTGAAGCTCTTGTTCGCGGTCAGCGCGGAGGTGTAGGTCAGCTGGGGGGTGTTGGTTGATACCGTACCCAGTGTGTGGGTCGTGCCGTTCCCGTAGGTTTCGGTGCCGTCGACCGTCGCGGTGTTGTTATAAACGCCGGCCGGCCCTACGACATCCACCTGCAAGGTACAGCTGCCGTCCGCACCCGTGCCGTTGTTGGCGCGAGCCGGAACGGTGCCGCCGGTGATGCCGATAGAAGTGGAACCGGCAACCGCCGTGATGGCAGGGGCGCCGCAGGTGCTTGCCGCGTTGGCCGGACTGGCGATGCGAAGCTGCCCCCCGCCGCTGGTTGCCAATTGCAGAGTATCCGAAACCGCAACGTTGGTCAGCGGGTTCGCCGACTTGTTCGTCAGCGTGATGGTCATGCGGACAATGGTTCCCTCGGCAAACGTGCTGGCGCCGGGAGAGGACTGGGCAAACGCCTTCGTTGCTGCGAGCACGGGCGGGTTGGTGCCTACGCTGGTGGAATTGGAAGCACCTCCGTTGCAAGTGGCGCCGCCGTTGTAGCAGACGCCGCCGGCAGCGATGATGTTGTTCGAGGTGGCCACCGCAACAGTGGAAGCCATCGCCCACATGGTGATGGTGCAGGCACCCGGTACGCTGACACTGGTGCGGGCCGGGACGGTGTCGATGGTAAAGACCGGCGCATTGCTGCCCAGTGCGCTCGCAGAGTTGACGTTGCCGCAGCCCGCGCTGACAGTCGGCGTGTAGTTGAAGCTGTTGATCGTGCCGGTGAGGAATGTCTGGCCGTTGGTGAAGTTGTCCGTCACCGATACGGTGTTGATCGCGCCAGCGCCGAAGTTTTGCACGGTGATCTGGTACTGGATCGGGTTGCCCGGCGCCACGGGTGTCGTGGGTTGTACCGATTTGAGAACCCGGAGGTCGTCCGCAACCAGGATGGTGGCCGATACCGCCTGGCTCTTGATGGCGGGGTCGCCCACATCCACGGCGGCTTGGGGAATGCTGTTGGTGTAGGTCACCGGCACGCCGTTCGCCTGAACTGCTGCGGTGAAGTTCACCGTCACCGTGCAGCTGCCATTGGCGGGAATGGTCCCGCCGGTCAGCCTGACACCTTTGTTGCTGTTGATCGCAGCAGCGGCGCCGCCCGCGCAGCTGGTCACCGCCGAGGTAACGTTCAACCCTTTTGTCGGGTCGACGCCGCCAATCCCGTCGATCGGCGTGTCATCAAAGGTGGTGACGGTCAGTGGCGTATTGCCGCTATTGCTCAAGGTGAGGGTGAGAAAGCCCGGGGCACCGCTTGAAAGGGAGGTGCTGGGCGTAAAGCCCTTGGTCACACCGAGCGGAGACCGGACTGTCACATTGGCCTGGGCATTGGCTTGCGCTGGAATACCTAACGCATTGGTGAAATTGGTGGTCCGGTTGATGATGTTGTTCTGGGCACCGGTCGAGAACTGGCCGTTGGTCTGGTTCGCCTCCACGTTCACAACGAAGGTGCAACTCCCGTTTGCCGGCAGATCTCCGGTGCCGGTCACACTGGTAGCGCCCGCTGCCGGTGCGGGATTGAAGGCCGGTACCGGACCGCTGGTGCACGTTGCATTCGCGCCGGGCGTTGCCGCGACCTTCATGATGGCGCTGCCACCGAGCTGGGGAAAGTTATCGGTGATGCTGAACCCTGAAATTGCCACCGGGTTCGGGTTGACCAGCGTGATGGTCAGGGGTGTCGAAGCGCCGCCGAGCACCAGCGTCGAGCTGGTGAATGCCTTCGAAATTTGCGGTTGCTGCAGCGCCCGCACCGTGAAGGTCTGCGACACGTCTCCAACGTTGCTTCCGCCGGTACTGGTGACCGCACCATTGAGGATTTGATACGCATAGGAGGTTGCGTTGCCGGTCGAGGTGCCGACCGTCACCGGAATATCGATGACACACTGGCCGTCGATCCCGCCGGCGGCGGCAGGTATGGTGCCGCCAGCCAGGGCAAGCGCCTGCGTTCCGGGGTTGGCGGTAAAAGCCCCACCGCAACCATTTATGGCCGCAGACGCAACGCTGAGGCCGTTGGGCAGAAGGCCAGGCAAGCTGTTGCTGAAGTCCACGTTGGTGGCGGGCACCGGATCGCTGTTGGACAAGGTAATTCGCAAGGTTGCCGTCTCGCCGGGATACATCCCCTGCGCCGGAATGATCGCAGTCACCGAAGCCGTCAAGGCTTGGGCCGCAACGGGCATCAATCCAATGGCCAATCCGAGAGCCGCAGCACGAAGCAGGGAGCCGGCAGCGGCTTTCGCCAGAAATTTCGAGGACAACATAGTAGGCAGTTCGACTCTTTGAATGCTTGGGAACCGTGCCGGTAGGCAGTCCGCGGGAGCACCGAGTCAACGCTGGCAGAGGACGCACAGCGTTCACTCGGCACGTCTCATGTCAGACAACGTACCGGTAACAAACAGTGCGAAGATTAACTATGTTGCGATTTTTCTAATACTAAATTTACTACTTTGTTAGTTTGAAGTGACAAAAGTGGAACTTTTTAACAACCCTATTAGTTGTATATGTTTCTTTATGTAATTTTTCGTTGTGCCGATGCAAACCAAGTGGACATTTTTGGCAGCAGGCGGAAATACCCGAAGAAACCGCTGCTGAGCCAGGCATGACTGCGGCTTTTGTGAACGGAATCCCGCACAACGAACAGAGGACGGTATCTGCGGCCCATGCAGCTCCCGCACGCGGGAATGGCCAATAACACCCGTGCGACACGCGCCGTACATGCACCGGCTGTCGAACGCAGACAGGTTGCCTGCAGCAAGGGCTGCGCCTTTGCGGTTCGTCAGCCCTGATGCTTTTTCCTTTTGGATGGGTATCGCCAGACCCTGGAACGGCCACTAAATCCGGCCTTCTGGAGCCCGACCTTCACACAGCGCAGGTCAACCTTCTCGCCGAGCTTTCAAGGGATTTTTTTTGCGCGCTGACGTTGGGGCCGGCGCGTCTTCCACCAGCGCGCAAGGTGCACCCTCAAGTCCTGATGCGGGTGGGTGATGCGCCGGATCGCGCCGGCATAATCCAGCGCCAGCCCTGGTGTCCACGCGATCGATTCGGCACGCACCCGAACGCTTCCGGCCAGCCACATGTCGGGGTGAAAGGCCAGGCGCAGCAGGGTTCGCCAGAAAGGTTTGTCGGCAAATACACCTTCCATCGCGGCGTCGATAGCCTCGGTCACGACCACCGAGCAGTTGCGGTGCGTCAGGTTATAGGTGTCGTCCTGACGATATGCATCCCAAAACGACTGCAGGTGGCGGCGGTTAAACAGGCGAAAGCGGATGCGGAAAGTTGAAGGGCGTGTCGCACCGGCTTCCTGCTCATAAGAAGGAAGCCACATCCCCGGATGGTCGTTGCTTTGTGTGGCACGCACCTGATCGACAAGGTTGCTCTGCGTGATGGTCAGGCGCACACGTGGATGATGGCTGATATACAGCTGCGGCCCGCACTCCAGCGCGACATGGCCGGTAGTAACGCTGCCTTTGCGGGAGAGGGCCGCGATGTACCGGTCGACCAGTGGAAGCCGGATGCGTTCTTCGCTTTGATCCACGGCGGTCCAGATGTGAACCACCATCTGTTCGCCGGGCATGCTGGCACCTGCGGGCGGGGGGGATGGCGGCGCACTGGTGCTCATCTCCCTTTTTCTTTTATAGAGCTCAATGGCTGCAAGCCGTGACCCCGGCGGCAAGCGTTGCAGGCGCCAGGCGCCGCGCATCACAACGTAGCCGCCCGCCATGAGTGCAAGGCCGGTGCAAAAAGACACGTTCATCGCGGAAGGCAGGGGCCAGTCGGTCACCAGCAATATCGCCATGACCAGATAACCCCAACCGATGATGTTGGAGATGCGCCAGTTCGGATACCGGATCAAAAGACTTGACCCAATGCGGACCAGTCCATTGAAGGTAAATGCGGCAGCGAAAAGAACGGCTGCGGCAATCGAATTGTCCCAGGGGAAATCCAGCAGCAGACAGGCAAACACCACCATGGCCGCGCCGCGCAACATTTCAAAGCGCCGCCGCGCACGCGTGTGGGTGGCGCCAATCAACAATTCAACCAAGCCCTGCAGCAACAACACGGCGCCGAACACCCAGCCTGCCATGTCGGCCACACCGTCGACCAGGTCTATCAACACCACGACACCCAGCAACACCGCGAGCAGGCCCGCTACCAGAAAGATCTTCCAGCGCTTCACGAGCGCATCGCCGCCAAAAAGGGTTAATGCAAGTCTGAACATGTTGGTACGCTGGCAGCCGGGGCCGTGCCATCCGTCAAGGGAATGTGTGGCTCGCAGCGCCCAGGCTTCACTTCAAAGAGGGGAAATCAACCACGTAGCCATTCATGGGCAGGGTGGCGCGCTGGACGGCCTGCTGCTGCGGCAGCGCGGTCCACAGCACTTTGCCCTGCTCGGTCGCATCCGTGGCAACACCCCTGGCCGTAAACGCGTCGATCACGTAGGGCACACCTTGCGATGACAAGGGGCCGATACCGTCCGATACATGGAAATGCAGGTGCGGTGCCGTGGTGTTGCCGGAATTTCCCAGCAGCGCCAGCACCTGGCCGCGCTTGACGCGGTCGCCGACACCCACCTTCAGCGAGCCCGGCTGCAGATGTGCATAAAACGCGTAGTAGCCACGGCCCAGGTCCAGGATCACATGGTTGCCCGTCACGTTTTGCATCGTCGTGTCGGGCGGCAAGGCGTTGGGCACCCTCTCAGGCAGCCCGTCAAGCACGGAAACCACTTTGGCATCCGCCACGGCAATCGCTTTTTGTCCATAGGTTGGCCAGTTTTCGTTCTTGTTGCTGTCGCCGTTGCTTTGCTGCGAGTTCGCGTCTATCTTGATCCAGTCGATTGCAAACCGCTGGCTGACATAGAGAACGCCGTTCACGGGGATGCCGGCACGCCGGTGCGGAACCTCCCTGCAGCAGCCATTGAACGCAACCCAGCCGGAGCCCTCAAGCGGAGGGCCGATCAACGGCGCGGGCCGGGTGCTGACAGACACGGTGCCACCGGTTTGCGACGTCTGGACAAGGCCTTCACTCGCAGGTTTGACGGCGGCCGTGAGCTTGCCTTCAGGTGCGGAGGTCACCACGCGATGCGACAGGGCCTTGGGGAGAGCCTGGCCGGCCTCCAGCACCACGTCAATCCAGAACAAACCGGCCTGCGCCGCGCCGATGCTGTCACCGCCCGCGCCGTCCAGCAACGAAAAAGTGCCTGCAACATCCGCCCCGGCGACGGTGGTCAGCACCTTGCCGGAAGCGGCATCCAATACCTCCAGCGATACCAGCTTGACCGGCACGGCCCGCGCATTGGTGACCTGCAGCTCGTAGTCGATGTGCACACGCCCATCAGCGCCGCGAAAAGGCACGGGGCGCGAGGCGGCGCTCAGCAGTACAGGCGTGTTCTGGTCGTGCGCGCCGGCAAATTCCAGGTTGTTTGGTCCGGGTTTGGGTCCTGCCGCAAAGGCGTGCAAACTTCCGGCAAGTACCAGCACGGCCACAAAAAAACGACGCATGCGATCCTCCTTGTGATGGCGGGGCCATCATAGCGCCAAGCATCGCACCGTCGAAGCATAAAAGGGATCGTGCCGCGCGAAGGAATCCCGCGCGGCATCAGGAGGAAGACTCACCAGGGCAAGCCCCGCACCAGCAGGCGCGCTGAAGCTTGCGCGCCTTCCGGTCTCTGACTAGATCAGCGGTTGCTGTAGTCGGGAGATTGCTGCTGCGTGACCACGGGGGCCGGCGGCGGTTTGGGGCCGTAGCTGGCGCCATCCTGGGTCCGCAAGGTCGACCCTTCCACCGTCACACGGCTGCCAACGCTGGGAGCACGGGCAACTTCTACCATGCGTTGCGAACCGTCTTCCATGCGCACGCCGACCTGGTAGACCGTTTCCTTGCGAACATGCCCTTCGATGGCGTTGCCGGCGAAACCGCCACCCACCGCGCCCAGGATGGTGGCTGCCGTACGCCCACCGCCATGGCCGACCTGGTTACCCAGTACGGCGCCCAGCACGCCACCCGCCACAGCACCTACCCCCGGGCCGGCCGGCTTGGTGGAGCGCTCAACCGGCGTCACGGATTCCACCGCACCGCACACATGGCACACAGGCGCCGGCGCCACGGCGACCGGTGCAGGGTAAGGGGCCGGCGCGGGCGAAATGCCCGCGTAACTCGGGGCAGGCGCCGGTTTTGGCGTCGGCTTGACTACTTTCTTGGTCGGCACGGGCGCGGGCTTGGCGGGTGCGGCAACCGGCTTTTCAGCCATGTCGTCCGCCGCATTGCTGGCCGCGGCCATGGGTGGCGCCACTTGCGGCGCGGCTTGCGGTGCTGCAAGCGCCACAGGGGTCGCTGTAACCGGATTGCGCATCTGGTAAATCATGGTGCCGCCCATGGCCAGGACGGCCACTCCCAGTATGCCGACAGCGGCCCACAAGGGCTTGCTGGCTGATGAAGCCTGCTGGCCCGGCTGGAGTGTTTCGGTGGATGTGTTCATGGCAATTCCCTCTGTGAAATCAATTGGTCCCGCAACGGGGTTTCATCTGTCGTTGTTCAACGTTTCCCATGCCGCGAAGGTAAACACGCTTTGGCAGGCGGCTGTGTATTTATGTAAACGCAGGTTATTTTCCGGCAAAGTCGCCGTAAACGCGAATTGCAACGGCGGCCCTGAACCGTTCACGGCCTGTGCCCGGCCGTGAGCCGGCTTTCAGAGATTGGGCGCCAGCAGGCGCTGCAACGCTTCGGCCTTGAGGCCGCGCCGCTTGGCCAAGTCCTGCAGCTGGTCGTCGCCGATCTTGCCCACATTGAAATAGGTGCTCTCGGGGTGGCTCAGGTAAAAGCCGCTGACGCTGGCGGCCGGCGTCATGGCCAGGCTTTCAGTCAGGGCCATTCCGATTTCTTCGGCTTTGAGCAACTCGAACATCTCTTTCTTGACGCTGTGGTCCGGACAAGCCGGGTAGCCGGGTGCGGGACGTATGCCCTGGTATTTTTCGGCGATCAACGCGTCGCCGTCCAGCGACTCGGCCGGCACATAGCCCCACAGATCCTTGCGTACGCGCTGGTGCAGGCTTTCGGCAAACGCTTCGGCCAGGCGGTCAGCCAGCGCCTTGAGCATGATGGACGAATAATCGTCGTGGTCATCCAGGAAGTACTTTTCCTTTTTCTCGGCGCCAATGCCTGCCGTGACGGCAAAAAGACCGATGTAATCCGGAATTTTTGAGGTGTTTTGGCCCGCAGCGCCCGCATTTCCGGCGCGAGCAGCTATCAATTCAGGAGCAAGTACCTTGGGCGCAACAAAATCAGCC
Organism: Polaromonas sp. P1_E11; assembly: GCF_056405995.1. Classification (NCBI taxonomy): domain Bacteria; kingdom Pseudomonadati; phylum Pseudomonadota; class Betaproteobacteria; order Burkholderiales; family Comamonadaceae; genus Polaromonas; species Polaromonas sp. P1_E11. The sequence goes on from NZ_JBFUBA010000007.1 coordinate 132,124, forward strand.
AGGCAACGGCTGGGGCGCATCACGCCGTCAATCGCGGTTTTTTCGGTTTGCTGGCGCAGGCCGTACCAGGTCATGGCCACTTCGCTGCGCGACTCGTCGGTGTAGATCTCGATGTCGTCACCCACGCTGTTGGCGGGATATAGCGCCATCACGCCGTTGGCGGTGAGCCAGCGGCCTTCGATCAGGCGCTTGAGCATGCGCTGCGCGTCGGCATACACGCGCACAGCCTCAGTACCCACGACTTCGTCTTTCAGGATGGCCGGGAAGGCCCCGGCCAGATCCCAGGTCTGGAAGAAAGGTCCCCAGTCGATGTACTGGGCCAGCTCCGACAGGTCGAAGTTCTTGAACACGCGACGGCCAATGAACTTGGGCACGGGCGGCGTGTAGTTGGCCCAGTCCATCGACGTGGCATTGGCGCGTGCTTTGGCCAGCGGCCACATCGGCACCTGCTTTTTGTTGGCGTGCTGGGTGCGCACCTTGTCGTAGTCGGTATACAGCTCTTCGATGTATCTGGCGGCCTGGTCGGACAGCAGGCTTTGCGCCACGCTCACGCTTCGGGACGCATCGGGCACATACACCACCGGGCCTTCGTAGTGCGGGGAAATCTTGACTGCAGTGTGCACGCGGCTGGTGGTGGCGCCGCCTATGAGCAGCGGGATTTTTTTGATGCGGAAGTGATCGTCCTTCTGCATCTCGGCCGCCACATATTGCATTTCTTCCAGGCTGGGCGTGATGAGGCCCGACAGCCCGACGATGTCGGCGCCTTCAACCTTGGCGCGCGCCAATATTTCATGGCAGGGCACCATCACGCCCATGTTGACGACTTCAAAGTTGTTACACTGCAAGACCACCGTCACGATGTTCTTGCCAATGTCGTGCACGTCGCCCTTGACCGTGGCGATGATGATCTTGCCTTTGGTTTTGACGTCACCGCCGGCGGCTTCGAGCAGCAGCTTTTCGGCTTCGATGTAGGGCAGCAGGTGCGCCACAGCCTGCTTCATCACACGGGCGCTTTTCACCACCTGGGGCAAAAACATCTTGCCCTGGCCGAACAGGTCGCCGACGATGTTCATGCCATCCATCAGCGGGCCTTCGATCACGTGCAGCGGCCGACCGCCCTCCGCAAGGATCTCCTGGTAGACCTCTTCGGTGTCGGTCACGATGTGCTCGTTCATGCCGTGGACCAGCGCATGCGACAGGCGCTGGCGCACCGGCAGGGCACGCCATTCATTCTTCTTGCTGTCGTCCCTGGCGCCGCTTTTCGCGGTTTCGGCGACTTCGATCAGGCGTTCGCTGGGCGTGAGTTCGGGCTCGCCGGACTTGTAGGCCGGTGTGCGATTGAGCACCACGTCTTCGACGCGCTCGCGCAGCACCGGATCCAGGTCGTCGTACACACCGACCATGCCGGCATTGACGATGCCCATGTCCATGCCCGCCTGGATCGCGTGGTACAGGAACACGGTGTGGATGGCTTCACGCACCGGGTCGTTGCCGCGAAAGCTGAAGGACACGTTGGACACGCCGCCAGAAACCTTGGCGCCCGGCAGGTTCTGCTTGATCCAGCGCGTGGCGTTGATGAAATCGACCGCGTAGTTGTTGTGCTCTTCGATGCCGGTGGCGATCGCAAAAATGTTCGGGTCGAAGATGATGTCTTCGGGCGGAAAGTCCAGCTCATCGACAAGCACGCGATAGGCGCGTTCGCAGATCTCGACCTTGCGCTCGTATGTGTCGGCCTGGCCCTTTTCATCAAAAGCCATCACCACCGCCGCCGCACCGTAGCGCTTGAGCAGCTTGGCCTGCTGCTTGAAGGGCTCCAGCCCTTCCTTCATTGAGATCGAGTTGACGATGCCCTTGCCCTGGATGCAGCGCAGGCCGGCTTCGATGACGCTCCACTTGGAGCTGTCGATCATGATGGGCACGCGGGCGATGTCGGGCTCGCTGGCGATCAGGTTCAGGAAACGCACCATGGCGGCCTGGCTGTCCAGCATGGCTTCGTCCATGTTGATGTCGATGATCTGCGCGCCGTTTTCGACCTGCTGGCGGGCCACGGCCAGCGCCTGCTCGTATTCACCATTGAGGATCATGCGGGCGAAGGCCTTGGAGCCGGTGACGTTGGTGCGCTCACCGATATTGACAAACAGCGTGCCCGCACCGATGGCGACCGGCTCCAGGCCGGACAGCTTCATGGGGGGAACATTGGGTAAAGATTCAGTTTCAGACACGGACTCACCTTGAGGCAAAGGTGAGCGTCGTTGCTGCAGGGGCCGCCGGAAGCCGCCGCCTGTAACCCAAGCCTGACGAACGCTTGTGTTCGCTGCAACGCTCCTTGGGTTACCATCATTTTAAGGGCTGAACGCCGCCCGCGCCATATCCTTGCGCCAATTGCAAGAGATACCAACAAAAGTCCAGGGGATAGCCGGAGCCACCATGTTTGAAAACCTGTTCGGCAGAAAACAGAAGGGAACGCCCGATGCGCCCGAGTCCATGCGTCCCAAAGACCGCATGCGGGTCATTGAAGGCTCCAGCACGGCCGAGCTCGCCGCCAGGCTGCTGATTGCACCAACCGCCCTGATGCAGCTCACGCCCGAAGAGGCCTTCACCGTCGTCAGCTACATGACGCCGCGCAGGATTTCCGAGGGAACGACCTTCATCCGCGAAGGCGACAAGAGCGATACCGGTTATATGGTGCTGCTGCTCGAGGGCGAAGTCACGGTCGAAAGCATTGTGGTCAGCCGCCGCACGCCGGTCACCATCACGGTGCTGGGCCCCGGCAGCCTGATCGGCGAGATGGGCCTGGTCGACGGCCAGGCGCGGCTGGCATCATGCACTGCCAGCAGCGACGTGAGCTGCGCCGTGCTGTCGCGCGCAGCGCTTGAAAAAATGGGGGAAGAGCAACCGGTGACTGCGGCCAAACTGATGTTTGCCGTTTCGCTGCGCATCGCCGAACGGTTGCGCGACACCAGCGAGAAACTCAAGATGTACAGCCAGCTGGTGCAAGCCATGCAGCAGGAAATCGACCGGCTGATGCCGGGCTGATTTCCGTCTGGCAAAAAAGCGGGAAGGCGCCAGGCTGGCCGCCCTTTCCGCCATTTCCGCCCTTTCGATTTAGTCGAGCTTGATTTTGGCGACCTTGATCAGGCGTCCATAGTCGGCGTGCTCTTTCATCACCATGTAGGCAAAGTCGGCGGAGCTCATGGGGCTGGGGGTCGCGCTCATGCGTGCAAACTTTTCCGCGGTATCGGGCGTGTTGAGTGCGTCGGCGAATGCCCGCTGAAGCTGGTCTGCCGTGGCTTTGGGAAGGTTAGCCGGGCCAAAGATGCCGAACCAGGTGCTGATGTGAAAGCCGGGCAACACGTCGTTAATGGTCGGAATTTCCGTGAAGCTGCTGGAGCGGTTGATGGTGGTCACACCAAAAGCGACCAGCTTGCCCGACTTGATGTTGGCGCTGGCAGAGGCCAGATTGTCGAACATCAGGTCTGTCTGGCCGGACAGCAGGCCAGCCTGCGCCTGGGCCGAGCCGCTGGAAGGCAGGTGCACTACGCTGATCTTGGCCAGGCTTTTAAACAGCTCGCCCGCGAGGTGGCCGGCGCTTCCATTGCCGCCGGAGGCATAGTTCAGCCGGCCGGGGTTCTTGCGCGCATACGCGATCAGGTCCTTGGTGTCCTTGATTTTCAGCCGCCTGGCCGTTTCGGCATTCATGACCAGCACGTTCGGCACCCGCGCCACCAACGTGATAGGCGTGAAGTCCTTCAATGCGTCATAGGGCATGTTCGGGTAGAGCCACGGGTTGATGGCATGGGTGGCCACCGCCCCCATCACCAGCGTATGACCGTCTGCAGGCGCCTTGGCGACGAGGGCCGCACCCACGTTTCCGCCGGACCCCGGCCGGTTGTCAACCGTGACTTCGGTTTTGAGCAGGGGGCGCAGCTTCTCGGCGAGGATGCGCGCAGCGTTGTCCAGCGGGCCGCCGGCTGGATAGGGAACGACGATCGTCACCGGTTTTTGCGGCGACAGCTGCGCATGGCCTGCGAAAGCCGTCATCGCCAACGTGAATGCCGCTGCGGCCTTGATGAATAAACCCACCTTCATGATTTCCTTGGTTATGTTGCGTTGCGTTGTTTTGCCGAACCATCAACGCTGCAGGGCGCAGCGCCGGAGAATGAAAACAGGGTTCGGCAAAGGGGCCTGACTATAGCCGCGAAATATGACTTTTCGGAGCATCGCCGGCACGGCATTTCATATGCATACTTATTGATTACACGTGCATCGGGGTCGGGAAGCGGCTTTTTTCAGCCGCCCGATGGGCATCACCCGGAAGTGATGCGGGCAGCGCTGCCCTCAGGCGGCCTCTTTGTAGAAGACACCGCGCTGCAAGGAGCGGCTGGCAACCGGCGCAACCGCATGGGCGATGGCACCTATGTGATCCGGCGTGGTGCCGCAGCAACCGCCCACGATGTTGACGAGGCCTTCCTCGGCAAACTCGCGCAGCAGGCGGGACGTCACGTCGGGCGTTTCGTCAAAGCCGGTGTCGCTCATGGGGTTGGGCAGGCCGGCATTGGGGTAGCAGCTGATGAAGGTGTCGCCCGCCACGCGGGCCAGCTCCTGGATGTAGGGGCGCATCAGGGTGGCGCCCAGTGCGCAGTTGAGGCCGACTGCCAGTGGTGCGGCATGGCGCACGCTGTGCCAGAAGGCCGTCACGGTTTGCCCGCTCAGGATGCGGCCCGAAGCGTCGGTCACGGTGCCGCTGATGATCAAGGGCAGGCGCTCGCCGGAGTTGTCGAAGTACTCATCGATGGCAAACAGCGCCGCCTTGGCGTTGAGCGTGTCGAAGATGGTCTCGACCAGCAGCACGTCGCTGCCGCCCTTGACCAGTGCCTCCGTCTGTTCGTAATAGGCCTTGCGCAACTCCTCGAAACTGGTGTTGCGCGCGCCCGGGTCGTTCACGTCGGGGCTGATGCTGGCCGTCTTCGGCGTGGGGCCGAGGGCGCCGACGACAAAACGCGGCTTGTCGGGCGTTGAAAACTTGTCGCAGGCGGCACGGGCGATGCGGGCCGACTCGTAGTTCATCTCGACGGCCAGGTCGGCCATGTCGTAGTCGGCCTGCGCCACGGTCGTCGCGCCGAAGGTGTTGGTTTCAATCATGTCGGCGCCCGCAGCCAGGTAGCCCTCATGGATGTCCTGGATCACGTCGGGCCGCGTCAGGCTCAGCAACTCGTTGTTGCCCTTCACGTCCTTGTGGAAATCCTTGAAGCGTTCGCCGCGGTACTGGGCCTCGTTGAGCTTGAAGCGCTGGATCATGGTGCCCATCGCACCGTCAAGGATGGCGATGCGCTGTTCCAGGATGGCCGGCAGCTGCTGCCCGCGGGTGTAGGTGATTGGCTTCATGCCCCGATTTTAAGGCGCGGCAGCTTTTTCAGCAGACTTCGATGGGTTCTCTTCAACCAGCAAGGGCCGCGGAACCGGCTTTGCTGGGCCGCAAGCGCAGCGCCCCCTTGGGGGGCAGCGCATTACACGAAGTGAAAAGCGTGGGGGCGTTAGACGACAATAGGGGTATTGCCCTGAACATGAAAAACTTTCAACCCAAAGAAGCCTGGACCTGGCTGCAGGCACATCCTGACGCGCTGTTTGTGGACGTGCGCATGGAGATCGAGTCGCTGTACGTCGGCCGCCCCCCAGGCGTGGTCAACGTGCCGTGGTACGAATACCCCGACCTGCAGCCGGACCCGCAAAAGTTCGCCGACGCCGTGGCGCGCGAGGCTGCCGGCAAGGCGCAGCCGGTGCTGCTGATTTGCCGATCCGGCAAGCGCACGCTGGACGCCGGCAAGGCACTGGAAGCGGCCGGTTTTTCTGATGTGCAGCATGTGGTGCACGGCTTTGAAGGTGAGCTCGACGAACAGTTCCAACGCTCCACGCTCTCGGGCTGGCGGTTTGATGGCTTGCCCTGGGAGCAGATGTAGCCAGTTTTTTACTGCTTTTTATGCATTAAACAGGCCCGCAGCCTTTATTCCACCAGCGCAAGCAGCTACTATTTTCATAGCACCCCCTCTTCATCGTTTCGATTTTCCGGCTTAAAACCTTGTCTTCACTGCCCATTTCTGCGCCTTTGCCGACACCACTGGACGTGCTCAGCCGGGTTTTTGGTTATGACAGCTTCCGCGGGCCGCAGGAGGCCATCGTGGACCACGTGGTGCGCGGCGGCGATGCCCTGGTGCTGATGCCCACCGGCGGAGGCAAATCACTGTGTTACCAGATCCCGGCCATCGTGCGGCAAAACGCCGGCCACGGGGTCACTGTCGTGATCTCGCCGCTGATTGCGCTGATGCACGACCAGGTGGGCGCCCTGCATGAGGCCGGCGTGTCCGCTGCATTTTTGAACTCGACGCAAAGCTTTGAAGAAAGCAGCCAGCTTGAAAAGCAATTGCTGCGCAATGAGCTGACGCTGCTCTACGCCGCGCCCGAGCGCATCAACACCCCGCGCATGAAAGGCCTGCTCGGCTCGCTCCACGAACGTGGCCTGCTCAGCCTGTTTGCGATTGACGAAGCGCATTGCGTGAGCCAGTGGGGTCATGACTTCCGGCCCGAGTACCGGTCATTGAGCCTGCTGCACGAAACCTTCCCGAACGTGCCGCGTATTGCGCTGACGGCGACCGCGGATGCACTAACGCGGCAGGACATGATCGAGCGGCTCAAGCTGGAAGACGCACGCGCGTTTGTCAGCAGCTTTGACCGGCCGAACATCCGCTACACCATCGTCGAAAAAACCGATGCGACGCGCCAGTTGCTGCGTTTCATCGAAAGCGAACACGCCGGGGAAGCCGGCATTGTGTATTGCCAGTCACGCAAACGCGTGGAGGAAATTGCCGAGGCCCTGCAGGACGCCGGCCTCAAGGCCATGGCCTATCACGCGGGCCTGGACAGCGCCCTGCGCCAACAGCGGCAAGACCGCTTCCTGCGCGAAGAAGGCATGGTGATGGTCGCGACGATTGCCTTCGGCATGGGCATCGACAAGCCTGATGTGCGTTTTGTCGCGCATTTGGACATGCCGAAAAACATCGAAGGCTACTACCAGGAAACAGGCCGTGCCGGCCGCGACGGCCTGCCCGCCAACGCCTGGATGACGTACGGCCTGCAGGACGTGGTGAACCAGCGCCGCATGATAGACACCAGCGAAGCTGCCAGCGAAGAGTTCAAACAGGTCATGCGCGGCAAGCTCGACGCTTTGCTGACGCTGGCCGAGGACACGCGCTGCCGTCGGGTTAGCCTGCTGGGCTATTTCGGCGAAGACAGCCAGCCCTGCGGCAATTGCGACAACTGCCTGAACCCGCCGGCGGTGTGGGACGCAACGGAAGCCGCACGCAAGATGCTCAGCTGCATCTACCGTGTGCAGCAGGCCAGCGGCATCAGCTTTGGCGCAGGCCACCTGATGGACATCCTGCGCGGCAAGGCGACCGAAAAAGTATTGCAGTACGGCCACGACAAGCTCAGCACCTTCGGCATTGGCGCCGACCTGTCCGAAGTGCAGTGGCGCGGCGTGTTACGCCAATTGATCGCCAAGGGAATGGTGCGGGTCGACCCCGATGCGTTCAACACGTTGCAGCTGTTGCCTGATGCACGCCAGGTGCTCAAAGGCGAAGTCAGCGTGATGCTGCGCGAGCAGTCGGCCGGCGCCGGTGAACGGCGCAAAGGCAGTGCCAAAAAAGGCACCAAGACCTCCGCCAAAGGCATGGCCGAAGCCTCGCTCAACGCCGGTGCGCTGGAGCGCCTGGCCCGCCTGAAAGCCTGGCGCGCCGAAGTCGCCCGCGAACACAACCTGCCGGCCTTCGTGATCTTTCATGATGCAACCTTGCGAGCCATTGCAGAACGCGCGCCGCAAGGCATTGCCGATCTCGAAGGCATCAGTGGTATCGGCGTCAAAAAACTCGAGGCCTACGGGGCCGAAGTGCTGCGCGTCTGCGCTGGGGCGGATTAGGCCCTCGCTTCCGATGGCCGATTCCCGTGCGGTGCCGGCCGCCCGGCCGCTTAAGTTGCGCCAGATGTATTGCGGATTTCGACGCTGTCTATGGCGGCCCGCGCAGGGCGCTGCGGTGTCAACAACCCGCGTACCAGGCCAGCGGCGTTAAAGCACCACGACACGACCGAGAACACAGCCTTGGCGGCGCTGCGCTTTCGCCATGTCATCAACAGGAGAGGTGCCGCTGCAATGCAGGAGAAGGCCCCGATGCGCGCTGTCCACGGCATGGGAACCACCAGAACAGCGAGCAACACCGCCCACCACATCAGTACGGCAGCATACAGGCGCAATTCGCGCACCCGCGTCAGCACCAGACCCAGGTGAGACTCGCCCCAGGCCGCGCGCAGCACTTCGCCCAGGCCGCAGATGTAGCGGCTGCGCCAGCGGCGCACCAGCAACTGATAGGGAGGCGCATCGTGGCCATGGTGCCGCACGGAATCGGTGCCCAGGCGCCACAGTTTCCAGCCCCTGGCGTGAAGCCGCATCGCCAGGTCAAACTCTTCATAGCTGTGCAGGTTGCGGTCTGAAAAATACCCGGCCTGCTCCACCGCGGCCCTGCGGTACAGGCCGCCCATGTCCAGCCGGTCCACCATGCCTGCCTGCATATGGCCCAGACCCCGCTCCACGCGCGCCACATATTCCAGGCTGCTGGTATTCATTTCAACGACCTGCCCTCCCACGCCGGCCACGTCGGGATGCGCCTGCATGAAGGCCAGCGCCTGCGGCAAAAACCCGGGCAGCATTTCCATGTCGCCGTCCAGGATGTACACAAATTCGCCCGCCGAATGCTGGTAACCCAGTTGGGGGCCGATGCCGCAGCAGCGCTCATTGGCACGTGCCAGCTGCACGATACGGATGGGGTAAGCAGACGCCAGCGCCACGGTGCCGTCGCTGGAGCAGGAGTCGGCCAGCACGACCTCGCCACCGACCATCCGGACGGCCGCCAGCGCACTTTCCACCGCGGCCACGATGCGCTTTTCTTCGTTCAGGGCCTTGATGACGATGCTGACCGTGCAAGGCGTTTCGCTGGCTTCAGGAAGCATCGTCACGGCTCCTCAAAATAATGCGGGCCGGCACACCCACGGCAAGGGCTCCGGCGGGGACGTCCGTGATCACCACGGCATTGGCGCCAATGTCGACGTCGTCCCCGATCCGTACAGCCCCCAGGATCTTCGCCCCGGCGCCGATATTGACGCGGTTGCCGATATGCGGTGCCTCCAGCGGCCTGTCCATGCGCTGGTTGCCGATGGTGACGCCCTGGCGGATGATGCAGTCGTCCCCGATCACGGCCTTGCCGTGCACCACAATCGCGCCGGAATGTTCTATGACGAGGCGCCTCCCGATCTGGGCCGAAACGCCGATCGTGACGCCGCAGAACATTTCAGCCAGCTTGGCCAGGACCAGATGCAGGGCCCCAAGCGGGTAGCGCACCAGCCTGGACTGAAAGCGGTAGCGCAGGTGCCCCAGCCGGTACACCTGCAGCGCCCAGAAGCCCAGGGAAAGGACACCTTCCTGCGCCACCCGCAAGTCTTCAAGAAAAGCCATTGTTATTGAGCTTTCATAACATGCATCAAGACGTGAAACCCCTCACCCGGCCGCAGGCTCCAACGGGGGCCGCTCGGGTTTGGGGGATGAGGTCCACGGCAAGTCCATCAGAACCCGACAAAAGCCGGAGCAGAAAATTCAGCCCTTGCGGAAATGCGGCGCAAGATTCGTACCAATGGACTCACCCGGAACTTGCCTGGCTGCGGTACCACCGGCGCAAGCAAGCTGTCAGAAGGCCATTGTGCCGGGGATGATTGGGGTTCCCTGTCAGCCGTATTCCCGCATAAGGTTATGCATCTTTTGCCGTGGTTAGCCTTTGCCTAGTAAGGGCTTGCCCTTAGAGGTACCCGCCATAGTTGGGCTAGCATCCGCCATTGGCATGGTTCGTGCTGATGTCGACCTACTTATTGACTGGAGAATCCCTGTGATCAAACTCGTAAAGAAACATGGACTTGTCGCCCTTGCAGCGGCTGGCCTCACTGTTGCGGCCATGGCACCTGCCCATGCCGGCAAGACACTGGACGCCATCAAGGCACGGGGCCAGGTCATCTGCGGCGTGAACGTCGGGCTGGCGGGGTTTTCCTCTGCCGACAGCAACGGCGCCTGGACCGGGCTCGACGTGGACGTCTGCAAAGCCGTCGCCGCCAGCGTGCTGGGCGACGCCAGCAAGATCAAGTGGGTTCCCTTGAACGCCCAGCAGCGCTTTACCGCCCTGCAGTCCGGTGAAGTTGACGTCCTGTCGCGCAACACCACGTTCTCGCTGACGCGAGATGCTTCGCTCGGCCTGCACATGACCGCCGTCACCTACTACGACGGCCAGGGCTTCATGGTCCCGGTGAAAAGCAAGATCAAAAGCGCCAAGCAGCTGAAAAACGCCACCGTCTGCGTGCAGTCCGGAACCACCACGGAAAAAAACCTGACGGACTTCTCCAAGGCCAACAACCTCAACATGAAACCCGTCGTGTTTGAAAAGCAGGAAGCCGTCAACGCCGCCTACTTCTCCGGCCGTTGCCAGGCCTACACCACGGACGCATCCGGCCTGGCCTCGGTGCGCAACAAGGAAGCCAAAGTACCGGCCGACCACCTGATCCTGCCGGAGCTGATTTCCAAGGAGCCGCTGGGCCCCATGGTGCGCCGCGGTGACGACGAATGGTTCGCCATTGTCAAATGGGTGATCTACGGCCTGATCGAAGCGGAAGAATACGGCGTGACCCAGGCTAATGTCGATGCCATGACCAAGGAAAGCAAGGACCCGGTGGTCATGCGCCTGACCGGTAGCGGCGAGGACACCGGCAAGCTGCTGGGCCTGGACAAGGAATGGCTGGTTCGCGCCGTCAAGGCCGTCGGCAACTACGGTGAAATCTTCGAACGCAACGTCGGCCCCAAGACGCCCCTGGCACTGCCGCGCGGCCAAAACAACCAATGGAACAAGGGCGGCCAGATGTACGCCATGCCGGTGCGCTGAACGACTCCTTCCGATGCGCTGAACGCAACGGGCCGCTCGCAACCATCCGTTGACGAGTGGCCCGTTTTACTTGGGTAACCGCCTTATGTCCGAGCACTCCCTGATTCCCGCCCGGCCGGCGCCGGCGCTGCGGCGCAGAGTTTTTTCCTGGCGCAGCAAGCAGGCGCGCGCCGTTGTCTACCAGATCCTGGCCGTCAGCCTGATCGTCTTCCTCGTGTGGCTGCTCGTGAGCAACACCATGAGCAACATGAAGACGCGCGGCATCCAGAGCGGCTTTGATTTTCTGTTTCAACCCGCCGGTTTCGACATCGGGGAAGGCTGGCTGAATTACGACTCGATCGATCCCTACTGGAAAGCCTTTCTCGTGGGGCTGGTGAACACGCTGCGGGTGGCCGTGGTGGGCATTGTGCTCACGTCCGTGCTGGGAACCCTGCTGGGCGTGGGACGCTTTTCGCGAAACGCCCTGATCCGCGGCCTGTGCTACGGCTATATCGAGATGTTCCGCAACATTCCGGTGCTGCTGCAGCTGTTGATGTGGTACCTGCTGTTCACGGAATACCTGCCGGCCATTGACCAGGCCCTGCATATCGGCAGCCTGGTGTATATCAGCAAGAACGGCCTGTCTTACCCCTTTCCGGTGTGGCATCTCGGGCAGACGCTGGCCCTCGTCGGCATGGCGGCCGGTGGTGTGGCGGGGTTTGTTTATGCGCGCCGGGCACGCCACCACTTTGACCAGACCGGCCATGCGCGTCCCGTGTTGTGGGTGGTGCTGGGGCTGGTCGCGGCCGGTGCGCTCCTGGGCTGGCTGGCCGGTGGTGCGCCTTCCGAATGGAACCTGCCGAAACTGACGGAAACCCAGGTGGAGGGCGGTGGCGCGCTGTCGCCTGAATACCTGGCGGTGCTGCTCGGGCTGGTGCTTTACACCTCGGCCTTTGTGGCGGAGGTGGTCCGCGCCGGCATTGCCTCTGTCTCGCTGGGCCAGCACGAGGCCAGCGCATCGCTGGGACTCTCGCGCGGCCACTCCATGCGCCTGGTGGTGCTGCCCCAGGCGCTGAGGGTCATCATCCCGCCGCTGACCAACCAGTACCTGAATCTCACCAAAAATTCGTCACTGGCCGTTGCCGTGGGCTACCCCGACCTTGTGTCGATTGCCAACACCTCGCTCAACCAGACCGGCCGCGCCGTCGAATGCATTGCCATCATCATGCTGATCTACCTCACCACATCGCTGGCCACCTCTGCGCTGATGAACTGGTTCAACAGCCGCGCCGCCATCAAGGAACGCTGACATGAACCAGACCTTTGTTCCCGTCGCGCCGCGCCCCGCCCCCATCAAGATGGAGGGCCCGGGCCCCTGGCTGCGCAACAACCTGTTTTCCAGCGTCGGCAATGCGCTGGTGTCGGTCGGGGTCATCGCCCTGTTGCTGTGGGCCGCCTCGTCGGCCCTTCGGTGGGCGGTGTTCAATGCCGTGACCGCCGCCGACGCGGATGCCTGCCAGGCCGCACGCGGCATAGGCGCATGCTGGGGCGTGATCAACGAAAAAGCCCGCATCATCCTGCTGGGCCGCTACCCCCTGACAGAGCACTGGCGGCCGGAGCTGGCAACCTTTTTGCTGCTGGGCCTGGTGGTTGCCAGCTGCAGCCGCTGGTTCTGGAAACCCTGGCTGGGACTGATCTGGATCGCGGTCCTGACGGCGTTCTTCACGCTCATGAGTGGCGGCATGTTCGGGCTATCCAAAGTGTCCACCGACCAGTGGGGCGGCCTGCCGCTGACCGTGATGCTGACGGTCATCTCCATGACGATCGCCTTCCCGATTGCGGTGGCGGTGGCGCTGGGGCGGCGCTCCAACATGCCCGCCATCAAGACCCTGTGCGTCATTTACGTCGAGCTGATTCGCGGCGTGCCGCTGATCTCCGTGCTGTTCATGGCCAGCTTCATGTTTCCGCTGTTCATGCCCATCGGCAAATCGCCTGACGTGCTGATCCGGGTGATAGTCGGCATCACGCTGTTCGCTGCGGCCTATATGGCGGAAATCGTCCGGGGCGGTTTGCAGTCCCTCTCCAAGGGCCAGACCGAGGCGGCCGCCAGCCTGGGCCTGGGCTATTGGCAGACGCAGATCAAGATCGTGTTGCCGCAGGCCCTGGGTACGGTGGTACCCAGCATCATGAACAACTTCATTTCGCTGTTCAAGGACACCTCCCTCGTGACCATCGTGTCCCTGTATGAACTCACCGGGGCCCTGTCGCTGGCGGTCGGGTCCGATCCGAACTGGCGGCCGTTCAAGATTGAGGCTTACCTCTTTATCGCCGCGATTTACTTCACCTGCTGCTTCGCCATGTCCCGCTACAGCCTCTGGATAGAGCGGCGGCTGGCTGTGGGCAAGGCCCGCTGACAAAAACAAGGACCAACATGAGTGATCCCATCATCCGCTTTGACAAAGTCAACAAATGGTACGGCAACAATTTCCATGTGCTGCGCGACCTGCAGCTGGATGTGCAGCAGGGCGAGCGCCTGGTGATTTGCGGGCCGTCCGGTTCGGGCAAATCCACGATGATCCGCTGCATCAATGCGCTGGAGGACTACCAGGAAGGCAAGCTCACTGTGGCCGGCTCCGTCCTCGGCGACGACATCAAGGCAATTGATGCCGTGCGCCGGCAGGTCGGAATGGTGTTCCAGCAGTTCAACCTGTTTCCGCACCTGACCGTGCTTGAAAACCTGACGCTGTCGCCAACCTGGGTGGCGGGCCTGTCCAAAAAGGAGGCGACCGAGCGGGCCATGCATCAGCTCGAGCGGGTGCGCATCGCTGAGCAGGCGCAAAAGTATCCCCTGCAGCTGTCAGGCGGCCAGCAGCAGCGGGTAGCCATTGCGCGCGCGTTGTGCCTCACGCCGAAAATCATGCTGTTTGACGAGCCGACATCCGCACTGGATCCTGAAATGATCAAGGAAGTGCTGGACGTGATGATCTCGCTGGCCGACCAGGGAATGACCATGCTTTGCGTGACGCATGAAATGGGCTTTGCCAAGGCGGCCGCCGACCGCGTGATCTTCATGGACCAGGGCCAGATTGTTGAACAGAACACGCCGACGGACTTCTTCAACCACCCGCAGACCGACCGGGCGAAAGATTTCCTCTCCAAGATTCTGGGACACTAGAGGAATGTGCCAACTCCTCGGAATGAATGCCGCCAAACCCGCGGACCTTCGCTTTTCATTCACGGGTTTTGCCGCACGCGGCGGTCTGACGGACCACCATGGCGACGGCTTCGGCATCGGCTTTTTTGAAGACAAGGCCTGCCGCATTTTTATGGACAGCCAGCCGGCCGCCACCTCACCCGTGGCCGAGCTGCTCAAAAGCTACGCCATCAAGTCCTGCAATGTCGTGTCCCATATCCGCAAGGCCACGCAAGGCGACCCACAGCGCCTGGAGAACTGTCATCCGTTCACCCGCGAGCTCTGGGGCCGTCACTGGCTGTTTGCCCACAACGGCGACCTGATCAATTACTTTCCGGCGCTGGGCGGCAACTACCAGTCCGTCGGCACCACCGACAGCGAACGCGCCTTTTGCGCCCTGATGGAAAAACTCAAGGCCATCAGCCCGCGCGAACCCTGCTCGCTCGACACCGTGTTTGACACCCTGTGCAGCATGAGCGAAGGCACGGGCGAGTATGGCGTATTCAACTACCTGCTCTCCAATGGGCAGGCCCTGTTCGCGCACTGCTCCACACGGCTGTATTACCTGGTGCGGGAATGGCCGTTTTCACACGCCAAGCTCGTCGACGCCGACCTGAGCATCGACTTTGCCCAAACCAATGTCCAGGAAGACCGGCTGTGTGTCGTCGCCACCCAGCCGCTGACGCTCAATGAAGACTGGCAACAGCTGCAGCCCGGGCAATTGCTGTGGATTGAAGGCGGCCGCATCGTGCGGCAGGCACAGCTGAAGGTCAGCGAAGACGTGCGGCGTAAAAACGAAGCCAACCTGGCTTGCGTATAAAAATCAGGCCTCAGACCAATAGTGACGGGCGCAAGCAGCTATTTTTTTGATAGCAATCCGGCCCTGACGGAGCGTCTGTAACAGCGCCTGTTCCTATTGCATGAACCCCATGGCCCGCCCTTCCCGTACCTCGGGCTTGATGCGGTGCTCCGCCTCCAGCTGGGCCAAAAATTCCTCGCTGGAAAACTCTGCCGCGAGAATATCCACCTGCCGCTTCACGGCCGCGAAATCACCCGGGCACAGCTGCACCAGTTTGCCAAGCCTCTCCTGCAGCGGGGCCGCAAGCCGGTCGGCATCGCCTCCAAGTGCTTCGGTGACAAACATCTGCTCACGCTGCGCATGAGTCAGCGGCATGAATTTGATCTTGAAGGTGAAACGCCGCAGCGCTGCCTGGTCCAGGCTTTCGAGCAGGTTGGTGGTGCAGATGAAGATACCCGCATGGCGCTCCATGCCCTGCAGCATTTCGTTGACCTCGGTCACTTCGTAGGTGCGCTGGGCGCCGCGCCTGTCCTGCAGGAAGCTGTCCGCTTCATCCAGCAGCAGTACGGCTTTTTCCGCTTCGGCTTCGCGGAACATCGCCGCCATGTTCTGCTCGGTTTCACCTACATACTTGCTCATCAGGTCGCTGGCCTGCTTGATGATGAGCGGCAAATCCAGTGCTTTGGCAATGTGCTCAGCCAGCGCAGTTTTCCCCGTGCCCGGCGGGCCGTAAAAGCACAGGCTGCCATGGCTTCGGCTTTTCAGTGCCTCGACGATGCGCGGTACCTCGAACCGGGATTCGACATTGAGCATGGAAAGGTCGTAGGTCGTCGCGTTGCGCCGGCCGGAAGTTTCCGCCCTGTTGCCCAGCGCCACATCGGCGTTCTTGAGCTGGCGCTCAATCAGCGACTCCATCAACAGCGGCCGCCCGCCGGACAGGATGGCCTGCATGCCTTCTGCGTCCACCTGCGCGTCCACCGCGTCCTCAGGCGCGCTGGCCAGCCGCGCAAACCGGACAGCCGTGCGTATCTGCGCGGGCGTCAGGCCCTTGCGGGCCGTCAGCTTGGCCACAAAGGCATCGCTCACCTGAACACCTTCCAGTGTCTTGCGTACCAGGCCTTCACGAGCACCCGGCGGCGGCGACCTGAGTTCCAGGTGGTAGGCAAAGCGCCGGCGAAAAGCAGGGTCGATCTGCTCGATGCGGTTAGTGACCCACAGGGTGGGCACGGTGTTGGATTCAAGAATCTGGTTGACCCAGGCCTTGCCACTCACTGACCCGCTGGCAGGTACAGGCAATTGTTCGGAGCGTGCCATCAGTTGCGCGGCTTCGCTGGAAATCGGCGGAAACACATCTTCGACCTCATCAAACAACAAGGCGGAGTGCGTGCTGCCCTTGAGGAAGACCTGGGCGATTTGCAGCGAACGGTAGCGGTCCCGGCCGCTGAGCGAGTTGCCGTCGCGGTCGGCATATTCAACTTCGAACAGGTCCAGGCCGGCGGCTTGCGCCACGACCTTGGCCAGCTCGGTCTTGCCGGTGCCCGGGGGGCCGTACAGCAGCACATTCACGCCATGCTCTTTGCCGGCAACCGCATTGCGCAGCAGCGACACCAGCACCTGAGCGTCCTCCTGCACGAAGGCAAAGTCTGCAAGGCCCAGGCTGCTGTGGGCAGCCGGCCGGGTGAACACCGCCATCAGCTCGTTCTGGTCTCGGTACTCGCGCATCAGGACGGGCGGCAGTTTTTCACTCACTTTCATCAGGTCGGCGAGGTCGGTAATGTTGTGCTCGGAAATCAGGTTCTCGACCATGCCGATGCGCTCCAGGCGCGAGCCGGCGCGCAGCGCTTCAGCAACCTCCGGCGCCTTCACGCCGGCCACATCGGCAATGGCGGCATAGGCCTCTGGCGCATTGTTGACCTTGAACTCCACCAGCAGGGAGCGCAGGTCGCGCTGGTAGCGTGCCAGGGTTCCGTAGAGCAGCAGCGCACGCTCGGCCCGGTTGAGCTGCAGCAGGTTCGCCAGCGCATCGATGTTTTTCTCGACCAGCGTGGATTGTTTCTTGAGCGCCTGGGTCAGCCATTCGCCGGTGGCGGCCAACACCGAGAGCAAGTCCTTGGGCTGGTCCTTCGCATGCTCATCGAGGTAGAAGAACAACGTGCCTTCTTCGTAGGGGCCGCGCCAGGCGCCGTGGCGCGCCATGAACTCGGCGTCAGTCAGGCTTTCATGGCCGCGCCAGAACTCGTTGTCCTTGCAGCGGCGGCCGAGAAACTCGCGCAACCGCTGCACCGCCGGCAGGGGCCACACAAGATGCCGGCCCGAGAGCGAGAGCAGGCTGTTGAGGTCGCGGCGTACATTGAACTTGGCGCCTTGCCTTGCCGCCAGCGTCAGCACGAAATGCGAGCACATCAGGTCCAGTACCGGCGCCTCTTTCAGCCCGGGGGACAGCAGCCACTGCTGCTCGCTAACGGAACGCTTGCTCATGGACAAACCTCCCTTTGCAAATACTCGGTTGGTAGACATGCCTGTGAGATACCCTGCTTCAAGACCGGCGCCTCACTGGCTATGAGCACCGCAGATGCGACCTGGTTCAATGAGACTCCACCATAACGCAGCTTGAAGCATCATGGAAGACGCTACTTGTACCCCCACGTGTGAAATGCACCACAGAAACTCCTGCGAAGATGCGCAAAGATGATCCCGCACAATCCCACCATAGCCCCGCAGAGGAATTCCCATGCTCAGTCTCAAAGATATAGAACAAGCCGCCCAGCGCCTGCAGGGCCACCTGCTCGATACGCCCTGCGTGGAGTCCAAGACGCTTTCCCAGTTGACGGGCGCGCAGATCTACCTGAAGTTCGAGAACCTGCAGTACACCGCGTCCTTCAAGGAGCGCGGCGCCTGTAACAAGTTGGCCCAGCTCTCAGCCGACGAGCGGCGCCGCGGCGTGATCGCGATGAGTGCGGGTAACCATGCCCAGGGCGTCGCGTACCACGCACAACGGCTGGGCATACGGGCGGTGATCGTGATGCCGCGCTTCACGCCGGGCGTCAAAATCGAACGTACCCGGGGTTTTGGCGCCGAAGTGGTGCTGCACGGCGATACGCTGGACGAATCACGCACCCACGCGCTGACGCTGGCCGGGCGGGAGGGCCTGGTCTTCGTGCACCCTTACGACGACGAAGCCATCGTCGCAGGCCAGGGCACGGTGGGGCTGGAGATGCTGCACGCGGTTCCCGACCTGGAAACGCTGGTGATCGCCGTAGGGGGCGGCGGCCTGATTGCCGGCATGGCCACAGCGGCCAAAGCCCTCAAACCCGGCATTGAAGTCATCGGCGTGCAGACCTCGCGCTTTCCCGGCATGGTCAATGCCATCAAGGGTACCCAGCACCCACAGGGCACCAGCACCATTGCCGAAGGCATTGCGGTGGGAACACCGGGCGTCATTCCACAGGCCATCATCGCGAAACTGGTCGACGACCTGGTGCTGGTAGAAGAAGGAGATATCGAGCAGGCCATGGTCATGCTGCTCGAGATTGAGAAAACCCTGGTCGAAGGTGCCGGCGCGGCCGGGCTGGCGGCGCTGCTGAAGTACCCGGAGCGTTTTGCGGGTAAAAAAATCGGCCTGGTGCTGTGCGGCGGCAACATCGACCCGCTGCTGCTGGCAGCCATCATCGAGCGCGGCATGGTGCGCGCCGGGCGCCTGGCCCGCATCAAGGTCAGCGTGCGCGACATTCCGGGCTCATTGGCCAAGATCACCGCCACCGTGGCCGACGCCGGGGCCAATATCGATGAGGTGCATCACCAGCGTGCCTTCACCATGCTGTCGGCCCAGAACGTGGAGATCGAGCTGGTGATCCAGACACGCGGGCGCGACCATATCCAGCAGGTGCTGGCGGCACTGAATATGGCCGGCTTTGAGGCTTCAGAGCAGCACTAAGCTAAGCCCCTAGTTCCAGCCAATCACCTCAAAACCCTTTTCACTCAGGCAGCGCTGCACAAAGCTGCGGTAGGTGCTGTTGGGTTTGTCGTTGTGAAACGCGCCCGACACCGCACCCGCAGAGCCGCCCACGGCCGCACCTGCGGCGCCGGAGCGCAGCACGCCTTCCCCGCCGCGCCCGGTGATCAGCGCGCCCACCGCCGAAGCCACACCCCCGACGGCTGCGCCTTCACCGGCACGCCGGCCGACTTCGTTGGTGCTTTGCGACGGGCTGAGCCCGGCGGCCGAGGCCCGTGACATGCAGGCGCTGGCCTCAGCCTGACCTTGCGCGTCACCTACCCGGTTAAGGGTGGCGTTGGGATACAGCACTGGCTTTGCCGAGGCGCTGTTGGGACCGCTGGAAGCACACGCCGACAACAGGGCCAGGGCGGACAAGGCGGCACCGGCCGGGAAAAAACGGAACCGCTGCTGAGGCGCGAAATGGGCTGGGGATTTCATGCATTCCTTCCACAAATAAGCATGGCAAAGGGTACCGCAAGCCAGGCGCCGGGCATCTTTGTCACCTGCATCTTCATGTAACCATCTTCATGCAGGTAAAATCTGCCAAGACTCTCAAGCATTTCAGGAATCACCCCATGTCCAGTCCAGCCAGCCACACCACCAATGCAGCCCACGACAGCGCCACGCCCGCCCAGGAGCAGGATGCCGTTGAAGCCATCGTTCCATTGATCCCCATTGTTCTGCCCGTGGTGGGCGGCGTGCTGATGTTCCTGCTGGCGTTTATCGCCATCTACATGGCCTGAAAGCCCCCGCTTTCACCCCAAAAGTCCGCATCTTGCGGACTTTTTTGTTTCCGGGCTCCGCGCCCTCTTCTCCACCTCTCTTCCCACCCCACCTCCCAGCCCCCTCAGGCTGTTCACCAAAGAACCGCCCTGAAACTGCGGACCGAAATGCCCCGTCCGGGCATTCTTCACCCCGATGTCATGACTGCCGGAACCTCGGCACAGTCTATGCATAACCTCATGCAGGTTATGCATAACTTTTGCCTGTAACTTACAGGTAACTCGCGCCGATCTTCTTAAAATGAATTGACTGGCCGACCCGTGGAAGATGAAAAAGCAGCCTCACGCCGCCGCTTTTTTATCATTGCGCCGCAGCACTTTTGAAGCTTGCGCACCGCCCGCCGACCGGGACCTGTTTGTTGTGCAAAGGGAAGCTTCCAAGCCTTATTCCGGCAAACGTCTGAGCAGCGCAACCGCCCAGGTTGCCGCGCGACGTTTCCCGAAATAACGCTTTTTAACTTTGGAGTTTTTTCGATGAACCACCCCGCGATGCAAGGGCTTAACCTCAACACGCCCCCCTACGTCAAGAATGCCAGACTGATTGCCTGGGTTGCCGACATGGTGGCCTTGTGCAAGCCCGACAACATTTACTGGTGTGACGGCAGCGACGCCGAATACCAGCGCCTGTGCCAGCAGCTGGTCGACGCCGGCACCTTCAAAAAGCTGAGCGAAGCCAAGCGGCCGAACAGCTTCCTGGCCTGCTCCGACCCGACCGACGTGGCCCGTGTAGAAGACCGCACCTTCATCTGCTCGGCCAAAAAGGAAGACGCCGGCCCGACCAACAACTGGATGGCGCCCGCTGAAATGCGCACCACCCTGGAGCCCCTGTTTGACGGCTGCATGAAGGGCCGCACCATGTATGTGGTGCCTTTCAGCATGGGCCCGCTCGGCTCGCCGATTGCGCATATCGGCATTGAACTGTCCGACAGCCCCTATGTGGCCGTCAACATGAAAATCATGACGCGCATGGGCAAAGCCGTGTTTGACGTACTGGGCGTCGACGGCGAATTCGTCCCCTGCGTGCACACCGTGGGCGCACCGCTGGCCGAAGGCCAGAAAGACGTGAAGTGGCCTTGCAACAAGACCAAATACATCGTGCATTACCCCGAGACGCGCGAGATCTGGTCTTATGGCTCCGGCTACGGCGGCAATGCCCTGCTGGGCAAAAAATGCTTTGCGCTGCGCATTGCTTCCAACATGGGCCGCGCCGCTTCGCAAGACGGCTCCGGCAACCCGGGCTGGCTGGCCGAGCACATGCTGATCCTGGGCGTGACCTCGCCTGAAGGCAAGAAATACCACGTTGCGGCCGCGTTCCCTTCGGCCTGCGGCAAGACCAATTTTTCGATGCTGGTGCCGCCGGCGGGCTTTGAAGGCTGGAAAGTCACCACCATCGGCGATGACATCGCCTGGATCAAACCCGGCAAAGACGGGCGCCTTTACGCGATCAACCCGGAAGCCGGCTACTTTGGCGTGGCGCCCGGCACCAACATGCTGACCAACCCCAACTGCCTGCGCAGCCTGGACCGCGACGTGATCTTCACCAACGTCGGCCTGACCGACGACGGCGACGTCTGGTGGGAAGGCATGGAGCAGGACGCCCCCGGCAAGGCACTGCCGGCGCACCTGATCGACTGGCAAGGCAAGGACTGGACGCCACAAATCGCCAAGGAAACCGGCGCCAAGGCCGCCCACCCCAATTCACGCTTTACCGTGGCCGCCACCAACAACCCGGCGCTGGACCCGGCCTGGAACGACCCTGCCGGCGTGCCGATTGACGCCTTTATCTTCGGCGGCCGCCGTTCCAACACCGTGCCGCTGATCACCGAAGGCCGCAACTGGGTGGAAGGCGTGTACATGGCAGCCACCATGGGCTCGGAAACCACAGCCGCCATCACCGGCCAGGTTGGCGTGGTGCGTCGCGACCCGTTCGCGATGATCGCGTTTGCCGGCTACAACATGGCCGACTACTTCCAGCACTGGCTCAATGTGGGCCAGAAGCTGGAAGCCTCCGGCGCCAAGCTGCCCAAGATCTTCACGGCCAACTGGTTCCGCAAGGGCGAAGACGGCAAGTTTGTCTGGCCCGGCTATGGCGAAAACATGCGCGTGCTGAAGTGGATGATCGACCGCATCGAAGGCAAGGGCCAGGGCGTCGAGCACATCACCGGCTTCAGCCCCCGCTACGAAGACATGAACTGGACCGGCCTGAACTTCACCGCTGAGCAGTTCAAGACCGTGACCAGCATCGACAAGGCCGCCTGGCAAAAAGAGCTGGAACTGCACGCCGAACTGTTCAAGCAACTCGAACATCACCTGCCGAAAGAGCTGGAGGAGACCAAAGCCGCGATTGAGCGCCGCCTGGCCGCCTGACCGGCACGCCACGCGCGGGGCGTGTCGCACAACCTGCGGTATGCCTCATTCCTGGTGCATTGACTGCGCCAAGGCAAAAAAAAGCCACCGATCCGGTGGCTTTTTTTGTGGGCCGCTGCGAAGAGCGGCGCCCGGCGCTTAGATGTAGCTGCGGTGGTAAGCCCGCAGTTCCGCACCACCGAGGCGGCGGGCGCGCTGTGACAGACCGGCTGGAGCAGATACCTCATCAGCCACGGCTTCGGCAGCGACGACTTTCGTGTCGGCCTGGCTGCGCAGGAAAGCCTTCAGTTCTGCACCGCCCAGGCGGAGGGCGCGCTGTGTCAGGCCGGCCGGAGCGGACACCACGGCTGCGGGAGCAGCAACAGCCTCTTCAACGGCGACTTGCTGGCGAGCCATTGCAACTTGCAGGTCGGCCATCACGCGGGGATCGTTCTTGGCGGCTTGCCACAGGCGCTGGTCGGCGCGGGCTTCAGCCAGGCTGCGTGACCAGGCGTCCAGGCCAACCTTGAGGCTGACGGCTGCATTGCGCGCAGCGCCGGCGAAAATCGCCAGTACGGCAAAAGCGACAGCCCAGAGGCCGATCCACAAGACCAGCAAGTGGCCTTCGGCGACGCTGTCCATCACCTGATAAGCCACCACCATCACGGCGGCCGCAACAGCCGACAACAGCAGCGTGGCCAACCCGCGGGTGCCGGAGAAAGCACCGCTCAGCTGGCGTACGGCACCAAAGGCCGACTCAGCGCGGACAACGCCGGGGTGCTGTGTGGAATATTTGATATTGACGAAGCTGGTCATGGTGAACTCCCTTTGGGTTAACTCCGCTGAACCAAAATTGCAGCGGGTAAGGGGATGTTAGGGTTATCACTGATGTTATTCAACTTTATCTTTATGATGTGATTCATTCATACTGGTGATAACCTGAGGCATTCCGCCCTCTTTTCGCCTTCTTCTCACCCCTCAACACCCGCCCCAAGCCCTTGACCCCCCTCAATTTCCGGACCCTGGACCTCAACCTGCTTCGCGTGTTTGACGAAGTGATGGCCGAGCGCAGCCTGACCCGGGCGGCGCGCAACCTGTCGCTGACGCAGCCGGCCGTCAGCAATGCCCTGCGCCGGCTGCGTGAGACCCTGGGCGACGAGCTCGTGCAGCGCAGCGGCCAGGGCATGGCGCCCACCCCGCGCGCCGTGGCGATCTGGCCGGCTGTGCGCGAAGCCCTGCAGCAGCTGCAGGAGTCGCTGGTGCCCAACGAATTCGTGCCCGGCGAAGCCACCACCATCTTTGTGCTGGCGATGGCCGACGCCACCGCAGCCGAATTGATTCCCGGCCTGGTGGAAACACTGGACCAGGAAGCGCCCGGTGTCTCAATCCGCGTGATTCCGCTCACCACCCGCGACCCGCGGCGCCTGCTGGACGAGGAGCTGTGCGACCTGGCGGTCGGCTACTTTCCCTCGGTGCTGGCCGACCTGACGGCCGGGGCGCAAAGCGGCGAACCCTTGCCCTTTTTGCACCAGCGGCTGTATGACGGCGAATACGTCTGCGTCATGCGAAAAGACCACCCGCTGGCCACCGGCCCCTTCACACTGAGCAAGTTCTGCGCGGCGCGCCACATGCTGGTGAGCTTCTCGGGCCGCCCCTATGGTTTCGTCGATGAAGCCCTCGCCTCCCTGGGCCGGGAGCGGCATGTGGTGCTGACCGTCAACCAGTTCTTCACGGCGGGGCGGGTGGTGGCCAACTCCAACCTGCTCACCGTGCTGCCGCGGCATTTCGTCGGGGTGACCGGGATCGCCGACCAGCTGGTGCTGCGCCCCCTGCCGTTTGACGTGTCACCGGTGCACGTAGACACCCTGTGGCACCGGCGTTCGCAGCAACGCAGCGCGCATGCGTGGTTGCGCCAGGTGCTGGTGCGTGCGGCTGACAAGGCTTTCCTGGCCTGAGTCCCTGACCCACCCAAAGGACTGGCCGGCCTGGCTATCCCGAGGAGGGAGGTGGCCAAACAGCGCTATAAAAATCATAGCTGCTCGCGCTGGTCAGCATTGAGTTAGCGTTATTTTTAATGCCCAAAACAGGCCGTTTTGGGTGCGGAAATCGCCATCGGGCGCCAGCGCTAGTGCAGCAGGCTTCTCCAGCACGCATTTTTACCCTTCAAACTCGCATTTTGGCCAATAAGCACGGGCGCGAGGAGCTAGCTATTTGATAGCAGCCGTGGCGACCGGATCAAACCGCGGCAGTTCCCGGCTGTAGTGTGGCCAGTACGCAACGCCGACACCACAACAGCACACTGAATGACCCGGATCCGGTGCCCTGCGGCGCGATTTTCGGCGTGTGCGCCGCTTTTTTCTGGCTGCAAGCCAGCGTCCGGCCCCCTCCTGTGAACGCCGCAGGATTAAATTAATTCTTTAGTTCTGTTATTTGGCACTCAGGGTGTCATAAGTCTTCAAACGACCTACTTGCAAAAAAATGTAACGTGAAGCAAAGTCAAAACATGGACATCACACCCGTACAGAGCTCTTCCCGGAGGGCGTAGTTACTGCGAGGCATACGTTAAAAAATGTTAGCTAACTTATTAACTGCGCCTGCAGCCGAAATCGCGATGTCCTCTGGCGGGGCAATCGTCTTTGGGTTCCGTTGACCGGCACGGCTTGAACCCTCACCCCAAAACCGGCCCGCATGAATTCCCGCCTGCACTTTCCCCTCAAGCCACTTGGCCTGGCGCTGGCATTCGCCGGCCTGGCCATGGCACCGCATGCCGGCCATGCCCAGGCCACCAACGATTTCTCGGCCGCAGGCACCCAGGACTGGAACGACGCGGCCAACTGGAGTGGCGGCACGCCGACCGCCGCCAGCGTGGCAAGGGTTCCGACGAACCAGCAGGTGGACGTTACCGGGGCTGGCCAGGTGGGCACGCTGCAAGTGGAGGGAGACGGCCAGGTGGTCGTCCACGCTGGCGGCACCCTGGCCGCCGACACGCTCCTGCTGGGCACCACGCCAGCGCCGGGTAACGCAGGATCCCTGTTGATTAATGGAAGCGTCACGGCCACGCGGCTGAGCGTGGGCGACACGGCGACCGGAGGGCAGATCCTCATCGGCGGCGCCGGCGCCAGCTTGAACGTGTCTCCCCCCAGCCTGGCTGCGGGCGACCAGTTCATTGTTGGCAACAATGGAGACGGGCTCCTGGGCATCCGCACCGGCGCCACCGTGACGGTAGGCGGCACCCGCACCCTGCATCTGGGCAATGTGGGCACCGGGACGCTGGTCATCGGCAACATCGGGCCCAGCGGTACCCTGGATGCTGGCGCCGTGGTTTTCGGCAATGCCAGCTCCAGCATCAAGTTCAACCAAGACGACGCCACCCCCTACATCTTCTCCCCCGCAATCAGCGGCAGCGGGTGGGTCGAGGTATTCGCTATCGGCGGCTCCTCCACCGTACTGACGGGCGCCAACAGCTACACCGGCGGCACTTTCATCAGAACCAATGCCCGCCTGGCCGGCACCACCACCAGCCTGCAGGGAGCCATCAGCAACGACGGCGTGCTGACCTTCGACCAGGCCACCAACGGCACCTTTGCAGGCTCCATCAATGGAGGCGGCACGCTGGTCAAGGAAGGCACTGGCACGGTGATTCTTTCTGGCGCCAACACCTACACAGGCGGCACCACCATCAATGGCGGCACCTTGCGCGGCACTACCGCCAACCTGCGGGGCTTGATCACCACCAACGCCAACCTGGAGTTCTCGCAGGCGGGCAACGGCACATTTGCCGGTGTCATCAGCGGCACCGGCAATGTGGTCAAAAGCGGCACCGGCAATGTCACCCTTTCCGGCACCCACACCTACAGCGGAACCACCGCCGTCAGCGGCGGCACGCTGTCGGTCAACGGCAGCCTGACCAACTCTGCCGTGCAGGTGCTGAACGGCGGCACGCTGGGCGGCACCGGTTCCGTGCGCAACACCACCATCCAGTCGGGCGGCACGCTGGCGCCCGGCAATTCCATCGGCACACTCACCGTCGTCGGCAACCTGACTTTTAATGCTGGCTCCAATTACAGCGTGGAGGTCGATGCAGCCGGCAGCAACGACCGCACCAACGCCACCGGCACGCTGACCATCAACGGCGGCACGGTCAACGTGCTGGCCAGCGCCGGCACCTACTCGCCGACCACGCAGTACACCATCCTCAATGCAACAGGCGGGCGCACCGGCGTCTTTAGCGGGCTCACGACCAACCTGGCGTTTCTGACGCCGTCGCTCACCTACGACCCCAACAATGTGTACCTGACCCTGGCCCGCAACAGCACCGGCTACAACAACCTGCCCGGCATGACGCCCAACCAGCAGTCGGCCTCCAATGCGCTGCAAAATGCGTCCGGCAGCGCCAGTGGCGACATGAGCACGGTGCTCAGCGCCCTCAACAGCCTGTCAGTGCCGCAGGCCCTCGCGGCCTTCGACGCCATAGGCGGTGCCAACCTGGTGGCCTTGCGCCGTGCCGGCCCCAGCTTTGCCGCCGCATTCAGCGAACAGCTGCAGGCGCGCGTGGGCCGAAGCAGCCTGGGCTCAATCTGCGGGAGCGACGACGTTGCGGGCCGCGAAGCCCTGAGGGCACTTTTCCCGGCCTTCGAAGACGGTTGCGGTTTCTGGCTGCGCGGTTACGGCAGCCACCAAACCACCGACAGCGACGGCAATGCCATGGCCAGCCGCCTGAACAGCACCGGCCTGAGTGCGGGTTACGACGCCGAAGTGTCGCCGGGCTTGATGCTGGGCGGCGCCGTGACCATCGGCACATCAAGGGTCAGCTTTGATTCCGGTGACCAGGGCAGGGCCCGCAGCGCAGCGCTGGCGATGTACGCCGGCTATGCTGATGGCGCATGGCGCCTGAACGGCGTGACCAGCCTGGCGTTTCACGGCAACCACATGGACCGTGGCATCGTGGTCGGGCCGATCAGCCGCGTGGCCTCCTCGAACTTCGACAGCAGCACCGCCACGGCCTACGGCGAGCTGACGTACGACCTGGACATGACCGGCTGGACGCTGCAGCCGATGGCCGCGCTGGCCTTCAGCCGCAACCAGACCAACGGTTTTGCCGAGCAGGGCGCCGGTGCGCTCAACCTGCAGGTCGCCGCGCAAACCGTGTACTCGACCAAATCGCTGCTGGGGCTGAAAGCCGGCTTTGACGTAGGCCGGCTGCGAATCGAACCGCGGGTGGTGTGGGCGCATGAGTTTGGCAAATACAACACCCCGATGACGGCGCAGCTGCAGGGCGCCGGCACGCCCTACCAGTTCCAGATTGCGGGTGTGGCCCTTAATGCCAACACGGTGATCCTGGGCTTGGGCGTTTCGGGCCGCATCCACGACAACTTCAACCTCTTCGCCGACCTTCAGACCGAACAAAACGCACGCCAGCGCAACCTGGCCCTGCTGATGGGGGTGCGCGGTAAATGGTGAGCCGGGCATCTCAAAGCATGTTGGCCCCTGACCGACCTGATTCACAACACATTTAATCCAGCCACACCCGCGTCTTATCTCATGGCTTACAAAAGCATGCCCCCCATCCCGCCATCCCTGCCGCCTCTGCCGCCGCGCCAACCCAAACCGAAACCCGGCAAGGACGCCGGCGCCCAGCGATACGACACCATCGTTTTTTTGCTGATCATCGGCCTGGCGATTGTGGTGGCCGGTAGCGCGGCGCGTTACACCCTGGTAGACAGGCCTGCGGCCAAGGCGCAAAAGGAAGCCCAGTTGCTGATGCAGCAGCTGATGGCCGCGAACCAGAAGAACCAGCAGCAGCTTGAACAAAAACTCGCCGAAGCCAAGGCCCAGACCGAGGCATTGCGCGCCAACATGGAGCAGATGAAGGCCGAGATCCAGCTGCCCAAGGCCGCAGCGGAACCCGTTCCGGAGCCGGTGCAGAAACCGGTGCCTGACGCCCAGGCTGCGGAACGCAAGCGGCTGGAGCGCGTCAAGGTGGTCGATGAACTGGTGGACTCGCTGACGCCAAACCTGCAGGTCAAGTTCCAGCAAAAGGTCACCTGGCTGGACCGCACCGTCTCCTTCGGTTTTAGCCTGACCAACGCAGGCCGCCGCGCCGTCCGCGTGACCCCGCCGCGCATCGCCCTGACTCTCAACCCTCTGCCCAACACAAAGCTGGCACTGAAAGCCAGCGATGTGCAGGCTGACATCTGCCCTGGCGGGTTGATCGGGCCGGGAGAGACCATGAACTGCAATATGGTGCTGCGTTCGGAAGCCACCTTCACCGGCGTCGGCCACATTCCGTTTCGCGCCGTCATCTCGGCACGCACGGAACTCCCGGCCACCAGCGAAACCTGGAAAACCGTGCGTTCCGCCTACAAGGAAGCCTACCTGGAGGAACACATGGTCAAAAGCGTTTCCTTTAACGGGGAGCTTTGGCGGTAATCGCGGCCGGCAGCAGGATCACGCACGCACCCTATCAAGGCGGCTGAAGCTGGCGGCAGATCGTCATTTTGGCCGCTATCAAATGGATAGCAGCTTGCGCCCGCCTGCATTGGGCTTCAGCCATTTTTTGTACTTGAAATCAGCGATTTTCTCGAGATTTGAGACCTTGACAGGGCTTTTACGGCTCCCAAAAGGGCAAGCTGAGGGTCAAAAGCCCCTGAATCACCGTTTTTAAACCACTCAATAGGGCTGCAAGCCAATGAAGACGGGTGCTAGCAGCTACTAATTCAGTAGCATCACACTGACGCCATAGGCGCGCGGGCAAATCCCATTCAAGCGGTTCGCGGCCGCGGGGCATGGTTTTTGCACACAGTTTTGCACACAAACTGTACGCAGGAGCCGCGCATGCCAGACCGCCCACACCCCCCCACGCCCTCACACCCACTTGCGCGCCGCACCGCGCTGAAGATCCTGGCCAGCGGCGCCGCGTCCATGGCGCTGCCGGCCCTGGCTGCCTGGCCGGACAAGCCGATCAAGATCGTGGTGACCTTTCCGGCCGGCGGCGCCAGCGACATCGTCGCGCGGGTGATGGCCGAGCAGCTGGGCAAAAAGCTGGGGCAGGCGGTGGTGGTCGACAAACGGCCGGGCGCGGGCGGCAGCGTGGGAGGCCTGGTGGTGGCGCAGGCGCCGGCTGACGGCTACACGCTGATGCTGAGCAACTCGACACCGGTTTCCATCGGCCCGTTCGCGCTGGAAAAGCAGCCCTATGACCCGGTGGAAGGCTTCACCCACATCGCGCTGATCGGCAACGCCCCCTGCGTGGTGATGGCCAACCCGCACGCGCCCATCAAGACGATCACCGATGTGGAAGCGCAGGCACGCAAAGCCGGCCGGCTCGACTTCGGCTCAGGCGGCCCGGCCTCGATCGGCCACATCTACGGCGAGCTGATGAAAAAGTCCATGGGCGTGAACCTGGTGCACATCCCGTACCGCGGCGGTGCGCCCATGACGACAGACCTGATTGCGGGCGTGATCCCCGTGGGCATCGACGTACTGACGGCGTTTGTTCCCTACTTCAAGAGCGGGCAGCTGGTGCCGCTGGCCGTGACGTCGGCCAGCCGCTCACCGCTGGTGCCGGATGTGCCCAGCGTGGTGGAGTTTGGCTACCGCAAGCTGGTGCTGGACAACTTCTTTGGGCTGAGCGGCCCGGCGCACATGCCGGCCGACGTTGTGGCACGGCTGAGCAGCGCCTGCAACGAAATACTGGCAACGGCGGAAATCAAAAAGAAGATGCTGGAGCTGGGCATCACCACCCAGCCCATGAGTCCGGCGGCGTTCACCGGCTTCGTCAGGGAGCAGGTGGCCGTGCTGTCGCCCGCCGTCAAAGGGGCAGGCGTCAAGCTCTGACCGCATCCGCCCCGCGCGAGGCCGCGTCTTTACCAGCTAAAGCCGCTGTCTGGCTTTGCCGGGCCGCAGGGCGGGCGGCCCCATACGTGAGGAAAGGGGCAGCGCGCCGCAGGCTCGAAGTGGGAAAGCGTGGGGGCTCAGCGAACCACGCTGAGGTAAGCGTAGGCGGCGCTGCGCAGTTCCTGGGCCTGCAGCGGATTGCGGCCGGCGCGTGCTTCGGCACGTTCCATCAGGTTGTGGGCCACACCGTTCACAGGGGCCACGCGGGTTGCGGCGGGCAGGAAACGGGCGATCTGGGAAATCAGGCTGTACATGTCAGGGTCACCTTCATGGGGTGAAAAAGTTGCGGTGAATGAAGAATAAGGGTTTTCCCTAGGATTTCAAGCCTAACTGGGGCCCAAACTCATGCAAAAAATGCATACGGCGCCCCGCGGCGGCACATGCGGGTGATTTCTACGTGATTTCCGGGGAAAACTTCACGGAGCCGGCGGCTATGCTTGGGCTGTGGCCCATCCCCCGAGTCCTTCTTCTATAACCCAGGCTGAGAGCCAGGCTTCAGCGCCGGGCGAAGCGCTGGCGCTACTGCGGCAGATCGCCTCGAATATTGACGCCATGCTCTGGTCCTGGGACCCGCAAACCGGCCGCATTACCTATACCAACCCGGCGTTCGAGGCATTCTGGGGCCTGTCGGCCGACACCTTGGCAGACCGGCCGTGGCAATGGCTGGAGCATGTGGACCCGATAGACCGCGAGCGGGTGCTGAGCCTGCAAACCAGCCCCCTGAAGCGCAGCGAAGAGTACAGGGTCATACGGCCCCAGGGCGGCAACGCCCGGCTGAGCCAGCGCGCGCTGCCCATGCACAGCCCTTCGGGGCAGTTGCTGCGCGTCATCCACCTGGCCAACAACATCACCTGGCAGCTCGACACCTCCAAGCAGCTGCGTGTGGAGATCGGCCGGCGCACCGACTCCGAAGCCAAGTACCGCGCGGTGGTGGAAAACGTCAGCGAGGGCATTCTTGTCACGGCGGCGGGGCGCATCCTGTATGCCAACCCCAAGGCACTGGAGCTGACCTCTCTGGACGAGGAAACCGCCAAGTCCCGGCCCTTTATCGAATTCATCCACCCCGACGACCGCGAGAAGGTGCTGAGCAACCACATGAAGCGCCTGCGCGGCGAGCCGGTGGAGAACTACTACCAGTTTCGCGTGCAGCACAGCCGCAGCGCCGTGCGCTGGCTTGAGATCAGCGCGGTGATGTTCGAATGGCAGGGCGCGCCCGCCACGCTTAACTTCCTGACCGATGTCACGCGCAAACGCCAGGCGGAGGAAGACATGCGCAAGGCGCTGGCGCACGAGCGCGAGCTGTCGGAGCTGAAGTCACGGTTCGTCGCCGTGACATCGCACGAGTTCCGCACGCCGCTGGCCGCCATCCTGTCGTCTGTGGAGCTGCTGGATGCCTACGGCGCCAGCTTTCCGGCCAGCGAACGCCGGGAGCTGCTCGGGCAGATCAAGACGGCGGTGGCCCGCATGAACAGCATGGTCGAGCAGGTGCTGCTGACCAGCCGCCTGGAGCTGGGCAAGTTCCAGTTCGAAGCCGCACCGCTGGCAGTGCCCGACTGGCTGGTGCAGGTGATGGGTGAGCTTGAGCGCGGCAACCCGCAGGCCGCGCGCGTGTCGCTGACCTGTGACGGCCTGGACGCGCCGCGCACGGCGGACCAGCAGCTGCTGCGGCACATCGTGCTCAACCTGCTGGGCAATGCACTGAAATATTCGGACCCGGACACGCCGGTGCAGTTTGCCGTTCGCGGCGTGGGCGACCAGATTCACCTGCGCATCAGCGACAACGGCATCGGCATCCCCGAAGCCGACCTGCCGCGCCTGTTCGGCAGCTTTCACCGCGGCACCAATGTCGGCAATATTTCCGGAACCGGCATCGGCCTGCACATCG
Organism: Polaromonas sp. P1_E11; assembly: GCF_056405995.1. Taxonomy (NCBI): domain Bacteria; kingdom Pseudomonadati; phylum Pseudomonadota; class Betaproteobacteria; order Burkholderiales; family Comamonadaceae; genus Polaromonas; species Polaromonas sp. P1_E11. Next base: position 164,019 of record NZ_JBFUBA010000007.1, read on the forward strand.
TGAAGGAATGCGTGGACCTGCACCAGGGGCAGATTGAAGTTGCCAGCCGGCCCGGGCAAGGCACGACCTTCACCGTGCGCCTGCTGGCGCCGTTAGCCTGACACCCCCCGCCCGGCGCCGGCGGTTTTGCCGTTTTAAGGGCCTTTTTTCCGGTGGTAGGTCAGCGCCGCCTGAATGCAGAACGACAAGGCATCCCGCGGCAGTGGATCAGCCGCATCGAGCACGATGGCCCGGTTGCCCTCGTAGCACAGCTCGCCCGGAAACAGGGTGCGAAAGGTGTCCACCAGCGTGGTGTTGCAGTTGAAGTACAGGGCGTACTGCGACGGACTGGATTTGACGGGCCCCAGCCGGATGGTGCTGCCGCTTTTGCTGGCCGACGTGAGGTAGGCCGGCTCGCCCCACTTGAGGGTTTCCTCCAGCTCGCCGACGCCGGGTGTGGCCGATGCCGTGTCCAGGATCAGCTGGCGCAGGGCCATCAGCTTGCGCCGCAGCAGTGGTGGGTAGGCAGCGAAGGCCTGCGCGACGGTTGCGTTCTCGATCTGCTTCACAAGCGGCTCCTGTTCATCTGCTGATGCCATGCGCAATCTAGCGCATCGGTGCGAGGCCGCGCAAGCTAAAACTTCAGCAAGGAAGAGGCCGAAACATCTTCCCGCAAATATCTTCCCGCACAATGGGCGGGTGAACATCCAGCTCCTTTCTGACCTGCACCTTGAATCCAATCCCCACTTCACAGCGCAGCCCGTGCCCGGTGCCGACTTGCTGGTGCTGGCGGGCGACATCGGCTCTTACCAGAAGGGCTCTTTGCTGGACGAATTGAATATCAGCGATTTCGGCCTGGCGCGGTTTTCACCGTTGCCGGTGGCGCGCGGCGGCGCAGGCTGGCCCACGCCGGTGCTGTTTGTGCCCGGCAACCACGAATACGACGGCCTGGACTTTGATGAAGCCCATGCGCGGCTGCGCGAAACCTGCGAGCGCCTGGGCATGGTCTGGCTGGAGCGTGAAACCGTGGTGCTGCAGGGTGTGCGTTTTGTGGGCAGCACGCTATGGACCGACTTTGACGCCCTGAGCGCGGGCCAGGCCCAGGCAGCAGACATCACGCCGGGCGAGCAATTGAAAGCGCGCGAAAAAGCATTCCGCGCAGCCAACTTTTACCTTGGGAAAAACCATTCCTTTCGCGATGGCCAGCCACTGCTGGCGGCCGACGTGCGCGAAGAGGGCCTCAAAAGCCAGGCCTGGTTGCGGCACGCACTGGCCGTACCATTTGAAGGGCCTACCGTGGCCGTGACGCATTTCGCCCCCAGCCTGCTAAGCGCCGACCCGCGCTACGGCCTGGTGCCGGGTACGGCGGGTTTTTGCAATACGCTCGATGACCTGCTGCCGCTGGCCGACCTGTGGCTGCACGGGCACCTGCACTGCGCCCTCGACTATGTCAGCCGCGGCTGCCGCGTGGTGGCCAACCCGCTGGGGTATGCGCGCAAACAGGAGCAGGATGGGTTTCTGCCCGACTTGCTGATCAGCGTCGGCCAATAGCACTCCTAGGGACGTGTGGCCCGCGTTCCAGTGCTGACTAAAGTCGTCGTAGCGACGCGACGCGCACAATGGCGGCGCATTTTTTTGAACTTCCTGGGCACCGCGCTACCTAACCCTGACCAGCAACGCGGAACCAAGGGCGATCACAGTGATAACACTTTGTTCCAATTGTTGGTTTGCGCGCTGTTCGGCTTGCATGTATCTTGCATGAAGGGTTGATGCAGGACTTCCTGCACCGCACCCGTATTGGGGAGAGCACCATGAAGAGCAACGTGTCCTATCTTGGCGCCTGGCTGCTTGCCGTGGGCCTCGCGTTTGCGTTTGCGTTCGCATCACCCAATGAGGCCAGCGTCATGGGGCATATGCCGGCTTTCATGGCGCAAACACTGCTGCGCCAGCCGGTTAACGTGCCGGATGGCTTGCCCTCTGACCGCACCCTTGCACTGATCACCTTCCAGCGCGGCCAGCATGTCCAGGTCGAGAGCTGGATCCAGGGGCTGAACCTGCGTAACGACTCGTCCATTGCGTGGATGCGCATGCCGATCGTCAATGACCCCGGTACGCCGACGGGGCGCAGCGCCGTCGAAAACAGGTTGCTCAAGCACTACACGGCCGATACCGAGCGCGCCAGGCTGGTGCCGGTGTTCACCGACCGGGCCAGTTTTGTGCGCGCGGCCGGCCTCAACGGCACGGATCAGGTCTACGCCGTGGTGATCAACCGCCAGGGTGAAGTGCTCGCACGGGTTGAAGGCCAGTTCGATGCAGATAAAGCGCAGACGCTGCGCGAAACTCTGCGCCCGCAGAGTTTCTAGACTAGCCCCCACGCTCCCCCACTTCGTGTGGGTCGCTGCCCCCCGAGGGGGCCGCCCGCCTGCGGCCCGGCAAAGCCGGTTCCGCGGCTCATGCTGGGTTAAAGATTCAGGGCGTAACCAATGAGGGCTGATATTCACCAGCAGGGGCCGCGGGTCCGGCTTCGCCGGCCCAAGGCGCCGCCCCCTAGAGGGGGGAACAGGCTACACGCAGTGAGCCTGGACGGGGGTGCTACAAAGTCCTGTCACCCAGTGTGAAATAGAACGTGGCGCCTTGCCCGAGGGATGACTGGGCCCAGACCTTCCCGCCATGCCGTGCCACGATGCGGTGCACCGTGGCCAGCCCGATACCGGTGCCGGCAAATTCCGACAGCGAATGCAGGCGCTGGAACGCGCCAAACAGCTTCTCCGCATAGGCCATGTCAAAGCCGGCGCCCTTGTCCTGGACAAAATAGACCGTCTTTCCGTCTTCCCCGATCTCATGGCCGAAGGTGATTTCGGTGCGCTCCTGGTTGGCGCTGAATTTCCAGGCGTTGCCCAGCAGGTTGTCCAGCAACTGCATGAGCAGACGCGGGTCACCTTGCCCCGTCAGGCCCGCTTCAACATGGAGCTCCACCGGCCTTTCGGGTTCGCGTTCACGGTAGCCGTCAAGGACGCCCTGAACCAGCGCGCTGAGGTCGACCGGTTCCCAACGCAGGCTTGAGCGCGACACCTGTGCCAGCGTCAACATCGCATCGATCAATTCCCCCATCTGCCCCACCCCGGCCCGTATGCGCGCCAGGTAATGCCGGCTGCGCTCCGACAGCGGTGTACTGTCGGACTTGTTCATGGCACGCTGCAACAGGTCGCTGAATCCGTCGATGGCGCTCAGCGGGCTGCGCAGGTCATGGGACACGGAATAGGAGAATGCCTCCAGTTGTTTGTTGGCAAATTCGAGCTGCGCGGTGCGTTGCTGCACGCGCTCTTCCAGGCTGGCGTTGAGCCGCAAAATTTCTTCACGCGCACGCCGGCGTTCGCGGATATCGGTGTTGATGCCGAGCACCCCGTTAACCTTGCCTTCTTCGTCGCGCACCACCGTCCAGCGTGCTTCGATGGCCACCGTCGAACCATCCCTGGCGTGCTGCTCCAGCTCCCCGGTCCAATCCCCTTCACTGGCCAGCGTGCGGGCCATGGCGTCCACAAGCGACTGAGGATCCTCGTACATGAACTCTTCCATCGATTTGCCCAGCACTTCTTCGGCTGTCCATCCGTAGAGGCGTTCGGCACCCTTGTTCCAGAAACGTATGGTCCGGTCCAGGTTGCGGACCATGATGGCGTCCTGGGCCCTGTCCAGCAGCGAAGCCTGTTCGCGCAGCTTGACAGCAGCCTGGCGCGCAGCCTCCTGGCTGCGCTGGCGCTCCAGGCGTTCACGCAGGCTGACAATGCCGAATGCCAGGTTGTCGGCGAGCTCCTGCAGGAGCTTGATTTCTTCAGGGGTGAAATGCTGCGCTTCGGCCGAATAAAGGCACAGCACACCGAAGCTGCGGGCCCCTTCGCGCAAGGGCAGGCAGACCGCGCTCTGATAGCCTCGCTTCATCGCGTCGGCATGCCAGTAGAAGTGATTTTCAGCCTGACTGATGTCGCCGCTTTGCTGGGGCAACCCCGTGCGAATGGCCTGGCCCGCAGGTCCCTGGCCCGTGACCTGGTCATCGCGCCAGGTCAGGCGGATCACCGTCAGGTAGCCACCTTCGTTACCGGCGTGCACCATGGGCAGTATGGTGCGCGCTTCGTCGTTCTGCGCATACCCGACCCATGCCATACGGTAGTTGCCCACATCGACGGCGACACGGCAGACTTCAGCCAGCAGGGCCTCTTCGTCTTCAATCCGGTTGATGGCGATGCTGGACTGGCTCAGCATCTGCAAGGCCCGGTTGGTGCTGGCCAGCTCCAGGTCGGCCAGCTTGCGGTCGGTGATGTCGCGCGCGGTGCCCACCACACGTTCGAGCAGGCCCGACGCATCGAGCACCGGATAGGAGTGGTCGCGTATCCACCGGAGCTTGCCGTCCGCAGACAGGATGCGGTATTCGATGTCGGAGGACTCGCCAGTGCGGTTGCGCTTCCTGGCGAGCCTCAGCAAAGGCTGATCCTCAGGCAGCGCCGCGTCGGCATACGACAGGGGGTTGGCATACAGGCTCTCGCGGCTGCGCCCCCACACCTTCTCATAGCCGGGGCTGATATAGAGAAGTTGGCCCGAGCGGGGATCCACGTTGTAAAAAACATCGTTGATGTTTTCTGCAAGTTCACGAAAGCGCGCTTCGCTGCTGACCAGCGCCGCCTCGGCGCGGGCACGTACCAGCGCAATGCCGGCAAGCCGCGCCGCGGTGGCGATCAGCTCCAGATCGTGCGCCTGGGGTACACATGGATAGCGGTGGTAAATGGCAAATGTTGCCAGCGGTTCGCCAGTGGTGGACACCACGGGATGCGACCAACAGGCGCGCAGGTTGTGCGTGGCAAGGAGTTCACGATAGTCTTTCATCAACGGATCCAGCTGGGTGTCTTCCACCACGACCATCTCGTTGCGAAACGCCGCCGTACCGCAGGCACCCACCCCTTCACCCACCGGCAGGCCTTCAATGGCCTGGTTGTAGCTGTCCGGCAGGCTGGGCGCTGCACCCAGGCGCAGGTGCTGGCCATCCAGCAGCAGAATCGAGCACAGGCTATCCGGGGAGCTCGTCTCGATTAATTGCACCACGGCTTCGAGCGAGCGCTGCAGGGGCGCGCTCCCGGCAATCAGCGCCAGCACCTGTTCCTGCGCTTTTGCGAAATCTTCGGCGGCCTTGGCTTTGGTGATGTCGTTGAACACCGCGACGCCACCCACCAGCGTACCGTCGTCATCGCGCAAGGGCCTGGTGCTCATGCGGAGCACCCGGTCTTCGGTACCGGGCCTGCGAATCACCAGGTCCCAATTGTCAGTGCTGTCGCCGCGGGCAGCGCGTGTCAGCGGCCGTTCAGCTTCCGGCAAGGGGGTTTTACCGTCAAGCATGAGCAGATCATGGCTGCGCCGCCATTCCTCGACCCGCACGCCAGGGCCCGGCGCAGCCGCATTGAAGAGCTTGCGAGCCGTCGCGTTGAACACCAGGAAACGGCCTTCGGTGTCCGCCGCGATCACGCCTTCACTCATGCTGTTGAGAATCAGGTCAAGCAGGGAGCGCTCCTTGTCGACGCGGCTGAGCGCGGCGTCAAGCTCTTCCTGGCGCGCCTGAAGCGAGCTGGCCATGCGGTTAAAGGTCTGCCCGATATCACCGAGCTCGCCCCGGTAGAGGGGCCCCAGCCTGACGCGCGCGGCAAGATTGCCCCCTGCAACTTCATTGGCCTCTTTCAGGATCGCCTTGGCCGGATTGACGATCAGGCGATTGCCCATCCACCACGCACAGGCGGCGCTTGCCAAGGCCATGGCGAGCAAGGCCGCCAGCTCCGAAAACAGGTTGTCGCGACTTTCCGCGCCGACGATTTCCTGCGGGACACTGACTGCCACAAATAGCCCATCGCGGCCTTCGACGGGGACCGGCGCAAAAGCGTAGACCCGCTGGCTTCCCTGCGCGTCAGGCGCATGCAACACGCCCAGGTGGCGCGTCTGCACTCCCTGGCGTACGGCGGAATCCGGGTGCGGCCGGCCCAGCCAGGAGGGTTCCTGCGGGGAAACGGCCAGAACCACGCCACCCCGGTCGAGCACCGTCAGCCTTGCACCCGGCATCATGGACGCGGCGGTCAAGGGTTCAGCGAGGGCCTTCAGGCCCAGTGAGGCAAAGGCCACGCCCGCCATGGCGCCGGAATCAGTGTGAACCGGTATGGCGAAGATCAGGCCCGGCAGGCCACTGCTGCGGCCAATGCCGTAAGCACCAATGGCGAAACGCTGGCCGGCCATGATTTGCAGGAAAAATGGCCGGTCATCTTCCTGGATACTGCCGGCAGGAAGGTCCAGTGAGCTGCAGACCAGCCGGCCGTCCGGCGCAGCAACGCCCACATGGGTGAACTCGGGATGCTCCCGATGGATGTTTTTCAGCTGTTGCCCGCACAGTCCGGGCTCGCGGTTTTTGATGTGAGGCGCACTGGCCAGGCCGTTGAGAAGCTCATACACCATGTCCACCGTGCGCTGCTGGTGGGTGGCGAGCAGTGCGACCTGGGCCTGCAGGTCAACCTGTGCATGTTCCAGCGCAGTGCGGCGGCCTTGTTCGGCGTAATACGCGAGCAAGCCGAACAGCGGGAGCAGCGTGAGCAGCACCAGCAAAACCAGACGGGTACGCAGCCCCAGCCATCCCAGCATTCGTTACCTCGTGCCTTTCACTGCAATGCAGCGCCAAGGGCGCATCAAGTCACAGTGTGCGGAAGCCGGTGCCTTTTGTAAATGGGATTACTCCCTTACCCGTCTTTGTCAGCGAGTGAAACAGCGACACCGTACGGCTGCTGGCCGCTGCTTGCTGCTTTCGTGTGTCAGGGCACCAGCGACTGCGCTGCAGACTGCTTGAGTGCGGCGGTGAGCGCGTCCAGCACTTCGGACTCCAGGTTCCAGCAATGCCAGTAAAGCTGGATGGGCAGGGTATAGCTGGATGCCACATTGACAAGCTGGCCTGTGTCTATCAGGCCCTGCGCCAGCAGGCGCGGCACCACGCTGACGCCCCAGCCCGCCAGCACGGCCCGGACCATGCCTTCTGATGACGGCACAAACAGCTGGTTAAGGGTAACGCGCTTGAGCCCGAAAGCTTTGCTGACGAAATCGACCGGCAGTTCATCCTTGCGGTTGAACGCGATAAATGGCACATCGCGAAAGTTGTATTGCGTCAGGGCGGGCGCGTTCTTGCCGCCAGGGCCCTCGCCCAGGCCAAGCCGTTTTTGCGCAAAGCCTGGTGTAGCCACCGCGATGTACTGCATCGCGCCCAGCGGTTCCACCTTGCAGCCGCGCAGTGCCTGCTTGAGCGTGGTGACACAGCCCAGCACCTGGCCTTCACGCAGCCACTCATGGGTGAAGTTCTGGTCGTCATGGATGATCTCCATGGGCAGGCCCTGCTGCGCCAGGTCGGTCAGCGCCGGCAAGGCCCAGGTGGCAATGCTGTCGGCATTGATGGCGATGGAAATGCGCTCTTCCTCACGCGCACCGCCCAGCGAACTGGGCGCCAGCTCTTTCAGGTCGCGCTCAAGGTCGGCACGCAGCAGGCGCAGCATTTTGGTGTGTTTCAGCAGCAGCTGCCCGGCCGAAGTGGGCTTGAGCGGCCTGCTGCGCACGATCAGCACGGTGCCGACCTGGGCCTCCAGTGCACGCAGGCGCTGCGACACCGCCGACTGCGTGATCGACAGGCGCTGGGCCGCCCGCTCAAAGCCGCCCTCTTCCACGATGGCTGCCAGGCATTCCAGCGCATCCGGATCAAAAGTGCTCATGCAGAGCCTCCTTTGTATTAGTTGTTCTGATGTTTTCACTGATAGTTTAATTTTTCTATTAATTGAAAGCAACATCCTTCACACTTGAATGCTGTAAAGGGGCTTGTATGAAAGTAGTGGTTTTGGGAGCGGGAATCATCGGCGTCAGCACCGCCTGGCACCTGCTTGAGCGCGGCCATGAGGTGACCGTGGTGGACAGGCAGCCCGGAGCCGCCCTGGAAACCAGTTTTGGCAATGCCGCACAGATTTCAGTAAGCTATTGCGAGCCCTGGGCCAACAAGGACGCTCCCCTGAAGGCCCTGAAATGGATGTTTCGCAACGACGCTCCCCTGCTGTTCCGCCCGCAGCTGCCCTTCGGCGACGGCTGGCAGCAATGGCGCTGGGGCCTGCAGTTTCTGTCGCAATGCAATGACGCCGCGTTTGAGCGCAATGTGCAGCAACTCGTTGCACTTGGCGCTTACAGTCATACCGCCCTCAAGGAAGTCGTCAGGGCTACCGGCATCGAATACAACCGGCTGGAACGCGGTATCGCACACTACTACACCGACCAGAAATCGTTCGACACTGCCGGTGAAGCGGCCGCATTGATGCAGAAGTACGGCGTGGCGCGCCGTGTCGTGAGCACGGCCGAACTGCTGGGCATAGAACCAGCCTTCAAGTCATTTGCGCACCGCATCGTGGGAGGTACCTATACCGCCAGCGACGAAAGCGGCGACGCGCGTGTCTTTACCCAGGCGCTGGCACAGCGCTGCGCCGACGGGGGCGTGCGCTTTCTCTACGGGCACGACATCGAGGGACTGGAAGAGTCCGGGGGGGCGGTTCAGTCAGTCGCCGTCCGGGCTCGCGCCGCGCCGGGCAGCAGCGGGAGTCCCGTCATGAACCTCAAGGCCGACGAAATCGTGGTGGCATGCGGCTCATACACTGCGCCGCTGTTGCGCACGGTGGGCGTTGATCTGCCGATATATCCGGGCAAAGGCTACAGCGCCACCTTCAAGCTGCTCAAGCCGGAACTTGCGCCCTTCGTCAGCACCATTGACGACGAGGTGAAATGCGCCATGAGCCGCCTCGGCGATCACTTGCGCGTGGCCGGCACCATCGAAGTCGGCGGCTACGACCTTTCGCTGGACACCCCGCTGGCCAGGGCGCGCTGCAAAATGCTGGCCGACCGCATCGAAGAAGTGCTGCCGGGTGTGTGCGACACCCGCCTTGAAGCGCAGGGCGGCACGCCGAATTTCTGGACCGGCCTGCGTCCCGCCACACCCACCAACATCCCCTATATCGGCAAGACCAAAGTCGGCCGCCTGTGGGTGAACGCCGGGCACGGCACACTGGGCTGGACGCACGGCGCCGGGTCGGGCAAGGCCATGGCCGAGCTGATCTGCGGGGAGGTCCCGGCCATGGATTTCGGTTTTTACGGGCTGGCCCGCGCGCGCGGCCACCTGGAACCTGAAACCGCCTGATCCACGCGAGCCTGTTCAGGCCGCATGCTGGTCCAGCGTGCGTTGTGCGTGGTCGCGCAGCGCGACGCGCAGCGCAGGTGGCTCCTGGATTTCGAAAGCAAATGGCAGCCGCGAAAGCTGCCGGGCGAACCACGGGATATGGTCGGTCTGGCTGTGCAGCAACACGCCTTCGTCACTGGGCTGGAACACCCCGATGCTGTCCGGCAGCTCCATTTGCGCCGTCTGCAGGTCGGTGTGCAGCAACAGGCGCACGGTGTTTGTGCGCGGCATGGTGGCCAGCCCCAGGACGAGATGCTGTGCGGCATTGAAATCTGCCGGCGGCGTGAACACCACATTGAGCGGCCGGACTTCCTGCACACGGTCCAGGCGGAACGAGCGCAGCGCCCCGCGCAGGTGGCACCAGCCCACCACGTACCATCGGCCGCGGCGAAATGCCAGGCCGTAGGCGTCAAAGTCTCGCTCGGTGACATCGTCGTCGGCTGAACGGTACGCCATGTGCACACGCTGCCAGCCGTGCGCTGCGGTGCTCAAGGCCAGCAACGCCGTATTGTCGCCGGGGGCCACCGCATGGCGCATGTCCAGCGTCACTGTTTCACCGAGCGCACGGACGCGGTTTTTCAGCTGGTACGGCATCACGCGCTCCAGCTTGGCCTGCGCGCTTTCCGCAGCAGGCGCTGCCTCAGCCAGCCCCAGGCCGCGCGCGGCAAGCAGGCCCAGCGACAGGGCCAGCGCTTCGTCGTCGGTAAACATCATCGGCGGCAGCTTGAAGCCGGCGATCAGGCTGTAGCACCCGTAGCGGCCACGCTCGGCCACCACCGGAATGCCCAGGTCTTCCAGCTTGGCGATGTAGCGGCGCAGGGTGCGCCCATCCACCTGCAGCCGCCGTGCCAGCTCGGCACCGCTCAGCCGGCCATGGGACTGCAGCAGCTCCAGGACGGTGAGCACGCGTGTAGTGGGGGAATACATGGTGAAAAAGTCTAACGCTTAATTAGGGCCGAAACAGCCCTATTACCTTTTTAAACTGGTTTTCACATATCCACTGCGGTGCCACAAGCACTTCAAGCCATGACGACCACCCTGACTCACACACCGGAGCTTGCCGAGCTCGCCGACGGGCGCCACGATTTCAATTTCATCACCGGGCGCTGGCTGGTCAGCAACAAGCGTCTGCGCAGGCGACTCGAGGGCTGCACCGACTGGGAAAGTTTCGAAGCCGTGCAGGACGGCGCGCTGCTGCTTGGCGGGCTCGGCAACATGAACGACCTCGTCACCGAAAGCAAGGAAACCATCGGCATGGCTCTGCGGTTTTTCAATCCGCAGACGCGGTTGTGGAGCATTTACTGGGTCAGCCAGAACAACGGCTTGCTGCAGCCGCCGGTGACCGGTTCGTTTGCCGGCGGCATAGGCCGGTTTGAGGGAAACGACAGCCATGAAGGACGCCCGGTGCGGGTTCGCTTCACCTGGTCCGGCATCACACCTACCCACGCCCGCTGGGAACAGGCCTTTTTGGAAGACGGCGGCCGCCACTGGGAAACCAATTGGGTGATGAGCCTGTCACGCCCCGCTTACCACGCGGTGCACCGCTAGAAAAAACAGGCTCATTGATGGACCACTTCGCACACCTCTGGCTGTTTTTTCTCATGGTGCTGGGCATCATCATCCTGCCCGGCATGGACATGGCGTTCGTCATGGCCAGCTCATTGACCGGCGGGCGCAGGGCCGGCCTCTTCGCCGTCGCGGGCATTGTGGCGGGCGGTGTTTGCCACGTCGTGGCAGGTGCGCTGGGGCTGGGCATCCTGCTGCAGCTGGTTCCGGGCATGGTCAATGTCATGCTGGTGGCGGGCAGCCTGTATATTGCCTGGATCGGGTGGTCACTGATGCGCAGCACGTCTGTTTTCGGCGCCTTGCCCGACATCGAGCCGCCGTCCCCGTGGCGCACGTTCCGGCAAGCCGCGCTCACCTGCCTGCTCAACCCGAAAGCCTACCTTTTCATGCTGGCCATCTTTCCGCAGTTTTTGCGGCTGGAATACGGCTCGCTCTGGGTTCAGGCTGTGGCGCTTGGATTGATCATCGCCATTACCCAGAGCGGTGTATACGGTTCGCTGGCGCTGGCTGCTGCGGGTACCCGGCGATGGCTGGCGGTGCGGCCGGGCGCCAGTGTTGCCATGGCGCGCGCCGTGGGTGCCGTGCTGATCGCCGGCGCATGCTTCACGGCATGGCAGGGCTGGCGGCAGTTTTAGGGTTGGCGCCCTCGGGCCATGCCGGGCCCTTGAGTTCCACGGTGTTGCCTTCGGGGTCGTTGAGGTAAATCGAAGGCCCTTCGCCCTCGGCGCCATAGCGCGACTCCACCTTGCCTGCCTCAACGCCGTGGGCCGCCAGGTGGCGGTGAATAGCCTGCGCGTCGAAAGGCTCGACACGAAAGCAGACATGGTCGACGTTGCGGCCCTCCTTGCCCGGCGCCGCGCCGCCGGCCCGGCCGAGCGTGCCATCCACCGGCACCAGGTCCACCAGCGAACGCCCGGCGCGCAACTGCACCAGGCCGATTTCGTCCTGCCGGCGCTCCAGGCTGCAGCCCAGCACCTGCTGGTAAAAGCGCAGCATGCCCTGCAGATCTGTGACCCGAAGGACGATGTGGTCGATGTCGCGGATATGGATCATGGCGAGGAAGGCTCCAGTGAGGCTGCGCTTTATTTTGGCACGCCGCACCCAGACCCTGTACAAGCAAAGGACTGCAGCAGCCAGTACCATGGCCGCCATGAATCCGAACCCCCGATTTCTTTTCCTCGCCACCTCCACACGCGAGCCCGGCGCATTGGGCAACACCGAATGGTTGGCACAGCAAGCCGCCGCCGCGCTGCCGGCCGGCACGTCTCAGGCATGGCATCACCTGTCCCGCATGCGGATGCCGCTGTTTGTGGACCAGCGCCACACCACGGGCCAGTACGCCATGCCGGAAGGCGACATGAGGATGCTGCTGGACGCCACGATGGACGCCACCGACATTGTGTTTGTAGCCCCGGTGTATTGGTACAGCATTCCGGCGCCGCTGAAGATTTACCTCGACCACTGGAGCGCCTGGATGCGCGTGCCCGGCCTGCCCTTCAAGGACGAGATGGCGAAAAAAACCTTGTGGCTGATCACCACCAGCGGCGACCGCAGCAAGGCGCAGCCCATGGTGGACTCGATCAGGCTTTGCGCGCAATTCATGGCCATGAATTACGGCGGCGAGCTGTGGGGCAAAGGCGGGCCGCCCGACGCTGTCAAGGCCGACACGGCGGCATTGGCGCAGGCGGCTGGTTTTCTCACACCCTGAGGATTGCGCTGCCCCGACGGGACAGGTGGCCTTTTCCTACAGGGCATGGTTTGCCGGGCTGACAGCCCCACAAGGGGTGCTGCTGCACAGTCAATACATGAACTCATCCCAACACGGCAACCCCGACACGGGTACGCCCACCGACCTCCCTGCCGGCAAAGGCATGCCAGCCAAAGATCCTCGCGCACAACGCTCACGTCCCGGCAAGCAGGACACCCTGAGGGACGGCGCCGTTGAGGCCAGCCTGGAATTGCCGCACGAACGTGACCAGGCGGTGGACATGACCCATGCCAAGCCCGATGCCGCAATTGAACAAGCCGGCAAGGACGTCAAAAGAGGCCTCACCGACACCACCAAGGGTGTTGAGCTTGATCGGGCCTACAAAAAGCTCTAGGTGCCGCGAGGGTGGAAGCCGCTTACGGCACCGGATGCGCGGCGGGCACCGCCCCGCCGGCCGGCAGATGTGCTGGAACGGCCACTTTCTCGCTCATCCAGCGCAATAAATCGAGCCACATCTGACGCATCTCTGCGTCCAGCGGCGTGCGTGTCGAATTGGGCAATTCGATGGTAACCACGGGCACGCCCTTGTGCACACCGCCATAGTTGCCCAGTGAGCCCGGGAAGATGCCTACCTGATCAAGGTACAGGCGCCCCAGCCTGGAGGGCGGCACGGAGGGGCCGTCAAAGTCGAGCACGCCATAAGGCGCATGAATGCTGACAATCAGGTTGGGTTTGAAGCTCTGCATCTGCTCGTGCAAAAACCGGGACTCGGGCTCGGACAGCGGCTTGGGGCCGGGCCAGCGCCGCGGGTCTTTCCCTGTGCGCTTTTCCCAATACACCTTCGCGTCCCGCTCCCAGTTCGGGGTGGGGAAATTGCGGTTCAAATCCACACCGCGCGCGTTGGCGCGGCGCGGCGGGCTGGAGAGCACACCATCCGGATTGAGCACAGGAACGAACCTCCAGTGGATCGCCTGCGGAGAGTCCAGCGGCGGCTGGGAAGCCAGCCTGATCCAGTGCAACGCCACGGCCCCGGAGGACAGTTCGTCGCCGTGAATCGCACCGACGACCAGCACACGCAAGCTGGGGGATTCTGGCTTGATGTCGCGCACCCAGAGTACGCGACCGTTAACCGAGCGCGTCCCCGAAGGCTGCAGTTGCGCCGCCTCACACAGCTCACGCTTCACATTCGGGAGTTTGGAAGAGTAATCGGCGCAAGGTGAATCTGCACGAGCGCCAGCAGCTATCAAATAGATAGCAAAAAAACAGGCGGCAGAACGGGAAATGGGCATGGCACCCAGTTTAACTGCCGGGCCGCCAGCCCCTCGCAAGATGCCGCCTAAACCCTGCCGCAGGTACGCCTGTGCCGCTTCAGTTAAATTACCCTTCTATGCTGACCCCCGCCATTCCCCGCAAAGCGAGCAGCCCCAGCTTCTCCCAGCGGGAGTTCCGGGCTTCGCTGGCCATGTTTGCCACCGGGGTCACCATCGTCACTGCACGCACGCCGGAAGGTGCCTTGGTCGGGCTGACCGCCAACTCCTTCAACTCGGTATCGCTGCAGCCGCCGCTGGTGCTCTGGAGCCTGGCGCAGGCGGCGGGTTCGATGGCCGCGCTCAGCACCGGATCACACTACGCCATCAACATCCTCGCGGCTGACCAGAAAGAGCTGGCCGAGCGCTTTGCCAGCCGGCGCGAAGACCGCTGGAAAGGCGTGCCGTTCACGGAGGGCGTCGGGGGCGCACCGCTGCTGACAGGCGCAGCCGCCACTTTCGAGTGCTTCAATCGCAGCAGGTATGAAGAAGGCGACCACGTGATCTTCGTGGGCGAAGTGGAGCGCTGCGCCCACCGCGCGGGCGCAGCGCCGTTGTTGTTTCACGGCGGCAAGTTTTATACCGAGCATCCGCTGTAAACCGCTCGTGCGCTGGGCCATGTTCAGCCCAGCCGGCCCAGCCGCACGGTCGTCACACCGGGCCGCAACTGCCGCACCGACGGCATGACCAGCACACAGTCGTCGTAGGGCGTCACCACCGGCTCGCCCGCATCATGCGCAATCGGCGTGCCGGCGTGGCGTATGGTTTCGCCGCCGCAAAAGTCCTGCACAAACGCAAAGTCCATTGACCGCGCAACCACGCGGTGTGTCACCGTCACGGGCGGCGGCGGCGGCGCATCGGGCAGCAACCAGCCTGGCGGCACGTCGCCGCGGTCGATCACCCCGGAGCCCACCAGAAACCGCATGAGCACGTTGCGCGCCGCCTGCAGCGACGCCAGCTCCCAGTGCTGGCCGGCTTCCAGCAGCAGGGCAATGCGGTCGCCGTTTTCGTCACCAAACGGCCCGTAGTCCCGCATACGGACACCATCGGCGTGGCCGGCATCGACAACCACCTGGCCTGTGGTACCCAGGCTTTGCGCAAAAGCAATATTGCGCGGCAGCATGCCCGTCACCAGCAAAGCGCCACCGGGCTCATGCATGGAATGCAGGTCCAGCAGGTGGGTGGCGCGCTCCACAAACGGCCGGATTTCGCGCGCGCGCAGCAGCTCGGTACTGCGCCGGGGGCCGTCCAGCAGCTCAGCGGACCACACACGGTTGAAATCCTCGTCCACAAAGCGGGAGGCGTCGGGCTTGCGGGCGTCAAACCGCATGAAGGCCTCGGTGTTGCAGAACACGGCAGTGATGCGCCCGCGCCGCGGCTGCAACCCGCTGAGAAGAAACGCATCCAGCGCCCAGGCGCCCGAATATTCGTTGCCATGCACCAGCGCCGCCACCAGCACCTCCGGGCCGGCTTCGGTTGAAGTGCGCTCCTGCACATGCGCCACCCCTGTGGAGGACGCCGCCCAGAATGACAACCCGGGCGGCTGAAGCTGCACTGCGTGGGGTTTTGGGGTGAGCTCGCCAGACCTGGCCTGATCGCTTCCTGATCGCTTCACGTTTCAGTACCGCCAGAAGATTTTCTGCAGCTCTTTGGTGTCCCTTGTCTTCGTCAAGGCCAAGGCCAGAAGAATTCGGGCTTTCTGGGGATTCTGGTCGTCAACCACAAGCCAGTCATTCGCGTCATCCTTCACCGAGTTGTTGCGAATCACCACACCGCTGCCGGTACGGGTTGCCCGAACAACAAACACCCCCTTGGCGCGAATCTCGTTAAGCGGGCCAGCTATGTACTCAGGAACGCTTCCCGCGCCGACACCCGCATGAATGATGCCCTTGGCCCCGGATGCGACCAGCGCGTCGTATGCCGCACGGTTCATGTTCTGATAGCCATAAGCAATGTCTACCTGTGGCAGCGTCTGAATCTTGTCAATGTCGAACTCGCTCTGCACTGTATGAGGGCGAATCGGCGCACGGTAGAACCTGGCCTGGCCTTCGACCACGAGACCGAGCGGACCGTAGGGAGATTTAAAAGTGTCAACCCGGGTGGCATTGGTTTTAGTGATATCGCGAGCGCTGTGAATCTCGTCATTCATGACCACCAAAGTCCCTTTCCCCATCGCTTCTTTACTCCCGGCGACCGCCACTGCGTTGTAGAGGTTAAGCGGCCCGTCCGCGCTGAGCGCCGTGCCGGGCCGCATGGACCCGAGCATCACGACCGGCTTGTTGTTTTTAACGGTGAGGTTGAGAAAGTACGAGGTCTCTTCCAGGGTATCGGTGCCGTGAGTGATCACGATGCCATCGACCTCGTCCGACCGGAGGAGTTCAGACACCCGCCGGGCCAGTTGGAGCAGGCGGTCGTTGGTGAGGTTGTGTGAGCCGACCTGAAAGATCTGCTCGCCCTTGACGTTGGCAATGGTCTGGATTTCCGGCACGGCGGCCATGATCTTGTCGACAGCAACCACAGCGGCCTGATAGGCGCCGATATTGGTGCTCGATGCGCCGACGCCGGCAATCGTGCCGCCGGTAGCGATGAGCACTACGTTAGGTTTCTTCACTTCCTGGGCCAGCGCCGAAGCCGAAACAGCAAGCGGCAATAGCAGACCGCAGGCGAGTCCGCGCAACATTGATATGACAGATAAGTGCATGACAATTCCCTCCGTGTCGGGCTAAAAATATTGCTCGGCGTGCAGAGCCCCGCCAGTGCTCCGGAGTGGCCTAGCCAGCACGCTTCGCGACTAATGAATACAGATCAGGGGCGAGCCAGGGTCTTCTGTGGGCCTGCCGCCGTTGCCCCGGCCCGGCCCCCACGGCTGCAGCTTCAACGGCACCCCCTGGGCTTTGGTGAATTCCCGCTTACGAAGTAGCGCCGGTCGCCACCGCCTTGTTGACCACGTTGCGCACGCGCTGGGTTTCAGCCCGGATAAAGGCCGTGAGCGCCTGTGGTGTGCCGCCGTCATTGGAGATGCCGGCCTTCTGGAGCTTTTGCCAGACTGCTTCTTCGCGCAGGATTTCGTTGAGCTCCTTGTTCAGGCGCGCCACCATGGGCGCCGGCAGCTTGGCGGGCCCGAAGAGGCCGAACCAGACGTTCATGTCGTAACCCTTGAGCTTGGGGTTCTCGCCGAGTGCAGGGATTTGCGGTGCAGCCCGCGAACGTGTGGGTGTGGTGACGCCCAGCGGAATCATCTTGCCGGATTCGATGTGGGGCAGTGCGGAGGAAAGCACCGAAACACTGAACTCGATATTGCCGCCCAGCAAGTCCTGCAGTTGCTGACCTGCGCCGCGATAGGGCACATGGCGGAAGGTGGTACCAGCCATCAGGTTGATCAGCTCGCCCGACACATGCAGCGGCGTGCCTATGCCCGAAGAGGCAAAGCTCAGCTGGTTGCGTTCGCGTTTGGACTTGGCAATCGCTTCCTCCATGGTTTTGACGCCGGTCTTGGTATTGGTCACAAAGACCATGGGCGTAACCCCTATCAGCGCCACCGGGCTCAGATCCGTTTCGCCGTTGTATTTGATGGCGCCGTTATAGAGCTTGGCAATCGAAACCTCGCTGCCCGAGCCCAGCAGCAGGGTATAGCCGTCCGGATTCGCGTTGACGACCTTCTGCGCGCCTATGGTGCCGCCGGCGCCGCCCACGTTTTCAATAACGACCGGCGTGCCCAGGCGCTTGGACAGCGGCTCGGCGATGATGCGCGCCACCAGGTCCACGCTTCCGCCGGCGGGGTAGCCCACCACCAGCGAAATGGGCTTGCCGGCAGGCCAGGCCTGGCCCCAGGCAGCCGGCAAACCCAGCAGCCCTGCGGCAGCAAGGCAAAGTGTGCGGCTCACAGCGCGGCGGTTGAGGGTAAACATTCCTGGCATGGCGGGCTCCTTGTTGATGGCGCCAGTCTAGGAGCCGCCCCCGCGCGGCGCATGCGCATCACGCATGGGCGCATGCGACCTCAGGAATCAGCCGGCGTGCTGGCAGACCAGATGCGCTGCACCAATTCATTGCGCGGGCTGCGCGGCCGGTACAGGCGGATCTCAAACCGGACCGTCACGCCCTTGCCGTCCGCCTCTACCAGCCGACCATTGCGCAGGTCGCCTTCGACCAGTCCGCGCGGCAGCCAAGCCAGGCCCACGCCCTGCAAGGCCTGCTCATGCAGCGACTCGGCAAAGTCAGACTCGGTCACGGTATGCAGATGCAGCTCGCGCGCATTGCGGCTAAGCCCGTCCTGAAGGATCTGGCCGAGCGCGAGCGTAGGCGCATAGCCCAGCACCGGTACCGGCTTGCGGGCCGTACCGGGCAGGGCATGCTGCGGCTGGCCATCTGCGCGCGGTGCGCTGACGGCCACAAGTTCGTCGGTGCCCAGCGCGAGTCCTTCGAACGTCTGTTCGTCCAGCAACAGCGGCAGCCGCGGATGCGTGAACGACAGCAAGAAATCAGCAGCCCCCTGCTCCAGGGCCGTGGCGCCTTCATGGATGGAGCCTGTGAGAATGCGCAAGCGAAACTCCCCGGCCCCGCGCTTGGCGCGCGCGAGCCAGTCAGGCACGGCGCTGCGTGAAAGCGTGCGGCCTGTTGCCAACGTGACCCAGTCCAGCCCGCCTCGCGCATGGCGGATGCGGGAGCGCGCATCGTTAAGGCTTGCCGCCGCGCGGCGCGCCACCGGCAGCAGCTCTTCACCGGCGGCCGTCAGGGCCAGTGGCATCACCGCGCGATTGATCAGGTCGGCGCCCACCCACAGCTCCAGAGCGCGGATACGGCGCGAAAATTGCGGCTGCGTCACATGGCGAAGCTCCGCCGCACGCGAAAAGCTGCGCTCACGTGCCAGCGCGATGAAGTCTTCCAGCCATTTATGGTCCACGGCAGCACCTTGTCCAGGGATTTAATGCAATGGTATTCCTTGTTACCCCGGCCAGCGAGCTGCCAGGGGTCGGGCTACCATCAAGGCATGACGACAGTCCGCAAAGCCAATCTCGATCTCCTCGCCATGTCCCTCTTGCTGGGATGCTGTCTGTTCTGGGGCCTGCAACAGGTGCTGATCAAGGCCACGATCAGCGAAATACCGCCGATGTTCCAGGCCTCGCTGCGGCTGGTTGGCGCCACGGCATTGCTCTGGCTCTGGTGCCTGTGGCGCAAGATCCCGCTATTTCGACGCGACGGTTCGCTAAAGGCCGGCCTGCTGGCGGGCGCGCTGTTCGGCGCAGAGTTCGCCTGCATTTATGTAGGCTTGCAATACACCAGCGCCTCCCGCCTCACGGTGTTTCTGTACACCTCGCCTTTCTGGGTCGCTCTGCTGGTACCGCTGTGGGTCAAGTCCGAACGCCTGCGCGGCGTGCAATGGCTGGGCTTGCTGTGCGCGTTTGCCGCCGTGGTGTTCGCGCTGCGGGAAGGTTTCACGGGCGACCATGCCTCGACCGCGCGAGGCGACTTGCTGGCACTGGCCGCCGGCATGCTGTGGGGCCTGACCACGGTGGTGATACGTGCCACCAAACTGGTCAGCATCTCCGCTGAAAAACTCCTGTTCTACCAATTGGCCGTCAGCGCCGCAGTGTTTCCGGCCCTGTCGCTCTACCTGGGCGAGCAATGGTCGTGGCATTTCAGCCCGTTTGCCATTACTTCCCTGCTGCTGCAGACCGTCATAGGCGCATTCGCCAGCTACCTGGCCTGGATGTGGATGCTGGGGCGCTACCCGGCCACCAAAATCTCGGTGTTTGTGTTTTTCACGCCGCTGTTCGCGCTGCTGTTCGGCGCGTTGTGGCTCAAGGAAAGCGTCACCACCGGCCTGCTGGTGGCGCTGGCCACCGTGGCGGCCGGCATCGTGCTGGTCAACCGCAAGCCATCAGGCGCATAATTTTTCGACATGACGTCCCACCCACGCATCCCCGGCCATCGATTCCTCCACTCACCCGGGCCCACGCGGGTGCCCGACGAGGTGATGGATGCGATGCGAAGGCAGCCCATGGACCTGGCTGACCCGCGGCTTGACCATGTGATCCAGGCCTGCGAGACCGGGCTCAAGGCGCTGCTGCAAACCGCGGGCGACGTCTTCATGTATGCGTGCAACGGCCACGGCGCCTGGGAGGCTGTGATCGCCAACCTGCTCGCGCCCGGGCAGCAGGTGCTGATCGCCGGCACCGGGCATTTCTCCGAATCCTGGGCCGTGCAGGCCGAGGCCATGGGCGCAGCAGTCATCCGCACGCCTTGGCGCGAGGGTTACCCGATTGACGTGCCGGCCATAGAAGCCGCGCTGCGAGCCGACACTGCGCATGCCATCGTGGCGGTGTTTGTGGTTCATACCGACACTGCGAGCGGCATGACCAGTGACCCGGGCAAGGTCCGGCGGGTGCTGCAAGCCACGGCCCACCCCGCGCTACTGGTGGTAGATGTGGTCGCGTCGCTGGGCGCGGCGCCCTTTGCCATGGATGAGCTGGGCGCCAACGTCGTACTGGGCGCCTCGCAAAAAGGCTTGATGGTGCCCCCCGGTCTGGCCTTTGTGGCTGCGGATGCCGCAGCTATGAAGTTAGCCGCTGCCAATCCCTCGCCGCGCTTTTACTGGGACTGGGCGCGGCGGCAAAGCCCGCTGAGCTACCGCAAGTTCTGCGGTACGCCGCCGCAAAGCCTGCTCTTCGGCCTGGAGGCCGCGCTGGGGCTGATTTTTCATGAGGGCGTCGAAGAGGTCATCGTCCGCCACCAGCTGATCGCCAGTGCGGTGCACGCCGCTGTCGATGCCTGGAGTGAAGGCGGTGCTCTGGGCCTTTTTGTGCGCGAACCTGCGGCGCGCTCGGTCTCCGTCACGACGGTGTCTGTCACTGCGGGCATTGATCCCGAAGCCTTGCGCACCGTTGCGCGCGAACGGTTTCAGGTGGCGATTGCAGGCGGCTTGGGCCCGCTGGCGGGAAGAACCTTTCGCATCGGCCACCTGGGTGACATGAACCCTGCCATGATCCTGGGTTGCCTGGCCGGCCTGGAAGCGGCCATGCAGGTGCAGGGCATTCCCATCGGCAGCGGCGGCGTGCAGCACGCCGTTGCAGCCTTGGCAGGTAAACGCTAATACCTACTGCGAGGCAGTGATACCGCCGTCGAGGTAAAGCACCTGCCCGGTCACAAAGCGGGAAGCGGGCGCCGAAAAAAACACGGCCGCACCCGCCACGTCCTGCGGGTCGGCCACGCGACCCAGCGGAATGCGTTCCAGCACCTGCTTGCGCGTCTCAGGATTTTCGAGCCAGTGGCGCGCCATCTCGGTCTGCACCACCGTAGGTGCGATGCCGTTGACAGTGATGCCGTACGGCGCCAGTTCACTCGCATGCTGGCGTATCAGCATGACCAGACCGCCCTTGCTGCTGCTGTAGGCTGAATAACCACGGCCGCGCAAACCGAGCTGCGCGCGCACCGAGAGCAGGTGCACCTGCGCGCCGCCCTTGCCGCCTGCAATCTGGTGTTTGGCCGTCGCCTGTGCCAGGAACATCGCGGCTTTGAGGTTAACCTGCAGCACCTCGTCAAAGGCTTCTTCGGTGACCTCGAGCAAGGGCTGCTCGCGTTGCATGCCCACGCAGTTCACCAGGATGTCGAGGCCGCCCCACCGCGCGGCCACCGCGTCGACGGAAGCCTGCATCTGCGGCACCGAATGCGCGTCCATGGCCAGACCCATGGCCTCGTGTCCTGCCCTCTGCAAGGCCGAGGCCACGGCCTGCGCCTTGGCCTCATCGCGGCCCGACACCGCGACGCGCGCCCCGGCCATGGCCAGGCCCCAGGCAATCGCCTCGCCTATGCCGCCGTAGCCGCCGGGCACATAAGCGGTTTTACCGCGCAGGTCGAACAGGCCCGTCAGTGCGGTGTTGAAATCAACAGAGGGTGTGATGCTGCTCATGGATGGCGAAATTGTGGGCGTAAAGCGGGAACAGCGGCGAAAGGGCTTTCCCTCAGTCCATCAGCAAGCCACCGTTAAGGTCGATGATCTCGCCCGTGATGAATCCCGATAACGGCGACGCGAGGAAGCGCACCACGTGAGCGAACTCCTCAGGTTCGCAGAAGCGCCCGACCGGGATGTCCTTGAGAAGCTTCTGGCGTTGCTCTTCATTGAGCTGTTCGGTGATCATGGGGGTTTTCACGTAAGCGGGCGCAACGGCATTGGCCGTGACGCCAAAGGGTGCAAGCTCGCGCGCCAGTGAAAAGGTCAGCGAACTCATCGCGCCCTTGGACACCGAATAGGCCGTGCCCGCCGTCAGGCCACCGGTCTTGGCCGCCAGGGAACTGGTGTTGATGATGCGGCCGAAGCGCCGCGCCTTCATCGCCGGCACCACCTGCTGCGCAAGGTAAAAAGCGCCGTCGAGGTTGGCGCCCATCACGCGCCGCCACTCGCCGGCTTCGGTGGCCTCAATCTTGTTGTTGGACAGGATGCCCGCGTTGTTGACCAGGATGTCGACAGGCCCGAAGGCCTTGACGATGAGCGCATGGCCGTCGCTCACGGCAGCCGCATCGCTGATGTCAAATGAGAACGACAAGGCGCGCGAACCCAGCTCATCGGCCAGCGCGCGGTTGCGCTCCTGGCTCACATCGACCATCGCGACCTTGCAGCCGTCTTCGAGCAAGGCCTTGACGACGGCCAGGCCCATGGTGCCGGCCGCTCCGGTGACCAACGCGACTTTGTCTTGAAGCGGTTTCATCAATTAACCTTCATACATTAAAGAACTTTCTGTACCAGAACACCGCGGAACCGGCTTCGCCGGGCCGCTGGTGTTGCCCCTTGGGGAGTTCCGGCTACACGAAGTGAGACGAGACAGGGGGTCTCACTGATCCAGGACGCTTTTCTTGCCGAAGAGGCCGCGCGAACGAAACGTCACCACGGCAATGAACAAGAGGTACATGGACATCAACGACCATTCGGACGCATACGAACCCGTGAGCCCGACGACCATGCCGACCATCAGCCCGGCGATCACTGCACCCCAGAGCGAACCGACGCCGCCCAGCACAATGATCAGGAATGCCGGCACCACTGCGTCTACGCCCACATGCGGGCGAATACCCCAGATCGGCGCCATGACCACGCCGGCGATGGCGGCCAACGCCACGCCCAGACCAAACACAAACAGGCGCAGGCGCGACAGGTTGATGCCCAGCGCGCGCACCATTTCGCTGTCATGCGCGCCGGCCTTGATGATGGCGCCGTACGGTGTTTTCTGCAAAAACACCCACAGCAGCACAATCATGAGGATGGCGAATCCGCTGGCGAAGAAGCGATACTTTGAATAAACCAGGTCGCCCATCAGGAAGGCGCCGGAGATGACCTCGGGCAGCATCAACTGCTTTTCCGAGGAGCCCCACACCAGGCGTATGGTTTCCTCAATGACCAGCGCCGCACCGAAGGTCAGCAGCAGGCCATAGAGCGGGTCACGGCCATAAGTGCGCCGCATGCACAGCTCCAGCAGCATGCCGAAAATACCCACCAGGATGGGCGCAAGAATGAGTGCCACCAGGTAACGCGTTCCCAGCGGCAAACTCATGTACCAGGCCTGCAGGTTCGGGAACATGCCCAGTTGCGGTGCGATCAGGAAAAGCGCGAAGTACATGCCCAGCGCAAACAGCGAGCCGTGTGCCAGGTTGATGGTTTCCATCACCCCCACGATGAGCATGAAGCCCAACGCGATGAGTGCGAACAACAGGCCCAGCGAGATGCCGTTGACGAGGTGCGGAATAAGCTGGAGCAGAAAATCCATGTCGGTCTTTGAAGATTGAGGGCCGGTCAGACTTCGTAGCTGGGGGTCGCGTCGTAGCTCTCGAGCTTGCAGGCGCCGGCTGCATCCTTGTCCGCCACATCCTTGGGATCGGCCTGTGTGAGGATCTTGAAGATGTCGTCTTTCTCGGCGGGCTGGTCGTTGTAGGTCGCCATGTAAATCGTCTGCTGGCACTGGTGGGTGACGGGATCCATCCACGCGTCGTAGTGCTGCAGGCGGTCGGCCGCGCTCATCTTGCGGCCTTCGAGCTTTTTGATCACGGCAATGTTGTTGGTGGTGCCGGCCTCTTCCACACAACGCAGCAGTTCGCGCGTGGCCATATAACCGTTGTGATACACATTGCCCGGCACGCGAATCGCCATGCCCGGGAACTGCTTCTGGTAGGCCGCAACGAATTCTTTCACGCCGGGCAGGCCCAGGCGCCAGTACCAGGTGGTGCCAAAGACGCCGAAGATGGCCTCGGGGCCCAGACCGTAGACATCGGGCCAGTCCTGCTGGTTGTTGATCCACGCCATGGACTGGTTCATCTTGAGCTGCACAACTTGCTGGCGCAGCGCCTTGATGTCGTCACCGCCCACCGCCGTGGCCACCACATTGGGCTTGAGCTGTTGCAGCTTGAGCAGGTAGGACGAGAAGTCGCGGGTGTTTTGCGGCACCAGCAGCTCCTCAACGATGCGCCCGCCGTTGGCTTCCACGATCGCGCGTGTCGCCTTGGAGGTGGTGTGGCCCCACACATAGTCGTTGGTCAGCAGCACCCAGTTCTTGCCGCTGGCCTTGATGGCGTTCTTGACGATCGCGTTGGAAAAGTTGGTGCCGTTGCCGTCCCAGACGAACTTGGTGCGGTGGCAGTCCTTGCCGGCCTCGGTCGGGCTGCTGGAGTTGGTGTTAAAAAATACCGTGCCGTATTTCTGCGCAACCTGCGAGATGGCATTGGAGACGCCTGAGTGCACTGCACCGATCAGGAAGGAAGCCTCATTGCGCGTGATCATGCGTTCGGCCACGCGCGAGCCGGTGGCCGGCGTCGTTTCCGTGTCGATATGAATGGCCTCAATGCGTCGGCCCAGCACACCGCCCTTGTCGTTGAATTCCTTGATGGCCATCATGGCGCCCAGGCGCTCTTCGGCGCCCGAGGCGGCGTACAGGCCCGAAGCGTCCATGGTCAGGCCAATGGTCAGCGGTTTCTTCTGGCCGGTCTGCGCCCAGGCGTGGTTGTGCTTCCACGGCCCCATGAAGGGCGCCGCGCCGTACAGACCCGCGCCCACCAGCGCCAGGCTTGAGTGCTTGAGCAGCGCGCGGCGCGAGGTGGCCTTGCTGTCGGATTGGGATTCAGGTGTTGCGTGGTTGTTCTTGATGTCGCTCATGGTTTTGTCTCCTGCGTGTAAATGGGTCAAACGGGTTGGCTTAACGGGGAACGATCTTGACGTCGTTGAGTTTTTCCTGTGCTTCGAAAAGGGAGGCGATCAGCTTGTCGCCGTAACCGGCATTGCTGGCCTGGATCAGGCTTTGGTGCGTGGCTTCACCCATGAAGCTGGTGACGGGCAGCATCTCGGCCAGGTGGGTGTAGTAGCGCAAATCTTTTTGCGCATTGGCGATGCCGAACTTGAAGCCGGTGACGTCGCCCTCCTTGAGCGTTTTCGTCGCCATCATCTGGAAGATGCCGCAGTTCACGCCGCCGACCGAGATCACGTCGTACAGGCGATTCAGGTCCAGGCCGCTTTTGGCCGCGACCGCGAAGGCTTCGGCAATCGAGGCCGCAAAGCTCATGGCCATCATGTTGTTGACCAGTTTGAGCACGTGGCCATGGCCGGGCGGGCCGACATGGAAGATGTTTTCGCAAAAAGCCTTGAGCACGGGCTCCAGCGTTGCGAAGTCTTCGGGCTCCGCACCCACCATGGTGTTGAGCCGGCCTTCCTCGGCTTCCTTGGGCGTGCGAGCCAGTGGCGCATCGACCAGCTTGATGCCTTTGGCCGCAAGGTCGTTGCGGATACGGGTGCTGGAGGCAGGCTCGGCCGTGGAGGTGTCAACCACGATCAGGCCTTTGCGGCCGCTGTCCAGCAGGCCATCCTTGCCGTAAACGATGTCTTCGACCTGAGGCGAGCCCGTGACGCAGATGAAGACGATGTCGCTGGCCTGCGCGCACTCGGCGTTGGTCTTGGCCTCCCTGGCTCCGGCGGCGATCAGGTCGGCCAGGTTGTCGCGGTTGCGGTTGATCTTGAAAGTCAGGCCGAAGCCTTTGGCCAGCAGGTTCTTGGCCATGCCGTGGCCCATCATGCCGATGCCGATAAATCCGATTTTTGGTGTCATGTTTGTCTCCGTCTTCTTTCTCGTTGTGTTTTGTGTGTTGTGTTTGGCGGCTCAGTTCACGACTTCAGCGGCGCCTGCTGAAACAGCGGTCCCTTGGCCCGTTCTGGCCTGGTCCCACAGCGTGATCAGCCGCGCATAACGCTCGGCAATGTCCTTGACCACTGCCGCATCGTCCATGGCGCCGGAGAACCAGCCGTTCGCAGCATCGCCAAAGATCGAACGCCCCACGGCAAAGCCGCGGCAGATGGCGTGCGGCGCTGCGATGCGAAAGCTCTGGTCGAGTTTTTCCTCGCTGGCTTCCAGGCCCAGCATCAGCACGCCACGGCAATGCGGGTCATGCTGGTGAATGACCGCAGCGATCTTTTGCCAGGCAGCCGTGTTGGCGGCGGGCGGCAGCTTCCACCAGTCGGGGAAAATGCCGGCCTGGTAAATCTGCTCCAGCGCCAGCGGTACGGTGTCGTCATCCGTCGGCATGTCTTTGGGCGGAATGACTTCGATGAGAAATTCGTGAAAGCTGTCCACGCTGGCGCGCTGCAGGTCGGCCAGTCTGGCGAGTTGGCTTTCGCGCAGGGCCGGCGTGTCCTGCGGGTGGTAATACACCAGGCACTTGGCGACGTGCTCGCCGGGCCAGGTCCGCATGGCGGCGCCCAAGCCTGCACCGGCCTCGAACTGCAGCGGGCGCGAGCCCGGCAGTTCAACCGGCCTTGCGACCCACCAGCCCTTGCCGGTCACCGTGGGAAGCACCTCTTCGCCAAAGCGGCCGTCCACGATCACGCCCACGCCACCGCGCGCACCCGCTCCGAGCCGCGCACCTTCAGCGATCAGGGATTTGAAGAGGGGAATGCGTTCGTTCCCCGCTCCATGGCGCGCTGCGATATCTTCCAGCTGCATGCGGTGGTCGAACGCGAGGATGACCAGCTCCTCCCAGCGGCGCGTACGCGTGCTGACGCGGTGCAGGCGTTCAAGTTGCGCGTCTTCGCGCAGGCGCCGGGTAGGCGAGCCATGCACCAGAAAGAACTGCAGTTCTTCCCAGCTGGCCATGGCAGGGGCACACCCGTGACGTGACACCACGAGTGCGCCACAGGCATTTGCATAAGCACAGCAACGCGCGAGCGGTTCGCCCGGAATCCAGCCGCGCAGGAAACCCGACATGAAAGCGTCGCCGGCGCCGAGCACGTTGTATACGTCCACCGGAAAACCGGGGCCTTGCAATCCCTTTTCCAGCGAGTCGGGAATCGCGCCGTCGAACACGACACAACCCATGGGCCCGCGCTTGACGACCAGCGTTGCGGCCGTCAGGTCGCGCAAGCGGCGTAGCGCAGCGAGCGTGTCGGTGCTGCCGCCGGCGATATGAACTTCTTCTTCGGTACCCACTATGAGGTCGCAGTGGCCGACGACGGTTTGCAAATGCGCGCTGACTTCACCGGAAGGTACAAAGCGTTGCTCGCCCATACCCGGGCTGGTCAGGCCCCACAGCACGGGGCGGTAATCGATGTCGAGCACCACGCGAGTGCCTGCGGCTTTTGCCATCGTCATCGCCCGGAGGCAGCTTTCATACGTTTGCGGCTGTGACAGGTGCGTGCCCGAAATCAGCAGCGCCTTGGCCGAAGCGATGAAGGCCGCGTCAAAGTCGTCCGGGCTGATCGCCATGTCGGCGCAGTTGTCGCGGTAGAACACCAGCGGAAAGGTGTCGCGGTCCTGAATCCCCAGGAATACCAGCGCTGTCAGTCGCCTGGCGTCGGTGGCGACATGGCTCACGTCCACGCCCTCGGCCGCCAGGGTTTCGCGGACAAAGCGGCCGTTGTGTTCGTCACCCACACGGGTCAGCATCGCGGGCTTCAGGCCCAGACGCGCGACGCCCACCGCGGCGTTGGCCGGCGAGCCGCCCAGATACTTGGTGAAGCTCTGCACGTCTTCAAGACGACCGCCGATTTGCTCACCGTACAAATCCACGGCGGCGCGGCCCACGCAGATCAGGTCCAGCGGGCGGCTCATACGGCCCCCTTGCGCGCGGGTTTCGCCGCAGCTTTGCCGCCGCCTTTGGTTTTAGCCTTCGCTGCGCCCTGCTCGGCCAGCTGATGACCCGTGCTGACCACCAGCGCCTGCGCCAGGCACAGCGGCGCGACCAGCGAGCGGAAGGGTTTCGACGAATCGTCAGCCAGTTCCAGGCAAACCCTGGCATGCGCCTTGAGCGGCGAGAGCGGGCCGTCGGTGATGGCGATCACCACCGCGCCCAGCTTGGCGGCCTCAGAAGCAGCCGCGATGACTTCAGGCGAATAGTTGCGAAAGCTCGCGGCGATCAGCACGTCGCCGGGCGCGATGGAGCGCAGGCTTTCGCGCAGCATGCCGCCCGTGCCATCGAGCAAATGGGTACGCAGTTCTAACTGGCTCAGCGCATAAGCCAGGTAGCCCGCCACCGGAAAGGCGCGGCGCTGGGCCAGCACATGGATGCGCGGTGCCGACGCCATGAGTTTGACAGCGGCCTTCAGGTCAGCCTGGGCGATGCTTTCTTCCAGATGGCCAAGCTCGGCCACCGACTCGCTCACCAGCTGGTGCAACACACCGGCCGGCGCGCGCTCGCCGTTGAGCTGCTTGCGGCGCATCTGGTCAATGCGTTCGCGATAGCTGTCGGAACGCTCCAGCAGGTGGCCGCGAAACACCTGCTGCATTTCGGAAAAACCGCCAAAGCCCAACGCATTGGCAAAGCGGATCATGGCCGAAGGCTGCACCTCGGTCGCTTCGGCCACCGTCGCCACGGTGCCCAGTGCCAGGTCGTTGGGTTGCTCAAGGGCGAAGCGCGCGATGCGCTGCAGCTGCTTGGACATGTCCGGATAAGCCCGGCCAATCAGCGCCTTGAGTTCTTCGTAAGTCGTTGCAGAGTCCATATGTCGTTTGCCGCCTCGGGGAAGGCGATGAGCCGGTGGCTGCATCGCGTCAATTTAGAATAAATGTTCTTGCGTATTTAAATAATAGAACGTACATTCTGTTCTGTCCAGCCCTTCTTCAACTTTTCTTTCGGCATTGATTTCCAGCGCTTTATTCCTTCACCCAGAACAATCGAAGAGACAAGGTCCCCATGCAACTCGCTTCCGGTCGCGCGCCGCTCATTCCTTTACCCATGCTCATCACCCTGTTGGTGCTACTGTCCACCCCGCTATGGGTGGGCCGTGTCGGGCTCTACCAGTACCTGGCCCTGGAAATCATGATCTGGGTGTTGTTTGCGATGGGCTACAACCTGCTCCTGGGTTTCACCGGACTGCCCTCCTTCGGTCACGGCGCATTCTTTGGCACGGGCGCCTACGCTTTCGGGTTGCTGCAACTGAAAGTCTGGCCCAACCTGTGGTTTGACCTGGCCGGCGCGGTACTGGTCACGGCGGCGTTGGGCGCGCTGGTGGCGCTGTTCATCTCGCACCGGCGCGGTATTTATTACGCGCTGCTCACCATCGCATTCGGCCAGGTTTTCTGGTTTATCGCCAACAAATGGCATACCGTCACAGGCGGTGAAGATGGACTGCTGAACATCAAGCGCCTGCCGGCCGATTTCGGTTTTGCGTCTTTCAACCTCTCAGGTAACAACGCGCTCTTCTTCTTTTCCCTGGTGCTGTTTGCCTTGGTTCTTTTGGCACTGTGGCGGCTGATCCATTCGCCGCTGGGCCGCATCTTCAGCGCCATCAAGCAGAACGAAACGCGCGCCGCCTTCGTGGGCTACAACGTCTGGCTCTACAAGTGGCTGGCGTTCACGCTGTCGACCGCCGTCGCGGGCCTGGCCGGCGCACTGTTTGCCATGGCGCAGCAATCGGCCTACCCGAATGTCATGAGCCTGCACAACTCGGGCTTCGTCGTGATGATGGTGCTGATTGGCGGCGGCCTCGTGAGCTTCTGGGGACCGGTCATTGGCGCCACCTTCTTTATCCTGGCGCGCGACCTGCTGGGCGCCTACACCGAGACATGGCTGCTTTGGTATGGCCTCGTCTTCATGGCCATGGTGCTGTTCAAGCCCGAAGGCATTGCCGGCGCATGGCAAGCCTGGAAGGCCAGACCAAAGCGGCCGGTGGCAGCCAAGCCCGCCCCCGCGGGAGGTGCGCTGTGAAGCTCTTCGAGGCCAGCGGCCTGTCCAAACGATTCGGCGCCCAGGTGGTGCTGCAAGACATCACGCTCAGCTTCAACGAAGGCGAGCTCAACGGCATCATGGGCCCCAATGGCGCGGGCAAAACCACCTGCTTCAATGTGCTGACAGGCCGCTACAAGCCCGACCGCGGCCGCGTGACTTTTGCGGGGGAAGACATCAC
This sequence comes from Polaromonas sp. P1_E11, assembly GCF_056405995.1. Classification (NCBI taxonomy): domain Bacteria; kingdom Pseudomonadati; phylum Pseudomonadota; class Betaproteobacteria; order Burkholderiales; family Comamonadaceae; genus Polaromonas; species Polaromonas sp. P1_E11. The sequence goes on from NZ_JBFUBA010000007.1 coordinate 194,216, forward strand.
AGGCCTGTCGCCGCGCGAGATCGCGCGCAAGGGCGTGTCGCGCTCCTTCCAGATCATGAATCTCTTTGACAGCTACACCGCGCTGGACAACGTGCTGGTGGCCACGCCGCATGTACGCCGGCAGGGCTTCAACCCCTGTCGTGATCTGGGCGCCGACAGTACGGCGCAGCAACTGGCAGCAGCCGTGCTGGAGCGCGTGGGCCTTAAGGGCAAGGAGCACGTGCTGGCCAGCAGCCTTTCATACGGTGAGCGCCGTGCGCTGGAGATCGGTGTGGCGCTGGCTGCCGAACCACGCATGCTGTTTCTTGACGAGCCCACCGCCGGCCTGGGCGCCGAAGGCACGGCGCGCCTGATGGAGCTGGTGAAAGAACTCAAGCGCCAGCTCACCATTGTGATCATTGAACACGACATGAACTTTCTCTTCAAGCTCGCCGACCAGATCTCGGTCATCCATTGGGGCCAGGTCATCAGCCAGGGCACGCCTGACCAGTTGCGTGAGAACGAATGGGTGCGCCGCTCCAACCTGGGAGCGCTGGCATGAGCGCGGTGCTGAAGTCCATGATCAAAACTGTTTCACCGCAGGCCGACATGCTGGCGGTGGACCGCATAGACACCTTCTACGGCGAAACGCAGGTGCTGTTCGACGTCTCGCTGAAAGTCGGCGCGGGCGAAGTCGTTGCGCTGCTGGGCCCCAATGGTGCAGGCAAAACGACGCTGCTGCGCTCTGTGCTGGGCCTGACGCCACCGCGCAAGGGCGCCATTGCCTTCGACGCGCACGACATCACACGCATGCCCACGCACGAGATCGCCAAGGCCGGCATGGGCTGGGTACCCGACGACAGGCGCATCTTCCCGACGCTGACGGTGGCGCGCAACCTGGCCATCGCGCGCAAGGCCACGCGTTTCCGGTCCTGGCACGAGAAGGAATGTTTTGAAATCTTCAGCGCGCTTGAATACCTGATGCACCGCGAATGCGAGAACCTCTCGGGCGGCGAGATGCAGATGGTGGCGATCTCACGCGCCTTGCTGGGCTCACCCGGCCTGGTGCTGTTCGACGAACCCAGCCAGGGCCTGGCACCCAAGGTGGTACAGGACGTGATGAAAACCATCAGCCGGCTCAAGGCCGAAGGCATCGCGGTGCTGGTGGTCGAGCAGAACGTGCAAAGTGCGCTGCAGGTGGCCGACCGCGCCTATGTGATGAACCAGGGCGTCATCGTCCACGAGGGCCCCGCGGCCGAATTGCGCAACGATGCCGCCTTGAGCCGGCAGCTTTTGGGAGTTTGACCCGCATGAGCCATCCACTACTACACGTCGAGAACGTCGCCAAGCAATACCAGCGCGGCGTATTCCGCAAGACGACCACCTTTTCACTGAACGCCGATTTCGAGGTGCACAAGCCCTGCGTGGTTGGTGTCATGGGCCCCAACGGTTCCGGGAAGACCACGCTGTTCGAACTGATCACCGGCAGCAACCTGCCGAGCGCGGGCCGCGTGCTGGTCAACGGCCAGGACATCCACCAGGTGCGCACACGCGAGCGCGACCGGTTGGCGATCCACTACCACCAGTCCTACCAGGTGCGGTCGTTTCAAAAAACCAAACCCGACTTCATGCTGGCGCATGCGCAGAGCGATTCGCCGCTGGTGCATTTGTTCGACGAGCCGCAGTTCAACACACAGGACGGCTACATCGGCTTCATGCTGGATTTCTTCGCCAAGCTCAAAGCCAACGGCCGGCTGGTGTTTTTATGCCTGCATCCCAACGAGCCTTATCACGTCGACATCCTGCGGCAATGTTGCGAGCGTTTCATCTTTGTGCAGAAAGGCGCGATCAGTGAGGCGCCGGACTTCGACACGCTGGCGCGCGACGAGAAGGTCAGGGCTTACCTGGGGGCGCTGGCGCCGGCAGCTTGACCCACGGCGCCGCACGCGGTTCAAATCAGGCTGTGTTTTCTGGCGCGGTAAGCCAGCTTCGCTCGCGTGGTGTTGAGCCGCCGCGCCGCTGCCGAGAGATTCCCCTGGCAGGCGGAGATGGCGCGTTCCAGCATGTCGCGCTCGGTTTGCTCCAGGGTCTGCCGCGAAGCGGTGGTGCCGGCCGGCACGGGATGCGCGCCGGCCGGCGCCCCGTCGAAATTCAAGGTGCCTGAACTGCCCTGCATCCGCAAGGTCATGACCTCGGTGCTCAAGGTCTCGCCGCCGGTGAATAAGTGATGCACGTCGATCAAGCCGTCGGCATCGGCCATGATCACCGCGCGCTCGATCAGGTTTTGCAGTTCGCGGATGTTGCCGGGAAAGTCGTAGTTCAGCAGCGTGCGCACCGAGGCCTGCGTGAAGCCGCCGGTGTTGCAGCCGTGCTTGCGCCGGTAGTGGTTCAGGAAATGGTTCATCAGCAGGGGAATGTCGTCGCGCCGTTCACGCAGCGGCGGCAGGTGGATGGGGAACACATTGAGCCGGAAAAACAGGTCTTCGCGGAAGCGGCCTTCGCGCACGGCCTGGCGCAAGTCCTCATTGGTGGCAGCCACCACGCGCACGTCGACCGCAATGCCGCGCGTGCCGCCCACGCGCTCGACCTCGCCCTCCTGCAGGGCACGCAGCAGCTTGCCTTGTGCCACAAAACTCAGCATGCCGATTTCGTCCAGGAACAGGGTGCCGCCGCTGGCCCGCTCAAAGCGGCCCGGCCGCGAATGGCTGGCCCCAGTGTAGGCACCGCGCTCCACGCCGAACAGCTCGGACTCGATCAGGGTTTCCGGGATGGCCGCGCAGTTCACGGCAATGAAAGGCTGGTCCTTGCGCGGGCTGATCCTGTGCAGCATGCTGGCGAATTTCTCCTTGCCCACACCCGACTCGCCGGTGAACAACACGGTAGCGGTCGTGCGTGCCACCCGGCTCAATTGATGGCAGGCCGCGTTGAAGGCGGATGAGGCTCCCACCATCGCGTCGCCGGCCGGCACGTCGCTGGGCGCGAGGTCGGCCGGGCCCACTTCGGCGCGCGCGTATGCCGCGGTGTCGACAAACTCCCGGGCGTTCAGGTAGCGCATGTCCTCTTCGATGTTGTCCCACTTGTCGGCGGACTTGCCGACCACCCGGCATTGCGCCTGGCCCATGGACCGGCACATGGTTTCCCGGAAAACGATGAGGCGGCCGAACAGCGTGCTGACGTAGCCCGTCGCATAACCCACCTGCATCCAGCATGCCGGGGAACCGCCTATGCCGTAGGCGGCGATGTGCTCGTCGTCTTCGCTGGAGTTGTGCCAGATAAATTCACCCTCATAGCCGCTGGTGTCGGGGTCGTAGGTCACGCTGACCAGCTCGACCTTCACCACGCCCTCGAGCGCATGCAGGCGCGTGCCGGCCATGGCGGCAGCCGGCGGATCGGCGTCGGGCCAGTGCTTGCGCACCAGCTGGGCATCGCGGGCGCCGCTGACATAACCAGCACGGGTGAACAGGCCGCGGGCCTTCTCGATGCCCAGGCTGTCGATCATTTCGCGGCGCATGGAACCCAGCGCCTCGGTATGCAGCAGCACCATGCGCTGGTCTTGCAGCCAGATGCGACCATCGCCCGGCGAAAAGAACAGGCATTCGCTGATGTCCGCGATCGTCGGGTGCGTGTCACCGCCTATGTGCGTGCTGGCAAACCCGCCCATGGCCTTGGCCACCGACGCGCTGTCGAAGCTGCCCAGCGCTACCCCGGTGGCCCGGGCCACCTCGGCCAGGGAAATGCGATCGGATACACGCATGGCCTTGCTCCTCGATTTGATCAATTGGTGAAATTTGATTCAACTTTATAACCATTTGATCAAGAAAACATGGGTGGTTTCCATGTGCTGCACCGCAGCAAACACACCTAGGGTATGTCCCCGTTTTCCCAGTGAAAAAGCTTTGGGCGCAGCGCAACAAGCGGGCTCTTTCGCGCGGCGCTGGTACATGCATTGCGATACAGGAGCACGACGCGCTGATGTGGCGAGCTGATCAAACAACCGTAAGGACAAAAGCAAATGGGTGTATCCGACGCGATGGCATTTCTGGATTTTTCCGCGCTGGCGCAAGCGCCGCTGGGCGGCGGGAAGCGCGACGTGGTCGAGCCCGCAACCGGCAAGGTGATGTGCACGGTGGGCATCGCCAATGCGGCGGACGTGGCCGCGGCCACGCGGGCAGCGGCCAATGCGCAAAAGCCCTGGGCCGCCTTGCCCCCGCGCGAGAGGGCCGACGTCTTCCGCCGCGCCGGCGCGCTGTTCCAGCAGCACTTCGACGAACTAGCGCTGTACGCCACGCGTGAGACCGGCGGCATATTGCCCAAGGGGCAGCATGAGATTCGCGAAGCCATCACCATCTGCCACCTGGCCGCCGCCATGCCCTTGCAGCCCCAGGGCCATGTGCTGCCCAGCGTGCCGGGGCGCACCAGCATTGCCCGCCGCGTGCCGCACGGCGTGGTGGGTGTCATCTCGCCCTTTAACTTTCCGCTGATCCTGACGCTGCGCGCGGTGGCACCGGCGCTGGCTGCAGGCAATGCAGTGGTCATCAAGCCCGACACCCGCACACCGGTAACCGGCGGCCTGATGATCGCGCGCATTTTTTCGGAAGCGGGCCTGCCCAGGGATTTGCTGCATGTGCTGCCCGGCGACGCCGAGGCCGGCGAAGCTTTGGTCACCGACCCGCTGGTGCCCATGATCGCCTTCACCGGCTCGCCCGCGGTGGGCCGGCGCATCGGCGAGCTCGCGGGCAAGCACCTTAAAAAGGTGTCGCTGGAACTCGGCGGCGCGAACTCGCTGATCATCCTGGACGACGCCGACCTGGACATCGCCGCGAGCAACGCCGCCTGGGCCGCCTACCTGCACCAGGGCCAGATCTGTATGGCCGCCAACCGCATCCTCGTTCACCAGAGCATCGCGGCCCCGCTGCTGCAGCGCCTGGTCGCCAAGGCCACGCACCTGCCGGTCGGCGACGGCGCCACCGGCCAGGTCGCGCTCGGGCCGCTGATCGATGCGCGCCAGCGTGACCGCGTGCATGCCATCGTGCAGGACAGCATCAAGGCCGGTGCGAAGCTGGAAGCCGGCGGAAGCTATGACGGCCTGTTCTACAAGCCGACGGTGCTGTCCGGCGTCAAGCCCGGCATGCGCGTGTTCGACGAGGAGACGTTCGGCCCGGTGGCCAACATCGTCACTTTCGGCAGTGACGAGGAAGCGGTTGCGCTGGCCAACAACAACAGCGGCAGCCTGGCCTGCGCCGTGATATCCCGCTCCGTGGGCCGAGCCATGGCGGTGGGGCAGCAGCTCAAGGCCGGCATGGTCCACATCAACGACCAGACCGTCAACGACGACTGCGTCAACCCCTTCGGCGGCCCCGGCATCGCGGGCAACGGCACCAGCGTGGGAGGCCCATCCGACTGGGAGGAATACACGCAATGGCAGTGGATGACCGTCAAGGACACCGCACCCATGTTCCCGTTCTGAACGGAACGCTGCGACTTTTTCGATTTTTCGATTTTTTGGCTCACCACTTCAAGGAGACCTTCATGAATCCGCATACCCGGGAGGCTTTATGAGCCTGCAAGGCAAAACCATTGTCATCACCGGCACCTCGTCCGGCATCGGCGCCGAGGTGGCCAGGCTGGCGCGCTTCCAGGGCGCCACGGTCATCGGCATGGACCGCAACGATCCCAGCCTCACGCTGGACGGCTTCATCAAGGCCGACCTCGGCACCGTCACGGCCATCGATGCCGCAGTGGCCCAGTTGCCGCCGCAGGTCGATGCCCTGTGCAACATCGCCGGCGTACCCGGCACGGCCGACGGTGAGCTGGTGGCCCGCGTGAACTACCTGGGCCTTCGGCACCTGACTGAAAAAGTGCTGGCGCGCATGCCACGCGGCGGCAGCATCGTCAACGTGGCATCCATCCTGGGCGCCGAATGGCCGCAGCGGCTGGCCCTGCACAAGGAGCTGGCGGCAGCGAAGGGCTTTGAAGGCGGCGCCGCATGGCTGAGTGGGCACCCGGTGCCGCAAGCCACCTGCTACCAGTACTTCAAGGAAGCCCTGATCGTCTGGAACGCCATGCAGTCGCAGGAGTGGTTCCTGGGCAAAGGGGTGCGCATGAACTGCGTGGCGCCCGGCCCGGTGTTCACGCCCATTCTGGGTGACTTCGTCGCGATGCTGGGCCAGGAACGGGTCCAGGCCGACGCCCACCGCATGCTGCGCCCCGGTTTTGCCGACGAGATCGCACCCGTCATCGCCTGGCTATGCAGCGACGCCGCGCGCTGGGTCAGCGGCGCCAACATTCCCGTCGACGGCGGCCTGGCCTCCACCTATATCTAACTGTATCTAACGCTGACACGCCGCGGGTGCGAGGGCACCCATCCCCCATTCACGCAACAACTACACATAACGAGGAGACATTCGATGAACAAGGTATTCACCCCCTTCAGGCCAGCCACGCTGGCCTTGGCCTGCGGCCTGGCTTGCGCACTGCCGGCCCACGCCCTGGAATTGGACAACGGCGACCCCGACACCAAAATCCGGCTGGACTTCACACCCAAGTACAGCCTGGCCTGGCGGCTGAAAGACCCGTCCGCGCTTCTCACCTCGCCGGCCGCCCGCGGCGACGGCGGCGTGACCAACGAGAACGACGGTGACCTCAACTTCAAGAAGGGCCTGGTCTCCAACCGCGCCGACCTGCTGACGGAGTTCGATTACAGCCGCAGCAACTGGGGACTGCGCATCAGCCATTCTGCCTGGTACGACTCTCAGTACCTGCGCGCCAATGCCAACGACGGCACGGCCGGCGTCAGCAATTTCGCCGGCCAGGCGGCCAACCAGTTCGTCCCGGCAACCCGGGACCAACATGGCCGCGGCGACGAATTCCTCGACGCCTTCGTCTGGGGCAAGGGATCTGTCGGCAGCATGCCGGCCTCGATACGCGTCGGCAAGCACGCGCTGCAGTATGGCGAGAGCGTGTTCTTCGGCCAGAACGGCATTGCCAACGCGCAAGGCCCGGTGGACATCGCAAAAATCGTCTCGGTGCCGAACTGGCAATTCAAGGAAGTACTGCTGCCGGTGGAGCAGATTTCCGGCACGCTGCAGGTGGCCGATGGCGTGACGCTGGGCGGCTACTACCAGCTCAAGTGGCGGCCCAGCAAGATTCCCGGGGTCGGCAGCTATTTTTCGAACCAGGACTACATAGGCGGCGGCCGTGTCTACCTCGGCGGGCCGGTGCTGCCCACCGACAGCGGCCGCGACCAGAAACCGGGTGACAGCGGCCAGTTCGGCGCCCAGTTGCGTTGGGCGCCGGCCGGCGGCAACTATGAGTTCGGCGTGTACGCGGCACGCTACAACGACAAGACCCCGGCCGTTCCGGTGTTTGACCTGATCAACGGCAATGTGCACAACGTCTACGCCAAAGGCATCAAGACTTTTGGTGCCAGTGTCACGTCGTCGATAGGACAGCTCAACTGGGCGTTGGAGGGCTCGGTGCGCACCGACGCACCACTGGCCAGCGACCCCGCCGTGCTGGGCGGCGCACCTTTCATGCCACCTGCCAACTGCGACGGTTCGCCCTCCAACCCGTGCTATGCCACCGGCAAGACGGCGCACCTGAACCTGTCGGGCATTTACGTGCTCAACAAGTCCAGCCTGTGGGACGGCGGCGCCCTGGTGGCCGAACTGGCCTGGAACCGGCTCATGAGCGTGACCAAAAATCCCAGCGCCGTTGGCTTCGGCGGGCTGGATCCGAACGCAACGCGGAACGCCGCGGCGTTCCGCATGATCTTTGAGCCGCAGTATTTCCAGGTGCTGCCCGGCCTGGACCTGTCACTCCCGCTTGGCCTGGGCTACAACTTCGGCGGCCGCTCCGCAGCCGTCATCAACTTTGCCGGTGGCGCCAGCAACGCGGGCGACGTGAGCATAGGCATCAAGGGCAAATACCAGAACGTCTGGAACTTTGCCCTGAACTACACCGCCTTCTTCGGCAAGGAGAACACCCTGACCGTCACGGATCCTAGAACCCCCACCCGCATGCTGTCTTATGGGCAAACCCTGAAAGACCGCAACTTCGTTTCCTTCACCGCTTCCCGCACCTTCTGAAAACATTACAGAGACAACCATCATGATGCAGACCGCAAAACACTCATTGCTCGTGGCCGCCCTGCTGGCCGGCGCCATGTCCGCCCAGGCCGCCGTCACGGCCGAAGAGGCCGCCAAACTCAAATCCTCGCTGACGCCCATGGGTGCCGAAAAAGCCGGCAACAAGGACGGCACCATTCCGCCGTGGGAAGGGGGCCTCGCCAAGGCCACCCCGGGCTACAAGAACGGCGATGCCCGGCCCGACCTGTATCCCAACGAAAAACCCATCCTGTCGATCAACGCCAAAAACATGGCGCAGCACGCCGACAAGCTGACCGACGGCGTGCAGGCTCTAATGAAGAAGTACCCCGACTTCCGCATCGACGTGTACACCACGCACCGCACCGCGGCGGCGCCGCAGTCGGTGTACGACAACACCTTCAAAAACGCCACGCGGGCCAAGACCATTGAAGGCGGCTACGGCATGGAAGGCGCTTTTGGCGGCACGCCGTTTCCGATTCCCAAAGACGGCTATGAAGCCATGTGGAACCAGCGCACGGCCTGGCGCGGCGGAAACTTCGCGATGCCGATGCGCGTTTGGGTGGTGACCTCCGACGGCAAACGCACCATGGCCTCCGGCGGCACGCAGACCATACGCCAGGCCTTCTACGACAAGGACGGCAGCGCCGAGAAGTTCGACGGCTATTACCAGTACGGCAAGCTGGTGGTCAACGCGCCGGGCTCCAAGGCGGGCGAAGCCATTCTCGCGCTCGACGGCGTCTCGGATGCCGCGCCGCGCGGCCTGTGGCAGTACCTGGTGGGCCAGCGCCGCGTGCGCAAGGCGCCTTCCGTGGCTTATGACACACCCGACTCGGTGACCTCCGGCATCGGTCTGTTCGACGAGGCCTTCACGCTGTTTGGCCCGATCGACAAACACGAATTCAAGCTGGTGGGCAAGAAGGAAATCTACATCCCCTACAACAACAACCGCGCCGCCTCGGCCAAGATCGAAGACCTGGTGACGCCCAACACGCTGAACCCCGCGCAGGTGCGCTGGGAGCTGCACCGCGTGTGGGAAGTCGAAGCCACGCTGGCTGCCGGCAAGCGCCACGTGGTGCCCAAGCGCAAGTACTACATTGACGAAGACTCCTGGCAGATCGCGCTGTTCGACGGCTGGGATGCCAAAGGCCAGCTCTGGCGCACAAACTACGCACTGATGCTGACGGCACCGGACATTCCGGCCGTGACCAACGTCGTGCTGTGGGGCGGCTATGACATGCAGACCGGCGCCTATTACCTGAACATGGCTTCCAACGAGCTTCCCAAGCAGTACGAAGTGCAGCCCCCGATTCCGCGTTCCTTCTTCAGCGCCGAGTCCCTGTCCAGCGAAGGCGCTCGCTGATGACCGGAACCGCCCAGCCTCGTGCTGCGCGGCGGGCAGTCCTGGCGGGGTTGCTCGGCTGGGCGGCTGCCGCCACGCTCCCCGCGTGGGCTGCCAACGGGCCCGCCGTGTTGTCACAGCCTGCGCTGGTCACACCCAAGGCCTCAGGCGCGGCCACGCTGGCCGTGGCACGGGCCGGCAACCGGCTCGTGGCGGTGGGAGAGCGCGGCACGGTGTTGCTGTCGGATGACCACGGCGTCACCTGGCGGCAGGCGCAGGTGCCTGTGCAAGCCACCTTGACGGCCGTGTGTTTCGCTGACGAACGCACCGGCTGGGCCGCAGGACATCTGGGCGTTATTTTGCGCAGCGTTGACGCCGGTGCCACCTGGGAAAAGCAGCTCGATGGCATTCAGGCGGCCGAGCTGGTGAAGCAGGCTGCACAGCGCAGCGGCGACACCCAAGCCTTGGCACAGGCGGAGCGCCTGATGGAAGAAGGCGCGGACAAACCTTTTTTTGACCTCGAATTTATCGATGCCCAGCGCGGCTTTGCCGTCGGGGCCTACAACCTGATGTTTGCCACCGAAGACGGCGGCAAGACCTGGGCGGCGTGGGGGCCGCTGCTGCCCAACCCGAAAACCCTGCATCTGTATGGCGTGCGCGCCCACGGCCGCACGCTGGTGATCGCCGGCGAGCAAGGCTTGCTGCTGCGCTCCACGGATGGCGGGGCCAGCTTTACCGCGTTGCCCTCGCCGTACAAGGGCAGTTTTTTCGGCCTGCTGCAAACACGCGCCGGCGCGCTGGTGGCCTACGGCCTGCGCGGCTCGGCCTACCGGTCGACGGACGAAGGCGCGCACTGGGACAAGCTCGACACCGGCGTGCCCATGGCGGTGGGCGCCGGCATCGCTTTGCCCGACGGTGGTTTTGTGCTGCTGAGCCAGACCGGTGATGCCTTGTTGGGCGCTGCCAGCGGAACCAGCCTTCGGCGCATTCCGGCACGCGAGCCGGTTCCGGTTTCCGGCGTCGCGCTGGCGGCCGACGGCAGCCTGGTACTGGCAAGCCTGCGCGGCATGCGGCGCTTGCCCGCGCTGCCGGTTAACTGAAAAAAACAACGAAGAGACATGCGCCGCCCGCGGCGAAACTTTATGCACGCCGATTCCTCCTCCGCTTCCTCTCCTGATCTCCAGCCCGTCGTCGGGCGGCTGGAGGATTTCGACACGCGCTCGGGCACGCTGCTCGAGCGAGTTTTTTTTAATCACCGGCCCTGGGTCATGGCCGTCTGCGCGCTGCTGACCCTGGTGCTGGGCTGGCAGGCCATCAAGCTGCAGCTCAACGCCAGTTTTGAAAAAACCATCCCGACGGGCCACCCCTACATCGTCAACTACCTGGCCCACAAGGCTGACCTCGGCGGCCAGGCCAATGCGCTGCGGCTGGTGGTGGAGGCCCGGCAGGGCACGATCTTCGACAAGACCTACCTCGATGCGCTGCAGAAGATCAACGACGAAATCTTTCTGCTGCCCGGCGTAGACCGGCCTTTCATGAAGTCGCTGTGGACATCCAACACCCGCTGGGTGGCCGTGACCGAAGAAGGCCTGGACGGCGGGCCGGTGATCCCCGATGCCTATGACGGTTCACCCGCCAGCCTGGCCGGGCTGCGCGCCAACGTCGAGCGCTCGGGCGAGATCGGCCAGCTGGTGGCGGGCGACTTCAAGTCCAGCATCGTGTTTGTTCCCTTGCTGGACCGCAACCCGGAAACCGGCAAGGCATTGGACTATGGCGATTTGTCACGCCAGATCGAAGTGCTGCGCGCCAAGCATGGCAGCGATGCGCTGCAGATCCGTGTCACCGGTTTCGCCAAGGTGGCCGGCGACCTGATCGAGGGCCTGCACCAGGTGCTGCTGTTCTTCCTGCTGGCTCTCGTCATCACCACCGCGGTGCTGTTTGCCTACACCCGCTGCGCCCGCAGCACAGCGCTTGTGGTGGCGTGTTCGGTGGTGGCGGTAGTCTGGCAGTTCGGCCTGCTGGCACTGCTGGGTTATGAGCTTGATCCTTATTCAGTTCTGGTGCCCTTCCTGGTGTTCGCCATCGGCATGAGCCACGGCGCGCAAAAAATGAACGGCATCATGCAGGACATAGGGCGCGGCACACATCGGGTGGTGGCAGCGCGCTACACCTTCCGGCGCCTGTTCGTCGCGGGCCTGACCGCGCTGCTCTGCGATGCCGTGGGCTTCGCTGTGTTGGTCATCATCCAGATCAAGGTCATCCAGGACCTGGCCCTGATCGCCAGCATCGGCGTGGCGGTTTTGATCTTCACCAACCTCGTACTGCTGCCCATCCTGTTGTCTTATGTGGGTGTGGCACCCGCCGCGGCGGCGCGCAGCCTGCGCCAGGAGGCGTCACAAGGGGCGCAACGTTCTTGGCTGTGGGCCTTGCTGGACCACTTCACGCAAAAGCGCTGGGCCACGGCAGCCGTGGTTGTTGCGGCGCTCATGGCCGCAGGCGGCTATGCCATCAGCCTGCATTTGAAAATCGGCGACCTCGATCCCGGCGCATCCGAACTGAGACCAAGCTCCCGCTACAACCAGGACAACGCCTACCAGATTGCCCACTACGCAGCGAGTGCCGACATCCTGACCGTGATGGTGACTACACCCGCGGATAAATGCACGGCCTATGGCACGCTGGCCAAGGTGGACGCGCTGGCCTGGCAGCTAGAGCAATTGCCGGGCGTGGAATCCACCAACTCGATGGCCGCGCTATCCAAGCTGGCCATGGTGGGTTACAACGAAGGCAACTTCAAGTGGTTTGAGCTGCTCCCCAACGAAGGCGCTTTGGGCGGCGTGCAGACGCGCGCCCCGCGCGAACTTTTCAACCAGAGCTGCTCTTTCCTGGCGCTCTACGTTTACCTGAAGGACCACAAGGCCGAGACGCTCGCGCGCGTGGTGGCCGATGTGGAACGCTTCGCGGTGGCCAACAACACGCAGGATGTCGCCTTCAAGCTGGCCGCAGGCAGTGCCGGCATTGATGCGGCGACCAACATCGTGGTGGGCAAGGCCATGCGCGAGATGCTGCTGTGGGTGTATGCGGCAGTGGTGATTCTGTGCTGGGTCACCTTCCGCTCCTGGCGCGCCGTGGTGGTGGCGGTGCTGCCGCTGGTGCTGACCTCGATCTTGTGCGAGGCACTGATGGTGGGCCTGGGCATGGGGGTCAAGGTTGCCACGCTGCCGGTGATTGCGCTGGGCGTGGGCATCGGCGTGGACTACGCCCTCTATGTGCTCAGCATCACACTGGCCCGCATGCGTGAAGGCGCCAGCCTGTCCGAGGCTTATCACCATGCGCTGCAGTTCACCGGCCGCGTGGTCCTGCTCACCGGCATTACGCTGGCGCTGGCCGTAGGTACGTGGGCTTTTTCACCCATCAAATTCCAGGCCGACATGGGCATTTTGCTGGCCTTCATGTTTGTGTGGAACATGGTGGGGGCGCTCATCCTGCTGCCCGCATTGGGGTATTTTCTGCTGCGGCCGGCGGTCGTCCAGCCCACGCCGGTCGATGCACGAGTGCCGGTATGAGTCAGCGTAGCGACACGCTGGCCCGCCGCACGTGCGGACTTCTTCTTTCCGCGACGATGCTGCTGGGCGCGGCCGCGGCAAGCCATGCCGCGCCCGAGGCCCTGGTCATCGGCCAATCGCTGCCGCTCACCGGTGCGGGCTTTCCGGTCGCCAACCGCGTGCTGGCCGGCGCCCGCGCGCATGTGGAGCGCGTCAACGCGTCGGGCGGAATTGCCGGGCGACGCGTTGAACTGGTGACGCTGGATGACGGCGGAGACCCACGGCGCGTGGCGGCCAATCTGCGCACCCTGGTGAGCCAGCACAAGGCGGTGCTGATTGCCAATTGCCTCGGCGAACGAGCCTGCCTTGAGGCTGCCCAGGCCACGCGCGAACTTCGCCTGCCGCTGGTCGGCCCGATGTCGGGCGCGTCGGCTTTGCGTTCTCCCGATGTCCGCCATGTTTTCAGCCTGCGACCGGATGATGCGCGAGAGGCCGATGCACTGGTGCGCCAGCTGGCATCCATCGGCGTCACCCGGGTCGCGGTGCTGGCCGACGGTTCCGAACCGGCGCGCACCGAGGCGCTGGTGGCAGCCTTGCAACGCGACGGCCGGCAGGTCACGCGCATCACCGCCGACGCGCGGCTGGCGTCCATCGAAGCGGCATTCCGCGACGTGGCCAAGGCCGCGCCGCAGGCCCTGGTCCTCAACCTGGGCAACGAGGTGCTGGATGCGCTGGGGCGGCTTCCGGCCTCAACCTATGACAGCGTGCCGTCCACCGTCGCCACTTTGTCGACGGCGGGGTTGACGCAGCTGACACGGCTGTTTCGCAACCGGCTGGTGGGCTACACCAGTGTGGTGCCGAATCCCGAGGTGGCCCGCCTGCCCATCGTGCGTGAGCTCGAGCGCGATGCAGACGATTTCATCGGCCCAGAGGCTATGACCTTCGAAGGCCTGGAGTCCTACCTGAACCTGCGCGTCTGCACCGAAGCCCTGCGCCGTGCCGGCCCACGCGCCGACGGCCAGCGCCTCGGCGAGGCGATTGAAAGCATCGGGGCACTGGATCTGGGGGGCTTCAGGCTCTCGTTCGGCCGGGAACGACACCACGCCTCGGACCATGTCGAGATCGGCATGCGCGCGCGCGATGGCAAATTGATCAGATGACACCCCCGAAGCGCCTGCGGCCCGGCAAAGCCGGTTCCGCGCTGGCCCCCGTATGGCAACTTTGAACCAAGGACTGCAATGACCACATCTTCCATCCCCGCCGTGCTCAACTCGGCTCACCTGGACCCCGCGCTAGCCGGTTTTCTGGCCCAGGCCGCCGCGCAGGGCAACCCGCCGCTGGAAAGCCTGCCCCCTGCCGTCGCTCGGCAGGTTTATCGCGAACTGGCCGACACACTGGGCTTGCCGGCCCCGGCCATCGGGAAGGTGAAGGACATCAGCTTTCCCGGGCCGAGCGGCCCGCTGCGCCTGCGCGCATACAGCCCCGACGCCCCAGGCCCTCGGCCCGTGCTGCTCTACGCGCATGGCGGCGGTTTTGTGATCGGCGACCTGGAGACCCATGACAAGGTCTGCCGCACGCTGTGCCACCACAGCGGCATGCTGGTCGTGGCGGTGGACTACCGGCTGGCGCCCGAACATCCCTTCCCCGCTGCGCCCGACGACGTCGAGGCCGCCTTGCGCTGGGTGATCGCGAATGCCGTCGCGCTGGGCGGCGATGCCGGCCGCATCGCGGTGGCCGGCGACAGCGCCGGCGCGCAGCTCGCACTGGTGGCATCGCGCCGCGTCAACGCAAAAGCCGTTCGTGCCCTGGGCCTGATTTACCCGGTGGCGCAGCACCCCAGCCAGCCCAGCGCATCCTACCCGGAGAACGAAGGCAAATTCCTCACCATGGACGTGATGCAGTGGTTTATGGCCAGCTACCTCGGCAAGCAGGCCGATGCGGACAAGCACCCTGACTTTGCCTTGCTGGACTCAGGCGGCCTGGCGAAGCTTCCCGCCACCTGGGTGGCCACCATGGGCCACGACCCGTTGCGTGACGAAGGCCACGCCCTCGCCCTACGCGTGGCATCGACCGGCGTGGAGGTGGTACACCTCCACTATCCGGAGGCGATTCACGCCTGTATCCATTTCACGGCCGTGTCGCCTGTCGGCCTGCGGGTCATGACGGACCTGGCGCAGTGGTTGCGCGCGCGGGTGTAAAGGCTTGCGGGCTTAATCCCGCAGACCTGCAGCACGCTGACGCGCGAAGTCCACGTACCAGTCCAGGCAACCGGGGTTGGTCATCGCGTCGCGATTCAGCACCTTCTCGAGTGGCTGGCCCAATAGCAGCTTCTTGATCGGCAGTTCCTGCTTCTTGCCCGAGAGCGTGCGCGGAATTTCCGGCACGGCGAAGATGTCGTTAGGCACAAAGCGCGGCGACAGCGCGGTCTTGACGGCCTGGTTGAGTTTGGCTTTCATCGCCTCGTCCAATGCATGGCCGGGCCGTAGCACGACAAAGAGCGGCATATAACTTTCACGCCCAAGGTATTCGAGGTCGACCACCATGGAGTCCAGCACTTCGGGCAGTGCCTCAATCGCACTGTAGAGCTCGCTGGTGCCCATGCGCAGGCCGTGGCGGTTGATGGTGGCGTCGCTGCGGCCATAAATGATGCAGCTGCCCGAGGACGTAACCTTGAGCCAGTCGCCGTGCCGCCAGACGCCGGGGTAGGTGTCGAAGTAGCTCGCGAGGTAGCGTTGGTTGCTCTTGTCGCCAACGAAGTAAAGCGGCATGGACGGCAGCGGCTGCGTGCAGACCAGTTCACCGACTTCATCGACGACGGACTCGCCCTTGTCGTTCCAGGCTTCGACGGCGCAACCGAGGATGCGGCATTGCATTTCGCCGGGAACCACGGGCAGTTCGCGGTTGCCGCCGATAAACGCACCGGCGAAATCAGTCCCGCCGGAAATATTGCACCACCAGATATTTGGTATTCCGATCTTTTCGAATTGCGCCGTTCCCCATCGCTGCGTGTCTTCACTAAGCGGTGACCCGGTCGTGCCCAGCGTGCGCAGCCGGCTCAGGTCTCCGCACTGCGCGAGGTCAATGCCCGCCTTCATGCAGTTGGCAAAGAAGGCCGCACCGGCACCGAAGAAGGTAGCGCGCGTGTTGGCGACAAAGCGCCACAGTGCGGTCCAGTCGGGCTTGTCCTTGTTCGTGCCCGCCGGGTTGCCGTCGTAGATGCAACAGGTCGTGCCGTTAAGCAGGCTGGCGGCCTGCACGTTCCACATGATCCAGCCGGTGGAGCTGTACCAGTGAAAGCGTTCCGGATTGGCCGGGTCGGCACAACTGGGTGCCAGGTCGTTGTGCAGGCGCAGCAACGCCAGCCCCACCAAGGCCACGCCACCATGGCCGTGGACGATGGGTTTGGGCAGTCCGGTGGTGCCGCTGGAATAGACGATCCACAGTGGATGGTCAAACGGCAGCCAGAGTGGCTCGAAGGCCGCTGTTTGACCATCATTTCGGGCTGTAGCGCTTTGCAGACGTGCGCAACCAGCTATCAAATCAATAGCATTTGAATTGCCTGGCAGCACCTCGTGAAGGATCACGTGTGTGACGCTGGGCAGCGCGGCGACCAGCTCCGCCACCACGCTGCGGCGGTCGATGTCCTTTCCGCCATAGTGCACGCCGTTGCAGGCGATCAACACCTTGGGCTCGATCTGGCGAAAACGGTCCAGCACAGCGGGTGTGCCCATGTCGGGCGCGCACACGCTCCACACGGCGCCTATGCTGACCGTCGCGAGGAAGGCGACCATGGTCTCGGGCGTGTTGGGCAGGTAGGCGGCCACGCGGTCGCCGGGCCGTACGCCCTGCGCCTTCAGGTGCAGGGCCAGCGACGCCGACTGCCGGCGCATCTCGACCCAGCCCAGTTCGCGCGCTGCTTCGCCGTTCGCCAGGCTGGCTTCACCGTGGCTGACGATGGCAGGCACGCCCGCCGCGTCGGCCGCGGCAGTGTGGCGGAACACTTGCTGCGCGTAGTTGCCCTGCGCACCGGGAAACCACTCGGCTCCCGGCATGCTGCGCCGGCCCAGCACGGCCGTGTGCGCAGTGGGCGACTGCAGTTCGAAGTAGTCCCAGATGCTTTGCCAGAAGGCTTCGAGATCGGTGACCGACCAGCGCCACAGCGCGTCATAGTTGTCGAATGACAGGCCGCGCGTAGCCTGCAGCCAGTTTTGGTACTTGCGTATCTGGAACATGGACGCAACCATAAACCAGGACCGGCGAATGCGCCCGGGTGGTATCCCCGAAGTGGTGTTACCGCCATGACTTATATTGAGCGACTCCGCCTGACCAGGCCGTCCCCCACGGGCCGCCTGTGCCGCGCATCTGCCCGCCTGAAAGTATTCATTGAACAGCGAGCCCTGGGTCATCTACTGCGACGGCAGCGCCGTGCCAAACCCAGGCCGCATGGGCCTGGGCGCTGTCGTCACCGGGCCAGACGGCAGCCGGCATCCGCTGTCCATCGCTGCGGAAGGCCGAGGCTGCAACAACGAAGCGGAATTGCGTGCGCTGATGTCGGCCATGCAGTACGCCAGACAGCAAGGTGCCACGGCGCTGCTGGTTCACTGCGACAACAGCGTGGTGGTGGAGCAGCTGGCGGGTACCGCCGCCGAGCCCTTCCTGCGCCTGGCTCCGCTGTTCGAAGAGGTGCGCGCCCTGCTACGCTCCTTCGCGTCCGTGCGACTGGTCTGGATACCGCGCCATCGCAACCGCGAGGCCGACGCCCTGGCTAGGGCGGCTGTGGGGCTGATGCCCAAGAACCCCACTCCAACAGGCAAACGCCGGCGCTAGCGGTTTAAGGTGTTCGCGCCTTGTGGCGCCGGCGCGTGAATGCTTCGTTCTGATGCGAAGCAATGCAATGCCGTTGCGGGTTACAACGATGGAAGCACCGCATACCCTGTCAGGAACACCACTATGGCCAAAGAGATTGTTCGCGTCGAGCCCCTTTCCACCTGGCTGGAGCGATGGAAGGCGCCCACCTCGGTTGTCACGCGCCATGGCGGCACGGTCTATGTGGCCGGCTTGCCGCCGTTCGACCCCGACACGGGTGAAGTCATCCACGCATCCATCGAACGCCAGACCGAGCTGGTACTGGAGCAGATGAAGCTCTGCCTGGAGACAGCGGGTTCGTCGCTGGACCAGGTGCTGAAGTGCAACATCTATTGCACATCGGTCGAGAAATTCGCGGCTGTCAACGCTATTTATGCGCGTTACTTTCCCAAGGACCCACCGGCCCGGATTTTCATCTGCGTGCCGGCATGGCCAGGGCACTTTGACATTGAGATGGATTGCATCGCCACCAGCTAGCCTGCGCGGAAGGCCTGAAAACCGTGACGCGATGAGGGTATTGCCCTTTCGCACAATCGTGCTAATATTTGCCGCATGGACGCCAAAACCCAGAAAAGCGAAATGACCCGCGCCGCCATCATCGGCGCAGGCATTGACCTGGCTGCAGCGGAAGGTCTGGAAGCCATCACCTTGCAGGCTGTGGCCGACCGCATCGGTATTTCCAAGAGCGGCGTGTTTTCACGCATCGGTTCACGCGAAGCTTTGCAGAAAGCCGTGATTGAAGAGTTCGGCCGGCGCTTTATTACTGATGTGTTTGTGCCCGCCATGCAGCAGCCCAAGGGTTTGCCGCGGCTGGAGACGATGGTGCAGCGCTGGATTGTTCGCACGCGCGATGTCGAGGCCAAGTCGGGCTGTATTTACACTGCGGGCGCCTTTGAGTTGGACGACCGCGAAGGCGAATTGCGCGACCTGCTGCTCGGCGAGGTCACCCGCTGGCGCGCCTCGTTGCGGCGCACCGTGCTGCAGGCCATGGAGGCCGGTCAACTGAAGACCGACACTGATGCGGAGCAGCTGGTCATGGAAATCAGCAGCATTGCCATGGGGATGTTTCACGACGCCCGTTTTCTACGCGATGCACGCGCGGCTGAGCGGGCCCGGGCAGCCTGGGAGCGCCTGATCAAGACCTACCAGACCGAGGCAGTCACCAAAAAATAAGAGACAAACTGGGCGAAAGGGCAGCCATGCCATTTTCGATGTGTTGGCAAGTTTTAATTTCGCACGACCGTGCGGAGAAATGAGGAAATCATGTTGATTCTGATCCTTGGTTTAGGCGTATTTCTTGGCGTTCGCGCCGTGAAGGCGGTCCTGGCTTCGCTGCGCAGTTTGCCGCGCAGCAACGAAGACTGGATCTGGTACTGACATTCACTGGGAGGACCACACCATGACACGCACATCGCTCCAGGCCACCGCAGCCTTTTACAACGCCAGCCCCCTGACGCGCATTTTCCGCTGGGGGCTGGGCGCTTCACAGCAGCTCTGGCCGGCCCTCGCCGTGCGGGCGGCTTACCGCCTGTTCGGCACACCGCTGCCGCCCAAGTGGGTGAGCCGCCGCAGAAAGTGGAGCCCCGACTGGCACATTGAGCAATGGCCTTTTGAAGACGCCAGCGTGACGATGTACAGCCGCCCCGTCGCGCCTGCCGGCCCGGTGGTGCTGCTGGTGCACGGCTGGGGCGGACACGCCGGCCAGATGCTGGCGCTGGCGGAGGTCTTGAGTACGCAAGGCTTGCGGCCGGTCATCATTGAGATGCCGGCGCATGGCCGCAGCAGCGGCTCAGTCACCAACCTGCCGCAGTTCGCGCGCGTGCTCGAGTACGTGACTGCACGGCTGCAGCAGCAGGGACATACGCTGCGCGCGGTGGTGGCGCATTCGCTGTCGGCGAACGCCGGCGCTTATGCCGCCAGCCGCGGACTGGCGGCTGGCCGGCTGGTGCTGCTGGCGCCGCCTGCCTCGCCACTCGAATACACGCGGCTGTTCGCCCACGTATTCGGCCTGCGCGAATCCACGCGCGCGGCCATGCAGCGGCGCATCGAGGCACGCGAAGGCATCCTGATGCCGCAGTTCGAACCGGCGATGGTCGGGCCGCGCATCAGCTTGCCTACGCTGGTGGTGCATGACCGGCAGGACAGCATCAACCGCTTCGCCGACGGCGTGGCCTACAGCGAGGCGATTGCCGGCGCGCGCCTGGTGGCCACCGAAGGCCTGGGCCACCGCAAAATCCTCAAGGACGATGAAGTGCTGCGCCAGGTTGCTGCCTTCCTGGCCTGAGAACCTGTTGACCCCTGCATAGCACCGCCCTTGTGCGGCGCGCACATTCCCCCTAGCATTGCCTCACTTTTATAAAGAGGAGACATGATGGGAATGCTGGACTGGACAGAAAAAAGCAGCGCGGTATTGCAGCAGGGCGGCGTCATCGGGCCCGACGAGCGCCTGCCGTGGCCACAGACTGCGGTGATGGGCGTGCAACACGTGATCGCGATGTTCGGCGCTACGGTGCTCGCACCCATCCTGATGGGGTTTGACCCCAACATCGCCATCCTGATGAGCGGCATCGGCACGCTGATCTTCTTCGTCATCACCGGCGGCAAGGTGCCCAGCTACCTGGGTTCGAGTTTTGCCTTCATCGGTGTGGTGATTGCCGCCACGGCGTACGCCGGCAAGGGGCCGAACGCCAACCTGGGCGTGGCGCTGGGCGGCATCATCGCCTGCGGCGTGCTCTACACGCTGATCGGCGTCATCGTGCAAGCGGTGGGCACCGGGTGGATAGAACGGTTCATGCCGCCCGTGGTCACCGGCGCCGTGGTGGCGGTGATCGGCCTGAACCTGGCCAGCATTCCCATCAAGAACATGGCGGCCGGCAACTTCGATTCGTGGATGCAGGTGGTGACGTTTGTGAGCGTCGCCCTGGTGGCCGTGATGACGCGCGGCATGGTGCAGCGGCTGCTGATCCTGGTCGGCCTGATCGTGGCGAGCGTGATTTATGCGGTGCTGACCAACGGCCTGGGCCTTGGCAAGCCGATGGACCTGTCGGGCATTGCGAATGCCGCCTGGGTCGGCCTGCCGGGCTTCACGGCGCCGGTGTTCAGCGCCAATGCCATGCTGCTGATTGCGCCCGTCGCCATCATCCTGGTGGCGGAAAACCTCGGCCACATCAAGGCGGTGACGGCCATGACCGGCAAAAACCTCGATGTCTACATGGGCCGCGCCTTCATCGGCGATGGCGTGGCGACCATTGTCTCGGGCAGCGCGGGCGGCACCGGCGTGACGACTTACGCCGAGAACATCGGCGTGATGGCGGCGACCAAGATCTATTCCACCGCCGTCTTCGTGTTGGCGGCGCTGATCGCCGTGGTACTGGGCTTCAGCCCCAAGTTCGGCGCGCTGATCCAGGCGATTCCGCTGCCGGTGATGGGCGGTGTGAGCATCGTGGTATTCGGCCTCATTGCGGTGGCCGGCGCCAAGATCTGGGTGGACAACAAGGTGGACTTTTCAGACAACCGCAATTTGATTGTTGCCGCCATCACGCTGGTGCTCGGCACCGGTGACTTCACGCTGAAGTTCGGCCAGTTCGCGCTGGGTGGCATCGGCACCGCGACCTTCGGTGCGATCCTGCTGTACGCCTTGCTGAGCCGCAAACCCTGATCAACGAATTGCTATCTATTTGATAGCGGCTTGCGCACGCTCTGATTGGGCTTCAGCTTCTTTTTAATGCCAAAAGCCCCGGTTGACCCAACAACCGGGGCTTTTTTCTGGCTGCCGGCAACAGGCGCTGCCAGCCAGGATCAATGGCCCATCAGCCCAGGAAACGTCCACCTGCGCCGAGCACGCCAAGTTCGACAAATTTCGAACCCGCGAATGGCGGCGCGGCGTAGTCGACACTGAACCCGCCGAGGTCGAACTTCTGCAGGCCGGCCAGTGCGGTGCGCAGCTTGGCGCGCGTCACATCGCGGCCGGCGCGCTCCAGGCCCTCGGCCATCACGTGCGTGTTGATATAGCTCTCCAGGCTGCCGAGCGAGAACTCCTGCTGGCCGATGGCGCGCATGGCGGCCTGGTAGTCACGCACCACCTGCAGCTTGGCGCGATACGGATCAGGGAACACCATGGTCAGCGCCAGGCCGGAACCGGCCGCGCCCAGGGCCTTGATGCCGTCGCCCGACAACGTAACGCTCAGGCCCGCGACGGGCAGCATCGGTGACGCTTTTTTCAGTGCGGCAATCAGGCCGACGGAAGCCGAGCCGGCGGTACCGAGCAGCACGGCACCGGGTTTGCCCGCGACGACCTGGCCGACGACGTCGTTGAGGTTCTTGCCGTCGACCGCCAGTGCCGCCTGCGCCGCAGCCTTTGCGCCCTGCGCCAGCAGCGCACGGTTGACGTCGGCCAGCACTTCCTTGCCGTAGTCGTTGTCCAGGTAGACCACGGCCAGGTCCTTGATGCCCATGCTCACGATCCGCTGCACCAGGCGCTGGGTTTCGTCGGTGAAGCTGGCGCGCACATGGAACACGTTGCGCATGCCGGGCTTGCGCAGCGAGGACGCGCCTGAGCGCGGCCCGACGTAAGGCAGGTTGGACTCTTCGATCACCGGCACGATGGCGGCGTTGTTGGGCGTTCCGACGCAGGACATCAGCGCAAAAATACTGCCGTCACCGATCATCTTCCTGACGTTGTCGGCGCTGCGCTGCGGCACATAGGCATCGTCCAGCATCTGGAACTGCAGCACGCGGCCGTTCACGCCGCCCTTGGCGTTGATCTGGCCCATGGCTGCGTCCACGCCCAGCTTGAGCTCGGCGCCAACACTGGCCAGCGGACCGCTGGTCGCGCCCGTGCTGCCGATGGTGATGGCCTTGGCCGTCAGGCCTTCCTGGGCGTAGGCGTTGCGGATGAAAGCGGGGGCAGCAGCAAGGGCAGCCATTTGAGGGGCAAACGAAAGGAAGCGGCGGCGAAGCATCGCAAATCTCCAAAAGGTGGGGTAGCCGTGAAGGCCAAAAGACAAGGCCGAGTGACCTTGCAGGGTAAAAACCGCCTGGCAATCGGCGCACAGCAGCGCGCCAACGGCAAAGCAAATCATTTAAGGTTAAATGATTCTAGGGGTAAACCCTTACCAATTGATGACAGAACGCAGGCAGCTGTGAAATGGCCGGGGCATGGCCCGGCTTATCGCCGGCTAAGCCGGTTTAGCCGGGGTTACTTGGCCTGGGGTTGGCCGGTAGCCTTGGCAAGGGCTGCCTTGGTTCTGGCGAGTTCGCGTTCCAGGTCGGCACGCTCGCCGATTTCCTGCTCCAGGGTTTCATTGACCTGCGCGAGGTCTTCAGCGGATTCCTGGATGCGGGTTTCGAGGGCGTCGGTTTTCTGCAGCGCCTGGGCTACTTCGCCGGCCTGCACGTGCGGCGGGAGTTCCTGTTTGAGCACCGTGTTGATCACCAGCAGCTCGGCAGCTGATTGCTCCACCGTGTCTTTCACGGCTTCGTTCTGCCCGAGCGCGCGTTCGAGCGGAGTGGATGCAGGAGCGGCAGATGGCTGCTGGGACATGTCGGTGGGCCTTGGTCGATGGGAAGCAGGATTGCTGCCGCAAGAGGCCTCATGCCAAAGCGAAGGCTTGCAAACGGCGAACAGGACGCGCCGACGATTTTACGCGCTTGTGGCGTGCCAGGGTCTGTAAAGACAGTGCCCCACGCCGGGATATCCGCCGCGGCGGCTCCGCGCGTTCAGCGTGTTCACATGTTCAGCGCGTTTGAGGAGGCTGGGCCGGTTTGGCCGCACGGCGCGGGCCGGAGGCAGGTGCAGAAGGTGCCGGCGTTTCAGGCCCCGGGCTGAAGATCTTGCCCAAGGTGGCGCCAATCCGGGCCCCTATGGCCGTGCCAATGCCCGGCAACACGGCGGTGCCCACCACCGCGCCCGCGATGGCGCCACCCGATACGGAAAATTTGACGTCGTCAAGCGGGCCGCTGACTTTCAGCGGGACGCCCACGATGCCGTCCACCAGGTCCACGGCAAACTCGCCCGCAATCTGCCGGTTGGCGATTTTGGCGTCGCCCGAAGCGGTGAGCGCACCGGAGCTGGCCTTCACACCGGTGTAGGTCACTACCATGCCTTCGGGCGTGTTCTGCGTGTCGAGCTGGCCCGTGATGGTGTCCAGCG
This sequence comes from Polaromonas sp. P1_E11, assembly GCF_056405995.1. Lineage (NCBI taxonomy): Bacteria > Pseudomonadati > Pseudomonadota > Betaproteobacteria > Burkholderiales > Comamonadaceae > Polaromonas > Polaromonas sp. P1_E11. The sequence continues at coordinate 218,204 of NZ_JBFUBA010000007.1, forward strand.
GCGTCTGGCCGGCGTGTTCCTTGCCGGCCGTGCGCACGGCCTTTTCCAGGTCAAACCGCAGCAGCGTGGACTTGCCCACGGTAAATGGCGTCCTGGTGTGCAACGATTGCGCCAGTTCGGCCACCGTGTCGCCGTTGGCCGAGAGCGTGGTTTCGCCGGAGGCCCGGCCTGCGACGATAGAGCGGCGGTTAAAGGCAGCCAATGCACGTTCAACCTCGATCTCTCGAGGCTGCAGGGTGCCTTCCAGGTGCATGCGGCCGTTGGCGCGAAATTCGAGCCGGACTTCTCCGTCCGCCGTGCCGCCGCCCACGCGTATGCGTGTCTCCCAGCGGTCCTCCTGGCCCTGGCGTGCCAGGCTCAGCTGGGTGGTGGGCTCGACATTGGGACGCCTCAGCACGGCCTTGCGCGGACGCCAGCCGGGGTCGAAATCCACCTCGCCGTCATACACCACAGAGATGCCGCGGCGCGAGATCCAGGTCACGTCGTGAAACACAAAGCGCGCCAGCGGCAGTTCATCGCCGGCCATCTCGTCTTTTTTTTCACGCTGTTTCCCCAGCCCGCGCAACGACAACTGAGGCACCACAGCACCCTCCAGATCGGCGCGGTCAATTTTCACGCGGCGTTGCCACAGGGCGAAGAGGTCCGGATAGACGGTGAGTTTTTTAATCAGGATCGGCTGGGGCTGTTCCGTACTGGCCTCTTCAACCACCACCGCCGGCGAAGGCAGCAAACGCCAGTGCAATGCACCGACACGGACCTTGACGCCCAATTGCGCCTCCAGCTCGGTGGCGGCACGCTGCGCGAGGTCCTCGTCGCTCGGCAACAGCCGGAGCGCGGCAAACCACAGCAAGCCGAGGGCCAGTGCGACACCCAACAACCCTGCCAGCCATTTGTGCGAACGTGTCATCGGCCCAAGGGAGCCGGGCAGCCCCGGTTCCGGCAATCCAGCCTCAGGTAGTCCGATTGGTCCGAGTCCGTGTGTCTCATATGGTCAGCTTAAGCCCCGCCAGCGCTGCAACCTACGCGACAAGGCCCCCAAGCGCTGTAGGCCGCAACCTTATAGTGAGGGGGTACCAGCCTTGGGAGAACCTTCATGCGCATCTGGAAACAGCCCATCTCCGTCGAACTGCTCACGCACCACAACGCCGACAGTGCGGTCACCCATCTGGGCATCGAATTCCTGGAGGTGGGTGACGACTTCATCCGCGCCCGCGTGCCGGTGGACCGCCGCACGGTGCAACCTTATGGCTTGCTGCATGGCGGCGTATCGGTGGTGCTGGCGGAGACCCTGGGCTCGTGCGGCGCGGCCTTTGCGGCACCCGAAGGGTACCGCGCCGTCGGCCTGGACATCAATGCCAACCACCTCAAGGGCGTCACCAGCGGCTGGGTCACCGGCACCACGCGGCCCGTGCACATAGGACGCAGCACGCAGGTGTGGCAGATCGAGCTCACCAATGACGCAGGCGAGCTGACCTGTGTCTCGCGCATCACGATGGCGATGCTGCGGCCGCGGCAATAGCCAATGGCCGTTGAGGGCCGCGCTCAACACCCGGGTTGCGAATAGCAACCATGTCTGCGCGCCCGCTATTGCGAGAACATTGCGCAGGCCGCCGCTGTTATTTCGTGCTGGCGGCTTGCGCCATGCGCTCACTCTTCCAATACACGTCGTCACCGCCGTCCATGCGGTTGAGCACACGCGACAACACAAACAGCAAATCACTGAGCCGATTGAGGTACTGGCGCGGTGATTCCTTGAGAGGCTCAGCCGCACCCAGCGCAACCACCGCGCGTTCGGCGCGGCGCGCCACAGTGCGGCACACATGCGCGAGCGACGCAGCGCGAGAGCCCGCCGGCAAAATGAATTCCGCCAGGCGCGGCAGCTTCGCATTGTGCTCGGCCAGCGCTTCATCGAGCAGCGCAACGGCTTCGGGCTTGAGCAGTTCAAAGCCTGGAATGGAGAGTTCGCCGCCCAGGTTGAAAAGCTGGTGCTGCACCTCCACCAGCAGGTCGCGCACGCCCGGCGGCAGCTCTTCGCACAACAACACGCCAATGTGCGAGTTCAATTCATCGACATCGCCCATGGCATGCACGCGCAGGCTGTCCTTGGATACACGCGTGTTGTCGCCAAGGCCTGTGGTGCCGTTGTCGCCGGTGCGCGTTGCGATCTGTGAAAGTCTGTTGGCCATGGTGTGAAGGCGCAATGAAGCGCGGTGAAAGTGCATGAAGCCCCAAGCGTTACGCCGGGCAAGAAAATGTGTCGTCGTACGCCATCATGTGAGTGAGGAAACACCCTGCAAAACTACTGGCCGCAACGGGCAGGCTGGGTTGCAATAGCTGCTTGTCCACTCTTTGAAAGACTCTTCGCATGACCATGCACACGACAGCAACACAGCATTCAAAACATTCTATTCCCGGCTTCGAGTTGCGCAGCGTGCTTTTGGTGGCGGCACTGGCTATGGGCGCTGCCGGCGCCGTGCGGGCCCAAAACGCTCCTCCCTCACCTGCAAGCCCCACCAGCCCGCCTTCCCAGATGGCGCCTTCCGGTACGCCGGGCGCCGTACCGCAAAACCGCACCACCAGCAAGGACGTCGAGGCGGCCTTCGGCCGTGCGGATACCAACAAGGACGGCAAGCTTGATCGCCAGGAAGCCGAGCACCTGCCGGCCGTGGCACAGCGGTTCGAGCAGATCGATACCAACCACGACACCTTTATCTCGCTGGCCGAGCTCACCAGGGCGGCCACCGGCTCCTGACAGTCCCTGATGGCCCCTTGAGGGGGCGGCCTGCTTTGTCTCCCCCGCTTCATGCGGGCGCTCCAGCGGTCATGGCTGGGCCTCCGGCCTCGTTGGCGCAAACGGCGCGTACGTCGTAAACTGTGCCACCGACCCGGAGACACCATGAACGCCCCCCTGCCAACGCACCTGCTTCCCGAGATTTGCCAGCGCGAAACCCCTGCCGCGCTGATCGACGCGCTGAAAGCCCGCTTTGCCGAACGCTGCTCCACCGCCCTGGTAGTGCGCGAGCAGCATGGCCGCGACGAGTCCTCGTTTGCCGCACCACCGCCTTCGGCTGTGGTGTTTGCCGAAAGCACGCAGGATGTGGCAGATGCGGTGAAGCTGGCCGCCCAGCACAACGTGCCGGTGATCCCCTTTGGTGTGGGCACTTCGCTGGAAGGCCACCTGCTGGCCGTTCAGGGTGGTATCAGCATCGACGTGAGCCGCATGAACAAGGTGCTGTCCATCAATGCCGAAGACCTCACAATCACGGTGCAACCAGGCGTGACACGCAAGCAACTCAATGAAGAGGTCAAAAGCACCGGCCTCTTCTTCCCCATCGACCCGGGCGCCGATGCGACCCTGGGCGGCATGAGCGCCACGCGCGCCAGCGGCACGAATGCGGTGCGCTATGGCACCATGCGCGAGAACGTGCTGGCGCTGGAAGTCGTCACCGCAGATGGCAGCGTCATCCGCACCGGCACACGCGCCAAGAAATCATCGGCGGGCTACGACCTCACGCGGCTGATGGTGGGCAGCGAAGGCACACTGGGCGTGATCACCGAAGTCACCGTCAGGCTGTACCCGCTGCCTGAAGCCATCTCCGCCGCGGTGTGCTCCTTCCCGAGCATCGAGGCTGCCGTACGCACCACCATCGAGATCATCCAGTTGGGTGTTCCGATTGCGCGCGTGGAGCTGATCGACCACAACACGGTACGCATGGTCAATGCGCACTCCAGGCTCACGCTGCGCGAAGAGCCCATGCTGCTGATGGAGTTTCACGGCTCACCTGCCAGTGTGAAAGAGCAGGCCGAACTCGTGCAGGAACTCGCCAGCGGCCACGGCGGCAACGCGTTTGAGTGGGCCAGCACACCGGAAGAGCGCACCCGCCTCTGGACCGCCCGCCACAACGCCTACTTCGCGGCCATCCAGTCGCGTCCGGGCTGCCGCGCAATTTCCACCGACACCTGCGTGCCGATTTCGCGCCTGGCCGACTGCCTGCTGGAGTCGGTAGCTGAAGTCGACGCCAGCGGCATTCCTTATTTCCTCGTCGGCCATGTCGGCGACGGCAATTTCCACTTCGGCTACCTGATCGACCCGACGATCCCGAAAGAGCGCGAAGTGGCCGAAGCGCTGAACCACAAGCTGGTCACCCGCGCGCTCGCGCTTGAAGGCACCTGCACCGGCGAACATGGCGTGGGCCTGCACAAAATGGACTTTCTGGTAACCGAAGCCGGTGACGGGGCGGTCGACATGATGCGCACCATCAAGCGCGCGCTCGACCCGAAGAACATCATGAACCCGGGCAAGATTTTCTCGCTGTGAAGCGAGCTCTACTGCGCGTATGCAGTGCGATCTATAACCACCCCCGCCCGGGCTCACTTCGTGTAGCCCGTTCCCCCCTCGAGGGGGCGGCGCCTGCGGCCCGGCAAAGCCGGACCCTCGGCCCCCACTGGTGAATACCCCCACTGAATACGCCCTGAATCTTCGAGCCAGCATGAGCCGCGGAACCGGCTTTGCCGGGCCGCAGGCACCGTCCCCTGCAAGGGGAAAAGGGCTACACGCAGTGAGCCCGATAGGGGTGTGTCAGTTTCGGCTTTGCCGGGCCGGAGGGCGGGCGGCCCCCTCGGGGGGCGGCGACCCACACGCAGTGGGGGAGCGTGGGGGCTCAATTACTTCTGGATATCACTCATCTTGCAGCCCTTGGCGAGGAACATGCCGGTGAGATGTTCCTTGCGGCCCTGCGCCTGCTGACTCTGCAGGGCAATGGCCTGTTGCTGCGCGGTTGCGGCCTGCTGCTGGGCGACGCCGTTATTGGCGGCCTGTTGGGCCGTATTGCCTGCCAGCTGCTGCACGATGCCGCCAAACATGCCGCCCAGACCGCCGCCGAATCCGCCAAAGCTGCCGGCGTTTTGCGCCGCCGCATTGGCCGCTGCGGTGGCCAGCGCAGTTTGCACCACCGCTCCGGCAACCTGACTACCTGCATCTGCGGGGGCCGCAGTGGCCGGTGCCGCAGTGTACTGGGCGGCGCGCGTGACCACGCTGTCCATCTGTCCGATCTCGCCATAGATCTGCTGGCACGTGAGGTCGTTGTCCGTCATCTTTACGCGCTCGATGGTTTGCGCAGATGCGGCGGCAGCCACCAGGGAAAGCGCCAGCGCGGCGGCAAGGGAGTGTTGTTTCATGACCGGTCCTGCAATGGGTAAGGTTGATGGAGGTTGGGGAAAAACGCGGGTAAAAAGATCTCGGGGCTACTTCTGCATTTCCGAGAGCTTGCAGCCTCTGGACAGGAACAAACCAGTCAAGTGGTCCTTGCGCGCCCTGGCCTGGGCCCCCAGACCAGCACCAGCCGCCTGAACTGGCGCCGGTATGTTGGCGGGTGCGGCAACTGCGGCGCCGGTGCGCGCCAGCAAGGAGCCCAACATCCCTGCGCCCACCGCACCGGCAATGCCGCTGGGCTGCGCGGGCGATGGCGCGGCGGAATTTCGCCCGTTTTGCTGGGCCGCCGCCATGTTGTTGGCGATTTGCTGCTGGTACTGGGCCGAAAGCCCTTGCTGCGTGGCCAGCGCGGCGGTCGGCGCATGCATTTGCGCCAGCGTGAGCGCGCCACCGGGCATGACGGCAGCGGGCGCGGCAGTGGCAACGGGTGCTGCGCTGACACCCGGCAGGCCCGGGCCCGCCAGGGCCATGGTGGTGTCCATCTGCTGCGCCTCGGCGTACATCTGCTGGCAGCTGAGGTCGTTGTCCGTGAGCTTGACGCGCTCAATGGTTTGTTGTGCCTTTGCGGCCTGAGGCATCAAGGCCATCACCGTAGCAAGGGTGGCGCAGGCGCCAAGGCCGGCAAACCCTTCTCGCCAGCCCGGCTTGATCCAGTCTGTTGCGATGGGGATGGCAGTGACGCCGGCCCCGGCAAGGTGAGCGCTGCGGAAAGAACGATTCGCCAGGTAATTCATACGCAAACACACAAATAATTACATGTAGTAACAATAAGCATGTAGGCGCCAGCCGTCACCCGCTTTCTGGAGAAAGCCGTGTAAGAGTCATAAAAGTCGTGAATTAGTTCACATTTTTACTTTCACCACCCGATTCATCCGCGAAAAATAATCCAAACAGGCTATTTATTGCCGCGCAAGCGCTCGATCAATCCGTTGAGTTCGTCCATCGAAGCGAACTGGATGGCCACCTCGCCCATGTCTTCGCGACGGCCGTTGCGCTTGACCTGTTTTTTAACGCGCACTTCCACATTGGCCATCAGCAGGTCGGCGAGTTCTTCTTCCACACGGCGTGTATCGCGGGACTTTTCCTTGGTGGCTTTTTGCGGCTTTAGCGAAAACTCGGCGCTGAGTTTTTTGACCAGGCTTTCAGCCTCGCGCACCGACATTTTTTTGGCCGAGATCTGGTTGGCCGCGGTGATCTGCGCGGCACGGTCCAGGCCAAGCAAGGCACGCGCGTGGCCCATGTCCAGGTCGCCCGCCATCAGCATCGTTTGCACCGGATCGGCCAGGTTCAAAAGGCGCAACAGGTTGGACGCAGCGCTGCGCGAGCGGCCGACGGCCTGCGCGGCCAGCTCATGCGTGAGGCCGAATTCCTTGACCAGGCGCTGCAGGCCGTGGGCTTCTTCGAGCGGGTTCAAGTCTTCGCGCTGGATGTTTTCGATCAGCGACATCGCGGCGGCCGACTCGTCGGGCACGTCGCGCACCAGCACCGGCACCTCGTCCAGCCCGGCCAGCCTGGCCGCGCGGAAACGCCGCTCGCCGGCGATGATTTCGTACTTGCCGTCGTTGGCGCCGCTGGTCAGCCGGCGGACCAGGATGGGCTGCATGATGCCCTGCACCTTGATGGACTCGGCCAGCTCATAGAGCGCGCCTTCGTCCATGCGGGTGCGCGGCTGGTACTGGCCGGCGACCATGTCACTGAGGCGCAGCGAGGCCGGCAAGCCGGGGCTGTTGGCCGTGCTGCTGGCGTTCTCCGCGTCCGTCGCGCTTTCGCTGACCTTGGGGCCGAGCAGTGCTTCGAGCCCGCGGCCGAGGCCTTTTGGTTTTTTGGTGACCATGGGTTTTATCTTTCTTTCAATTCGTCATTGCGAGCCGGGCGTGAGGTCCCCGCCCAGAGATTGCAGCACGCCGCGCCAGAGGGCGTCGCGCTCTTCATAAGGTTGTGCATCCTGTTTGCCGCTGGCCTGTTCCCACACCGAGGTGAGCACCATCACGATGCCGGTGGACGGCTGCACATACACCGTCTGGCCGTGGATGCCCTGCATGGCAAAAGTGCGTGCCCGCAGCGGCATGAGCCAGAACTGGTAGCCATAACCAAAGTAAGGCGTGGCCTTGCGCGGCTTGAACGCGGGCGGCTGGCGCGCTGGATCCGTGGCGTCCAGCAGGTAGTCCAGCGGCAAGACCTGCGATGCGCCGGGCTTGCCGGTGGCCTTGTCGATGGCACGGCCGTCATTGGCCAGCAACTGGCCCAGCCGCGCCCAATCGCGCAGGGTGGCGTTGAAGGCGCCGTAGGATTGCTCCTGCCCGTCGGCGGAGATGCGCCAGAAGCCATCATGTTCGGCACCCATGGGCTTCCACAGCCACTCGGTGGTGAGCTCGGACATGTTCTTGCCGGTGGCGGCCACCACCACGCGGCCCAACACGTCGGTCTCGGAGCCGGCATAAACGAATTTTTCACCGGCTGGCGAATGCCGGTCAGTGATGGACTTCAGCACATCCAGCGGCATGCCTGCGCCCGGCGCGCCGGCGGCGGCGCGCGACAGGCGGGCGATGTCGTCCTTGCCGTCATAGCGTTCGGTAAACGTCAAGCCCGAACTCATGCGCAACAACTGGCGGAGCGTGGTGGCGCCGTAAGGGGTGCCGGCAAGCGCTTTGACGTACTTGTCGGCAGGGTCGTCGAGCGAAGCGATCAGCCCCAGCGAGAGCGCCTTGCCGACCAGCAGCGAGGTCACGCTCTTGGCCATGGAGAAGGACAAAAAGCGCGCGTCGTCCTTGCGGCCGTAGCGGTAGTGCTCGGCGATGATCTCGCCGTTTTTCAGGATCAGCAGGCCGGTGGCGCGCTGGCGGTCCAGGTAGTCGGCCAGCGTGTAGCCCAGGTTCTTGTAGCGGTAGGCGACGGCCGCCGGGTTCGCCGCGTGCGGCAAGGGGCTGGCTTCGGCGGGGCGCGCGACCACGCGGACCCGCACACCGGGCACCTTGTCCATGGCCGACCAGGAGCCGACGCGATAAGGATTGCCGTACCAGGTGCTGGCGTTGCCCAGCGGGTAGGCCTGCGCCTTGCCGAGCAGCTCTTCATCGGGCTCGGCATACAGAGAGGCACTCGCCCCCGTCGCCAGCACTATCAGGGCGAGTTGCAGGTAGCGCGCGCGCGCGCATTGGTAAAAAAATGAGGTCATGGGCCAGGGGTGATGCCGGGTGAAGGTTCAATGGCCGGTGAGGTCAGGTCCTTGAGCTGCAGCAGCCGCAGGTACGCATCGGGCCAGCCACCCAGGCCGCTCTCGGCATTCAGGTGCCCGCAGGGTCCGGCGTCCACAAAGGCAGAGCCCCACGCGGCCGCGAATCGCCGCGCCCGCTGGATCGCGCAGAAAGGATCGTCGCTGCTGGCAAACAGCGCGCTCTCAAACGGCAGTTTGTTCAGCGGCACCGGTGACCAGCTGGGCAGCATTTCGCGCACGTCCTCGCGGTCGGCGTCGGGCGGGGCCACCAGCAGCGCACCTTTGACTCGGTGAATGTTCCTGGAGTGGCTGGCCCAGGCCGCCACCAGCATGCAGCCCAGGCTGTGCGCCACCAGCACCGCAGGTTCGTCGCAGGACAGCAGCACCTCTTCCAGGCGCGCCGTCCAGTCGCCGCGCAGTGGGTGCATCCAGCTGTGCTGCTCCACGCGGGTGTAGCCGTCGGCCTCCTCCCACAGCGTTTGCCAATGGCCGGGGCCGCTGTTTTTCCAGCCGGGAAGAATGAGGACGTTGTCGGGTTTCATGAAAAGAACAATCGGATTGCTATGATTTTAATAGCTGCTTGCGCCCGTACTTATTGGGCTACAGGCATTTTTTGCTTATAAAACAGCACTTGCGCAGTTCACATCGCCTTGATGCGCCCCACCATTTCTTCGGCAAACGTGATGAAAGCCTGCGCGCCCCTGGAGGCCGGGTCAAACACCACGCCGGGCAGGCCATAGCTGGGCGCTTCGGCCAGGCGCACGTTGCGCGGGATCACGGTGTTGAACACCTTGTCGGCAAAGTGCTCCTTGAGCTGGTCGCTCACCTGCTGCTGCAGCGTGATGCGCGGGTCGAACATCACGCGCAAGAGGCCGATGATCTGCAGGTCTTTGTTGAGGTTGGCGTGCACCTGCTTGATGGTGTTGACCAGGTCGGTCAGGCCTTCGAGTGCGAAGTACTCGCACTGCATGGGCACGATCACGCCGTGCGCGCAGCACAGGCCGTTGAGCGTCAGCATGCTGAGCGACGGCGGGCAGTCGATCAGCACGAAGTCGTACTGGCTGTCGACCTCGGCCAGCGCCAGCTTGAGGCGCTTTTCGCGGCGTTCGACATCGACCAGCTCGACCTCTGCGCCGGCCAGTTCGCGATTCGCGCCCAGCACGTCGTAGCCGCACTTCTCGCTGTGCACGCGTGCCTCGGCCACCGAAGCCGATTCCAGCAGCACGTCGTACACCGTCATTTCCAGCTTGCGTTTGTCGACACCCGAACCCATGGTGGCATTGCCCTGCGGATCCAGGTCAATCATCAGCACACGCTGGCCGACTTTGGCCAGGCCCGCGGCCAGGTTCACCGTCGTTGTCGTCTTCCCTACCCCACCCTTTTGGTTGGCCACGCAGAATATTTTTGCCATCAGTTTCTTTTAGTTGTTGTGGGGAAGTTACTTGGAGACTGCCAGCTTCAAGCCGAAGCCGATCAGGAACACACCGGCCAGCTTGTTCAGGATTGAGGTGATTTTGGGGTTGGCACGTATACGTTCGGCCAGGTGATAAGTGATCATCACCGAGGTCAGGCCATACAGAAAAGTCAGTCCAGCAATCGTGGCCGCCATCACGGCAAAAGTCTTCAGCCCCTGGTGCAGGGCCGGGTCGACGAACAGCGGGAAAAAAGCCATATAGAACACGATGGCCTTGGGGTTCAGCAAGGTGATCATCATCGCCTGCTGAAAGTAGTGGCGCGGCTTGATATTGAGCAAGGGCGCGTCGCCGGGCTTGGCCATCAGCATCTTGATGCCCAGCCAGGCCAGGTAAATCGCACCCGCCCACTGGACGATATGAAAAGCCGTCGGGTAAGCCGCCATGATGGCCGACACACCGGCCACCGCAGCCCAGAGCAAAACCTGGTCGCCAGCGATCACGCCGAAAGTCGCACCCAGGCCGCCCGCGATACCGCCCTTGCTGGTCGAAGTGATCAGCGCCAGGTTGCCCGGGCCGGGAATCAGCAAAAACACAATGATGGCGACGACAAAAGCACCGTAGTCGGCGATGCCGACAAATGAGCCCAACATGGAGGTTCTCCAGAAAGTAGAGAGAAGTGAGGCTGTGAGTTTACGACAGGGGTGTGCCGCAGAAATGTCAAACCAGCCCGATCAGGGCTGATTCAGTGTCCGCAGAGGTTTCTTTTTGTGCCCGAACAACGGGCTGAGGCGCTCGGCCCCGGTTTTCAGGCCGGGCTGGCGCCAGCTTTCGCCCGCATCCAGACAATGCAGCGCTCGGCATTCAGGCCCGGCACCTGCAGTTGTTCCACGTGAAACACTTCGGCGCCGGCCGGCAAGGAGGCAATTTCGTCGGCCGGGTGCTTGCCCTTCATGGCCATCCACACACCTTGCGATGCCAGCGCGTCGGTCGACCAGTTGGTGAAATCAACCAGGGACGCAAAGGCCCGGGAGCAAATCACGTCAAAAGAGGTGGTGATGGTTTCGACCCGGGCGTGCAGACCGGAGAGGTTGGGCAGCTTCAAGGCCAGCGCCGCCTGCTTGATAAACGCAGCCTTTTTGGCCACTGTATCCACGCAAGTCACCGCTACGTTGGGGCAGCAAATCGCGATGACGACGCCCGGCAGGCCTGCACCGGAACCCACGTCCAGCAACTTGGCGCCCTCCCCCAGTCCGGCTTTCTGCAAATGCCGCTTCAGCGGAAGCACCGCCGCCAGACTGTCCAGCAAATGGTGGGTCAGCATTTCTGCCGGATCACGCACGGCCGTGAGGTTGTACACCTTGGTCCATTTGCCGATCAGATCCTGGTAGTCCAGCAGCTGGCCAACCTGCGCATCGCTCAGGTCCAGTTGCAGCGCCTTGAGCCCGGCGTGCAAATCCTGTTCACCGCCCCGCATCAGGCTTGGGCTTTTTCGGTGGAAGCCCCGGTCGCCTGGAGTGGCGTCGTGTTTTTCCAGAGGTTCTTCTTCAGGTGCACCAGCAGCAGGGAAATGGTGGCGGGCGTGATCCCGGAAATCCGGGAGGCCAAACCCAGGGTTTCGGGCCGGTGTTTGGCCAGAGTCTGGCGCGCCTCAAAACTCAAGGCAGAGACCTGCAGGTAATCCAGGTCGGGCGGCAACTTGAGGTTTTCGTAGTGCGATGCCCGTTCGACTTCGGTCTTTTGCAAGTCGATATAGCCTGCGTACTTGGCCGTGATCTCGATCTGTTCAATCACGCTTTTGGCCATGTCGTCGCTGGCCGCTGCTTCCGCCGCCAGTTCCGGGTTGGCGTACTTGCCCTCCTCCAGCGACATCAGTCCGGCGTAGTTCACATCCGGGCGGCGCAATAGGTCCAGCAGGTTGTACTCCCGCTCGATCGACTTACCCAAAACCCGCTCGGCTTCGGCCACCGGCAGGTTGTTTGGGTTGACCCAGATCGCCCGAAGCCGGGCTGTTTCACGTGAAACAGTGTCGCGCTTGCGGTTGAAGGCATCCCAGCGGGCGTCGTCCACCAGGCCTAGTTCCCGGCCTTTTTCGGTCAGGCGCATGTCGGCGTTATCCTCGCGCAGCATCAGGCGGAACTCAGCCCGGCTGGTGAACATGCGGTAAGGCTCGGTCACGCCCTTGGTGATCAGGTCGTCAACCAGCACGCCCAGGTAGGCTTCGTCGCGCCGCGGCAACCAGGCTTCCTTCTCCTGACACTGCAACGCAGCGTTGATGCCGGCAAACATGCCTTGGGCCGCCGCCTCTTCATAACCGGTGGTGCCATTGATTTGGCCGGCAAAAAACAGGCCACCGATCGCCCGGGTTTCAAAGCTGGATTTCAGCGCCCGCGGATCAAAGTAGTCGTACTCGATGGCGTAGCCAGGCCGCAGGATATGGGCGTTTTCCATCCCCGCCATGGAGCGGACCAGGTCGTACTGAATGTCAAAAGGCAGGCTGGTCGAGATGCCGTTGGGGTAGATCTCGTGCGTGGTCAGGCCTTCCGGTTCCAGGAAGATCTGGTGGCTGTCCTTGTCGGCAAAGCGGTTGATCTTGTCTTCCACGCTGGGGCAATAGCGTGGGCCGACGCCGTCGATCTTGCCGGTGAACATGGGGCTGCGGTCAAAACCGGAGCGGATGATCTCGTGGGTCCGCTCGTTGGTGTGGGTGATCCAGCACGGCATCTGCCGCGGATGGGCAATGCCACCACCCATAAAACTGAACACCGGCACCGGGCCTTCAGTACCGCCCGGCATGCCGTCGCCGGGTTGTTCGGTGCATTTGCTGAAGTCAATCGTGCGGCCGTCGATGCGCGGAGGCGTACCGGTTTTGAGCCGGCCTTGCGGCAGCTTGAGTTCCTTGAGCCGCGCCGAGAGCGATACCGCCGGCGGATCGCCTGCCCTGCCCGCCGAATAGTTATTGAGCCCAACATGGATCTTCCCGTCCAGGAAAGTGCCGGCTGTCAGCACCACGGTGCGCGAACGGAATCGGATGCCGACCTGCGTCACCGCCCCGACAACCCGGTCGCCCTCGACCATCAGGTCGTCGACCGCCTGCTGGAACAGCCACAGGTTGGGCTGGTTTTCGAGCTTGCGGCGAATCGCCGCCTTGTACAGAATGCGGTCGGCCTGCGCGCGGGTGGCGCGCACGGCCGGGCCCTTGGAGCTGTTCAGGATGCGGAACTGGATGCCGCCTTCGTCGGTGGCCAGCGCCATCGCCCCGCCCATCGCGTCCACCTCTTTGACCAGGTGGCCCTTGCCAATCCCGCCGATGGAGGGGTTGCAGCTCATCTGACCCAGGGTCTCGATGTTGTGGGTCAGCAGCAAAGTCTTGCAGCCCATGCGTGCGGAAGCCAGCGCGGCCTCGGTGCCGGCATGGCCGCCACCGACCACGATCACGTCAAATTCTTGCGGGTAAACATAAGGCGAGTGCATCACGCCTCCTTCGGGTAAAGCGGCTTTCAGGCTGGGGCGCCTGCATGCCATGGAGCGGTCCGGTGTCGATGGTGGCCAGGCTTGCCGCAGCCGCACGGCGGCGCGGCAGCACACACATGCGCCGTGCAGGTGCCCCGGCCCATCGGTCCCCACAGGACGAAGGCATGATTTTATCAGGCGAGGCCTTATTTGTGCGGCCTGTCCGGGGGCATGGCCTTGCGTGGCCCCGGGGATTTGCTATCAATTCAATAGCTGCTTGCGCCCGTCCTTATTAGGCTGGAGCGTCAAAGTCCGTGCAAGACGGCCGTTGTGCGCGGCAGTTACGCCAAAAGCCGGCCGCCAGCGGCCACAATAGCGGGCATGAAACTCCTCGTCTTTGCTGGCAGCATCCGCCAAAACTCCTTCAACCGCAAACTCGCCCAGGTGACCGCCACACTGGCGCGCGCCAGCGGCGCCGAAGTCACCCACATCGAGCTGGCTGATTTCGACATCCCGATGTACAACGCCGACCTCGAAGCCAAAGGCACACCGCCCGACGTGATGAAGCTCAAGCAGCTCATGTTTGAACACCCGGCCTGGATCATCTGCTCGCCCGAATACAACGGCAGCTACACCGCGCTGCTCAAGAACACCATCGACTGGGTGTCCAGCCCCGTCAAGAGCGACCCGGCCTGGCACGAAGGCTTCAAGTCTTTCACCGGAAAAGTCGTGGGCATTCTCAGCGCCTCGCCCGGCGCGCTGGGCGGCCTGCGTTCGCAAAGCCATCTGGTACCGCTGCTGCTCAACGCGCAGTGCTGGGTCGCGCCCAAGGCTTTTGCCCTGGGCCGCGCCGGCACCGCCTTCGACACCGAGGGCAACCTGCTCGATGAAGCACACCTCAAAAATGTGCAGGCGGTGATCGACCAGGTGCTGTTTGCTTCCCAACGCCTCGCTGCATGACAGCCCGTCCAGGCCACTGGCTGTCGGGCCTGGCGGCCTTTTGCCTCTCGTCGTGCGCTTACGCCATGGACGTGGAGATCAGGGAGCCGTTTGTTTTTCTGTCGGGCAAGGTGACCGGCAATGAACAACGGATCCTGCAGGCCGCGATAGAGGAGCACCCCGGCATCACAACGGTGGTGCTCAAAAACTCCTCGGGCGGGGACGCCCGGGCCGGGTATGCGACGGGCGAATACATCCGTGAAAAAGGCCTGATGACCTTGCTCTCAGGCTATTGCCGTTCTTCGTGTTCGCGCATGTTTCTGGGCGGCACAACACGCGCCTACTCCGACGACCAGCCGCTTGAAAGAACGGTCGTGGGTTTCCATGGCAACTACACACAGGACGGCAGCCTGCAACAGGCGCGCATGCCGGCACTGAAAGCCTGGATCATGAAATACAGCGACGGCAAAGCCAACCCCCAGCTGGTCGAGCAGTGGGTCAACCTGCCCAACCACAACGGCTTCGCCTATTTCTACCACCCCCAGGTGCCTGGCATCGGCCCCGACGGCGTGATGCTGTGCCAGGGAAGCGAAGACCCGAAGTTGCGCAAGGAACTGTGCGCCAAACCGCAACAAGGTGACGCACTGGCCAACGGGATCGTGACCACGCTGGAAATCGCCAAAATACCCCGGTGACCACGCACTAATTTACGGCCAGCGCCCGTGCCTGCTCCACCGCACCGGCCTTGGTCGCCGCGAGGACCTCGGGCGGCACCAGCGTCGGTGAGGCGTTGATTTCCGCCGTCACCTCAATGTCCAGGAAACGCAGCCAGCGCCGCATGTACGGTTTCTGGAAATCGGATTCATCTTCCCCGGGCCGCAGCGGGTACGCGCCGGCACTTGAATACACCAGCGTCGCACTCTTGCCTGGCAGCAGCGCCTGATAACCGGCCTCTCGTGACCAGCTCCAGTTCTGCCCCGGCAAGGTCACCACGTCGATGAAATGCTTGAGCCGATAGGGAATGCCGAAATTCCACATCGGCAAACTGAAGAGAAATTGATCCGCCGCATTGAAGCGCTGCGACACCGCCACTGCACGGGCCCACAGCGCCTGCTGCGGCGCTGTCGCATTCTGCGCACGCAAAACGGCAAATTTCGCGGCGATCATGTCGGCGTCAAACGGCGGCAGGTCGATGTCCCACACATTGATCGTGTCCACGGTGCCCTCTGGATGCGCCTGGGGATAAGCGTCCAGCCAGGCGGTGGCGACGGAAGTTGAAGTGGATGCCGCCCGCATCGGCGAGGCTTCGATGTAAACCAGATGGGTCATGGGTTTCTCCGTGGGATGGGTTGATCAAACAGTGCCGTCCAGCAGGCGCAAGCCCACCATGCCAGCCACGACCAGCGCCACACAGGTCAGGCGCAGTGCCGAGGCGCTTTCGCCCATCCAGAGAATGCCGATCAGCGTCACGCCGACCGAACCTATCCCCGTCCAGATCGCGTAGGCCGTGCCCACCGGCAAAGTCTTGACGGCATGCGTCAAAAAGAAAATGCTGGCGCCGGCCGCGGCCACACCCAGCACGCTGGGCCACAGGCGCGTCCAGCCTTCGGAAGATTTCAGGAACAAGGCCATTGCGATTTCGACAATGCTTGCAGCGAGTAAATAGAGCCAGGCCATCAGGGGACTTCTTTCAGGAACAGGGTTAATCGGTTGAAGAGCCCCCAGCTTAGGTTTACGATTACCCATAGGCAAGTACGCACCTTCTGGTAACCATGACAATTCCCGGCGACCTACCCACCGACGGCTCAACTGTGTTTAGCCAGGCCTGCCCGTCGCGGCAGGCGCTGGAACTGGTGGCCAGCAAGTGGGCCTTGCTGGTCATCCCGGCGCTGGCCGACGGCCCGGTGCGCAACAACGAGCTGATGCGCAAGATCGAAGGCATCTCGCAAAAGATGCTGACGCAAACGCTCAAGGAGTTGGTGCGTAACGGCCTGGTGCTGCGCGCCGACCACCAGACCGTTCCTCCGCATGTCGAATACCGGCTCAGCACACTGGGCGAGTCCCTCAGCGAAACATTGGTCCCGCTGGACAACTGGGCGGAGCGCCACCACCAAAGCCTGAAGGCCGCACGCGAACGTTTTGACGCGTCATTCAGTTAGTCCTGCGCACCTGCACGCAGGGTTAGCCTCATTAGCGGAACCACGTAGCGAGACGGCACGCGTACGGTCCTATATTGGGCCAACGACAACGACATGGAGACATTCACGATGAAACACCTCAACACGCGCCGCGGCGCATTGCAACTCGGCCTCAAGGCCGGCGGCGCACTGGCAGCGGTTTCGGCCTTTCCCGGGCTGCTGCATGCACAGGCCGGCTGGCCCAGCAAACCCATACGCTTGCTCGTACCCTTCGCGCCCGGCGGCAGCTCCGAAATCGTTGCGCGCTCGGCAGCCAACGAACTGAGCAAAAGCCTGGGCCAGACGGTGTTTGTGGAAAACAAACCCGGCGCCAGCGGCAACATCGCCATGCAGGAATGCGCAGCCTCCACCGACGGCCACACCATCATCCTGGGCCACATCGGCACCATGGCGGTCAACCCCTTCATCTTCGACAAGCTGCCCTTCGACACCAACAAGGACTTCAAGCCCATCTCGCTGCTGGCCAAGGTGCCCAGCCTGTATGTCGTCAATTCCAGCGTGCCCGCCAACAACCTGAAAGAATTCATCGCGCTGGCCAAGGCCAAGCCCGGCCAGCTCAATTACGGCTCGGCCGGCAACGGCAGCGCCGGCCACCTGGCGTTTGAATATTTGAAGATGGCCACCGGCATCTTTGTGCTGCACGTGCCCTACCGCGGCACCGGCCCGCAGCTGACCGACCTGCTGGCCGGACGGCTCGAAGCGGCGAGCGTGGGCGCGCCGGCAATCCTGGCGCACATCAAGTCAGGCAAGCTGCGCTGCATTGCCACCGGCACCAAGGAGCGCCTGCCCCAGCTGCCCGACGTGCCCACCGTGGCGGAAAGCGGCTACCCCGGTTTTGAAATGACGCAGTGGTATGGCCTCAACGCCCCATCCAACATGCCGCAGGCCAATATCGACCGCATCGCCGAAGCCTGCAACAAAGCCATGCGCAACCCGCAGGCCACCGAACGCCTGCGCGGCGACACCGCCCAGCCGATTGGCGACAGCCCGGCGCAGTACGGCGCCTTCATCAAGACCGAGCAGGCGCGCTGGAAGGAAGTGGCCGCTCGGGCGAAGATCAAACCCGACTGATTTTTGCCCCACAAACGGCCCCACAGGCCTTTTTTGAGCATCAAATACGGCTCCAGCCCAATAGGAATCTGCGCGAGCAGCTATATTTTTCATAGTAAACCACCCACCATGAACTGCCGACCCGGCTGCGGCGCCTGCTGCATCGCGCCTTCCATCAGCTCCGCCATTCCCGGCATGCCGCTGGGCAAGCCAGCGGGCGTACGCTGCGTGCAGCTGGACGACACCAATGCCTGCCGCATCTTTGGCCAGCCCGAACGGCCGGCCGTGTGCGGGCAGCTGGCGCCTTCGGCCGAGATGTGTGGCGCCAGCGCCTCTGCAGCGCTGGCCTGGCTGACGCGGCTGGAGCGGGCTACCGCGCCGCCCGCCATCCGTTGAAGAGCGGGCCCATCAAACGTGCGCTGTTGTTGGGAGCGCCCCTACACTGAACACCACAAAAATGTCGCCTGCCAAACGCCCTCGCCATAAAATCCCGTCACTCCGCCGACACCATGGTCAAAGCTCTGCTCACAAAAACCATCTTCTGTTTCGCAATGGTTGGCTTGGTGACTCTAGCCAGTTGCAGTAAACCAGCAGAAATCCCCCATGCCACAACTTTGGATCGGAACGCGCTCATGGCGATCGTATTTCCGGACTGGCAGGCATCAGACGGTAAAACTGTTCAGTCGATTGAGCTGCCCAGCAACGGCGGCAGCAAGCAAGCCCCAGCCGAATCCAAAACCAAAGCGGAAATTCTTCCCCTTTACGTCGTGAAATTAAGTGAGTCTCACGCTGTGATGCTCACACAAACACTCCCGGCTGACAGCAGCGGAGAGCCGTTTACCTGTCACGCCTGTCAGGCGTATGTTGGCGCCTACTCCTTCACCCGTTACCCTGCGGGTTGGCGACTGACCGAGCGACAGGATGCGGTCACCACCGTCGGACTTGAAGGTACTCTGGGAAAGACCCAAATCGTTCGCTTCGGGGAAAACGGATTCTTGTTCTCCGCAGAGTGGGGCAGTTGCTGGCAGGGATACTGTGGTCACTGGTTGGCGCTATTGAATTTGCAGCCTGATCGAGCGATACCGTATGCCCCTGACTTGATACTCTCAGCGGAGAATACTGGTGCTCATGTAGAGTGCGACTCCAGCCCAGGTTCTGCGATTATCAGCGACCCCGTCCACCAATGTTTCGACGTAAAAGGCACTTGGAAAATTCAGGGCGACCGGCTTGTCGCGAACTTTCTGGGCCACCGCACTGATTTAGATCCTGAGGGCAAGCGTCTTCCAACAAAGACCGTCAAACAGCGAGCGATTTACCGCATAGAAAAAGAAAGACTTATTCTTGAGAGCGGTGAAAACCCCGTACCCAACGATTGGTAGCAGGGCTTGAATATTCGGAGAAAACCGCGCTGTCTTTGAACACGGACGCACTTCAGCCCGGCGCATCGCTGATCGACTTCAACCGCGCTGCCGAGTTAATCTCGATGCGCCGGTAACGCAGATCCACTGCGCCCAGCGCCACCAGCGCCTTGAGCTCCTTCGACAGCGTCTGCCGCGAGATGCCCAGCATCATCGCCAGCGCCTCTTGCGACACCGGCACCACCGGCCGCGCCTTGGGCGCCAGCGTAGCGTCGCCGCGTGCCAGCAGCAGCAGGCGGCGCGCCACGCGCGCACGGGTCGAGCGCAGCGCCGCGTCTTCCACCATGCCGTAGAGCGAACGCACGCGCGCGGCCAGCAGCCCCGCGATCGCACGCGCAAACGGCGCGCCCTCCATCAGCGCGGCAAACGCCGGCTGCGGCACCACCAGCACCTCCACCGCCGACTGGGCCGTGGCGTCATGCGTGCGCGGCTCGCCGTCCATCAGCGAAATCTCGCCGATCCAGTTGCCCGCCTCCAGCACCACCAGAATCGCCTCGCGCCCGTCCTCACGCAGCGACGAGATTTTCAGCAGGCCGCCAAGCAGGCCATAAAACCCGCCGGGGGCATCCCCCTGGCGAAACAGCATCTCGCCACGCCGCAGCCGCAGCACTTCGGCGGACGCCAGCAGCGCCTGCCGGTTCGCCAGCGGCAACGCGCCAAACCACGGGTTGGCCGACATGCGAGCCATCATGGAAGGCGGTGAAGGTGTCGCGGGAACGATAGGCATACGGCCAATTGTCAAATTTTTGACAGTTGCCCGTCAAGCACCCACGTATCGTGAGCAGTTCGTGCCGAGAGAGCACCCTGTTCAAACAAACCAACGGAGACAACATCCCATGCACATCCCCTCCCTGAAAGAAGTCGTCAGCGCCGAAGAATGGCAGCTGCGCTGCGACCTCGCCGCCTGCTACCGCCTCGTCGCCCTCTACGGCTGGAGCGACCTGGTCTTTACCCACATCAGCGCCAAGCTGCCCGAATCCATTTCCGGCGCGGGCAACCACCATTTCCTGATCAACCCCTACGGCCTGATGTTCGACGAGATCACGGCCTCCAGCCTGGTCAAGGTCGACGGCCAGTGCAACAAGGTCATTGATACGCCCTTCCCGGTGAACCCGGCCGGCTTTGTCATCCACAGTGCGGTCCACGACGCGCGCTCTGACGCCGGCTGCGTGCTGCACACCCACACGCGCGCCGGCGTGGCCGTCAGCGCGCAAAAGTGCGGCGTGCTGCCCATCAGCCAGCAGTCCACCTTCGTGCTGGCCTCGCTGGCTTACCACGCGTACGAAGGCGTGGCCTTCCGCGACGATGAAAAGCCGCGCCTGCAGGCGGATCTGGGACACGCCAACTTTCTGATGCTGCGCAACCACGGCCTGCTTGTAGTGGGCAAGACGATTGCCGACGCTTTCCTGAGCATGTACACCTTCGAGAACACCTGCCGCATCCAGCTCGACGCGCAGGCCGGTGGCGAACTCACCGAAGTCAACCCGTTGATCGTCAAGGGTGTGGCCGAAGCCATGCGTGTGCAGACCAGCGGCCTGGGCGGGGCTTTTGTCTGGCCGTCACTGATACGCAAGCTCGACAAACTCGATGAAAGCTACAAGTCATGAGCGGCGGCTCGCCTGTCGTCGCGCAGCTGCTGATCGCAGCGCTCGCGCTGGTCATGCTCGGCCTGGGCATGACCCTGAAGGTCGAAGACTTCACCCGCCTGCTCAAATACCCCAAGGCCGTGGCCGTAGCACTGGTGCTGCAGGTCATCGTGCTGCCCGTGGCCTGCTACGCGATCATCGTGCTGCTGAATGTGCCGCCGCTCTTTGCGGTGGGGCTGATGCTGCTGGCCGCCTCGCCCGGTGGCATCTCGGCCAACCTGTTCAGCCATCTCTTCGGCGGCAACGTGGCGATGAACATCTCGCTGACCGCGATCAACACGCTGCTGTCGATCGTCACCATGCCGGTGATCGCGAACTGGGCGATCGAGACCTTCGCCAAAACCGGCCAGGTCGTGCCGCTGCAGTTCGGCAAGGTGGTGGAAGTGATCGTCATCGTGCTGGTGCCGGTGACCATCGGCATGTGGCTGCGCACACGCAAACCCGCCTGGGCCGCACGCAGTGAAAACCCGACCAAGATTTTCAGCATCATCGTGCTGGCCGTGGTGGCCATAGGCGCAGTCGTCAAGGAGTGGCAGTCACTCACCACCACTTTCGCCGCGATCGGCCCGGCCGTATTGGCCTTCAACCTCGTGAGCCTGCTGGCCGGCTATTACGTCTCGCGGGCCACGGGCCTGGACAAACCCATCTCGACCGCCATCAGCTATGAGATCGGCATTCACAACGCAACGCTGGCCATCTTCATTGCGCTGGCCGTGCTGAACAACTTCCAGCTGGCCCTGCCGGCGGCGATTTACTCCTTCAGCATGTACATCACGGCCACACTGTTCGGGCTGCTTGTGCTGAAGCGCCGCAACGTGGCAACCATAGCGGCGCCGGCAAGGTAACCGACACGCTAAACCGTGACCACGGTCAGCGCGGGCGAATGCACGCCTGTTGAAACGCCGGGCAGGATGTCCCCCTCGGTGATCGAGAGTTCCTTGCGCAGCATCTGCACACCGCCAAAAATGGTGGCAAAGGCCACGTCCTTGGCGTCGCGGCCTGTGCCCACGCGCACCAGGCGGTCGATAGGCGCCATGCGTGTCGGGTCAAAAATCACCCATCGCCCTTCCAGCCAGGCTTCAAACACGGCATGGAAATCTTCCGGCGGCTCGTCAAAATGCACATACCCCACCACCAGCCGCGCGGGAATGTTCAAGGCCCGGCACAGCGTGATGCCCAGGTGCGCAAAGTCACGGCAGACACCCGCGCGCTGCACAAACACCTCCTGCGCGGTCGTCGTGGAGTTGCTGAAACCCGGCAGGTAGCCAATCGAGTCGTGAATCCAGGCCTCGATGGCACGCACCCTGCCAATGCCCGGCGGCAAGTGGCCAAACAGCTGCTGCGCGGCCCGGCTCATGACGTCGGATTCGCAATAGCGGCTGGGCATCAGGTAGCGCAGCACTTCGTCCGGCACCGCCGTCACGGGGGTTTCGTCCAGGTGCAGGGGCACCGGGGCCGGGTGCAGCTCCACGCGCGCATGGTAGTTCACCGAAAGCACGCCCTTGGGAGCGTCCAGGCGGATAAAGCGGTTGCCGCTGCGCTCATCCGAAAAGTTCCGCACCTTCATGCTGGGCGTGATGGTCAGCCGCTCTTCCACAACATGGTGGCCTTCGTGAAAAGCCGCCTCGATGTGAAACAGGAAATGGGCAGGGTGAGTGACCTCGTATTCCAGCAGCAGGTCAATAAGGGTAGTGTGCATAAGCCTGAACCGGTGAAAAGAAACCTTGTGGATGCTTGAGTCGCCGCGACGGGGCGGTTGCAGGGATGTGCGTCAGGCGGCCGCTCAGTCAGAGACGTGTGCGGTGGCTGACTTCCCGGTTCTCGGCCGGCGCAAACCAGTTTTTGCAGGTCACAAACACAATGCGGGCCGCGCGCTCCAGCACATCGGCAGACGGCGCCGCCGGCCGGCGCGCACGCAGGCGGTTGATCAGTAAAAACTCGGCAATGCTGGCCTGGAAACCCAGCGGCCGTTTGGGCGCCACACCGGCAGGCGGCGCAGGCAGGCGTACAGCCTCATTGCCCGGCTGCCGCCACGGGTGGAACAGCCGCTGCCGGAACCGCGCAGCCATGGTGCTGGCCGGCATGTCGGTGCGCGCAGCCATCTACTTCAGCGCTTTCTTTGCAGCGCCCACACCCAGCGCAGCCAGCACGACAAAGATAACCGCCAGGATGAGGAACAGGCCGAACAGGATTTTGGCAATGCCTGCAGCGCCCGCCGCCACACCACCGAAACCGAGGGCAGCGGCAACCAACGAAATCAGCGCAAAAATAATCGCGTACTTGAGCATGATGGCCTCCAGAAAGTGGCCTCTTGCGCGAATGCGCGGACGAGGCGTTAGGGCGTTAAGCACGTCATGGGCATCAAAGTGTGAAGTCAAGGTGAGTCAACGCAGCCCATGACCCATAACCCCATGCTAAAAGCAGGCGGCGATTTTCCGAATCAGCAGCGCCCGCATGGCCCTGTAGGACAAGGGCGCAGCTCAGCGCAACTTCAGAACTGTCAAGGCTTTAGGAGCAAGTAAGCGCTCATTGACGGACCAAACAGGGAGTGCCGGACCTACTTGCCAAAGATACCGCGCAGGCTCTTGCCGACCTTTTCGCCCACACCGGCGCCGGCGCCGGTACCCACGCCAGGCAACAGCACGGTGCCGATGGCGGCCCCCAGCAGCGCTGCACGCGACAGCGTGACCTCCGGGTTGTCCAGCGTGCCGCCCACCACCAGCGGCACCCCCACGGCGCCACCAATGGCGCTGCCGATCTTGCTGTCGCCGGCCAGGGTCACACTGACCTGCCCGCTCAGGGCCTTGGCGGACGAGACGGCCACATTGCCGGTGGCGCTCAAGGCCCCGGAGCTCGCCACCAGGTTGGTCAATTGCGCCGACCGCCCCAGGGTGCTGACCTGCCCGGCCAAGGTATCCAGCCGGGTCTGGCCACCACGGCTCAGCCCCACCGTCTTGACCGCCTTGGCCAGGTCCAGCCCGTTCACCACCGCATCGCGCACCGTGAAGGTGGTGTGGCTCTGCAGCGCATCCACCAGCGCAGCCGTGGTGGCGGCGCGCGCGTTGAGCGTGGTCGTGGCGTCAAGCTGGCCGGTCAGGGCCTTGGCGGGCGCCGTCAGCGCAGACACCTCGACACCGCTGGTTTTCAGTTGCCCCTGCAGCACCAGTTCCTCCGCCGAACGCGCCACCGGCTGCGCCTTCGCGCCCGGCTTGGCGGCTGCCGTTGCTGCTGCGGCCGCCACAAAACCGCGCTGCAGGCCCAGGCGGCCTTCCAGCTTGCCGCCGCCCACCTTCACAAGCAAATCCCACTGGGCGGCACCGCCGGCGTCGCCGGCTTGCGCTTCCACGCGTTGCAGCGTTGCTTCCAGGCCCTGGAGGTTGCCTTCCGTCAATTTGAGCAAAGCGTTCTCCGGCAGTCCATCGGCGCCCAGGCTGGCCTCGCCCTTGACCGTGGTGCGTGCGCCGGTGGTGTTCACCCAGGTGACGTCGTCCAGCACCGTGCGGCGCGGCAACCAGTCAAGCCGGTTCATTTCCGGGCCCGTGTTGGCTGCAGATGCCGGCGCACCCGGCTTGGCGGGCGCGGCCTGCTTCTTCTTTTGCAGCAACAGGAGCAGCGCATCAATGCCCTGCTGCGGCAACACCGCCCGGCGCACCCGCAGGGTGGCCACTTCCAGGCGTCCCTGCAACAGCGGGCGCCACTCGGGCCGCACTTCCACGCGCTCCAGCGTCAGCGGCGGCTTGCTTTGCACGGAAATGCCGCTCAGCGCCACAGCGGGCAACGGCCAGATGTCCACCGCCACCCGGTCCAGGGTCATGGGAACGCCCAGCGCGGCCGACGCTTCCCGCTCAACGCGCTGGCGGAAGTCGTCCGTGCTGACCCAGCGGTGCAAGGTGTAGGCCACCACGGCCAGAAGCACCATCAAGCCGAGGGCCAGGAACACCAGCCATTTGAAAAGTTTTGCCATGCGGCTATTGTGGCGCGCCGGCCAGCAATAATCCGCCGTTCCGGCTAGCATCAGGGGCTGTGCGACATTCCCGCCACACTCCTGCCGCACTCCGCCACCCCACAAAGGACAAGACACCATGAAACTTTACTACTCCCCCGGCGCCTGCTCCCTGTCACCCCACATCACGCTGCACGAGTCGGGCCTGAAGTTCGAGCATGTGCTGGCGCCCACCAAAACCCACCAGCTGGAAGACGGCACCGACTACTACACCATCAACCCACTGGGTTACGTCCCGCTGCTGGAGCTGGACGACGGCACGCGCATCGCCGAAGGCCCGGCCATCGTGCAGTACATCGCCGACCAGGTGCCGGAGAAGAAACTCGCGCCGGCCAACGGCACGCTGGAGCGCTACAAGCTGCAGTCCTGGCTGACTTTTGTCGGCACCGAACTGCACAAGGGCTTCAGCCCGCTGTTCAATGCCGCCACACCGGCCGACTACAAGACCATCGTCATCGACAAGCTGCTGTCGCGCCTCAAATGGGTGGACAGCCAGCTCGCCGGCAAGCAGTACCTGATGGGTGACGCCTTCAGCGTGGCCGACCCTTACCTCTTTACCGTGACCAACTGGGCGCCGCGGGTGGGGGTGGATATTTCGGGGTTTGCGAACATTGCTGCGTTTCGGGAGCGTGTGGCGGCTCGGCCTGCGGTGCAGGCGGCGATGAAGCATGAAGGGCTGCTCAAGTAGACCCCACCCCCGTCCAGGCTCACTGCGTGTAGCCTGTTCCCCCCTCGAGGGGGCGGCGCCTGGGGCCGGCGAAGCCGGACCCTCGGCCCCCACTGGTGAATACCCCCCGCTGGTTACGCCCTGAACTCTTCAACCCAGCACGAGCCGCGGGACTGGCTTTGCCAGACCGCAGGCGGGCGGCCCCCTCGGGGGGCAGGGAGCTACACAGAGTGAGCGACCGTGGGGGCTCCATGTAGCACGAAATCAGCAACCCGTGTTGGGCAAGCCAATCGAAACAGGGCCAAACTGGCCCTGTTTCCATTCAAGCCCCATTCAGGATCTCTTCATGCCCACCTTATTCGATTCCAACAAAGCCGGTGACTTGGCCCTTGCCAACCGCATCGTCATGGCGCCGCTTACCCGTAACCGTTCGCCCAATGCCGTGCCGACGGACATCGCGCAGATCTACTACGGCCAGCGCGCCAGCGCCGGGCTGCTGATCACCGAGGCTACCGCCGTCAGCCATCAGGGCCAGGGCTATGCCGACGTGCCGGGCCTGTACGGTAGCGAGCAGCTCGACGCCTGGAAAAAGGTCACCCACGCCGTGCATGAAAAAGGCGGCAAGATCGTTGTGCAGCTCTGGCATGTGGGCCGTGTGTCGCACACCAAGCTGCAGCCTGAGGGCGGCAAGCCGGTCGCGCCGTCAGCCATCACGGCCAAGACCAAGACGGTGCTGATCGAGGACGGCGTGCCGACCTTTGTTGAAACCTCTGAACCGCGCGCGCTCACGGCAGCGGAAATCCCTGGCATCGTGCACACCTTTGCGGCAGCGGCGCGCAATGCCGTCGAGACGGCCGGTTTTGACGGCGTCGAGATCCACGGCGCCAACGGCTACCTGCTCGACCAGTTCCTCAAAGACGGCAGCAACAAGCGCACCGACGACTACGGCGGCAGCATCGAAAACCGCGCCCGCCTGCTGCTGGAAATCACGCGAGCTGTCACGGACGCGGTAGGCGGCGGCAAAACCGGCATTCGCCTGTCGCCCGTCACGCCCGCCAACGACGTGCATGACAGCAACCCGCAGCCGCTGTTTGACTACGTGGTCAAGCAACTTGCCACTCTCAATCTCGCCTACATCCACATCATCGAAGGCGCCACCGGCGGCCCGCGCGAAATCGACGACCGCCCGTTCGACTACAAGGCACTCAAGGCCGCCTACCGTCAGGCCGGCGGCAAGGGCGCCTGGATGGTCAACAACGGCTACGACCAGGTGCTGGCTGAAAAAGCTGTCGCCAACGGCGCCGACCTGGTCGCCTTCGGCAAGCCCTACATCGCCAACCCGGACCTGGTGGAGCGCCTGCGCGTGAGCGCGCCGCTCAACACGCCGGACAAAGCCACCTTCTACGGTGGCCGCGAAAAGGGCTACACAGACTATCCGACGCTATCAAATTAATAGCTACTTGCGCCCGTTCAGATTGCCTGAGCGGGCGTTTTAATCCATGAACCCGTCTAGGCCCGGTTCGGTGCCGCCAGGCGCAGGCCGTGCAAAGCGGCCTCCTGCGGGTCGGCAGCCAGCGTCACGGCGCTCACCACGGCCACGCCGCTGACGCCGCACGCCACCACGCCGGCGATGCGGTCCAGCGAGATACCGCCAATCGCCACCACCGGGTAGGGAGACGCCCGCAGGGCCCAGTCGCGCAGCTGTTCCAGCCCCACCGGCTCATAAGGCATGACCTTGAGCGTCGTTGGGTAAACCGGGCCGATGGCCAGGTAAGACGGCTGCACCGCATGCGCGCGCGCCAGTTCGGCTGGCGTGTGGGTGCTCAGGCCCAGTCGCACGCCGCCGGTGCGCAGCGCATCCAGGTTGGCCGTGTCCAGGTCTTCCTGGCCCAGGTGCACCCCATAGGCGCCGAAATCCAGCGCCAGCTTCCAGTGGTCGTTGATGAAAACCTGCGCACCCTTGACGCCGCGCCCGGCGGCAATCGCCGCCTGCACTTCGGCGGAAATCTCCGCTGGCGTGTGGCCCGCCGCCTTGATGCGCAGCTGGACAGTGCGCACGCCCCAGCCCAGCAGGCGCTTGACCCAGGCCGCGTCGGGCACCACGGGGTAAAAACCAATCGGGCCGGTCAATGGGGTAAAGGCGGGTGTTTTCATCGGACGTCCAGTCAGGGTGCGTGCCAGAAGGGTACGCCAACCGTCGGCGTGGAAGCCTGCGCGGCAGCCCGCTCCGGCATGGGGGTCGATTCATACGCCGCGCGGCCGGCGGCCACGCCGTCGGCAAAAGCGCGCGCCATGCGCACCGGGTCACCGGCCTGCGCCACCGCGGTGTTCAGCAGCACGGCATCAAAGCCCAGTTCCATCACGGCCGCCGCATGCGAAGGCCGGCCGATGCCGGCATCGACCACGAGCACCGCATCGGGCAGGCGGCGGCGCATGGTCTCCAGCGCATAAGGGTTCAGCGGCCCGCGGCCCGTGCCGATGGGCGCGGCCCAGGGCATCACGGCAGCGCAGCCCGCGTCGCGCAGGCGCTGGGCTATCACCAGGTCATCCGTCGTGTAGGCAAACACGGCAAAACCCTCTTTGGCCAGCACCGTCGCGGCGTGCAGGGTGGCGTGCGTGTCGGGCTGCAAGGTGTAGTCGTCGCCGATCACTTCCAGCTTGATCCAGGTCGTGCCAAAAATCTCGCGCGCCATCTGCGCCAGCGTGATCGCCTCTTCAGCACTGTGACAGCCCGCCGTGTTGGGCAGGATGTGACAGCCCAGCGCCTGGATACGCTGCCAGAAGCTGTTGCCCCCGCCGCTTTCCGGCTGCAGGCGGCGCAGGCCCACCGTCAGCACTTCGCACCCGCTGGCATGCACCGCATCGCTCATCACCTGCGGCGAAGGGTAATGCGAAGTGCCAAGGAAGAAGCGGCTGGACAGCGTCGTACCGGCAACCGTCAGGGGCTGGCCGTGGGCGATGGTTGAAACTGCGGGGCTGGTTTTATCGTTCATGCTCAGCCCCCTGTAATCGGGGTCACCACATCGATGCGATCACCATCCTGTAGCGCGCGCTCCGGCCACTGGGGCCGCGGCACAAAACCGTTGTTGATGGCGCAGGCAAAGGCGCTCTTGAAGTCGTAGCCCCGCGCCTGCAGCAAGGCCTGCAGGGTTGACGCATCGGTTTCCATTCGCTCGCCATTCAAAGAGACCTGCAATGTTGTCGTCGTCATGTCATTCATTCTCCGTACCCAGGAGTTTAGGGACAAGCCCGTCCACCAGCGCGGGCGCACACAGATAACCATGACGGTACAGGCCATTGATATGCCAGACACCGTTGCGCAACGCAATCGCCGGCCGGTGGTCGTCCAGCGCAGGCCGCAACGCAGCCGCCAGGCGCAGTACCCTGGCCTCGCCAAAAGCCGGGTGGAGGCTGTGCAGCGCGCTGGCGAGCTCGAGCGTGGAGCGCAGCGTCACCGGCCCGCTGTCTTCCGACTCCAGCTCGGTCGCGCCGACCACAAAGCGGTGGCCGGGCCGCGGCGCCACATACAGCTGGTAGCGCGGATGCATCAGGCGCACCGGGCGCTGCAACGTCACGCCGGCGCATTCCACCGTGAGCACCTCGCCGCGCACGCCGCGCAGCTGCGGCCAGCCTTGCTTCGCACCCACACCGCGTGCGTCCACCGCAACATCCACGCCATGGGTTTGCCCGGCGCAGACAATGCGGCCCTCTTCCACAGCGTTGACTGCCTGGCCTTCGAGCCAGGTGCCGCCCAGCCTGTCGATCTCCACCGCCAGCGCGGCCATCCACTGGTCATTGGCCAGCTGGCCTTCGCCCTCCAGCAGCAAGCCACCGCCAAAGCGTCCGGCAAATGCCGGCTCGGCACGGCCCAGCGCAGCGGCATCAAGCGCCTGTACCTGCGCACGGGACGCATCAGGCAGCTTGTGCATCAGCAGGCGGGTGAAATGTTCCAGCGAACTCTGGTCGGGCGCATGGGCCACCACCAGCGTACCTTCGCGCCGGAAATACACCGGCAAGCCTTCCGCCTCCAGCTCGGCAATCCACTCCGGCCACAGCTGCATGGAGCGCTGGCCCAGGGCAAACACGGCCTCGTCCGCCACCGCCAGTTCGGCCAGCGGCGACAGCATCGCCGCCGCCGTCATCGAGGCTGTGGCCAGGTCGTCACGCACCCGCGCATCGAACAGGCTGACGCGGCAGCCTGCACGCAGCAGGCGCCAGGCCAGCGTGCGGCCGGCCAGGCCCGCGCCCGCAATACCGATGTGCAAAGTGCTCATGTCAGGGACGGCTCCGAAACAACTCAGGAATAAATCTCGCTCCCGCCTTCGCGGAACTCCTTGGCCTTTTCCTCAAAGCCGGTGGCGATCTGCTTGATGGGAATTGTCGTGGCTGCCGGCGCCAGCGTGGTGCTGGCCGGGTTAAGCCGCGCAAACTCGCGCACCTCCTGCGAGATTTTCATCGAGCAGAACTTCGGCCCGCACATCGAACAGAAATGCGCCACCTTGGCATTCTCTTTGGGCAGCGTTTCGTCGTGGTACGCCATCGCCGTGTCCGGGTCGATCGCCAGGCGGAACTGGTCTTCCCAGCGGAACTCGAAGCGCGCTTTCGACACCGCGTTGTCCCACATCTGCGCGCCCGGGTAGCCCTTGGCCAGGTCCCCCGCATGCGCGGCGATCTTGTAAGCAATCAGGCCCTGCTTCACGTCGTCGCGGTTCGGCAGGCCCAAATGCTCTTTCGGCGTCACGTAGCAGAGCATGGCCGTGCCGTACCAGCCGATGTTGGCTGCGCCCATGGCAGAAGAGATGTGGTCATAACCCGGCGAGATGTCGGTGATCAGCGGGCCCAGCGTGTAGAAAGGCGCTTCAAAACAAGCTTCAAGCTGCTTGTCTACGTTTTCCTTCACCAGCTGCAGCGGCACGTGGCCTGGGCCTTCAATCATCACCTGCACGTCGTGCTTCCAGGCGATCTGCGTGAGCTCGCCCAGTGTGTGCAGCTCGGCAAACTGCGCTTCGTCGTTCGCATCGGCAATCGAGCCGGGGCGCAAGCCATCACCCAGCGAGAAGCAGACGTCATACGCCTTCATGATCTCGCAGATCTCGTCGAAGCGTTCGTACAAAAAGCTTTCCTTGTGGTGCGACAAACACCACTTGGCCATGATGGAACCGCCGCGCGAGACAATGCCCGTCAGGCGGTTGGCCGTGAGCGGTACATAGGCCAGGCGCACACCGGCATGGATGGTGAAGTAGTCCACGCCCTGCTCGGCCTGCTCGATCAGCGTGTCGCGGAAGATTTCCC
The DNA here is from genome assembly GCF_056405995.1 of Polaromonas sp. P1_E11. Taxonomy (NCBI): domain Bacteria; kingdom Pseudomonadati; phylum Pseudomonadota; class Betaproteobacteria; order Burkholderiales; family Comamonadaceae; genus Polaromonas; species Polaromonas sp. P1_E11. The sequence goes on from NZ_JBFUBA010000007.1 coordinate 248,705, forward strand.
AGGTCAGGTCCTCGGCCTTGCCGTTGACTTTTTCCAGCGCCTGGTAAATCGGCACCGTGCCGATGGGCACCGGCGAATTGCGCAAAATCCACTCGCGCGTTTCATGGATGTTCTCGCCGGTCGACAAGTCCATCACGGTATCTGCACCCCAGCGAATCGACCAGACCAGCTTGTCGACTTCTTCCTCAATGCTCGACGTAACGGCCGAGTTGCCGATGTTGGCATTGACCTTGATCAGGAAGTTGCGGCCGATGATCATCGGCTCGCTCTCGGGGTGGTTGATGTTGTTCGGAATCACGGCACGGCCGCGCGCCACTTCGTCACGCACAAATTCGGCGGTGATCTGCTCCGGGATCGCGGCGTTGAAGGAATGCCCTTTTTTCGGCATGCGCTCAGTGGCCAGGCGCTCAGCCAGCTGCGCGCGCACCAGGTTTTCGCGCACCGCGATGTATTCCATCTCGGGGGTGATGATGCCTTTGCGGGCGTAATGCATTTGCGACACATTGGCGCCCGCCTTGGCGCGGCGCGGCACGGGCGCATGCGCCATGCGCAGCGCGGCCAGGGCCGGATCGTTCAGGCGCTCACGGCCGTAGGCGCTGCTGATGCCGGGCAGGGCTTCGGTGTCCTGGCGCTCGTTGATCCACGCGCCCCGCAGCGGCGGCAGGCCGCGCGTGATGTCGATGGGCGAGGCCGGGTCGGTGTAGACACCCGAGGCGTCATACAAACGCAGCGGCGGGTTGGCTTCGCGGCGCGGCTCACCGGCGCCTTCGTGCACCAGTGTGTCTGTCAGGGTGACTTCACGGAAAGGCACGCGAATATCAGGGCGCGAGCCCTCGATGTAAATCTTGGCCGAGCCGGGAAATGGCGCGCGCGTGATGCGACTGGTGAGGTCTTGGGTGTCAACGGTGAGTCGGGTTTTGGCCATGGGGTTCTCCAGAAGGTGGGGGTGCCTGCTGGGGAGCCGGGGGTCCATCGGTGGCATGTGGGATGCCGCTGCGGAGTTCCGGAGCCAATTGCGTTGTTCCCTACGCGGGGATAATCCCGATCAGGTTCAGCGGGTCTCGCATACTGCGATCTCAGCCTCGAAAGCTTCCTCACGGAAACATCCTTGGCACCCCGACAAGCTGAAGCCATTGTAGGCACCCCCAGGCGGCATGGCAAATGACCCCGGTCAATTCGCTGCAATTTCGTCGCCCTCTCCGACTCCTTTCCCCTTTTCAAGCAGGGGCCGCGGAACTGGCTTTGCCAGGCCGCAGGCGCCGTCCCTTGGAAGGGGAAAAGGCGCTACACGAAGTGAGCGCCGATAGGGGTGTGCCCAGCTCCCGTCCCCTGCAAGGGGAGAGGGTGCTACACGCAGTGAGCGCCAACAGGGGTGAGCGTATCGTGAATCTTTACCTTTCGGCAATGGCAGGGAAACAGACGGCCCGCACACTTGCTTTCAACCTGATGCCAAAAGCCGTATGTCACGACTCGATGGAACTCAGGCATCTTCTCCTGAAAGGAAGTTCCCCATGAAATTCGCATTCAACCGCCCTGCTTCCCTCAACAGCCTCGTACTGGCCGGCCTGCTGGCAACGGTGGGCGCCGGTGCCATGGCACAAACGCCTCCTGCACCACCCGCCGGATCGCCGCCCGCCGCAGGCAAGCCTGCCGGCCCCCACGAAGGCCGCATGGGCCACCGCGACCCCGCCAAGATGCAGGCCATGATCGCCAAGCACCAGGCCGAGCTCAAGGCCAAGCTCAAGATCACGCCCGCCCAGGAAGGCGCGTGGACCAGCTACACCGCTTCCATGCAGCCGCCCGCACACGGTGCACGCCCCACGCCGGAGCAACGCGCCGAGTTCGACAAGCTGACCACGCCCCAGCGCATCGACAAGATGAAGGAAATGCGCACCCAGCGCATGGCCGAGATGAACACAGCGATGGACAAGCGCGGCGAAGCCACCAAGACCTTCTATGCGGCGCTCACACCCGAGCAGCAAAAAACCTTTGACGCCGAGCACAAAAAGCACGGCATGCGCCATGGCGGCCCTCGCGGCCAAGGTGGCCCCGCCCCGCAAAAGGGTTGAGCCCTGACGGCGGCACGCTGAACTGAAGCGGCGTCAGGCCCGCACGGCAGCCCCAACGGCTGCGTGCGGGCTTTTTTTATGGCCAATCCGCACCCCGCACGCGCTACCATTTTGATAGCTGCTTGCGCCCGTCATCTATTCCTCAACCGCCAATTTCATTAAAGTTTCCACGCGCCGGACGGTACCGAAAGCCTGCGTAGGACGGCATCGAAACCGCCCGTTCAGGCCATGCAGCGTCACTAGACTCGGCAGATGACCACGGCACGCAAAGGCCAGGCACCGGCCACCCTCTCACGCGACGCGTTCCACGAACGCTTCATGCAATCTTTTGTCGACCCGGCATTCCGGCAGGAAGACGAAGCCCTGGCCCGGATCGAAAGCGTGGCCTGGGACGCCTACCAGGAAGGCCGCAAGGCGCCCCACACGCGCAAGGCCGGGGAGGAATTTGCCAACCCCGACTACGACCTGTCCGTCGAATGGCTGGAAACCCGCGAACGCCTGGCCAAAGCGCAGGTGGCCTGGAAAGACCCGGCCACACCCTCACGCGTGCTGCTGGTGTGCGGCTCCGCCCGCAACGACGGCACCTGCCCCGGTGAAATCTCCAAGACCTGGCGCCTGCTCAATACCGCGAAGACTTCGCTCCAGGAAGCAGGCATGCATTCCGACGTGCTGGACCTCAGCCTGCTCACCTCCAGCTACAACCTCAACATCCACCCCTGCAAAGGCTGCGTCTCTACCGCCATGCCGCTGTGCCACTGGCCCTGCAGCTGCTACCCCAACCATTCATTGGGGCAAACCAGCGACTGGATGGCCGAGATCTACGAACGCTGGACGGCCGCGCATGCCGTCATTATCCTCACGCCCGTCTACTGGTACCAGTCACCCAGCCCCCTCAAGCTCATGATCGACCGCCTGGTGTGCGCCGACGGCGGCAACCCCGACCCCACCACCACCCACGGCAAAAAACCCGAGGAAGCCAAGGCGCTGGAGATGAAAGGCTGGGACTATCCCAAGCACCTGGCCGGCCGCGCATACGGTGTCGTAGTGCATGGCGACGTGGCCGGAATTGAAGGCGCACGCCGCGGCCTGTGCGACTGGCTGGACTGGATGGGCCTGATTGACGCCGGCAGCCAGGCCCGGCTGGACCGCTACATCGGCTACTACGAGCCCTACGCCACCAGCCACGACACGCTGGATGCGGACAAGGCCTTGTTGGAAGAAGTGCGCAACGTGGCCAGCGCGGTTGCCGTCGCCGTCACGGAACTCCGGGCCGGCAGGCTGTCCCAGCCCGATAAAGGATTGCGCAAACCCCGGCCCAAATAAACGCAGGCGTGAAAAAAAGCCGGGCAGGTAAAAACCTGTGCCCGGCTTTGCAAGGTGCAATCGTCTGGCGATTACACCCGTGCCTTACTTGCCTTTACTTCGAAGTGCCACCGACGGCCGCATCACCCTGAACACTGCCCTGGACGCGGGCACTGCCCGCAGCGTTATCCAGCTTGTTATAGGTGCGCTTGGCGCCGCTCTTCACGGCGTTGCCGGTGCGGGCTACAGCCCGTCCTGTGCTGCGGGCGGTGTTGTCCACCGCGGCCGCGGCCCTGCTGCCAGCGGAGGTATCACCCTGGGCCGAGCCGGAGACATTGGCGCCGGCACCGAGCCTGCCGCTGGAAGATCCCGAGGAGGGCCCGCTGGAGTCCGAGCTAGTGCCTGCCGCGGCATTCGCGCGAACACCGGCGTCGATATTGGTGTTCTGGCCGGCCGAGACGCCGACCCCTACACCGGTGCCGACACCCACACCGAGGCCCTGTGCAAAGGCGCCGGCGGAACCGAACAACGCGGCTGCGGTCAACGCAGCGGCCGCAGGAATGGAACGCATAAAGTATTTGGACATATCAAACTCCTTCAAAAGGGTGATGGCAACGCGTCAGCGCACCTTCAACCTGAAACTGTCATGGCGCCGAGGCAGCGCCTGGCCTTACTTGCTGGTGCCGCCCGAATCCGTAGGGGCTGCGCCTGCAGTGGCGGCTTTGCTCTTGCGTGCAGCGCGTTTGGCGGCCTTGGCTTGCTTCTTGTCGGATTTCGCTGCCTGTTTTTCGGACTTGGCGGCGTCACGCTGCTCAGCGGTTTTAGCCGTTGCACCTGGAGACACCGGACCCGCGCTGTCGCTTGGTTTATCGGTGGTCGCCGTCGGGCTGCCCTGGGCATGCACGGCAGAACCAAACATCAGTGCGGCCGTCATGGCAGCTGCAAGTGAGAGGGTCTTCATGGAAGAGGGGGTTTTGAACATGGGAGTAGTTCCTTGGGTTGTGCTCGTAGGCTGGGTTGAAAAAATCACGCCTGCCACTTCATCGGGGCTAACGTTGAGTTCAATCTAGCGGGCCCGCCCCGCCTGCCTTATCGGAGAGGCCCCCCGCGCCATGTAGGACACTGCGCCCGCGGGTTGTGGCCGAACGCACGTCCCACGGCTTGCGTGCGCAGCGCCCCGCCGCAAATAAGTTACTGTCCTACAGTCACACCCCGGGCGCAGAATAACAATGGGTGCCAAGGCCTGTCCTGCGCCCTTTCCGCCTGTCTGTCTGGGCCTACTCGCTTATCTTTCCTATGCCGACTTCCACACCCGAATCCCCTTCGCCATCGCCTTCCTCAGCTTCGCGCCGCGGTCCGGATGCCCTGTCTGTCGCCGTGCCCACCCGCTCTCCTGAAGCCGTCACGCCGATCGACATGGAGGCCGTCGAGGCCGACACGCAGACGGCGCTTGCAGCAGTCAGCGCCGACTCGTCGTTCTCGTTCAAGGTGCTCACGGTCAACATCCACAAAGGCTTTACCTTTTTCAACCGCAAGTTCATCCTGCCCGAGCTGCGCGAAGCGGTTCGCGGCGTCGGGGCGGACGTGGTGTTTTTGCAGGAAGTGACGGGCAACCACGTCAAGCACCAGGACAAGTTCGACAACTACCCGGAAACCCCGCACTACGAATTCCTGGCCGACACCATCTGGCCGCAGTTCGCCTACGGCCGCAACGCGGTCTACACCAACGGGCACCACGGCAATGCCGTGCTGTCCAAGTTCCCCATCGTGCGTTTTGAAAACCTCGACGTGTCCATCAGCGGGCCCGAGCGCCGCGGGCTGCTGCATTGCGAACTGCAGATACCCGGCCGCAGCGTGAACGTGCACGCCGTCTGCGTGCACCTGGGCCTCATGGAAGCGCACCGCGAGCAGCAAATGGACATGCTGTGCGAACTGGTGCGCAACAACATTCCGCCGCACGCGCCCGTCGTGGTGGCCGGGGACTTCAACGACTGGCGGCACCGCGCCCATGCCCGGCTGGAAAAAGGCGCAGAGCTGCATGAAGTGTTTGTGCAGGCCAACGGCAAGGCGGCGCGCACCTTCCCCGCACGCCTGCCCCTGCTGCGGCTGGACCGCATCTATGTGCGCAACGCCATCGGCCATGCGCCGGTGGTACTGCCGCTGCGGCCCTGGTCGCACCTCTCGGATCACGCACCTCTCGCCGCAGAAATTGAGCTCTAAACATGTCTAGATGGATCAGCGGCAACCAGTTTCAGTTGCTTGAAAACGGCGAGGAGTTTTTCCCGCGCGTCTTTGAGTGCATTGCCGCGGCCAAGCGCGAGGTGGTGGTGGAAACCTTCATCCTGTTTGAAGACAAGGTCGGTGAAGAGCTGCACGCGGCCCTGCACCAGGCAGCGCGGCGCGGCGTGCAGATCGACCTGACGATCGACGGCTACGGCTCTCCGGACCTGTCACCTGAATTTATTTCGACCCTGACGCGGGCCGGCGTGCGTGTGCATGTGTTTGACCCGGGGCCCAGGCTGTGGGGCTGGCGCACCAACCTGTTTCGCCGCATGCACCGCAAGATTGTGGTGGTCGACGGAGAGCGTGCTTTCGTCGGTGGCATCAACTATTCGGCCGACCACCTGGCCGACTTCGGCCCGCAGGCCAAGCAGGACTATGCCGTCGAGATCGAAGGCCCCCTCGTGGCCGACATCCACAGCTTTGTGCGCAGGGCCCTGGCGGCGGGCCAGCGCAATGCCGGCGCCAGCGGCGAAGCGCCTGCCGGCTTGCGTGAACGGTTTTCCGAACGTGCCCGTTCCATGGCCGGCACCTGGCGCAGGGACGACGTGCCTCCGTCAGCCGGAAACGCCGCGGCGCTTTTTGTCACGCGCGACAACCGCAAGCACACCAACGACATCGAGCGCCACTACCGGGCCGCCATCCGCACGGCGCGCCAGCGCGTCGTGATCGCCAATGCCTATTTTTTCCCCGGCTACCGGCTGATCCAGGAACTGCGCAGGGCCGCGCGGCGCGGCGTCGAGGTGCAGCTCATCCTGCAGGGCGAACCCGACATGGCCATCGTCAAGACCGCCGCCAGCATGCTGTATCACCACCTGCTCGACGCCGGGGTGCAGATCTATGAATACTGCCAGCGGCCGCTGCACGGCAAGGTGGCAGCGGTGGACGACGAATGGGCCACCGTAGGCTCCAGCAACCTCGACCCGCTCAGCCTTTCGCTCAACCTCGAGGCCAACGTCGTCATCCGCGACCGTGCTTTCAATGAAGACCTGGCCGCGCGGCTTGACCACCTGGTCCAGAACCACTGCAAACGGATCGAGCGCAAAGACCTGGTCGAATCCACCTGGTGGCGCAGCGTGCGCAGCTACTTCGTCTTTCACCTGCTGCGCCGCTATCCCGCCTGGGCCGGCTGGCTGCCGGCACACGCGCCGCGCATCACGCCCGCCGAAGTGGCCATGCCCGAAGCGCGCGAGCCCCAACAGCACCAGGCCAAACCCATTTGAGCGCGTGATGGCCGAAAGCCGCACCTTGCCCACGCCCCATCCTCCCCGCCCGCCCGAGCGGCACGGCAAGGCCCAGCCCGCCGCGCCGAAAAAAAAGGCCTGGTGGCCATGGCTCAGGCACGGCGCCACCGCCGCGTTCTTTCTGCTCATCGCCAGCCTGCTGTTCTCGCAGGCCCGCAAGATTGAATGGTCCCAGGTCCTCACAGCGCTGGAGGACTACCCCCTCACCGCCGCCTGGGGCGCCGTGCTTTTGGCCATGGCCAGCTTCACGCTTTACAGCACCTTCGACCTGCTGGGCCGCCACTACACGCGCCACCCGCTGCGCGCGCCCACCGTGATGGCGGTGACCTTCGTCAGCTACGCCTTCAACCTCAACCTCGGCTCCCTCGTGGGCGGCGTGGCCTTTCGCTACCGCCTTTACTCACGCCTGGGCCTGGGCAACGGCGCCATCACCCGCATCATGTCGCTGAGCATGCTGACCAACTGGATGGGTTACCTGCTGCTCGCCGGCGCGGTGTTTGCCTTGCAGCCGCCCACCCTGCCCCTGGACTGGCCTGTCACCACCAACTCCCTGCGCCTGATCGGTGCGCTGCTGCTGGCCGTTGTTGCGGGTTATCTCGGCATTTGCGCGTTTTCCCGCCGGCGCATGCTGCGGCTGCGCGGCCATGAGGTGGTGTTGCCCTCCGTGCGGCTGGCCGGCCTGCAGCTGCTGATGGGCGCCAGCAACTGGCTCATCATGTCCGGCATTATTTTCATCCTGCTGCAGCACCGCATCGAGTTTTCCGCCGTCGTCAGCGTGCTGCTGCTGGCGGCCATTGCCGGCGTGATCACCCATGTGCCGGCTGGCCTCGGCGTGCTGGAGGCCGTGTTCGTCGCCCTGCTGTCGCATGAGATGCCGCAGTACGAACTGCTGGCCGCGCTGGTGGCTTACCGCGTGATCTATTACCTGGTGCCGCTGACCGTGGCCGTTGTGGCCTATCTCGCCATGGAAACCCACGCCAAAAAGCTGCGGCGGGCCCACAAAAAGCGCTGACAGCCGACCCGCACGGGTCAAAAACCACACCTTGGCAGGTTTGGCGCTGTTGCCGTCAAGCAGGCCCTTTTGGCCTGGTTTCAAGCTGATTTAGGCGACAAAGCTACAAAGGGCTGGGGATTTTCACCCCGCTTTCACACCTGAATCACCAAAACACTGTATATTAATACAGTGAATTCCGGCTTTCTGTCCTGGCAATGCGCCGCCCGCACCCAGGAAGTCGGCTCTTTTACCTACACCCGCGGCGGAACCCATCGCCGCACCATAGGGTCTGAACCGTGAAGAAAGAAGAAAGGATGTGTCCATGGGCGTGATGAATGACCTGCTGACGAACGACCTCTTTCCACAAGCCATGCTGCCTGTCACGCTGCAGGGGCAGACGGACCTCGAGGGCTTTCGCCGTGCCGCACGCGGCCTGCTGGCACAGAACATCCTGCCCGGGCAAGTCATCTGGCATTGCAGCACCACGCCCGCTACTGAAGGCCTGCCGACCACCGGCACAGCGCAGAGCCCCGCACTCAGCGACGCACCCACCGTCGCCGTCCCACCCGAATTTCTCACCCTGTGCCAGGCCGTCATCCTGCACAACAACCCGCAGCGCTTCAGCCTGCTCTACCGCCTGCTGTGGCGCCTGGTGCATGAGCCCGAACTGCGGCACAACCAGCTCGACGCCGACATGGCGCTCGCCCGGCAGATGGCCGAAGAGGTGCGCCATGACATGCAGAAAATGAAAGCCCAGCTGCGCTTTCACTCGGTGCAGGACGACACCTTTAAAACCCGTCCGCAAGGCGGCCCGCTGCACGTGGCCTGGTTCGAGCCGGAACACCACATCGTTGAAGCCGTGGCGCCGCTGTTTGCCCGCCGCTTCGCCCACATGCGCTGGGCCATCCTCACGCCCCAATGCAGCGTCGAGTCCGACTACCTGGGCCCGCAGGCTTCCGGCCACGGCCGGCATGCTGCGCCGGTGTTGCCCCCGGACGAAGTACGGCCAGGCCACAAGCCAGCCGACGTCCCGGCGTCCCTGCGCTTCGGCCCCGCCGCCGACAGGCAGACAGCCCCCTCACCTGACGCCAGCGAACAGCGCTGGCTCACGCAGTACGAACAGGTCTTTCACCCCGCGCGCCTGCGCCGCCGGATGATGCAGAAAGATTCGCCGCAGCGTTACTACCGAAAAAGCCGGGGCCAGACCGGCGCCCGCAAGACACGCACGCCCAAGGCCGCCAACGGCCAGTCACTATCAATTTAATAGCTGCTCGCGCCCGTCCCTGCTGGGCTTTGGCGGCATTTGGCATTCATCCTTGATGCCACACCATACCGCTCACAGGCTATAAACAGAAAGCAAATCCACCTCAGGGCTTGGCAAGAGGCGGCCGCGTTGGCTCATCCGGCTGGGCAATACCGTGTCGCGGCTGTCGCTGCCGGGCGGCATCACCGGGCGGGTGGTCGAGTCACGCGGATCCGGCGGCGGGGGAGGCGCTTCAGGTTCAGACGCACGGCGTGCCGGGTTGCGGTTCAGCGGATTCCTCAGGGGCGCCGTCGGCGTCGCAGCATCGGGTGCGGCGGCCGGCTGTGTGGTTTGCGATGTCTGCGCTACCGCCTGCGGCCCGGCAAAGACCGCCAAGGTCAGTGCAAATACAGCGCCTGGCAGGGCGGAAAAGGGTGGTCGTTTCAACATGAACATGCCTCCTTGAAGGTGGTGCATTAACACCACTCTACGCCTGTCTTTCATGCCCGCCATTGGCCATCACGCCAGGCAACTGTCAGGGCGGGCCTACAGACGCGGCCCCTGCTTTCAAGACCAGGGCGTTGCCGGCTTCGCCACCAGCTCCTTGAAGCCGGTCCGCGCGTCATGCTCACGTGCAAACACCCAGCCCTGCAGCGACACCAGCACAATTTCAGCGGTGGTCCGCACAATGCAACCCGGCATCACATGGCCGCCACACATCTCTCCCCGCGCATTGGCCAAACTGGCATGCAGGTGCGCACCGTCAGCGCTCAACGTGCCCGACAACGTGATCAGTTCCAGCGGCTCCACCAGCACCGTTCCCTGCGGCTCGGCCGCGTAGCGCAGCACGGCGCGAGACAAACTTCCCACCGCAGAGATGACGCAAGCCGCGCGGGTGTTCTGCTCGGCCTGCAGCTGGGCGAATGCGGCGTCCAGGGCTGTTCGCAGGTCGTCGCCTGGGTTCAGGCGGAGGGTTAGGGTTTGGGGCATGGGTTCAGGGTAGACGATGTGGGTGGGGTGTTCAAGGGGGTGTTCTCTGCTGAGTGTTGCTGGCCGGGGGTAGCCCGGCAGCTACTCACTTTTCTTTTGCTTCGCCAAAAGAAAAGTAAGCAAAAGAAAAGGCGACCCTGCTGTCTGCGTCCCTCCGCTTCGCTACGGGCAACCTGCGGTGCTCGGTCCAGGCGGGGTCTCGCTCGAACTCGCTACGTTGCACTTCGCTCAGACAATCGCGATCCCTGATCCGCCTGAACCTGCGCTCCTCGGCGCAGGCAGAAGGGCTAATCGGGAGCGGGGACTGAAGACAAATACCAACTCCAATACCAACAAGGACACGCCATGGCGTGTCCTTGTTTCTTCAGGTGTTCGGGTTCCCGCATTCGGCTGTTGGCTGTTCGGTATTCCTC
>NZ_JBFUBA010000008.1:0-134426 GCF_056405995.1 Polaromonas sp. P1_E11
GGCCTTGCTGGCGCCGGAAGTACGCAACGAAGGTGTCATCCGGGCCATGCTGGGTACGGCCTTGCTGGCAGCGGGCAACAAAATCACCCTGAACCTGGACAACGGCAACTTGCTGGGCTACAGCATTGACCAGGGCGCCATCAATGCGCTGGCCGAGAACAAGCTGCTGATCCAGGCCCAGGGCGGGCAGGTCTTGCTGTCCGCCAAGGCGATGGACAGCCTGACGACGGCGACGGTGAACAACACCGGTGTCATTGAAGCGAAGACGATACAGAACAAGGCCGGCCGCATCCTGCTGATGGGCGACATGGAGACCGGTACGGTCAATGCAGGCGGCACGCTGGATGCTTCCGCACCGGATGGTGGAGACGGCGGTTTTGTCGAAACCAGCGCAGCGCATGTAAAAGTGGCCGACGGCGCCCGGGTGACGACATTGGCCTCGGCCGGCAACACCGGAAAGTGGCTGATAGACCCCAACGATTTCACCATTTCCGCCGGGGGCGACATGTCGGCCACGGCCGTCGCTGCCGCCTTGAGCGGGGGCAATTTTGAAATCGCCACCGCCACCATGGGCACGGCCGGCGGCAACGGCGACATCCACGTCAACCAGGCCATCAACCGGACGGACAACAACACCTTCACGTTGACTGCCGAGCGCGATATCAATATCAATACCGGCGCGAACATCACCAAAACCAATGCGGGCGCGGCCGGTATGACCATGACCGCCGGGCGCAATATCCTCCTCAACGGCAATATCGGCGTGGGCGGGCCTTCCACAAATCTTACTGTGACGGCCAACGCCGCCGGCGATATTACCGGCACGGGAACCCTGAACCTGAACGGCGGTGCGCTGGACATGACGGCCGGCGGCAGCATCGGCGGCACAGACGGCCTGGGGCAAATCTTTGCCGGCAGCTTGAAGCTGAAAGCCACCACGGGTGAAGTGGTCATGAATAGCGGCGTGGACTGGCAGGCCAGCTCCTTTGACCTGTACGCGGGTACCGACATTCGGGGAAATGCCGGCGCCGTCAATGCCACCATGACTGCGCCCGGCGGCAGCTTCACCGCTTCCGCGGGCAACACGGGCAATGGCCGAATACGCATCAACAGCTTCTCCAATGCCATAGGCACGCTCAACCTGACCGCCCTGGGGACAGGCGGAGGTGGCCAGGTCGACTTTTTGAGTGCCTCAGCCATCGGCAACGCTTCCATCACGGCCGCGCGTGACGTGAACGTCAGCGCGACTGGCAGCCTCAGCCTCAATGCCCTGACCCTGACGGGCGCCAACCAGAACGTCAGCCTGGCGGCCAGTGGTGGCACGCTAACGACGCTGGGCGCCCTGAACACCGGCGCAAGCAACCTGACCCTGTCGGGCGGCTCTATGTCCCTGGGCGGCACATTGAGCGCCAAAGACCTCAGCCTGACCGCAACGAGCGGCCTGAACATCAACCGGGACCTCACGGCGACGGGCAACCTGACGCTCGCCGCGAGCAATGCGGCCATCCAGCAAACCGCCGGCATCCTGATCGCGGGCGGCACGACGACCGTCAATGCCGGCGCGGGTAGCGTCAACTTGAACGGTGCCAATAACTTCACCGGGGCGGTCAGCGTCACCAACCTGGGCGCGAACAACGTCGCGATCAATAATGCCGGAGGCGCGCTGACCCTGGGCACTGTGTCTGTCGGCAGCGGCACGCTGAGCCTGACGGGCAACAACATCACGCAGACAGGCGCTATCACCCAGGCCGCCGGCGCGGGTGCGGTAACCATCAACGGTGGCGCCAGCGCGATAAACCTGAGCAACGCGGGCAACAATTTCACGGGCGCGGTCGGGCTCAACAATACCGGCGTCAATGCCGTGACCATCCGGGATGTGAACGACCTGGTGCTGGGCCCATCCACCGTGCAGGGCAGCCTGACGGCGACTTCCAGCACCGGCTCCATTTCGCAAGCCGGCGTATTGAATGTGACGGGAGCTTCCACGTTCACGCTGAACGGCAGCAGCAAGGACGTGCTGCTGGGCACTTCGGCCAACACCTTCGGCGGCGGCGTGACTGTCAATGGCAGTGGCAGCGTCAGAGACATGGCCTTCCGTTACGGCACCGGCTTTGCTTTTCCCACGGCACCCACCTACTCGGGCACCCTGACGCTGATCAGGGACAGCGGGATCATCAACCTGGGTACACAAACCTTCAGTGGTGGTCTCGCGCTGACGGCGGCCGGAGGCATTAACCTGTTCGGCGGCACGCTGCAGACGGGCGGCGCGCAGACCTTCAACAGCGCGGTGACGGTTGGCGGAACCGTCAACCTGGTCAGCACCGGCGGCGGTATCACATTCGCCAACACGGTCGACGGCGCGAACGCGCTGAGCACCACGAGCGCCGGGGCCACCAATTTCAATGCGTCGGTAGGCGCCACCACGGCGCTGACCAGCTTGAACGTCACTTCGGGTGGCGCCATCAACGTGCAGACCGGCGCCACGCTGCGCGCGGGCGACCTGATGCTGACGGCGGCAGGCGGCATTGGCAACGGCATTGGTGGCGCTGCGGCTATCGATGCGGCGCGCCTGAGCGCCATCAATTCAGTCGGCGGCCATATTGCACTGTCGCACACCGGCACGGGCACGCTGGTGGTAACAGACCTGGGGCAGGGCGATGGCATACAGAACAGCGTCGTGGGCGGCAACGTCAGCCTGGCAGCGGCCAACGGCAGCATCCAGGTGCTGGGCAGCAAAGTTAGCGCGGCCGGTGGCAACGTTGTGCTCAGCGCGGCTGGCGCCAGCGCGACGCATTCGGTGGAGATCGTGAACAACGGCGCTACCCAATCGAACATTACTACCACCGGCACAGGCAACATCACCATCAACGGCAACCTGACGAGCGGCGGTGCCAGCGCCACCGGCGGCTCGGCGGGCGGTGTGGTCGTCACCAATTCCAACATCACCGCAGGCAGCGGAGTCATCACCATTTCGGGCGACGCGGGCTTGCCATCCGGTTTGGCGCAGATTTCACGCGGCGTGCGCCTGGATTCGGGCGCGAAAGTCACCGGGGCCGGCAACATCAGCATCACGGGCCGGGTTGGCAGCAGTGCGTCGATTAACAGCGAGGGCCTGCAATTGGCCGGTGGGGCGGAAGTCTCCAGCACCGGTGGAGACGTTGCACTCACCGGTTCGCTAAACAATCCTTCCACCCTTGCTGGCACCGGCCTGCATGTCAGCGGCAAGGTGCAGTCCGGCGCGAGTAAAAAAATCACGCTCACGGGCTCGGCGACCGTGGGCGGCGGCTCTGGCACCGGTGTGGTGATCGATGGGGCGGCGGAGCTACTCGCCGGCACAGGTGGGTTGACCATTCTGGGCAGCGTCAGCTCTTCAACGACTGCCACCAACGTCATTGGCACATCCATCGTCACCTCCAGTCCCGCTGCCAGCCCCATCATCAGCTCTACAGGCGCAATAGATATTACTGGCACCATGAGTGCCGGCTCCGCTTCAGGCAACAGCGCTTTACGTATGGAGGGCGGCACGATCAACTCCAACGGCGCGAACATCGTCTTGCGTGGCTCCGGCGTGCCTGCGCCTGCGCCTGTGTCTGCCCGTGATGTCTATCTCGGCGGTACGACGGTCGCCAGCAGTGGCGGCGAAATCCAGATTATTGGCGACCGCGTCGAGATTCTCAGTACGGTCAATGCAGGGGCCGGCCGTGTGGTGATTGCGCCCTTTACCGCCAACCGACAGATCACACTCGCTTCATCGACATCAGGCATCGAGAGCTTCGCACTGAATTTGGCTGCATCCGAGATCAACCAGATCACGGCTGGCGTGCTGCAGATCGGCGCCCTGACGAGTACAGGCGGTATTGAGATCGCTGGCCCCATCACGGCTGCGCCAGGGCCCTTGCCGGTCATCAGTTTGCTCAATGCCAGCACCATCAGCCAGACGGGGGCCATCAGTGTGGGCAAGCTCAACGCGGTGGGCTCCTCCGTCACCCTGACCAACGCCGGCAACCAGATCGACGAGATCAGCGGGCGCTCTACCACCGGCGCATTCAACGTCACCAGCAGCAAGTCCGCGCCGCTCACGGTTGGTACGGTTGACGGGTACACAGGCATCAACTCGGGCAGCAACGCCACCACGCTCACCAACCTGAACGGCGCCATCGCACAGACCCAGGCCATTGTGGCCAGCAGCTTCACCGGCAGCGGTGTGGGTGGCATCAATCTCAACCTGGCTGCCAACCAGATCGGCGCTTTTACGGCGACCAATAGCGGCGCGGGCGATATCGTGCTGCGCAACGGCATCAACACCACACTCACGTCCCTCACCAATACCGGTACGGGCCGCATTGACGTCGACAACATCGGCACGGTCACGCTGGCGTCAAGCGGCATCACCAGCAGCGGCACGGCCACGGGTACTGCCGCCGGCACAGCGGCGGTGCGCATCAAAGGCTCGCAGGGCATTGTGGCCAGCGGCGCGTCTCCGCACATCAGCAATTCTGCGGGCGGCTCGGTCTACCTCGACGGCGGCGCAGGCAGCATGGGTACCAACCCCGCCGGCGCGGTGGGTATTTCCGCTGCGTCCGTCACTGCGGTGGCGGCAGGCGGCGCCTCGCAAGTCAACCTGAGCCTGGCGAACGGCGGCACGCTGGAGAACATCTTCGCGGCGGGCAGCGTGAATGTCACGGCCACGACCGGCAGCCTGGCGGTCAAGACGGTGTCAAGCAGCTCGGTCAGCCTCAGCGCCGCAGCCGGCGCCATCACCGACGCCAACGGCGCGGCGAACAACATCAGTGGGACGTCTCTGACTGCTTCCTCGCAAAACGGCATCACGCTGGGCACCAACGTGAGCGGCGTACAGACGTTGAGCACCACGGGCGCTGCCGGCGACATCACCATCACCGCCGCCAATGCCATCGATACCGGCAACTTCAGCGTGAGCACCAACGCGGGTTCCGCCCAGACCGTCAGCCTGGCTTCGAATGCCGGCATCACGGTGGGCAGCGCCTTCGGCAACAGCCAGGACAAGCTCAAGCTGATCACGACCGGCGGCAACATCGCCATCAACGGCGCGCTGACGGCCAGCGAACTCACGCTGAACACCGCCGGTACCAGCACCCAGAACGCGGCCATCACAGCCACGGGCCTGGAACTGCTGGGCACCGGCAGCCATACGCTGAACAACGCAGGCAACGCGGTGACCACGCTGGCAGGCAATACCGGCAACGTCGACTACTCGCAGGCCGGTGCGCTGGCCATTGGCACCGTCAACACGGCAGGGCTGACTGCCAGCGGCAAGGTGCTGGTGCGTGCGACTGGCGCTGCGGGCGACATCACGCTGAACAATGCGGTCACCTCAGGCAGCGCGGCGAATGATTCGCTGGTGCTGGCTGCCGGTCGCAACTTCATCAACAACGCCGGCGCCACACCGCTGAACCCGGGCGCGGGCCGCTTCCTGGTGTATTCGACCGACCCGACGGCCAACACCATGGGCGGCTTGGCCTCTACAGGCAACGCCTTCAGCCGCACTTACGCCGCCAATGCACCCACCGATGCCTCCATGACTTCGCTCAGCGGCAACCGCATGGTGTACAGCGTGACGCCGGTGCTCACCATCACGGGTGACAACCAGGCCAAGGTCTATGGCGCGGCCGACCCGGGCCTGACGTACACGCTGAATTCCGGGCTGGTGGCCGGCGACACGGCCGCAACCGCGCTGGCCGGCGTGCTGGCAGCGCCGACGGGTTCCGCGGCCTCCGCAGGCACGCACGCCATCACCCAGGGCACGCTGGCTTCAGCCCTGGGCTACGGCATTGCGTACACCAACGGCACCCTGACGGTGGGCAAAGCCACGGTGAGCGTGACGGGCATGGCGGCCAACAACAAAACCTACGATGGCACCGCAACAGCGACCCTCAGCAACGTCGGCACCCTGACGGGCCTGGCCTACGGCGAGCTATTGACCCTGAATTCCACGGGTGCCAGCTTCTCCGACGCGAATGCCGCCAACGGCAAGACCGTGACCGCCACTTACGGCCTGGCCAACGGCGCGGGCGGCCTGGCCAGCAACTACCAGCTGGCTGCGGCTCCCGTCACGGCGACGGCCGACATCAACAAGGCCAACCTGAGCGTCACGGCCAACAATGACAACCGCACCGTGGGCGCCGCAGCCTATACCGGCGGAAACGGCGTGAGTTTCAGCGGCTTTGTGGGCGGCGAAACGGCCGCCGTGCTGGGCGGCGCGCTGACCTATGGCGGCAGTTCGCAAGGCGCGAGCGCTGTGGGCAGCTACGCCATTACGCCCGGCGGCTACAGTGCCGGCAACTACGCGCTGGCCTATGTCGACGGCGTGCTGACCATCAACCCGGTAGCAGCGCCTGTGCCGGTGCCGGTAGTGCCAGGCGGTAGCCCGGCAAGCGACGCTTACCTGAGTGCGCTGCGGAACATCGCGAGCCTTGGCGCTTCAGGTGACGGCGGCGGCGCACAGGGCGGTGGTGCAGACCCCAGTGACGCCCTGAAAGCCGCCGCTGCCGAAGCCGGAAATACGGACGAGGAATAAGCCCACCCCCTCCAGCCTCACTTCGTGTAGCCTGTTCCCCCCTCAGGGGGCGGCGCCTGCGGTCTGGCAAAGCCAGTCCCGCGGCCCCCGTTTGTGCGCACAGAACTCTTCAACCAGCATGAGCCGTGGAACCGGCTTTGCCGGGCCACAGGCGGGCGGCCACCTCGGGGGGCAAGGAACTACACGGAGTGAGTGACTGTGGGGGCCAATGCGTGTAGCCTGTTCCCCCCTCAGGGGGCGGCGCCTGCGGTCTGGCAAAGCCAGTCCCGCGGCCCCCGTTTGTGCGCACAGAACTCTTCAACCAGCATGAGCCGTGGAACCGGCTTTGCCGGGCCACAGGCGGGCGGCCACCTCGGGGGGCAAGGAACTACACGGAGTGAGTGACTGTGGGGGCCAATGGAAGCCACAAGGTAAAGCGCGTGCCCGCCGGCCCCGATTGCCAGTTGACCGTGCCGTCAATGGTTTGCGCGCGGCGCCGCTGGTTTTGCAGGCCTTTCCCCGCGGCGTCGCCAAAGGCTTGGTCGACATCAAAGCCCTGGCCGTTGTCTTCGATGATGACCTGCACCCCGGCGCCTTCGATGGCAGTGCTAAAGCGGATCTCGGTCGCATGCGTATGGCGCAGGATGTTGGCCACGCTTTCCTGGATGATGCGCAGGATGTGCAGCGCGCTGGAAGGGTTCAGCCAGTCCAGCGTGGGAAGTACCTGCACTTCCCAAAGCAGCGTGACGCCGGTGCCTTCCAGCCGGGGTTCGAGCCGGAAACGCAGTGTGGCCAGCAGCAGCAACAGGTCGGCCTCCACCGGCTCCATCGAGTCGATGGCGAGCTTCAGGTCGTCCATGCAGTCCTTGAGGGTCTGCGTCACGCGTTCGTCGCTCATGCCGCCGACTTCGATGGAGCGGATGGCGCTGATCAGCGTCGAGCCGAGGCCGTCGTGCATGTCCTGCATCATGCGCTGGCGTTCATCGCTCAGCATCTGCTGCTGGGCGATCTCGCGCAGGCTGCGGTGGCTGGCTTCAAGTTCGGCTTCACGCGCCCGCAGGCGCTCGGCCAGGCTGGCGTTGACCTGCTCGACTTCCGCAATGGCGCCGGTGTAACGGCGGTACATCACATAACCGAAGACGCTGAAGGTGATCGCGTTGGTATGCGGGCCCATATACCAGCTTTCGGGGCTGATGAAATTGTTCTGTACCAGCCAGTCGGTCGCGCTAAAGAGCGTGGCCAGCACCGTCCCGATGGCCACCACCATGGCGCTGCGAGAGCGCCCCCAGGCGTTGATGACGCCCGCCACGCTGACGCTCACGCCCATCAGTGCGGCCACCACATACATCACTGGTGTGGTCCTCGGCGTGTTGGGCAGGGCCGACCACAGGGGCAGGGTCAGCAGGGCCATCAGCACGGACGCGGTGATCAGTGCCCGCGTCAGCCACAGTTGCTGGCGCCGGTGCAGCAGGCCGATTGAAAAGTGCACCACCGTGACCAGCCAGAACAGCGAGTTGACGGTGAACCAGGCAAACCAGTCGTTGGCAATCGGGAAGCTCACATAAAAATGCAGGCCCCGCACGAAGGACATGACCGCCAGCACAAAAAACAGCAGATAGCCCGGCTCATGCCGGCGCCGCAACCACACCAGCAAGGCGAAGATGCCGACCGCGAGGAAAGCCGAGCTGAACATGCCCGGCAATTCCTGCTGCAGCCATTGGCGGCCGCGGTAGCGCCAGCTGATGGCCTCCACCGGGCCCAGCCACAGTGATGACAGCGCCACCTGCGTCGCAGCCGTGTGCTCGATGCGCAGCGTGATCTCGTGCGGCGGCCGGCCATCGGGTGATTTCTCCAGCAGCACCCACAGCGGCGTGTGCGGGCTGTTCCATAACGGGCCTTGCTGCTGTGCGGTGTGTACCAGGTGACCGTCGGCATACACCGCGAGGGTGCCGTCGGTGCGCACGCGGGCCGCATACAGCGCCAGTGGCGTGGACGATGCCGGGGCCTGCGGCACGGTCAGTCGAAACCAGCTGGTGCGTGTGACGGGTGCCGCGCCGGCGGATGCTGCAGCCCGGGCCTGTCCCAGCAACGCTATGGGCAAGGCGTGCGGCAGCGTAACGGGTTGCCAGCGGTCCAGCAGGATTTGGCCGTCGAGGGTGAGCGGTGGCGAGGTGAAGCCCGCATCGGTTTGCACCTGCCAGTCAGCCCGGGTGAGATGCAGGGCCGCTGCGCTGGGGGAACCACCCGCGCGGGTGCCCGCAGAGTCACAGGCGACAAGACCCGTCAGCACCGCAGCCGCTGCCAGCAGCGCTAACATGCGGGGCGAAAAACGCAAGAGGCGGTGGTGATGAAAGGGCATTCGCGCGGGCAACTACTGCGCCAAAATGCCCTGGTTCCTGGCTTCGTAGATCGCTTCAGCCTTGGAGGTAACCTTGAGTTTGCTGTAGATGCGCCGCACAAAAGTGCGCACCGTGAAGTGCGACAACTCCATCAACCTGGCGATTTCCACCGCAGTGAAGCCTCTGGTGATGTAGTCCAGCACTTCCTTTTCACGCGCCGACAGCAGCGATGGTGCGTCGATATCGGCGGGCGTCGTGCCGGCGCCGGCTGCGGTGCTGCGGCGAAAGCGCGCCAGCACCTGCCGGGCGATGATGGGGCTGATCGGGCTGCCGCCGCTGGCCAGGCTGCGAATCTCTGCCGCCATCTTCAGCGGTGAGCTGTCTTTCAGCAGGTAGCCGGCAGCGCCGGACTCAATCGACTGCATCACATGCGTCTCGTCGCCAAAATTGGTGCTCACCATGATGCTGCATGCCGGCCACTGTCGGGAAGCCGCGCGGATCACGTCGATGCCAGAGCCATCGGGCAGGCCTAAATCAACCAGCAGCACATCGGCCGGCGGCTGCATCAGCATCTGCAAGCCTTCGGCACGGGTGCCTGCCGCGCCCACGAGGCGCATGTCAGAAGCGCCTTGCACCACGCGGCTCAGCGCTCCGCGAAAGCCTGGATCGTCCTCGACGATGGCGACATGGATCATGGGCAGGTCTTGTTCAGCGGGAGGTGCATTCATCAGGCAGACATTTTGCGACGGTTTTCGGGTACACGACTCGCTATTTGTGTAGATCGTTTGTTCTACGTGCAAGCCGGTAACGGGGGGGGCTGGTCACCGGCAGGGCCTGTTCGCTGCCCCGCCGGTGTCGATCGTCGTGCCACCCGGATGATCTGAATGCTATATCTTTGATAGCTGTCTGCGCCCATTTCTGTTGGTCTGCAGCCCGATCTCGTCTCTAGAACGGGGCCCCTGAAGGTATCTGGCGTAGCGCATATGCGCTACAGACAGCGGCTTTCGTGATTCGTACGATGACGGCCAGTCGGCCAGAGCGTTCCACAACATCCGGGGCGCTGGCCCGACTGATTGGCGGGCAACCTGGCTCGCTGCAAGTTCCACCTGCCAACGAAAGCCTCCATGAAAAGTCACGCCAGCATGAACCGTATTTACCGCCTCGTCTGGAACACCGCCCTGAATCTGTGGGTGGCCGTGGCGGAAAATGCCAAGGGCAGAAGCAAGGGTGGCTCGGCGCGCGGCAGCGTGCAGTGGGATGACGTGCAGGCGGAAGGAGGCCATGGCGTCGATGGCGGTGGCGCGGGCTTCAGGCTCAATACGGCCTGCCGCGCGGCGCTGGTGTTGCTTACCTCCCTGGCGGTGCTCACACATGAAGCGCATGCGGCCGATGCAGCCAATGCCAGTGTGTCGGCGGGTAGTGGCAGCGTCTCCACGCTAGGCAACACCACCACCATCAACCAGGCCAGCCAGCGCCTGGCCATCGACTGGACCAGTTTGTCTACCGCGGCCAACGAGGCGCTGAGATTCAACCAGCCCAATGCGCAGGCGATTGCGCTGAACCGCATCACCGGCAGCAGCCCGAGCGAGCTGCTGGGTAGCCTCACGGCCAACGGCCAGGTCTTCATTCTCAATCCCAACGGTGTGTTGTTTGGTGCGGGTTCTCAGGTCAACGTTGGCGGCCTGGTGGCTTCTACCCTTTCCATGAGCAATGCCGACTTCATGGCCGGCAACAACGTGTTCACGGGTTCCGGTGGCTCGGTGGTGAATCAGGGCACGCTGAACGCCGCGCCCGGTGGCTACCTGGCACTGCTGGCGCCCGAAGTGCGCAATGAAGGCGTGATGACGGCGAGCCTTGGCACGGCGCTTCTGGCCGCCGGCAACAAGATCACCCTGAATCTGGACAACGGGAGCCTGCTCGGTTACAGCATCGATCAGGGCGCGATCAACGCACTGGCAGAGAACAAACAGCTCATCAAGGCCGACGGCGGCCAGGTGCTGCTCGGCGCCAAAGCGCTCGACAGTCTCACCACGGGCACCGTCAACAACACCGGCGTCATTGAAGCGAAGACGATTGCCAACAAGGCCGGCCGCATCATGCTGATCGGCGACATGGAGCACGGCATGGTCAACATCGGCGGCACGCTGGATGCCAGCGCCCCGGATGGCGGTGACGGCGGCTTCATCGAGACCAGTGCCTCGAACTTCATAATCCTGCCGGGCTTCAAGGTCAACACGCGGGCGCCGCAGGGCAAGACCGGCACCTGGCTGCTCGACCCGGCCACGATGACCATCGCGGGCGGCAATGGCGGGGCGGCCGACACCATTTACGAAGACTTTATTGAATCGGCAAGCTCCAGCATGCTGATCGAGGCCACGGATTCGATCAACGTCACGGGCACCTTCGGCAATGCCGATGTAGAGCTCCTCAGTGGCCTCAATCTCACCATCAGAACCACCGGTCCCACCGGTACCGGCATCGACCTCACGGGCAGCACGCACGGCGCCGGCCTGACGTTCAAGGTTTCCGGCGGGGGCTCGGCGAGCGTGACCACCGCGGCGGCATCCCAGGCCATCAAGACCTCCGCAATTTCCGTGACCAGTGGCGCCGGCACGATCAACATCAACTCTGCCGGCGGGCTGGATGTCAGCAATACGGTCCTGCAGACCAGCGGAGGCGCGATTTCGCTCATCGCGGCGGGCCAGGCCGGGAGTTCGGGCGTGCTGGTGTCCCAAAGCACCCTGAACGCCGGCACCGGCGCCCTCACCATCAATGGCACCACGACAGACCAGTCGCAGTATGGCGTGCTGCTGGACCGCTCCACGCTTACCAGCGGCAATGCCAACATCAACAGCGCCGATAGCGCCGTGAAGCTGGCGGGCACCAGCGTGGCAAGCACCGGAAACATCACCGTCGAAGCGTCGGGTGCCAGGACGAGCCACCACGCGCTCGAGCTCGTCAATGAAGGCGCAACGCAAACCAACGTCGGCGTCAGCGGGGACGGAACGATAAACATCACCGGCAGACTGGTGAACGGCGGCGGCAGCGCCACGGGCGGCTCTTCGGGCGGTGTGGTTGTCACCAATTCCAGCGTGACCGGCGGCACCGGCACCGTCACCATCGCCGGTGACGTAGGCACGACCGGGGTCATTGCTCAGGTGGCCCGCGGGGTACGGCTGGATTCTCTGGCCAGGATCACGGGTGCGGGCAACATCGACATCACCGGGCGTACAGGGTTGTTTTCCCTGGCAGGCACTGCCGGCGTGGAACTCGGCACCGGCTCGGAGGTATCCAGCACCGGCGGCAATATCACCGCTACCGGCCGGGCCGGTGTCAGTAGTGCCGCCACCGAGGTCAAGGGCCTTATAGCAAGAGGAAAAGTGCAGTCCGGCACCTTGCGCAGCATCACGCTCGACGGTTCGTCCTCGTTAAATGCAGCCGGGATCAGCGGCTCCGGCGTCCTCATCGATGCCGGCGCAGACATCATCGCGGGCAGGCTGGGTTTTAACAGTACGGGTTTGTTCAGTAGTTCAAACGGGGGAACGGCGAACATTACCGGCATCTCCATGGTGGGCGGCAGCATCAACTCGACCGGCGGGATCACCATGATCGGCAACCTCGATGGGACAAGCTCTATGGGCGGGGGGCATGCCGTGAGCCTGACCGGCGGCAGCATCAACTCCAACACCGCGGCCATGACGCTGCGCGGAATGAATTTTCCTACGGGTGCAATTGCGCCGGCCGGCAGCTACGCCCTGAACATCGACGGCACCAGCATCACCAGCGGAGGCGGTGCGATCACGCTGCTGGGCGACCGCATCAACATCGGCTCCGCCGTCAACGCGGGCGCGGGCAAGGTGCTGGTCAACACGGACATCTTCAGCGCCAACCAGCCGATCACACTCGGCGGCGCATCAGAAACCGCCGCCATGAACCTGAGCAACGCCGAGCTCAACCGGATCACCGCGTCGGTGATCGCGATCGGCAGCACTTCCAATACAGGCGGCATAGTCATCGGCAACACCGGCGGCAATATCAACCTGGCCAGCGCACCCAGCCTGAGCCTGCTCAATAGCAGCACTGCAGGTTCGGGCATCTCGCAAACGGCGGCATTCACGGTTGCCAACCTGAAGGCCGATGCACAAACCGTCATCCTGGCCAACTCACTCAACCAGATAAGCCAGGTCAGCGGTCGCGCCTACGGAACGAACAATTTCGAGGTTAGCTCCTACTCTGCATTGTCGGTGGGGACGGTGGACGGAACGGCCGGCATCACCCAGTCCGGCACCGGTCTTGTTGCGCTGCTAAGCCGCGGCGCGCTGTCGCAAACCCAGGCCATCGTCGCGAACACCTTGCAGGCCACCAGTTTCGGGGGCATGACGCTGGCCAACGCAGGCAACCAGATCCAGAATTTCGGCAGACTTAACAACAGTACATCGGGCGACATCACCCTTCGCAACACCGCCGCCACCGCCAGCTTCCAGGGCAGCTTCCACAGCGCCGGCCGCGTCGATATCGCCAACACGGGCAATATCTTGATGGTGGGCTCCTACATGCCTTTTTTGAGCAACGCCACGGGTACGACTGCGGGCACCGCCGGCTTCAGCATGGTGGCCACGGGCGGCATCAGCACGCAAACTGTCCAGACCAACATCAATCCCCTCTCGGGTGGCTCGGTCTACCTGGAGGCAGGCAACGGCAGCATAGGCGCCAGCACCGCCGGCCCCATCACCATTTACACGACCGGCCCGGTCGTTGCGGTGGCGAGCGGCGCCGGTTCACAGGTCAACCTGGACCTGGCCTACGGCGGCACCCTGGAAAACGTCAGTGCAACGGGCGCGGTGAACGTCACCGCTGCCTTCGCCCTGGCGGTCAAGACGGTGTCCGGCAGCTCGGTCACTCTCAGCTCCTCGCTCGGAGCCATCCTTGACGCCAATGGCGCGGCCAACAACATCACCAGCACCACGCTTAACGCGACCGCACGGGAAAGCATCACGCTGGGCACCAATGTCACCGGCCTGCAAACGCTGGCGACCACAGAACCTGGCGTTGCGGGCGACATCAGCCTCACTGCCGCCAATGCGCTGAGTACCAGCAATCTCGCCATCAGCACTAACGCCGGGTCTGCGCAGACAGTCAGCGTGTCATCCGCGGCCGGCATCACGGTCGACAACGCCTTCGGCAATGCGCAGGACAAGTTCAAGCTGATCACGACCGGTGGCAACATCGCCATCAACGGCGCGCTGACGGCCAGCGAACTCACGCTGAGCACCGCCGGTACCAGCACACAAACCGCGGGCATCACGGCCACCGGCCTGGAACTGCTGGGCACGGGCACGCACACCCTCAACAATGCAGGCAATGCGGTCACGACGCTGGCCGGCAACACAGGCGATGTGGCCTACGCGCAGGCCGGTGCGTTGACGGTGGGCACCGTCAACACGGCAGGCCTGACGGGCACCGGCAAGGTGCTGGTGCGGACCACAGACGCGGCCAGCGACCTCACGCTGGCCAACAGCGTCACGTCCGGCAGCGCAGCCAATGACTCGCTGGTGCTGGCCGCCGGGCGCAACTTTGTGAACAACGCCGGGGCTGGCGCGCTCAACCCAGGCGCGGGCGGCCGTTTCCTCGTGTATTCGACCGATCCGGCTGCCAGCACCCTGGGCGGCATGGCTTCCACCGGCAATGCCTTTGGCCGCAGTTACGCCGCCAATGCGCCCACCGATGCGTCGATGACCTCGATCACCGGCAACCGCTTTGTCTATAACGTTGTGCCGACGCTCAACGTAAGCGGCGACAACCAGAGCAAGGCATACGGCGGCGCCGACCCGGCCCTCACCTACACCGTCAACAGCGGCCTGGTGGCGGGCGACACTGCGGCCAGCGCGCTGAGCGGTGCGCTGTCGGCGCCCACAGGCGCTGCCACGACCAGCCCCACACATGCCATTACGCAAGGTACGCTGGCAGCGGCCCTGGGTTACAACGTCGTCTATACCAACGGTACGCTGACGATGACCGGTACACCGCCTTTGCCTGCATCCCTTTTCGGCGTGACTTCAGCGCTGGATGGGCCTTATGTGACCGCGCTCAACACCATTGCCGGCACGGGCAATGCCATGGGTGGCGTCACGGGTGGCGCCGATAGCGCCAATGGAGATGGCACAGGCAGCATATCGAGCGCGGTGGACGACGATCCGTTCAACATACTGGATGATGGCGCGCGCATGAAGGCGTTGAATGCCGCCGCAGAGGCAGCCCGCCAGGACAGAGGCGAATAGGCGGCAGCTTGGGGAGGGGGCGGGGTAGGCGAGGCCCTGGTGGGCCTGCGGTGAGACTCTGCGCAGGCAGCCTGCACGGGTGTGGTGACCTTGCTGGCCACTGGCTTGCCTTTGGTGACTGCCAGTACAGGCAGTACTACGCCCGGCACGCCAGACACAGTGCAGTACAGGATCGCGCTGCAAACCGTCTACCAAACCAGCCGCGATACGGTCAACAGCGGCCCCGCCAGCTTCATTGAGCCCGACAACCGCGACGATGAGGCGGGCGGGAATGGCAACGGCAGTAACGGCAGTAACGGCAACAGCGGTGACAGCGGCAACGCCAGGCTGTTGAACTCGCTGGTCAGTATCGTCAGCTGCGGTTTATTGATGCCCAAAAGCGTTAGCCGTGCCACTTGTGAATAAACCATTTTCATGGCTCTTCATTAGCTCAGTCGGGCTGTAGCCATTTATGGGCGGGCGCAAGCAGCTATTAAAAATGTAGCAATGACTCCGCGAAAGCCAGGTCGTCCCCCAACGATGGCAAGCTGGACGCGCGGCCTGGCCATTTCGGAGCCTGCAGGGAATCCCTGGTTGGGCTGAGCGCTTACATCAATTGGGGCGCCGTTGGGCGACGTTGGGAGACGGATTAGGGTGGGCCTCATAGCGCATTTGTGCTACAGGCAAAACCGGCAGATATAGTTACGATTGGTTTCATGTCCCTAAAAATGGGGACATACAGGATGAGCTGTCTCTGCGACATTGCCGGAGCGGTCACGCTGGACGTACTGCATCCGCAGTATGGCGGCATGAGAGTCGGGTACACACAATTGCAGGATGTCGCCCGGGGCATCGAAGCCATGGCCCCGGGGGGGGCGATGGGGTGTATGGATGGTCAGCTGCCATGAAGGAGCAGTTGCTTGTGTTGGATGAGCATTAAGAAAAGTAGAGCGAAAAAATGAAACAGAATTCGTTACCCCTTTCCGCGCTGGCTTCCGCCCTGTTGGTAGCTTTGCATACCGGCGCCTGGGCGCAGACTGCCCCAGTCCCTGACGCCGGCCAGGTGCTGCGCGACCTGCAGCAGGCGCCCGCCTTGCCGCCGCCACAGAGCGTTCCGCTGCAGCGCATCGAAGAGTCAGCCGACCTCAGCCAGAAAGGCGAGGCGAGGGTGCTCGTCAAGTCCATCACCATCACCGGGAATCAGGAGATCCCCAGTGCGCAGCTGCAACCCCTGGTGGCTGGCCTCGTCGGTGCCGAGCGGTCGCTGAGCCAGCTGAACGCCGCCGCCCGCCGCATCACCGCCTACTACCGCAGCCAGGGTTTTGCCGTGGCCCGCGCTTATTTGCCCGCGCAGGACATCACCGATGGCGCTGTCACCATCAGCGTGATCGAAGGCCGCATCTCCAGCCACAAGATCAACAACCAGTCGCTGCTGAGTGACGAGCGCGCGCAGGCCTACCTTGGCCAGGTCAAGGACGGCGACGTCATCAAGTCCGACCAGATTGACCGCGGCCTGTTGCTGCTGCAGGACACGCCCGGCGTCAGCAGCTCGCGCGCCACGCTGCAGCCCGGCGCCAGCGTGGGGACGTCTGAACTGCTGATTGAGGTCAACCCTGCCAAGCCCTACAACGGCAATGTCGTGGTCGACAACTACGGCAGCCGCTACACCGGGGAATACCGCGTGGCCGGTACCTTCAATCTCGTCAGCCCGCTGAAGATCGGCGACCAGCTCACCGTCAATGCACTGACCAGCGGCCGTAACCTCAGCTTCGCGCGGCTGGCCTACCAGATGCCTGTGGGCGGCGACGGCCTCAAGGTAGGCGCCGCGTACTTCGATACGCGCTACAAGCTGGGCCAGGAGTTTGAAACCTTGCAGGCCCATGGCACGGCCACCGCCGCCAGCGTGTTTGCCGCTTACCCCTTCATCCGCAGCCAGCTTAAAAACCTGAACGGCACCGTGTCGGTAGAAGACAAGCAGCTCAAAGACTATGTAGACGCCACCTCTACCTTCACACCCAAGAAAGTCCTGGTCACTACCTTCGGTCTTTCAGGCAACATGCAGGACGCCCTGGGCGGCGGGGGCATCACCGGCCTGGATCTGTCGGTGGCGATGGGCAACCTGCGCATCAACTCGCCCACCGCATTGGCCATTGACGCGGCCTCGGCCCAGTCCAACGGCAGCTACACCCGTGTTTCCTACGGCGCCAACCGCTTGCAACGCTTTACCGACAGCACCTTCCTGGCAGTGTCAGTGACGGGCCAGCTGGCCAGCAAAAACCTGGATTCATCCGAGAAGTTCTCCTTGGGCGGCGTCAACGGCGTGCGCGCCTATCCGCAGGGTGAGGCCGGCGGCGACGAAGGCTACCGCGGCACGGTCGAGTTGCGCCACAACGTGATGGCCAATGTGCAGGCCACCGTGTTCTATGACTGGGGCAAGGTCACCATCAACCGCAACCCTTTCGGCGCGGCGGCCTCCAACAGCCGCCAGCTGGCCGGCGCGGGCGTTGGCCTGAATGCCAGCCTGGCGGGTGTTCAGTTGCGTTCTTCGCTGGCCTGGCGCACCGACGGCGGCCTGCCGACTTCCATCCCGGCCTCGTCGGCCAAACGGCCCACGCTGTGGCTGCAGGCGTCCATGGCGTTCTGACGGGCCTGGTATCTGTGGCCTGCCAGCGGCTCTCAAATTCCCGAAGTAAATCGGGTTTTTGGCTAATAAGGACGGGCGCAAGTAGCTATCAAAAACATAGCGACGTCGAGGCACTTCCTTGCGGGCCGTGTAAAAGTTTTTGCGGCCTGGTGATTTGGAGCAGGGCGGTAAGGGGGCGGCACTATCGCGCGCTAGGCGCGCTGAAAAAATAGCGCGCCGAGGTTTCCAGGACGCGCAAGGCGTTTGCCCTGACATCGCTTGAGAGCTGCTTAGGGGCTTGCACGTAAAACGGCCAGTTGGCAGAGGTGCGGCCCTGTTGTGGCCGGGTGACCGGAGTGAGCGGAGTGACTGGCGTGGCCAGGGTGACAGGGGTTAAGGGTGGCCTGGTGGGAGGGTCATGTAGAAGCTGCATGTCAGTCTCTGGTTTGGTTGTTCTATGGAATCACTTTGAAGAACAATAGTACTGTACATACATACAGTCTTCAACTATGATTTACTCATGGACACAAACACCCCACCCGAATGGATTGCCCGCTGCGCTGAAAGGCTGCACCAGCGATGGCACACCGTCGGGCCTGACCAGCTTGAAGAGGTCGCCGCAGTCATCTGGCAGGACGTGAACCTGCGGTGCATGGCGCCCGCTGATGCCGCGGCGCTATGGCTCAAGCCGGTTGTGCCGGCCCCAGACGGGACATAGCGGGCCGGCCGCAAGCGGCGCGGCGCGCAGTGACCTTACTTTTTCATCTCGTCCTTGCCCATGGCGTCCTTGGCCATTTTGTCGCCTTTCTTCATGCCATCTTTTGCCATGGCGTCCTTTGCCATGGCATCTTTACCCATGGCATCTTTCGCCATCGGGTCCTTGGCCATCGCATCTTTTTTCATGCCGTCCTTGGCCATGGCGTCTTTGCCCATGGCGTCCTTTTTCATCGCGTCTTGCGCCATGGCGCTGCCGCCGGCGAAGAGCATGCAGGCAGACAGGAGGGTTGCAGTCAATTTGTTCATGGTGTTGTCCTTGAGTGGTAATAAATGGATGGATTGAATGAAAAAGGCAATCGCGAAATGATTGCCCGCGTTGCAGGGTCTCTGAGCGGTGCTCAGCTACCTCCGAACCAGTTGTAGCCCTGGTCTTCCCAGTAGCCTCCAGGGTAGGTATTGGTGACAAAAATCGCCTGGATGTGTTTGGGGTTCTTGTAGCCCAGCTTGGTGGGCATGCGCAGCTTCATCGGGAAGCCGTATTTGGGCGGCAGCGGCTGCCCGTCGTAAGTCAGCGCCAGCAGGGTTTGCGGGTGCAGCGCGGTGGGCATGTCGATGCTGGTGAAGTAGTCGTCGGCGCATTTGAAGCCGACGTACTTCGAGCTCAGGTCGGCGCCCACGTGACGCAGGAAACTGCCGAAGTGCACGCCGCCCCATTTGCCGATCGCACTCCAGCCTTCCACGCAGATGTGGCGGGTGACCTGGTCCACCTGTGCCATGGCGCGCAGCTCGGGCAGGGCCCATTTGCGCCGGTCGGACACCATGCCCGTGACTTCGAGCCTGTAGCTGCTTTCCTCGATTTCCCGGATTTCGTCCTCGCCGTAGTAGGCGTTAAAGGGGAAAGGCCGGGTGATCATGGATTCGGGGTAGGTCGGTGCCAGGCGGTTGGGATCAAACAGCAAGCCCTGCACTTCGTCATTGATGCGCGAGATCTTGCCGAGAGCGGCATTGACGCCTTCACTGTCGTCCAGCATGCAGCCGGTCAGCATGGAAAGGCCACCCAGCGTGAGCGAGGTGCGTAAAAAATTGCGGCGTGCCGTGCCGAGCTTGCGGGTGTGGGCAATGCGTGCAACGGCTTCGTCCAGCACAGCGGCGCTGTCGATGTCCATACGGGGAGGGGGCTTGATGATCATGGGTAATCCTTGCGGCTTTGCGGCGGTTGGGTAGTTCGTCGGGTCAGCGGCCGCGAAGCATGTAGACGAGGGTGCGCGGTACCAGCGCCACCATCACCAGGTGAACCGCGACGAATGCGGCCAGCGCGGCCATGGCGAAAAAGTGAACCAGGCGCGCACCTTCGTAGCCGCCCATCAGTTCGCGCAGGAGCGGAAACTGCACAGACTTCCAGAGCACCAGGCCTGAAACGACGAGCAGGACACTGTCCACCATGACGAAGAGATAGGCCAGGCGCTGCACGGTGTTGTAGTGGCTGGGGTCGGCATGGGCCAGCTTGCCCTTGAGGGCAGCGAGCAGGTCGGCGACCAGCGCCCTGGGTGAAAGCGGAAAGAATTTGTGAAAGAGCCGGCGCGTAGCGATGTTGAACGCCAGGTAGAGCAGGCCATTAAAGAACAGCAGCCACATGGCCGCAAAGTGCCACTGCAGCGCGCCGCCCAGCCAGCCGCCCAGCGTGAGGTCTTTGGGAATGCTGAAGCCCAGGAACGCCGTGGCGTTGTAGATGCGCCAGCCGCTCATCATCAATACCACCACGGCCAGCGCGTTGAGCCAGTGCATGGCGCGCAACCAGCCGGGGTGGATGATCTGCCGAGACGTGTTCATGAAATGCTCCTCTTGTGCTGGCCGCAACGCCCGGGTTTCCAGTGGATTGCCGGGATTTCCGCCGCAGTCTTGCTGCGTGTTGCTGTTTGGTCGGGCTGGGCACGCGCTTCTTACACGCTGATGGCATTTATTTGCAAAAGGGCCCCGGGCTGGCTGGATGGCCATGGGTTGGTTGGCGCCTAAAATCGGCCGGTGTCCCCGCCCAAACCCGCAATAGAGTCAAGATGCACCGCTACAAAAGACTGATCGCCGTGGTCGCGTTTCTGGGGCTGCTGCTGGCGGTGTTCCAGCTTTCCGGTTTGCGCGACAACTTCAGCCTGGTCTTTCTGCACCAGAAATTCCTGGACAACGAAGTCAGCGGCTTGCTGATTTTTATCGCGCTGTTTGCGCTGGGCAACCTGATCCAGATCCCAGGCTGGATTTTTCTGGCTGCGGCTGTGCTGGCGCTCGGCGAGATGTGGGGTGGCCTGGCGACCTACCTCGCGGCCGTAATTTCATGCGCCTTCACCTTCTGGCTGATTCGCCTGATGGGCGGAGACGCCTTGCGGCAGATCAAGGGTCGGTGGGCTCAACGCACGCTGGCTCAGCTGGACGCGCGGCCGGTGGCGAGCATCGTGGTGCTGCGCATGCTGCTGCAGACTGTACCGGCGCTGAACTATGCGCTGGCAATGTCAGGCGTGAAGTTTCGCGACTATATGGTGGGCACGCTGCTGGGCCTGCCGCTGCCGATTGCGCTGTACTGCGTGTTTTTTGATTACCTGGCGCGGGTGTTGAAGGTGCCGGGGTACTGAACTTAAACGGCGTTGCCTGCCATGCGGGCAAAGAAGGGCAGTGCAATCGCTGCCGCAAGAGAGAAGAAAAAAACCAGCCCATAGGTCATCAGGGCGAGCAAGGCTCCGCCTTTCAATTCAAGGGGGGCATCCGCTCTTGTCCTGGCTCGCGAGCCGAGCCACCATGCACCCAGACCCAGTTGTGCCGCCAGTCCGGTGGCAAGGTCCACAAGGGATTGGCGTATGGGGTCTGAGCCGGCGCCCAGCGACCTGACAACAGCACCGATGGCGAACAGCACCATGAACAGGACAACGCCGAAAATGAAGGCGTGTTTCCAGCTCAGTTGCGTACGGCGATAAAGCCAGGCCGCCAGTTTGACGCAGACAACATACGAAAAAATGGTGAATGCAATCGGGACAACACCGGGGAGCTCTGTCATCAAGGATGCTCTGTGGGTCAGCGTGCACGCCGGCGAACGAATCGAAGAACCACCGCAAGCGCCAGTGCCAGAAGAATTCCGGCCAATGCCAGTTTTCCGGCGAACACGGCGACCGCTGCCGTCGTCACCAACCCGACGCCGACGGCCGCGTCGAGCAGATGCAATCCGTCTTCAAGAAGTTTGCCTAGCCTGCTTTTAAACCAGAACATGGAACCGGACCTGATGGGAGCTTGTTTGAAAGGCGCGCGGGCTGGCCGCGCGCCGATTTACAGCACCTTGCTGAGAAAACGCTTGGTGCGCTCTTCCTTGGGGTTGTCAAAGATCTCCGCCGGTGAGCCTTCCTCGATCACCAGGCCTTCGTCAATGAACATCACGCGGTCGGCCACCTGGCGGGCAAAACCCATTTCGTGGGTGACGACCACCATGGTCATGCCTTCTTCGGCCAGGGCCTGCATGACGGCCAGCACTTCGCCGACCATTTCGGGGTCGAGCGCAGAGGTGGGTTCATCAAACAGCATGATGCGCGGCTGCATGGCCAGCGCACGGGCTATCGCCACGCGCTGCTGCTGACCGCCGGAGAGCTGGTTGGGATAGGCGTCGATCTTTTCGAGCAACCCGACCTTGATCAGTAGTTCACTGGCGCGGTTGCGCGCCTCAAGTGCCGTCAGCTTGCGCACCTTGGTGGGCGCCAGCGTGATGTTTTCCAGCACGGTTTTGTGCGGAAACAGGTTGAAGCGCTGGAACACCATGCCGATTTCCGATCGCAGGGCGTCGACGTCGGTTTTGGGTTCATGCACCGACACGCCGTGCACCAGCACCTCGCCGCCGCTGGCGTCTTCCAGCCCGTTCAGGCAGCGTAAAAAAGTACTTTTTCCCGAGCCGGAAGGACCGATGACGCAGACGACCTCGGTGGCCTTGATGGCGCAGTCGATGCCGCGCAGTACCGGGAGATGACCAAACTGCTTGGTCAGCCGGTTAACGCGAATCACCTCGTCCATAACGAGCCTCCAGTCTTTTGACAACATAAGCCAGCCCCAGCGTCAGCACCCAGTACATGAGGGAGATGGTGAGGTAGGGCTCCCAGTAGCGTGAATAGGCGCCGGCCACGGTGCGCGCGGCGTAGGCCAGTTCGGCCAGGCCAATCGCCGAAATCAGCGACGAGTCTTTCAGCAGCGAGATCGCGTTGTTGCCCAGCGGCGGCAGCATGCGGCGAAAAGCCTGCGGCAGCACAACGTGGTACATGGTGCGCGGAAAAGACATGCCCAGCGAACGCGAGGCTTCCACCTGGCCCTTGTCGATGGACTGGATGCCGGCGCGGAAGATCTCGGAAATGTAGGCGCCGGCATTGAGCGTAAGCGCCACGATGCCGGACAGGAAAGCGCCGTAGTTCTGCTTGATGTCGCGCGCTGTTTCACCCGAGATGATCAGGCCGTCAGTCGGGTTGATGAACAGCGGCAGCACCGCGAAGTGGATCAGCAGGATCTGCACGAACAACGGCGTGCCGCGGAAAAAGCTGACGTAGACGGTGGACGGCCAGCGCAGGGCGTATTTGCAGATCTCGCGCGCAGGTGAATGGCGCGATTCGGCCACACGCGCCATGCCGACCGCCAGACCCAGCAAGGTGCCCTGCACGATGCAGATCAGCGTCACCATGATGGTCATCTGCAGGCCGCGCCAGAACAGCACGCTGTACTCGGCAATGATGTCGGCCCGGAACCAGCCGAACCAGAGGACGTGTTCCATAAGGAGGTGTCCTGATGTTTACTGGGCGGGCAACGCGGGAGCGTCGGCCTGGAACCACTTCTTGTAGATGGCGGCATAGCTGCCGTCGGCCTTGACGGCAGCCAGGCCTGCGTTGAGTTTGTCCTGCAGCGCCTTGTTGCCCTGTTTCACGACGATGCCGAAGTATTCCTTGGGAAAGCTCGCGTCACTGACGGTCTTGAGCTGCTTGTGTTCCTGGGCACGGAAGGCGATCACGCCGTTGTCGCCGATGGCGGCGTCCAGGCCGTTGTTGGCCAGCTCGGAGATCACGACCGGGGTGCTTTCAAAGCGGCGGATGTCGGGGTTGGTCTTGCCGAATTCGCGCGAGGCCATGTCGTCGCCGGTGCTGCCGGTGACCACGCCGATTTTTTTGCCGGCAAGGTCTTTCAGGCTCTTGGCCGTGCTGTTGCTGTGCACGGCGATCAACTGGCGGGCTTCGAAGTAGGGGGCGGTGAAGTCGTATGACTGCTTGCGCTTGTCGTTGATGGTGACGCCCGAGATGACCAGGTCCACATCGCCGTTGTTGAGGGCCGCAAAGATGCCGGTCCACGGGGTATTGACGATCTTGATCTGCAGGCCGGCTTTCTGGGCGATGGCTTTGATCATGTCCACGTCGTAGCCGACAATTTCCTTGGTCGGGCTCTCATAGGCAAAGGGGCGGTAGGTGGCGCTGGAGCCGACGACCAGCTCCCTGTTTTGGGCCTGGGTTGAGCCCAGCGCACAGGTCAGCAAGCCGGCTGTCGCGGCAATTTTTTGCAGAATGTTCATGGTTGTGTCCAGGGGATCTGAGTGAGGGAAACGCTCGCCGGCTCGCGGACAGGCCGAAAAAGCGAAAGTAGCCAATGGTAACGCGTGCAAAAGCCGCGCCTGGAGCGTTCCGGGCAGGGTTTTCGCGGGGGACGATGCAGGGATGGGCGGGCAGCGGGCCCGCGATGTCTGCCCGGTTCTAGGCCCTGAGCTGTTTGTTGAAAAACGCCAGGGTGCGCTCCCACGCCAGCTTGGCCGCGGCGGCGTCATAACGCGGCGTGGTGTCATTGTTGAAGCCGTGTTGCGTACCCGGATACTGGTAGGCGGTGTAATTCGCACCTGCCGCCTTGAGTGCCGTCTCGTAGGCGGGCCATGCGGCATTGATGCGCTCATCCACTGCGGCGAAATGGATCAGCAGGGGCGTCTTGACTTTGGCGGCATCTTCCGCTGCCGGCAGGTTTCCGTAGAAGGGAACGGCCGCGCTGAGCTCTGGAAGGCGCGTGGTGAGTGTGTGCGACATGCCGCCGCCATAGCAGAACCCGACCACACCCAGCTTGCCGGTGCAGTCGTCCCGGCTCTTGAGCCAGGTGGTGGCCGCCACGAAATCCTCCACACACTTTCGCTGGTCCAGTTTGGCGAACAACTCGCGCGCCTTGTCTTCGTCGCCGGGGTAGCCGCCCAAGGGGGTGAGTGCGTCAGGTGCGAAGGCGATGAAGTTGTCCAGCGCCAGCCGGCGGGTGATGTCTTCAATATGCGGGTTGAGGCCGCGGTTTTCATGAATGACGAGCACGCCGGGCAGTTTTCCCGTGGCATTGGCGGGCCTGGCCAGATAGCCTTTGACTGTGCCTGAGCCGGCGGACGACGGATAGCTGACCATGTCGGTCTTGATGCGTTTGTCATCCCGGGCAATTTGCTGCCCCGCGGCAAAATCGGGGCTCAGGGCGGCCAGCAGGGCCGTTGCCGTCAGGCCGGCGGTGGCGAATTTCTGGGCGCGCTCCAGAAAGCCGCGCCTGTCAATGGTGCCGTGGACATAGGCATCAAACAGAATCAGCAGTTCCTGGTCAAAATCCTGGGCGGTCTTGCGTGGCATGTTGGGCTCCTGCAAAAAATCGAGCATACCGATTCGTGGCCTGCGTGGCAAAGGTCATCGTCAACCCGCAGGGCCGCAGTGTTTTGCAGCGCCATCCGGATGCTATGAAAAATATAGCTGCTTGCGCACGGCGGGGTTGGGCTGGAGGCTCTTTTTGTGCCTGAAACCCCTGGAAAACCGGCAAAACCTGTTTTAATAACGCACCGGGACGCTGGCCTGAATTGACAGGGCGTCCGTTCTGTGACTCACTGGGGTCGCTGTTCGCACTGCCTGGCTTCGGCAGCATCCCCAATCGATAGAGGAGAACTGCATCTTGAACCTGATTTCCTGGCTGATGACGTTGCTGGGCGTCGCCGTGGGCGCGCTTGCAGGTGTTTTGCTGTATGCCGCCTGGCTGCGCAAAAGCGCGGGTGCGAAGCTGCGGATACCCCACAAATGGCCGCTGCGTGCCCGCGGGGTGGTTACCAACGATGAATACGAGGTATGGAAATGGCTGCGAAGCACTTTCCACGACCACGCGGTGATGGTCAAGCTGCCGGTGCTGCGCTTTACCATTCCGCTGGAAAAAGACAAGGAAAAGGAAAAAGACAAGGAAAAAACCGAACGCCTGCTTGAGCTGCTCAATGGCGTCTATACGACGTTCACCATTTGCAGCCTGGATGGCAAGGTCGTCGGTTGCGTGGATTTGCGCGGCAAGCGTGATGTGAGCCGGGCCACCCGCCAGCTCAAGGAGACACTGCTGTCGGATTGCGGCATTGCCTACACCTCCATCAAGGCCGGCCGTCCCCCCACGGTCAGCGCCATGCGTGCCGCCTTCCTGGGGGAAATTCCGGAGGAGCTGGTGCAGGAGCACCAGGAAACCCGCGGTGGCGACAGCAGTTTCCACGCCGACCTGGAATCTTTCACCCGGGAACGTGTCAAGGCCGCCAAGGACGCCGCGCTCAAGGAACTCAACAAGGACAACCAGCCCGAAGCTCCGCGGGCGGCTACCCGCAATGTCGGTTTCAATCCCGATGGCACCGGCGGCATTCGTATCGACAAGAACGACCGTTTTGCCACGCAGTGGGAAGACTCCTTCACCCAGCCCGCTGATACGCGGCCGGCCAGGATCGAATAGGGGCGTGGCAATGAGTGCCGGTCAAAGGCAGCTGCCCGCGGCCGGCTGCCAGAGGAAAACGCTGCCGTGAGCAGGTTGGGGCATACCCGGGACAAGATCTACAAAACTGTGGCGCGGCAGCTCCACGGAATGGTGCCGTGCTGGGTGTGCGGTGAGCACGTTACGCCCCAGGCCGCCACCCTGGAGCACATTTTGCCCCTGAGTGAAGGGGGCAACAGCCATGCAGAAAACCTGGCGATCAGCCATGAAGTCTGCAACGGCCAGCGGCACGCAGCGGGCGCCGTTCCGGCTTCTGCCGCCTCGCCGGGACAGGTGCAGAGGCGCAAGTCCCCGCTTCTTGCCGCCAACCCATGATCTCTTGCTTCCGGTACCTGTTTCGGGTTGTGCTTGCCCTGTTGCTGATGGGCGCCGGGCCATTGGTTTGGGCGCAGCCGCAGGAGCCCGCGCAGGAGCGCCCCGAAGCGGGGGAGATCATCATCGGCGGCGACGACAGATATGTACTGTCCCAGTCGTTTACCTACCTTGAAGACGCCGGCGGCGAGCTGACACTGGCCGACCTTTTGAAACCGGACGCCCAGGCCCGCTTTCAGCCGGTGCCGCAAACCGGCTCGGCCACCAACTTTGGTTTGACCAGCTCGGCCATCTGGCTGCGCGTGAACCTGCGGACCGAACGCAGTACACCCGCAGACTGGATGCTGGAGCTGGCCTATCCGCCGCTGGACCGGCTGGAGCTGTATTCACCGGACGGCAAGGGCGGCTTTGTGTGGCAGGTGGGCGGTGACCTGTTGCCGTTTGCCGATCGGGCCGTGGTGCACCGCAACCATGTGATGCCGGTGCGTCTCAAGCCCGGTGCCGTCAATACGCTCTACCTTCGGGTGACGTCGGACGGCACGGTGTCTGCGCCCGTCCGCCTTTGGCAGCCTGCGGCGCTGTGGCGGCACGACCAGGCTGAATACGCCACGATCAGCCTCTATTTTGGTTTGCTGGTCGGGCTCTTTTTCTACAACCTGCTGCTGTTTTTCTCGGTGCGTGACCGGGCCTATCTGATCTATGTGGCATTTGTCGGCTGCATGGCCATCGCGCAGGCTGCACTAACGGGTTTTGGCGCGCAATTCATCTGGCCGGGCCTTACCTGGTGGAACAGCATTTCGCCCCCAGCGGGCATGGCGGCGACCGCATCTTTCGGCTTGCTGTTTGCACGCAGCTTTCTTTCCAGCGCACTCAAGATGCCGCGCATGGACCGCTTTATACAGGCGCTGGTGGGCGGCTGGCTGCTGACCCTGCTGGCCGCTTTTACGATGCCTTATGTGGTGTCTTCATGGATGGTGACCGTGCTGGCGGTTTTCAGTGTCACCACGCTGGTCGCGGTGGGTCTGCTGAGCCTGCGCATGGGGCATCCCGGGGCCCGGTATTTTCTGGCGGCCTGGGCCCTGCTGCTGGTGGGTGTGGTGACGCTGGCGTTGCACAACACGGGTGTCCTGCCGTCGAATGTGCTCACGGCCAATTCGCTGTTGATCGGGTCGGCGCTGGAAATGGTGGTGCTGTCGTTTGCGCTGGCTGACCGCATCAACGTCACCCGGCAGGAAAAAGAGCAGGCCCAGGCCCGCACCCTGGCCGAGCACGCCATGGTGGAGGCGCTGAGCGCCTCGCAGGAGAACTTTCGCACGCAACTCAAAGAGCGCGAGATGATCCTCGAGAATTCCATCGTCGGCATCGCCTTTCTTACGCCTGACGGCCGTTTCCGCTGGGCCAACCAGGCCATGCTGAAAGTCTTTGGCGCCGGCAGCAACCCGCTCACCTCGATGGAACCGTTTTACCTCTCGCGCGAGGAATACATCCGCGTGGGCGGCGAAGTGGCAGCCTGCATCGCACGAGGCGAAAACTACGAAGCCGAGATCCAGGTGCAGCAGTTCGACGGCACACGGATCTGGGTGTCGCTGTCGGGCAAGTCCGTCAGCGAACGCGACCTCAGCCAGGGCACCGTCTGGGTGATCGTCAACATCACGCAGCGCAAAGAGCTGGAGGCGCAACTGGTGCGCACTTCGTCCGAGCGCGAGGCCATTCTCAACAGCGCGCTGGTGGGAATCGTGCTGTCAGTGAACCGGCGCCATGAATGGGTGAACGAGAAATTCGCCCAGATCATGGGCAGCCCGCGCCAGGCCCTGATCGGCCAGCCGTCCAGCTATATCCACCCGGACCTGGCCACCTGGGAGCAATTCGGCCGGGAAGCACGCCAGACACTGATAGACACCGGAAGCTACATCGCAGAACGCCAGCTCAAGCGGCGCGACGGCACGCTCTTCTGGGCCGAGATGGCTGGCAGCTGCATCCAGCCTAGAGACCCGGACTCGGGCGTGATCTGGGCCTTCCTCGACATCACAGAGCGGAAAAAATCAGAAGCAGACACGCACGAAGCGCTGGAGCAGCAAAAGGCGCTCAACGAACTGCGCACCCGCTTCGTGGCCATGACCAGCCATGAGTTCCGAACGCCGCTGTCCGGCATCCTGTCTGCAGAAGAATTGCTCAGGCACTACGGCAGCCGGCTGCCGGAGCACGAAAAGCTGGAAATCCTGGACAGCATTGCCGCCGGCGTGAAGCGCATGACGGGCATGCTGGACCGCGTCCTGCTGCTGGGCAAGGCCGATGCACAGATGCTGGAGTTCGAGCCGCACCCGCTGGACCTGCAAAAGCTGTGCGAACAGTTGCTCGAAGAGGCACGCA
The DNA here is from genome assembly GCF_056405995.1 of Polaromonas sp. P1_E11. Classification (NCBI taxonomy): domain Bacteria; kingdom Pseudomonadati; phylum Pseudomonadota; class Betaproteobacteria; order Burkholderiales; family Comamonadaceae; genus Polaromonas; species Polaromonas sp. P1_E11. Next base: position 28,948 of record NZ_JBFUBA010000008.1, read on the forward strand.
TGCAGCAGCCCGACAGCCTGTGCGACTTGCGCCTGGAATACACCGCCGGGCCGGGCCTGGGCATGTACGACGAAAAACTCCTGCGGCACATCTTCGGTAACCTGCTGTCGAACGCCGTCAAGTATTCGCCGCTGGGCGGCCTCGTGTTGTTCAAGGTGCGCGATGAGGAGGGCATGGCCGTCCTCGAAGTCGCCGACGAGGGCATCGGCATTCCCGAAGAAGAATTGCCGCACCTGTTTGAGTCCTTCCATCGCGCCAGCAACGTAGGCACCATCCAGGGAACCGGGCTCGGGCTGGCGATCGTGCGCAACGCGGTAGACATCCACGGCGGCACCATCGCCGTAAAGAGCAGCGCGGGGAACGGCACCTGCTTTACCGTGCGCCTGCCGAACCGGCGCTGAAGGTCGGTGTCATGACGGCTTCTGCCCCGATCCAGCGGCGTCAACTGCTCCAGACGCTGGCGGCGGCAGGGGCAGGCCTCTATTTGCCTCGCAGTGCATCCGCTCAGGCACGATTCGGCGACAACCCTTTCACACTCGGTGTCGCCAGTGGTTCGCCCACGCATGACTCAGTCGTGCTGTGGACGCGGCTTGCCTTGCAAAACGAAGATGCCATGCGGCTGCAGCAGGGGCCCGTCGCCGTGCGGTGGGAGGTCGCGCACGACGACCGGTTTTCCCACATCGTGCAGTCGGGGCACGCCCAGGCTCTGGCCGACCTGGCGCACTCAGTGCACGTGGAAGTGCAGGGTCTTCAGCCTGACCGCTGGTATTTCTACCGCTTTGCGGTGGGCGATGCGGTAAGCGCCATCGGCCGCACCCGCACCTTTCCGGCGCCCGATGCCGCTGTGGGGCGGCTGCGGCTGGCCTATGCCTCCTGCCAGCGCTGGGAGCACGGCTACTACAGCGCCTATCGGCACATGCGTGACGAGAATCTCGACCTGGTGATGTTCCTGGGCGACTACATCTATGAATACCCCAACGCTGGCCAGGCCGTACGCGTGCCTACGGGAGGCTGGGTGGTCACGCTGGACGACTACCGGCAACGCTATGCCTTGCACAAGGGCGATGCCGACCTGCAGGCCATGCATGCAGCCTGCCCCTGGCTGGTGACCTGGGATGACCACGAGGTGCAAAACGACTACGCGGGCGCCACGCCCGGCAACAGCGGGCCGCCGGTGCCGGACTTTGCCGTCCGCCGCGCCGCCGCTTACCAGGCTTTTTATGAACACATGCCGGTGCGCACCTCGGTGCTCACCCGGGCTTTGGCGGGCCTGGCAAGCGGTGCAGAAATGCGCATTTACCAGCGCGTTCCCTACGGCCGCCTGGCCTCGCTCTACATGCTCGACGCCCGCCAATACAAGGACGCGCAGGTCTGCACGCGGGACGGCAAAGCTGGCTCCGGCACACTGAATCCGGCCACCTGCGCTGCCTGGAAAGATCCGGCCCGCAGCATGCTGGGGGCGCAGCAGGAAAGCTGGCTGGACGCTGAATGGAGCAGGGCCGCCAGCAAGGAAAGCAGCTGGAATCTGGTCGGCCAGCAATCGCTTTTTGGCCAGCGCGACTTTCGCCGTGGGCCTGAGCAGGTTTTCTGGAACGACGGCTGGGACGGTTATACAGCGGCACGCACGCGTTTTACCAACTCCCTGCGCAAGCACGCCGTGGCGAACCCGGTCATCCTGGGCGGCGATGTGCACGAAAACTGGGTGGGCCACGTCAAGGCCGACTACGCGGATGCGGCCAGCCCGTCAGTGGGCACCGAATTCTGCGGCACCAGCATCACGTCCCGCTCTGCCGGCAACGCGAAAATTCCGGACTACCTCGCCGAGAACCCACACTTTGTATTTGCGGACTCAGAACGCAAAGGCTACGGCGTGGTGGAACTGACCCCGCGCAAGCTCACCACCACCTTGCGCGTGGTGAGCGACGTGACGCGCACCGATAGCGGTGTGCAGACGCTGGCGCAGTTTGCGGTGCAGGCGGGGCGGCCGGTGGTCGAGAAAGCCTGAATCGGGCATGAGTGCCGCAGCCTCCGGGTTCAGGTATTTTGAGGCTTTTTTGTGAGCCAAATCGGGCTCTAGCCCTTTCATTACATGCGCAGGCAGCTATTAAAACAATAGCAAACGAGTGCCCGCCCCAGATGAGTACCTAAGGCGCGGGTACCCGGCGCGGCCAGCAGCATCAAGCTGCCAGCTCTTCTTCTTCCAGGTTGTCGCTGAGGAAGCCGCCGCTCTGGTGAGCCCAGAGCCGCGCATACAGGCCGCCGTTGGCCAGCAGGCTGCGGTGGTCGCCTTCTTCGACGATGCGCCCCTGGTCGAGCACGATCAGCCTGTCCATTGCGGCGATGGTCGAGAGGCGGTGGGCGATGGCGATTACCGTCTTGCCCTGCATCAAAGTGTTCAGGCTGCTCTGGATGGCGACTTCCACTTCGGAGTCGAGCGCGCTGGTGGCTTCGTCCAGCAGCAGGATGGGCGCGTCTTTCAGCATCACGCGCGCAATCGCGATGCGCTGGCGCTGCCCGCCTGAGAGCTTCACACCGCGTTCGCCCACGTGGGCGTCGTAGCCGTGGCGGCCGTGCGGGTCGGTCAGGTCGGCGATGAAGGTGTCGGCTTCGGCGCGCCGCGCGGCCAGGCGCATGTCGTCGTCGGTGGCGCCGGGGCGGCTGTAGGTGATGTTGTCGCGCACCGAACGGTGCAGCAGCGAGGTGTCTTGCGTCACCATGCCGATGTGGCCGCGCAGGCTGTCCTGCGTCACGGTGGCGATGTCCTGGCCGTCGATCAGGATGCGCCCGCCGTCCAGGTCATAGAACCGCAGCAGCAGGTTGACCAGCGTCGATTTGCCGGCGCCCGAGCGTCCGATCAGGCCGATTTTTTCACCGGGCCTGACGGTCAGTGTCAGCTGGTCGATCACTGGTTTATTCTTGCCGTAGCTGAAGTTCACGGCTTCAAAGCGCACTTCGCCGCGCGGCACGTCCAGTGCGGTCGCATCGGGCGCGTCCACGATGGTGTGCGGCCGTGAAAGCGTATTGATACCGTCCTGCACGGTGCCCACACTTTCAAAGAGGCTGGTGGTCTCCCACATGATCCAGTGCGACATGCCCTGCAGGCGCAGCGCCATGGCGGTGGCCGCGGCCACCGCACCCGCGCCGACCTGGCCCAGGTGCCAGAGCCACAGCGAGGTGCCGGCCATGCCGAGGATCAGACCCATGCTGAGGGCGTGATTGACGATCTCGAACGCGCTGACAAGGCGCATCTGGGTGTAGCCGGTCTTCATGAATTCGCTCATGGCGTCGCGCGCGAAGCCGGCTTCGCGCCGGGTGTGCGAGAACAGCTTGACGGTGGTGATGTTGGTATAGGCGTCGGTGATGCGGCCCGTCATCAATGAGCGGGCGTCGGCCTGCTGCTTGCCGATGCGGCCCAGCCGCGGCACAAAGTAAAAGAGGCTGGCGATATAGAGCGCCAGCCAGACCAGGAAGGGCGCCACCAGTTTCGTGTCGAAGGCGGCGGCCAGTACCGTCATGGTGGCGATATAGACGCCCATGGCCACCAGCACGTCGGCCAGCACGAAGAGCGTGTCGCGCACCGCCAGTGCAGTCTGCATGACCTTGGTGGTCAGCCGGCCGGCGAATTCGTCCTGGTAGAAGGACATGCTTTGCCCCAGCATCAGGCGGTGAAAGTTCCAGCGCAGCCGCATCGGGAAGTTGATGGCCAGTGTCTGGTGCTTCACGGTGGTCTGCAGCGCCACGGCGGCGATGCTGGCCACCACGATGAAGGCGAGCCATCCCAGTGCGTTGCCGTGCTCGACCCACAGGTTGGCGGGCGCCGTCGCGCCCAGCCAGTCGACGATGCGGCCCAGCATGGCGAACAGCAAGGCCTCAAACACCGCCATCACCGCCGAGAGTAGCGCCAGCTGCAGGATGTAGCCGCGCGCGCCTTCGGTGCAGGCCCACAGAAAGGCCATGAAACCCTTGGGCGGCAAGGAGGGGTCGGCGTCAGGGTAGGCGGGAAGCTGGCTTTCGAATCGTTTGAAAAAACCCATGGATGTCGTTTGTCTTTGGTTCAGGTCTCTGCTTATAAGGCGTTATGGCTGCGGGATCGTTGATTTATTGGGGGAGGATTGATGCGTCGGCCGAAGTGTGACGGCCTCAGCTGAAAAGCTCCAGCAGGCGGTCCAGTCCGCCTTCATTAATGGCCACCATGGCTTGCTCACGCACCCGTGGCTTGGCGTGGTAGGCCACCGAGAGGCCGGCCACGCCCATCATGGGCAGGTCGTTGGCGCCGTCGCCCATGGCAATGGCCTGCAACGGGTTGACGCCCAGATTGCCGCAGGTCTCGAGCAGCATCTTGCGCTTCTCTTCGCCATCGCAGATGTCGCCCCAGGGTTGGTCGACCATCTTCCCGGTGAGAAAGCCGTCTTTCACCTCCAGCACGTTGGAGCGTGTGTAGTCGATGCCGAGCTCGTCACGCACGCGGTCGGTAAAAAAGGTGAAGCCGCCGCTCACCAGCAGCACCTTCATGCCGGCCTCTTTGCAGGCATGCACCAGCTCGGCCGCGCCGGGGTTGAGCTTGAGGCGCTCGCGGTACACCTCGTCCATGCTGGCCACGCTCACACCTTTGAGCAGGGCCACGCGTTGGCGCAGGCTTTCCTTGTAATCGGTGATCTCGCCGCGCATGGCGGCTTCGGTGATGGCGGCTACCTCGGCCTTGCGGCCCGCAGCGTCGGCGATTTCGTCCACACATTCGATGTTGATGAGTGTGGAATCCATGTCAAAGGCGATCAGCCTGAAATTGCTGAGCTTGAGGTCTGGCGTAGAGACGTTGACGACAAGGCCGGGGGAGATTTCAGCGGGGGTCATGCGGGCGTTGCTTCTGTGGTGGAGGGGGTTTTGGGTTGGCCGAGAGAGCGCAGGATGTCGCGCACCATTTGCGCGCGGTCTTTGGGTTCGGGCAGCTCGCGCTCGATGCGCAGCTTGTCGTTGCCGGCCAACTTGATGTGCCGGTTCTTCTGGATGAGGTGCATGATGGCCATCGAATCGATGGGCGGGTCTTTCTTGAAGGTGATGTTGATGCCGCCGGGCGCGGCATCGACCTTGACCACGCCATAGGGACGGGCGATCACGCGCAGGCGGTGCACGTCGATCAGCGTCTGTGCCTGCGGCGGCAGCTTGCCGAAGCGGTCGACGATTTCCTCCAGCAGCGCATCGATCTGGTCGGTGTTCTTGGCGGTGGCCAGCTTCTTGTAGAACGACAGGCGCAGGTGCACGTCGCCGCAGTAATCGTTGGGCAGCAGGGCCGGGGCGTGCAGGTTGATCTCTGTGGTCACGCTGAGCGGCGACAGCAGGTCGGGCTCGCGCCCGGCCTTGAGTGAGGCCACCGCTTCGCTGAGCATCTCGTTGTAGAGCTGAAAGCCGACTTCGAGCATGTTGCCGCTCTGGTTTTCGCCCAGCACTTCGCCGGTGCCGCGGATTTCCAGGTCGTGCATGGCCAGGTAAAAGCCCGAGCCGAGTTCTTCCATCTGCTGGATGGCTTCGAGCCGCTGGCCGGCCTGCTTGGTCAGGCCCTCGATGTCGGGCACCATCAAATAGGCGTAGGCCTGGTGATGGCTGCGGCCCACGCGGCCGCGCAGCTGGTGCAGCTGTGCCAGGCCGAACTTGTCGGCGCGGCTCATCACGATGGTGTTGGCGGTGGGCACGTCGATGCCGGTCTCTATGATGGTGGAGCACAGCAGCAGGTTGTAGCGCTGGGCGATGAAGTCCTTCATCACGCGCTCGAGTTCGCGCTCGGGCATCTGGCCGTGTGCCACGGCGATGCGGGCTTCGGGCAATATTTCTTCGAGCTTTTCGCGCCGGTTCTGGATGGTCTCGACCTCGTTGTGCAGGAAGTAGACCTGGCCGCCGCGCTTCAACTCGCGCAGCACGGCCTCGCGGATCACGCCGTTGTTTTCGCTGCGCACAAAGGTCTTGATGGCCAGGCGCCGCTGCGGCGCAGTGGCGATCACGCTCAGGTCGCGCAGGCCTTCAAGCGCCATGCCCAATGTGCGCGGAATCGGCGTGGCGGTCAGCGTCAGCACATCGACCTCGGCGCGCATCGCCTTCATGGCCTCTTTGTGGCGCACGCCGAAGCGGTGCTCTTCGTCGATGATGAGCAGGCCCAGGCGCTCGAACTTCACGTCCTGGCTCAGCAGCTTGTGCGTGCCGACCACGATGTCGACCGTGCCGTCGGCCAGGCCCTTGATGGCGGCGGTAATCTCTTTGCCCGAGCGGAAGCGGCTCATCTCGGCGATCTTCACCGGCCATTTGGCGAAGCGGTCCACCAGCGTCTGGTAGTGCTGCTCGGCCAGCAGGGTGGTGGGCGCCAACAGGGCTACCTGCCGCCCGCCGGTCACGGCAATGAAGGCGGCGCGCAAGGCCACTTCTGTCTTGCCGAAGCCCACGTCGCCGCAGACCAGCCTGTCCATGGGGCGCGGGCTGATCATGTCCTGGATCACCGCATGGATGGCGGCGCGCTGGTCGGCGGTTTCCTCGAAGCCGAAGTCGTTGGCAAAGGTCTCGTAGTCCCCCGGCGAATAGCGGAAAGCATGTCCTTCGCGCGCGGCGCGGCGGGCGTAGATGTTGAGCAGCTCGGCGGCCGAGTCGCGGATCTGCTCGGCGGCCTTGCGCTTGGCTTTTTCCCACTGGCCGCTGCCCAGCCTGTGCAGCGGGGCTTCTTCGGCGCTGACGCCGGTGTACCGGCTGATCAGGTGCAGCTGGCTGACGGGCACGTAGAGCGTGGCGCTGTCAGCATATTCGAGGTGCAAAAACTCCTGCAGCAGCGGCGTGCCGTCGGCGTTGGTGCCCTGGCCCAGGTCCATGTTGATGAGGCCGCGGTAGCGGCCAATGCCGTGGGCGCTGTGCACCACCGGGTCGCCCACGTTGAGCTCCGAGAGGTCCTTGATCAGCGCTTCGACGTCGCTGACTTGTTCCTGCTTCTTGTTGCGGCGGCGCACGGTGGCGCCCGCGGCAAACAGTTCGGTCTCGGTGATGAAGTCAATGCCTTCTTCAAGCCAGCTGAAACCGGTGTTCAGCGCCGCGGTGGCGATGCCGAGTTTTTCGTCGCTGGCCTGGAAGTCTTCAAGCGAATCAAAGGCCGGCGGGCTGACGCTGCTGGCGCGCAGGAAGTCCAGCAGGCTTTCGCGGCGGCCGTCGCTTTCGGCGAGCAGCAGCACGCGATGCGCGGTGTTGCGGACGTGACCCTTGAATTTGGCCAGCGGGTCTTCGGCGCCGCGCACCACGGCCATTTCACCAAGCTTTTGAAATTGCGCGTTGTCGGCCACGTCTTCGACCGTGGCGCGTATCGCCAGCTGCGCGTAGTCGTTGGCGCGTGCGTAAAACTGCTCGGTGCCCAGAAACAGTGACTCTGGCGGCAGCGCCGGGCGGTCGGGCGCGTCACGTACCAGCCGGTAACGGTCTTTGGTGTCTTGCCAGAAGCGCTGGAAGGCCGGCTCCAGATCGCCGTGCAGCACCACGGTGGCACTTTCGCCCAGGTAGTCAAACACGGTGGCCGTTTCTTCAAAGAAGAGCGGCAGGTAGTACTCGATGCCGGCGGTGGCTACGCCGTTGCCCATGTCTTTGTAGATGCGGCTTTTGGTCGGGTCGCCGTCCAGCAGCTCGCGCCAGCGGCTGCGAAAGCGCGCGCGCGCCTCGTCGTCCATCGGAAACTCGCGTCCGGGCAGCAGGCGCACTTCCGGCACGGGATAAAGGCTGCGCTGGCTGTCGGGGTCAAAGGTGCGGATGCTGTCGATTTCGTCGTCAAACAGGTCGACGCGGTAGGGCACGGGGCTGCCCATGGGGAACAGGTCGATCAGGCCGCCGCGCACCGCGTACTCGCCGGGGCTGACGACCTGCGTGACGTGGCTGTAGCCGGCGAGGGTGAGCTGGGCTTTGAGTTTGGTTTCGTCGAGCTTTTGCTTGACCTTGAACTGGAAGGTGTAGCCCGCCAGGAAGCTGGGCGGCGCAAGGCGGTACAGCGCCGTGGTGGCCGGCACGATGACGACGTCGGCGCCAGTTTCCTTGTCGCGCTGCTGGATGCGCCACAGCGTGGCCAGGCGTTCGCTGATCAGGTCCTGGTGCGGCGAGAAGGTGTCGTAAGGCAGGGTTTCCCAGTCGGGAAACAGGGCGCAGCGCAGGTCTGGTGCAAAGAAGGCGATCTCGTCCATCAGGCGCTGGGCCGTGGTGGCGTCCGACGTGATGATGGCGGTGAGTTTGCCCGCAGCTTTTTCCCGGGTGCCCAGGCGCGCCAGCAGCAGGGCATCGGCGGAACCGGCGGGCTGGGGCAGGGTGTAGCGTTTGCCGGTGACGAGTGGGGGTAGGTGCATTGATCGGTGCGCTGGCTGGGGGCGTTTCAAACAATCAGAAAAGGAAAAGGCCGAAGTCAAACGACAAAAGCCAGACACCCCAAACCATCCGGAGTGGGGTGCCTGCATGCGTTCAAGCATCGATTTTAGAATCTATGATGAAGTTATGACGACAAGCCTTGCCAATAACCGTTCCGAACCCCGTTTTTTTGTGCTGATACCCTGTGCGGGGCAAGGTAGCCGGGCCGGAACCCCTCAAGCCAAGCAATACCAGGTGATTGACGGCATCCCTATGGTCCGCCATACCGTGGAGGCATTTCGGGCGCTTCCAGGCACTTTCGCCGGTTTGTGGGTGGTCATTTCCCCGTCGGACGACGATTTTTTGAAGGTGTTTCCCGATTTCGGCAACACGAACGAAACCCTGTGGGTTGGTGGCGGACTGACCCGTGCGGCCACGGTGCTGAACGGCCTCAAAGCGATGGTGGCGCGGCAACCCGGCGGCGCAGCCCTGACCGACTGGGTGCTGGTGCACGATGCGGCGCGCTGCCTGGTCACAGCCGGGCAGATCAAGGCCCTGATCCATGAATGCCGCAATGATTCTGTGGGCGGCCTGCTGGCTCAAAAGCTGCCGGACACGCTTAAAACCGAACGGGACGGCCGCGTGGCCGCCACTGTGGACCGCAGCGACAAATGGCTGGCACAAACGCCGCAAATGTTTCGTATCGGCGCGCTGATCGATGCGCTGGAGCACACAGGAGACGCTGTCACCGATGAATCCAGCGCCATGGAAGCAATGGGCGTATCGCCCAGGCTGGTCAACGGCAGTGCGCAGAACTTCAAGGTGACCTATCCGGAAGATTTCGCTCTGGCGGAAGCGATTCTCTGGCAGCGCAGACGCAGCGGCGAAGTAGCTGGTTTTGCCGACAGCCCCTGAATGCCGCCTGACTGTTCAAACCATCTTATGAAAGCCCTCATCCATGTCCCTCGTGAATTTTCGAATCGGTGAAGGCTGGGACACCCACGCGTTGGTGCCTGGGCGCAAGCTCATCATCGGTGGTGTGGACATTCCCCATACCGTCGGCTTGCTTGGCCATTCGGACGCCGATGTGCTGTTGCACGCAATCACCGATGCGTTGCTGGGCGCTGCGGGGCTGGGCGACATCGGCTCGCACTTCCCGGACACCGACGCGCGCTTCAAGGGCGCGGATTCGAGCGTCTTGCTGGCGGAGGTCGGGCGCCTGCTGGCAGAGCGCGGCCACAAGATCGGCAACATCGACAGCACGGTCATTGCGCAGGCACCCAAACTTGCGCCTTACATTGGGGCCATGCGCGCACGCATCGCAGAAGTGCTGGCGCTGGATGTGAGCCAGGTGAACGTCAAGGCCAAGACCGCCGAAAAGCTCGGCCCGGTAGGGCAGGGCCTGAGCATGGAAGCCCGGGCTGTTGTTCTGCTTTTCTAACGCTATAGTTTTGATAGCCGCTCGCGCACGGCCTGCCTGGGCGGAGGGATAATTTTCCTTTGAGGGCCGGCTGCGTAGCCGTACAGCCGTCTGCGGGGGATCAGCTCCTGCGCAGCTTGATATGCGCGGCGAGCCCACCGGAGCCTGTGTTGGCCAGGCCAAACACGCCGCCCATGCGGTGAATCGTCTTTTCGACAATCGCGAGACCCAGGCCCGCGCCGGTGGCGGCCGTGCGTGCGGCGTCTCCCCGGAAAAACGGGCGAGTGAGCTTGGACAGGGTCTCGGGTGCTACGCCCATGCCGTGATCCCGCACCTTGATCAGTACCCACTGGTCACGGCCTTTGGCCGCAATATCAACCAAGGCAATGCCGGTTTCAGGTGTCTTGCCGTAGCGCCTGGCATTTTCAAGCAGGTTCGAAATCACCCGCGACAACTCGACCTCGTCGGCCAGCACCGCCATATCGTCCGGGATGGTGACGGTGACCCGCATGTCTTCATAGTCGGCGATGGCGTACACGGCGGCATCGACTACCGCATTGAGTGACACCCGCTCCAGCCGCGGTGGCTCGGGCCGTGCGTAGTCAAGGAATTTGTCGATGATGGCATCCAGCTGGGTGATGTCGGCCGCCATGTGCTCGCGTGCATCCATGTCGGTGACGCTCATCTCGGTTTCCAGGCGCAGCCGGGCCAGCGGGGTGCGCAGGTCATGGGAAATCCCCGCCAGCATGATGACCCGGTCCTGCTCGATTTTGGACAGCTGCTCGGCCATGCGGTTAAAGCCGATGTTGACCTCACGGATTTCGCTGGTCGCCACTTTTTCATCCAGCAGGCTGGCATCGAAGTCGCCGTCCCGCATCCGGCTGGCAGCGAACGACAGCTGCTTGAGCGGCCGGTTGATCAGGCGGGCAATAAAGGCTGCCCCGGCCAGTGACAGCGCCGCCGCCGTGATCAGCCAGATGATCCAGGTGCTGTTGCGTGAGGGCCCGATCTTGGAGGGATCCGTGAGCAGCCAGTACGCATCGCCGTCGATGGTAAAGCCCACCCACAGGCCCTTCTGGCCGTTGACATTGCTGGCCACCACAGTGCCGGCACCCAGCCGTGCCTTCAGTTCTTCGGCCGTGCGTTCACCGAGTTCATCGCTTTCAAAAAGCTCGTACTTGTCCTTGGGCTCGCGCGGCGTGATGCGTACGCGCTCCTCGTCCGCCAGGGTCTTGATCAGCGATACGCGGGCGATGGAATCGGAATACCGGAGCGCGGCGCGGCTGAGGTTGACCAGCGAGGCCAGTTGCTGCGCACTCTGGATGGCCCGCGGCTCGGATTCGAGTGCCCGGAAGGTCTGCAGCCAGGCAACGATGGAGCCGAACAGCAGTAGCGCCAGGAAAAAGAAGGTCCGCCAGAACAGGCTGAAACCCCTGCGCGGGCGCATTTCCAGCGGGGCCGGGGCGGTTTCGAGGGGAACTGGGTTGGTAGCGTCCATAAGGAAGTGGGGTACGTGGGCGCGAGCGCTGTGATCAATGGACGTTAGCACGATAAGCCTGAGCTACCGCAGCCAAGCTGTTGCCGCCTGTTGCAGGCCCGCCATACTTGCCCCCATGGTCGCTCACTTTGTGTAGCTCCCTGCCCCCCGAGGGGGCCGCCCGCCTGCGGCCTGGCAAAGCCAGTTCCGCGGCTCATGCCGGGTTGAAGAGTTCAGCGGGCAGGACCAGCGGAAGTAGTCTTTTACCAGCATGAGCCGCAGGGCCGGCTTTGCCGGACTGCAGGCGGGTGGCCCCCTCGGGGGGGCAGCGCATTACACGAAGCCGAAGGCGCAGTGAAAAGCGTGGGGGCTAGTTCGTTCCGTCCGGCACAAACACGTAGCCGATACCCCAGACCGTCTGGATGTAGCGGGGCACCGCAGCGTCCACTTCGATCAGTTTGCGCAAACGCGACACCTGCACGTCCAGGCTGCGGTCAAAGGGCTCGAATTCGCGTCCGCGTGCTAGCTGTGCCAGTTTTTCGCGGGACAGCGGCTGCCGCGGGTGGCGCACCAGGGTTTTCAGCATGGCGAATTCGCCGGTGGTCAGCGGCAGCTCTTCGCCGTTCTTGTGCAGGGTGCGCAAGCCCATATCGAAGGAAAACGGCCCAAAGGTAATTACTTCCTGGTCGCTGGACGGCGCACCCGGCACTTCAGCCGTCGGCCGGCGGCGCAGCACGGCGTGGATGCGGGCGAGCAATTCACGGGGATTGAACGGTTTTGCCAGGTAATCGTCGGCGCCGACCTCCAGGCCGACGATGCGGTCCACATCCTCGCCTTTGGCGGTCAGCATGATGATGGGCGTGCGGTCATTGGCGGCGCGCAGGCGGCGGCAGATGGAAAGGCCGTCTTCGCCGGGCATCATCAAATCCAGGACGATCAGGTCGACGGCGTCGCGCAGCATGATGCGGTTCAGCGCTTTGCTGTCTTCGGCAAGGATGACCTCAAAACCTTCCTGGGCCAGGTAGCGGCGCAGCAGGTCGCGAATGCGGGCATCGTCGTCAAGGATCAGGATTTTGTCGGCGCGGGCGTTGGGTTGAGCTTGGGTCATAGTCATCTGGTAATTTGTAACAGAGCCATTTTGAAGGCTGAAAAGGCGAGATGTCGCTTTTTTCAGTCGGTTTGACACACTGTTACAAAAGTTGCGGCCGCATGCAAGTGTGCGTGTTGACTATGGCAATGCGCCTACATTTGATTGAAAAAACACATGTAAAAATAATCGGCCGCTCCCGGGGTACCGCGCTGGCGGGCCTTTGTAAAAGCAATGTCGGGCGAATGCGCCTGGTTACTTGCGGTGAACAAGCTGCTTGGTTTGCAGCTTTCCGGATGTTCACCATGATTCCCCCCTCCATTTCACGCTTGTTTTTTTCAACCAGAAGCGGCTGAAACCACCCCGAAAGGTAATTTTGATGCGAGCTCCAAAATCGATAGCTTTGTCTTTGTGTGTCCTGTTGGCAGGCGCAGTGCTGGGCAGCCAGGCCCTGGCCCAGACCAACTTCCACGAATCCCAGCAGAACGTGGCCCAGCTATCGGTCAGCGGCTCGGTGGAGGTGCAGCAGGACCTGTTGTCGATTTCATTAACCACAACCCGTGATGGTGCTGACGCGGGCGTCGTGCAAAGCCAGCTCAGGCAGGCGCTTGAGACTGCGCTGACCCAGGCCAAGCAAGCGGCAGCGCCCGGCCAGATGGACGTGCGCACCGGGAATTTCAGCCTGTATCCGCGCTATGGCAAAGACGGCAAGATCAATGGCTGGCAAGGCTCTACCGAGCTGGTGCTGGAGGGCAAGGATTTCCCGCGCATCACCAGCACGGCGGGCAAGATCCAGACCCTGACCATGGGCAGCGTCAGTTTTGCGTTGAGCCGGGAGCAACGCGCCAAGGTCGAGGGCGAGGCACAGGCGCTCGCGATTGAGCGATTCAAGGCCAAAGCCAGCGAGGTGGCTCGCAGTTTTGGTTTTGCCGGCTACTCGCTGCGCGAAGTCTCGGTGAATGCCAACGACCAGGGCTCTCCACCGCGTCCCCGCATGATGGCGATGTCGGCCAAGGCCGAAATGGCCGATGCTTCAGTGCCTGTGGAGGCCGGCAAGAGCACGGTATTGGTCATCGTGTCGGGCTCTGTGCAGATGAAGTAAGGCACTTGCCGGCAGGCGCTGCGCAAAGCAGGGCGGGCGCCTGCTCCTGCCCGTCGGCCTTGCGGCCGGCCTGCTGGGTTTTGCGCGCGTGGCGCGTCACCACCTGTGAGCGAACATGGTCATAAGCCCAGTTAAAGCAGAAGGTATAGGGCAGGAAGAACAGCACGATAGCGATGTCCAGCACAAAGGCTTCCCACAGGCCGATGTCCAGCCACCAGGCCGCCAGCGGAACCACCGCGATGATCAGGCCGATTTCAAACAGCACAGCATGCACCGCACGCGCCGCCAGGGTGCGCTGAAAGCCCATGCGGCGCTGCGCCCGGTCAAAAAGGGCGTTGAACACCATGTTCCAGCTCATTGCCATCAGCGAAACCATCAGGGTCAGCAGGCCCATGTGCGCCAGCGAATAGCCGAGTAGCCAGGCGCCTAGCGGCGCACAGATGGCAATGGCCAGGACTTCAAAACCGAGGGCATGGAAAAAACGTTCTTTCAGGGATTTTTGGAGACTCATGACGCGCTTTGTGACTGATTTACCGACCGTTGAAGCGAGATGCTTTTGGGCCATAACCGTATTTTCATCGCTATTTCGAATACATTAAAATCAATAATCATCGAAAAAATAGATAGAACACCGCCATGCGCCATTCCCCGGAAGCCTTGACCGCTTTTGCCGAGGCTGCGACCCTGGGTTCGTTCTCGGCTGCGGCCCGCAAACTGGGCAAAAGCCAGTCGACGGTGAGCAGTGCGATTGCCAACCTGGAAATCGACCTTGGCCTGAATCTGTTTGACCGGAGCAGCCGAAAGCCGGCACTGACGGACCACGGACGGGTCATGCTGGGCAAGGTGCAGGAAATCCTCGCGGCGAGCGACCGGCTTGACCGCACCGCCAGTCAGCTTGGGGGCGGCCTGGAGCCCAGGCTCAGCGTGGTCTGGTCAGATACCTACCAGTCAGACCGGTTTGAAGAAATGCTTTCGGCTTTTGAGAAAAGCTTTCCTGACCTGGAGTTTGAGTGCCTGATTGCCGAACACGGCGACCTGGTGTCGTTGGTGCAGACAGGGCGGGCAAACATTGGCGTGGTGGCCGCCCAGGGCGCTTATCCGCCGGACATCGGTTCGGCCACGATTGCCGAGCAGTCTGAAATCACGCTGTTTGTGGCCGCCGCCCACCCATTGGCCGGCATGAAAGACATCGCGCCCGACGTTCTGGCCAATTTCAGGGAGCTGCGGCTGGATACCTATATAGAGATGGAGCAGGGGGTGCGCCAGTCGCGCCGCGCCTGGTCCGCTCCCAGCTACCTCATGCTGCTGGAAATGGCGGTGTTGGGTTTTGGATGGGCGGCCATTCCACGCTGGATGGTGACGCGCTTTGCGACCGGCAAACTGGTCGAACTTCATGCGCGCGGCTGGCCGCGCAGGGTGCCTGTGGACGCCGTGTGGTCACGCCAGCGCCCTCTGGGCCGTGCCGGAACCTGGCTGTTGCAGGAAATGCTGGCACCGCACGTGCCGGCGATTTTATAAGAAGAAAGTGCTTGAAAGCAAAGAAGAGCGGGCGCAAGAAGCTATGAAATTGATAGCGAGTGCGTGAATCAAAAATGTGAAAAAAGCCCGCATGCCATGAAAGGCATGCGGGCTTTTGGCTGGTGGCTACGCTGCCACAACGGCCTAGAAGCGGTAGCGCAGGCCTATGCTGGTGGTGCTGAGGCGTTCCTTGTTGCCACCGGGGTACTTCATGTCATGCTCGTCCCATTGCAGCACCGCCGACAGGGTCGGGGTGAATGCCCATTCGGCACCCAGGCCGTATGACACGCCCCAGTTGCTTTCGCTGCCTGTGGCAATGCCGGACGCAGGTGCGGCGGACACATGGCTGCGTCCATAGGTCGTCCCCAGCTTGCCCAGCAGATTGAAGGAATTGCTGAGCGGCAAACGGCCGACCAGGCTCAGGTTGATGCCTTCTGCATCGGTCTGCCCGCCGCCACGATTGATCTTGCCGAAATCGGTATAGCCCAGTTCCAGGCCTAAGTTGTTGTTGAAATAGCTGCCGCCGTAGATGTTGTACGACGTATCGTGATTTTCGGAAGCGAAACCGCCGGCGCCGCCGGGCAGCGAAAAATCGGACCTGCCCACATTGAGGCCGAAATAGCGCGAGCCCGGTGCGTAAAACGAGTAGTTGCTGCTGGACGTGGTGTTGGACGATGTCGAGCCGCTTTGGGCGTTGGCCCCTGCGGCCGCAGCCAGGGCAGCGGCGGCCAGCACGGTTGCGGATAGTCTGCGGGTCAAGGATGGCATGGTGTTTCCTTCAATGGCTGAAATTTCGGAATGCACTTTTTCTTTTGGAAAAAGCGGTTTTAGCGGGCTTTCCGCTGAGAAATTTAAGGGCGGCACCATGCCGCTGTTGTGAGCCTAAAAGTTAAAACGCTGTAGGACAAACGGAAGTTTGCGAAGGGGCTGAACCTGGGGACGTTACTGCTGGTTTGCCAATGTGCTGCTGCTAAAGTCAGGGCATGCCCTCCATTACCTACCTGCCCGGAAGCGCTCCGCTGGTTCTTGATTCCCCGCACAGCGGGACGGTGTACCCGGCTGATTTCAGGCATGCCTGCGCGCTCGCTGTGCTGCGCAGCGCTGAAGACACCCATGTGGAAAAACTGTATGACTTTGCGCCGGCATTGGGTGCGCATTGGGTTGAGGCGCATTTCCCCCGAAGCTACCTGGACGCCAACCGCAACACCACCGAAATGGATGTGTCCCTGCTGGATGCGCCCTGGCCCGAACCGGTAGACGACGATCCTCAGGTCATGTCCAAGGTCCGCCTGGGCAAGGGGCTGATCTGGCGCACCACCGACGAAGGCGTGCCGCTGTATGACCGCAAACTGGGAGTGGCGGAAATCCAGGCACGCATCAAGCAGTGCTGGAAGCCCTACCACACCGCCGTGGCGCAGGCGATTGATGCCGCCCATCGGCAGCGCGGCTACAGCATCCACATCAATTGCCACTCCATGCCGGCAGTGGCTTCGGGCAGCGCCACCGATTTTCCGGGTGAGGCGCATGCGGACTTTGTGGTCGGCGACCGTGAAGGCACCACTGCCAGCAAGGCGTTGTCGACACTGGTGTGTGAGCACCTGCGCGCGCGTGGTTACAGCGTGGCCTACAACCACCCCTATAAAGGTGTGGAACTGGTACGCCGCTACAGCGACCCGGCCGGGCACCGGCACAGCATCCAGCTGGAGATCAACCGCAAGCTGTACATGGACGAAACCACGCTGGAGATGACACCGGGCGCCGGGCCGCTGAAGGCGACGTTACGCTCGCTGGTCGAGGTGTTGCTGAAGACCGACCCGCGCACACTTTGATGGTCGCAGGCTGCGCCGCGCGGCCGGCCACCATCACTCACCATCACATCTTCCTGCTCATGAACAAACCAACCCGTCAGCCACCATGCTCACTTTTTTCAGCGACAGCCACCACGACCATGCCCCTGCGTTCGAGTTCTACCGCGGCGAACGTGTGCCGTGCTTTGAAACCCCCGCGCGCGTTGAGTACGTCAAGGCCCGCCTGAGCGAGCGCGGCCACGAGCTGCGCACACCACAGGCCGACAGCCGCGCGCTGTTGGCCAAAGTGCACAGTGCCCGTTACCTCGCGTTTCTGGAGCATGCCTGGCGCGACTGGGTGGCGCTTGAAGAGGGCAACGATCAACGCCAGCCTTTTCCCTCCGTCTGGCCCGTGCGTACCTTGCGCAGCGACGTGGAGCCTGTCAATTTCACCGCACGGCTGGGGCTTTATTCGATGGACAACGGGTCACCGCTTTCCGCGGGGACCTGGACGGCTGCCAAGGCCGGTGCAGATGCCGCCGCCAGCGCGGCCGCCTTGCTGGCGACCGGCCAGCCCGCCGCGCGCGGCGTGTTCTGCTGCAGCCGCCCGCCCGGCCACCATGCAGGGGCCGACTTCATGGGCGGCTACAGCTTCCTGAACAACGCTGCAGTGGCTGCCCAGGCATTCCGGGACGGCGGCGCCGCGCGCGTGGCGGTGCTGGATGTGGATTACCACCATGGCAACGGGACACAAAGCATTTTTTATGATCGTGCTGATGTGCTTTTTGTGAGTCTGCACGGCGACCCCTTGACCGAGTACCCGTTTTACCTGGGCCATGCCGATGAAACCGGAGCGGGCGAGGGCGAGGGTTTTAACCTGAACCTGCCGCTGGCCGCCGGCTGTACGGTGCTGCGCTGGTTTGAGGCGCTGGAAGCGGCATGCCTGCGCATCAAGCAGCACCGCGCCGACGCGCTGGTGGTGTCACTGGGGCTGGACACCTTTGCCGAAGACCCTATCTCCAAATTCGCGCTGCTGCCTGGCGACTTTATCCGCCTGGGTGCGCGGCTGGGCAAGCTGGGGTTGCCCACGGTATTTGTGCTCGAAGGCGGTTACGCCGCCGCGGCGCTGGGCACCAATGCCGTCAACGTCATTGAAGGTTTCGAGGGCGTTTGACATGGACCAGGTCGACTGTGTGGTGATTGGTGCAGGCGTGGTGGGCCTGGCGGTGGCGCGTGCGCTGGCCTTGCAGGGCAGGGAGGTAATGGTGCTGGAAGCCTCCGACGCGATAGGCACAGGCACCAGCTCGCGCAACAGCGAGGTGATTCACGCCGGCATTTACTACCCACAGGGCTCGCTCAAGGCGCGGCTCTGCGTAGAAGGCAAGGGCCTGCTGTACGACTACTGCGCGGAACGCGGCATAGGCCACAAGCGCTGCGGCAAGCTGATCGTGGCGACCAGCGAGGCTCAGGTGGCGCAGCTGCAGGCCATCCGTGAAAAGGCCGCCGCCAACGGCGTGAACGACCTGGTGCTGCTGACCCGCGAAGAAGCCCGGACGATGGAGCCGCAACTCGAATGCGTGGCGGCGCTGCATTCGCCCAGCACCGGTATTGTCGACAGCCACGGCCTCATGCTGGCGCTGCAGGGCGATCTTGAGAATGCAGGTGGACTTGTGGTGCTCAATTCGCCCCTGGCCCATGCGGAATGTGCGCAAGCAGCTATTAATTTAATAGCAGAAGATGGCACGGAGCTGCAGGCCAGGACCGTCGTCAACGCGGCCGGGCTGCAGGCCCAGCACCTGGCCAGCCGCTTTGCAGGCTTTCCGGGGCAGCATGTGCCGCCCAGCCATTACGCCAAAGGCAACTACTTCACCTTGCCCGGGCGCTCACCCTTCAGCCGCCTGATCTACCCCGTGCCCGAAGCCGCCGGCCTGGGCGTACACCTGACCATCGACCTGGGCGGCCAGGCCAAGTTCGGCCCCGATGTGCAATGGGTCGACTCACCCGGCGACCTGGTGGTGGACCCGAAGCGCGGCGATGCCTTTTACGCCGAAGTACGCAAGTACTGGCCCGCATTGGCCGACGGTGCGCTCATGCCGGGTTATTCGGGCATACGCCCCAAGATCCAGGCGCCTCATGAGGCTGCCAAAGATTTTCTGATCCAGGGACCGCGTGATCACGGCGTGGCAGGGCTCGTCAATCTTTTTGGCATTGAGTCGCCAGGGCTGACAAGCTCACTGGCAATTGGCGACTACGTCAGCCGGCTGCTGTAAAAACTGTTACTGCGCCGCCCAGCCGCCATCCATGTTCCAGGCCACGCCGCGCACGTTGTTGCCCGCGGGTGAGCAGAAAAACACCGCCAGCGCGCCCAGCTCTTCGGGCGTGGTGAACTGCAGCGAAGGTTCTTTTTCACCCAGCAGTTGCTGCTTGGCGGCTTCGTTGCTTATGTTTCCGGCCGCGGCTTTGGCGTCCACCTGTTTTTGCACCAGAGGCGTCAGTACCCAGCCTGGGCATATGGCGTTGCAGGTGACGCCGGTGGTGGCATTTTCGAGGGCGGTGACCTTGGTCAGACCCACAATGCCGTGCTTGGCGGCGACATAGGCGGATTTTTCTGCAGAGCCCACGAGGCCGTGGACCGACGCCACATTGATGATGCGTCCCCAACCCTTGCCACCGTTGGCGGCCAGCATGGCAGGCAATGCCAGGCGGGTGGCATGAAAGGCGCTGCTCAGGTTGATGGCGATCACAGCGTCCCATTTTTCGACCGGAAAGTTCTCCACGCGAGCCACGTGCTGGATGCCGGCGTTGTTGACTAGGATGTCGACCTGGCCGAATTGCGCGGCAGCAAACCGCATCATGTCCTCGATGTCGGCGGGCTTGCTCATGTCGGCGCCGTGGTAGGCCACGCGCACGCCCAGTGCTTCGATCTCGGCCTTGGGGCCGTCCACATCGCCAAAGCCGTTGATGACGATGTTGGCGCCTTGCGCTGCCAGCGCCTTGGCGATGCCCAGGCCGATCCCGCTGGTCGAGCCGGTGACGAGGGCTGTTTTACCTTTGAGCATGATGTTTCTCCGGATGATTTACGATGGTTGAGCTGGGATTCTGAACAGCGCGCGGTGCACACTGCGCGTCGCCGATTTTTCAAGCAATTATCAAGCCTTTGAATTGAACTGCCGCACCATGACCCAACCTACGCTGAACTACGTAAATTGCCCTGACGCCGCAGGCGGGCACCGCATGGCGTACTGGCAATGGGGCCGGCCGGACAGCGCGCACGTTGTGGTGTGTGTGCACGGCCTGTCGCGGCAGGGCCGCGATTTTGACGTGCTGGCGCGCATGCTGTGCGAGCAGGCACCGGACGGCATTCGCGTGGTCTGCCCCGATGTGGTGGGCCGCGGGGAAAGCGACTGGCTCAAAGATCCAATGGGCTACCAGCTGCGGGCCTATGCCGCCGACATGCTGGCGCTGCTGGGCCAGCTGCACGCGCAGGCGCCTGTGGTTTCGCTGGACTGGGTGGGTACCAGCATGGGCGGTTTGATCGGCGTGGCGGTGTGTGGGACGCCTGGTCTGCCTTTACCTGTACCAGTGCGTCGGCTGGTGCTCAATGACGTCGGGCCGGCGATCCAGTGGCAGGCGATCGTGCGAATCGGCACCTATCTGGGGCAGGCCGGTCACTTCGGGTCGGTGCAAGAAGCGGCCGATGCCATGTGGGCGATTTCCCAAAGCTTTGGCCCGCACACGCCCGAACAGTGGCTGGCGCTGTCGCGTCCCATGCTCCGGCGCGTCTCGGACGCCGCCGATGCCAAATGGCGCCTGCATTACGACCCGGCCATCGCCGTGCCTTTCAAGCAGGAGACCGAGCAATCCGCACGGCAGGGTGAAGCCTTGCTCTGGCAGCTCTACGACAATATCAAGGCGCAAACGCTGGTGATCCGCGGCAAGCAGTCGGACTTGCTGAGCTCCCAGACGGCTCAGGCCATGACGGCCCGTGGCCCGCGCGCGCACCTGGTGGAGTTTGACGGGGTGGGCCATGCGCCCACGCTGATCGCTGCGGACCAGGTAGCCGCCGTGGCGGGTTTCCTGCTTGGGTAGCACCCGCGTATTGGTATTGAATTGGGTAATGCTGGGTAAGTGCTGCAATGCTGAGCCGCCAGCCTCGCAACTATTTGACTGAAGTTTCATGAAAAGCAATGTGGTCGGGCCCGGTGGCCCGACACCCTCCCAGGGGGCTAATGCCTCCATCGTTACCGCCACGGCCGACAGCCTGCCGGACCAGCCGCATGCACTGGCCCGTGCCCGGGCGTTTGCCGAGCCCCTGATCGCCAGCGAAACGCACGACACGGGTGAAAACATCCTGGCGCATGCCGACGCTGTGGCTGCCATCCTGAAAAACATCGGCGGCTCGGAAGCCATGCAGGCCGCGACCTACCTGGTGTATGCGTGCCAGCACCTGAACAAGCCGCAGGAAGTCATCACCAAGGCATTTGGTGCCAACTATGCCGCGCTGGCGCTGGAAACCACCAAACTGGTTCAGGTGCAGCGGCAGGCTCGCACGGCCAATGCCAAGGCGCACTTGCTCGACGACCCGGCTGCGCAAACCGAAAACGTGCGCAAGATGCTGCTGGCGTTCTCGCGTGACCTGCGGGTGGTGATGTTGCGGCTGGCGTCGCGGCTTCAAACCCTGCGCCACTACGCGGCCACCCGCCAACCTGCACCATTGGCATTGGCGCATGAATCCCTGCATGTGTTTGCGCCGCTGGCCAACCGTCTGGGCATCTGGCAGATCAAATGGGAAATGGAAGACCTGGCCTTCCGCTTCCTGGAGCCCGATACCTACAAACAGACAGCCCGCCTGCTGGATGAAAAACGCGTGGAGCGCGAAGGCTTCATGGAGGCTTTGCGCGCGCAGCTGGAGCGCGAGCTGAACCAGAACGGCATTGCCGCGCTGGTGCAGGGCCGGCCCAAGCACATCTACAGCATTGTCAAAAAAATGCGCGGCAAGTCGCTGGACTTCGAGCAGGTGTTTGATATCCGTGCCTTGCGCGTGATTGCCGCCGACGTGAAGGGCTGTTATGCCGCGCTCGGTTTTGTACATTCGCGCTTCACGCCGGTGGACGGCGAGTTTGACGACTACATCGCCAAGCCCAAGTCCAATGGCTATCAGTCATTGCACACCGTGGTGCGCGACGACGGCGGGCGGGCGGTGGAGATACAGGTGCGCACGCAGGCCATGCATGACCATGCCGAGCATGGCGTGGCTGCGCATTGGGCCTATAAAGAGGCGGGTGCCAAGGGTTACGCGGGCGTGTCGGCCAGCAGCGAATATGACGCCAAGATCGCCGTGCTGCGGCAACTGTTGGCGTGGGAGAGGGACCTCTCGGGCCCAGCCTCCCAGCGTGCACGCGATGCCAAGCAGGGCCTGTTCGAAGACCGCATCTACGTACTGACCCCTGACGCCGCCATTGTGGAATTGCCGCAGGGCGCGACAACGGTGGATTTTGCTTACAGCGTGCACACCAGCCTGGGGCACCGTTGCCGGGGCGCGCGCATTGACGGTGTCATGGTGCCGCTGAATACGCCCTTGCAAAATGGCCAGACGGTTGAAGTGATCACCGTGAAGGAAGGTGGCCCCTCGCGCGACTGGCTTAACCCCGAGCTTGGCTTTCTGTGCAGCCACCGTGCAAAGTCGAAAGTCCGCGCATGGTTCAACGCGCTGGCGATGGAACAGACAGTGGCCCGGGGCCGCGAGGCTGTGGAAAAACTGCTTCAGCGCGAGGGCAAGACCGCCATGAAGCTTGATGATCTGGCGGTGCAACTCGGCTTCAAGGCGGCGGATGATTTGTTTGAAGTAGTGGGCAAGGACGAGTTGTCACTGCGCACGATTGAAAACATGCTCAGGCCACCCGAACCCGTGTTGAGCCAGGACGACTATGTGCTGGCAAAAAAAGCGCGTCCACCGAATCAGAAATCCAAAAGTGGCGGCGGTGTGCTGGTGGTCGGCATGGGTTCCCTGCTGACGCAATTGGCCAAATGCTGCAAGCCGGCGCCGCCGGATGAAATCCTAGGTTTCGTCACCAAGGGCAAAGGGGTCAGCATCCACCGCAGCGACTGCAGCAATTTTCGCAACATGGCCAGCGGCAGCCCCGACCGCGTGATTGAGGTTGAATGGAACGCACCCAAGACGGCGGATGGCGCGGTGTATCCGGTGGATGTGGCCGTGGAGGCAGCAGACAGGCAGGGCTTGCTGCGCGATATTTCCGAGGTATTCGCCAAAGAAAAAATGAACGTGATTGGTGTGCAGACACAGTCGGTCAAGGACAACCGCGGCGGCACGGCGTGGATGACATTCACTGTGGAAGTTGCGCAATCGGGCCGGCTTAACCAGGTGCTGGCCGTCGTGGCCGAGGTGCCGGGCGTGCGGTCCGCGCGGAGACGTTGAACCCGGCTGCAGGACTTTTTTCGGCAAATTTTCGGGGCGAAGCAAGATAGCCGTTTTGCTTTGCTACAATACGAGCTTCGAACAGTCCTTAGGCGCGTAGCTCAGCTGGTTAGAGCACCACCTTGACATGGTGGGGGTCGTTGGTTCGAGTCCAATCGCGCCTACCAATTCCCTCGACGGTTCCTGATCCAGATCTGCATTCTTTGTAATGCGGACTGGCACACAGGGTAAACCAAGGGGATTGAGTACATCAGAATTCCTAGAATGTATTGAGTCCCGGCGTTTCGGCGCCGGTCGTCATTCAGAGGAGAAATCAGTGCCAAAAAGCAAATCCACCAGCCCGTCATCCGGCACGCCGCCTTCACAGGGCGACGCCTCTGCCGACGGCACTCCCGGCGCCAAAAGCGGCCGGGCTGCCGGCAAGGCTGCGGCTTCACGTGTGATCAAGAAGTACCCGAATCGCAGGCTGTACGACACCGAGACATCGGCCTATATCACGCTCACGGAAGTCCGCCAGCTGGTGATGGACAGCGCTGATTTTGTGGTGCGCGATGCCAAGACCAATGAAGACTTGACGCGCAGCATCCTGCTGCAGATCATTCTCGAAGAAGAAACCGGCGGTGCGCCGATGTTTACCGAAGCCGTGCTGGCCAACATCATCCGTTTTTACGGTAATGCGATGCAAAGCTTCATGGGCGCCTACCTCGAGAAGAACGTGCAGAGCTTCATGGACCTGCAGGTCAAGATGGCCGAGCAGTCCAAAGGACTGAGCCCCGAAATGTGGGCGCAGTTCATGAATGCGCAGTCACCCATGATGCAGGGCATGATGGGCACTTATGTGGAGCAATCCAAGAACGTTTTCACGCAGATGCAGGAGCAGATGCAAAAACAGAGCGAGCAAATGTTGCAGGCTTTCGGCCTGAAACGTTGAAATGAAAGCCAGGGTTGAATCTCTGGCGGTCCCCTGAAATCGGCGACCCTGAGACAATACACCCCATGAGCGAAGTTATTTCCCCACCTGTTTCCGTTAACACCAAGCCCGCGCCGCGCGTCGGCTTTGTCAGCCTGGGCTGCCCCAAGGCCCTGACTGATTCCGAGCTGATCCTCACGCAATTGAGTGCCGAGGGCTACCAGACCTCCAAGACCTTTGAAGGTGCGGATCTCGTCATCGTCAACACCTGCGGCTTTATCGACGACGCGGTCAAGGAAAGCCTGGACACCATTGGCGAGGCGCTGGCCGAAAACGGCAAGGTCATCGTCACGGGCTGCCTGGGCGCCAAGGCGGGTGAGGGCGGCGGCAACCTGGTACGCCAGATGCACCCGAGCGTGCTGGCCGTGACGGGCCCGCACGCCACACAGGAGGTGATGGACGCGGTGCATTTGAACCTGCCAAAGCCGCATGATCCTTTCGTGGACCTGGTGCCGAATGCCTTTGGCATTGCCGGCATCAAGCTGACGCCCAAACATTACGCCTACCTGAAGATCAGCGAAGGCTGCAATCACCGCTGCACCTTCTGCATCATCCCGTCCATGCGCGGCGACCTGGTGTCGCGGCCTATCGGCGACGTGCTCAACGAAGCGCGCGCCCTGTTTGAAGGTGGCGTGAAGGAGTTGCTGGTGATCAGCCAGGACACCTCGGCCTACGGCGTCGATGTGAAATACCGCACCGGCTTCTGGGATGGCAAGCCCATCAAGACGCGCATGCTGGAACTGGTGCAGGCGCTGGGCGAGATCGCCGAGCCGTATGGCGCCTGGGTACGTTTGCATTATGTATATCCGTACCCCAGTGTGGACGAAGTGCTGCCGCTGATGGCCACCGGCAAGGTGCTGCCTTATCTGGATGTACCGTTGCAGCACAGCCACCCGGATGTGCTCAAGCGCATGAAGCGGCCGGCCAGCGGCGAGAAGAACCTTGAACGCATTGCGCGCTGGCGCGAAATCTGCCCCGAGATTGTGATTCGAAGCACCTTTATCGCCGGTTTTCCCGGCGAGACGGAAGCGGAGTTCGACCATCTGCTGGACTTCATGCGTGAGGCCAAAATCGACCGTGCAGGCTGTTTTGCCTATAGCGCTGTAGAAGGTGCGACGGCCAACGATATTCCCGGCATGCTGCCGATCGAGCTGCGTGAGGAGCGGCGCGCCCGCTTCATGGCCGTGGCGGAAGCGGTGTCCAGCCAGAAACTGCAGCAGCGCATAGGTGCAACCATGCAGGTGCTGGTGGATTCGGCGCCGGCACTGGGCCGAAAGGGTGGCACCGGGCGCTCCTATGCCGATGCGCCCGAGATCGACGGCGTGGTCAAACTGCTGCCGCCCGAGAAAATCAGCAAGACGCTGAAAGTGGGTGAATTCACCCGGGCCCGCATCGTCGGAACCCAGGGTCACGACCTGATTGCCGTGCCTGTTTGATTAACGACACTGCGGACGCGAAACCGGGCCTGAAGAAGAGGCCCGGCCACAAAAAAAGCCACTGGGTCACAGTGGCTTTAATCTTGCTTTACCCCAGAGTCCGTTTAAGAGTCTGGAGAAGCTGTTTGGTGTATCTGGTGCCCGGGAGAGAACTCGAATCTCCACATCTTGCGATACACGGACCTGAACCGTGCGCGTCTACCAATTCCGCCACCCGGGCACAGCTAGCAGTGTACCATTACTTCAATGCTTTCTCAGGCTCGGCCCCTCAAATTTTCCTGAAATATTTCGGCTGCATACTTAAACCCGGCAGCCTCCAACGAAAAGAGACTTTCTATCAAAACAACTCACTCCCATCCGGGCGGATCGTCCGCCCAATCATCCGGTTTGCTCGCTGAATTCGAGGGCACTGTTTCCGGCCACCGAGACGGCCATGGTTTCGTATTGCGCGATGACGGCGAAGCAGATATTTACCTGCCGCCCAACGAGATGCGTGCAGTCCTGCACAAGGATCGCGTCAAGGCCCGCATCGTGCGGCACGACCGCAAAAACAGGCCCGAAGGCCGTGTCACGGAAATTGTTGAGCGATCCTCGAATCCCATCATCGGCCGCCTGCTGCAGGAAAGCGGCGTCTGGCTGGTGGCACCCGAAGACAAGCGCTATGGCCAGGATGTCCTGATCCCCAAGGGCGCTACCGGCACGGCCAAGGCCGGCCAGGTGGTGGTGGTGCAACTCACCGAGCCGCCGGCGCTGTTCGGCCAGCCCGTGGGCCGCGTCAAGGAAGTACTGGGCGAGATCGACGACCCCGGGATGGAGATCGAGATCGCGGTGCGCAAGTACGGCGTGCCGCATGAATTCAGCGACGAAGCGCTGGCCCTGGCCCGCACCCTGCCGGATTCCGTGCGGCCTGCGGATAAAAAGCACCGCATTGACCTGACGGACGTGCCGCTGGTCACCATCGACGGCGAAGATGCCCGCGACTTTGACGACGCCGTGTATTGCGAGCCCGCCAAAGTGGGCCGCGGCAAGGGCTGGCGTCTGCTGGTGGCGATTGCCGATGTGAGCCACTATGTGGAAACCGGCAGCGCCATCGACATTGACGCGTATGACCGCGCTACCAGCGTGTACTTTCCGCGCCGTGTGATTCCCATGCTGCCGGAAAAATTGTCGAATGGCCTTTGCTCGCTCAACCCGAATGTCGAGCGCCTGTGCATGGTCTGCGACATGCTGGTCAATGCCAAGGGCGAGGTTCACGCCTACCAGTTCTACCCGGCGGTGATGTTCAGCCAGGCGCGCTTTACCTATACCGAAGTGGCCGCCATCCTGGCCAACACACGCGGCCCTGAAGCTGCGCAGCGCAAGGCGCTGGTGCCGCACCTGCTCGACCTGCACGACGTATACCAGGCGCTGCTCAAGGAGCGCGGCGAACGCGGCGCGGTGGATTTTGAAACCACCGAGACCCAGATTGTTTGCGACGAAGCGGGCCGGATTGAAAAAATCGTGCCCCGCACGCGCAATGTGGCGCACCGCCTGATTGAAGAAGCCATGCTGGCGGCCAATGTCTGCTCGGCGGACTTCATCTCGCAAAGCAAGCACGTGGGCCTGTACCGTGTGCACGAAGGCCCGACGCCCGAGAAGAAGGAAATGCTGCGCAACTACCTGAAGGCGGCCGGCATCGGCATGACCATCACCGATGACCCGGCGCCCGGCGAATTCCAGAAGATCGCGCTGGCCACCAAGGACCGGCCGGACGCACAGCAAATCCACTCGATGCTGCTGCGCTCCATGCAGCAGGCGATCTACACACCCATGAACAGCGGTCACTTCGGCCTGGCCTATGAGGCTTACACGCACTTCACCAGCCCGATCCGGCGTTATCCCGATCTGCTGGTGCACCGCGTCATCAAGGCTGTGCTCAACAAGGCCAAGTACCAGCTGCCGACCCTGCCCACGCCGGGCGAGGCCGAAGCCAAGCTGTCCAAACGATTGGCCGCGCGCGTCAAGGAGCCGACGCAGAAACCGAAAAAAGCCAGTGCCGACGAGCTCGCCTGGCAGGCCGCCGGCCTGCACTGCAGCGCCAACGAGCGCCGCGCCGACGAAGCCAGCCGCGATGTGGAAGCCTGGCTCAAGTGCAAGTACATGCGCGAGCACCTCGGTGAGGAATTCGGCGGCGTCGTCACGGCAGCCACGGGCTTCGGCATCTTTGTCACGCTGGACGCGATGTACGTCGAAGGCCTGGTGCACATCACCGAGCTGGGTGGCGAATACTTCCGATTCGACGAAGCCCGCCAGGAACTGCGCGGCGAGCGCACCGGCATCCGTTATGCCATCGGCACGCGGGTGCGGGTGCAGGTCAGCCGGGTGGACCTGGACGGCCGCAAGATCGACTTCCGGCTTGTCAACGAGGGCCAGGACCTGGTCGGACGCGCCATGAAGGACAAGACGGGCGGCCATGCGGCGGAACTGCCGGCACAGGAACGCGGCGCTTCGCGACATGCGGCGGAGCCCCGAACCGGCAAGGCAGGCAGCAAAAGCGCTGGAAAACGTTCGGAATCGCGCTCAGGCGGCCGCGGCGGCGGCACAGCCAGCCGCAGCACCGGCAGCAGTGAACGGGCGCCCAAATCGCCCATCCAGGCCCTCAAGGCGGCTGTCAAGAAGGCGGCAGGCAATCCGCCGGGCCGCAAGCAGGGCAAGAAGCCGCGCCGTTAGGCGCCGGGACACCCATGAAATTTCCGCACAACACTTTTTCCTTGCCTGCGCTCCGTACGCACAAGGCACGTTGCCCATGCTGATGCGCGTATTGGCCTTCCTGCTTGAAACGCTGTTCTTCCTGCTGATTGCAGCGGCCTTGCTGCGGGCCTGGATGAACTGGGTCCGGGTCAACATGACGGCCCAGCCCGGCCATTTTGTGATGGCTGTGACCGACTGGCTGGTCAAGCCCTTGCGCCGCGTGCTGCCCAGGCCGGTGATGCAGTCCCGGGTGGACTGGGCCAGCATCCTGGCGGCCGCGTTGCTGGCACTGGCCTATGCGTTGCTGTGGGGCCTGCTGTTTGGACTGCTGTTGGGGGGCACGTTTTGGACTGCCGGGGTTGCGCCTGTGGCCTTGCTGACGCTGCTGTCCTTTGCGCTGAAGATGCTGATCCGCGTGTCGCTGCAAACCCTGTTCATCCTGGTGCTTGGTTTCGCCATCCTTTCATGGGTGCAACCTGGCTCACCCGCGTATGGTTTGCTGGGGCGCCTGACCGAGCCCGTGCTGGCACCCCTGCGCCGCGTGATCCCCACGGTGGGTGGCGTGGATTTGTCCGCGCTGGTACTCATCGTCCTGATTCAAATTGCGCTGATGATCCTGGTGTAAGGCCTCATCAGCCTCAGCCATCAGCCGCGTCGGTCACTTGCGGTGGCCCTGTGCACGGGCCAATCCGGAGGCTGTCAGGGCCACACCCGGGGCTTGGGCGGCCCAATCATCGGCCAGGCGGCCATGTGCAAACACGGCACTGCAGGCAGCGTCGAAGGCATCCAGCCCTGCCGCCAGCCGCGCGCCCACCATGCCCGCCAGCACGTCGCCGGTGCCGGCAGTAGCCAGCAGGGCGTTGCCGGTGCTGTTGATAGCGCTGCTGCGGCCCGGCGCCGCGATGACGGTTCCTGAGCCCTTGAGCACAACCACACACAGAAACCGCTCGGCAAGCTGCCGGGCCGAAGCCAGCCGGCCGGATTGAACCGCGGCCGCTGTGGTGGCGGCCAGCCGGGCAGCTTCCAGCGGGTGTGGTGTCAGCACCGTGCGGTAGCCGCGGCCGTGCCGTGCAATGAGCTGCGCCTGGAACTGCGTGTCTCCTGCGATGGCATTGAGCGCATCGGCATCCAGCACCAGCCGCCTGGCTGTCGACAGCACCCTGGCCAGCACGGCCTTGACGGCCTCGCCGCCGCCGCAGCCGCACACCACCACCTGCTGCGCGAAGTCCAGTGCCTCGGGCGTGCGGAACATCAGCTCGGGTTGTTGCGGGTCGACCGCGATGGTCGGGCTTCCGAGCAGCGCCACAAATACCCGGCCGGCACCGGCGTGCAGGGCGGCACGCGCCGCCAGCAGTGCGGCGCCCGCCATGTGGCTGTGGGCGGTGGATTCTCCCCCCAGTACGGCCACGTCGCCAAAGCTGCCTTTGTGGCTGGCATGCGCGTTGGCTGAACGGGGCGGCTGGCCGGCATGGTCGGCGCCCAACAACCAGGCGCCCGTCTGGCTTGGGGTTGCCGCCTGCTTTTCGCGGACACCGAGATCGTCAAACCAAACCTGGCCCGCCCAATCCCGGCCGCCGGCGGTGAACAGCCCGGTCTTCAGGGTTAAAAGGCTTAAGGTAAAAATGGCTGCAGCGCCCGGCGGACGAGCGCAAGCAGCTATCAAATGTGTAGCAGACCCCGTGTCCGCATCCAGCCCGGTTGGCACGTCTACGGCCAGCCGCGGCGCACTGCCGGCCTGCATTCGCCCCAGCCATTCCAGCATCAAGCCCGTGCCTGGGCGCTCAGGGTCCAGCGCACCGCCTATGCCCAGCAGGGCGTCGATGCAGAAATCAAAATCATCGGGCGGCTGTGCCGCCATGGGCACGCCCGCGGCGATGGCGCGTTCGCGCGAGGCATGGGCGTCGGGTGGCAGGCTGGTTTTGCCGGTGGGCGGCCCGGTCCAGGTCACGACCACGGTTTTGCCCCACCGGTGCAGGTGCATGGCGGCCTCAAAACCGTCGCCGCCATTGTTGCCGGGCCCACAGGCGATCCAGATGCGCTGCGCATGTGGCGCCAGCGCCAGCGCCAGACGTGCCACCGAGAGGCCGGCCCGCTGCATCAGCGTGTGGGGCGCAAGCCCGGCGGCGGCATGCCGCTCAAGTTCACGCGTGGCCGCCACGCTGTGAAGCGGCTCGCTGCGGGCACTGGAAATTTTTCGCATGGCCCGATTGTGCGGCCGCGCAAAGCAAAAAGCCCGGCAGGCCGGGCTTTGGGCGTAGACGCGGGGTGGTTTCAGCCCAGGCGGGCAACTCCTAGGCCTTCCATGTCGATGTCGGCGTTTTTGCCGGCCATCAGGTCGGCCAGCACCCGCGCGCTGCCGCAACTGAGGGCCCAGCCGCTGGAGCCATGCCCCAGGTTGAGCCAGAGGCCGGGAATGCCGCTGTCGCCGATGATGGGCGGCCCATCGGGCAGCATGGGACGGGCGCCTTTCCATTCCTGCACGCTGGCACCGGTGTTGGAAAGCTGGGCCGCACCCGGGAACCAGTCGTGCAGCACCTTGTACAGCGTCTGGATGGACGACGCCCGCTTGTTGTCAAGCGTGCCGCCGATTTCGGCGCTGCCGGCCACGCGCACGCGGTTGCCCAGGCGGGAAATCGCGACCTTGTAGCGCTCGTCCATCAGTGCGCTGCGCGGTGCGTTCAGCGGTTCGCGGATCGGCGCGCTGATGGAGTAACCGTAAACCGCCGCCATGGGAATCTTCAGGCCCAGCGGCCTCAGGAGTTCCGCGGACGCCAGGCCGGCGCACATGACCACATGGTCGAAGCCGCGGGGGCTGGTTTCGCCTGCTATCAAAATGCTAGCTGGTTGCGCCCGTTCCAATTGGGTTACAGCCGTATTGAACTCAAAATTCACGCCGATGCGCTGGGCTTCGTTCTTCAGCAGCAGGGCAAACTGGCGGCAATTGGCCACCTCGTCGTTCGGCAAGTGCACGGCGCCCAGGAAGTCGGTGTCCGGGCTCAGCGCCGGCTCGATCTTGCGCACCTCGTCGGGGCCGATTTCCTTGAACACCACGCCGGCGTCGCGCAGCACGGCCAGGCCCGGCTGCACCAGCTTGCTGTCTTTTTCAGAGCGCAGCAGCACCATGTAGCCGGGGCTGCCGTCGTACTCGAGCTCAAGCTCGGCCGTCAGGTAGTGCAGCCTTTCGCGGCTGTAGAAGGCCAGTCGCTGCATGCGTGCGCGGTTGGCCAGATAGGTTTCGAGCTTGCAGGCGCGGAACCATTTCCACATCCAGGCCAGGTCGCGGCCCGACAGGGGCAGGCCGAGCTTGACCGGTGCGTGGCGGCTGAAAAGATGGCTGATGACCTTGCCCGGCATACCCGGCGCGGCCCAGGGCGTGACATACCCGGGCGCCACCAGGCCGGCGTTTGCAAAGCTGGTTTCTTCGGCCGCCGCACCGCGGCGTTCAAAGACGGTGACCTCGTGGCCGTCCAGGGCCAGCTCGTAAGCGGTGGTGATGCCGATGATGCCGGCGCCAATGACGGCAACCCTCATGCGAGGCTCCCGCGGTCAGGTGGGGCAGGCACGGGGTGCGGGGCTGGAGAGATGTTCTTGTACATTTTTTTAAGAAAAAGGCTTTCAAGCCAATGGGAATGAGCGCAAGCAGCTATTGTTTTTATAGCGAATTCGCCAGGGCGGGTTCCACCTGCAGTGCCAGGTCCAGCACCGCGTCGTCATGCAGCGCCGCATGCCAGAGCATCAGGCCCACAGGCAACTGGCCGGGCGTGTGGCAGGGCAGGGAAATGGCGCAACCGTCGAGCATGTTCACCACGGAGGTGTTGCGCAGCAGCAGGCCGTTGACCCGGAAAAATTCGGCATCGTCACCCAGCAAACCGGCGATCGGCGGCGCGACGATGGGGACGGTGGGCGAGAGTACTGCGTCAAAGCCTTGCAGGCGTGTTTCCATGCGGGCCACCCAGGCCTTGCGGGCGGCCAGCAGGTCGATGTAGTCGGCCGCACTCATGCTTGCGCCGCGCAGAATGCGCAAGGCCACGCGCGGGTCGTATTCGGCCTGGTGTCTGGCAATCAGCGTTCGGTGCCAGGCATAACTTTCCGCCGCCGAGAGGCCGCCGGTGGCATTGATGGCGGCCAGCTCGCCGATCTCTTCCAGTCCGATTTCTTCAATATGCGCGCCCGCCTGGCGAAGGATCCGCAGGCTGCGCCCAAACGCTTCGGCAACGGTGTTGTCCAGGAGGTCCTGCATCACGGTGCGGGCAACAGCCAGGCGGCAGGAGGTGAGCGGTTTGCCGGGCAGTTGGACCTTGCGTGCCGCCAGAACCTCATGCACGGTGACTGCGTCGCGCACCGAGCGGGTCAGGGCGCACACGGTGTCCAGGCTGGTGGACAAGGGCAGGGCACCTTGCGTGGGCACCAGGCGCGCGGTGCTTTTGAAGCCGACGATGCCGCAAAGCGCCGCCGGGATGCGGATCGATCCGCCGGTGTCGGAGCCGAGCCCGACCAGGGCTGCGCCCGTGGCTACCGAGACCGCCGCACCGGAGGACGAACCCCCGGAAATACGCGCCACCTTCGGGTCGGCCGGGTTGACGGGTGTGCCGTAGTGCGGGTTGATGCCGACGCCGGAGAAGGCGAACTCGACCATGTTGGTACGCCCCATGAACCTGGCGCCGGCAGCGCGCAGACGTGCCACGGCAGGGCAGTCTTCTGCGGCGGGCGCGGCGCCCGCCAGCACGGTGGATCCGGCTGCGGTGGTTTGGCCTGCCACGTCGAACAGGTCCTTGACCGACACCGGGATACCGGCAAGCGGAAGTCCTGTAGCGTCCGGGATGCGGTTGTCCACCGTTTCGGCATCGTTTTGCGGGTTTCCCGGCATGAAAACGTGGCGGCAGGCGTCACTTTGGGCCGTGGCACGGGCCTGCTGGAAAACCCGCTGGGAGGAGGTCTGGCCGGCCGTCATGGCCTGGCGAGTGGCATGGAGGTCGCCTGAGGAGGGCATCTGGCTCATGGGTCAGGAGGGTGTTATACTCGACAGGCTTTGCAAATGACGATTTTGTTGTTTGCAAGGCAAATCGCAAATCAGCCACTCAAGGTGTTGCCCCGGAAATCTCGAAAGAGGCTAACGGGGCGATAAGCGCTGATTTTAGACACAACCTTTTGGAGTATTCCTATGTCGACCACTATGCGCGAAATGCTGGAAGCAGGCGTTCATTTCGGACACCAGACCCGCTTCTGGGACCCCAAGATGGCCCCGTACATCTTCGGCCATCGCAATCGTATTCACATCATCAACCTGGAGAAGTCGCTTCCGATGTACCAGGAAGCGATGAAGTTCGCGAAGCAGCTGTCTGCCAACCGCGGCACCATCCTGATGGTAGGCACCAAGCGCCAGGCTCGCGACATCGTCGCCACCGAAGCCAAGCGCGCCGGTGTTCCCTATGTTGACCAGCGCTGGCTGGGCGGCATGCTGACCAACTTCAAGACGGTCAAGACTTCCATCAAGCGCTTGAAAGAAATGAAGGCCCAGCAGGAAGCCGGCCTTGATTCCATCAGCAAAAAAGAACAGCTCACCTTCAAGCGCGAAATCGAAAAGCTTGAAAAAGACATCGGCGGCATTCAGGACATGAACGCTCTGCCGGACGCCATCTTCGTGATCGACGTGGGCTTCCACAAAATCGCGATCCTGGAAGCCAAGAAGCTCGGCATTCCATTGATCGGCGTGGTTGACTCCAATCACTCGCCTATCGGCATCGACTACGTGATCCCAGGCAATGACGACTCCTCCAAGGCTGTCGCCCTGTACGCCCGCGGTATCGCCGACGCGATCATCGAAGGCCGCGCCAATGCCGTGAACGACGTCGTCAAGGCGGTTTCGGCTGAGAGCTCGGATGAGTTCGTGGAAGTGGAAAACGCAGCCGCCTGATAGTTTTCGGCTCTGCGCCAGACGCGAAAAAGGGGCTCGCGTAGCCCCTTTTTCACAACCTAACGAAAAGCTGGGTGCGAATTGATCGCTTCCAGCGTGTCAAAACGACAAAACGGAGAATCAAAGATGGCAATTACTGCAAGCATGGTCGCTGAACTGCGCGCCAAGACCGACGCCCCCATGATGGAGTGCAAGAAAGCACTGACCGAAGCCGAAGGCAACTTCGAAAAAGCTGAAGAAATCCTGCGCGTCAAGCTCGGCAGCAAGGCCGGCAAGGCCGCTTCCCGCGTCACCGCCGAAGGCGTTGTGGCTGCGCACCGCGAAGGCGATGTGGGCGCGCTAGTGGAAATCAATTGCGAAACCGACTTCGTGACCAAGAACGACAGCTTCCTGGCTTTCACCAAAGCCGTGGTCGAAGGCATCGTCAAGAACAACCCTGCAGATGTGGAAGCCGTTGGCGCCATGCCCCTGACGCTGGACGGCTTTGGCCCGACGGTGGAAGACGTGCGCAAGGGCCTGATCGGCAAGATCGGCGAAAACATGAGCGTGCGCCGCTTCAAGCGTTTCTCGGGCAGCAAGCTGGCCTCTTACCTGCACGGCACGCGCATCGGTGTGGTTGTGGAGTTTGAAGGCGACGAAGCCGCCGCCAAGGATGTCGCCATGCATGTGGCCGCGATGAAGCCTGTGTCCCTGTCCAGCGCTGAAGTTCCCGCCGAACTGGTCGCCAAGGAGCGCTCGGTTGCTGCAGCCAAAGCCGCTGAAGATGCCGCCAAGGCACAAGCCGAAGGCAAGGCCGTCCAGTCCGCTGAAATTGTTGCAAAGCGTATCGAAGGTGGCGTGCAGAAGTACCTGAAGGAAGTCAGCCTGTACAACCAGACTTTCGTCAAGAACGACAAGCAGACCGTCGAGCAGATGCTCAAGGAAAAAGCCACGACGATCAAGTCTTTCACGCTGTATGTCGTGGGTGAAGGTATTGAGAAAAAGGTGGATGATTTCGCTGCCGAAGTCGCCGCCCAGGTCGCCGCCGCCAAGGCTGCTTGAGCATTTCAGTCCAGCCGGAAGGCCGCTAAACTTCAGACAACCCAACAAAGAAAGCTCTCACATGCCAGCCTACAAGCGAATCTTGTTAAAACTGTCAGGTGAGGCCTTGATGGGGGATGATGCCTTTGGCATCAACCGTGCGACCATCGTGCGCATGGTGGAAGAGATTGCCGAAGTCACCCGCATGGGTGTCGAAGTGGCGGTCGTGATCGGCGGCGGCAATATCTTCCGCGGTGTGGCCGGCGGTTCTGTCGGCATGGACCGCGCCACCGCTGACTACATGGGCATGCTGGCCACCGTGATGAACGCGCTGGCCCTGGGTGACACCATGGACAAGGCCGGGCTGATCGCTCGTGTCATGTCGGCCATCGGCATTGAGCGCGTGGTCGAGCCTTATGTTCGCCCCAAAGCCCTGCAGTACCTCGAAGAGGGCAAAGTCGTCATCTTTGCGGCCGGCACCGGCAACCCGTTTTTCACCACAGACACGGCGGCCGCACTGCGCGGCGCGGAGATCGGCGCCGAGATCGTGCTGAAGGCCACCAAGGTCGATGGCGTGTACACTGCGGACCCCAAGAAAGACCCGAAAGCCACGCGCTACACCAACATCACGTTTGATGAAGCCATGGGCAAGAACCTGGAGGTCATGGACGCCACGGCCTTTGCGTTGTGTCGCGACCAGAAACTCCCCATCAAGGTGTTCAGCATTTTCAAGCACGGTGCGCTCAAGCGCGTTGTGCAGGGCGAGGACGAGGGAACCCTGGTTCACGTCTGAGCCTCCTGTCCCAGCTTGTTCTTTTTCGCTATAAAAATCCGGAGATTCGACCATGAGCATTGTTGAAGTCAAGCAGCAGGCAGAGCAAAAGATGCAGCAGTCCATTGACTCGTTCAAAAATGGCCTGACCAAGATCCGCACGGGCCGCGCCAACCCCGGTTTGCTCGATACCGTGCATGTTGACTATTACGGCTCCATGGTGCCGATCAGCCAGGTGGCCAATGTGTCGTTGCTCGACGCCCGCACCATCAGCGTCTCGCCTTGGGAAAAAGGCATGGGCGCCAAGATCGAAAAGGCCATCCGTGATTCAGACCTGGGACTCAATCCGGCCGCGCAGGGCGACCTGATCCGCGTGCCCATGCCGGCCATGACCGAAGAGCGCCGCCGCGAACTCACCAAGGTCGTGCGCGCCGAAGGGGAGCACGCCAAAGTGGCCATTCGCAACCTGCGCCGCGATGCCAATGACGGCGTCAAGAAACTCGTCAAGGACAAGCTCGCTTCCGAGGACGACGAACGCCGTTCGCAGGACGATATCCAGAAGTTCACGGACCGTTTCATTGCCGAAGTCGACAAACTGGTCGCCGGCAAGGAACAAGACATCATGGCGGTTTGACGCCTCGTCGTCTGGCCTGATTCACCATGGCCACCACCCATCCCATAGTCCCGCACCACGTTGCCATCGTCATGGATGGCAATGGTCGCTGGGCGACCAAACGGTTTTTACCCCGCATTGCTGGCCACAAGCAGGGCGTTGATTCGCTCAGCCGCTGCGTTCGCGCCTGCCTGGACCGCGGCATCGGCGTCCTCACGGTTTTCGCTTTTTCTTCCGAGAACTGGAACCGGCCGGCTGAAGAAGTGTCCGGGCTGATGGAGTTGCTGGCCTATTCTCTTTCCAAGGAAGTCCCCAGCCTGAATGCCAACGGCGTGCAACTGCGTTTTGTCGGAGACCGCCAGCGGCTCTCCGAGAAAGTCCAGGCAGGGCTGGCGCAAGCTGAACTCGACACCTCAGCCAACCAGCGGCTGGTTTTTAATGTGTGCTTCAACTACGGCGGCCGCTGGGATATTGCCCAGGCTGCGAACAGGTTGGCCAGCCGCGGTGAAGCCATTACCGAACTGTCGCTGGACAGCGAGATGGCGCTGGCGCACGTGCCGGACCCGGACCTGCTGATTCGCACAGGAGGTGAGTTGCGGATCAGTAATTTTTTGCTGTGGCAGGCAGCTTATTCAGAGCTGCATTTCTCCGACAGGTTGTGGCCTGAATTTGACGAGGCGGCGCTGGACGAGGCGATCGCCGTCTTTCGGACTCGCGAACGACGCTTCGGCAAGACCTCCGCCCAGGTCAGTGGCCGCAGCACCAATGAAAATACAAAGGCTGCCTGATGCTTAAACAGCGCGTGATCACAGCGATTGTCCTTCTGGCTATTTTGCTGCCAGCCCTTTTCTACAAGACGCCAGAGCCCTTTTGTGCCGTCGCGCTGCTGTTGATTGCTGCAGGTGCCTGGGAGTGGGGCCGGCTGAATGCGCTCGGGCAGGGAGCCTCTGTGGGACTCGCCGCCGTTTGTGTCGGGCTGTGCGCGCTCGCGTGGTACTTTGGCCTGCTCGTAAAACCGCTACCGCTTCTGTGGGCTGCTGCAGGTGCTGCCTGGGTGCTTGCCGGTGGCTGGTTGCTTCGCAATGGCGTGGCGGGCTGGCCGCGCATACCCAAGGTAATTCGCCTTTCAGGGGGGCTGGCTGCGTTGTTGGTCGCCTGGCTGGCCGTGGCCCAGGCCCGTGTGGCGGGCATTGACTTTTTGCTGTCCGTTCTGCTGCTGGTCTGGGTGGCCGATATCTTTGCCTACTTTGCGGGTCGCGCCCTGGGAGGCCGGTTCAGCAGGGGCAAGCTGGCTCCTTCAATCAGCCCGGGTAAAAGCTGGGAGGGCGTGTGGGGCGGCATGGTC
Organism: Polaromonas sp. P1_E11; assembly: GCF_056405995.1. NCBI lineage: Bacteria > Pseudomonadati > Pseudomonadota > Betaproteobacteria > Burkholderiales > Comamonadaceae > Polaromonas > Polaromonas sp. P1_E11. The sequence continues at coordinate 66,921 of NZ_JBFUBA010000008.1, forward strand.
GGTGTGGTGGCGCTGTCGCTGGCCTGGGTGTGGCTAGGCCGTGCGGGCATTGGCGGTGGCTTCTGGGCTGACGCCACGCTTTACAGCCGCCTGGCTGATCATCACGGCGTGGTCGTCATGCTGCTGGCGGTTATTTTCCTGGCCGCCATGAGTGTGGTGGGCGATCTGGTCGAGTCTCTTATCAAGCGCAGTGCCGGGGTGAAGGACTCGAGCGGACTGTTGCCGGGCCACGGCGGCGTGCTCGACCGGGTCGACGCGCTATTGCCCACGCTGCCCCTGGCAATGATGCTGGTTACCCTTTAGGCTTTGCTCCCGTATGTCCTTTGAAAAGCAGCGTGTGACCGTTTTGGGCTCCACGGGGTCCATTGGTGTCAACACGCTTGATGTCATCGCCCGCCACCCTGGGCGCTTTGAGGTATTTGCCCTCAGCGCGGCAACCCAAACGGACTTGATGCTGGCGCAGTGCGCCCAGTTCAAACCCCAATACGCGGTGATGGCCAGTGAGCCGCATGCCCGTTTGCTGGCCGAGAAGATCAAGGTAAATCAGCTTCCGGTGCAGGTTCTATGGGCGCAAGACGCTCTCGAAATGATAGCGTCGCACGAGTTGGTGGATACCGTGATGGCCGCTATTGTGGGCGCTGCCGGGTTGGGCCCGTGCATGGCGGCCGCAAAGGCGGGCAAGCGCCTGCTGCTCGCCAACAAGGAGGCCCTCGTTGTCGGCGGCGAAGTGTTTATGCGGGCGGTTCGTGAAGGGGGAGCCCGGTTGCTGCCGATTGACAGTGAGCATTCGGCCATTTTCCAGTCATTGCCCGAAGACCCGGCGGTGTGGCCCCGGCGCATCGAAAAAATCATGCTGACCTCGTCGGGCGGTCCTTTTCGCGCCCGTGATCCGGCAACTCTGCGCGACGTAACGCCCGAGCAGGCCTGCACGCACCCGAATTTTTCGATGGGCCGCAAGATTTCTGTGGATTCGGCCACGATGATGAACAAGGCTTTGGAGGTGATTGAAGCCAAGTACCTGTTTGGTGTCGTGCCGGAGCAGATCGAGGTGGTGATCCATCCGCAGCAAATCATCCATTCGATGGTGCAGTTCCATGACGCATCGGTGATGGCCCAGCTGGGTACGCCGGATATGCGGGTGCCGATAGCTTATGGCCTGTCCTGGCCGGAACGGATCGAAAGCGGCACGGCGCGCCTGGATTTTGCCCGCATGGCCGCCATGACATTCGAGGTCCCGGACTTTCAGCGCTTTCCCTGCCTGCCTTTGGCCTGGGAGAGTTTGCATGCGCCGCCGGGCACTTGCGTGGTACTGAACGCAGCCAATGAGATTGCTGTGGCGGCCTTTTTGGACCGGCGCATCCGCTTCGACCACATTCATCATGTAAACCATGCAACTTTGGAGGCCGCGGCAGTCTCTCAGGTGGACGATATAGAGGGCTTGCTGGCGCTGGATGCGCAAGCCCGCCGCGTTGCCACTCAAATCACCCAACGTCTGGAGTCCTGAGATGCTGACACTGGTTTCTTTCGTTGTGACTCTCGGTATCCTGATTGCCGTGCACGAATACGGCCATTACCGCGTCGCAGTGGCGTGTGGCATCAAGGTCCTGAAGTTTTCCATCGGATTCGGCAAACCTATTTACACCTGGAAGCTCAAAAACAAGTCGACAGAGTTTTCCATCGGCATGCTGCCCCTGGGCGGCTACGTCAAGATGCTGGATGAGCGTGAGGCCCCGGTGGATCCATCCGAGCGCCATCTGGCTTTTAATACCCAGCCGCTGAAATCGCGGGTTGCCGTGGTGGCCGCCGGCCCGGCCGCCAATTTGCTGCTGGCCGTGTTGCTGTACGCCGTGGTCAACTGGAGTGGCTTGCAGGAGCCCAAAGCCATTTTGGCCAGCCCGGTGGCAGGATCGCTTGCCGAAAAGGCTGGCCTGGATGGCGGAGAAACGGTTCAGCAGGCGGCTTTTGAAGGCGACGACCTGGAAGTCGTTCATTCTTTTGAAGACTTGCGCTGGAGGCTCACCCAAGGTGCACTGGATGGTCGCGACCTCACCTTGGTGCTTGGCAGCGATGGCGCAGCGTCAGGGCAGACGGTGCGGTTGCCCCTCAGTACGCTGGGTGCTCCCGAAGCAGATGCCGACCTGTTCAGGAAAATTGGCATTCTCGGCCCCTGGACCCGTCCCGTGATTGGTAATGTGATGCCCGGGGGCGCCGCCGAAAAATCCGGACTGCGTGCCGACGATCTCGTGCTTCGCATCGGCGAGACGGCCATTGTGGATGGGCAACAGCTGCGCGAAGTGATACGTACCTCTGCCCGCTCGCCCGGTGCGAGCGCTGCCGTTGTCCCGCAGACATGGCAAATCAGCCGTGCCGGCGCATCCCTGGCGCTGCAAGTGACGCCTGAGCTCAAGGCAGTGAACGGGGTGATGGTGCCCCGGATTGAGGCCTATGTGGGAGCCCCTCCCGAGTTTGTCACGGTGCGTTACGGCCCCGTCGATGGTTTGTGGCAAGGCGCCGTCCGTACCTGGCAGGTTTCACTGCTCACGCTCAAGATGATGGGAAAAATGGTCATCGGCGAGGCATCACTAAAAAACCTGAGTGGCCCGCTCACGATTGCGGACTATGCGGGGAAGTCGGCAAGCCTTGGGTGGAGCAGTTATCTGCTGTTTTTGGCCCTTATCAGCGTGAGCCTTGGTGTCCTGAATTTACTGCCGCTGCCGGTTCTGGATGGGGGGCACCTGATGTATTATCTTTGGGAGGGGATCACCGGCCGGGGCGTGTCTGACGCCTGGATGGACCGGTTGCAGCGCGGTGGCGTTGCAATCCTGCTGGGCATGATGTGCGTTGCCCTGTTTAACGATGTCACCCGGCTTTTGGGCTAATTCCTTACATTTCATGCAAAAACAAATAAATCGCTTCAAAGTTCGTGCAGTTTGCGCTATCGCCGCCGGTCTTTTTGCAGCCAGTTCGGCTTGGGCCGTTGACCCTTTCACGGTGCGCGATATCCGGGTTGAAGGCTTGCAGCGTGTTGAGCCCGGAACCATTTTTGCCTCCTTGCCCTTTCGGGTCGGCGAAACCTATAACGACGACAAGGGTTCCACCGCCATTCGTGCGCTGTTTGGGCTGGGTCTGTTCAAGGACGTGAGACTTGAAGTCAGTGGCGACGTATTGGTGGTGATCGTTGAAGAGCGTCCCACCGTCGCTGACGTGGACTTTGTGGGTGCCAAGGAGTTCGACAAGGACGCGCTCAAGAAGGCACTCCGCGAGGCCGGTGTTGCGGACGGCCAGCCGTTCGACAAGGCGCTCGCCGACAAGGCGGAGCAGGAGCTCAAGCGCCAGTACATCAACAAGAGCCTGTACGGCGTTGAAATTGTCACCACCGTCACGCCGATCGAACGCAATCGGGTCAACCTGACTTTCAGTGTGACCGAAGGCGATGTCGCGAAGATCAAGGAAATCCACATTACAGGCAACAAGGCGTTCAGCGAGTCAACCCTCCTGAGCCTCTTTGACCTTGACACAGGTGGCTGGCTCAGCTGGTACACCAAGTCGGATCGTTATTCGCGCACCAAGCTCAATGCCGATATTGAAACGCTGCGCTCCTACTACCTTTCACGGGGCTACCTCGAGTTCAAGATCGACTCTACCCAGGTTGCGATTTCCCCGGACAAGCAAAGCATTGCCATCACCGTCAACGTGACCGAGGGCGAGCGTTTTGTGGTTTCGGGCGTCAAGCTTGAGGGCAACTACCTGAACAAGGAAGAAGAGTTCAAGACACTCGTGAAAATCACGCCTGGTGAAGCCTACAACGCGGACGAGGTCGCTGAAACGACCAAGGCGTTCAGCGACTATTTCGGCACTTTTGGCTACGCTTTTGCCCGCGTCGAAGCGGTGCCGGAAATCGACCGTGTCAATAACCGCGTGGCATTTGTGCTTCAGGCAGAACCATCCCGCCGTGCTTATGTGCGGCGCATCAACGTGGCCGGAAACAATCGCACGCGCGATGAAGTCGTGCGTCGCGAGTTCCGCCAGTTTGAGTCGTCCTGGTACGACGGCGACAAAATCCGGCTTTCCCGCGACCGTGTCGACCGCCTGGGCTTCTTTACAGATGTGAATGTAGAAACGCAGGAAGTGACCGGCACAAACGACCAGGTCGACATTACGGTGAACGTGGTTGAAAAACCAACCGGTAATTTGCAGCTTGGTGCGGGCTATTCCAGTGCGGACAGCCTCTCGCTGGTATTCGGCATCAAGCAGGAAAACGTTTTTGGCTCCGGCAATTACCTGGGCGTTGAAGTCAACACCAGCAAGTCAAACCGCCAGATTGTGCTCAGCACCATTGATCCGTATTTCACGGCCGACGGCATTTCGCGCACCATTGATGTCTATGACCGCACGTCGAAGCCTACCTCTGGCCAAGGTGGTGACTACAGCCTGAAAACGCGGGGCGCAAGCATTCGTTTCGGTGTCCCGTTTACCGAGAACGACACGGTTTATTTCGGTACTGGTTACGAGCAATTGAAGATCGTGCCGGGCACCAATCTGCCAGTGAGCTACCTGAACTATGCAAACCAGTTCGGCTATACAAGCAACTCGATTCCGCTGACCGTGGGCTGGTCGCGCGACAGCCGCGACAGTGCGCTGGTACCTACCTCGGGCCTGTACCAGCGCGTGTATGGTGATTGGGGTGTTGCCGGCGATATTAAATTTGTGCGAGCCAATTACCAGGCTCAAAAATACATTCCGCTCAACAAGCAGTTCACGATTGCGCTTAATGGCGAGTTTGGCTGGGGTAAAGGCCTGAGTGGCCAACCTTATCCGCTCTTCAAGAACTACTATTCGGGTGGCCTGGGTTCCGTGCGCGGGTTTGAGCAGGGCTCATTGGGCCCGCGAGATGCATCCGATCTCGCTATCGGTGGTCCGAAGAAGCTCACGCTCAATGCCGAACTCATTGCTCCGTTTCCTGGTGCGGGCAATGACCGTACCTTGCGCCTTTATGGGTTTGTGGACGCAGGCAACGTTTTTGGTGAGAATGAGCGTTTCCGTGTGAATGACCTGCGGGCCTCCACAGGTATTGGTATCAGCTGGATTTCCCCAGTGGGGCCCTTGCGCATCGCTATTGCGACGCCGCTGCGCAAAATGCCAGGCGATAGAATAGAGCGGTTGCAATTCCAAATTGGTACATCTTTCTAATGAAGCATTTTTCAATCAAAATTTTCCTGGGCGTTGCCATTGCACTGGCGGGTATCTCCGCAAGTGCGCAGGAGTTCAAGGTCGGGATTGTCAACCTGGACCGGATTTTCCGGGAAGCCAATTCCGCGAAAGCCGCCCAAACCAAACTGGAGCAGGAATTCAGCAAGCGTGAAAAAGAGCTGAACGATCTGGCGACCCAGCTGAAAACACTCTCCGACAAGTTTGAGCGTGAAGCCCCAACGCTTGCCGAGAGCCAGCGTGTTTCGCGGCAAAAGCAGCTTGTCGATCAGGATCGGGACTTCCAGCGCAAGCGCCGTGAGTTTCAGGAAGACCTGAACACCCGCAAAAATGAAGAGCTCCAGCAAGTCATCGAACGCGCCAACAAAGTCGTGAAGACGCTGGCTGAGACGGAAAAGTACGATCTGATCCTCCAGGAATCGGTCTATGTCAATCCCAAGCATGACATCACCGACAAGGTGATCAAGGCGTTGAACGCTTCCCGTTGATTGCGGGGTGTTCACCACGATCACCATCGTGAAAATGGCAGGCGCAGTGTGACACTCCGTCTTGCCGATATCGTTGAATCCCTAGCCGGTGCCGTACAGCTCGAACTGGTCGGCGACCCCGGCCTGCAGATAGAGCGGCTCTCCACTTTGGAGGCCGCCGGTCCCGCAGACCTTAGTTTCCTCAGCCATCCCAAATACCTGTCCAAGCTCGCGCAGTCCGAAGCTGTCTGCGTCATCGTGGCGCCCGCCGCGCGCGAGGCCGCAGTCAAGCGGGGCGCCTGCATCATCACAGACGATCCCTACCACGCTTTTGCGCTGGTTACCCAACTCTGGAAGCGGCGACATTCCCCACAGGTGGTTCCGCACATTCACCCCAGTGCCTATGTCGATTCCTCTGCCATCGTGGCGTCCGGCGTTTCGATTGGTGCATTTGCCTGCGTTGGCCAAGGCGCGGTGATTGGTGAAAATGCGCGGATTGCAGAGCATTGCGTCGTCGGGCCGCATGCGCAAATCGGCGCGAACACCCGGTTGTCGGCGCGCGTGACTGTCGCCGATGGCTGCCGCGTCGGGGAGCGCTGCATCGTACATTCCGGCGCGGTGATCGGCGCTGACGGTTTTGGCTTTGCATCGCACCAGGGGCAGTGGGTGAAGATCGAGCAACTCGGCGGTGTGCAGATCGGCAATGATGTCGAGATTGGTGCCAACACCTGCATTGACCGCGGTGCGCTGCAGGACACGGTGCTGGAAGATGGTGTGAAGCTCGATAACCTGGTCCAGATCGGCCACAACGTCCGGGTTGGCAAACATACCGCCATGGCCGGCTGTGCCGGCGTCGCGGGCAGCGCCACAATTGGTGCGCATTGCACGGTGGGGGGCGGCGCCATTGTGCTGGGCCACTTGACGCTCGCCGATGGGGTGCATGTTTCGGCTGCATCGGTGGTAACCCGATCCATTTTGAAGCCCGGGCATTACACCGGTCTCTTTCCCATCGACGACAATGTTGTCTGGGAAAAAAATGCCGCTACGCTCAAGCAGCTTCATACGCTTCGCGAGCGTCTCAGGGAGGCTGAAAAAGCGATCCTGCATTCAGGACACACTCAAGAAAAATCATGATGGATATCCACCAAATTCTCAAACAGCTGCCGCATCGTTATCCCATCCTGCTGGTGGACCGGGTGCTGGAAATCGAAAAAGGCAAACGCATCAAGGCGCTCAAAAACGTCACGATCAACGAGCCCTTTTTCATGGGGCACTTTCCCCATCACCCGGTGATGCCGGGGGTATTGATACTGGAAGCCATGGCGCAGGCGGCCGCGCTGCTGGCTTTTGAAACGCTGGGCGTCACGCCCGACGACAAGACAGTCTATTACTTCGCCGGCATCGACGGCGCACGCTTCAAGCGGCCCGTTGAACCTGGCGACCAGCTGATCATGGACGTCACACTGGACCGCATGAAGGCCGGCATTTTCAAATTCAAAGGGGTCACCAGGGTAGGTGAGACCATTGCCTGCGAAGCCGAATTGATGTGCACCATGCGCACGATCGCGTGAATGGCCTCCACGCTTTTCGCTTCGCGTAATTCGCTGCCCCCCGAGGGGGCTGCTGCGCCTGCGGTCTGGCGGAGCCAGTCCCGCGGCCCCGGTGTGAAGGGGGACTTGCCCATACGGCTTTTGGCCGACCTATTCGCTGAACAGTTGATTTCGTCATGACGGCTATACATTCCACTGCACTTATTGATCCGCAAGCCCAGCTCCATGAGTCGGTGAGCGTCGGTCCCTATACGGTCATTGGCCCGCACGTGAAGATTGGTGCCGGCACCACCGTGGGCGCCCACTGCGTGATCGAAGGACACACCACCATAGGCCGTGACAACCGGATTTTCCAGTTCAATTCGCTGGGCGCAATTCCGCAGGATAAAAAATACGCGGGTGAGCCTTGTGAGCTGGTGATCGGCGACCGCAACACCATTCGCGAGTTCTGTACCTTCAACATCGGCTCGCCGGGTGACAGCGGCGTGACCCGTGTGGGGGACGACAACTGGCTCATGGCCTATGTGCATCTGGCGCATGACTGCGTGGTGGGCAACAACACCATTTTTGCCAACAACACCCAACTGGGTGGGCATGTGCATGTCGGCGACTGGGTAATTCTGGGCGGATTCACCGTCGCGCATCAGTTCGTGAAAATCGGTGCCCACAGCTTCACCGCCATGTGCTCGCTGCTGTTTGCCGATTTGCCGCCTTTTGTCATGGCGCAGGGCCAGCCAGCCGAGGCGCGTTCCATGAATTTTGAAGGGCTGCGGCGACGGGGCTTTTCACCAGAGCGAATTTCCGCTGTCAAGGCCATGCACAAAGCGCTATACCGTGACGACCTGACCCTGGATGTATCGCGCGAACGCATTGCCGCTCTGACGGAAAAGTACCCGGATGCCGCGCCTGATGTGCAGATGATGCTTTCATTTCTGGAACAAACCTCGCCGCAGCGCGGCATTGTCCGGTAAGACCTATGTCATTGATGGAGCCGAGCCCTCTGCCAGCCCGTAGAGAGGCAGGCCTCCCCGCTGTGCCGCCGCTGGCAGGCCGCGCCCCTTGCATGGCGATGGTCGCGGGCGAAACCTCTGGAGATTTGCTCGCCGGCCTGCTGCTCGATGGTTTCAAGGCCCGCTGGCCGGGACTGACATCAAACGGTATCGGCGGCTCGCAGATGGCAAACCGTGGTTTTAACGCCTGGTGGCCCAGTGAAAAGCTGGCGGTACGCGGGTATGTTGAGGTATTGCGGCATTACCGCGAGATTGTCGGCATACGCGAACAATTGAAGCAACGCCTGCTGGATCAGCGCCCGGACCTTTTCCTGGGCATTGATGCACCCGACTTCAATCTTGACCTGGAGGCGGCGCTCAAGGCCAAAGGCATCAAGACCGTGCATTTTGTCAGCCCCTCCATCTGGGCCTGGCGTGCCGACCGTGTTGAGAAGATACGGCGCAGTGTGGATCATGTGCTGTGCATTTTCCCTTTTGAGCCGGCGTTGCTGGCGGCCCACGGCATTGCCGCGACCTATGTGGGTCACCCGCTGGCCAATGTCATTCCCCTGCAGCCTGACCGCGCAGCGGCCCGGCGCAAACTGGGTTTGCAGGATGAAGACACCGTGGTGGCCATTCTTCCAGGCAGCCGGAAATCCGAAATCCAGTACCTCGCGCAACGATTCTTTAAGGCTGCAGCCCTTATCCAACGTGCGCAACCAGCTATCAAATTTATAGTGCCGGCCATTCCCGCGCTGAAGCACATGATTGAGCGCCATGCCGACCTGGAAGGAATGAAACCCCATCTGCAGATCATCGAGGGCCAGTCCCACAGTGCACTGGCGGCATGCGATGTAACGCTGATAGCCAGCGGTACCGCCACGCTGGAGGCGGCGCTTTTCAAGCGGCCCATGGTGATCGCCTACAACATGAACTGGCTGTCATGGCAAATCATGCGGCGCAAGAAATTGCAGCCTTGGGTGGGCCTGCCCAATATCCTCTGCCGGGAGTTTGTCGTTCCGGAGCTGCTGCAGGACGCCGCTACGCCTGAGGCCCTGGCAGCGGGCGTGCTGAAATGGGTTGACGCAAAGTCTTCGGCACCTGACAAAATAGCGGCTGTAGAACAAAGATTTACCGCGCTGCATGCGGAACTGCAGCGGGACACTTCAAAACTGGCGACTGATGCGATCCAGCAAATTCTTGAAAGCTGAGCAAACGCCCTTGTCATGGGATACGCCTGGCCTTGTGGCTGGCGTGGACGAAGCCGGCCGCGGACCGTTGATGGGCCCCGTGGTCGCGGCTGCCGTCATTCTTGATGAGCTCAATCCCATCCAGGGATTGGCCGACTCCAAAAAACTCACCGCCTTGCGCCGCGAAAAGTTGTATGACGAAATCCGCGCCAAGGCGCTGTGTTGTTCGATTGCGCTGGCAAGCGCCGAAGAAATCGACAGCATCAATATCCTCCAGGCCACCATGCTGGCCATGCGGCGCGCGGTGGAAGGCTTGCGCCTGAAGCCCAACAAGGTGCTTGTTGACGGCAACCGGTTGCCGACGCTGATCATCCTTTCCGAGGCCATTGTGGGTGGCGACGCGCTGGTGCCTTCGATTTCCGCTGCATCGATCCTGGCCAAGGTCTACCGCGACCGCTGGTGCGCGGAATTCCATCTTGAGTATCCCCAGTACGGGTTTGCCGACCATAAAGGCTACGGCACGGCCGAGCATCTGGCTGCGTTGCGCGAACACGGCGCCTGTCCCCAGCATCGCAGGTCCTTTGCGCCGGTGGCCGAGGTCTTGCGGTGAGTTCCAGCTCTTCCGGATCCTCTGGCTCCGCCACTTACATCACTTCGCGCGACAACCCCCTGATCAAGGAGCTGCGCAAACTGTCGCAAGACAGCACCGGGTACCGCAAGCAGGGCCGCGTCTGGCTGGAGGGCGATCACTTGTGCCGTGCAGCGCTGGCGCGCGGCTTGAAACCTGCCATCGCTGTATTCTCTGAATCATTTTGGTCTGCAAGCCAGTCTGAATGGGCGCAAGCAGCTATCAAAAACATAGTGATTCCCGATGCGCTGCTGCCGGAAATCAGCGGCCTGGAGTCACCCGCACGCATGGGTTTTGTGCTGGATTTGCCGGCGCCTGGCAGCCCGCAACCCCATGCAGCCTCGGTCATCCTGGACCGGGTGCAGGATGCCGGCAACGTGGGCTCAATCCTGCGCAGCGCAGCGGCCTTTGGCTTTGGCCAGATTCTCGCCCTCAAGGGCACGGCGGCGCTCTGGTCGCCCAAGGTGCTGCGCGCCGGTATGGGTGCCCACTTTGCGCTGCAACTGGTGGAGGGCCTGGAGCCCGAGGCACTGGCAGCATTGACCGTGCCCATCGTCGTCACCAGCTCGCACCAGGGCAGCTTTTTGCATCAGCAGAAGTTACCTATGCCGTGTGCGTGGGCCATGGGCCACGAAGGGCAGGGCGTCAGCGACGACCTCATGAGCCGGGCGGCGCTCAAGGTCCGCATTGACCAGCCGGGGGGCGAGGAGTCTCTTAATGTGGCAGCCGCGGCCGCAATTTGCCTTTACACCAGCTCCGTACAGACGGCGTAACGCCCGCCCGGGCGCGTTGACAGCCCCCAGTCTGCTTATATGGCGGATGGATTTGATGCCCATATTCGGCTGATTTCTCCGACTATGTGTTTAAAGCATGAACAGACGTCCAGCTCAAGCTATAATCAAGGGCTTTTCAAAACACAGCTTCGCCCGAGCGCAGACAAAGCAAACACCCTCACAAAAGCAGCCATCTAAGGCAGCCAGCAAGAGTCTCAACGAGACGTTTCTTGTGCACGCTTGGGCGAACCGTAACCAACCCGGAGAACCCAGTGCTTTTGTCTCTACAGGGATCACGCGAAAAATCCCCACACGCCATCCTGGCGCTCGCAGACGGCACGGTCTTTATCGGCAATTCCATTGGAGCCCCAGGCTCCACAGTCGGCGAGGTGGTGTTCAACACCGCCATGACCGGCTACCAGGAAATCCTCACGGATCCCAGCTACTGCCAGCAGATCGTCACCCTCACGTACCCGCACATCGGCAACTACGGCATCAATGCCGAAGACGTCGAGGCTGAAAAAGTCCATGCCGCCGGCCTGATCATCAAGGACCTGCCGCTGCTGGCCTCGAATTTCCGCATGACCATGACCTTGTCCGAATACCTGGTCAAGGAAAACACAGTAGCCATCGCCGGCATAGACACCCGCCAGCTGACACGCCACCTGCGCACCAAGGGCGCGCAAAACGGCTGCATCCTGGCACTGCCTGCAGGCCAAGAAGTCAGCCAGCCCGCGATCGAAAAAGCCGTCGCGGCAGCCCGCGGCGCCCCCAGCATGGCCGGCCTGGACCTGGCCAAGGTGGTCTCCGTCAAGCAAACCTACGAATGGACGCAGACCGAGTGGAAGCTCGGCGCGGGTTATGGCGTGCAGATCACGCCGAAATTCCACGTCGTGGCTTTCGACTTTGGCGTGAAGAAAAACATCCTGCGCATGATGGCCGAGCGCGGCGCGCGCATCACGGTGGTGCCGGCGCAAACGCCTGCCGCCGACGTCCTCAAGCTCAAGCCCGACGGTATCTTCCTGGCCAATGGCCCGGGCGACCCTGAGCCCTGCGACTACGCGATTGCAGCGGTGCGCGAACTCATTGAGACCGGCATCCCGACTTTCGGTATCTGCCTGGGCCACCAGATCATGGCACTGGCCAGCGGCGCGAAGACCTTCAAGATGAAGTTCGGCCACCACGGCGCCAACCATCCGGTCAAAGACCTGGACAATGGCCGCGTCAGCATCACCAGCCAGAACCACGGTTTTGCGGTCGATGAAAAAAGCCTGCCCGCCAATCTGCGGCCCACGCACATCAGCCTGTTTGACGGCACGCTGCAGGGCCTGGCCCGTACCGACAAGCCGGCATTCTGCTTCCAGGGCCATCCGGAAGCCTCGCCTGGCCCGCACGATATTTCGTATCTGTTTGATCGTTTCACAACCCTCATGGAACAGCATGGAGGGAACAAATAATGCCAAAACGTACAGACATCAAAAGCGTCCTGATCATCGGCGCCGGCCCCATCATCATCGGCCAGGCCTGCGAGTTTGACTACTCCGGCGTGCAGGCCTGCAAGGCGCTGCGCGAAGAAGGCTACAAGGTCATTCTGATCAACAGCAACCCCGCCACGATCATGACCGACCCGGCTACCGCCGACGTCACCTACATCGAGCCCATCACCTGGCAGACGGTTGAAAAAATCATCGCCAAGGAGCGTCCCGACGCCATCTTGCCGACCATGGGCGGGCAGACCGCGCTCAACTGCGCGCTCGACCTCTGGCACAACGGCGTGCTCGACAAATACAAGGTCGAGTTGATCGGCGCCAAGCCCGAAGCCATCGACAAGGCCGAAGACCGCCTGAAGTTCAAGGACGCGATGACCAAGATCGGCTTGGGCTCGGCCCGCTCCGGCATCGCGCACAGCATGGACGAAGCCTGGGCCGTCCAGAAAACCGTCGGCTTCCCGACCGTGATCCGCCCCAGCTTCACCCTGGGCGGCACCGGCGGCGGTATTGCCTACAACTCCGAAGAGTTTGAAGTCATCTGCAAGCGCGGCCTGGAAGCCTCGCCCACCAACGAGTTGCTGATCGAAGAGTCGCTGCTTGGCTGGAAAGAGTACGAGATGGAAGTCGTGCGCGACACCGCCGACAACTGCATCATCGTTTGCTCGATTGAAAACCTGGACCCAATGGGCGTGCACACGGGCGACTCGATCACCGTGGCGCCGGCCCAGACGCTGACCGACAAGGAATACCAGATCCTGCGCAATGCCTCCCTGGCCGTGCTGCGCGAGATCGGGGTGGACACCGGCGGCTCCAACGTGCAGTTCTCCATCAACCCGGTCGATGGCCGCATGGTCGTGATCGAGATGAACCCGCGCGTCTCGCGCTCTTCGGCACTCGCTTCCAAGGCCACGGGTTTTCCGATCGCCAAGGTCGCGGCCAAGCTGGCTGTCGGCTACACGCTCGACGAGCTGCGCAACGAAATCACGGGCGGCGCCACCCCGGCGAGCTTCGAGCCCAGCATCGACTACGTCGTCACCAAGATTCCGCGCTTTGCGTTTGAGAAATTCCCGGCGGCTGATTCACGCCTGACCACGCAGATGAAATCCGTGGGTGAAGTGATGGCCATGGGCCGCACCTTCCAGGAGTCCTTCCAGAAAGCGCTGCGCGGCCTGGAAGTTGGCGTCGACGGCATGAACGAGAAGACGCAAGACCGCGAGGTGCTTGAGAAAGAACTTGGCGCTCCCGGCCCTGACCGCATCTGGTATGTGGGTGATGCGTTTGCCCTCGGCATGAGCGTCGATGAAGTTTTTGCGCTGACCAAAATCGACCCCTGGTTCCTCGTTCAGATCGAGCAGATCGTCAAGATTGAGCTTGAGCTTGAGACGACTTCGCTAGACAAGATTGACGCCGTCACGCTGCGCGCGTTGAAGCAAAAAGGATTCTCCGACCGCCGCCTGGCGAAGCAGCTCAAGACCACCGACACGGCTATTCGCGAAAAGCGCCGTGCGCTGGGAGTGCGTCCGGTCTACAAGCGCGTAGACACCTGCGCCGCCGAGTTTGCGACCAATACCGCCTACATGTACTCGACGTACGAAGCCGAAGGCAGCGAGTGCGAAGCCGCACCCACCGACAAGAAAAAGATCATGGTGCTGGGCGGCGGGCCCAACCGCATCGGGCAGGGCATCGAGTTTGACTACTGCTGCGTGCATGCAGCGCTGGCGATGCGCGAAGACGGCTATGAAACCATCATGGTCAACTGCAACCCTGAAACCGTCTCGACCGACTACGACACCTCGGACCGCCTCTATTTCGAGCCACTGACGCTCGAAGACGTGCTCGAAATTGTCGACAAGGAAAAGCCGCTGGGCGTGATCGTCCAGTACGGCGGCCAGACGCCTTTGAAGCTGGCGCTGGACCTCGAAGCAAACGGCGTTCCCATCATCGGCACCTCGCCCGACATGATTGACGCGGCAGAAGACCGCGAGCGCTTTCAGAAACTGCTGCATGAGTTGAAGCTGCGTCAGCCGCCCAACGCGACGGCTCGCACCGAGCCCGAAGCGCTGGAAAAGGCTGCCGCGCTGGGCTACCCCCTGGTGGTGCGCCCCAGTTATGTCCTGGGCGGCCGTGCCATGGAGATCGTGCATGAGCAACGCGACCTTGAGCGTTATATGCGTGAGGCTGTCAAGGTCAGCCATGACTCGCCTGTGTTGCTGGATCGCTTCCTGAACGACGCCATCGAGTGCGACGTGGACTGCCTGCGAGACCCCGAAGGCCGCACTTTCATCGGCGGCGTGATGGAGCACATCGAGCAGGCCGGCGTGCACAGCGGCGACTCCGCGTGCTCTTTGCCGCCATACTCCCTGAGCGCCGAAACCGTTACCGAAATCAAGCGCCAGACCGCCGCGATGGCCGAGGCATTGACGGTGGTGGGTCTCATGAACGTGCAGTTCGCGATCCAGAACATTGACGGCAAAGACGTCATCTACGTGCTGGAAGTCAACCCACGCGCTTCGCGCACCGTGCCTTTCGTCAGCAAGGCCACCGGAATCCAGCTGGCCAAAGTGGCAGCACGTTGCATGGTGGGCCAGTCGCTGGCTTCGCAGGGCATCAAGGACGAAGTCACACCGCCTTACTTCAGTGTCAAGGAAGCGGTTTTCCCCTTCGTCAAGTTCCCGGGCGTGGACACGATTCTCGGTCCCGAGATGAAATCCACCGGCGAAGTCATGGGCGTGGGCAAGACTTTCGGCGAAGCCTTCGTGAAGTCCCAGCTCGGAGCCGGCACCAAACTGCCGACCTCGGGCAAGGTGTTCCTCACCGTGAAGAACAATGACAAGCCGCGAGCCGTGGAAGTCGCACGCGCTCTGGCCGCGCAGAAGTTCGAGCTGGTGGCGACCAAGGGTACTGCTGCGGCCATCCAGGCCGCGGGTATCGCCTGCACCGTGGTCAACAAGGTCACCGAAGGCCGGCCGCACGTGGTGGACATGATCAAGAACAACGAAATCGCCCTGGTCATCAATACGGTCGAAGAGCGGCGCAACGCGATTACCGATTCGCGCCAGATCCGCACCTCGGCGCTGCTGGCCCGTGTGACGACCTACACCACCATTGCCGGCGCCGAAGCGGCCGTAGAGGGCATGAAGTACCTGGACAACCTGCCGGTTTATTCCGTGCAGGAGTTGCATGCGCAGCTAGGCTGACAGCCAGACGACCCGGGTTTTTTCCGGATTTCAGCAGGCCCGATTTGCATTAAACTTGTTTGATTGAAATATTGGATTCAAGCGCCGCCGCCAGGTGACTGGTGGCGGTTTCGCTTTTGAGAGGAGCAAAAACATGGCAACCATTCCCATTACCAAGCGTGGCGCGGAAAGCCTCAAGGCCGAGCTGCACCAGCTGAAAACCGTTGACCGGCCCTGGGTCATCAATTCCATTTCCGAAGCGCGTGCCCAGGGTGACCTGAGCGAAAACGCCGAATACGACGCCGCCAAGGACCGCCAGGGCTTCATCGAAGGCCGTATCCAGGAAATCGAAGGCAAGCTTTCCGCCGCCCAGATCATCGACCCGTCCGAACTGGACGCGGGCGGCAAGGTTGTTTTCGGTTCCACCATCGAACTGGAAGATGAAGATACCGGCGACAAGGTGACTTATCAGATCGTGGGTGAAGACGAGGCCGACATCAAGGCAGGTCGGGTCAACATCAGCTCACCGATTGCACGTGCGCTGATCGGCAAGGACGAAGGCGATACAGCCGAAGTCCAGGCGCCAGGCGGTATCAAGCGCTACGAAATCATCGCGGTGATGTACATCTAAGAAACGTGGCCCCCACGTTCACTCACTGTGTGTAGTTCTCTGCCCCTTTTTTACATATTCCGGGGCTCGTTTCCTAGGGGCGGCCCGTCGGAAAATTTCCAATGAAGCGGCGCTTCAATGTGATGGTGGCGGCTCTCTGGTGGGGCAGCTTGACCGGTTTGGGATTTGTCGTGGTGCCCATGTTGTTCGCCAATTTGGGTGCACCTGCTGCGGCTGGTGCGATGGCGGCCAAACTCTTCACCGCGCAAACCTGGCTCAGCACAGGCTGCGCCATGCTGTTGCTGCTGGTTCTCAATAAAAAAGATGATGAAGCCCTTGCGCAGCAAGCGCAAGCTGCTATGAAATTCATAGTGGCAGGCTTGTTGCTGGCCTTGCTGGTGGAGTTCGGCATCGCGCCGCGCATCGTCAGTGCGCGTGCCGAAGGCGGCAACCTCAAGCTTTGGCATGGCCTGGGTACGGCGCTGTATGTTGTGCAGTGGCTGTGCGCCGGCCTGGCGCTGTGGCGCCTGAGTCGCTCGACGGTAACCGAAATCACCTGAGTTTCCCCGGCAAGCAGGGGCCGCGGGACCGGCTCTGCCGGACCGCAGGCGCAGCGGCCCCCTCGGGGGGCAGGGAGCTACACGGAGTGAGCGACCGTGGGGGCCATTTCCGCCGCTTCCAGCGTATTGACCAGCAGCATGGTGATGGTCATGGGGCCCACACCGCCCGGCACGGGCGTGATGTAGCCCGCCACTTCCTTCACGTCGTTAAAGTCCACGTCGCCGCAGAGTTTGCCTTCATCGTTGCGGTTCATGCCCACATCGATGACGACTGCGCCCGGCTTGACCATATCGGCCGTCAGCACGTTGCGCTTGCCGACAGCTGCCACGATCACGTCGGCCTGCAGCGTCATGGCCTTGAGGTCTTTGGTCGCGCTGTGACAGATGGTGACGGTGGCGTTCTTTTGCAGCAGCATCAATGCCATCGGCTTGCCGACGATGTTGCTGCGGCCGATGACTACAGCATGCTTGCCTTTGAGGTCACAGCCGATGCTTTCCAGCATTTTCATGCAGCCATAAGGTGTACAGGGCCAGAAGCCCGGCTGGCCGACCATGAGCGCGCCGGCACTGGCGACGTGAAACCCGTCGACGTCCTTGGCCGGAGAAATCGATTCGATGACTTTCTGTGCGTCGATGTGCGCCGGCAGCGGCAATTGCACCAGAATGCCGTGGATGGCGGGGTCATTGTTGAGTGCCTCCACACGGGCCAGCAGGCCGGCTTCGCTCAGGGTGGCGGGGTATTGCTCGAGCACCGAATGCAGGCCGTTGTCCTGGCAGGCCTTGACCTTGTTGCGCACATAGACCTGGCTGGCCGGGTTTTCACCCACCAGCACCACGGCCAGGCCCGGTGTGACTCCGCGCGCGCGCAGGGCGGCGGCGCGTTGGGCGACTTCAGCGCGCAGTTGTTTGGAGAGGGCGTTTCCGTCGATCAGCTGGGCAGTCATTTTATCGATTTTTCAAGTAAAAACGCCCGCAAATCCAATCATCACGGGCGCGAGCAGCTATCAGAAAGATAGCGGAAGGAGGTCAGCCTTTCGGTGCGTTGGATCCGAGGGCTATTTTGAGCAGGTCGGCCACGGTATTGGCGTTGAGCTTTTCCATGATGTTGGCGCGATGCGCTTCTACCGTCTTGATGCTGATGCCGAGGTCGTCGGCGATCTGCTTGTTGAGGCGGCCGGCCACGATGCGCTCGAGCACTTGCGCTTCGCGTGAGGTGAGCTTGGCGAGCAGGGCGTCGCGGCTGGCGGACTGCTGGTAGTCGCTGAAGGCTTCTTTGGCCTGCTCAAGCATGCGCTCGACCAGGTTGACAAGGGCTTCTTCCTGGAAAGGCTTCTGGATGAAATCCATGGCGCCTTTTTTCATGGTGTTGACCGCCATGGGTACGTCGCCGTGGCCGGTAATGAACACAATGGGGAGCGGTGACTTGCGCTCGACCAGGCGATCCTGCAGCTCAAGGCCCGTCATGCCGCCCATGCGGATGTCGACAATCAGGCAGGCGACTTCACGCGGGTCGTAGCGGGAGAGAAAGGTTTCGGCCGAGTCGTAGCAGCGGACCCGGTAGTCCTTGCCTTCGAGCAGCCACTGCAGGGAGTCGCGCACGCCCTCGTCATCATCAACGACGTAGACGGTACCTTTTTTGGGAATCAAGCTCATGCCAAACTTTCTTTCGTGAACTTCTCGAAAAGACGGTTCTTGAAGGGGTTTCAATGAACGCCGGTATCCTTGGTTGCTATGGTATCGCTAGCAGGCGCCACCGGTGCCAGCAGGGGCGTCACGGGGATCCAGAAGGTAAACCGGCACCCCACCACTTCGTCCCCATTGTAGAGGTTCTGGGCCTCCATTCTTCCCTGGTGGGACTCGACAATACTGCGGCAGAGTTTGAGGCCTATGCCCATGCCTTCGGCCTTGGTCGAATAGAAGGCTTCATACAGCCGGCCCATGACTTCAGGCGACAGGCCACGCCCCGTATCGAGCACCGAAAACTCCACCACGGCCTGGTCTTCAATCTGCTTGGGCACCACGCGCAATTCGACGCTGCGCCGCGCCGTGGGTAGATGGGCCTGCTCAATCGACTCGGCCGCGTTTTTCATCAGGTTGATCAGCACCTGCTCGATCAGGATGGGGTCCACCATGATGTCGGGCAGGCGGGCTGCGATGTAGTGGCTGAGCCGCACGTGATGGCGCCGCAACTCGATGTCGGCCAGCTCCATCGCGTTGCTCACGATGGTCGCCACGTCGGCGGAGCTGCGGTTGGGCTCGCTGCGTTTGACGAAGGAGCGTATGCGCTGGATGATCTGCCCGGCGCGGTGCGCCTGTTTGGCGGTTTTCTCCAGCGCCACCAGCAGGTCTTCGTTGCTGATCTGCTGGCCCTTGATGCGCGACACCATGCCGTTGCAATAATTATTGATGGCCGTCAGCGGCTGGTTGAGTTCGTGCGCCACGCTGGAGGCCATTTCACCCATGGTGATCAGGCGGCTCGCAGTCTGGGCCCGCTCGTTCTGCTGGGCTGCCTGTTCTTCGGCATGGCGCCGCGGCGTGATGTCGGTAGCAATCACCATCTGGGCCAGACGGCCGTCCACCCAGGTGAGGTAACGCGAACGAACTTCCAGCCACTTGCTGAGTTCGGGCACAAAAATTTCGGCATTTTCCGTCTGCGCCGCCGTCAGCGTATCGGTTGGGAAGCCCGCCAGGCCATCGACCGCATCCAGCGCATCTTCGGTGGGTACGGCGGATGGCACGCCCGCTTGTGCAATCAGGTTCAGATGGCCGGAGACTTCACCGCCAAACCACGAACGGTACAGTTTGTTGGCAAACAGCAGCTCTTCACTGCCCAGCGGCGCCACGGACACGGCCGCGTCCAGCCCCTCAAGTACCGTGGTGAAACGTTCGTAAGAAGCTGTGAGTTCTTCGCGAATGCGCTTGGGCTCGGTGATGTCTGTCATGGACGTCATCCAGCCGGTTTGCTGGCCGCGCGGATCAATCAGCGGCGAGACATACATGCGCGCGTCAAAAATCTGGCCGTTCTTGCGCTTGACGCGCACCTCGAAACCACCGGGCGGGGTGCGGCCGTGCAGCTCGTCGTCCAACCGCTGCATCAGGGTCTCGATCTCGCCTTCCGGCCAATGCGGGAAGGGCGGCGTGCGGCCTACCAGGTCGCCTTCAGTGAGGCCCGTCATCTGGCAAAACGCAGGGTTCACATAGGTGATGCGGCCCTGCAGGTCCAGCGCGCGCATGCCGGTCAGCATGGAGTTTTCCATGGCGCGGCGAAAGTTGGTTTCGGAGATCAGCGCTTGCTGGGCCTGCACGCGGCGACGCGTATGGCGCCAGGTGCCCAGCAGCATCCACACCGTCAGCGCGCTCAGGGCACTGACCAGCCAGAAAAAGCCGCTGCCCACCACGCCCAGTGAAGCCCGATAGCCTTCCGCGCGAATCAAGAGGCCGTTGCCTACCGGTGAAACCGGTATTTCATACTCGGCGGCTGCGTCGGTCCAGGGCAAGAGCCGGGCCGCAGGGTTGCGGGGCGGCGGGAGGTTGCCTGCCAGCACCGTGTTTTTGTCGTCGATCAGCGTGACCGCGTATTTGGCCGTCACGTCCGTCGGCACACCAAAGCGCAGCAGCCCGTCGATGGAGTATTCGCCCATGATGACGCCGGCAAATTTCCCCTGGTCATCGAGCGGCACCTGCAACTGCAGGGTAGGGGTGTTGTAGCCGCTGGCTTCCTTGGTCACCAGCGGGCGCGAATACACGGGTTGCCGCAGGTCTCTTGCCAGGTCGTAGGTGCCGTCTGTTTCGCCGACCTTGAGTTGCTCGCCCGCGCCGCGCAGCTGGCTGGCGTTGGCGCTGGGTGACACATAAGCCACCTTGATCCGCCGCCGGCTGTCCACCCAGGTGACTGCCATGAGTTCGGGGTACTGGTTGACCAGGGATTCGGCCTGCGAGATGAATTCTTCCGTGTCCACTTCCTTGTTGGAGACATCCCGCCCGATGCGCATGAGCTGCTCCTGGCGCTCCAGCAGGCGCAGGCGCAGGCGCTGCTGGGCATATTCCACATCGCGCTTGACGGCCTGCTGTTCCCGGTCGATTTCTTCGATGCGCAGGTAACCGAAGGCTGCGATCACGGCTGCCAGAAACAGCACCACGGCCAGCAGGGGACCCAAGGTGATGAAACGGTCCTGGCGCGACGGCGACTGCTTGCGCCACCACCGCCTCCACAGGGCAAAGGTGGCGGAGTTCGCCATCGTGTCGGCGGGGGCAGGTGCTTGCTGGGTCATAGGGATGGTGCAGTTTAAGTGAGATGCCCCTCTGTGGTCAGGGTTGACCCTGATCTTTTAATGTGAGGTTGCGGGCTGCGCTGTTGCATCGCTGGTTTCGGTAAAGCAGCCGGTATTTGCCAGGGGCATTTCCCCGCAGGTATCGATTTGCTGAATTTCCGTGAAATTTCTTAATGTGAAATCAATAAGCACTATTTGAAATTTAACAAATATTGTGAGAAACTAGACGCTTGAATCTAATTTGCGTTTAAAACACGCTTAGGCGCAATTGGACACAGGCTCCGCGCACAGCCCGACAAGAGGCTGTATTGCGGATTAACAAAGCTTTATCAGGCTACTCAGGAGACAAAAAATGGCTGCCATTCCGAACCAAGCGGGCGACAACTTGCGCACTGCCGCCAACGACGCGCTGGACAAGGACACCCAGGAAACCCGCGAATGGATGGACGCCCTGTCCGCCGTCATCGAAAGTGAAGGCCCCGAGCGCGCCCACTTTCTCCTCGAGCAACTCCTTGAGCACGCCCGCCAGAAAAGCATCGACATGCCTTTCTCGGCCAATACGGGCTATGTCAACACCATTGAAACCGACCACGAAGAGCGCTCTCCCGGCAACCTCGAGATCGAAGAACGCCTGCGCGCCTACATGCGCTGGAACGCCATGGCCATGGTGGTCAAGGCCAACCGCCTGCACCCCGCTGATGGCGGCGACCTGGGCGGCCACATCGGCTCCTTCGCCTCGCTGGCCAGCCTGTTCGGTGCCGGCTTCAACCATTTCTGGCATGCCGAGAGCGCTGAACCGGGTAAAGAGCACGGCGGCGACTGCCTCTACATCCAGGGTCACGTGTCGCCAGGCGTCTATGCCCGAGCCTACCTGGAAGGCCGCCTGACCGAAGAGCAACTGCTCAACTTCCGCCAGGAAGTCGACGGCAAGGGTCTCTCAAGCTACCCGCACCCCAAGCTGATGCCCGAGTTCTGGCAGTTCCCCACCGTCTCCATGGGCCTCGGCCCCTTGATGGCGATCTACCAGGCCCGTTTCCTCAAGTATCTGCACGCCCGCGGCATTGCCAACACCGAAAACCGCAAGGTCTGGGTCTTCTGCGGCGACGGCGAGATGGATGAAGTTGAATCGATGGGCGCCATCGGCCTGGCCGCGCGCGAAAAGCTCGACAACCTCGTCTTCGTCATCAACTGCAACCTGCAGCGCCTCGACGGCCCGGTGCGCGGCAACGGCAAGATCATCCAGGAGCTCGAAGGCGAGTTCCGCGGTGCCGGCTGGAACGTCATCAAGCTCATCTGGGGCAGCAACTGGGACCCTTTGCTGGCCCGCGACAAGGACGGCGCGCTCAGGAAGGTCATGATGGACACGGTGGACGGCGACTACCAGGCCATGAAGGCCAACGACGGCGCCTTCGTCCGCAAGCATTTCTTCGGCAAGGACCCGCGTACGCTCGAGATGGTCGCCAAGATGAGCGACGACGACATCTGGAACCTGCGCCGCGGCGGCCACGATTCGCAAAAAGTCTATGCGGCTTTCCACGCAGCCGTCAAACATGAAGGCCAGCCTACCGTCCTGCTGATCAAGACGGTCAAAGGCTTCGGCATGGGCAAGATCGGCGAAGGCAAGAACAACGTCCACCAGACCAAAAAGCTGGCCGACGAAGACATCAAGGCTTTCCGCGACCGCTTCAACATCCCGATTCCCGACAGCCAGCTGGCCGACATCCCGTTCTACAAGCCGGCCGATGACACACCCGAGATGCGCTACCTGCACGAGCGCCGCAAGGCGCTGGGCGGCTACCTGCCGCACCGCCGCGTCAAGGCCGACGAGCAGTTCACCGTGCCGGCACTCGAAACCTTCAAGTCGGTGATCGAGCCCACGGCCGAAGGCCGCGAAATCTCGACCACGCAGGCGTATGTGCGCTTCCTCACGCAACTGCTGCGCGACCAGGCCCTGGGCCCGCGCGTGGTGCCCATCCTGGTGGACGAAGCCCGCACCTTCGGCATGGAAGGCCTGTTCCGCCAGATCGGTATCTACAACCCTGACGGCCAGCAATACACGCCGGTCGACAAAGACCAGGTCATGTACTACAAGGAAGACAAGCAGGGCCAGATCCTGCAAGAGGGCATCAACGAAGCCGGCGGCATGAGCAGCTGGATCGCAGCGGCCACCTCGTACAGCACCAACAACCGGATCATGATCCCGTTCTACGTGTACTACTCGATGTTCGGCTTCCAGCGTGTCGGTGACCTGGCCTGGGCGGCCGGCGACATGCAGGCGCGCGGCTTTCTGCTGGGCGGCACCTCGGGCCGCACCACGCTGAATGGCGAAGGCCTGCAGCACGAAGACGGCCACAGCCACATCCTGGCCGGCACGATTCCCAACTGCATCAGCTACGACCCGACCTTTGCCCATGAAGTCGGCGTCATCCTGCACCATGGCCTCAAGCGCATGGTCGAGAAGCAGGACAACGTGTACTTCTACCTCACGCTGTTGAACGAAAATTACGCGATGCCCGGCCTCAAGCCCGGCACTGAAGAGCAGATCATCAAGGGCATGTACCTCTGCAAGGAAGGCGCCAAGCTCACGCCGCGCGTGCAGCTGCTCGGCTCCGGCACCATCCTGCGCGAATCCATTGCCGCGCAAGAGTTGCTCGAAAAAGAGTGGGGCGTTGCCGCCAACGTGTGGAGCTGCCCGAGCTTCAACGAACTGGCCCGCGACGGCCAGGACTGCGAACGCTGGAACCTGCTGCACCCGACCGACAAACAGCGTGTGCCGTTTGTCAGCCAACAGCTTGAGAAGCACACCGGCCCCGTGGTCGCATCCACAGACTACATGAAGGCCTATGCCGAGCAGATCCGCTCCTTCGTACCCAAGGGCCGTACCTACAAGGTGCTGGGCACCGACGGTTTTGGCCGCAGCGACTTCCGCAGCAAGCTGCGTGAGCACTTCGAGATCAACCGCCACTACATCGTCGTGGCGGCGCTCAAGGCGCTCAGCGAAGAGGGCACCGTGCCGGCGGCCAAGGTTGCCGAGGCCATCAAAAAGTACGGCATCAACGCCGACAAGATCAATCCGCTTTACGCTTGAGTTAAAACCCTGACGTAGCACCTGTAGCAACCGGAGACAAGAATATGGCAGTGGTAGACATTCAAGTTCCTGATATCGGGGATTTCGACGAAGTGACGGTGATTGAGCTGATGGTCAAGCCCGGCGATACCGTGAAGGCCGAGCAGTCGCTCATCACCGTGGAGTCCGACAAGGCCTCCATGGAAATCCCCTCCAGCCACGCGGGGGTGGTGAAGGAGCTCAAGGTCAAGCTCGACGACAAGGTCAAGCAGGGCTCCGTGGTCCTGACACTGGAAGTTTCCGGCGCCGAAGCCGCCCCGGCTTCAACAGAAAAACCGGCCGCAGCGCCCGCTGCGCCAGCGCAAGCAGCTAGCAAATCTGTAGCAGCGTCGGCGCCTGCACCCGCAGCGGCCCCGGCAGCCTCCGGCCCGGTGGAAGTCCGCGTGCCCGACATCGGCGACTTCAAGGACGTGTCCGTCATTGAAGTCCTGGTCAAACCCGGCGACATCATCAAGGCCGAGCAGTCGCTGATCACCGTCGAGTCCGACAAAGCCTCGATGGAAATCCCGTCGTCCGCCGCAGGTGTACTGAAAGAGCTCAAGGTCAAGATGGGCGACGTCGTCAACATCGGCGACCTGCTGGCCATCCTGGAAGGTTCTGCGGCTGTGAGCGCATCGCCAGCACCCGCACCGGCCCCCACCGCGGCGCCTGCAGCGGCATCCGCTGCAGCCCCCGCACCGGCAACCTCATCCGCTCCCGCGAGCCAGCCAGCCCACAACCCCACCACCGCGCCTCAGGGCAACCTGCCGCATGCATCGCCCTCGGTGCGCAAGTTCGCGCGCGAACTCGGCGTGCCACTGGCAGAAGTCAAGGGCAGCGGCCCCAAAGGCCGCATCACGCAAGACGACATCCAGGCCTTCACCAAGTCGGTGATGGACGGCAGCGTGCGCACCCAGGCGCAGGCCGCCAAGGCCCCCGCATCTTCGGGCGGCGGGGCAGGGCTCGATTTGTTGCCATGGCCCAAGGTCGACTTCACCAAGTTCGGCCCGGTCGAGCGCAAGGACCTGTCGCGCATCAAGAAGATCAGCGGCGCCAACCTGCTGCGCAACTACGTGATGATCCCGCACGTCACCAACCACGACGATGCCGACATCACCGAGCTGGAAGCCTTCCGCGTTTCGACCAACAAGGAAAACGAAAAGGCGGGCCTGAAGGTCACCATGCTGGCTTTCCTGATCAAGGCCAGCGTTGCGGCGCTGAAGAAATTCCCCGAGTTCAATGCCTCGCTCGACGGCGATCAAATCGTCTACAAGCAGTACTACCACATTGGTTTTGCCGCCGACACGCCCAACGGGCTGGTCGTCCCCGTGCTGAGAGACGCCGACAAAAAAGGCGTGCTGCAGATCAGCCAGGAAATGGGCGAGCTGGCCAAGAAGGCGCGCGACGGTAAATTGACGCCCGCCGAAATGCAGGGCGCCAGCTTCACCATCTCTTCACTGGGCGGCATTGGCGGGCGTTACTTCACGCCCATCATCAATGCGCCGGAAGTCGCCATCCTCGGCGTGTCCAAGAGCCAGATGGAGCCGGTCTGGGACGGCAAGGCCTTCCAGCCGCGCCTGATGCTGCCGATGTCTTTGGCCTGGGATCACCGCGTGATCGACGGCGCAGGCGCTGCGCGCTTTAACGCTTATCTGGGCCAAATCCTCGCCGACTTCCGCCGCGTCCTCCTCTAAACGGGGCGGAACCATGACAACACTTGTAGTCGTCAAAAAGGCGGGGCAGGTTGCCATCGCGGCCGACACGCTGGTGACCTTCGGCGACACCAGCCTGGGCCATCGGTTTGAAGCCAACAGCAAGATCTTCAAGGTCGACACGCCTGCCGGCATGAGCTTTGTGGGCATGGCCGGTACGGTGGCGCATTTTCCGGTGCTGCGCAAGGCCATGGCGGCCTTGCCCAAAGAGCAGCTCAAGCTGGGTTCGCGCGACGAGGTGTTCGACACCTTCGTCAAGCTGCATCCCATGCTGAAGGAAACGTTCTTCCTGCAGACCAAGGAAGACGACAACGATCCCTACGAGTCCAGCCAGTTCACGGTGGTCATTGCCAATGCCAGCGGCATTTACGGCCTTTACAGCTACCGTGAAGTCTTTGAGTTCAAGGAATTCTGGGGCATCGGCTCAGGCCGCAGCTTTGCGCTCGGCGCCATGCATGCCGCCTGGGACAAGGCCAAGACCGCACGCGAAGTAGCCATGGCCGGCCTGAACGCGGGTTGCGAGTTCGACAAGAACTCCGCTGGGCCCGTCGACATATTCACCCTTAAATTGAAAGCCTCCAAATGAGTGCATCCCCCGTGATCGACATCAAGGTACCGGACATCGGCGACTTCGACGAAGTGTCCGTCATTGAAGTGCTGGTCAAGCCCGGCGACACCATCAAGGCCGAACAGAGCCTGATCACCGTTGAAAGCGACAAGGCCTCGATGGAAATCCCGTCGTCAGCTGCCGGTGTGGTCAAGGACATCAAGGTCAAGGTGGGCGACAAGGTCAAGCAAGGCTCCGTCGTGCTGACGCTGGAAAGCACCGGTGCTGCCGCTGCGCCCGCAGATGCGGCACAAAAACAGGCTGCAGCGCCCGCAGCGCCTGCGCAAGCAGCTCCTAAAACTGTAGCGAGCCCTGCCGCAGCACCAGCCCCGGTTGCCGCCAGCTTCACCGGCTCGGCCGACCTGGACTGCGACGTGCTGGTGCTGGGCGCCGGCCCCGGCGGCTATTCCGCCGCCTTCCGGGCCGCCGATCTGGGCCTGAAGGTTGTGCTGGTGGAGCGTTACGCCACGTTGGGCGGCGTCTGCCTGAATGTCGGCTGCATTCCTTCCAAGGCCTTGTTGCATGTGGCCGCCGTGATGGACGAGGTCAAGCATTTCGACAGCCTGGGCGTGAGTTTTGGCGAACCCAAGCTCGACATCAACAAATTGCGTACCCACAAGGAAAAAGTCGTCGGCAAACTCACCGGCGGGTTGACGGCCATGGCCAAGATGCGCAAGGTCACCGTCGTGCGTGGCATCGGCCAGTTCGTTGGCGCCAATCACCTGCAGGTCGAAGAAACCAGCGGCGCCGAAGGCCAGGAAAAAACGGGGAAAACCCAGACCATTGCGTTCAAGAACTGCATCATCGCTGCGGGCTCGCAGGCGGTGCGCCTGCCGTTCATGCCAAATGATCCTCGCGTGGTGGACAGCACCGGTGCGCTGGCGCTCAAAGAGGTACCCAAACGCATGCTGATCCTGGGCGGCGGAATTATCGGCCTCGAAATGGGCACGGTGTATTCCACGCTGGGCGCACGCCTGGATGTGGTCGAAATGATGGACGGCCTGATGCAGGGCGCTGACCGCGACCTCGTTAAAGTCTGGCAAAAGATGAATGCGCCGCGTTTTGACAACATCATGCTCAAGACCAAAACCGTGGGCGCCAAGGCCACCAAGGCAGGCATCGAAGTCACGTTTGAGTCCGCAGAAGCAGGCGGCAGTGCCCCGGCCCCGCAGACCTATGACCTGGTGTTGCAAGCTGTGGGCCGGACACCCAATGGCAAGAAGCTGGCTGCCGAAAAAGCCGGAATCACGGTCAGCGACCGCGGCTTCATTCCGGTCGATATCCAGATGCGTACCAACGTGCCGCACATCTTCGCCATCGGCGACATCGTGGGCCAGCCCATGCTGGCGCATAAAGCCGTGCACGAAGCGCATGTGGCTGCCGAAGTCATTGCCGGTGAACTGCAAGGCAACAAGGAACTGGCCAGCGCAGCCTTCAACGCCCGCGTGATCCCCAGCGTGGCTTACACCGACCCCGAAGTCGCATGGGTGGGCCTCACCGAAGACCAGGCCAAGGCCGAAGGTATCAAGGTCAAGAAGGGCCTGTTCCCCTGGACGGCTTCCGGACGCGCCATCGCCAATGGCCGCGACGAAGGCTTCACCAAGCTGCTGTTTGACGACAGTCCCGAAGCGCACGGCCACGGCAAGATCCTGGGCGGCGGCATTGTCGGCACGCATGCCGGCGACATGATCGGCGAGATCGCACTGGCCATCGAGATGGGTGCCGACGCCGTCGACATCGGCAAGACCATCCACCCGCACCCGACGCTTGGCGAAAGCATAGGCATGGCAGCCGAAGTGGCGCATGGCAGCTGCACCGATTTGCCGCCAACACGGAAGTAAAGATCGAAAAATTCGCTGAAAACGCTACAAATTCAGTAGCTGGCCGCGCAGATTCCGCAAGGGCTGCGCGGTTTTTTTGTGCGGCACTAACGCGTGTGTGCGACTTGAATCATGGCTTGCGCCGGAACTGAGTCTGCATATCCCGATCCCAACGCAGCAAGCACGGTGCCAGGAATTCAGCAAAGCCGTCTGCCGGTGGAGACAGCGCGCGCGCGACGGGTCGATAAATGCAGACATGCCGGATCGTCTCTGGCTCGACTATGTTGCGCATGACGAGGCCAAACGTCGCCGCCAGCGGGGCGACGTAGGTCGGCGCCAGCGTTGCGGCAAGTCCATGCGAGGCCAGACCGAACGCGGTGGTGACGTTGTCAACCACATCGATGGGGATGATGCGCGTGTCCGCCGGCAGATTGACGAACATCTGCGCGACCCCGCCTTCGTGGTCACGCCCGGTCGTAACCAGCGGCACATCGCGTAAGTCTTGCCAGCGCACGCGGCTGAGCTGATTGAGCCGATGGGTCGGGGCGCACCACAACACCCAGGGGGTCGCATATACCTGTTCGCAATGAACCTCGTCCCCCGTCGGGCGGTCCGGGCCTATCGCGAGGTCCACGTCGCCACTTGCGACGCGTGCGACGAGTTGCTCGACCGGCGTATCACAGATCCGCACGATGACTTTTGGCTTCTTGCGCGCATATTCAGCGATGGCCGCCGGCAGTGCCGTGCTGGCCAGCACCAGCGGTGCGCCCACGCGAACGATGCCCGCGGCGCGGTTGCGAATATCGTCCGCCGATTGAGCGGCAGCCTGCACATGGCGCAAAACGGATTCGGCCGAAGAGAGGAAATCTTTGCCCGCACTCGACAGGCTGACACGCCGCGTCGTGCGGTCGAACAGCCGGAAGCCCAGCTCCGACTCCAGTTCAGCCAGTAGCTGACTCACGGCCGAGGACGTCAGACCGAGCCGTTGCGCCGCCGCGCCGATGCCATGGAGGTCGGCGATGGCGAGAAATGCTTCGAATTGTCGAAGGGTGACGCGGTTCAGAGGCATGGTTGGATTGTAAAGAAAAACTTACGAATTCCGGAAAATCGATTGATTGTTCAGTGTGGCGTTCCGATCGACACTCTTTTTGCGACGCGCCACTCCCAACCCGATAGCCGCCCGCAGCGGACCCGGTCGTCTCACCTGTCTCGCCCGTTTTTTAACTTATCCAGTCCTCAGGAAGAGAGTCACCATGTTCGAACATATTCCCTCCTATGCCGGCGACCCTATCCTCAGCCTCAATGAGGATTTCCAGCGCGATCAACGCGAGAACAAAGTCAACCTCAGCATCGGCATCTATTTCGACGATGCAGGCAAGCTGCCGGTGATCGGCGCCGTCGGCACCGCGGAAACGGAAATGCTTGAGGTTATAGGTCCGCGCCCGTATCTGCCGATGGCGGGCCTGGCGACCTACCGCGACGCGGCGCAGGCACTCGTGTTCGGCGCCAATAGCGAGGCGCGGGCACTCGGTCGGATTGCGACCTTGCAAACGATAGGGGGATCTGGCGCACTCAAGGTCGGCGCCGATTTTCTGAAACGCCATTTCCCGTCTTCCCAGGTCTGGATCAGCGATCCAAGTTGGGAAAACCATCGGGTCGTGTTCGAAGGTGCGGGCTTCACCGTGAACAATTACCCCTACTACGATCCGGACACGGGAGGCGTGCGCTTTGCCGAGATGCTCGATGCGCTCAAGCGCTTGCCAGCGCAAAGCATCGTGTTGCTGCACGCATGTTGTCATAACCCGACGGGGGTTGACTTGAACGATGGGCAATGGGGCGAACTCATTCCCGTGTTGCAGCAGCGGCGCCTGATCGCATTCGTTGACATGGCCTATCAGGGATTCGGCGCGGGGCTGGACGAAGACGCATCCTGCATCCGCTTGCTCGCGTCCGCTGGCGTGCCACTCGTGGTTGCCAATTCGTTCTCCAAGAATTTTTCGCTTTACGGCGAGCGGTGTGGCGCGCTCAGCGTGCTGTGCGAATCAGCCGACGAGGCGGGCAAGGTATTGGGCCAACTGACATCGACCGTGCGCGCCAACTACAGCAGTCCTCCAACTCACGGCGCGCGCATCGTTGCCAGCGTGCTGGCCACGCCATCTCTGCGCGCAGCGTGGGAGCGGGAATTGAGCTTGATGCGCGAGCGTATCGTCGCGATGCGGCACGCCATGCACCAGGGCTTGAGCGGCCGCGCGGACGAGCTCCTGCGGGCGCGCTACCTCACGCAGCGCGGCATGTTCACCTATACGGGCTTGACAGAAGCGCAGGTTGAACGGTTGCGCAAAGAGCACGCCGTCTATCTGTTGCGCTCCGGGCGCATGTGCGTCGCAGGATTGAATGAACGCAACGTCGGCGACGTGACGAAGGCGATCGCCAACGTGCTCTCCTGCGCGGCTTGAACCGGGGCAAGTACATCATGTCGATGATTGAAAAAATCCCATCCCCTGCGCAGGATCGTGCCGCGATGCACCACGACGAGTGGCAAGCTCGGGTGCAACTGGCTGCCTGCTACCGTATCTTCGCGCTGCTCGGCTGGACCGAGATGATCTACAACCACATCACCCTGCGCTTGCCGGTCAGCGTCAGTGGAGATGAGCGCCAATTTTTGATTAATCCGTTCGGACTCCACTACAGCGAAGTCACCGCCAGCAAGCTCGTGAAGATTGATTCGCATGGCAACATTCTGGACGGATCGCCGTATCCCGTGAATCCTGCCGGCTTTACCGTGCATGCGGCCATCCATGGCGGCGTGCCAGGTGCACATTGCGTGATGCATACGCACACGACGGCGGGCGTTGCCGTCGCCTGCCTTGAGCAGGGTCTGCAGCAATCAAATTTTTACAGCGCGCAATTGCACGACATGCTCGCCTACCATGACTTTGAGGGCATTACGATTCATCCCGAGGAAGGGCCGCGCCTGCTGGCGCACATCGGTAACCGGCCTGCGGTGATTCTGCGCAATCATGGCTTGCTGGCGTGGGGACAGACGCTGCCGCAAACCTTCGCGATCTTGTGGACCCTGAACCGCGCGTGCGAAATCCAACTGGCCACGCTTTCGATGGGAGCCGCGCGCCCGATCCCCGAAGCGGTGGCGCGAAGTTGCACACGCGACGCGTTGCAGTTCGATCCCCTCCACGGGGCCGGGCAAGACATGTTCGACGCCCTGGTGCGACAAATCGATCGTATCGATCCCTCTTACAAGGAATGAAATGATGAAAATCTGTATTTATGGTGCCGGCGCGATCGGGGGCTGGATTGGCGTCAAGCTGGCCCAAGCCGGTTGCCAGGTGAGCGTGGTGGCGCGCGGCGTGACGCTCGCGGCGATTCAGCAACATGGGCTCCGGCTCGACGAAGATGGCACAAGCCATGCGGTCAGTGTGCGCGTGAGCGCGTCGCCGGCCGATCTCGGACCGCAGGATCTCGTGATCGTTGCTGTGAAGGCGCCCGCGATGGGGGCCGTCGCGGCGCAGATTGCACCCTTATTGAAACCAGACACGATGGTCCTGACGGCGATGAATGGCGTGCCGTGGTGGTTTTGTGCCGGGCTGGATGGGAAAAGTGCCGGCCAGCGCTTGAAGACGATCGATCCTGACGGTGCGATCGCCATGGCCATTCCGGCCGCGCAGGTGGTCGGTTGCGTCGTGCATGCCAGTTGCCTGCTCAAGGAACCCGGCTACGTGCTTCACCGCCAGGGTCATGGTTTGATACTCGGCGACGCGGCAGGCCAGTCGGGAGCGCGCGTGCAATCGCTGTGCGCGAAATTGGTCACCGCAGGCTTTGATGCCTCGGTGTCTGAGCGCATCCAGCGCGACGTCTGGTACAAACTTTGGGGCAACATGACGATGAATCCGGTCAGCGCGCTGACCGGGGCGACGACGGATCGCATTCTCAGCGACGATCTGGTGCGCGAATTTGTCACCTACGTGATGCTTGAGGCAAAGGAAGTCGGTGCGCGCCTCGGCCTGCCCATCGATCAAGAACCGGCCGACCGACATGCGATCACGCTCAAACTGGGCGCAATAAAAACGTCCATGCTGCAAGACGTGGAAGCGCGCAGGGCGGTCGAACTCGACGCGCTGGTTGGCACGGTGAGAGAGCTGGGCCAGATCGCCGAGGTGCCGACACCATTCACCAACGCCTTGTTGGGCCTGGCGCGCCTGCAGGCGCGTACCTTGGGTCTGTATCCGAACGATTGACATGTCCGAACGATGAATATGGAATTCAAGCACTATCCCTTTACAGCGAAACGTTATGCGGGCCTGCTGCCGACGAGGACGCATGGCATCGAAGTGAAACGGCATGCCGTCGCGATCATCGGCGGCGGCCCGGTCGGCTTGGCTGTGGCCCTTGGGCTGGCGAACCATGGCATCCCCTCCGTGCTGATCGAGGCGGACGACTCTGTTTGCCATGGCAGCCGCGCGATCTGCATTTCGCGCCGTAGCCTGGAAATCATTGAACGCCTGGGTGCCGTCGAGGGATTCCTGGAGAAAGGCTTGCCCTGGGCTGGAGGCCGCAGCTTTTACCGCGACCAGGAGGTGCTGCACTTCACGATGCCGCAAGACGAGAACCAAAAGCTGCCGCCCATGGTGAACCTGGCTCAATACCATATCGAGCAATTTTTGCTCGATGCTGCGGAAAGGAAATCGGATCTCATCGAGATTCGCTGGCAGACACGGGTGACGGCTATCGATGCGCACGCCGACGGTGCAACGCTGACTGTTGCCACCCCCGAAGGCGAGTATTGCCTCAACACGGACTGGGTCGTCGCGTGTGACGGCGGCCGCAGCACGATCCGCGAGGCGCTCGGCCTGCCACTCCAGGGGACCAGCTACGAGGGCCGGTATGTGATCGTCGATATCGCGCTTGAAAGCGAGCGGCCGACCGAACGCCTGGCCTACTTCGATCCCTCGTCCAACCCCGGTTCCACCGTGCTGGTTCATAAGCAACCGGACAATGTCTGGCGCATCGACTATCAATTGCGTGACGGCGAAGACGCTGAAGAAGCCGTGAAGCCGGAAAATGTGATCCCGCGCGTGCAGAGCCTGCTGGAGATGATGGGCGAGCGCGGCGATTGGGCACCGATCTGGATCACGATCTATAAGGCCCATGCGTTGACTCTTGAGCGCTATCGGCATGGACGCGTCCTGTTTGGTGGCGATGCGGCCCATCTGGTGCCGATTTTTGGTGTGCGTGGAGCGAATTCTGGCATTGACGATGCCGACAACCTGGCCTGGAAACTGGCCTTGGTTGTTCAAGGTCTTGCCGGCGAAAGTCTGCTCGACAGCTACTCGGATGAGCGTGTCTTTGCCGCCCGTGAAAATCTTCACTATGGCACCAAGAGTACCGAATTCATGGCGCCGCCATCGTTCGCCTTCGCGTTGCTGCGCGATGCCGTGTTGAGTCTGGCGGTCAAGCACGAGAGCGTGCGTTCCTTGATTAACCCGCGGCAGAGTTCGCCCATACGCTATGAGGCGTCGCCCCTCCATATGGCCGCTCAGGTGCCCCATGCATTCATTGCAGGTCCGATACCGGGCGCCGTGCTGCCCGAATGTCCATTGTCAATCGTCCAGGATGGCAACGCACGGGAGGCCCATTTGACCGACCTCATCGGGCCGTGTTTCACGGTCTTGCGTTTTGGCGAAGACGGCGCCGTGCCAGCGCAATTCGCAGCGCTGCAAGAAGAACTGCAAGACGGGGCGCTGCCGTTCAAGTTCGTTGCGGTGAGCGCGCATCGGGATCAGACCAATAGTGATCACTGCTGGGACCATACAGGCCGATTCCGCACCCTCTATGGGGCGGCTCCCGGCACCATCTATCTGATACGCCCAGACGGCCATGTTCTTGGACGCTGGCACGCAGCGAGCGCGCAGGATATCGCCACGGCCATACGGCATGCCCTTCATCCATAACCACGATCAATTTGCAAAAGGACTGCGCCATGACAGACAGCGAACTCGACGCCGTGTATACCCAACTGTGCAACACCATGACCCGTCTTGGCGAGGCGAACGCCTCCTTATTTTTGGCCCGCTTTGCGCTGCTGGCGATTGATCGCATCGGCAACCCAGGCCTTGCCTTTGTCCTCATCGATGACGCGAGTGAAGGAATGCTTGAACGAGCGTTATGACGCCGGCGTGGCGGGTTGGCAGGCCCAGGCGGCGCTCGCCCATCCCAGTACGGTAGTACCTCTACGACAAGACGGGACGCGCCCTCACCAACGGCAATACTCCCAGTCGGTTCTTGCATCATCGGGCTTGAAATGGGCACGGTCTACAGCACCCTGGGCGCACGCCTGGACGTGGTGGAAATGCTCGACGGCCTGATGCAGGGCGCTGACCGCGACCTGGTGAATATCTGGCAAAAAATGAACGCGCCGCGCTTCGACAATCATGCTGAAGACCAAGACAGTGTCCGCACGTGCCTTGCCTGAAGGTCTCGAAGTCACGTTTGCATCGGCAGAAGAGGGCGGCACCGCTCCCGCACCCCAGGTCTATGACCTAGTGCTGCAAGCCGTGGGCCGTACGCCGAGCGGCAAGAAGATCAGCGCCCAGAAAGCCAGCGTGGCCGTCACCGACCGCAGCTTCATCAACGTCGACATCCAGATTCGCACCAAGGTGCCGCGCATCTTCGCGATGGGCGACAGCGTGGGCCAGCCCACATCGCCGATCTTCAGGTGAAAAGTGCCTCTGACCCTTTTCAGGAAAGCGCGAGATGCTATTGAATTGATAGCGAGTTGCATTCTCTTGGGTGACATATTTTTTTGACATGCGCGGGCCCTGTAGACGTACACCAAAAGCATTCCCTGTTGTTTTGGCACCTTCACAGCGCCGGAAAACAACTCGTTGCCAAGGGCAAGCCATTAGAATTTCGACGACGCCAGCATTCCAAGTGTTGCGAGCGGGACGTGATTCGTTGCTGCCTGTCCGCGCCATGGGGTACCCCCATGGTTTTTTTGTACTTTGCAATTTCGGCGCGTGAGCGGACTGCGCATTCTGCGCACCGAGCTCACGCAGGACCTGCTGGTTGGGATGCTGGCGTCAACCCAATTCCATGCGCGAAGCCAGCTTCCGACATTTGATTGCACGCGGCCTGGCTCGCGCACTGCTCGCCGACGCGGGCAACGCGGGCGGCACTACTTTGGGCGCCCTTCAGGCAAGGGCTGCAGCAGCCCTCGGGCGGCGCCCCGCGTGGCTTCGGGAACTGCTTGAACCGCTGTCTCTGTTGTCGGCCATCACCTGGCAAAAATTTGACGTCACTTCGCTTGCACGGCGGCTGGAGGCATCGCATGCCTTTGATCTGGCCTTTGGGGAGAAGGACGACGACGAAGACGGGGAGCCCAATGACTCCAGGGAGCCGCAAGCCGCGCAGTCAAGCGATGACCGGGATGATCCCGAGCCGGAAAGACCACCGCGTATTCGCCGGCTGATCCTGCGACCGGCGGTGATGCGGCCCCGGCCGTTGGGGCTGGAGGCTTGCACCTTGCCCGACATCGCCACGGATGCGGATCTGGCGGGCTGGCTCCAGCTCTCGCGCGAGCAACTGCGCTGGCTCGCTCCGGCGACGCCGGCAGTTGTTGAACACTATCGCTACAGCCTGCAGCCCAAGCAGACGGGTGGCCTTCGGTTGCTGGAGACGCCCAAAGTGGAGCTCAAGCGGGTGCAGCGCCACATCCTGCATACGCTGCTAAGCCAGGTGCCTGTGCACGAGGCCGCACACGGCTTTACCGCTGGCCGTTCAGTTAAAACCCATGCGGCAACCCATGTTGGCCAAGCTGTGGTGATTCGTTTTGACTTGCGCGATTTTTTTGGAAGTGTAGGGGCGGCCCAGGTCAACGCCGTCTGGCGCACGCTGGGTTACCCCGAAGGCGTGGCGCGAAGTCTCACCGCACTCTGCACACACCGCACGGCGGGGATGGTGATCGAGCGTTTGCGCGACGATGGCGGACTTGACTGGATAGGGGCCACGCGCCTTGGTTCCGCGCATTTGCCGCAAGGCGCGCCCACCTCCCCGGCGCTGGCCAACCTCTGCGCTTTCAATCTCGATTTGCGGCTTGAGGGATTGGCCTGGGTGTTCGGCGCGAGCTATACGCGCTACGCCGATGACCTGGTATTTTCAGGCCCCGAGTCGCTGCGACGGCAGTTTCGTGCCTTGCACGCCTGGGTTGCAGAAATTGTCCGCGATGAAGGCTTTACCCTCCATCCGGACAAGACGCGTTGCCTGCCGCGGCATCAGCGGCAGCGCGTGACCGGAGTCGTGGTCAATGTGCTGCCGAATGTTCCGCGTGATGATTTTGATCGGCTGAAAGCGTGTTTGCATCAAAGCGTGCTGCATGGGCCAGCATCACAAAACAAAGACCGGCTTGTCGACTTTCGCTCGCACCTGCTGGGCCGGATCGGTTGGGTCGGGCAATTCAGCATGACGCGGCGGGTCAGACTCATGCGCCTGTTTGAGCAGATCAACTGGTCGACCTGAAGGCTGCGAGGGCCGTGGAAGTGGCGCACGGCCGTTGTACGGATTTGCCGCCGGCGCGGCGCTAGTGTGGGGACGGCATTAGGCGTTCCTGAACCAGCTTCAGGGCGTCCGGCGAGACGCTCTCTTCGCCGCGGAAGGGATGGTCCATCGCGGCGATGAAAAACAGCATCAGGCCGACAAAACTCGCGAGGATGCCCGACAGCACAAGGTGTAGCGCCAGCCGGTCCATGGAAAACAGCCACAGCAGCGAAAAGTTCAGCGCCGCTCCCAGGCACACCACCCACCACAGCACACCCGAGAGGGAGGTGCTGACGCTCTGCAGACGCGTATACCTGGCCTCCAGAAAGTTGTTGAATTGCCGCAGCGTTTCGGCATGCAGGATTTCCTGGGTCCGGCTGGCGGGAGTAAATGACAGCAGCTTTTGATGAAGGTCTGAAACGCGCGTGGTGCCGCCAGCATGCAGCCGTCCTTGCCGCTGCTCGGGCCAGGCTTCGACGATCAGAAAGCGTACGTAGTCCCTCATCTGGCCTTCCAGGGTGGTACGCGCAGGCTCCGGATAGTTCGACAAATCACGGTACAGCGCCGCAATGGCGGTGGCCTCCTTGCCCACGGCTTTTTCTGCATCCGCGAAGTTCTGGTAGGTGGCAACCGCGATCAGGCCCAGCATCAGCCCATAGAACACCCCATAAGCCGAAAGAAAGTAGCTGACAAATTCATTGGCGTCCGGATGCGAGCCCACCCACTTGCGCATCAGCGGCCGCAGCAAGAGCAGGCCACCCCACGTGTAGGCCAGGCAGACGGCGCAAAAAAGCAGCGCCAGCATCCAGTGGGGTATGTCGTAGATCCAGTAGAACATGGTACCTTGCCTCCTCTTTGTATGCCGAACTCCACTCCGATGCGGATGATAACCACGGTTGCATGCCGGAAGCTTTCGGCCCGGCGGTCCCGGCAAATGCGGGGCAGTGCTGCGGCAGGGATTGAATACCTGAAAAATGTTGAAGTGAAAGTTGGCTGAAAGTCCTTTAAATACTGAGCAAGCAGCTATCAATTTAATAGCTAACTCGCTTTATGTGCACCTCAGGGCGTACACCGGGCGACTCCAGTGCTGTGCCTTTCGCGCGGACATTCAGCTCAAGCTCCACCAGCTCCTGCGCGTAATAAGCAAAAGCCTCTGCCCGCGCTCCGGCACGCACACGAGCGCCTCTTCCAGGGGCCACTCACGCGGCCATCTGTACGGCGTGCCGGAAGATATCGCCCGGCGTAGTCATCCAGACCTGGCCCCGGTCACGTGCGGCGGCGACATGCTGAAGCGCACGCCGCAGGTGCCGCAGGCGGTAAGGCTGGCCGACGATGTAGGGGTGCAGTGCAATGCCCATCACCAGTGGTGCTGAACTGCCGGCCTGTGATTGCTCCAGCATCTCGTCAAGCTGGTCGATGATCATCTGCGCAAAGTCTTTCCCGTCCATCTGCCGCGCAATGATCATCGGGATGTCATTGAGTTCCTGCGGGTAAGGCACGGCCCACAAAGCCTTTCCGCTGCGGGTGCGCATCGGCAGCGGCTGGTCGTCGTGACACCAGTTCAGGGTGTAGCCGTAGCCGCTTTCGGTCAGCAGGTCAGG
This sequence comes from Polaromonas sp. P1_E11, assembly GCF_056405995.1. NCBI lineage: Bacteria > Pseudomonadati > Pseudomonadota > Betaproteobacteria > Burkholderiales > Comamonadaceae > Polaromonas > Polaromonas sp. P1_E11. The sequence goes on from NZ_JBFUBA010000008.1 coordinate 105,226, forward strand.
GGTATGCAGGCTTTCCGATATCCACGGTGAAAGCCACCCCGCCGGTGCCTGGCCGCTTTCCTGTTGCATGCGTGCGCGGCACTGCACCAGCAGACGGCCTTCGCCCGCTTCACTCATGGCGGCCTGGCGTTCGGCATTGGTGTGGCCATGGCCGACCAGTTCGTGGCTGCGCGCTACGCAGGCAGCCACCAGCTCGGGGCAGTGGTCATACAGTGCGGTGTTGATCAGGGCGGCCGCCGGCAGGCCCAGGCTGTCAAACAGCTCGAGGCAGCGCCAGCTGCCCACGCGGTTTCCGTACTCGCGCCAGCTGTAGTTCAGGACATCCGGCTGCGGGCTGGCCGGGCCGATGGTGGCACCCATGCCCTCGCCGAAGGCAAAGTGCTCGATGTTGAAAGCCAGGTAGACAGCCAGACCAGCGCCGTTGGGCCAACGATAAGGTTTGCGCTGGTTGATCGCCTGGTAGTCAAAGCGATTGTGCGTCGGCAGGGCGCCGCTATAGCTTGCCGCCATCAGCTGATCACAGCACAGCCAGGCCTGCCCGCACCAGCAGCCATTCGGCGCTGTCGTTCCACACGTCCATGTGCGTGATCAGCCCGCTTTTGACGACATAGCGGTCCACATAGCGGTTGCCTTCAAAAGGCGTTCCGTCAGGCCATTCTCCGTACAGGGTTCCCAGGCTGTAGACCACCGCTTCGTCGGGGGCGGAGCCGTTAGAGCCGGCGGCAACCGTTTCGGTGCGCTCAATCTTTTTTTTCACCCATTTGTAGCGCGATGCATTGAATTTGGTGCACTCAGCGGGGGCGCTCATGGCCCGGCCGCCGGTGAAAAGAATCTTCATGCCGGGTGCGGTGAACCGGCTGGCGGCGACCGGGTCAGGAAGCATGATGAGCCGGAGGAACTCATTGACCACATCGGCAGCGCTTGCCGTATCGCTGGAAAAGGCGTGGGTGCTGTTCACTCAGGGTGCTCCTTCGGCTGTCGTTGCCGGAAAAATCATGTTATCACCTCGACGTTGGCCAGCTTGGCCACGCCGCTCCAGGTGTCTATCTGCGCATTGATTCACTGAACGCAACAAGGTTGAAGCGGGAAGCGGCTGAAGAGGTCTGGCGATCAGCAACTTGTGTGCCAATTCGACTGTTCATGCATGCGCGCTTTGCGGCTGAGTTTTCGTTGCGCCCTGCGGCGGGGGCCGGGAGGCACCTCCCTCCTGGCTTGCGGTCACACGACAAGTCACGGCCGCACGCCCGGTGTCTCCAGCACCATGCCTTTCGCGCGGGCATTCAGGTACAGCTCAAGCTCTACCAGCTCCTGCGCACCGTATGCGAAAGGCTCGGCGCGTACGCCGCTCATGCAGCCACGCAGGCGGCGCTGCAGCGAGCCCATGGCCTGCCACTCGAGCCTGTATACCGGGTAACCCGTCGGGTGTGCTTCTGGAATTACGCTGCTGGCCAGCCGCCTGCCGGCCAGGCCGTCATGGCATTGCGCGCATGACAGGTTGAGCTGGCCCATGCGCTGCGTGAAAAGTTGCTGCCCGCGCTGGCGGAAGGGCTCCAGCCTGACGTCTTCCGACGGCGCCAGCGGCAGGCCGCGCGACTGGAGTGCGACATAGCTTTCCAGACTCAGAAGTTCCTGGCTTTCGGGGCGCAGCGGAGTAGCCTGCTGGTGCTGCTGGCGGCACTGGTTGATGCGCTGGCCCAAAGTGACAGGGCGGCCCAGCTGGGTGTTAAACGCCGGGTAACGCGCCGCCACGCCGCGCATGCTGTCCGGCGCTGCTGCGTGGCAGCTGGCACAGGCTTTTGCGCTGGCACCCGTGGGCTGCTTCCATAGGGCTTCGCCGTCCTTGACCCACAACATGCCGGGATTGAGCGCATCGTCTTTCTGCATGGCCTGTGTGGATGCGCCCATATAGTCAAAGCCCGAGTGACGAGTGTCTTTGCCTGGAGCTGTCTGCGCGCTGGCATTGCTGATCAGCAGACCCAACAGCATGCCTTGCAAAATCCGCATCATGGCGAGACGGTGAGGTTGATGCTCTCCGTCTGCGTAAAACCGTTGTCGCCCTCCCACCGAAGCACCAGCGTGCCGCTGTCGGTGGCCACCGTATGGAAGGCGAGGTAGGGGTTGGCCGAGACGGCCGAAAACAGCTCGGCGCTGAAGATCAGTTCACCGTTGTAGCGGCAGCTGAAGGTCTGGATGATGTTGCGCGGCAAGACCTTGCCGTCCTCGCCGGCGCGAAAGCCGGTTTCCATTGGGTGGCCTATGGTCGCGCGTATCTCGATAACTTCACCGCGCTTGGCGCTGGCCGGCGCATTGATGAGTGTGCGGGCCATCAGGGATCACCTTCTATGCAGGCGGCAAGCGTGACGATCACGTTCACGGTGTGCGACCAGTAGCTGCCGTCGCTCATCTGTGCGACGGCCACAAGCTGTTGTGAGGTGGCCAGGCGTATGCGTGTTGTCACGCTGGCCTTGCCGGAGCGAGGCCCCAGCGTGAAGCGGGCCACATCGCGCTGGGGGTTTTTCTCGTTGAAGACGGCAATGCTTTTCACGTGGTCGACCGCCGTCATGGGGCTGTCCACCGTGGCGGTGATGGGCACCACATTGCCGTTATCCACCAGCTCCGCCACGTCGAGTTTGACCTTGCCGGCCCGCACCGGAGCGCCTTGGGTGTAGGCCGCTACCGCTACTGCCAGCTCACCGGCCTGCGCCGCTGCGGGGCGCAAAACGACGCTCAGGCCCATGCTGGCCGCGCCCGCCAGAATCTGGCGCCGATTAAAAGAAATAAAACGGCCTGCTGTGGTCATGAGTTCACTTCAGTGTCAGCAGAAAGGCCACCACGTCTTCAATTTGCTGGGCGTTCATGATGGGCTTTCCCTGCCAGGCCGTACCTACGCGCACCAGACTGTCGTTGCGGTAGTAGGCGGGCATGATGCTGGCCGGGTTCAGGCGCTGCGCGTCGGCAATGCGCAGGCGTAGCTGGCCTTCGTTCCAGCGTGCCCCCGCGCCCGCCAGGTCGGGCGCCAGGTTGCCCTGGAAGCGCTCTTCGGGAATGGGCCCGGTGTGGCAGAGCAGGCACAGGCCGTGTTGGCGGCTCGCGACGATGGCGCGGCCGCGTGCCGGGTCGCCGGGCGTGACCGTCAGTGCCTGGGGTATGGCGTCGCCAACAACCTGCAGCGCCGGGACGGGTTGTTGCGCGAAGCTGGTCCAGGGTGTCAGCATCATCACCCCGCCGGCGATGGCGCCATGCCAGTTCATGCCTTCTTGAGATCGTGGTTCTTCAGCGGCAGGTCGCGTATGCGTTTGCCGGTCGCCGCGAACACGGCATTGAGCACTGCAGGCGCGGCGACCGCGATCGTCGGTTCACCGACGCCACCCCAGAAGCCGCCCGAGGCGACGATGATGGTTTCAACCGCCGGCATGTGCTGCATCTGCACGACGGGGTAGGTGCTGAAGTTGTCCTGCTCCATGCGCCCGTCTTTCTGTGTGCATTCACCGAACAGCGCTGCCGACAGGCCGTAAGCAAAGGAGCCCTCGACCTGCGCCTCGATCTGCTGCGGATTGACCGCATAGCCCGGATCGGTGGCGGCCACGATGCGATGGACCTTGAGCACACCGTCGTTGCTTACCGAGACTTCGGCGCAGGCCGCCACGTAGCTGCCGAAACCCATGGTTTGCGCCAGGCCCCGGTAGACCTTCTGGCCGCCGACGTCGGGCGGCGGGACGTTCCATTTGACGCGTTCGGCCACGGCGTTGAGCACGGCCAGGTGTTTGGGGTGGTTCGTCATCAGCTTGCGCCGCAGGGCCAGCGGGTCCTGTTTCGTGGCAACCGCGATTTCGTCGATGAAGGACTCGAGGTAGATCGTGTTCTGGTTCAGATTCACGCCTCGCCAGAAGCCGGGCGGCACGCTGGGGTTTCGCATCGCGTGGTCGATCAGCAGGTTGGGGAAGCTGTAGCCTATGGAGGCTTCCGGCCCCGGCGCATTGAGGCCCTGGAACTGCACCGGGTCGAGTCCGTTGCGCACGTTCTGCGGGGCCACACCGGCCAGGATGGACTGACCGGATATGCGCATGTGCAGGGCCGTGACGTTGCCCTGGGCATCCAGCCCGGCCTGGAGCTTGCACTGCGTGACCGGGTGGTAGCGGCCGTGCAGCATGTCTTCCTCGCGCGACCACAGCAGCTTGACCGGCACGCCCGGCATTTGTTTGGCAATGTCCACCGCCTGGCGCACCCAGTCGTGCACCGCGCCGCGCCGCCCGAAGCCGCCGCCCAGGTGAATCTTGTAGACCTCGCATTTGCCGGCCGGCAGGCCTGCCGCTTCAGAGGTGGCCGCCAGAGCCGCTTCACCGTTTTGCGTAGGCGTCCAGACCTCGCAGCGCTCGGGCGTCCAGCGTGCCGTCGCATTCATGGGTTCCATGGTCGCGTGGTTCTGGTGCGGGTAGGAATACACCGCTTCGATGCGCCTGGCCGCTGAAGCCAGCGCGGCTTTGGCGTCGCCGTTCTGGTTGCCGACGGCCGCGTCGGGCGCGTCCAGCCCGGCCTTGAGCATCTGGGCCACGCCGGCGCTGGAGTTTGAAGCGTTGGGGCCGTTGTCCCATTCGATGGGCAGCGCGTCGAGTGCGGTCTTGGCGCGCCACCAGGTGTCGGCCACGACGGCCACCGCGCTGTCTCCGACCGCCAGCACCTTCTTTACGCCGGGGCGCTTCTCAATCGCGGCCGCATTGAAGCTCTTGACCTTGCCGCCGAACACCGGGCAGTCTTTGATGGCCGCGTTGAGCATGCCGGGCAGTTTGAGGTCGGCGCCATAGACCTGCTTGCCCGTGACCTTGTCCATTGTGTCCAGTCGTGCCAGTCGCTTGCCCACAAGCTTCCAGTCTTTCGGGTCCTTCAGCTTGACCTCGGTGGGGGCCGCCACTTTGGCTGCCGCAATCGCCACTTTCCCATAGGTGGTTTTCCGGCCCGATGGCGTGTGGGTGATCACGCTGCTGGCCGCGGTACATTCGGCCGCCGGCACCTTCCATTCGTCGGCTGCGGCCTGCACCAGCATCATGCGGGCGGTGGCGCCGCCCTTGCGCACATAGTCGTGCGATTCGCGGATGCCGCGGCTGCCCCCGGTGGAGAAATTGCCCCATGCCCGGTTGCGCGCCAGATTCTGGCCGGGTGTCGGGTATTCGGTGGTGACTTTGGCCCAGTTGCATTCCAGCTCTTCGGCCACGAGTTGCGCGAGCCCGGTCAGGCTGCCCTGGCCCATCTCAGAGCGCGCGATGCGGATGACCACCGTGTCGTCGGGGCGCACCACGACCCAGGCATTGATCTCCGGCGAGGCTGCGTCCTGGGCAGCCGCCGTGCCGGCGAACGGAATGTGGAAACCTACGATGAGGCCGGCCGAGGCGCCCGATGCCAGGAAGCGGCGACGCGAGAGACGCAGAGAGTTTGCGGAGGGCAGGGTGGTGGCGCTCATGTCGTGCTCCCGTCGGTGTGCTGGATGGCGAGCGCCGCGCTTTTGGTGTTGCCACCTGCGGCAACAACCTTGATGGCGGCACGGATGCGGTTGTAGGTGCCGCAGCGGCAGATGTTGGTCATCGCCTCGTTGATGTCGGCATCGGTCGGGTTTGGTTTGGCCTTGAGCAGCGCCGCCGCGGTCATCACCATGCCGCACTGGCAATAGCCGCACTGCGGAACGTCCAGCGCAACCCAGGCCTTCTGTATGGGGTGCGAGCCGTCGGGCGAGAGTCCTTCAATGGTCACGATTTTTTCGGTGGCACTCACCGTCGAGACGGGCCGCACGCAACTGCGTGTAGGTACGCCATCGATGTGCACAGTGCAGGCGCCGCAGGCCGCGATGCCGCAGCCGTATTTGGTGCCGGTGAGCCCGAGCTGTTCGCGGATGACCCACAGCAGCGGTGTGTCGTCCTCCACTTCAAACTCACGCACGGTACCGTTGACGTTCAGTTTTGCCATGGATGCGCTCCTCAATATTTCGAAGGAAGGATGGGCCGGATGACTGGGGGATAGTAGCGCGGGTGCATGTCAAATGCACCCGGCAATGCTATACCTGAGTAATGCGCTTACTTGCGACTGGCAATAAAGTTCGGCCGGGTAAACCCTTGAGGCCGGCGCTTTTCGTCAGCGAACTTCTGCCAGCGGCAGGCCGGTGAATGCCGCGTAGCGTTGGGCGGCGAGCCGCAGTGCGCCGACGCTGCCGCGCGGCAGCGGGGCGAAGGACGCGGTGCTGATGCTGACAACGCCTTTTTTTGTTTCTGCCTGCCAGGTGCCGGCCACGCGCCCACCGACCAGCAGCGCCGGCCGGAACAGGCCATTAGGCGTCATGAGCTTGCCGGCATGTTCGCTGTCGATGATGGCTTTGCGGTCCGTGTAGCCCAGTACATATTCGTCGAAGCCGGCGAGCAATTGAAGCTGAAGCGCGGGCTTGCCGGCCGGCGGTAAAGGCGTGCGCTTGGACCACCACACGGTGTCTCCCTCAAACAGTGCCTGTGCCAGGCCGGTTTCGGCCATCTCCAGCGCCGCCCTGGCTTCGCCGGCGGCCAGCCCTGACCACCAGGAAAAATCGGCCAGCGTGGCAGGGCCATGGCTGGCGAAGTAGCGCTGCGCCAGTTGTTTGAGTGCGTTTTCGCGAGGCAGCTCCTTGCCTGCTTCGGGTCCGGGAGGCAGCCATTCATCGAGCAGGGTGTAGGTGGCCTGCTTGCCGCGCGGATCGCCCAGGCAGATCAGTCCGACCTGGGCCGCACGGTACAGGATGCGCCCTCCGCGATGGCCTTCGGTATTGATATGGTGCTGCGCGAGTGCGGCAAAAAGTTCCAGGCGTGTGAGCTGCCGGCCGCCTTCCAGGCACTGCCGGATGGCCGGAAGGATTTTCCGGAAGGCTGCCTCATCCAGCTGGACCTCACGGTAGGCTGCCGCGGTGCGGGTCAGCAAAGCCGGTGCGGCCAGGGCCAGCAGCCAGCGCAGGTCGGCGGCCGCCACCAGGTGCAGCGTGCCGCGCAGGACCCAGCTGCGGACCACCTTGCGTTGGGACAGTGCCTGTTCAATCGACGCGTCGGTGATGGCCGCAGCGGCTGCGAAGCGCGAGCCAACTGCCCATCGGGCATGGGCATATTCCTGTGCCTGCACGGCGCCAAACCACTGCACTGCCTGATCGACGCGTTTGAAATTTGAGGCCCCAGGCGGAGCGGTTGCAACAAGGCGCTGGCTGGCCTGCCGCAGCGCGAGCAGTTCCTGCCGCGAGATCTCCGCCATGCTCAGGCAACGTTTTCAAGCATGGCGAGCATGCGGCTTTGCCAGGCTGCGGGAGAGAACCGTTCACGCAGCAGTTGCTGCGATGCCTGGACCATGGCCTGGCGGCGGGGTATGTCTGCCAGCAGATCGGCGCACGCAAGGGGCATGTCCTTGAGGTCTGCCATGACCAGGTGAACGCCCGGCTCGATGCCGAAATCTTCAACGCCTTCGAAGACATCGGACACGACGGCTGTGCCGGCCGCCCAGCTTTCGAACGTCCGGAACTGGTCGAAGTACATGTGTTCCGGATCGGCATGGATGTTCAGGTTGATGCGTGCACCGGCGCGGCAGGCGTCGCGCGCCGCACCCCACAGGCCGCCCCAGACGAACTCGGCCTTCAGGGCGGGAGCCATGTTGGCGAAGTACTGCTCGGCATCCCGCCGCCGGGGCGTGTCACCGCCCATCATGATGATGTCGCGGTTTCTCTGTGCTTCGGGAAGGGGCGTGCGCACGTGTTTGCCGGCCACCATATAAGGCAGCTGGTAAGTGGCAAGTGCCGGGAAATTCTGTGCGAGGTAGCGTGCTATGGAGGAATCCATCGCCAGCACAGCGTGCAAGCCGGGTGCGATGGCGTCGAAAAGATCGGTCTTGTACCGGTGCACGGTAGCCAGCGCATTCTTCGTCAATGGATCAAACATCCACAGCACATGCTTGCCGTTGCGCGGCAGGCCATGCGCCGCAAAGCGGGGTAGTGCATAAATTCCGGCGATCAACAGGTTGACGTCGCAGTGGCCGACATCGGGCAACGGCGCGTCGGTGCTGGTGCCCAAGTCAATGAACTCCACGTCATGGCCTGCATTCACCAAAACATCCATCCACAAGCGCGAAGCGCGGCCAAACAAGGTGTCGATGTCGGTGTAGATGTGGATTTTCAACGCGGCTTCCTGCGGCTTCTTTTATGTTGCTCTTCAGCTTATAGCGCAAGGCGCCAAGGGGGCCGGGGCCAAGCGGGCGTCGGCGATCCGCAAATAAATCCGGGAGTCATTGCCGCTGTGGTCTGTTGTCATCCGCGGCTCGATGGTCCGAATGGTGGCGCTTGTCGTTCCGGCATATGCCATCCACGCGGGATCGGGGGACCTGCGGCAAAACTTTACACAACGCGCCTGAATTTCCGGGGAGATTTTTCGCTGGCAAGAAAGATTTTCAGTAGGTCAAAGGTAACTGAATGTATGCCGTGCTGACCCTAAATGTAACTAATAGGTCCGCGGAATGTGAGCAGAAAAAGCATTTTGACCAAAATTAGGGGCGAAATGATTACACAAGACCGTTGGTAATTAATCACTTTTTCTCCCTTGTATCAGCTTTCACAATTGGTTACCGTGAATTAGTTCACAAAAAATACTAACCGGCAAGTGTCGAATCACAACACCTGCAGGCACTTCGGAAACTTTGATTTTCAACGGGGCTGGCGATGAAGCGTATTGATCGTGTGGGCGTGCACAACGTGTGGACTGGTGCTTTTTCTGTGTTCATGGTCATTTCGACAACTGTGCTGGCGCAGCAGGCGCCATCCACCATTGACCCTGGCCGGGTTCGCGAGCGTTTTGATTTCCAGCCCGAGCCCGGCGCCTTAGCGGCGCCTCCGGAAATCAGGACCGAGCCAACAGGGCCTTTGCCTGAATCACTCAGGGCCATGAGGGTCACGCTCAGGCGCATTGATATTGAAAGCAGCACCGTGCTGCCCGGCGGCATTCTTCAGGCGAATGCGGACAGCTATACCGGACGCGAAATCACGGGCGGCGAAATTCTGCAACTCGCGTCCTCGCTCACCGCGATGTACCGCAATGCAGGCTACATCCTGTCATTGGTAGTGGTGCCGCCACAGTCTCTCGCCGATGGGACGCTCACCCTGCGTGTGGTTGAGGGCTACATCGACAAGGTGAACATTCAGGCGGGGGACGATGTCAGCGCCCATGTGAAGGAGCAACTCGCAGCCATCGGCGAGAAGATCAGGGCATCGCGGCCTATTCAGGGCCCGGTGCTTGAGCGGTATCTGTTGATCGCCAATGATTTTCCGGGTGTCGAGTTGCGCAGCGTGCTCGCTCCTGCACAGGCGCCGGGTGCGGCTGACCTCACGCTGATCGCCAGCGTGAAGAAAGTCGAGGGCTTTGCTGCCGCCGACAACTATGGGTCGAAATACCTCGGCCCCGCCGAGATCGGCGTGGAAGTGAACATCAACCAGTTGCTGGGCGTCAACGACCAGTGGCGCTTTCGGGGCATGAGCAGCGGCAACTCCGAGCTGGCCTATGCACAAATTTCCTATAGCCAGGTAGTCACGACAGAGGGCCTCAAGCTGTCCGCCGCCGCGTCCAGGGCACGCACACGCCCGGGCGACATCCTGACGCCGTTTGATATGCACGGCAACGCGGACACGATGACGGTCTCTGCTGCGTATCCGCTGCTTCGGACCCGCAATGAGAGCGTGACGGCCCGGGCAACGTATGAACACACCGACGTGCAAACTGACGTGTTGGGCACCCGGGTAATTGAAGACCATCTCCGTGTGCTGCGCCTGGGGCTTGGGTGGCGGGTGCTTGACGGCCTGGGTGGGCAGAACTCGCTGGATGTGGATTTCAGCCAGGGACTGGGTGGCACCCGGGAATCCGATCCACTCAAAAGCCGGGCAGGGGCCAAAGGGGTGTTCAACAAACTCACCTTCGATTACGAGCGTACCCAGCCTCTTGCTTCGAACCTTGCCCTTACGCTGGGCCTGAGCGGGCAGTGGGCCAACACGCCCCTGCTTTCGTCGGAGCAATACGCGGTGGGAGGCCGGCGATTCGGGCGCGCCTACGAACCTGCTGAACTGGTGGGTGAGCGCGGGCTGGCGTTTCGCGCTGAACCTCGTTATTCCGGTTCCTCGGACTTCGCGGGCTTCAGGTCATGGCAGCTCTTTGCCTTCTATGACATCGGCAAGGTCTGGACGGTAGGCTGTACTTGTGTGGGCACGCCCAGCAGCCAGAGCCTGGCATCGGCGGGGCTGGGGACTCGCCTCTTCCTTCCACGGAACGTGGTGGCTGCGGTCGAGATCGCCTGGCCCCTGACCAAACCCATCGCGAGTTACCAGCCCCACGGGAAAGACCCCCGGCTGCTGGGCACGCTGCTGGTGCGATTTTGATGATTTGTTCAATGACTTTTCTTTGCCCCAAGAGGTGATCCATGAACGCTAACCTGAACTCTCCGCGTAATTTTCCTGCCGTCCGGCGCCGGCGATCTTTTGCGCTGAAAGCCCTTCCGGCCGCCGTGGCGATGCTTTTTTCGCCACCCGGCTGGACGGTTGACATTGCCGGTGGCGCGGGCCTTCCACAGAACGGTACGGTGTTCTCCGGCACTGCCAACGGCTCAGTGTCGGGCAACCAGCTCACTATCAATCAGGGAACCGACCGCGCCGTGGTTAACTGGGGCTCGTTCGACATCAACCCCGGAAAGATGGTGCAGATCAACCAGCCCAACGCAACCTCGGCCATGCTGAACCGCGTGACAGGCGACGCCAGCCCTTCCCAAATACTGGGCAGCCTTTCGGCCAACGGAACAGTGATGCTGATGAACCCCAATGGTGTGATGTTCGGGCAAAACGCCGTGATCAATGTGGGCTCGCTCATTGCCACCACGGGCAACATCGACGTCAACAACTTCATCAACACCGGCGGCGCACAGATCACCGGGGCCGTCGGCAGTATCACCAACCATGGCAGCATCACCGCGCAAAATGCCGGCCTGGTGGCATTGGTTGCGCCTTCGGTCACCAACCACGGCAGCATCACCGCCATCGGTGGCACGATTGCCCTGGCCGGATCGAGCGCTGCCACGGTCACCACGGTGTCGCTCAACAGCGGGCTTTATGAGTTCGCCATACCGGGCGGTGCAACGGGTTTGAGCGTGTCCAATATGAACCATGCCAGCCTGAACGGCGCGACCCTCTTGCTGGGCGTTGGCGATGCCGCCAACCTGCTGTCCGGCGTCATCAACCTGGAGGGCATTCAGCAGGCCAGCAATGCCATCGTTGTCAACGGCCATACGGTGGTGCTCAAGTCGGCACTGGACGCAACCCAGGTCAGCGGCAATGCAGGCCAGGTCGATGTGTACAGCGGGGCACGTATCCAGGACGCTGTCAACATTTCAAAGACCGGTACGCCAGGAGCGGGGGGCTCTGTAGACGTTCATGGAGGCACTTACGCCGAGCAGGTCACCCTGAACAAGGCCAACCTGGCACTGACAGGCCTGGACGGCGCAAAAATCGTGGTGCCCGATGCCGGGCAGGTTAACGGCATCAGCATTACCGCCAACAATGTGACGGTCACCGGGATGGAGATCGCCGGGCCCGTTAACCAGCCCTACACAGGTTATGCGTGGGGCTCCAACATCAGCCGCGGCATTGCGGTGGCCAATGGCGTCACCGGTTTCACGATCAGCAACAACAACATCCATGACGTGCGCAACGGCATCCTGATCGACGGCCGCAACACGGGCAGTGTGACAGGCAACCGGATTGAAAATACCAAGAGCGCCATTTCTGTGCAGTACACCGATGGCAGCGGCATCGCGATGGCCGGTAACAGCCAGGGCCCGGTGGGCAACGAGTGGGGCCTGAACCTGCACCTGAATGGGCACATGGTCGGGTCGAACCCCACTCCCGTCGCCAATACCACGCCCATCGCTGCCGCTCCGACCCTGTCACAGCAGCAGTCTCTGCTGGACCTGAGCGCGGCCAATGGCGGCTGGTCCGTGCAGGACCAGGCGTACACCTCGTCCAACCGCACGCACGTGACGGTGGCCACCACGGGCTCTTCGGGTGCGCAGGGCAGTGTGCTCACGCCGCTGGGCAGCATCCAGGGCGGCGTGGATGCCGTGGTCAAGGGCGGCACGGTGAACGTGGCGGCCGGTAATTACACCGGTAACGTCTCCATCACCAAGGCGCTGACGCTGGACGGCGCGGGAGTGGGGCAGACGGTGCTGCAGTCCGCCTCGGCTGGCATCGGTGACGGGGTGACGATCAACAATGCCTCCAACGTCACGCTCTCCGACCTGTCGATTGCCAACTATGGGAACGGCCTGCGCATCGACGGTGTCTCCAACAATGTGACCGTCAACCGGGTGGCCTTCAACAACAACACCTCCGGCATGCGCAACGGCACCACGACCCGGGCCGACAACTTCCGCATGCTCAACAGCACCATCACCGGCGGGCAGATTGGTGTGCAGACCTATAACGGTTACCAGATGGTCGGCGGCGTTCCGGTAGCCACGGGCTCTTTTGAAAATGCGGTGTTTGAGAACGTCACGGTGGACGGCCCCAGCTTCAAGGGCTTTTATCTTGAAACCGCGAACAACCTGACCCTCAGGAATGTCACCGTCGTCAATGCCGGCAACTATGGCGCGCCTGCATCTTCATCGCTGCATAAACGTTATGGCGCCGGCATCGACATCAACCTGAAATACGACAACTTCAATGCGATCAATTTTGACAACGTGACGGTCAAAAATTCTGGCGCGAGTTCGGGTGATCCGACGGCTGCGGCTGTGGTCATCAAAACACGCGGCATCGCCGGTGACAGCGCCGATTACACGGCCGCACCGGCCCGCCTGCAAAGCGTCAACATCTCCGGCGGCAGCATCGAGGGTTCCAGCCGGACAGGCATACGCTTTGAGACCATGAGCAATGGCCATGGCGGCCAGCCCACGGTCACCATCAGCGGCGGCACCCAGTTCAAGAACAACGGGCAGGACATCTCGGTGGACGCTGTTGCGGTTGATGCTCGCGGCGCCGTCTTCGACGGTGCGGCCGACGGTTTCGCCATCGAAGACCGCGTGACCCATGCGCTCGATACCACCGGGCGGGGCCTGGTGACATGGACGGACGGCAATGTCTACGTCACGCAAGCCAGCGGCAGCATCCAGAGAGGCGTCAATGCCGTGGTTGCCGGCGGCACGGTCAATGTGGGCGGCGGCACTTATGTGCAGCCCTCCACGCTGGTGGTCGACCGTAGCGTGACGCTGGCCGGTTCGGGCCAGGGATCGACCGTGATCGACGCACACAACGTCAGTGGCTACGGCATCAACGTGACAGCCGACAATGTCTCGCTCAAGGACTTCACACTTTACGGCCCGAGCGCCAACGTGGCCGGATCCTACGGTATCAAGGTGGCGCCCGTCGGCGGCGCGTCGGCGCGGCTGCGCAACTTCTCCATCAGCAACGTCACCAGCCGCGGCGCGGGCCGGGCCGAGCTGGACCTTAACGGCGTTGACGGCGCGCTGATAGACCGCGTGACGGCCGACGGTGCGCCGGTGGGCAACAACACCGGCACGACGCAGGGCGCCGGCATACAGCTGACCGACAGCGCCAACGTCACCGTCAGCAATTCGACCACGCGCAACAACGCCTGGGGCGGCCTGGCGCTCTACCAGTCCAATCGCTATTACAACCAGCAGGTGAACAACGTCACGGTGGCGAACAGCAACAGTTTCACGGAACGAAACCCGGTCTACATGCAGGATGAATCAGCGAGCCGCAATTTTGGCGCGCTCAGCATCGCAGGCTACGACTATGCCGTGCGCAACGCCGGCACGGCAGACAACAGCTACCAGTACACCTGGCTGCAGGCCTCGCAGCAAAATGCCCTGGACTATGCCGTCAATCTGGGTAACGCGGGCTCCAGCTACGTTCAGGGCTGGAACGGCGCGCAGGCCACGCAGGACTTCCAGGTGGGCGTCGGCAACCTGCTGGGCGGCGGGACCCAGGCACTGTCCATCGGGACGGCCATGGGCAATGCGGCAACCGGCGCCAATATCCGCGTAGGCGCCGGCACCTATGCCGAGGACGTGGTCGTAAACAACCCCTACAACCTGTACTTCGGCGGCTCGACCCTGCACGGCCTGACGCTCAATGCCGGCGCGGGCGGCTCCGGCATCAGCGGCAACGTCATAGTGGACGGTGCAGGCGGCATCCTGTTCAATGCCCCGGTGAACCTGTTGGGCGACACAACGCTGGCAACCCTGGGCGCCAACATCACGCTCAACGGCGATGTGCAGAACGCCGGCAGCGCGGCCCGCGCGCTGCGGCTCGTCGCCGGCTCGGGCAGCACTCGCGGCAATGTGCACATGGTGACGGGCGGCACGGAAACCAACGCGCTCGGCCGGTTTGAAGTCGTGGCCAGTGACTTCAGCCTGGACAGCACCTTGTGGGTTAAAGGCTACGGCATTGACGCACTTGGCAATGTTGCCCTGAGCAACCACACGCTGCGCGGGCAGGACGCCACACAGTCCAACACCCTGAACGCCGGCGGCGACGTGAGCGGCTCCACCATCAGTCTGGGCGCCGTCCAGGTCACCAGCGGCGGCGATGTCTCGGCCAATGTCACCGCCAGCGAAGTGGCGGTGGCCGCCGTGGGCGACGTGAGCGGCACCACCACCAGCCAGGGCAATGTGCAGATCAGCAGCAGCACCGGCGACATCAGCGGCAACATCAGCGGCAACAACGTGGTCGTGCAGGCTCTGGGTGACGTAAGCGGCACCACCACCAGTCAGGGCAACGTGCAGATCAGCAGCAGCACCGGCAACGTCAGCGGCAACATCTCCGGCAACAATGTGGTGGTACAGGCGCAGGGCGACGTGAATGTCGTGGTCACCGCCAGCAATTCGGCTTCGCTGGCCGGCGACACCGTGGTGGCCAACGTGGTTGCACCCATCATGACCGTGGAGGCGGTCACCGACGTGAAGATTTCCGGTTCATCCGCGCAGGTCACCATTGATTCGCCGAAAGGCAGCGTCAGTGGCGATTTTGGACAGGTGACCAATTCGGGCGGCGGCCTGGTCAATGTCAACGGCAAACCGCAGGGCAACCAGCAGCTCTCGTCCAATGCCGAAAACAACCGTGTGGTTCCGGCCGGCAACAACGTGGCTGACAACGCCGGGACCGGTGCTGACGGTGCAGGGGCAGCTACGCCGACGCTTCAGCTGGCGCTGGCCGGTGAAGGTACGACTTCTCTGGTTTCGAGCACTCCTGCCAAAGCGGGCGACGCCATAGACAACGGCCAGGCCGTGGAGCTGGACATGTCGCCAGGCAATGGGAAAGAGAAGGAGAAGGAGAAGGAGAAGGAGTAGGGCGGCCGGTGAATTGCCGGGCAGGGTGCAGGGCCTGAGCTTGACCCGGAGATCGGCGTTGATGCGACGCCTGCGCCCTTGATTCCGGTTTAGTTCCGGTACTGGTCCTGCTGCATCAGCAGCTCAGCCTGCCGCGCAGCCGACACCTGCGGCGCTGCCGCCTGAACGGATGGCTTGTCCGATGCGGTGGCTTGCGGCTGTTGCGGGCGGGCGGGCAACGCAGCCGCGCGGGGTGTGGCCTCTTGCGCCACCCCGTTGGACGGCTGTACGCGGCGGGCGCCGTCAAAGCGGCGCTGCCAGTAGCTCACGCCCATGCTTTCGACGCGCACTTCAGCGCCGGGCTTGGGCGAGTGGATGAATTTGCCGTCGCCGATATAGATGCCGACATGGCTGAAAGCGCGCTTCATGGTGTTGAAAAACACCAGGTCGCCGGGTTGCAATTCGGTTTTGTCGATGCGCTGGGTAGCAGCGGCTTGCTGCTCCGCGCGGCGGGGCAGCAGCAGCCCGACGCTTTGTTCGTAAATGGCGCGTACAAAACCGCTGCAGTCAAACCCGGTTTCAACGGTGTTGCCGCCGCGCTTGTAGGGCACGCCCAGGAAGCCCATGGCGTTGACGACCAGTTCGGAAGCCTTGTTGGTGACGCTGTGGCGGACATTGTCAATCTGGGTCAGCAGGCCCTTGTCGGCGAGCAGTTTGTCCATGTCGTTGTCGCTGCCTGAATTACCGGGTGCCGCATGCACGCTGGCCGCCAGCAGGGCAGCAGAGGCAATGACGAGGGCAGGGGCAATCATTCGCATGGCGCCAAGCATACTTGACGGAATAGTCCTACGTCAACTCATGTTGTTTCTTGATAACGTTGACAAGCTATTGATTTGTAACGAATTTGTAGTGGATTACCCCATTTATTACCCCCGTATGCCATGTTTTACACCGCCTTGGCCGGGCTTCGACATGATCAAAAGGCGGTTTTCCCGGTCAAATGGGCGTGACGGGCCGATTAATGTGCTTTCAGGGGCTTTTTTCAGGGTGAAATATGGCTTTAAACCAATACCAACGGGCGCTGGCAGCTATATTTTTGATAGCGTCCAGTGTGATCTTCCAGCCTGCCCAGGCTCAGAGTGTTCGCCCTGAAACCGTGGTGGCGGGGCTGGAGAACCCGTGGGGCGTGGCTTTTTTGCCGGGCGAGCGTTTTCTGGTCACTGAGCGCCCGGGCCGCCTGCGGGTCGTCGGGCCGGACGGCAAGCTGCGCGCGCCGGTGGCCGGCCTGCCGGAGATTGTCGCCGGCGGGCAGGGCGGCTTGCTGGACGTGCTGGTCGACAGCGACTTTGCCCGGAATCGAACGATCTACTTCTGCTTTTCCGAGCCGGCCGCCACCGGCACCGGCACCGGCAACAGCACTGCGCTGGCACGCGCCACCTTGAGTGCCGACGACACCCGGCTGGAAAACCTCAAAATCATCTTCAGCCAGAAGCCCAAGGTGGCCAGCACGGCGCATTTCGGCTGCCGCATCGTGGAAAGCTGCGCGGCAGCGAACGGCGCGCCAGACGGCAAGCTCTTTCTCACGCTGGGTGAGCGGTTCAGCCGCAAGGAAGACGCCCAGAAGCTGGACAACCACCACGGCAAGATTGTCCGCATCAACAAAGATGGCTCGGTTCCCCAGGACAACCCCTTTGTCGGCAAAGCGGGTGCCTTGCCTGAGATCTGGAGCTACGGCCACCGCAACGCCCAGGGCGCCACGCTGGCGCCTGATGGCACCTTCTGGATGCATGAGCACGGCCCGCAGGGCGGCGACGAAATCAACCTGCCCAGACCCGGGGCCAACTACGGCTGGCCGGTCATTACTTACGGTGAAAACTACGGCGGCGGAAAAATCGGCGAAGGCCTGACCGAAAAGGCCGGCATGCAGCAACCGCTGCATTACTGGGTGCCGTCCATAGCGCCTTCCGGCATGGCGTTCCTGACCAGCGAGCGTTATGGCAAGGCATGGCGGGGCAACCTGTTTGTGGGTTCGCTCAAGTTCGGCTACCTGGACCGGATCGAACTGGCGTCGCCGTTCTCCGGCAAGGTGGTGCGCGAAAGCAGGCTGCTGTCTGAAGCCGGAGAGCGCATTCGCGATGTGCGCCAGGGGCCGGACGGGCTGCTCTATGTGCTGACCGACAGCAACAATGGCAAGCTGATACGCCTGCTGCCCGGTGGTTGAAGGCGAAGGCCGGCTGGCAAGCCTAACCGGCCACCGCAATGAGATCGATCTCGACCGAGGCACTCTTGGGCAGCTGGACAACGCCCACCGACGTACGGGTGTGGGCCCCGGCCGGGCCCAGCACCGCATACAGCACGTCAGACGCGGCATCGGCGACTTCGCTTTGCTGGGTGAAATCCTGCGCTGACTGCACAAACACCGTGATGCGCAGAATGTGCTTCACGTGGTCAAGGCTGCCGAGGCTTTGCCGCAGCAGCGCCAGCGCGCGCATGGCGCAGATTTTTGCCGCCAGCTGGGCCTGTAGAACGGACGTTTCCGAGCCTACGCGGCCGGTCACGACCACGGTATTGCCGACACGCGGAATCTGCCCGCTGACAAAGACCTGGTCGCCGTGCTGCACGACAGGCACGTAATTGCCGCCTATCTTGATCTCACCGTCAAAGTTGTAGCCGAGTTCGGCCTGCACTGCGGCGAACCGGGTGTCGCGTGAATCTTCCATGGGCATGAATTCCTCTTGATGTAGTTGGATGGAGCGTGATGTGGGCGTTTCAGGCAGGGCTCTTCAGCCGCAGCAGGCTCAAACCCAGCAGGCCAAACGCGCCGCCGCAGAGACGGTTGAAAATGCGGGCCCGGCGGGGCGTGCCAAACCATTGGTGGGTGTGTTTGGCCAGCAGCACATAGGTGAAGTGGGAGACCAGCACGCATGCAGCGAAGGCGCTGGTCAGTGCGAAAAATTGCGGCAGCATAGGCGCCTCCGGGTGGATGAACTGGGGGAACAGCGCGGTGAAGAACAGGATGCTTTTGGGATTGGTCACCGCCACCAGCAGGCCTTGCCGGAACAATGCGGCATTGCTTTTTCCGGAGGATGCCCCAGCCGGCAAGGGCGTGTCGAACATCGAGGTCTTGCTGGTCCACTGCCGCCAGCCCAGGTACATGAGGTAGACGGCGCCCACGGCCTTGAGCACCGCAAACAGCCAGGCCGAGGTGTGCAGCAAAGTGCCCAGGCCCGCCATGGCCGCGGTAGAAACGGCGAACACGCCGAGCACATTGCCGGTGGAGCTCCACAGCGTCTTGCGCGGCCCCCAGGCCACGGCGTTGGAAACCGCCAGCAAAATGCCGGGCCCGGGGCTGAGCGCGGTGACAAGTGAGATGGTGATGAAGAGCAGCCAGGCGGAAGTGGTCATGGTGAGGTCAATTAAAAAATGATGGGGGCGATTTATTTCCAGTGGCGGCTATGCCGCCTCGGCGCCACGCAGCCAGCTGCGCACGGCTTTCATCGTTCCTGAAAAGTACCTCAAAAGCGCGCTTCCCGTCTGGCCCGGGGCTTTTGCCGGGGCTTGGTTCAGCACGCATGCTGCACCGCCGTGCTGGGCGGTCACCGTGATCCATCCAGTCCGGACGACGGTATGCGACTGCCCCGCCTCCAGCGGCATGCTGTCGCGAAAGACCTGCTCACCAAGCCAGTGCGGCGTGCCGGTCACCAGCAGCGTGCCCGAGGTGCTGATCAGGGCGCTGCCGGCTTGGGTGTGAAAAAACAGGGACTCACCGGCATCCAGCTGAAGGTGGCGAGGTGCAAAGTGCTCTTTCATGGCGGCTCCATTCATGGGTTGGTGAACTGGAAAAACGGGGGGAAGGTGACATCAAGGTTAAAGAGACCGGCACTTTCCCGACAGAGCCAGGCAAGTCCTTTCTGTATCGGTACAGATGACTATCTAGCCATCTGTTATGGTCTGTTTTTGCCGCATCTGTGGCTGTGTCCCGGCTTCCCCTTCACGGATCATTCGGTTTATGGACATGCAACCCTCGCCATCCCTGTCGCAACCGCTCTATCTACAGCTCTCCAGCCATTACCGCCAGGCCATCCAGTCTGGCGTTTTGATGCCCGGGCAGCGCATGCCGTCCGTCAGGGCGCTGACGCGGCTGCATCAGGTCAGCCTGTCGACCGCGGTGGAGGCCTGCCACACGCTGGAAGACGAAGGCCTGCTGGAGGCGCGGCCGCGGTCGGGTTACTTTGTGCTCAAGCGGCGTCGGGTTGACATCCAGCCGCCCAGCGAGCCGGAATGCGGCCACAGGCTGGACCCGGCACAATACGTCGGCATCCATGACCGGGTGTCCGACTTCGTCGCCAAATGCGATGTCTACCCGCTGGTCACCAACCTGGCAGGCACCTACGGCTCGCCAGAAATGTATCCGGCCGAGGCCCTGAAAAACGCCGCCACGCGCGCGTTGCGCAAGCACCCGCAGCTGCTGGTGAACCCGCCGGACTTCCTCAATGATTCACCGCTCAACGTCGTGCTGGCCAAGCGGGCGCTGGAGGCCGGCATGCGGCTGTCAGCGGAAGACATCCTGGTCACGCACGGTTGCATTGAATCGCTGAACGTTGCCTTGCGTGCCGTGGCGCGGCCGGGCGACACCGTCGCCGTTGAGTCACCGACGTACCACGGCCTGCTGCAGATCCTCGAAAGCCTGGGCCTGCGCGCGCTAGAGATTCCCACCAGCCCGAAGCTGGGGATTTCCGTGGAGGCGCTGGATCTGGCTTTCCAGACACACGACCGCATACGCGCCGTGGTGGTGATCCCCAATTTCCACAATCCGCTCGGCAGCGTGATGCCCGACAGTGAAAAGGAAAAGCTGGTCGCGCTGTGCGAGCGCCAGCAGGTGGCGTTGATTGAAGACGACACCTATGGCGCATTGGGGCCTGACGACATTCCGCTGAAGGCCGCCAAGGCCTGGGACCGCAGCGGCTCGGTGATTTACTGTGCGTCGCTGCGCAAGACCCTGTCACCCGGCTTGCGCCTGGGCTGGGTTGCCGGCGGGCGCTGGCAGGCGCGCATCAAGATGCTCAAGTACGCGCAAAGCCGCGCCAACGACATGCTGGGCCAGCTGGCCGTGGCCGAGTTCATGGCCTCCAGCGCCTATGACCGCCATCTGGCCAGGCTGCGCCGCATGCTCAACGTGCAGCGCGAGCAGATGGCCGAGGCGATTGCGGCGCACTTTCCCGCCGGAACCCGGTTGTCGGTGCCCGGTGGCAGCATGATGCTCTGGGTGGAGTTGCCCGCGGGTACCTCAGCGCAGGCGGTATTCGACACTGCCATCCGGCAGGGCATACGGGTGGCGCCCGGTTCCATGTTTTCCAACTCGAACCGCTTTGACCACTTCCTGCGCATCAGTTGCGGCTCACCGTTTTCCAGCGAGACCGACAGCGCCCTGCGCAAGCTGGCGGGCATTGTTTCGGCGCAGGCTGTGGACCGTCCAGTTTGAAGGCAGGGTCGCTGCTATTTTGAGGGTTTTTTGGCTGCGGCCCTTTATCAACGGGCGCGAGCAGCTATTTTTTTGATAGCGATCTTCGCGTCTAATGCGCCGCAGCGTGGCTGCGTTTGACGAAGAACAGGCCCGCACCGACGGTCATCAGCATGCCGCCGAACAGCCGGTTTTGCAGCCGCACCGCACGCGCATTCCTGAAGAGCTTTTGCAGGCGGCTGGCGGCAAACGCATAGCCGTGCATCACCACGGTGTCGACCGCCACGGTGGTGAGCGCCATCACCAGCAGCTGCGGCCACAGCGGCCGGGCGGGGCTGATGAACTGCGGCAGCACTGCCACCATGAAGAGGATGCCTTTGGGGTTGGTGACGTTGGTCAGCAGGCCGGTGAGAAAGCGCCTGCGTGCTGAAATGCCGTTCGCATCGGCTGCCGGGCCGGCATCTTTCGCCGCGATGTCGTTTGATGACCGCCACTGCGACCAGCCGATATAGATCAGGTAGAGCGCGCCCAGCACTTTCACGACGCTGAAGGCCAACTCCGACGCCACCAGCAGCGAGCCCACGCCTGCGCCGGCCACCAGCAGGATGATGACCAGCCCGATCTGCAGGCCCGCGATGGTGGCACGCGTGCGCTGCATGCCGTAGCTCAGGCCATGGCTCATGGCCAGTACTGCGCCTGAGCCGGGCGAAATCGCAATCAGGATGGAAGCAAGGAAGTAGGCGGTCCAGGTGTCAATGGCCATGGTGGTTGGGTGCGATGGAGCAGGTGAGGGAAGAGCAGGAAGGAAAATGCGCATCCTACACGGCGTTGGCGCCGCACAGGAGGCTCGTCATCAATGCCAAATAATGGAATGAGTAAGAGCGGGCACGCAAGTCGCTATAACATTGGCGGGTTCCCCTCTGCGAGAAAACTGAAAGAGCTGCGCATTGATCACCGGCACGCCATGAAAAAAAAATCCATTCCCAAAAATCGCACAAGAAACACAGGCCGAAGATCCAACGGGTTCACTTTGCTGGAGCTGCTGGTCGTGATGGTCATCATTGGCTTGTTGGCTGCCTATGTCGGTCCGCGTTACTTTGCCCAGATCGGCAAGTCAGAGCAGGGCGCGGCCAAGGCGCAAATTGAAGCCCTCGCCAAGGCCCTTGATACGTATCGGCTGGACACAGGGTCCTATCCCAGCGCCGACAAAGGCCTGAACGCCTTGATGGCCAAACCAGCCGATGAGCCCAAATGGCAGGGTCCGTATCTGCAGAAAAGCGTACCGCTGGACCCTTGGGGGAAGCCCTATATATATCGGCCGCCTTCTGCAGGGAATGATTTTGATTTGCTCTCCTACGGCAAGGATGGGCAACCCGGTGGCGATGCGGAAAACGCGGATGTGTCTTACCGCTAGCGACATTTCACCCGCTCCGCCGTCAATCGTTTCTCATACCAACTCGAGGCTTCTCCTTCAATTGAAGGAGGTCTTGGATGGCACGCCGGGGCATGCGGCAGAGGCTGATCAATACCAAAGACTGTAAAGATGCTCGGGCACATCAAGAAAGCCACGGTAACCAGGACTACGCCATGGAAGTTGCAATGGCGATCAACTACAGTCCATAAAGCGAAAAGCTGAAAAAGCAAAAGCAAGAATTCAAAAAGAGGGCAGGGCAATGAGGGATCAAAAAAGCAGGATATTGCTGGGCGCAGCCCTGTGGCTGGTGGGCGTCTTCACGCTGGCCCAGGCCCAGACCACCACAGTAGCCGGCACCATGGCCGGGCAGTTCGCCGTCAACGAGTCGGGTGCTGGCACTTACCGCATCCCCATTCAGGTCCCTCCAGGCGTTGCCGGCATGGAACCCAAGCTCGAGCTGAGCTACAACAGCCAGGGCGGCAACGGTTTGCTCGGCATGGGCTGGAGCCTCGGTGGTTTAAGCACCATCAGCCGCTGCCCCAGAACCAAGGCCCAGGACAACGTACGCGGTGCCGTCAACTACGACATGAATGACCGGTATTGCCTGGACGGGCAGCGGCTGATTCTGGTCAGCGGCACCTACGGAGTTGCTGGTAGCGAATACCGCACCGAGCTGGACAGCTTTAGCCGCATCATCGCCTCAGGTACCGCTGGCAACGGCGTGGTCTCCTTCACGGTGCAAAGCAAGGCCGGGCTGACGATGGAGTACGGCAACACGGTTGATTCCAGGATTGAAGCGCAGGGCAAGCCCACGGTACGGGTCTGGGCCATCAACAAGATCAGCGACGTCAAGACCAACTTCATGACGCTCAGCTACATCGAAGACAACGCCAACGGGGAGTTCTATCCAAACAGGATCGACTACTCGGGTAATGTTGTTGCTGGTCAGGCCGCAAGCAATTCTGTTCGGTTTGTCTATGAGGCGCGTCCGGATGCCAGTGCCGGATTTTTAAGCGGTAGCCTTCTGAAACTTACCCAGAGAATGATTGGCTTGAATGCGTATACCGGGTCGCTACTGGTCAAGTCATATGCAATGCAATTTGAGCAAGGTCCTTCAACAACTCGTACCAGGTTGATTTCAGTGCGGGACTGTGAAGGGCCGGCGGCAATTTCTTGCCGCGCTCCGTTGCAATTGACCTGGACTGACGCAAACAGCCCGGGACTCTTTAATGGTTGGTCGAGTACCCCAGGTTTGCCCGGAAGAGAAAGCAGTTATGCGCCTTATCTGGCAGACGTTAATGGTGATGGGTTACCCGACCTGGTTGAAATTGCCCGCAGCACAAATGGCGGCTGGATCAGCATTAATCCCGGCGACGCTAACTTTCAAGGATGGAGTTCTGTAAATACGCTATTTGGAGGAGAGAACGGATACACGCATCATTTTGTTGATGTCAATGGGGACGGGTTGCCAGATGCCGTCCAGATTGCAAGAAGTTCAAACGGCGGCTGGATCAGCATTAACCCCGGTGACGGGAATTTTCAGCAATGGACGCATACAAATGCTTTGTTTGCGGGAGCCGACAGCTATGCCCACTATTGGGCCGATCTGAACGGAGATGGATTGCTGGACTTCATACAAATTGCAAAGAGCTCGAATGGCGGCTGGATCAGTATCAATCCCGGCAACGGCAACTTTCAGGGCTGGACTTATACCAACAGCCTATTTGGTGGCGAGGATGGCTATGCCCACTACCTGGTCGATGTAAACGGGGATGGTTTGCCCGACATGGTTCAAATTGCCCGAGGCACGAATGGCGGTTGGATCAGTATCAATCCCGGCAATGGTAATTTTCAGGGGTGGACCTATACAAACAACCTGTTTGGCGGAGAGGATGGTTACGCACACTATCTAGCTGATGTAAACGGGGACGGTTTGCAAGACGTGGTGCAAATAGCGCGGGGAGTTAATGCCGGCTTTGTGTCTATCAATCCGGGCAGTGGAGATTTTCAGCAGTGGACCTATACAACGAACATAGCCGGTGGTACCGACGCCTATACCAATCATTTAATCGATGTCAACGGAGATGGGCTACCGGATTTGGTGCAAATTGCGCCGACGGCAACAAATGGTGCAATCAGTATTAATCCCGGCAACGGTAATTTCACGACGTGGACACATTTGTCAGGCCTTCTCGGTTCGGCGAACACATACAGCCACTATCTGAGTGATCTGGATGGGGATGGATTGCCTGACCTATTCATGCTCGCGCGCAGTTATAGGGACGGAGCCTGGATTAGCCGCAATACCAAAATATTGCCCGACCTTGTGTCCGTAGCCTCATCCGTTACCGGCGTCACCACATCGTTTGTCTACTCTCCACTAACCAAGCCCTCTACTTACACCAAAGACACGGCCCCCAACGCCTCGGCGTACCCCAAAGCAGACCTGGTCTATCCGCAATACGTGGTGAGTTCGATCGCGAGCAGCAACGGCGTAGGCGGCACAATCACCACGCAATACAGTTACGGCGGCTTAAAGGCCGAGCTCGGAACAGGCCGGGGCATGCTCGGTTTCCGCTGGATGAAGTCAAAGAATCTTTCGAACAACATCGAAAGCTACACCGAGTTCAACCAGAACTGGCCGTTTACAGGAAGCGTCGCGAAGAGCGAAACAAGGCTGGCCGGCTCAGGCAACGCAGGCGTACTCAAACGCACCACCAATACCTATGCACAAGGCACTGGTTCTGCTACGGGCACCACCTTCGTCTACCCTAGCCAGAGCGTCGAAGAAAGCTGGGACCTGACAGGAACGCCATACCCCACAGTCACCAACAGCTACCAGTACGGCCAGAGCCCGCAATTTGGCGACCCCACCCAGATCACCGTGGGTAATAGTGCCGGCGCCAGCAAGAGCACCGTCAACGAATACTGGCCTGCCAACACCGGCAGCGGCAGCTGGGTGCTTGGACGACTCAAAAAAGCGACAGTGACGAGCGTGACGCCGTAGCGTTGATCAGATAAAGTTGTTGGCACACTAAACACAAAATCAAAAAAGAGGGCAGGGCGATGAGGGAGCAAAAAAGCAAAGTATGGCTGGGCGCAGCCCTGTGTCTGCTCGGCACGGTCACGTTGGCCCAGACCAGTACTGTGGCCGGCACCATGGCTGGGCAGTTCGCTGTCAATGAGTCGGGTGCTGCCACTTACCGCATTCCCATTCAGGTACCTCCCGGTGTTGCCGGCATGGAGCCCAAACTCGAGCTGAGCTACAACAGCCAGGGCGGCAACGGTTTGCTCGGCATGGGCTGGAGTTTGGGTGGCTTGAGTGCCATCAGCCGCTGCCCCAAAACCAAAGCCCAGGACAACGTACGCGGTGCCGTCAACTACGACATGAACGACCGCTATTGCCTGGATGGACAGCGACTGATTCTGGTCAGCGGCACCTACGGAGTTGCTGGTAGCGAATACCGTACTGAGCTGGACAGTTTCAGCCGTATCATCGCCTCGGGCACCGCAGGCAATGGCGTTGCAGCATTCACCGTGCAGAGCAAGGCCGGGCTGACGATGGAATACGGCAACACGGCTGACTCACGAATTGAAGCACAGGGCAAATCCACGGTCAGGGTCTGGGCCATCAACAAAATCTCTGACGTCAAGAGCAACTTCATGACGTTCAGCTATGTCGAAGACAACGTCAATGGGGATTTCTATCCCGCGAGGATTGACTATGCGGGCACGGGTGCGGCTCAACCGCAGAGCGTGCAGTTTGTTGTGGAGGGGCGGACCGACATACTTCCCGGGTACATGGGTGGATCCCTGCAAAAGAATACCAAGCGAATGAAGGGGCTCCAGACTTACCTGGGTGCGTCTTTGATCAAAGATTATCGAATTGCCTATTCCATAAACCCGACAACGGGCCGCTCCAGGGTTGCTTCATTGCTTGAGTGTGATGGTGCTGGTGCTGGTGCATGTTTGAGGCCGAGTGAATCGAGCTACGGCAGTGCATCCACAAGTGGTTTCGCGAGTTTCGATTACTGGACTCCAGTATTTGGCTCTGGTTGGTATAACCCCCAGAACTACAGCACGATTCAGTATGTGGACATCAATGGCGATGGTTTTCCGGACATTTGTGGTCGATGGGACGGCGGGATTAGTTGCGGGCTGAACTTGAAAACCAGTGTGGGCTTTGCTGCTCCAACTGTCTGGACCACGACATTTGGCGTGGGTTGGGATCAGCCACAAAAYTACAGCACGATCCGGTATGTCGATCTCAACGGTGATGGGCTGGCGGATATTTGCGGCCGRTCTGACACTGGCATTGTGTGTGCGCTGAATCTGGGGACGGGTGCTGGTTTTGCGGCTCCGGTAGTCTGGACTTCGACGTTTGGCTCGGGCTGGTACAACCCCCAGAACTACAGCACGATCCARTAYGTSGACCTCAAYGGTGATGGCCTGCCGGAYATCTGYGGGCGGTCTGACGGCGGAATCATTTGTGCTTTGAATCTCGGGACTGGCGCCGGTTTTGCGGCTCCGGTAGTCTGGACTTCGACGTTTGGCTCGGGCTGGTAYAACCCCCAGAACTACAGCACGATCCAGTAYGTGGACCTCAATGGTGATGGCCTGCCGGACATTTGTGGACGGTCTGATGTTGGCATCCTGTGCGGTATTTCCTCGACTCGAATGGAAAATCAGCTTGCCCAAATTTCCGTGGCGGGTAACCCGACAGGCATTGCGTATCAGCCACTTACCGGCAGTGCGGTCTATACCAAAGACACTGCCGCCAACGCCTCAGCCTACCCCAAAGCAGACCTGATCTACCCGCAATACGTGGTGAGCACAGTTACCAGCAGCAACGGCATAGGTGGCACGGTCACCACGCGATACAACTACGGCGGGTTAAAGGCCGAGCTCGGAACAGGCCGGGGCATGCTCGGGTTCCGGTGGATGAAGTCAAAGAATCTATCCAACAACATCGAAAGCTACACCGAGTTCAACCAGACCTGGCCGTTCACGGGAAGCGTCGCCAAGGCAGAGACCCGGCTGGCCGGCTCAGGCAACGCAGGCGTACTCAAACGCACCACCAATACCTATGCACAAGGCACTGGTTCTGCTACGGGCACCACCTTCGTCTACCCCAGCCAGAGCATCGAAGAAAGCTGGGATCTGGCGGGAACGCCATACCCCACAGTCACCAACAGCTACCAGTACGGGCAGAGCCCGCAATTTGGCGACCCCACCCAGATCACGGTCGGTAATAGTGCCGGAGCCAGCAAGAGCACCGTCAACGAATACTGGCCAGCCAATACAAGCAGCGGCAGCTGGGTGCTCGGGCGCCTCAAAAAAGCGACAGTGACGAGCGTGACGCCGTAGCGTTGATCAGATAAAGTCGACGACAAGCAAAAAGCTGCAAAAGCAAGAATCAAAAAAGAGGGCAGGGCGATGAGGGAGCAAAAAGGTGAGGTATGGCTGGGCGCGGCCTTGTGGCTGCTGAGTACGGTCACGTTGGCCCAAACCACCACGGTAGCCGGCATCACACCCGGACAGTTCGCCGTCAACGAAAGCGGCGCAGCCACCTACCGAATTCCCATTCAGGTCCCACCCGGCGCCGCCGGCATGGAGCCCAAACTTGAGCTGAGCTACAACAGCCAGGGCGGGAATGGCCTGCTCGGTATGGGCTGGAGCCTGGGTGGTTTGAGTGCCATCGGACGCTGCCCCAGAACCAAGGCCCAGGACAACGTGCGCGGTGCCGTCAACTTCGACATGAACGACCGCTACTGCCTGGACGGGCAGCGGCTGATTCTGGTCAGCGGCACTTACGGAGTTGCTGGTAGCGAATACCGCACCGAACTGGATAACTTCAGCAGGATCATCGCTTCAGGCACTGCCGGCAATGGCGTTGCAGCATTCACGGTGCAAAGCAAGGCCGGGCTGACGATGGAGTACGGCAACACGGCCGATTCACGAATTGAGGCTCAGGGCAAACCCACCGTCAGGGTCTGGGCCATCAACAAGATCAGCGACGTCAAGACCAACTTCATGACGTTCAGCTATTACGAGAGTGCAGATAGCAGCGTGTATGCGCCTTTAACCGTCGTCTATGACGGTAACGCGGTGAATATTGAATATGAGACCACTCGGGCAGACAGGGTTCAGGGCTATATGGCCGGTAGCCTTGTTCAGGTTGACCGGCGTATTTCTCATATCAAAACTCATGCGAAAGGCTCTTCGGATTTGGTGTTTGATTACAAGGTCAGTTACACGGGTGGAACGACAGTTCAGCGCTCTGTCATAGCCAATATTTCAAGATGTGAACGGAACGGAAACTGTCTGTCTGGATCGGCTTTGACTATTGGAAATACGGCGACGGTGGGCTTTACGTCAAACGGTACCTATTTAACCAACCTGTCCGATAGCGCTTTTGTGCACGGTGGGGGAGACGCTGGTCTTCGTGTTGTAGATTTGAATGGTGATGGCTTGCCGGATCTTGTGCACTTGGGGTACTTCGTCAATGGCGAGTTTGGTGGTGGTTTGATCAGACGGGCTTTTATCAATACCGGAACCGGTTTTGTTCGSAACGATGCTTATGTCAGCGGAGTCAGTGACAGTGCCTTTACGCATACCTATAGCCGTGACGCAGGCTTGCGGGTCGTGGATCTCAACGGTGATGGCCTGCCCGATCTGCTGCAGTTGGGTTACTTTGTGAATGGCGAATGGGGCGGAGGTACGCTAAAGCGTGCTTTCATCAACACAGGTTCAGGATTTGTACAGGACAACACGTGGACAGCCAACCTGTCCGACAGTGCTTTTGTGCACAGTGGTCGTAGTGGTGGCCTGGAAATTGTTGATTTGAATGGTGATGGCTTGCCGGATCTTGTGCACTTGGGGTACTTCGTCAATGGCGAGTTTGGTGGTGGTTTGATCAGACGGGCTTTTATCAATACCGGAACCGGTTTTGTTCGGAAC
>NZ_JBFUBA010000009.1:0-96332 GCF_056405995.1 Polaromonas sp. P1_E11
GAATACCGAACAGCCAACAGCCGAATGCGGGAACCCGAACACCTGAAGAAACAAGGACACGCCATGGCGTGTCCTTGTTGGTATTGGAGTTGGTATTTGTCTTCAGTCCCCGCTCCCGATTAGCCCTTCTGCCTGCGCCGAGGAGCGCAGGTTCAGGCGGATCAGGGATCGCGATTGTCTGAGCGAAGTGCAACGTAGCGAGTTCGAGCGAGACCCCGTCTGGACCGAGCACCGCAGGCTGCCCGCAGCGAAGCGGAGGGTCGCAGACAGCAGGGTCGCCTTTTCTTTTGCTTACTTTTCTTTTGGCGAAGCAAAAGAAAAGTGAGTAGCTGCCGGGCTACCCCCGGCCAGCAACACTCAGTAAAAAGCACACAGCCGGAACAAACCCAGCCAAAACAAAACTCAAACCAAACCCAACCCCATCCCCCGCCGATGCCCCTGCGTAAAAGCCTCCTCAAACACCGAATACCCCGATAAATCACCATGCGCAAAATGCAGCCGCTGCCATGACGCCTGCAAAGGCCTTTGCAGCGCCTGCAGCGCCGCACTGCTTCTGACACCAGGCACCGGCGTGCTCATCGCATGGCCATAGCGCATGACGTCGATGCGTGTGACCTTGCCGGGCAAATCAGGATGCGGCACCGACAGCTCGGCCAGCACGCTGTCGCGCCAGTGCGTCCAGGGCTTCTCGTACAAGGCTTTGCGGCCTGCCGGTTCAATGCCAAAGGCGCGGTAATAGGTGAGCACCGTGGCGTCGGGCACGGCTTGCAGGCTCTGGTGCATGGCGTCGACGTAACCCAGGCCTGCCTGCGCAGCGCTGTCTGATGCATCCCCGCCATAGATGACGTTGTCCCAACTGGGTGCGGCACCGGGCCGGTCGTGCAGCGCGGCATTGATGTGCAGGTTGGCGACCAGCCAGGGTGCGTGACGCAGCTGGCCGGCGGCTTCGCGCAATGCGGGCGGCGGGCTTTCCACCACACGCGCCGCCACAAACAGCGGCATCGCCAGGATGCACTGGTCAGCCTGCCAGCGCTCGACGGTCTGGGTGGCCGCATTGAAGGCATCGACCTCTACACCATGCCGGCCCGCAGCCACGCGAACCACGATCCGGCCGGCGTACAGGCGTTCACCGAGTGGTGCGGCCAATTGGCGGGTGAGCCAGCCATTGCCCTCGGGCCAGGTGAGAACACCCGCTTCGCGCTCCGCAGAAGCTGCGTCGCCGGGCGCCTGAAAGCCATGCCGACTGGCGAAGTAATGGATGCCTGCCCAGGCCGATACCGTATCAAGACCCGCACCGTAATCGTCGCGGCAGCAATAGTCGAGGTACCAGCGCAGTGGCGTGCTGGTGAGCTGCTGCTGGTCCAGCCATGCCTTGAACGTCACGGCATCCAGCGCGCGGTGTTGCGGTGCCAGGGGCACTCCGGCAACAGGAATCGGGAATGCGGCCGCAGACGAGGCCTGCTGCACCAGCACCGCAAAGCGCCGGTACTCGGCCAGCACGGCAGCATCCACATCATGCAGGGGCAGCAGCCCTTCCTGCCACTGGCCATTGATGAACAGCCGCTCCTGCGGGCTGTGGCACAGGTGGCGTTCGTCATACATCCAGCGGCCGGCCACGCTCCGGCGCAGTGAAAGTTCTTCGAGCAAATCCTGCACATCACGCGCAGCATCCCCGGGCACCGGCAGGTAATGCGCACCCAGCGGGCAAGGCACGCCATTGACCACGCCCGCGCGGCTGTTGCCGCCGGCCTGGTCTTCCAGCTCCAGCAAGGTGAAGTCCTGCATGCCGCGCAGGCGCAGCGCACGCGCAGCCGCCAGGCCGGCGACACCGCCACCGGCAATCAGTACGCGGGTGCGCCGGGTGACGGAAGGGGCCGGCCAGGCACGCGCCCTGCCGGCTTCGTCAGGCCGAAGCAGATGCCCGCGCTCATGGTTCGCGCCCACAAAACCGCCTTCGACGTGCGTGGCCTCCTTGCAGCCCAGCAGAGGGAGTGCAGAGGCGGCCAGGAAATCCCGGCGCTTCAATGCAGCACCTTGCCCCATTCCTGCTCGTAGCTGTGCACCAGTTCCTGGTTGGAAAGCCGGTTGACAGGCGCCGGCACGCGTGCCATGTCCACAGGGAAATCAAACAGCAAGGGCAGGGTCTGCGGGTCCAGAAAACGCAGGCCGGCGGGCAGGGCGCCGCTTTGCGTTGTGGGGCTGAAAGGCCGCCGGCTGGCGACCACAAAACCCCATTCGCCAAAACTGGGCACATTGGCGTGATAGGGGGCGGCCTTGAGCCCGACGGATTCCAGCGTGCTCACCACCGTCCAGTAACTGCGCCGCGCCACCAGGGGAGACGTGGTCTGGATGACCGCATAACCGCTGGCCGAAAGGTGCTGGTCGAGCAGCGCGTAAAACGAGTTGGTGTAGAGCTTGCCGATGGAAAAATTGGTCGGATCGGGGAAGTCCACGATGATGATGTCGAACATGCCGGCGTTTTTGTCCAGCCACTGGAAGGCGTCGGCATTCACGATGTGCACCTTGGGCGACAGCAGCGCGTCGCCGTTCAGGCGCTTCAAGGCGGGCTGCTGGCTAAAGAGCTGCGTCATGGCCGGGTCCAGCTCTACCAGCGTGACGCTTTCCACACTGGGGTATTTAAGGACTTCGCGCACCGCCATGCCGTCGCCGCCGCCCAATACCGCGATGTTTTTTGGCGCGCCGTGCGCGCTCATCACGGGATGCACCAGCGCTTCGTGATAACGGTATTCGTCGCGCTCGGCGAACTGCAGGTTACCGTTGAGGAACAGGCGGTGGCCCCCGCGGCCGTTCGTGACCACGATGCGCTGGTAGGGCGTGGTGGCGGTGAAAATCACACGGTCCTGGTAGAAATGGTCTTCGGCCAGTGTGGTGATCTGGTTCGCACCCACAAAGCCGGCACCCAGCACGCACAAGACCCCCAGGCAAGCCAGGGCATGCGACTTGACGTGCCGCAGCTCATGGCGGAACAGCCACAGCGCCCACACCGCGACAGCCGCGTTCATGAGGCCGAACAGCAGGCCGGTGCGTATCAGGCCCAGATGCGGTACCAGCACCAGCGGAAATGCCAGCGACACGGCCAGCGCACCCAGGTAGTCGAAGGTGAGCACCTGCGAGACCAGCTCCTTGAGCTTGACGTTGCGCCGCAGGATACGCATGACCAACGGAATCTCCAGCCCCACCAGCGTGCCCACCAGCAGCACCATGGCGTACAGCAGGAAACGGAAAGCGCCGGGCACATAGGCATTCGCCAGAAACAGCGTGGCCGGCAGCGCACCGCCCACCAGCGCCACCATCAATTCAATGCGCAAAAAATGGGCCGGCAGCTGCCGCTCGAAAAACCGCGACAGCCACGATCCGATGCCCATGGCGAACAGGTAGCTTCCGATGATGGTGGAGAACTGCAGCACTGAATCGCCCAGCAGATAAGACGCCAGGGCACCCGCAGCCAGCTCATAAACCAACCCGCACGCCGCAACCACAAAGACGCTGGCCAGCAGCGCGACCTCGAGAGGGCGCGGTGTGGTGGGCGGGGAGGATTCAGTGTTCAAAACAGACAAGGTGGTAGCAGGACGTAAGTGAGGCGATGCGCAGCGAGCCGATCAACGACGGCGCCCAGGGCGTAGCGAGCGGGCCGCGGGCAAGGCGGACGGAGCGGACGAACCGGAACGTACTTGAAGTACGTGAGGATTCGGAGCACCGGACCAACGCCGCCCCCGGTCCGCGCAGTAGCCCCGAAAGAACTAGCCGTGGATGGCGGCGGCTACTATTACGCAGATGCCCAACGCCATGGCCGCAACCACCAGCGCCAGCGCCACGTTCTGCTTCTCGACAATCTCCAGCCACAGGTCGTACGGCGTCATTTTGTCAATGATGACAAAGCTCAGCCAGAAGATGATCACGCCGATCAGCGCGAACAAAATCGAGCCGAGGAAAGCGGCGGGTTTAAGCCATTCAAGTCCCATGATGTTCTCCAGAAAAAATCTGCCAGGTTGAATAGAAAGGGGCCGGCTTCATTTATGGCCACCCCCGCCGGAAAAACCGCCGAACGAGCCGCCTGAACTGCGCGAGCTGCTGGACGAAGAACAGTTCTCGACATTCGGATCGCAGCGCGAACAGCGTGTGACCAGCAAAAGAACCAGCAGGATCAGCAGCACCACCACCACGATGGTGCCGCAACCCATGCCCGACGCGCTGCTCAGGGGTTTGGCGTCCGTGCGCTTGAAGAGGTCTTTTTTGCCTTCAAGCTTGAAAGCCCTGGCGATCAGTTCGCCGTCCTGCTTGCTGCCGCTGGACCAGGTGATTTCTTTCGGCGCCTCTTCCTGGGACAGCAGCGCGCTGCCGCTGGCGAAATCGCGGTTAAAGGTTTTTTGCCCGCGCTGAACCTGCCAGTAGAACTCGCCGGCAGCATACGTCGTCTCGGCGCGGTAGCTGCTTTGCAGGCGGTAGGTGGTCTTGAGGTAGGTGGCGCTGTCGTCACCCGTCTTGAAGGTGGGCGCGCCGGTCAGGGGCTTGACCAGGCTCCAGCCGTCGGTGGCGTCCACCAGAAAGATAAAGCCGCGCTTGCGGTTGTAGAGCAGGTATTCGACCCAGCCAAAGTGCTCGTCCGGGTCGTCAGGCTCGTACCCCATGCGGTGCTGGAACCCGACGACCTGCCATTGCGTGCCCAGCAACTGGCCCGCGCTTCCGAGTGCGATCAGCGGAGCAACCGGTTCGTCCTGGATCGCATGCTGAAGCGCCGCGCCGGTGCCCTGGCTCAGGTCGATGAGGCTGTTGCAGGAACTGCAGGTGATGCTTTTGCTGGCAGCCAGCGTGACCGCCACCGTCGCTCCGCAGTTGGGGCAGCTGAACTGCCTGCCGCTTTCTTCCTTGGCAGACTCGTCCTTCAGGCCAACCAGCTTCAACTCGTCAAGCAGCACCGAACGGCCCAGCGACAGCACCGGCGCGCCGCCACCGGATGCCGTGCCGTAGTCCACACTGAGCACATCGCCATCCGTGCTGCGCAATTCGACCACGGCAAAGGGCATGCCCAGTGCCGGCAGGCGCGGCAGCTCGCCCTGTGCCGACAGCAGCACAACGCTCTCGTTGGAGGCCACGCTGAATGGCTTGGCATTGATCGCTGTAGTGGCGCCGATGCGAAAGTTTTCTGCAGGCGGTACGGCGCGCTGCAGGCTGGTGGGCCGGCTGAACACATAAGCGCCGTTGTCCTCGCTCAGGAAGGCCGCGCTGCCATCGTCCAGGATGGCATACCACTCGGTCCAGGTGCCCTGGGCGTACTTGTATTGCAGCCGGCCGACCAGCGTGAAATTGCGGCCCTGCCAGACCCCGGAGGCCTGCAGTTGCAACGGGCTGAAGTCGTTGAACAGTTCGGCCATCTTGCCGATGCGCGAGAGCGTGTCGCCGTCGCGCACGACAGTGCTCTGGCAATAGCCGCACACCGCATGGGTGGACTGCGCGCTGCGGAATTCAACAGGCGCACCGCAGCCGGGACACGGCGCGCGGTACGCGCGTTGCGAGTTGATTTCAGTCACAGCGGCAGCAGGTCAGCGCCAGTCAGAGGGCCCGCGCAGCGAAGGGCCGCCCCGAGCAAGCGACGGCCCCCTCGGGGGGCAGCGACCCACACGAAGTGGGGGAGCGTGGGGGCCACATTCTCAGACCAGTTTCTTGAGCAGCTCGGCCTTCTTGGCGTCGAACTCTTCCTGTGTGAGGATGCCCTTGGCCTTGAGTTCTCCCAGCTTCTCGAGCGTGGCCATGACATCGTCCGGCTTGACCGCCGCGGCGGCGGCGGCCGAAGCCGCCTGGGCTGTGCCACCCTGCAGGCCCTGCTGCAGGTTTTGCGCCAGCACCTGGCCCAGCGCCACACCGGCACCCAGGCCCATGGCGTCACCGGCAATACCGCTGCCGCCCCCGCCGCCTTCAGCGAACTTGGGGATGGCCTGCGCCGTCTGGTACTGCATGAACTTGCCCATGTCGTTGCCGACCATGCCCATGCCGATTTTCTGGTCGAGGATTTTTTGCAGCTCTTCGGGCAGCGAGAGGTTCTGCACCGTCATGCCCTCGAGCTTCAGGCCTATCTTGGCAAATTCGGGCACGAGCTGTGCCGCCAGCGCCTGCGCAAACACGAGCTGGTTTGCAGCCAGGTCGAGGAAGGCAATGTCGCTGGCTGCAATGGCGGCGGAAATGTTCTGCAGCACCAGGCCGCGCAGCTGCCCGTCAAGGTCGGCCGTGGTGTAGCGGTCGCGCGTGCCTGAAATTTCGGTGTGAAAAAGCTTGGGGTCAGCAACACGGAAGTTGTAGTTGCCAAAAGCGCGCAGCCGGACAGCACCGAAGTCCTTGTCGCGAATGGTGATGGGCTGGGGTGTACCCCACTTCTGGTCGATCTGCTGGCGGGTGCTGAAGAAGTAGACGTCGCTCTTGAAGGGAGACTCGAACAGCTTGTCCCAGTTCTTGAGGTAGGTCAGCACCGGAATGGTCTGCGTCGTCAGCTTGTACATGCCGGGACCGAACACATCAGCAATCTTGCCCTCGTTGACGAAGACCGCCATTTGCGATTCGCGCACGGTGAGCGAGGCGCCGTACTGGATCTCCATGTCGGCCATCGGAAAACGCCAGGCCAGTGTGCCGTCGTCGTCCTCGGTCCACTGGATGATGTCAATGAACTGTTTCTTGATGAAATCCATTAAGGCCATAGCGCGCTCCCTTGAGTGGTTGTCGGCCACATGATACCCGCCGATAACGACGTTTTTGCGTTATTTACTGGCCCTGACCGCCTCCAGTGCAGTTCAGCCCACGGCCCTGCTCCGCGCAGTCCTGCAGTACCAGCCCGGCACTGCGCGGATCAGGGAACCCTGCCAGGCGGAAAGTCGGCACATCGGCCGCAACGCCGCCTTGGGCATCCTTGACACCAGCGGCGCGCAGGGACTGCTGACGGCGCTCATCGCCTTCCAGGACTGGCAGCGCCGTACCGTTCACAATGCGCGCGTCACCGGTACGCTCCGCGGTATTGGCCGGCGCCGGCGTGATATTGGCTGTCGTGGCGGCCGTCGCATTCTGCAAGGTGTAATTGCCGGCGTCGGCCCCTGACAGGGTGATGCCGGTAATGCTGACAGGCCTGCCATTGCCGACGGCAGGCGAATCAAAGTTGCCGGTGGCCGCACCCACGGTGAGAACGTCCGCGCCTATCCGGCCGGTAAATGCCGCACCGCCCGTTGCCAGCGTGGCCGATGTGGTGCCGTCCTGCACCTTGTTCGCGGCGGTGATGCCGCTGACATTCGCAATCGAAGCCGGCGTGATACTGGCCGTGGTGGCGGCCGTGCTGTTGACGCTGTAGTTGACAGCATCGGTGCCGGTGATGGCAATGCCGCCGACGTTGACGGTTTTACCCACGCCCGCATTCTTGTCGACAAAGCTGGCCGAGGTGTTGCTGGCCGCGAGTACATCGCCGGCAACCCGGTTGTCGGCCAGTGTCACGGTTGCGGCAGTGCCGCCGTCGTACACCTTGTTTTGGGCCGCGGCACCCACCGTCAAGGCGCGTTGCGTGATGTTGGCGGTGGTGGCGGCCGTGGTGTTGAACGTGTAGTTTCCGGCGTCGGTGCCGGTGACGGCTATGCCGCTGACGTTCACCGCCTTGCCGGTACCCACATTCTTGTCGCCAAAGCTGGCAGCCGTGTTGGTTGTGGCGAGCACGTCGCCGGCAACACGGTTGTCGGCAAGCGTCACGGTGGCGGCGGTTCCGCCGTCATAGACACGGTTTTGGCCTGTGGCGCTGACCGTGAGGGCTCGCTGCGTGATGTCGGCCGTGGTGGCGGCCGTGGTGTTGTACGTGTAGTTCCCGGCGTCGGTGCCGGTGACGGCTATGCCGCTGACGTTCACCGCCTTGCCGGTACCCACATTCTTGTCGCCAAAGCTGGCAGCCGTGTTGGTGGCCGTGAGCACATCGCCGGCGATCCGGTTGTCGGCAAGCGTTACGGTGGCAACGGTTCCACCGTCATACACACGGTTCTGGCCGGTGGCGCCGACCGTGAGCGCGCGCTGCGTGATGTTGGCAGTGGTGGCTGCCGTGGTGTTGGCGCTGTAGTTGCCCGCATCGGCGCCGGTGAGGGCAATGCCGCTGACGTTCACGGTCTTGCCGGTGCCGACGTT
Source organism: Polaromonas sp. P1_E11 (assembly GCF_056405995.1). Classification (NCBI taxonomy): domain Bacteria; kingdom Pseudomonadati; phylum Pseudomonadota; class Betaproteobacteria; order Burkholderiales; family Comamonadaceae; genus Polaromonas; species Polaromonas sp. P1_E11. The sequence continues at coordinate 8,161 of NZ_JBFUBA010000009.1, forward strand.
CTTGTCGATAAAGCTCGCGGTGGTATTCGTGGCGGTCAGCACATCGCCGCTGAGGCGGTTGTCGGTCAGCGTGACGGTGGCAGCAACGCCGCCGTCATAGACACGGTTCTGGCCGGTGGCGCCGACCGTCAACGCGCGCTGCGTGATGGTCAGCGCGCCATTGGTCAAGGCCAGGGTGTAGTTTTCGCTGTTGGTGCCCACGCCGGCAGTGATGGCCACCGGTCCGGCCGCCACGGCCGTCCGGTCAACGGCTGTGGTGGTGTAGTTCACACCCAGGCCGGCGATCGTGTCACCGTCGATCAGCCCGCTTACCACCCCGGTCAGCAGGGGATTGGTGTCGCCATACACCTTGGTCTTGTTGTCGGCCGTGACCGTCAAGGTCGGCGCGACGCGGTAGAGGAAAGTATTTGCGCTGCCGGCCGGGACATAGCTGGCGTCGCTGTTGTAGCGCTTGCTGTAGCCGGCAACGCCCTCAAGCGTGGTGCCGGGGTCGCCGCTGTAGACCAGGTAGCGGCCGGATGCGGCCACGATGCCGCCCGCGCCCACATTGTTGACGAGCTGGCCGCCCGTGCTGACGCCGGCCGCATTGGCGCTGCCGGCCTTGAGGATCACGGCGTCGCCGGTGGCGGAAGAATTCACGGCATTGTTCAACGTGAGATTTGACGTCGCGCCGGTGGTTTCTATTTTGACCGCGCCGGTGGCCGTTACGCCTGCTGTCGCGCCGACCGTGCCCACAACCAGTGCGCCGGCCTGCCTGTAGTCCACGCTGCCGGTGCTGGCGGCGAGCGTGGTGACGGCATTGCCCGAATGGCCCAGCGTGTAGGCACCCCCCACGCCCGTCAACGCAAGCCCTGACGCCGTGATGGCTGCGGTCTGGCTGACCGCACCAGTCGCAGTCAGGCTAAGCGTGCCGGTGCCGACGTTCGATCCCAAGCCGCCTACACCCAGGTTGATGGCACCAGTGCTTCGCACGAAAGCATTGGCATTGCCGGTGGTGTTGACGCTCAGATTGGTGGCCGCCACATCGATGCCATTGCCGGCGTTGGCGCCGATCTGACCGTTGGCGTTGAGGGTGACGTTCTGCGCGGTGATGGTTTGCACGCCCACATCGTTGATGGAACCGGCATTGAGCGTAAGCGTCTTTAAGGCCAGGTTGACCGGGCCGCCAATGGTCATGGCACCGGTGCTGGCGGCATCGCCGATGACGATGGGGCCGGTGGCACCGGTGGCAATGGCGGTGAGCTCTGCAGCGGTGAGGTCAAACCCGGCCGCGCCTGACAGCGACATGGTGCGACTCGCAGTTTTGGCTTTGAGTGTCAGCACGCCGCTGGTGGTCAAGGCGTTGTTACCGGTATTCGCGGTGATGTTGACGGTATCTGCCGTGATGCTGATGGGGCCGCTGCCGGCCGTCACATCGAAGTTGTTCTGGGTGTAGGCGCCCGTGCCGGTGTCGATGGAGACAGCGCTATTGGTGGTGTTGAGGGCGCCTGCCACCGTCACGGCGTTGTTGTCGTTATTGAGCGTGAAGCCGCCCGCCGCCGTGATGGCGTTGAGGATGACGATGCTGTTGGCCTGGGTGCCTAGGTTCAGCGAACCGGCGCCCGTACCGGCCACCGTCAGTGAAGCAGCCGCTATAGCTCCCGATTGCGTGATGTTGCCGTTGGACTGCAGGCTCAGCGCGCCCGTGGTGTTGATCGCTGCAACATCAAAGCCGGTGGCGTCCCGGTAGGAGATCGCACCATTCGCGTTCGCGGTATCGGTGAGGTTACGAGCGCGCAAATCGACCGTGTTCACTTGGTTGGCGGCATTGCTGAGCGTGATGTTCGCCGTACCCGCGGACAGCGTCTTAGCGATCAATGTGGGTGTGGTGATCGCGCCCGTCTGGGTGATGGCACCGCCGGCCGCCAAAGTCAGGCTGGTGGCCGCGGTGGCCGCACCCAGTTGCAGCGCGTTGGCATCCTTGATGCTGACGTTGTTGCCCGAGACAAGGGTCAAGGCGCCGGTGAAGTCGTTGGCCGCGTTGTCCAGCGTCACGTTGTTGGCTGCGCCGGCAGTGATGCTGGTCGTGCCGCCCGCGACGACGGCGCCGGTCTGCGTGACAGCGCCGGCAGCCACGAGCGCGAGGCTGCCTGTTGCAGCGGCGCCGCCGCCCGCGTTGATGCCGCCAATCACCACTGCATTGGCATCGGTGTAGGCGATGGCCGCCGCCGTGCGATCCGCGTCCGCCGCATTACGGGTTTGCAAAACGATGCTGGCTGCATCATTTCCAGCGTTGGTCAGGGTAATGGCCGCTGGCGTGTTGTTGAGTGTCTTGGCCGACAGCACGTCCGCCTTGATCGCACCGGTTTGCGCGATGGCGCCTCCGGCCACGAGCGTGACGTTCCCCCCAGCGCCGGTGCCGTTGTTGATGCCGGAAATGCTCACGCCATTGATGTCCGTGTACTGGATGGCTGCGGCACTATTGGCGCTACCGGCGGCATCCCGTACCTGCAGGTTGAGGGTGGCGGCGTTGTTGGCGGTGTGGTTGAGCGTGATGGCCGCGCCGGCATTGTTGCGGGTCGTTGCGGTCAAGGTACTGGCCATGATGGCACCGGTCTGCGTGATGGCGTCACCCGCCACCAGCGTCACCGCGCCTGCTGTGCCGCCCGTGCCGCTGTTGATGCCGGCTACCGAAACAGCATTGGTGTCGGTGTAGAGGATCGCGGCGTTCGCGTTCGCCGTCCCAGGCGCTGCGACCGTGCCAGTTGCAACTTGCAGATTGACGGTGGCGGCATCGTTGCCGGCGTTGGTCAAGGTGATGGCTGAGCCCGCTGCGCTATAAGTCGCCACATTCAGAGAAGGAACCACCAACGCGCCAGTCTGGGTGACAGCGCCCCCGGCTTTCACGGTAAGGCTGGAGGCTACCGTCGATGCCTCCAGCACAATGCCGCTGGCGTCGCTGAGCGCAACGTTGTTGCCGCTGGCCACAGCAACGGCGGCGAAATTGTTGGTCGCGGTGGTCAGCGTGATGTCGTTGGCCGCCCCTGCTGCCAGCGTCATGGCACCGGTCACCGTCACTGCGCCGGTCTGGGTGATCGTACCGGAAGTGTTGATGCCCAGCGTGCCCGAAACGGTGGAGGCGCCCAGCGCCAGCGCGTTAGCGTCTACAAGGGCGACGTTCAGCCCAGAGGTCACCGACACCGCGCCGGCAAAGTCGTTGCCCGTGTTGTTCAGGGTGATGCTGTTGGCCGCGCCTGCTGCGAGGGTGGTCGCACCGGCCACGGTGACGGCACCGCTTTGGGTCAATGCGCCATTTGTGGTGACGACCAGGGTTCCGCCCACCGTTGAGCTGCCCAATGCCAGGGCATTGGTGTCGCGCAGCGAGACGTTGTTGCCGGAGACGACCGAAACCGCGCCTGTGAAGTTGTTGGTTGCCGTGTTCAGCGTGATGTCGTTGGCCACGCCCGCAGCAAGTGTGGTGGCGCCTGCCACGGCCAATGTGCCGGTTTGCGTGATGGCGCCGGAAGTGCTGACACCCAGCGTGCCGGACACCGTCGATGCGCCCAGCACCAGTGCGTTGGCGTCGGCCAGACTGACGTTCAGCCCCGAGGTCACGGCCACAGCACCGGTGAAATCATTGCCCGCATTGTTCAGCGTGATGCTGTTGAGCGCGCCGGCCGTGAGGGTGGTGGCGCCGCCCACACCAAGCGCGCCGTTTTGAGTCAAGGCGCCGTTCGTGGTAACGACAAGGTTACCGCCCACCGTCGAGCCGCCCAATGCCAGGCTATTGGTGTCGCGCAACGAAACGTTGTTACCGGAAACGATAGACACGGTGCCCGCGAAGTCGTTGGTCGTGGTGACCAGCGTGATGTTGTTGGCCGCACCCGCGGCCAGCGTGGCAGCGCCCGTAACCGCGAGTGTGCCGGTCTGCGTGATGGCGCCGGAACTGTTCAGGTTCAGCGTGCCGGAAACCGTCGAGGCGCCCAGCGTCAGCGCGTTAGCGTCGGTCAGCGCGACGTTCAGCCCTGAGGTCACGGAGACGGTACCGGTGAAGTCGTTACCCGCGTTGTCCAGCGTGATGTTGTTGGCCGCGCCCGCAGCGAAGGTGGTGTTGCCGCTTGCGATGATGGCGCCGGTCTGCGTGACGGCGCCGGTGGCCATAAGCGCGAGGCTGCCTGTTGCCGCACTGCCACTGCCCGCGTTGATGCCGCCGATCACCACTGCATTGGCATCGGTGTAGGCGATGGCCGCGGCGGTGCGGTCGGTATCTGCCGCATTTCGCGTTTGCAAGACGATGCTGGCCGCATCATTTCCGGTGTTGGTCAGCGTGATGGCTGCCGGTGTGTTGTTCAGCGTTTTGGCGGACAGCACGCCCGCCTTGATTGCGCCGGTCTGCGTGATGGCGCCGCCAGCCACCAGCGTGACGTCGCCGCCTGCGCCTGTGCCGGTGTTGTTGATGCCCGAAGTGCCGAATCCATTGGCATCTGTGTACTGGATAGCCGCGCCCGCGTTGGCCGCACCAACGGCCGCCACCGTACCGGTACGCGATTGCAGGTTGACAGTGGTCACGTCATTGCCGGCATGGGTCAACGTGATAGTGGCACCGGCGGCATTGGCCGTGCTTGCAGTCAGAGTACTGGCCTTGATGGCGCCGGTCTGTGTGATGGCGTCGCCGGCCAGCAGCGTCACCGCGCCTGCTGTACCGCCCGTGCCGCTGTTGATACCGGCTATCGAAACAGCATTGGTGTCGGTGTAAAGAATCGCGGCGTTCGCGTTCGCCGTCCCAGGCGCTGCGATCGTGCCAGTTGCAACTTGCAGATTGACGGTGGCGGCATCGTTGCCGGCGTTAGTCAAAGTGATGGCCGAGCCAGCCGTGCTGTAAGTCGACACGTTCAGCGCGGGTGCAACCAGTGCGCCCGTCTGGGTGACAGCGCCCCCGGCTTTCACGGTAAGACTGGAGGCTACCGTCGATGTGCCCAAGGCGATTCCGTTGCTGTCGCTGAGCGAGACATTGTTTCCGCTGGTCACGGCCACGTTGGCAAAGTTGTTGGTCGCCGTGGTCAGTGTGATGTCGTTGGCAGCGCCCGCAAACAGCGTGGCGACGCCGCCTACAGTCAATGCACCGCTTTGCGTGATGGCGCCACTGGTGTTCACGCCCAGTGTCCCGGTCACAGCCGATGTGCCCAGCACCAGTGCATTGGCATCGGTCAGGCTGACGCTGGATGCCGATGCCACTGAAACAGCGCCCATGAAGTCATTGCCTGCGTTGGTCAACGTGATGCTGTTCGTACCAGCCGTGAGGGTGGTTGCACCGCTCACGGTGAGAGCGCCGGTCTGCGTCAAGGCGCCGTTGGTGACGACAGTCAAGGCTCCACTGACGCCGGAAGCGCCCAGCGCAAGCGCATTGGCGTCGCGCAGCGAGACATTGTTGCCAGAGGCGACCGACACGGCGCCGATGAAGTTGTTGGTTGCCGTGGCCAGTGTGATGTTGTTGGCCGCGCCGGCCGCCAGCGTGGTGGCGCCTGTGACGGTCAAGGCGCCGCTCTGCGTGATGGCGCCTGAAGTGCTGACACCCAGCGTGCCAGAAACTGTCGAGGCTCCCAGCGTCAGCGCGTTGGCATCGACCAGGCTGGCGTTCAGCCCCGAGGTCACAGCCACAGCGCCGGTGAAGTCATTGCCGGCGTTGTTTAGCGTGATGTTGTTGGCCGCGCCAGCCACCAGGGTGGTGGCACCGGTCACGGCGAGTGCGCCGCTCTGAGTTAGGGCGCCGTTCGTGGTTACACCCAAGGTGCCGCTGACCGTGGAAGCGCCCAAGTCCAGGGCATTGGCATCGCGCAGCGAGATGTTGTTGCCAGAGACGACCGACACGGTGCCGGTGAAGTTGTTGGTGGCCGTGTTCAGCGTGATGTTGTTGGCGGTGCCGGCCGCCAGCGTGGTGGTGCCAGTCACGAGCAGCGTGCCAGTCTGCGTGATGGCACCGGCGGCATTGACGCCCAGCGTGCCCGAGACGTTGGACGCGCCCAGCGCCAACGCGTTGGCGTCGGTCAGCACGACATTGCGGCCGCTGACGGTCGAAACCGCTCCCGCGAAATTGTTGGCTGCGTTGTCCAGAGTGATGTCGTTAGCGGCTCCTGCCGTAAGCGTAGTGGCACCGGTCACGTTCAGTGCGCCGCTTTGCGTCAAGGCGCCGGCAGTGACGACAGTCAAGGTTCCGCTGACGTTGGAAGCACCCAGCGCCAGCGCATTGGCATCACGCAGCGAAACAAGGTTTCCTGAAACGACCGACAGCCCGCCCTGGAAATCATTGGTGGTCGAAGCCAGCGTGACGTTGTTGGCCGCGCCTGCCGTGACGGAAGTAGCCCCTTTGATTACAAGCGCGCCGGAGGTCTGCGACACGGCGCCAGTTCCGGTAATGCTCAGGTTGCCAGTGCCTGTGCCGCCCGTCGTCGTAATATTGCGAAGCGCCTTGGTAGTGCCCGCGATGGCGACGTCGCCGCCAAAAGTAGACAGCGACCCCGCAGCGCCGAACGTGGTGGTGCCCACGGCGTTCAGGTTGGTCGACAACGATGCGGCCGACGAAGTGATGGCCGCGTTGATCGCGATGTTCCCGTCGGCATTGAGCGTCAATGAACGGTCGGCGCCACCGGTATAGGCAATGGCGTTGTTTACCGTGATGTTGCCCGCGCCGCCTGTGCCCGGCGAGGTGTTGACAATCACATTGGCACCTGCAAGCTGGCCGAGCAGAGTGGTGACGTTCAGGATGGCTGCGCCAGCGCCGTTCTCGAATGTCGGGCCCGCACCCAGCCCGCCAGAGTTGGCCCCCGTCGAGATCGTGATGTTGGAGGGATCCAGCAGCAGCGTGCCGGTGCTTCCATTGGCGGCAGTCAGGTCGGTAAAGCCGCGGTAGTCGAGGTATTGCTTGCCCGACACTTCGGCCAGGCCGCCGTTGCCCGACTCGCTGCCGGCATGGGCGGTAATGTTGCCGCCGAACCGGGTGGTGTCGTCGGCCCACACCACCACCTTGCCACCGTCGCCGCTGCGGTGGGCGCTCGCGTCAATCCGTACCTGCTCGCCCACAAAAGTGGCTGTCGCATTTTGCTCAGGGCCCCGGCCCTGGTAATTGCCGCCGACCAGGACCGTGCCTCCGCCCGCCTCTCCCGAAACGTCGATGAGGGCGTTGCCTGCCAGGCCCACCTTGTCGCCCAGCACCTTGACGGTGCCACCGGTTTGTCCGTGTTCAACACCTGCGGCACTCAGCTCGCCGGTCACATGAACCACACCAGTGCCACCGCCGCTCAGCACAATCGTGCCGTTGCGCTCCACCGCCGAGTTGGCACGTATCACGCCGGACTGGTTGATGACGGTAGCCAACGCGTCGCCCATGGCGCTGGCCAGCACGGCGACCTGGCCGCCCGTGGCCGTGATACTGCCGCTGTTGGTGATCGCGGCCTGCGCAGCCGCGGCGTCCACCGAGAAGCGCACCAGGCCTGTGCCCGAAGTGTCGACCGACACGCGGGAGCCTGCCAGCAGGCCAACCGAGCCAGCGTCTGCGCTGATGGCGCCGGTATTGCTGACCTGGGGCGCGGCCAGCAGCACGTAGCCGCCGCGCGCGACGTTGATGCTGCCGTGGTTGTCCACCGGGCCAGAGCCGCTGCCGCTGAAGCTGTAGCGGCCAGCCATGAAGTCGCCGTTGCCGATGTCGAGACTGGAGGCGACGAGCCCACCCACATTGACCTGCGCCCCCGGGGCGAACATCACGCCGGACGGATTGATCAGGAAGACCTGGCCGTTGGCGCTCAGTGAGCCGAAGATGGACGAGGCGCCGTTACCGATGACGCGGTTCAGCGCGACGGACGAAGCGCCGGGCTGCACGAACTGCATCGATTGGCCCACGCCGATGTTGAAGCTTTGCCAGTTCAGCACCGCCTTGTCGCTGGTCTGGTTGACCACCATGGCGTTGGCCGACGGCGTGCTGACGCTGGCCTGGCCTGCCACCACCTGCGCGCCTTCAGGCAAGGCGGCGGCCCAGGGCGAGACAGCCGCCAGCAGTGTCGCAAGCAGGCGCGACAGCCTGCGGTCGCTGCGGATGCGGTAGGTGGCTGAGAGCTTGCGCGACAGGCGGACCACCACCGTGCGCACAGACCAGGGGCGATAGGCGGCGCGGGCGGAAGAAGTTGGGGCGGTCATGATGGGTATGCAGAGCAGGGGTTGGGCCGGGCTAGAACCAGGTTTGGACCGACAGCCAGGCGCGCGGCGCACGGTCCGGGTCGCCGGTGGACGGCAGCGCCGTCGTCGTGCGCCAGGCCAGGTAGGTCTTGACCAGGAATTTGCCTGGCTGGCCCAGCGTGGCGCCCACACCGACGGAACCGAGGCTCAGCGTGTTGGCATTGCCAGGCACAGTGGGGCCGTTCTGGTTGAAGCGAACGCGCCCATGGTCATAGAAAGCCAGCAGGGTCAAAGGCTCACCCCAGACCGTCGGCGCGAGCTGGTAACGCGACTCCAGGTTCAACAGGAAACCGGCGTCGCCGACGCCTTCGCCCACTGGGTAGCCGCGCACGCCATTGGGCCCGCCCAGGACCATTTTTTCGGCCGAGCTGAGGTTTTTCGACGCCAGCTGGGCTTGTGCCGCGACGTGAAAGCTGTAAGCGGCGTCAAAAAACTGGGAGCGCTGGAATTCCAGGTTCAGCTTGCTGAAACCGCCCGCAGTGCGCAAGCCGCCGAGGCCATCGTCAAGCGCCTGATCGGCCGCATTCAAGGTGAGGCGGCCGAAGGTGGCGTTCACGGCATAGTTGTTCAGGCTGCTGCCGCCTGCCAGTTCGTCGATGAAGTTACCCGCCAGCCCCAGCCTGAGCGCGGCAATGTCGCGCTCGCTTTTGAGTGCGGGTGTGCGCGTTTCGTCGACGAGTTTTTTTTGCTCCGCACTGACGAGGCCGTACAAATTGCTGGCGCGCCCGCGCAGCAGGGGGTGGGACAGGTTGAGGCCGAGAATGTCGGCCCGGCCGCTGGCTCCCAGCGGCTCGAATTGCTTGCCCAGCGCGTAATCCAAGCGCGCCGCGCTGACGCCCACCCGCGTGCCGTAAGCGCCGACCGGCACGGTGTAGCCGGCGCGGTACAGGGTCGAGCCAGCCTGGTCGCTTTGCTGGGTGCTCAAGGCCAGCACGTCACCGCGCCCCAGCAGGTTGTTGAGATTGGCACTTAACGTGACACGCGCGGCACCAGCGGCGCGCGCGCCATGGTTGTCTGCGCTGACCGAGCCGTCGGCGCGCGGCCCTTTGCCCTGCACGGTGATCAGGACATCCGCCAGGCCCAGGCGATCTCCAGGCTCGACCGTAGCGCCGGCGTCATATCCCGCCAGGTCGCGCAACAGCAACACGGGCTTGTCGAGTGCGTATTCGGTAACGGCGTCACCGGACCGCAGCTGGCTGCCCACCAGTTCTTCCGCGAACGCCTTTGAGATGCCAGCGCCTTCGACCCGCACAGAGACACGGCCGACCCGCGCTTCAATGATGGTGATGGCGACAGTCCCGCCTTCCGCGGGAAACGCCTGCTCGGGCAGGTAGGCCTGCGTGAGCAGATAGCCGTTCTGCCGGTATAGCGCGCTGATGGCATTGGCGGCATCTGTGAGGCCGGCCAGATCCGTGGGCCGGTGGAGCCGGCTAGACAGCAAAGCCGCAAGTGCTTCATTGGAGAAAACGCTGTTGCCGGAAAAACTGAACGCCGCTGGCGTAATGCGCGCAGTTCCGGCCGCTGGCTCCGCAACCCGGGGCGGTGTCAGTTCGGGCAGTGGCCCGCTGCGCAAGGGCAGCAACGGCAACGAACCTTGCGGCTCCAGCAGCGTTCCGGCATCGGGCCGCACGTCCACCCGGGCCTGCGCCAGCGCAGGGACGTCCAGGGCGATGCAAACACCCAGAACCCCCCAGGCGACAAGCCTGGATGCCAGAAAGACTGAACTGCTCAAGAAGCGACCCTTTCGGTGTACAAGTGAAACAAAATGTTTTATCGGTTGTAGCGCTTTGCTCTTAAGCTGTCCAATATTTTTTGTTAAAACACCTCCTATTTTCGCTGTAAGTGTTTGTTTTTGCACGGTTATTTAAAGATCTTGGAAAAATAAGCCGGCGCGCTGATGGTTCTTGGTTAAATGTAAGTAAATGTTCATAGCATTATTCCCACCGACAGGCAGACAGAAGTGGTCGTCGTCCGCATGAAGGAGCGCCGGTCAATAGGGATAAGAAGAGGAGGCAAGGAAGAGGGGGCGGCACTTATGGGGTACGTGCCGGCCGGCAGCGCCAGTACTGGCGAGGGCTGCGCCAGAAGCCTGAGGGCGGCATGCCCAGGCCATGCTTGCTATCTTTTTGAGAGCTGCTTGCGCGCGTCCAGTGGGGATGGTGAGCCGTTTTGATGCTCAATCGTGGCGCCGACCCGTTGACCGGGATTGCCCACGGGATCGCCGCCAACCGGGAGCCATCAAGCCACAGCGAAACTACCGACGCAGCAGAAGGCGCCGGTTAACGGCCCCCAAAAAAACAGGCTGAAGTCAGCCAGGCCCCCTCGCTAAAGACACGAAAAGGGGAGGATGACGTGCGCCAGTCCCGGGGTCAGCTCAAGCTGTGCCCCACACCTCGCGTGCGGTTTCGACCACCAGGCGCAGCTTGTTGCGTTGCGCTTCCACGGCGATGTTGTTACCGTGCACGGTGCTGCTGAAGCCGCACTGCGGTGACAGTGCGAGTTGCTCCAGCGGCGCGTATTTCGCGGCGTCTTCAATGCGGCGTTTCAGGTCATCCTTGCTTTCCATTTCGCCGAACTTGGTGGTGACCAGGCCCAGCACCACTGTCTTGCCCTTGGGCAGGTAGCGCAGGGGTTTGAAGTCGCCGCTGCGGCTGTCGTCGTACTCGAGGAAATAGGCATCCAGGTCCATCTCCTTGAGCAGCGCCTCGGCCACCGGCTCGTAGTTGCCGGCCGCGGCGTGGGTGCTCTTGAAGTTGCCGCGGCACAAGTGCATGGCCAGCGTCATGCCGGCGGGCTTTTGCGCGACCACCTTGTTGATGAATTTGGCGTAGCGGTGCGGCAGCTCGTTGGGGTCGTCGCCGCGCTGGCGCGCCGCCTCACGCATTTTTTCGTCGCACAGGTAGGCCAGGTTGGTGTCGTCCATCTGCACATAGGTGCAACCGGCCGCGGCCAGGCTGCGCAACTCGTCGCCATAGGCTTTTGCCACGTCGTCGTAGAAAGCCGGATCGAGTTCGGGATAGGCCTCTTTGCTGATGCCGGCGCGGCCGCCGCGAAAGTGCAGCATGGTGGGCGAGGGGATGGTGACCTTGGGCGTGTTGCCCGTGCTGACCTGGCTCTTGAGGTACTGGAAGTCGGCGAGCTGGATGTCCTTGACGTGGCGCACCTTGTCAATCACGCGCATCACCGGCGGCGCCAGTTCCATGCTGCCGTCGGGCCGCTGGATGGTGACCGGGATGTCGGTCTTCACGCCGCCGATCTGCTCCAGGAAGTCGATGTGGAAGTAGGTGCGGCGGAATTCTCCGTCGGTGATGCTTTTGAGGCCCACGTCTTCCTGGAACTTCACGATCTCGGTGATGGCCTGATCTTCAACCTTGCGCAGTTGTTCGGGCGTGATCTGGCCCTTGGCTTTTTGCTCGCGGGCTTCCAGCAGGTACTGCGGGCGCAGAAAGCTGCCGACATGGTCATAACGGGCGGGTAGCTTGGCGGTCATGGGAAAGTCTCCATCGGTTGCAGGCACAAACCCCCATGGTATTCCAGCAAAGTCACCCCTCATTGAATACATAAGCCCCGTATTTACCCTGAATTTCCCCATTTTTCTTGGCTTTTTGGCAATTTATGTATACATTGAGTATCCATGAATGCCCAGAAATCGACTTTTCCCCTGAACGCCTGGTATGCCGCCGCTTATGACGTGGAGGTGGGCCGCACGCTGCTGGCGCGCACGATTTGCAAACAGAAGGTGGTGATGTTCCGCCGCACCGACGGCCAGGTCGCCGTACTGGAAGATGCCTGCTGGCACCGGCTGCTACCGCTGTCCATGGGCACGCTGAACGGCGACGAGGTGACCTGTGGTTACCACGGGCTGGTCTACAACGCCCAGGGCCGCTGCACCCACATGCCCAGCCAGGAAACGCTGAACCCCTCGGCCTGTGTGCGTGCCTTTCCAGTGCTGGAAAAGCACCGCTTTGTCTGGATCTGGCCCGGCGACCCGGCCAAGGCCGACCCGGCGCTGGTGCCCGACATGCACTGGAACGACGACGCAGACTGGGCCGGCGACGGCAAGCTGATCACCGTGAAGTGCGACTACCGCCTGGTCGTCGACAACCTGATGGACCTGACCCACGAAACCTTTGTGCACGGCTCCAGCATCGGCCAGCGCGCCGTGGCCGAGGCACCCTTCGTAGCCACGCATGGCGACCGTACGGCCACCGTCACGCGCTGGATGGAAAACATCGACGCACCGCCGTTCTGGGCCGGGCAGATTGAGCATGCGCGCGACTACAGGGGCAAGGTGGACCGCTGGCAGATCATTAAATTCGAAGCGCCCTGCACTGTGAACATCGACGTCGGCGTGGCCGAAGCCGGATCAGGCGCGCCACCGAAGGGCGGCCAGCCAGGCGACCGCAGCAAGGGGGTCAATGGTTTTGTGCTGAACACGGTGACGCCGGAAACAGACGGCAGCTGCCACTACTTCTGGGCTTTCGCACGCAATTACTGCCTGGGTGAACAGCGCCTGACGCACCAGCTGCGCGAGGGCGTTGCCGGCATCTTCCGCGAGGACGAACATGTGCTGGAGGCTCAGCAGATCGCCATCGACGAACATCCGGACCACCAGTTCTACAACCTCAACATCGATGCCGGCTCGATGTGGGCACGCCGCCTGATAGACGGACTGATCGCGAAAGAAAAACCACCGGCGCCTGTCATCGCTATCCGGCTGGCGGCCTGAAGCGGGGATCATTTTTTATGCGCACCACAATCAATGCTATTAATTCAGTAGCTGCCGGCGCCGATTCCGAAAGGGCTACAGGCCAAAATAGCCTTGAAAGCGCGCAGGTGCGGGCGCAGTTACAGCTTCGCGAGATGATCCTGGCTGGCGAGTTGCCCGGTGGCGCACGCATTGCCGAGCTGTCCATCGTTGAAAAACTCGGCTTCTCACGAACACCGATTCGTGCGGCATTGATGCGGCTGGAGCAGGAAGGCCTGCTGGAGTCGCTGCCCAATGGGGGCTATGCCGTGCGTACGTTTTCCGAACGCGATGTTTCCGAAGCGATCGAACTGCGCGGCACCATTGAAGGGCTGTCGGCGCGGCTGGCCGCCGAGCGCGGCGCACCCACCGTGGTATTGAACGAAGCCCGCGAATGCCTGGGCAAGATTGATGCGGTGCTCAGCCAGCCTGCGCTGGACGATGAGGCTTTCTCCTCCTACGTCGCGCTGAACGAGCGGTTTCATGAACTGCTGGGTGAAATGGCCGGTAGCAGCGTCATTGCCAAGGAGCTCGAACGCGTGTTCAGCCTGCCGTTTGCGTCGCCTTCGGGTTTTGTGGTGGTGCAAGCCAATTCCCCGGGCGCGCGCGACATGCTGGTCGTGGCGCAGGACCAGCACCGACAGGTGCTCGACGCCATTGAGCAGCGCGAGGGCTCGCGCGCCGAAGCGATCATGCGCGAGCACTCACGCCTGGCCCAGCGCAACCTGCGCGCTGCCGTGGCCAGCCACAACCTGGACCAGATGCCCGGCGTGCGGCTCATACGAAAGAAATGACGTCCCCCCGAAGCGGCCTGCGGCCGCCTCCCCCCAAGGGGCGCCACCAGTGGCCCGGCAAAGCCGGTTCCACGGCGGCCCTCGAATTGAAGAGATCACGGAAAACTGAATGAAAGCCACCTCCAGCTGGACCGATGCGGTCATTGAATCTTTTGAGGACCTCACGCCCACCGTGCGCGAGTTTCGCATCCGGCCCACGGGCGACGCAGCCACCGTGCAGCGCCACGAACCTGGCAGCCACCTGCAAGTGCAGCTGCTGGTGGACGGCAAGCCGGAACTGCGCTCCTACTCGCTGGTCGGCGAACCCGACGGACAGACGTATCGCATCGCGGTGAAGCGGCTGGACGACGGCCGCGGCGGCTCTCGCGCGATGTGGCGGCTGGCCGCCGGCGACCGGCTGCAGCTCAGCGGGCCGCGCAACCATTTTCCGCTGGACTTCAACGCGCCAGCCTACCTGCTGGTGGCCGGCGGCATAGGCATCACGCCGCTGCTGGGCATGGCCCAGGCGCTGGCCGACCGCTGTGCGCAGTCGGGCCGGCCGCTGCGCATGCTGTACGGCACGCGCAGCGAATCTGAACTCGCTTACGGGGAAACGCTGCAGGGTTGCCTGGGCGAACGGCTGCATGCGGCCGTCGCCGTGCGCATCGACTTTGCCGGCGAGATTGCGGCGCTACCGGCCGGCGCGCAAATGTATATCTGCGGCCCGGTGCCCATGCTGGACGCGGCGCGCCATGCCTGGGAAGCCTCGGGCCGGCCGGCGGCCGACTTGCGCTATGAAACCTTCGGCAACAGCGGGCGCTTCGCACCGCAGGCTTTTCGGGTGCAGATCCCCCGCCACGCGCTGGACATCACTGTGCCGGCCGACTGCAGCCTGCTGGATGCGCTGGAGCAGGCTGGGGTGCAGGCCGTCTTCGACTGCAAGCGCGGCGAATGCGGCCTGTGCACACTGGACGTGCTGGCGCTGGACGGCGAGATCGACCACCGCGACGTATTTTTGAGCGAGCACGAGAAACAGCAGAACACGCGGCTGTGCGCCTGTGTCTCACGGGTGGTGGGTTCGGTGACGCTGGATTCTTCCTACCGGCCCGACAGTTGATCTCTGAACCGATCCACCACGGCGCACCCGTGAAGTTCGCATACAGAACATTGGTACTCGTTGCGAACGCTCAGTAAACTAACGCCAGCATCCCGCCCTTATAAATTCAAAATCGACCACTGGAGACAAACCATGAAAAGACGCCTCTTTACCGCTGCAGCCCTTGCCGTCGCCAGCCTGGCTTCGGCTACTTCGGCACTGGCCCAGGACAACACCTTCAAGATCGGCCTGATCCTGCCGATGACGGGCCAGCAGGCCACTACCGGCCGGCAGATCGAAGCGGCCGTACGGCTTTACATGGCGCAGAACGGCGACAGCGTGGCGGGCAAGAAAATCCAGCTGATCGTGAAGGACGACACCTCGCTGCCGGACACCACACGGCGCCTGGCGCAAGAGCTGGTGGTCAACGACAAGGTCAACGTGCTGGCAGGCTTCGGCATCACGCCCTCGGCCCTGGCCACCGCGCCCATTGCGACGCAATCCAAGACGCCCATGGTGGTGATGGCTGCGGCAACATCCAGCATCACGCAGGCTTCGCCTTACATCGTGCGCAGCAGTTTCACTTTGCCGCAGGTTTCGGTCGCGCTGGCCGACTGGGCGCCCAAGAACGGCATCAAGACGGTGGTCACGCTGGTGTCCGACTACGGCCCCGGCATCGACGCGGAGAAATTCTTCAAGGACCGCCTGACCTTTAATGGCGGCCAGGTGACCGACGCGCTGCGCGTGCCGCTGCGCAATCCCGACTTCGCGCCCTTCCTGCAAAAAGTGCGGGACAACAAGCCCGATGCGCTCTTCGTCTTCGTGCCTTCGGGCGCAGGCGCGGCGGTGATGAAGCAGTTTCTCGAGCGCGGCCTGGACAAGGCCGGCATCCGGCTGATCGCCACCGGCGACGTGACGGACGACGACCAGCTCAACGACATGGGTGACGGCGCGATCGGCGTCGTTACTTCGCACCACTACTCGGCGGCGCACCCCTCGGCGATGAACAAAAAATTCGTGGAAGCATTTGCCAAAGCCAACAAGGGCCTGCGCCCCAACTTCATGGCGGTGGGTGGCTATGACGGCATGCGGGTAATTTACGAGGCGCTCAAAACCAGCAAGGGCCAGGGTGGCGGCGACGCGCTGCTCGAAGCCATGAAGGGCCAGCTGTTTGAAAGCCCGCGCGGCAAGATCTTCATCGACGCACAGACGCGCGACATCGTGCAGGATGTCTATCTGCGCAAGGTCGAGAAGAAGGACGGCCAGCTCTACAACGTGGAGTTTGACGTGATCAAGGACGTCAAGGATCCCGGGAAGAACAAGTAACCCCCCGAAGCGCCGCTTCGCGGCGCCTCCCCCCTGCTGGGGGCAACACCAGCGGCCCGGCGAAGCCGGTTCCGCGGTGTTCCTGGTAAAGACACATGCTCACTATCCTCTTCGACGGTATCGCTTACGGCATGCTGCTGTTCATCCTGGCGGTGGGACTGGCGGTGACCATGGGCCTGATGAATTTCATCAACCTCGCGCATGGTGCTTTCGCGATGGCCGGCGGCTACATCACCGTGTTGCTGATGCAGCACTTCGGCGTGCCTTTTTTGCTGTGCTTGCCGCTGGCCTTCGCCGGCTCGGCGCTGCTGGGCGCTGTACTGGAGCGCACGCTGTATCGGCCGCTGTACAACAAGCCGCACCTGGACCAGGTGCTGTTTTCGATCGGCCTGGTGTTCATGGCGGTGGCCAGCGTGGACTACTTCGTCGGCTCGACGCAGCAGATCGTGCAGTTGCCCCAATGGCTTAAAGGCCGCACCGAGATCGGCAGCGGCGCCTGGATGCTGGGCATGGGCCACTACCGGCTGTTCATCATTGCGGTGTGCGCTGGGCTGACGATAGGCCTGCAGTACGTGCTGACACGCACGCGCTTCGGCAGCCGCTTGCGCGCCTCCGTGGACGACCAGCGCGTGGCGGCCGGCCTGGGCATCAACGTCAACATCGTGTTCCTTTCGACCTTCGCCGTCGGCTCGGGCCTGGCCGGCCTGGGCGGCGCGCTGGGCGCCGAAGTGCTGGGGCTGGACCCGAGCTTTCCGCTCAAGTTCATGATTTACTTCCTGATCGTGGTGGCCGTGGGCGGTACCACGTCGATCACCGGGCCGCTGCTGGCTGCGCTGCTGCTGGGCATTGCCGACGTGGCGGGCAAGTACTACATCCCCAAGCTGGGGGCCTTCATCGTTTACAGCCTGATGATCGCGATCCTGATCTGGCGGCCGCAGGGCCTCTTTGTGCGCAAGGGCGGCAGATAAATGAACACACAAACGTCCCTGCTTAAAAACAGCCGCTGGAAGCTCTGGGAACCGGTGCTCTGGCTCGCCGCCTTCGCCGCGCCAGTGCTGATGCCCAGCCACGCGTCCATCATCAATGAGATCGCCATCGTCGCGCTGTTCGCGGTGTCGCTGGATCTGGTGCTGGGTTACACCGGCATCGTCTCGCTGGGCCATGCAGCCTTCTTCGGCATAGGCGGTTATGCGGCGGCGCTGTTCGCCAAGCTGGTCATGCCGGACCCGCTGGTGGGCCTGGCAGTGGGCATCGCCACCGCCACGCTGCTAGGGGCCGTTTGTTCGCTCACCATCCAGCGCGGTAGTGACCTGACACGGCTCATGGTGACACTGGGCGTGGCGCTGATCCTGCTGGAGCTGGCCAACAAGCTTGACTGGCTGACCGGTGGCGCCGATGGCCTGCAGGGCGTGGTCATGGGTCCGCTGCTGGGCCGCTTCGAGTTTGACCTGTCGGGCCGCACCGCCGCCTATTACTCGCTGGCCGTGCTGCTCATTTTGTTTGTGCTGATGCGTCGCCTCGTGCATTCCCCGCTGGGCGCGACTCTCAAGGCGATACGCGACAACCGCCTGCGCGCCATGGCGATCGGTATTCCGGTCGCCTCCCGGCTGGCGGTGGTCTATACGGTGGCGGCGGGCGTGGCGGGTGCCGCCGGGGCGCTGCTGACACAGACCACCGGCTTCGCTTCGCTGGACCTGTTCGAGTTCCACCGTTCCGCCGACGTGCTGCTGATCCTGGTGGTCGGCGGTGCGGGCTGGCTGTACGGGGGTGTGGCCGGGGCGGTTGTGTTCAAGCTGATGCAGGACGCGCTGTCGTCCATCACGCCGCAGTACTGGACCTTCTGGATAGGCCTCTTCCTGGTGGTGCTGGTGCTGGTGGGGCGCGAGCGGCTGGTCCGGCCCTGGGCATGGTTGCCTAAGCGCGGAGGCCAGCCATGAGCGCGGCGCCGCACAGCGACGCGGTACTGTCCGCACAGGGCCTGGTGATGCGCTTCGGCGGCATTGCCGCCACCAACAACGTGAGCCTGAACCTGCGTCGCGGTGCCCGCCATGCGCTGATAGGGCCGAACGGTGCGGGCAAGACCACGCTGGTCAACCTGCTGACGGGCGTTCTGCAGCCGACCGAGGGCCGCATCCTCCTCGACGGCGAAGACATCACGCGGCTGGCGCCGCACCAGCGCGTCAAGCGCGGGATGGTGCGTACCTTCCAGATCAACCAGCTCTTCGATTCGCTCACGCCGCTGGAAACGCTGGCACTGACCGTATCGCAACAAGCGGGGCTCGGCGCGAAATGGTGGCAGGCGCTGGGGCGCAACCGGCGTGTGGCCGAGCGCTGCGAACAGTTGCTGGAGCAGTTTCACCTGACCGGGGTGATGGACCAGCCGACCCGCATGCTGGCCTACGGCAAGCGCCGCCTGCTGGAAATCGCCGTGGCGCTGGCCTGCGAGCCGCGCGTGCTGCTGCTCGACGAACCCGTGGCGGGTGTGCCGGCCGGCGAGCGCGAAGAACTGCTGCAGACCGTGGCCGCACTGCCCGCTGACGTGTCGGTACTGCTGATCGAGCACGACATGGACCTGGTGTTCAGCTTCGCCACCACCATGACGGTACTGGTCAACGGCACGTTGCTGATCGAGGGTACGCCTGAGGAAATCGCGGCCGACCCTCAGGTCAAGGCAGTCTATCTGGGCCATGGCGAAGAGGTGGCTCATGGCTGAACTCCTCAAGGTCGACAAACTGCGCGCCGGCTACGGTGAGGCAGTGGTGCTGCACGAGGTGTCGTTCGCACTGGGCGAGGGACAGACGCTCGCGCTGCTGGGCCGTAACGGCACCGGCAAAACCACACTGATCAACACCCTGGCAGGTGCGACGCGGCAGCACGGCGGCGCCATCTCGTTCGGGGCGGGCGCATCCATGGTCGCGTTGCACCATTTGCCCTCGCACGAACGCGCGGCGGCCGGCATAGGCTGGGTGCCGCAGGAGCGCAATATCTTCAAGTCGCTGACGGTGCACGAGAACCTGACGGCGGTGGCGCGCCCGGGCAAATGGAACCCCGAAGGCGTGTACGCCATGTTCCCGCGCCTGGCCGAGCGAAAGGGCAACCTGGGCACGCAGCTGTCGGGCGGCGAGCAGCAGATGCTGGCTGTGGGCCGGGCGCTGGTACTCAACCCGAAGCTGCTGCTGCTCGACGAACCGCTGGAGGGCCTGGCGCCCATCATTGTGGAGGAGCTGCTGCGCGCCATACGCCGCATCACGCGCGAGGAGGGCCTGAGCGCCATCATCGTAGAGCAGCACCCGCAGGCCATTCTGGCGATTTCCGACAGCGCCGTGGTGCTGGACCGCGGCATGGTGGTCCACACCGGAACGGCCCAGGCGTTGCGCGAGCAGCCCGAGCGCCTGGACCATTTGCTGGGTGTTGCGCGCTGAGCGGCGCAGGCCCGCCAACCTGGCTTTTTTTATTTCGCGCTTAAAGCGCTCAAAAAACGGCTACGCGCCGCCATCGTGAATGAGCTCTACGGCAAAGCGGCTTTCTGTGCTGAAAAGTCAAAAGCAATACACCTTTTTGCGTAGATTCACTTACTAGGGTTTTCCCCTCCGACGGCCTACAATCGCAGACCTTACAAGAAATTGACGGTCGACCCGACCGTTTCCGCTGGAGACCTTGCTGATGCCGACACCCCCCACCGCGACGCCCAATAGCACTGAAGCCAATCGCGAAGAAAAACGCGCCGAATTGCGCCTCGCCGCACTTGAATACCACGAGTTTCCGACCCCGGGCAAGATCGCCATCGCAGCGACCAAACAGCTGACCAACCAGCGCGACCTGGCCCTGGCTTATTCCCCCGGCGTCGCGGCACCTTGCGAAGAAATCGTCAAGGACCCGAACAACGCCTTCAAGTACACCAGCCGCGGCAATCTTGTGGCTGTCGTGACCAACGGCACAGCTGTGCTGGGCCTGGGCGACATCGGCCCGCTGGCCTCCAAGCCGGTCATGGAAGGCAAGGGCGTGCTGTTCAAGAAGTTCGCCGGCGTGGACGTGTTCGACATTGAGATCGACGAAAAAGACCCGGCCAAGCTGGTCGACATCATTGCTTCGCTGGAGCCGACCTTCGGCGCCATCAACCTTGAAGACATCAAGGCGCCCGACTGTTTTTATATCGAGCGTGAGCTGCGCAAGCGCATGAAGATCCCGGTCTTTCATGATGACCAGCACGGTACCGCCATCACCGTCGGTGCGGCCGTCCTGAATGCGCTCAAGGTTGTCGGCAAAGGTCCGGGCCAAGTCAAGCTCGTGACGTCCGGCGCGGGCGCGGCCGCCCTGGCTTGCCTGAACCTGTTGCTCAAGCTGGGCATCCAGCGCGAAAACGTGTTCGTGACCGATCTGGCCGGCGTGGTCTATGAAGGCCGCACCGAGCTGATGGACGAAGACAAAATCCAGTTCGCGCAGAAGACCGATGCACGCACGCTTGCCGACGTCATCGCTGGAGCGGACATCTTCCTGGGCCTTTCCGCCGGCGGTGTGCTCAAGAAAGACATGGTCGCCAAAATGGCCGCCAAGCCCATCATCCTGGCGCTGGCCAATCCCAATCCCGAGATCACGCCGGAGGACGTCCGGACCGTACGCGACGACGCCATCATGGCGACCGGCCGCACCGACTACCCCAATCAGGTCAACAACGTCCTGTGCTTTCCCTACATCTTCCGCGGCGCACTGGATGCCGGAGCCTCCACCATCACCATCGAGATGGAAATCGCGGCCGTACACGCGATAGCCGAGCTGGCGCAGGCCGAGCAAAGTGAAGTCGTGGCAGCCGCCTACGTGGGTGAAAAGCTGGCGTTCGGGCCCGAATACCTGATTCCCAAGCCTTTCGATCCGCGCCTCATGATGAAGATCGCGCCCGCCGTCGCGCAGGCGGCGGCCGACAGCGGCGTGGCCTTGCGGCCTATCCAGGACATGAACGCTTACCGCGAGCGGCTGCAAAGTTTCGTCTACGCATCGGGCACGGTGATGAAACCGATTTTCGCGGCCGCCAAGGCCGCCAGCCGCAAGCGTGTGGCCTATGCCGAGGGTGAGGAAGAACGCGTGCTGCGTGCCTGCCAGATCGTGGTGGATGAAGGACTCGCACGCCCGACACTGATTGGCCGGCCCGCCATCATTGCCCAGCGCATCGAAAAATTCGGCCTGCGCCTGAAGGAGGAGCTCGACTACGACGTGGTCAATGTCGAACAGGATCATCGCTACCGCGACTTCTGGCAAACCTATCACCGCCTCATGGAACGCCGTGGTGTGACGGTGCAGATCGCCAAAATCGAAATGCGCCGCCGCCTCACATTGATCGCCGGCATGTTGCTGCACAAAGGCGATGTGGACGGGCTGATTTGCGGCACCTGGGGCACGACGGCCCATCATCTGGACTATCTGGATCAGGTCATCGGCAAGCGCGAAGGCGTCAACACTTATGCCTGCATGAACGGCTTGTTGCTTCCGGGGCGCCAGGTGTTCCTGCTCGATACGCACGTCAACTGCGATCCGACTGCGGAGCAGCTCGCGGAGATCACCACCATGGCGGCCGAGGAAATGATGCGCTTTGGCATCAAACCGAAGGCGGCTCTGCTGTCGCATTCGAATTTTGGATCTTCCAACTTGCCCAGCGCCCTGAAGATGCGCCGCACGCTGGAGTTGCTGCGCGAAAAAGCGCCCTGGCTTGAGGTTGACGGGGAGATGCATGGCGACATGGCATTGGACGCCGATGCGCGCGCCCTCATCATGCCGAACAGCACCCTGACGGGTGAGGCCAACCTCCTGGTACTGCCCAATATTGATGCAGCGAACATTTCCTACAACCTGCTGAAAACAGCGGCGGGTGGCAATATCGCCATCGGCCCCGTTTTGCTGGGAGCAAACAAGCCCATGCACATCCTGACCGCTACGGCAACGGTGCGCCGTATTGTCAACATGACCGCACTGACGGTAGCGGATGCCAATGCGAGTCGATAAGCAAAAATTAGATAGCTAGCACTAACTTAGTGCATCAATGACCTCTCTCTTTACTGCCTAAATTTTCAGCATCCACTTGCGTTTTTTAGCCACATGCGGCAAACTACCTCTCTTGAAATTTAAGGGTTAACCCGAAAAATCGGTGGGTAACTCTGGATTCGAGAAAAAGGTTTTTTCATGTTGCGCAATGGGTGGGCGGCCAAAACGGCCATGTTGCTGGTTTTGGCAACCGGTCTGGCCGGGTCAATCCCCAGCATGGTGCAGGCAAAGGGCCCGGTTCCGATCGGGACCATAGCGACCGTCCAATTGCCCCCCCAGGGACGCGACATGATGGTGCTGATCTACCAAGGCGGGCCTTTCAAGCATGAAAAGGACGGCGTGGTGTTTGGGAACCGGGAACGACTTCTACCGGCTCAAAGTCGCGGTTACTACCGTGAATACACCGTCAGAACGCCCGGTGAGCGCAGCCGGGGAGCCCGGCGTATCGTTTGTGGTGGCTTGAAACCTGTCGCACCTGATGCCTGTTATTACACCGACGATCACTATGCGAGTTTTCGCAAAATCGTTCAATAAATTGAACTGTGATCGTTATTTTGAGTTTTTGACTTAAGAGAAAGAGTAGCGGAGATGGATACACCACTTCGTCGGGACAACGAAACGCCTTTGCGCAAGGACGGTGAAACGCCCTTGCGCGGCGTACGTCCCAATATCGTTCAATCCATACGGGCCTTCCGGGTGCAAGACCTGCAGGATGCCGCGACACATTTAAACCAGCATTTCCTGTACGCCAACCTGGGCAACGCCCAGAGCAAGCAGGACGTGCTGGACATGATTGCGGCGCAGTACACCTTTCCGGCGCATTTCGGCAAGAACTTCGACGCACTGTACGACTGCATGACGGACCTGGTCCACAAGTCAGGCCCGCAGCCCGGCTTTATTGTCGTGCTCGAGCAAATTCCGGCCAACGCCAAATTTGACAAGGAAGCGCGCGAGCAGTTGCTCGACATCTTCCGGGATGCCTCTGATTACTGGGCGGATCGCAAGATACCGTTCAGATGTTTCTATTCTTTTCTGTAGCCCGCTCCCCAGACATTGGCCAAGGGGATCGGGCGAATGAGGCCCAGCAAGCAACCGCAGAAGGCGAAGAAGTCATGCCGACCGACAAATTGGTCGACGTATCGCCACTGGCGTTGCGCATGAGCAGCCCGTTTAATGCGGGTTACTGGTTGGCAGCTGCCTGAAAAAGGCGCTCCCTCCCGGTTTATAAAAAGCCCGCTTGCTGCGGGCTTTTTTACGCCAAACCCGAAGTTGAAAGCAGTGGCCGTCTCAAATAGCACTGCCAAACCGCTTTGCAACTCAAAACATATAGTAAAGAATGCGGTAGAAATATTTGCGGATATCAATCGGAATGCGCACCAGCATCAACCGAAAGCGCACCAGGCTTGACAGCTCCGGTCGAAGGCGCTGTCCTATCTGTGTATCAGTTCCCGCTTGGCGCACCGGGTAGGGCAACAAGGCATAGGTATTGATACCGTGTAAATGCCGCGCCTCCATAAAGTCGTCAACAGCCATGTGAAACTGCGTCGATCGCCGCAGCAACTGAGTTGCCTCTTGCGGGCCAAGCACATAACCGGCCGTACCAGCCGGATCGCCCCAGTATCTGGCATATGGCGTATCGCCCATAAATTTGTGCCGCTTCTCGAAAACACCCGCGAGCCTGACTATGGGATAAGGTGCCAGTTCAAGCTGGTCGAGCAACGCGGTACTCAGCCCGGGCAGCAACACGTCATCTTCCAGGATCAGGCATTTTTCGCCTTGCGCCTGTACAGCTTTCCAGGCACGCTGATGGGCGAGAAAACAACCGACCTCTCCCGGCGACATGCCGTAGCCATAGCGTAGAAGGCGCCCACCTTCGTTGTAGCCGAGCTCGGCCAGCCGCGCGGGGTCTACTCTTACACCATCAATCAGGCCATAGCTCAGCCCCAGCGCCACCATTTGCCGGTCAATGGTCGCTCGTCTGGTGGTCGCCTCGGGAAGTGAGATGACGAATATCTTCATGTCAGATGTACCGAACAGCTAATTGCGCAGTTGCGCTACGCTCTGCGCCAGGGCAACATACTCGGTCACCGCGACTTCTTCGGCACGCCGCTGGATATCAAATTCCCCCTCGAACCCATGGCTGTCCAGCCACTTCCCCAAGGTGTGACGCAGCAACTTGCGGCGCTGGCTAAAGGCAACCTGTACCAGTTCACTCAGGAGTTTGACATCCAGCGCCACGGGCGCCGTGCGCGGCACCATGCGCACCACGGCGCTGTCGACACGCGGCGGTGGATCAAAACTTTGCGGCGGCACGAACAGCACGTTTTCCATCGCGTAGCGCCACTGCAGCATAACGCTGAGCCGGCCATAGTCACTGGTGGCAGGCTCAGCCACCATCCGGTCTATCACTTCCTTTTGCAACATGAAGTGCTGGTCTTCTATAACCTCCACAGCATCCAGTAAATGAAACAGGATGGGTGTGGAAATGTTGTAGGGGAGATTACCAACCACCCGTAGCTTCTGCCCTTCAGCACAGGCCGTTTGTGCCAACCCGCGGACATCCACTTTCAATACGTCGGACTCGACCACGGCAAGCTGGGGATGCAACCGTAACTGACGGGCAAGATCACGGTCCAGCTCAATGACCGTCAAATGGCCCACTCGTTCAACCAGGGGCTGGGTCAGCGCAGCCAGCCCAGGCCCGATCTCTACCATGGCCTGTCCCGGACGTGGAGCAATTGCCTGCACAATTCCCTCAATGACGCCTTGGTCCGTCAGGAAATGCTGGCCAAAGCGCTTGCGTGGAATATGTTTCACATCAAGGGCGGGACTTTGTTGGAGAGATCACTCCGGAAATTGATCCGCAAAAACATGACGCGTGGGACGATCTTCACAATTGCGGTGCTTCACGGTACTCCACGTAGGCACGGCCCCGAATCTCCTGGGCCCACAGGGCGAAGGCTTCGTTTTGCTTTTTCTCGCGCAACACCCCCCGCGCCATTTCCCGTTGATCGCGCTGCGAGAGTTGGGTCTCGCGGCGTTCCAGTACCTGAACAAGATGCACGCCAAAACGGGATACCAGCGGATCCGAAATCTGGTTGGGTGCCAGTCCGTTCATGACTTTCTCGAACTCAGGCACAAACATGCCGGTGCTTGCCCAGCCGAGATCACCGCCTTCCTTGGCTGAGGCATCGTCGCTGTTCTCACGTGCGAGTGCCGCAAAATCAGCCTGTCCGGCCTGGATGCGTCTTTTGAAACCCGCCAGCTTTTCCACCGCGGCGGCTTCACTGAGCTGCGGCGTCAACCGGAGCAGGATATGTCTTGCATGGGTTTGTGCCACCATCATGCCCGGCATGCCGCCTTGCCTTTTTTCGATGACTTTGAGGATGTGAAATCCAGCCCCGCTCCGAACCGGCCCCGCCAAGCCCCCCGCTTGCAGTTTGCTTGTCGCCTCGACAAAAAGATCTGGATAGCGGTCTGCAGTCCGCAGCCCCATCAGCCCACCTGAAGCGCGTGTAGGAGACGCTGAAACTTCGGCGGCCAGGGCCGTAAAGTCGGCACCGTTGCGGGCACGGTCCATCACCTGCTGCGCCTTGGCTTGCAGTGTTGCAACCTGATCGGGCGTGGCATTTTCCGGTACGGCCACCAGAATTTCCGCGAGGTTGAGCGCCAGCGAAGACGATGGGGTCCCGCCGTCCTGGTCACGCAAAAATTGGTCGACTTCCTGCTCCGTAACCGTCGCACGCGCCTCCAGTTCTCGCTGGCGCAGGCGGCTGACCAAAAGCTCATCCCGCAATTCCGAGCGGAACTGGGCATAGTCAATCCTGTCCGCCTTCAGGCGGTTGCGCAGCTCTTCGACCGTGATCTGGTTTTGGCTGGCAACGGTCTGGACCGCGGCTTCGACGGCGTTGTCATCGACTCTCAGGCCCGACGTGCGCGCCATTTGCAATTGCGCCTTGTCGCTGATCAGGCGCTCCAGGATTTGCCCGACCAATTCGCTTCGCGGCGGCACGGTAGCGCCCATCTGAAGCATTTGCTGCTCGGTACGGATCAGCTTGCTGCGAACCTCATTGTTGGTAATCGGCTCGGAATTGACCACCGCAACAATGAAGTCAGCCTGCCGTTGCGCGCTTCCCTGCGCCCCTGCAGTCCGGGTGCCGCTGGCCGCATCAGGCAGGCGCAACGTACCGGACGGCCGCAACCCCTGGGCCTGTGCGCCTGCCATCAGCACAATCGACAATGCCAAGGCCGTCGTGGCGGCTTGAACGGGATTCAAAAAAAATCTTGGGATGGCGCGGTTATTAGTCATAAGTAGTAAAGCGGCTTGGCGTGCTGGTATTCTCACGCAGATATTGGTAACGTGGAACATTCGACTTCAGGGTTTCCAGGGGGTTGGAACCCAGGCGCGAAAATCCCACCAGCTCAAGCTGGAACAAGATTTTCGTATCCGAGCTTCCGGTCCCGGTTTGAGAACGCTGCAGAACCACGCGCCCTATCCAGCAACAGCCATCGTATTCAACACCGATGATCGAGTCGACCAGTTTTTTGTCCAGCACGCTGTAATTCAGGCGCCCAACGGCATAGTACCGGCCGCCTCCCTGGCCTTGCCCGGCGCCCAGGTCTTTTCCCTTGTCGCCCCATAAATCATTGATGGGCCACTGCCAGCCCACGTCAATTTGTTCACTGACATTGCGCTGGCGCCGGAATGCGGCACTGATAACACGGTAATTGCTGGGGTTGTAGCGCACACCGATCGACGTCCGCTCGGACTGCCTGGTCTTCGGGTTGTATTGAACCGTGCTATCGAAAGACCACTGTGGCACCCAGTTGACGGACGCACCGACCAGCAAGTCGCTGATGCGATCAGTGACCGGCAATACACCCGGCATGGTCACTTTCTGATCTTCGAAACGCAGGCGCTGAGCAATGCCGACACGCACGGCTTCCGCACCGGTCGCGGGATCCAGCAGGCGTGAGGTAACGCCCAAGGTCAACAAGTTGGCGTCTGAAATGCGGTCATTGCCAACAAACGCGTTTTCGGTAAAGACCGTGGCGAAGTTGAAGTCATTGGACCCGGAATCGTAGTTTGGCAACAGGCTCTGGTCACGATAGGGCGTACGCACATAAAAGGCGCGAGGCTCCAATGTCTGGGTAAAGTCCCGACCCAGGAACCCGGCGTTACGTTCAAACTGCACGCCGCTGTCCAGGCTGAAGGTGGGAACCACACGCGACGCCGTTCTTGCACCATTGGGCAGCGTTGAATCGAATTTATAGCTCGTGGCATGCAGCTGTACTTTGGGGGTGATATACCCAGCAGGCAGCAGCCAGGGGCGGCTCAGCTGCAATCGCGTGAATGCCCGATCACTGTTAGGTTGGTTGGTCAACTGGCGGTCAGCGGAAAACCGGGTAAAGTCGCCCTCCACCGACCAGTCAAAGCCATTGCCCAATCCCACCACCGGCGCGTCCACACGGGTGTAGGCCGCCGCAAACTGCGGCAAGCGGTCGTAGGGCGGGGTGATGGGTGAGGTGACATCCTGCAATGTCTGCCACTTAAGTGTCCGCACATATGAAGAGAAGAATCCGCGGCCCCACGACAAGGTCGCGTCCTGAGGGAGAAGGCGCTGGGTGGTCGCCCCCTTGAGAGTCGGGAAGTCACGCCAATAATCGTTGTCACTCACCCGGTTCATGTTGAGGTTGATGCCCAGATCACCCACGGATGACAAGCCGCTGCTGATGACGCCGGCGTGCTGATAACTGTAGGACCAACGGTCCCGGTTGCGCAGTTTGTCGCCGGGAAGGAAATTCCCCCGCAGCTCGCCCGTGTACTTTGGCTCCAGGTAACGGAATTCGCCGACGAAGTCCATCCCGCGTTTGGTCAGGATTCCCGGTGAAAACGTCGCATCCCGATTGGGCGCAATATCAAAGTAATAGGGCTGCCGAAACTCAAAACCGTTCACCGAACCCATGCCGACCGTGGGCGGCAAAAGGCCCGACTTGCGCTTGTCGCTCAATGGAAAACTCACCCGGGGGAAGCCCAGAATGGGCACATCCTTGAAACGAACAACCGCCCCATTGGCAACACCCACCTCTCGCTCCAGGTCGAACTCGAAACTCCTGGCGCTCAATACCCACGAGGGCTCCCAGCTGGCCTCGTCATTGCGCTCGCAGGTGGTATAGCTCGCGCGCTGTGCTGTCAGGTTATTTTCATCAATGAAATCGACCCGCTCCGCCTGTCCGTTGCCCCCATTGCTGAGGAAACGGTAAGTCGGCGTGGTGAAGAAGCCTTCAAACCGGTCCAGCTTGATCTCCAGCTCGGGGCCCTCAAATCTGTTGCCGGCCCGGTTAATGCGGACATTGCCGCGGCTTTTGAGCTGGTCTTCGGGCTGGTAGTACTCGATGCGGTCCGCGCGGATGGCGGTGGACCCGCGGCGCAATTCCGCATTGCCTTCAATGACGGTCTCAAGATCCGGGCGCCCCGAAATCCGGTCGCCAAAAACAAATGTGGGCCCCTTATCCTGTGGGTCGCTGGAAACCTGCTCGGCCAGCTGGGGCGAAGACTTGAGTTTCGGGGTGCCGCCTCCGGGCGGGTCTGCGGGGGAGGTGGCGGAAGCGGCCTGAAGAGGAGCAGGTGACGCAGCCGGAGTTTGGGCGAGCGCCGTCCCGGCACCGGTCATCCCCAGTGCTGCGCAAACCACCAGCGTGGAGACAGCTTGAGCTATCGGGGAAAGAATAAAGGGCGAAGGGGATGCGCGGCGCATCGTTTATGTGAGATAAACCCGTTTGTAAAATCAGGCCTGATTATCCATGACCCTCCACCCCGTTCCCACAATGTCGAACCAGCGCCCAATTGCAGGGCTGGCAGGGACTCCAGAAACATGACCACCCCTTCCATTGCCTGGGCCGACCCGGCACGTGCCATGACCTTCGAAGCCTGGCTGACTGCCGCCGCCCGCGAGCACAACCTGCGGGTCGACACCATCAGGCCGGCATCAGCTGACGCAAGTTTTCGGCGCTACTTCCGGGTGGACGCAGCAACAGGCGATGGCAGTTACATCGTCATGGACGCACCACCTGCGCAGGAAGATTGCAAACCCTTCGTCAAGGTCGCCGGCCTGATGAGCGGTGCCGGCTTGATTGCCCCGCGCGTACTGGCCTGGGATGAACCAATGGGCTTCATGCTGCTAAGCGACCTGGGTGCGCAGACCATGATGGAAGCGATTAGACCGCCCGCCGAGGTTGACGCTATCGCCAGCCCCTCTCCGGCGCACTACGACCTGTATGTAGATGCGGTGGAGGCCTTGGTGCGCTGGCAACTCGCCTCCACGCCCGGAGTGCTTCCGCCCTATGACGATGCACTTCTCTCGCGCGAGCTGTCGCTCTTTCCAGACTGGTATGTCGCCAAATATCGCCACCTGGCGCTGGACACCGGCCTTCAGGACAAGCTGAACGTCATCTTCGAGCAGATCAAGGCCAGCAACCTGAATTCGCTGGGCGGCGCACGCGTCTACGTGCACCGCGACTTCATGCCCCGCAACCTGATAGCTCCCACGCTTGTCGCTTCGCGTACTACGCTGCCCCTTCAAGGGGCTAATTTTCCCAGGGGCGGCCCGTCGGAAAATTTCACGGCCCCTGAGCGCGGCGCGACAGGCCTTGGCGTGCTGGACTTTCAAGATGCGGTCTACGGCCCCATCACCTATGACATCGCCAGCCTGATGCGCGACGCCTTCCTGAGCTGGGAAGAAGATTTCGTATTGGACATCACCGTGCGCTATTGGCAAAAAGCCCGGAAGGCCGGCCTGCCGGTCGGCGACGATTTTGGCGAGTTTTACCGGGCCGTGGAATGGATGGGCCTGCAGCGCCACCTCAAGATTCTGGGTATCTTTGCGCGCCTCACGCTGCGTGACGGCAAGCCCAAATACCTGGCCGACACACCCCGCTTCATCAAATACGCCCGCAACACCGCCGCGCGCTACCGGCAGCTCGGGCCGCTGATGGTGCTGCTCGACGAAATTGAGGGCAATGAAACCCGTGTGGGCTACACCTTCTGATGCACAATCAGGCTGTAGCGAGCGCTGGTTATGCGCAAGCAGCTATTATTTTTATAGCATTCAAGGCGAGCCCCTAACAATGCCTCTTCCCGCATCAGCACCATGACCGCCCGGTTTTTCGCCGATATCGCACTGGCGCCGGGCAGCGTCGTCAGCCTGCCGCCGTCCACTGCGCGTCACGTCCAGGTCTTGCGCATGCAGCCCGGCGACGCCCTGACACTGTTCAATGGGCAAGGCAACGGCCAGCCCGGCAGCGAAGGGGAATTTGCCGCTACCGTCGAGCGCATGGGCCGCAGCGATGTGGAGGTCCTTATTGGCGGCTACACCGCCACGGCACGCGAAGCCAGCCGTTCCGTTCACCTGGCCGTCGGCATGCCCGCCAACGAGCGCATGGACTGGCTGATTGAAAAAGCCGCCGAATTAGGCGTGGCCAGCATCCAGCCCTTGATGAGCGAGCGCAGCGTGCTGCGCATCAAGGGTGAGCGAGCCGACAAAAAAATCGCGCACTGGCGGGGCGTCGCCATCGCGGCCTGTGAGCAATGCGGCCGCAGCCGTGTGCCGCTCATTCACGACGCCGGCGACCTGTCTGACTGGCTCAAAGGCGCGGGGCAAGGCGCAGCTGGCGGCACCCGGCTGTTACTCTCATTACAAGACGGCACCCGGCCGTTGGCCGAAGCGGTGGCCGCAGCCGGTGACGGCGCGCTGACCTTCCTGAGCGGTCCCGAGGGCGGCCTCAGCGCGGCTGAAGAGGCTGCGGCCATGGCTTGCGGCTTTGCGGCCGTCACCCTCGGCCCGCGCGTGCTTCGGGCCGAAACCGCACCGCTCGCCTGCCTGTCGTTTCTCGCAGTGACAGGCGGCGCGCCATGAACCGCAATCTCTGGCTGCTGGCCGTCTGCCAGGGCCTCTTTCTCACCAACAACGTCACCTTCATCGCCATCAACGGCCTGGTCGGCCTGAACCTGGCGCCCCTGGGCTGGATGGCGACACTGCCCGTCATGGGCTATGTGGTGGGCGGCGCGCTGTCCACGTCCGTGGTGGCGCGCACGCAAATGCGCTTCGGGCGCAAGACTTCCTTCCAGCTCGGCCTTCTGGTGGCGGCCGCCTCGGCCCTGCTGTGCTGCTATGCGGCTTACAGCAAAAATTTCTGGCTTCTGGTGGCCGCCACCGTGGTGGCGGGCTACTACAGCGCCAATGCCCAGCTTTACCGCTTTGCCGCGGCCGAGCTCGCCCTGCCCGCTTTTCGCGAAAAAGCCATTTCACTGGTCATGGCTGGCGGTCTGCTGGGCGCCGTTGCCGGGCCCAACCTGGCGGCTTCTACGCGAGGGCTGACCGACGTGCCCTTTGCAGGCGCCTACCTGGCGCTGGCCGGCGTGGCGCTGCTGTCGATGACGCTGCTGGCATTCATCCGGTTTCCACCACCGCCCGAGGCGCACGCCAACCGCGGTGGCCGGCCGCTTCGCGAAATCATGCGGCAGCCGATCTTCATCGTTGCCGCCGCAGCCGGCGCCCTGGGCTTTGGCGTGATGAACCTGCTGATGGCGGCCACGCCGATTGCCATGCAGGTTTGCGGCTTGCCGTTTTCCAGCGTCGCGCTGGTGCTGGAGTGGCATGTGATCGGCATGTTCGCGCCCGGTTTTTTCACCGGTCACCTGATCCGGCGCTTCGGCACTTTGCCCATCATGGCGGTGGGTCTGGCGCTCAACGTGGTGTGCGTGTTGATCGCGCTCTCGGGCGTGGAGCTCAAGGAATTTCTGGCGGCGCTCTTTTTGCTGGGTCTGGGCTGGAATTTTCTTTTCACCGGCAGCACCACCCTTGCGCTTGAGACCTATCGCCCGGAAGAAAAAGACAAGGCGCAGGGCGCACTCAATTTCTGTATTTTTGCCGTGCTGGCGGTTTCCTCGCTGGCCTCCGGCGTGCTGGTGACCACCCAAGGCTGGGCGCTGTTGAACCTGGGGTCACTGCTGCCGCTGGGGCTCACCGCCGCCGCACTGGCCTGGCTTGCACTCGGCCAACGCAAGGGACAGAACGCCTGAGAACCTGTTGACGCCTCGCACCGTGTCCGCCATTGCGGCCAGGCCCCTGCGCAAGGGCTGGGAAACCGCGAAGACCTGATGGGCATGTTGGGCATGTTGGGCGGCCTGCTTTAACAGCGTTGAGCCATTGGCTGCTGCCGGTGGTTGCCAGTTATTGCTATGGTTTTTATAGCTGCTTGCGCCCGTTCTTATTGGGCTAGAGCTGAATTTCTCTTGAGATTTTTCTCAACGCTAGAAGCGGGCGTCCAGCCAGGCCTTGAGCGTGTCAAACACCGGCTCCGACTCGACTTCATTGAAGATCTCGTGATAGAGACCCTCAAAGCACCGCGCTGTCACCGTACCAGCTGCCGCGGCCGGTGAGTTGGCCGCGTTTTCCGCAAAGGCGCGGCTGCCGGCCGGGTTGACAAGCCGGTCCGCACCCGCATACATCAGCAGCGTGGGCGTACGCCATTGGGCGGCGGCCGCCACCGTCGCGGGGCCCGCTGTTGCGATGAATTTGCCCAGACGCGGTGAGATTCTGTCGTGCACCAGCCGGTCGGTGAAGTATTTTTTGACCACCTCTTCATCGTGCGAGATGTAGCGCGCGTCCAGGCCGTTGCCCACACACAGGTCGGGCGCCAGTCTCGGCATAAAGGCCAGCAGCAGCTTTTGCAAGGCGTTGAGCCCCGGATCCAGCGCCGGAGAAGACATCACCAGGCCTTCCACTGGGCGAATGCCCAGCGCGACAAACCGGCTCACCACCAGACCGCCCATGCTGTGGCCAAGCAGGATCACGGGAAGATGTGCAGGCAGCTGCGGGCTCCGTCCGTCCGCGTTGACCTCCTCCAGAAGGCGCACGCATCGCAGGCGCGTGTCGTCGACGATCTCGGCCAGGTCGTCCAGTAAGGCAGTCTCATTGGGCAGCACACCACGGACTCCGCCCGATTCGCCATGGCCGCGCTGGTCGTAGGCACGCACGGCAAAACCCCAGTCGAGCAATTGGCTGGCGACATGGTCGTAGCGGCTGGCGTGCTCGCCCAAGCCATGAACCAGCAACACCATGGCGCGCGGCGGCAACACATGTTGACCCGTTTCGATGGCCGAAGCATCCAGTGGCCACTCATAGAGGGCCAGGTTCTCGCCATCGCGGGCGGTGAAAGGCGCTAGGACGGTGGAATGCATGCGGCAGCAAAAGCCTGGCTTGAAACAAGCGCTGCCGGCAAGCCGCGGCGCATAGAAGGGTAGGTCACCCGCATCAACCGGGAACGCGGGCCATCACATGCGCGACCGCGGCGGTCAGCTTCTTGGCGTACGGCACGTTCAGGAATTCGTTGGGGCCGTGCGCATTGCTCTTGGGGCCGAGCACACCGCAAACCATCATCTGCGCCTTGGGGAAGCCCTTGCTCAGCATGTTCATCAGCGGAATGGTTCCGCCCTGGCCTATGGTGCCGCAGGGCGCGCCGAAGAAGCTTTGCGACGCATCGTTGAGCGCGTTCTCAAACCAGGGTACGGTGCTGGGCGCATTCCAGCCGGTGGCGCCGCCGTTGCTTTCAAACGTGACCTTGGCCTGGTAAGGCGCATTGTCTTCCAGCAGTGTCTTGAGTTCCTGCACCGCTGCGCCAGCGTCAATCAGCGGCGGAAAGCGCAGCGAGAGCTTGAAGGCGGTGTAGGGGCGCAGCACATTGCCCGCATCCTTGAGGGCCGGAAAACCTTCGGCGCCCGTCACGCTCAGCGTCGGGCGCCAGGTGCGGTTCAGCAAGGCCTCGACAGGGTCGGTCGTGGTGGGCAAGGCAAATGCGCTGGAGCCTTCACAGTCGTAGTGCGCCCAGGGAAAGCGCTTGTAGATTTCCTCGCCGAGGATTTTGGCGGTGGCCTGCGCCTGCGCCAGCCGGTCGGCCGGAACCTCACAGTGAAAGCTCTGCGGCAGCAGGCGACCGGTCTTGCTGTCTTCCAGGCGGTCCAGCACCTGGCGCATGATGCGAAAGCTCGACGGCACCAGGCCGCTGGCGTCACCGGAGTGCACGCCTTCGGTGAGGATTTCCACCTTGAGCACGCCCGCCGCGTTGCCGCGCAGGCTGGTGGTCAGCCACAGCTGGTCGTAGTTGCCCGCGCCGGAATCCAGGCACACTACCAGCGCGACGTCGCCCAGGCGCTCACGCAGCGCATTGACGTAGGGCAGCAAATCATAGGAGCCGCTTTCCTCGCAGGTTTCGATCAGGCCAACGATGCGCGGGTGCGGCACGTTCTGCGCTTTGAACGCCTGCACCGCGGCAATGCTGGCGTAGACCGCATAGCCGTCGTCAGCGCCGCCGCGGCCGTAGAGCTTGCCGTCTTCGTACTTGGCCGCCCAGGGGCTCAAATCGTTGCGCCAGCCGGTGAACTCGGGCTGCTTGTCGAGATGGCCGTACATCAACACGGTTTGCGTCGAATCGGCGCGCGTGGCCGGGATCTCAAAGAACAGCACCGGGGTGCGGCCTTCGAGTCGCACGATCTCCAGCTTGAGGCCTTCGACCTTCTGCGCCTCGACCCAGGCCGCCGCATTGCGCATGACTGTGTCGATAAAACCGTGCTGCGCCCAGTCGCTGTCGAACGTGGGGGACTTGGCTGGGATGGAGATGTAGTCGGTGATCTGTTTGACGATGTCACCGTCCCATTGGGCCGTGACCTGAGACAGGGCCTGGGCGGCGTTGAGGATGCTGGCGGGAATTTCGCGGTGCAGTGGGGCGTTCATTGGAAAGGCTCCGGGAACAGGAATATCGGCTTTTTTAGGACAGCGTTTTGCTGCCGCACCTGCTACTGTACGCTTCCGACACAGACCGTGCCACCGGCCGCGGGAAGACCCGCAATTGGAGAACTCAACCTACAGCGCCTCGCGGGCGGCGTGGGCAAAGATAACTCCTCCAATTGGACGAGAAAGCAGACAAGTACGCCACGGAGCCGCCATGACACCAGCAAGCCGCGCACGCGCGCCATCTTCCGCCGCCACGCCTTCCACGGCAGCCGATTCCCGCATCCGCGCTGGTGTGGGCGGCTGGACCTTTGAGCCCTGGCGCGACAACTTTTTCCCAGCCGGCCTGGCGCACAGCCGCGAACTCGAATACGCAAGCCGCCGGCTGAGCGCCATCGAGGTCAACGGCACCTACTACGGCACGCTCAAGCCGGCCAGCTTCAGGAAATGGCACGACGAGACGCCGGACAACTTCATGTTTTCCCTCAAGGCCTCGCGCTACGCGACCAACCGCCGCGTGCTGGCCGAGGCGGGCGAGTCCATCCAGCGCTTCACTGAAAGCGGCATCAGCGAACTGGGCGACAAGCTGGGCCCCGTCGTCTGGCAATTCATGCCCGGCAAGGTGTTTGAGGCAGGGGATTTCGAGGCGTTTCTGTCGCTGCTGCCCAAACAGGTGGACGGCCGGGCGCTGCGCCATGTCGTCGACGTTCGCCACGAGAGCTTTATGTCGCCCGATTACCTGGCCTTGGCGCGCCGTTACAAGGTCGCCACTGTATTTACCGACGCTGACAAATTTCCGTCTTTCGCCGACCTCACGGGTGACTTCGCCTATGTCCGCCTCATGATGAGCGAAGCAGGCCTGGAGACCGGCTACGAGGAAAGCGCGCTGAACGCCTGGGCTGAGCGCGCGCGGCAATGGGCTGACGGCTCCGCGCCGGCCGACCTGCCGACGCTGGAAGAAGCCCCGGCACAGGGCAAGGCGCGCGACGTGTTTGTGTATTTCATCAACGGTGCCAAGGAAAGGGCGCCGGCGGCGGCCATGGCACTTTTAAACCGCCTGGGCTTCACGCCTTCTGCTTAACCGCAGACCGCCATGGCTTCGCCGAGCCGTATTTCGCGGCCGGGCGCCCACTCGGCATTGAACTGCAGCGGCCCTTTGGGAAACAGCATGACAACGGTGGAACCCAACAGGAATCGGCCCATTTCCTCACCCTGCTTGAGGCGAATGGCGGAGGTTGGCTCGTCGGGGTAGTCCCATTGCCGCACCACCTTGCCGCGCGGGGGGTTGACCACACCGTGCCACACCGTGGCCATGCTGCCGACAATCGTCGCGCCGACCAGCACCAGCACAAAGGGCCCGCGCGCCGATTCAAAAACGCAGACCACGCGCTCATTGCGCGCGAACAGGCCCGGTACGCCGCGCGCGGTAACCGGGTTGACGGAAAACAGCTCGCCCGGCACATAAATCATGCGCACCAGCCGGCCGCCTGTGGGCATATGAATGCGGTGGTAGTCCTTGGGGCTCAGGTAGAGCGTGGCGAAATGGCCGTCCTGATACTGCGCCGCCAGCGCTGCGTCGCCGCCCACCAGCGCGGTGGTCGAATAGCTGTGACCCTTGGCCTGGAAGATCTGGTCTTTCTCTATCGCACCGAACTGGCTGATGGCGCCGTCCACGGGCGAGATCAGATCGGCGCCAGCCAGCGGCCGCGCGCCAGGCTTGAGCGCGCGCGTGAAGAAATCGTTGAAGGTGAGGTAGCTGGCAATGTCTGAATTGAGGGCCTCGTCCATGTTGACCTGGTACTTGGCGACAAAGCGGCGGATGATTTCGGTAGTGACCCAGCCGCGCTCACGCGATGCCACGAAACCGGCGAAGTTGGTCAACGCCTGCTTGGGAAACAGGTATTGGGGAAGGACGGCGAATCGGTCGGACACTAGGCGGCTCAGTGAGGAAGGAAGGGCCATTCTATCGACGCCCCAACGCCATTCCCGTCGGATATCGGCGCGCTACTGTGCGGGATAACCCGCTTCGGCCAGCGCCGCCGCGACGGTGGATTGGTCTTGCGAGGACTGCACCACGACTTTTTTTGACGCCAGGTCGATGTTGACCTGCGCGGCCGGATCCAGTGACTTGACGGCCCGGGTGACGGCGCCGACGCAATGGCCGCAACTCATGGCGGGGATGGTGAATTCCATAAACGTATTTCCTGAAAGTTGATACAGCCTGGGCCTGAGTCTGAACCTTCCCATGGGGGGAGGGTCAAGCGGCGCCTGCCAAGTCCTGACCTTGTTCAGGGCTATTGCAGTATTGGCCTTGACCCTCCCATGGTGGTAAGGTTCAAACTGCAGCCATGAACACCTCCCCCTCAAGCACAGCCGCCACCGCCACTTTGACCGAGTGGCAACTCCCCATCGAAGGCATGAGTTGCGCGTCTTGCGTGGCGCGCGTGGAACGCTCGCTGGCCAATGTCCCGGGTGTACAGGACGTCAGCGTCAATTTCGCAACCGAACAGGCTAACGTCAAGGCGCACAGCGACGTCGGCATGGAGACGCTGAAGGCGGCTGTCGTAAAAGCCGGCTACAGCGTGGCCGAACAATCGCGGCAACTCAAGATAGAGGGTATGACCTGCGCCTCCTGCGTGTCGCGCGTCGAAAAAGCGATTGCCCAGGTGCCAGGGGTGCTGTCGGTCAGCGTCAACCTGGCCACCGAGACCGCTGAAGTCAGCGTGGTGGGCAATGCCACCATGCTGGCCGCGCTGATGGCCGCAGTGGCCAAGGCCGGCTACCAGGCGCGGGAACTCGCCGCTGACGGAGCGCATCCTGCGGACAAACCCGCTGCCGCCTGGTGGCCTATCGCTCTGGCGGCGGTCCTGTCCGCGCCGCTGGCGCTTCCCATGGTGAGCGCGCTGTTCGGCCAGGACTGGATGCTCAATGGCTGGCTGCAATGGCTGCTGGCCACACCGGTCCAATTCTGGCTGGGTGCGCGTTTTTACCGCGCCGGCTGGAGCGCCCTGCGCGCCCGCACCGGCAACATGGACCTGCTGGTGGCCCTGGGCACGTCGGCAGCCTACGGGCTGAGCGTCTACCAGCTGCTGCAGCACGGCGACCACGGCATGGCCCACTTGTACTTCGAAGCTTCGGCAGTCGTCATCACGCTGGTGCTGCTGGGCAAATGGATGGAAGCGCGCGCCAAACACCAGACGACGGCAGCCATCCGCGCGCTGCAAGCATTGCGCCCCGACACTGCACGCCGCCGCCGCGATGGAAAAGACGAAGACGTTGCCCTGCAGGAGGTTCAACTTGGCGACCTGGTGGTGGTCCGCCCCGGCGAACGCATCGCGGTCGACGGAGAGATCGTCGAGGGCTCCACGCAGGTAGACGAGTCGCTGATCACCGGCGAAAGCCTGCCGGTTGCCAGACACGCGGGCGACCACGTCACTGGGGGCGCGGTCAACGCCGAAGGCCTGATCGTGGTGTGCACCACGGCCATAGGCGCGGAGTCCACGCTGGCCCGCATCGTGCGCATGGTCGAATCGGCCCAAGCCAAAAAAGCACCAATACAGCGGCTGGTGGACCAGGTCAGCGCGGTGTTTGTGCCAGTGGTGATCGCCATTGCCCTGGTGACGCTGCTGGGCTGGGGCCTGGCCACGCAGGACTGGGAGGCGGCCATCCTCAATGCAGTCGCTGTGCTGGTGATCGCCTGTCCCTGTGCACTCGGTCTGGCCACGCCTACCGCCATCATGGTGGGCACGGGCGCCGCCGCACGCCAGGGTATCCTGATCAAAGACGCAGAGGCGCTGGAAGTGGCGCACAGCGTCAAGGTCGTGGCCTTCGACAAGACCGGCACGCTGACCGAAGGCAAGCCCGAACTGGTGGCGCTGGAGCCCCACGCTATCGCTGCCGGTGAATTGCTGGCCTGGGCCGCCGCCATCCAGTCGGGCAGCGAACATCCGCTGGCCCGCGCGGTCACGCGGCGTGCGGCGGAGCAGCAGCTCGTGATTCCGGCAGCGACAGAGCTGCGCGCCGTCGCCGGCCGCGGCATGGCCGCCGTGGTGGCGGGCCGCGAACTCCGGTTGGGAAGCCCGCGCTTCATGCAGGAGCTGGACCTGGACCTGAGCACCTTCGCCGCGCTAAACGCTCGCGCCAAAGAACTCGAAACCCAGGGCCGCACCGTGTCGTGGCTGGCCGAAGTGACGGCAACGCCTCGGCTACTGGGCCTGATGGCGTTTGGCGACACACTCAAAAGCAGCGCTGCGCCCGCGATCTCCCGCCTCCATGCACTGGGCATACAGACCGCGTTGATAACGGGCGACAACCGCGGCAGCGCCGAAACGGTGGCCCGGCAACTCGGGATAGACATTGTGCACAGCCAGGTGCTGCCAGAAGACAAGGCCGCCCTCATCGGCCAGCTCAAAGCCAGCGTGCAGGCAAACGGCGGGCGCGTGGCGATGGTGGGTGACGGCATCAACGATGCGCCGGCGCTCGCGGCGGCCGACGTGGGCATTGCGATGTCTACCGGCACCGACGTGGCCATGCATGCAGCCGGCATCACGCTGATGCGCGGCAACCCAGCGCTGGTGGCCGACGCCATCGACATCTCGCGCCGCACCTACGCGAAGATTCGCCAAAACCTGTTCTGGGCCTTTGTCTACAACGTGGTCGGCATTCCGCTGGCTGCGCTGGGACTGCTGAGCCCGGTGATCGCCGGCGCCGCCATGGCGCTGAGTAGCGCCAGCGTAGTGATGAATGCCCTGCTGCTGCGCCGCTGGAAAGGAAGCCACCATGACTGAACCCATTGATACCGGCCCGCTGAACATCGGCCAGGCCGCTGCGCACTCGGGCGTGTCCGCCAAGATGATTCGCCACTACGAATCGCTGGGCCTGCTGCCCACGGTGCACCGCACCGACGCTGGCTACCGCCAATACGGCGAAAAAGAAGTGCACACGCTGCGCTTCATACGCCGGGCCCGTACCTTGGGCTTCAGCATGGCCGAGATCACCGAACTGCTCAAGCTGTGGCAAAACCAGCGCCGCGCCAGCGCAGACGTCAAACGCATCGCACTGGCCCATGTAGCCGACCTGGAACGCCGCATTGCGGAGATGGAAGCGATGAAGCTGACCCTGGGTCACCTGGCGCATTGCTGCCAGGGCAACAACCGGCCCGACTGCCCTATCCTGACCGAGTTGGCGGCTTGATCGCAGCTGAATGAAATGTCCGGTTCTGGCGAGCGTCAGCGAGCCGCCGGATTTATCCTGAGCTGTTGATGGACGCTCCATCGCCCTGACGGATTGCAGCATGCCACTTGTTTCTGAAGCACCTACCCTGTTGCCCGACCCAACTGAAGCCGGCGCTGGCCCGGATGACTGGGCGCACATCACAGCCACACTGAACCGCCACGGCAGCGCTGTGCTGCCACAGCTGCTGAGCGCGCAGGAATGCGAAACCGTGGCCGGGCTGTATGCCGATGCGTGCCATTTCCGCAGTCGCGTGGTGATGCAGCGCCACGGCTTCGGCCAGGGTGAATACCAGTACTTCAATTGCCCGCTGCCGGACATCGTGGCGCGGCTGCGCACCACGCTTTACCCGCAGTTGGTCGGCGTGGCCAATGCCTGGAACCAGGCCATGGGGATTGACGTGCGCTATCCGCCGGTCCATGCCGATTTCCTCGCACGCTGTCACGCGGCAGGCCAGCAGCGGCCTACACCGCTGCTCTTGCAATATGGTCCTGGAGACTACAACTGCCTGCACCAGGACCTGTATGGCGAGCACGTGTTCCCGATACAGGTCGCCGTGCTGCTGTCGCTCCCGGGCGAAGATTTCACGGGCGGCGAGTTTGTGCTGACGGAGCAGCGCCCGCGCATGCAGTCGCGACCCGAGGTGGTGCCGCTGCGGCAGGGCGACGCCGTGGTATTTGCCGTGCATCACCGGCCGGTGCAGGGCAGCCGCGGCTTTTACCGGGTCAACATGCGGCACGGCGTGAGCACGGTGCGCAGTGGCCACCGGCACACGCTGGGCATTATTTTTCATGACGCTCAATGAAGGAGATCGCTTGACCTTGGGGCTTTTCGACGAGGTGCCGGCGCCATACACCGCGCCCGAGGTGATTGCACCGGGCGCCATGCTGCTGCGCGGCTTTGCCCTCGAGGTGGACGAAGCGTTGCTGCAAGCTGTGCAAGACGTCACCGCGGCCGCGCCGCTGCGCCACCTGGTCACGCCGGGCGGCTACACCATGTCGGTCGCGATGAGCAATTGCGGCGCGCTGGGCTGGGTGTCCGATCGCAGCGGTTACCGCTATGACGCGAAAGACCCGCTTTCAGGCCAACGCTGGCCGGCCATGCCGGCCTGCTTTGCCGAACTGGCACTGCGCGCCGCAGCGGAAGCGGGTTTCGGCAATTTTCGGCCGGACGCCTGCCTGATCAACCGCTATGAGCCCGGAGCGCGCCTCTCGCTACACCAGGACAAGGACGAAGGCACCATGGAGGCGCCAATTGTGTCGGTATCGCTGGGCTTGCCGGCGGTGTTTCTGTTCGGCGGCCTGAATCGCAGCGACCGCCCAGCACGATACCGCCTGGTGCATGGCGACGTGGCGGTGTGGGGCGGCCCGTCACGGCTGGCTTATCACGGCGTGGCGCCGCTGGCCGGGGGCGAACACGCGCGCCTGGGCAGGCAGCGCATCAATTTGACGTTTCGTTGCGCGCGCTGAATGCTGCGAACGCGCTCAGGCGTGTTCGCGAAATTTTTTCAGCCAGCCCAGCCCGGCCGGCGTAGCGCCGGCTTCTGCGCCGCGCAGCGGTTTGTATTCACACCCTACCCAACCGCTGTAGCCGAGCTCGTCGAGCAGCGCGAACAGATAGGGGTAGTTGATCTCGCCGACATCCGGCTCATTGCGACCGGGCGCGCCCGCGATCTGCAGATGGCCGACGTGGCCCGTGGGCAGGTATTTGCGCAGTTTCATGGCCAGGTCGCCTTCAACGATCTGGCAGTGGTAAAGATCCATCTGCACCTTGACATTGGGCGCATCGACTTCGCGGATGATTTCATGCGCATGGTCTTGCCGGTTCAAAAAGAAGCGCGGAATGTCGCGGGTATTGATGGGCTCAATCAACAGGTCCACACCTACCTTGGCCGCCAACGCAGCCGCCTCGCGCAGGTTGTTCACATAGGTCGGTTGCACCGCTTCGCGCTCCACCCCGGCGGGCAGTATGCCCGCCATCACATGGATGCGCGGGCAGCCCAGCGCTTGCGCATACTCCAGCGCAATCGCGATGCCGCCACGGAATTCGGCTTCATGGCCCGGCAGGCAGGCCGTGCCTTTTTGCGAGGAAGCCCAAGCCTTCTCGACGCCGGCCACATCCACACCACCCGGCGGCGCGTTGAACAGCACCAGCTGCTGGCCGTGCTGTTGCAGGATGGCCTTGAGTTCGTGTGGGGCCCAGGCATAGGGGGACAGAATTTCCACAGCCGTGAAGCCATCACGCGCGGCGGCGGCAAAGCGTTCGCCCATGGGAAGCTCGGTGTACATCCAGCTGAGGTTGGCGGCGAATTGGGGCATGGGGTTTCAAGTGGCGGGGGTGTCGGGACCGGGCGCGGACTGGCATTCCCAGAATATCCGCGCGGTGCAGCGGCGGCAAATCTCGGGGTCCAGTTTATTGAAGATGGTGG
The DNA here is from genome assembly GCF_056405995.1 of Polaromonas sp. P1_E11. Taxonomy (NCBI): domain Bacteria; kingdom Pseudomonadati; phylum Pseudomonadota; class Betaproteobacteria; order Burkholderiales; family Comamonadaceae; genus Polaromonas; species Polaromonas sp. P1_E11. Next base: position 50,789 of record NZ_JBFUBA010000009.1, read on the forward strand.
AGATGGCCGTGAACTTGTCGGGGAACTGGTGCTCAGGCCCCAGCACGCTGGTGAAACCGGTCTTGCGCCACATGCGGATCACTTCAGGCCTTGGCCGGTGAAAGTACAAGTCGCCACCCATGGCGCGTCGCGCGGCAAGCTCGGCCTCCCACAGCTCGGCGCCGGCCAGGTCGATGAAGTTCATGCTCTTGCCCATCACCAGCAGGTGTTTTTGCGGCTGGGGCTGGGTGCGCAGCGCGTGCAGGATGTCGGCCACGTGCTGCGTTGCGCCGAAGTAGACCTCGCCTTCCATGCGCAAAAGCTTGAGTTGCGGGCACTCCGGCAAGGCCTGGGGCGTTGCTTCCATCGACGCTTCGGCCTTCTGTGCGGGAACAACGTCAGCCCCTGCGTCAACGCTGTTGTCAACGACCACAAACTGCCGGTCCAGCCCACGGCTGTCAAAGCCCATGGTGCGCATTGCCGGTTTTGACGTGCGGTAGAGAAAGGACATCAGCGACAAAATCATGCCCAGCAAAATCGCGATCTCCAGCCGTATGGTGACGGTCGCCACCATGGTGGCCATCGCCACCCCAAAGTCGCTGCGGCTCAAAGTGAACAGCTGGCGCCAGCGCGCGAAGTCCAGCAGCGCGAACGCCACCAGCACCAGCAGTGCCGCCAGTGCGGCCATGGGTATCTGGGCAAGCAACGGCGCGCTTACCGCCACCAGAGCCAACAGCAGCAGAGCGGAAAATACCGAGGCCAGCGGCGTGCGCGCACCGGCTTCCAGGTTGGGCATGGAGCGGTTCATCGAACCGCAGGAGACATAGCTCGAAAAAAACCCGCCGACGATGTTGGATAGCCCCTGGCCTCGGAATTCGCGGTTGGCATCTATGCGCTGGCCCGAGCGCAGCGCCACGGTCTTGGCGATGGAGATCGCCTGGCCCAACGCGACAATGGTCAGGGCGAATGCCAGGCCGATGAGGTCGGCGGCCTGCGCCCAGCTGATGCGCGGCACTTCGAACCTCGGCCAGGGTACGGGGATCTGGCCCACAGTACGCAACGAGGCGGAGGGTGCAGCACCGGGATGAAGAAGGCTGCTCCACACCCAGGCCAGCGCAGTGGCCACCGCCAATCCAATCAACATGTAAGGCCAGTTGCGGCGCAGGTGGCGCAACAGCAGCGCGACACCCAGGGTGATGGCCGCAACACCCAGCGCCAGGGGCTGGGCGGAAGCGATCTGCGTGAGAACATGTCCCAGAACCGCCCCCGCGCTATGTTCAGGCGCGGTCGGCAGGCCCAACAGATCGGGCAACGCATGCACGGCGATCAGCAAGGCCGCACCCGACGTAAAGCCGAAAAGCACGGCCGGCGAGATGAAGTTGGCCAACACGCCCAGGCGCAGCGCGCCTATCAGCCACTGCATGACGCCGACCATCACGGTAACGGCCAGCGCGAGCTGGATGTACAGCGGGCTGAAAGCCATGGCCAGCGGCGAGAGCATGGCAAACAGGGCCAGCGAGTTGGCGTTGGTAGGGCCCGACATGACATGCCGGCTGGAGCCGAACAGCGCAGCGATGATGCAGGGAATGACGGCGGTGTAAAGGCCGTAGGCGGGGGGCAGGCCGGCCAATGTCGCGAAGGCAATGCCCTGCGGCAGCACCAGCACTGCGCCCAGCAACCCTGCCATCGCGTCAGCCCGCAAAGTGGCGGGCGACACCTCACGCACCCAGTCGCCAAAAAGGCGTTCCAGGAGCGGAATTGATGACCGGGATGCACGGGGGTCGGAAGGTTCCATCACGAGGACCTGAGCATACCGCGCCCAAGGCCGCCGACCACCCGCCGTGGGGCTCAGGCCAGGCCGGACAAACGGAGCAGCAGGCCGGCCAGGGCCGACGCAAAGATGACCTGGATCACGCCGCGCTTGTAGCGCAGCAAGGCCACGGCAGCGCCCAGCGTGATGGCCAGCGCGTAGAAATCCACCCTGGTCAACCATGAACCCCCGGTGTCGGCCCGCAGGGCAATGTGTGCCAGAAAAAACAACGCCAGGCTGGCGATCACGCCAACCACCGCCGCTGTGATGGCGGTGAGCGGCGCGGTGAAATGCAGCTTGCCGTGCGTGGACTCCACCAGTGGCCCGCCAGCCAGGATGAACAGGAAGGAGGGCAGGAAGGTGAACCAGGTCACAACGGAGGCGGCCAGCGCTGCGCCGAAAAACAGCATGTCCGGCCCCAGCACCTGCTTTGCCCAGCCGCCCATAAAACCGACGAAAGCCACCACCATGATCAGCGGGCCGGGCGTGGTTTCACCCAGCGCAAGCCCGTCGATCATCTGCGGGCCGGTCAACCAGTGGAACTGCTCCACCGCTCCCTGGTAAACATAGGGCAGAACCGCATAAGCGCCACCGAAGGTGAGCAGCGCGGCCTTGGTGAAGAACCAGCCCATCTGCGTCAGCGTGGCATCCCAGCCCCGTGTCGCCATCAACATCCCCATGGGCAATAGCCACAACACCGCGCCCACGCCCAATACGGCGGCCAGGCGCGAAGGCTTGAAGCGGGCGTGCTCCGGTGTCGGCGTGTCGTCGTCGATCAGCGCCGGCCCATACCCAAGCTTCGCCTCGCCATGCCCCGCGCCACCGGAAAACTGTGCCGGCGAGAAGCGGGCCCCCAGCCACCCCACCACCGCCGCGCCCAGCACGATCAGCGGAAACGGCAGGTTCAACGCATAGATTGCTATAAAACTAATAGCTGCTATCGCCCATAAAACGGGCGCCTGGGCCGGTTTTCTTAAGGAGCGTGAGCCGATGCGATGCACCGCCTGCAGCACAATGGCGGCCACCGCCGGCTTGATGCCGTAAAACAGGCCCGCCACCAGAGGCACATCACCAAAGGCCACATAGACCCAGCTGAGCGCGATGAGGATAAACAGTGAAGGCAGCACAAACAGCGCGCCTGCCACGATGCCGCCCCAGGTGCGGTGCATGAGCCAGCCGATGTAGGTGGCCAGCTGCTGTGCCTCGGGGCCGGGCAGCAGCATGCAGTAGTTCAGCGCATGCAGAAAGCGCCGCTCGCTGATCCAGCGTTTTTGCTCGACCAGTTCGCGATGCATGATGGCGATCTGTCCGGCGGGCCCGCCAAAGCTGATGAAGCCGAGCTTGAGCCAGAACCTGAGCGCATCAGCAAAAGACACGGCCGACGGCCGTTCATGGGGCAAAGGGAGGGAAGATGGCAAGGCGGTGGTCACTTGGCGGCTCCGGTCATGGTTTCTGGTTTCCAGTTGTGCGGCTCGCCTTGCGCACTGCGGCACCATGCGTAGAGCGCGTCGTATAACGGCATGGCGGCCTCCAGCATGGCGTGGTCATCGTCCGCGTGCAGACGCGAGAGGCCGAGTGAGAACGCCAGCAGCCCGGCCGATTGCGGCGCGAGTTCGAGACGGTCTGTATCGGCGCCGCGCACGATGCGCGCCAGCGCGTCCAGGCCTGGATCGGTCAGCGCAAAGGCTTTGAGCAGGGTGTCAAAACTGCAGAGCTCGCCTTCATGCGAGACCGGCGCACCAGGAATGTCATAGGCCACGGCACCCAGCCGTCTGGCTTCATCCAGCACCTGCGGGGTCGGCACGTAGAAGAATTCCGCACGGGCATCGATAAAACGGCGTACCAGCCAGGGGCAGGCGATGCGGTCGATTTTGGGGCGCTCACGCGTGATCCAGCGCGAGGGCTGCTCCCCGGTGACGCCCCATTCGGGCCGCTTGAGGACGGTGGCGGGGCGCTGCGCTCGCCATCGGGCGATATCTTGCGGCGTATCAACGCCGTCTTCACCGCCTTCGATACCGCCGGACAACGCGTACGCATTCCAGCCCGCAGCGCGCAGTTCAGTGACAGCATCCGCGCTGACGTTGTGCCCATAGACGCAATACACCACGACTTCGCGTGGCGGCTGTGAGATGGAAAAGCTTGCAATGTCTTCCGGTGCGCAGCGCCGGGCGCCTGCAATCAGATGGGAGCTTTCAAGGAACTTGCCTTTGCGCCGGACGTCGAGCAGCAAGGGTGCATCGGCACGGCCCATACGGGCTGCGAGATCCTGGGGGGAAATGGAAGGAACGGAAAGGGTAGAGGTGTCCACGGAGTACTCCAATGAGTTGCCAGCGCTTGGACGGGACACCGTCTATCTGTGAAGATTCGGGAGGCTGAAATCCCGATGAGCGAATACTAGCACCACAAACCGTTCCTGCGCCAGTCAGGGCCTGTTAAAGCTATTTATGCAAATGCGAATGGGGTGAGAAAGCCGCCAATCAAGGCGCGTGGCGACGCCCGGACCGGGCGTCTGGGCTAGGAGCGCAACGCCGAGTGGCGGTTTTCTCACCCCATCCCCTCCGGGTTGCGATCAAAAAGGCCTTGCGCGGCGTTGCAGAGCCTTGACGGGGTCTACCCCGCCTGCGTTTTGCGCCTTGCTCAAGGCCTTTTTGACTCGCAACGCATCTTGCATAAATAGCTTTAACAGGCCCTAGCCGCGCTGGAACTTGAACACGGCCCGGCTGGCGCGGGCATTGGGCCAGAAACGCACTTCGCGGCCGTCCTGCAAGCCAAAAGAGTCCAGTATCTGCAACTGGTTTTGCAACGCGAGCGCTTCGAAATCCTGCAGCGTACCGACACGGATATTGGGCGTGTCATACCACTGGTAGGGCAGCACCTTGGTCACCGGCATGCGGCCGCGCGCGACGGCCAGGCGATTCGGCCAGTGGCCGAAGTTGGGAAACACGACGACACCGGCGCGCCCAACGCGCGCAGTTTCGCGCAGCATGGTTTCGGCGTTGTGCAGGTGTTGCAGCGTGTCGATCTGCAGCACCACGTCAAACGAGCGGTCGCCAAACAGCGCCAGGCCTGCTTCCAGGTTGAGCTGGATCACGTTGACACCACGCGCCACGCAGGCCTGCACGTTGGCGTCGTTGATCTCGACGCCGTAGCCCGAGCAGCCGCGTTCACGGATCAGGTAGTCCAGCAGCTCGCCGGTGCCGCAGCCCAGGTCAAGCACACGGGAGCCGTGCGGCACCAGCCGCGCGATGGACAGCAAATCAGCCGAGGGCTGAATATTGAGTTCGACAGGCAGGTTCATACAGCGGCCACCTTGCTCTGAAAATAGGAGCGCACCACGCCCAGGTAGCGGTCGTCCTCCAGCAAAAAAGCATCATGGCCGTGCGGCGCGTCGATTTCGGCGTAACTTACGTCGCGCTGGTTGTCGAGCAGCGCCTTGACGATTTCGCGGCTGCGCGCGGGAGAAAAACGCCAGTCGGTGGTGAAGCTCACGAGCAGGAACCTGGCTGTCACATGGGCCAGCGCCTGGGTGAGGTTGCCGCCATACGCCCGGGCTGGGTCGAAGTAGTCGAGCGCCCGCGTGATCAGCAAATAGGTATTGGCATCGAAATATTCGCTGAATTTGTCGCCCTGGTAGCGCAGGTAGCTTTCGATTTCGAACTCGATGTCCTGCGTCGTGTATTTATAGGGTGCATCGGCCTTCACCGTCTCGGCTACTGCCTGCCGTAACTGACGGCCAAACTTCTCGTTCATCACATCGTCGCTCAGGTAGGTGATGTGGCCGATCATGCGGGCGATGCGCAGGCCGCGTTTGGGCAGCACACCGTGGCGATAGAAGTGGCCGCCGTGAAAATCGGGATCGGTCACGATGGCGCGGCGGGCGACTTCGTTGAAGGCGATGTTCTCGGCGGTGAGGTTGGGCGCGCTGGCCACCACTACGGCGTGGCGCACGCGGTCGGGATATTGCAGCGTCCAGGCCAGGGCCTGCATGCCACCCAGGCTGCCGCCCATCACGGCGGCCAGCGTCTGAATGCCCAGGCGATCCAGCAGGCGGGCCTGGGCGCTGACCCAGTCCTGCACCGTGACGACGGGAAAGTCGGCGCCGTAAAGCTCCTGCGTGTCGGGGTTGGGCTGCATGGGCCCGGTGGAGCCGAAGCAGGAGCCTAAATTGTTGACGCCGATGACGAAGAAGCGGTCGGTGTCGACCGGCTTGCCCGGGCCGATCATCGTGTCCCACCAGCCTTCGGATTTGGCTATCGGCTGGCCCTGCACATCGAGGTACACGCCCGCCACATGGTGCGAGGCATTGAGCGCGTGGCAGATCAGTACGGCGTTTGATTTGTCGGCGTTGAGCTCGCCGTAGGTTTCATAGCTCAGGTCGTAGGCGCGTATTGATGCGCCGCTCTGCAGAGGCAAGGCCTCTACAAAGTGCATGTTGAGCGGGGTGGCAATAAGTGTCAAAAAATCACCTGCAGAAACAAAAAACCCGGCATCGCTAAAGCGAGTCCGGGTCCGGGAGGTCGTCTTTAGCTGTACTTTTTAAGCGCCCGCAAGCTGAGCAAATCGGCGCTGAAAGAAGTATACCCCCACGGTCGCGCACTTCGTGTCACTCCCTGCCCCCCGAGGGGGCCGCCCGCCTGCGGCCCGGCAAAGCCGGTTCCGCGTCTCATGCTGGGTTTAAGAGTTCTGTGTGCATCCGCTCAGGCCTTGATCAGCAACGCTGCCAGCCCTAGCCCGGCAAAAATGAGCGCCGAAACAATGTGCACGGCACGCAGCGGCACCAGGCGCGTGACGCGCTCGCCCAGCCAGACCACTGGCGCATTGGCCAGCATCATTCCCAGGGTGGTGCCGGCGACCACGCTGACGATGGCGTCGTAGCGCGCGGCCAGCATCACAGTGGCGATCTGCGTTTTGTCGCCCATTTCCGCCAGGAAGAACACCAGCACGGTGGTGAAGAACACGCCGTAGCGTGGGGGTTTTTCCTTCTCGTCTCCGTCGAGCTTGTCGGGCACCAGCATCCAGGCGGCCATAACCAGAAACGAAGCGCCAAGGATCCAGCGCAGCATTTGCGGGCCGATCAGCGTGGTGAGCCAAGCGCCGGCGGCGCCAGCCAGGGCGTGGTTGACCAAGGTTGCGACCAGGATGCCGGCAACGATGGGCCAGGGCTTTTTAAACCGGGCGGCGAGGATGAGCGCGAGGAGTTGCGTCTTGTCGCCCATTTCGGCGAGGGCGACGATGCCCGTGGAGACGAGGAAAGCTTCCATTCAAAAAAGACTCCGGCCGAAAACCCATGACTGCACGGCATCCCCGGCCTGAAGCGGAGGCTGTGCAGTCAAAGGTCTCGCGTGATCCGAAGACCGCTTGCGCCATGTCCTTGATGGACAAGTCTGTTGACGCAAGCCCCTTTCAGGATTGAAAGGCTGGCTACTCCCCAATGACAGCTTTCATTATATCGCCAGGCATCCAAGCCCTTTCAGGCTGAAATGGTGCACACAGTCTACCGCTCGCACACTCGAGGCGCATTTCTTGCTTGTATTTGGTGCGATTACGGGAATTTCTTTGAAATCGCACCAATAAATAGCAATTTCATCTGAAGAGGGACTTATGGAAGCACTAAAACAGGGCTCGGATGCCTTGTTCATCCTGCTGGGCGGCATCATGGTGCTTGCCATGCACGCCGGTTTTGCCTTTCTGGAACTGGGTACGGTTCGCAAAAAGAACCAGGTCAATGCCCTGGTCAAGATCCTGGTGGACTTCTCGGTGTCCACCGTGGTGTATTTTGTGGTGGGTTATGGCGTGGCCTACGGCACCCATTTCTTCGTCGGCGCAGAGCAGTTGGCGGCCAAAAACGGTTATGAACTGGTCAAGTTCTTCTTCTTGCTGACCTTTGCCGCAGCCATTCCGGCGATTATTTCGGGCGGCATCGCCGAGCGGGCGCGTTTTTACCCGCAGCTCATCGCGACCGCCGTCATCGTCGGTTTCGTCTACCCCTTCTTCGAAGGCATCGTCTGGAACCAGCACTTCGGCGTGCAGGCCTGGATCAAGTCACTGACCGGTGCGGAGTTTCATGATTTCGCGGGCTCCATCGTGGTTCACGCCGTGGGCGGCTGGCTGGCCTTGCCGGCGGTGATTTTGCTGGGCGCGCGCAGCAACCGCTACCGCAAGGACGGCGCAGTGTCGGCCCATCCGCCTTCCAACATTCCCTTCCTGGCACTGGGTGCCTGGATTCTCACTGTGGGCTGGTTCGGCTTTAACGTGATGAGCGCACAGACCATCGACAAAATTTCCGGCCTGGTCGCCGTTAACTCCCTGATGGCCATGGTCGGCGGCACGCTCGCGGCACTGGTGTTTGGCAAGAATGACCCGGGGTTTGTGCACAACGGGCCACTGGCCGGTCTGGTGGCGGTATGTGCAGGCTCAGACCTGATGCATCCGCTGGGAGCGCTGGTGACGGGCGGCATCGCCGGCGGCGTGTTCGTCGTGATGTTCACGCTGACGCAGAACAAATGGAAGATTGACGACGTACTGGGCGTCTGGCCGCTGCATGGCTTGTGCGGCCTGTGGGGTGGCATCGCGGCCGGCATCTTCGGCAACCAGACCCTGGGGGGGCTGGGCGGTGTGAGCTTTGGCGCCCAGCTGCTGGGCAGCGCCATGGGCGTGGCCTGGGCGCTGCTGGCGGGCTTTGCTGTCTACGGTGTCCTTAAGGCCACGATGGGCCTCAGGCTGAGCCAGGAAGAAGAATTTGAAGGCGCAGACTTGTCTGTCCACCGCATTGGCGCCACACCTGACCGCGAAGTCAACTGGTAGCAGTGACGCAGGCTGCGCCTCACTGCTACTTATTTGATAGCTGCTTGCGCCCGTGTTTATTGGGATTGGACCGATTTCTTTTAAAAATAGTGCTTGGGGCCATTGGCTTCTGGCGCCTTGGGCACAAATTTCGCCGCGTTCTGGCGCACAAGCGTCACACCAGCCGCTAGACTTTCGCCATGCCTACTTTTGAAGAGCAGCTGGTTGAACACCGCGTCTATCTCCTTCGTTTTGCGCGCCTGCAGCTGCGCAACGATGAATGGGCCGAGGACGCCGTGTCGGAAACACTGCTGGCGGCTTTGTCCAAGCCACAGTCTTTCGGCAACCGCTCGCAGCTCAAGACCTGGCTTGTCGGCATTCTCAAGCACAAGGTCATAGACCTGATCCGCAGCAATGCGCGCATGGTGGCTGTGCCGGACGCCCACGGCGACGGAGAGGGTGACGAGCTCGACCGGCTCTCTTTCCAGGCCGACGGGCATTTCACAGAACCGCCCAATGACTGGGGCAATCCGGACCAGACCCTGCAGCAGGTTCAGTTCTTTCAGGTACTGGACGCATGCATGGAACGCCTGCCACCGGCACTGGGGCGCCTGTTCCTGATGCGTGAGTGGCTGGAGCTTTCCTCGCAGGAAGTCTGTAAGGAACTCTCACTGACACCGACCAACCTGTATGTCCAGTTGCATCGGGCCCGCCTGCGCCTGCAGGAGTGCCTGAATATCCACTGGTTTGGCAAACTCAGCACCTGATACGGCCGGCCCTTGACGTGAAACCCAACATTACCCCGTTAAGACGCACCTGCCGCGAGGCTGCGGCATTGCTGATCGCGCGGGAAGACCGCGCGCTCCGTTTGCCCGACCACATTGCGCTCAAGCTGCATCTTCTGGCCTGCGACGCCTGCCCGAAGTTTGAGAACCAGATTCTGACCATGCGCGCCGCAATGAAGCAGTGGCGCAACTATTCGGATCTTGCCGAGGCTGGCTCCACCGAATTGCCGCCCGATATTCGTCCCAAATAACGCGCCGCCGAACGGGTGAAGTCGGTCGCCACCTCATCGAATAAATAGGGCTTCGGATTGAATCTTGCAATTTTTTGTAACTATTTTCTTTCCGCGCGCGCGTCAACTGTCCTGCCTATGGTTTTTAACGGACACATCCTCGCTTCCAGCGTCAGGGCGGTCCGGAGAGAACTTACGACTCTGATTTCTTCGCGCCGGTAGCCTCTATTCATTGGTAAATCCATGAACAGTAGGCGCTAACTTATTAAGCAGGGCCGTAAATTCGGGCCACTAATAGAGCTTTATTGCTAAACAACCGCGTAGTTGGGGCGAAAACCTCATCCCGGGCTTTTTGTTGCGCCATCTTCAATAGAAGTGCTTTGGGTTACCCTTTGCGGCCTTCGAATCAACGGGCAGGCCGATACAAAAATCGTAAGCAAGCCCGGGAAGCCCCTGTTTATGCGGGCTTGCGAGGCCCGGGCAGTAACGCCAGCGGGTTGTCTTTTTGATAACTGACGCATAATATGCCGGTGCGAGTGTCACTATTCGCACACGTTAGGTGATCGGTCAGTTTCGCGCGCTACAGCGGTACGTATCAAGATTTGTTGTGCTTTCGGGACCCCATCGCTTTTGTTTTTGTGTTTTAGAGGAGTCCCTTCATGGGCAACAAACTTTACGTCGGCAACCTGCCGTACTCGGTCCGCGACGAAGACCTGCAACAATCTTTTGGCCAATTTGGCGCTGTCACCAGCGCTAAAGTCATGATGGAACGCGACACCGGTCGCTCCAAAGGCTTTGGCTTTGTCGAAATGGGCAGCGATGCAGAAGCCCAGGCAGCTATCAACGGCATGAACGGCCAGCCTCTGGGCGGCCGTAGCGTTGTCGTGAACGAAGCTCGTCCCATGGAGGCACGTCCTCCACGTAGCGGCGGCTTCGGCGGCGGCGGTGGTGGCGGCTACGGTGGTGGTGGTGGCGGCGATCGTTCCGGCGGTGGTGGCTACGGCGGTGGCGGCGGTGGTCGCTCCGGCGGCGGCGGTAGCGACGGCGGTTTCCGCAGCCCCTACGGCGGCGGCGGTAGCGGCGGTGGCCGTTCCGGTGGTGGCGGCGGTGGTGGACGCGGCGGCTACTAAGCCCTGCAGAACCCCCTCTTCAGCCTCTGGTTGAAGAGCGCCTAAAAGGCTTCAAGACTTCGGTTTTGAAGCCTTTTTGCTTTGCAGCGCCCAACTCACGGGCGCGGGCAGCTCCTGTTTTGATAGCGCAGCGCGCAAAAGCGCCCGGCTCTCAGCTCTCGCCCTGGCGATGCTTGCGTGCGCGGCCAGACAAGGCCTTGTCGAACACGGCATTGGGCAGCAGGCGCAACAACTTGGCCACCACGCCCATTTGCCAGGGGATCACCCGGTAGCGGCACCCCGCCTGGATGGTGGCAAACGCTTTTTCGGCAAATACCTCGGCCTTCATCAGAAACGGCATGGCATAGCGGTTTTCGCGGGTCAGCGGCGTGTCGATGTAGCCCGGGCAAATCGTCACCACCTTCACGCCACTGGGGAGCAGTTCACCGCGCAGGCTTTCACAATAGGCGATGACCGCGGCCTTGCTCGCGCAGTAGGCGCCGTGGCCGGGAAGGCCGCGTATGCCGGCCACGCTGCCAATACCAACCAGTGTTCCTGTGCCTCGCGAAACCATGCCGGAGATGAACGGGTGAAAGGTGGCTGCGACACCGATATTGTTGGTCGCAAAAGTCCGGGCCATGACCTCAAGGTCTGCACGCACCGCAGAGTCCATGCCGATACTGATGCCGGCATTGGCAATCACCACATCGGGCACGCCCTGCGCTGCGATGCAAGCCTCGCCGGCAGACACAATGCTGTCGATGTCGGATACGTCTGCGCCGTAGACCTGGTAGCGGCTCGCACTGATGGCGTGGGTCTCCGCCCAGGCCTGGACCTCGGCGGTTCTGCGGGCAGCCAGCGCCAGCCGATAGCCCGCAGAATAGAAACGCAGTGCCAATGCCTGCCCGATACCGCTGGAAGCACCGGTGATAAATACGAGTCTGGACATGGTGGGCAGTCGTTGATTGAAGAGCGTCGCGTTAGCGGGTCGCCGGTGCGTTGCTTGCCGGAGTGAGGGGTGGTGCGGGCGTGAGAGTGGGTGTGAGAACGGGCAAGTTACCAACACCTGCAGCGCTGGCCGCGGAACGCGGGACGAGAATGCCGCGGACACGTCCCTTGAGATCGGCCACCTGGTCCAGGTTGTCGTAGGCAAAAGTGTCACCGGTGAACTGGTCGGTGCCGCGAATCAGCAGCACCGGTTTGTGCGACTTCACGCGCTCGTCATTCAGGAAGGCATGAAGAAACTCTCCGCGAAACTCCATGCGCGGCGTTTCCTTCCCGTTCGCATCCTGGCTCGCCTCCCTGACCACCACCGCGTTGCCCGTTAACTGCACTTCCGATCCATCACCATTGGTGTACGCCCGGTTGGCGGTAGCGGTCGTGATGCGCTTTTCCACATTAATGCTGCGGATGCGCACCTGGTCAATTTCCAGGATGTCGGTGTCGGCGAAATGCCGGGCCTCGGTCCCATAAATTTCGCTCTTGAGGTGGCCCCCTTCGTCAAACGTCTTGACGGTGAACTTGCGCATGAAATAGTCCACGTCGTGGCGCGCCTCCCTGGCCACCTCCGGCGTGCTGAAGATCGGGGTGTTGCGCACAAGCCAGTAGGTACCCAGCGCCAGCAACCCCATCATCACCAGCGGCATGTAAATGGCCATGCCGTCCCAGACGCGCAGAAAGCGTCGCCACACGTTTTTCAGGTGCAGCAGGGCACCGTCGCTTTTCACCGCGGTGCTCACTGGCTGTACTCCTGAAGCAGCCCGGCATAGCGTCCGCTGGCAACCAGCAGCACATCACAGAACTCGCGTGCGGCGCCATGGCCACCTGGCGCTTGCGTCACATGATGGACCATCGCGCGAACCTCCGCGTGCGCGTTGATCGGCGCGCAGCTCAATGCCACACGGGACAGCACAGGCAGGTCGGGCCAGTCGTCACCCATGGCTGCGGCAGCGCTCCAGTCCAGCCCCAGGGCCTGCAGCGTGAGCTCGGCGGCCGGGCGTTTGTCCTCCGTGCCGAAATGGGCATGGGTGATGCCGAGCGCCTGCAAACGTGCGCGCAGCACGTGGCTGTCGCGCCCGGTGATGACGGCGGGAGTAATGCCGGCCCTCTGGAGCAGCTTGAGGCCATGGCCGTCCAGCGTGTTGAACCGTTTGACGATCTCGCCCGAAGCGCGGTAACCACCGGACGCCACGGCCAGTTCGTGGCCGTCGGGGTATTCGGAAAAATACAGGCCACCGTCCGTGAGCACACCGTCGACGTCAAAAAATGCCACCTTTATGCCCTGCGCGCGCAGCAGCAGTTCAGGCGGAAAGCTCAGTGTTGGAGTAAGCATCTATCGTTTCACCGCAAGCCAAATAACGGGTGCGGGTGTCATATCACTTTTGCGCGCATCAGGTCGTTGGTATTCAGCGCCCCGCACAACACCCCTGCGTCGTCCACAACCAGCACGCTGGTGATGCGGTGCTGCTCCATCAATGCCACAGCCTCAACAGCCAGCGAATCCGGCTGTATGGTGCGCGGATTGGCGCGCATCACGTCGCCTGCCTTGCTGCTGCGCAGGTCTACGCCTTTTTCGACCAGCCGGCGCAAATCGCCGTCGGTGAATATACCGATCACTCGCCGGCTGCCGTCCACTACCGCAGAAGCCCCAAGTCCCTTGGCGCTCATTTCACGCATGAGGTCGGTGAAGCTGGTGTCGGCCAGCACTTGCGGCACTGCATCGCCGCTGCGCATCACGTCACTGACATGCGTCAGCAGCTTCCGGCCGAGCGCACCGCCCGGGTGGGAACGCGCAAAGTCTTCTTCCTTGAAGCCGCGCGCATCCAGCAGGGCGACGGCCAGCGCGTCACCCAGGGCGAGCTGCGCAGTCGTGCTGGCAGTCGGCGCCAGGTTGAGCGGACAGGCTTCCTGCGCCACGCTGCTGTCGAGCGTCACCCGTGCTTGCCGGGCAAGCGTGGACTGCGCGCCCCCGGTAATTGCCACCATCGGTACGCCCTGGCGGCTCAGCACCGGCAGGATCATCGTCAATTCGGCGCTCTCGCCGCTGTTGGAAATTGCGAGCACCACGTCGATGGCCTTGATCATGCCCAGGTCGCCGTGGCTGGCTTCAGCCGGATGCACAAACATGGCAGGTGTTCCAGTGGAGGCGAGTGTGGCGGCAATCTTGCGGCCTATATGGCCGCTTTTTCCCATGCCCATGACAACCACGCGGCCGCGGCACTGCAGCATCAACTCCACGGCCTGGGCAAACTCGTCGCCCAGCCGTCCCACCAGGCCCAGCACAGCGGCGGCTTCTATTTCAAAAGTCTTCCTGGCAAGGCTTAGCACCTGTTCGGCATCAAAATTCACGGCGTCAAGGCTCATGGCTGCATTCTATAGAGGCGGACAGGCCCCATCCTGCCGGCAGGCCCCCGCGCGAATGGGCCTTGGCCGCCTGCAAATCGTCAAGGCCGTGCAATATCCTCGGCTACCATCAACGCATGAGCGCGCTTGAACTGACCCTGCTGTACCTGCTGGCTGCTGTGCTGGGTGTGGTGGCATGCCGTTCGCTCAAGCTGCCTCCCATGCTGGGCTACCTGGCGGTCGGCGTGGTCATCGGGCCCAACGCACTGGCGCTGGCGCAAAATTCCGACGGCGTCCGGCATTTGGGCGAGTTCGGCGTGGTGTTTCTGATGTTCGTGATCGGGCTTGAGTTCAACCTGCCCAAGCTGCGTTCCATGCGGCGTCACGTTTTTGGCCTGGGCCTGCTGCAGGTCACGCTGACCATCGTGCTGGCCACGGTGGGCTCGCTGTTCCTTGCCAGCATGGCCCCCGGTCTCTGGAAGATGGGCTGGCAGACCGCGCTGGCGCTGTCCGGTGCCATCGCCATGAGCAGCACCGCCATTGTGGTCAAGCTGCTGTCGGAGCGACTTGAACTCGAATCCGAACACGGCAAGCGCGTCATGGGCGTGCTGTTGTTCCAGGACTTGGCCGTTGTACCGTTGCTGGTGCTGATTCCGGCACTGGGGGCGCCCGCCGATGCGCTCCTGACGGCGCTGGCGATCGCGGGGTTGAAGGCGGCCGTGCTGGTGGGCTTGCTGCTCACCGGCGGGCAACGCATCATGCGCTGGTGGCTCACCATCGTGGCGCGGCGCAAAAGCGAAGAACTGTTCGTGCTCAACCTGCTGCTGGTCACACTGGCGCTGGCCTGGCTGACCGAGCGCGCCGGGTTGAGCCTGGCACTGGGCGCCTTTATTGCCGGCATGCTGATCTCCGAGACGGAATACAAGCACCAGGTCGAAACCGACATTCGGCCCTTCCACGATGTTTTGCTGGGTCTTTTCTTCATCAGCATCGGCATGCTGCTGGACTGGCGGCTGGTACTGGAACGATGGCCGCTGGTGCTGTTGCTGACGACGTTGCCTGTTCTCTTCAAGCTGGTGCTGGTTACCGCGCTGGCGCGCTCGCTGGGTGCCACAGCCGGCGTATCGCTGCGCACCGGCCTGTACCTTGCCCAGGCGGGCGAATTCGGCTTTGTGCTGCTCACGCTGGCCCAGCAGAGCAACCTGGTGCCACCCGCACTGTTAAACCCCATTTTGGCCAGCATGGTGCTGTCCATGCTGGCGACGCCTTTCATCATCATGTACAGCAACCGCATTGTGATGAAGCTGGTTTCCAGCGAGTGGCTGCAGCAATCGCTGCAAATGACGACCATTGCACGCAAGTCCATCAACGCCAACAAACACGTGATCATCTGCGGCTATGGCCGCTGCGGCCAGAACCTGGGCCACATGCTGGAGCGCGAAGGCATCCAGTACATGGCGCTCGACCTCGACCCCGACCGGGTACGGCAGGCCGCAGCCGCAGGCGATTCGGTGGTGTTCGGCGATGCGGTGCGGCTCCAGGCCCTGATGGCAGCCGGGCTGGCCCGGGCCAGCGCCGTGGTGGTAACTTATCTCGACACAGCCAGCGCCCTCAAGGTGCTGGCCAACACGCGCGCCCACGCGCCGACCGTGCCGGTGATTGTGCGGACGGTAGACGACCACGACCTGGAAAAACTCCAGGCAGCCGGCGCTACAGAGGTCGTACCTGAGGCCATTGAAGGCAGCCTGATGCTCGCCAGCCATGCGCTGGCGCTGGTGGGCGTGCCCATGCGCCGTGTGATCCGCGTCGTGCAGGATCAACGTGACGCCCGCTACAACCTGCTGCGAGGTTACTTTCGCGGTGCCGACGACGACACCGTCAATGAGCTCGAGCAGGAGCGCCTGTCCAACGTCACATTGCCGCTGGGCACAAAATCTGCCGGAAAACCCCTGGGCGCCGCGGCACTGGGCGCTGGCGGCGTGCGTGTGGTCAGCCTGCGCCGCAGCAATGGCAAGGCCGTAGCGGCGCATGACGAAACATTGCTGGAGGGCGGGGACACGCTGGTGCTGTCAGGCAAGCCCGAGGCATTGGCCATGGCCGAAGAGAAGCTCCTGCGCGGCCGTATCAACTGAGCAGCGGGCCGCCCGTCGCAAAGGGGGAGCTTCCGGGGGAAACATGCCACCGCTTTG
Organism: Polaromonas sp. P1_E11; assembly: GCF_056405995.1. Taxonomy (NCBI): domain Bacteria; kingdom Pseudomonadati; phylum Pseudomonadota; class Betaproteobacteria; order Burkholderiales; family Comamonadaceae; genus Polaromonas; species Polaromonas sp. P1_E11. The sequence continues at coordinate 67,016 of NZ_JBFUBA010000009.1, forward strand.
TTCGCGCCTGCAGCAGGTCGTTGTCCATTGGCGAGGAAGCCCGGCGATAGCGTTCATCGCGGGCACTGACGGCACAATATGGGCGCCACCCACCTTGGACACGCCATGCCTGATCTGCACAGCCTCACTCACCAGACCGTCGGCCAGTACCTGAAGAACCATATCCGCACCGTGCCCGACTGGCCGGCCCCCGGCGTGCAGTTTCGCGACATCACGCCGCTGCTGCAGAACCCCAAGGTCTTTCGCGTGCTGATCGACGCTTTTGTGCACCGCTACATGGACGGCAAGCTCCGTCCCGACATCGTGGCAGGGCTGGATGCGCGCGGGTTCATCCTCGGCGCCGTCATCGCCTATGAGTTGAATGTTGGCTTTGTGCCGATACGCAAAAAAGGCAAACTGCCCTTCACAACCGTGCAGGAAACCTATGAGCTCGAATATGGAAGCGCCACTGTCGAGCTGCATACCGATGCGGTCAAGCCCGGCGACCGGGTGCTGCTGATCGACGACCTGATCGCCACGGGCGGCACCATGATGGCCGGCAAAAAACTGCTGGAGAAGCTGGGCGCCACCGTCACCGAAGGTGCGGCGATTGTTGACCTGCCCGAACTCGGTGGGTCAGAAAAATTGCGGGCAGCAGGGCTGCCGCTGTTCACCTTGATTGACTTTTCGGGGCATTGAACGGCAGGATGCCGTTCTGGAAACTACCCGGGGAGAACGGGTTCAGCTATAGAAGTTATAGCTGCTTGCGCCCGTGCTGATTGGGCTTGAAGCTCATTTGTCTTAAATATGAAGCCGCATCGGCTTAGTTCAGATCGCCGTACTGCGTGCTGCTCAGCGCTGGCGACGTGCTGAATTCCGGCGGCATTTCGGTGTCTTCAAAGCCCGTCAGCAGGGTGTATGAACGTGAGCGCGGGCCGCTTTGCACTTTGACCCCTTTTTCCGGGGCGACGGCAGGGCCTTGCGCGGACGCAGCAACCAGGGCTTGTTTGAAGGCGGCAACCTCGTCGGCCTGGATAGGCTCATAGCGTGGTGTTGCGGGTTTGACGGGTGCGCTGGTTTCTACATTGGCTTCGGCGTGTACTACAGCGGGCGCCTGTGCGGCAGGTGCTTGCACGGCCTGCGGAGGCGTCGGGGCCTGTTTGACCACGACCGCCATTTCCTCCAGGCGCCAGTACACAGCGGGTACCAAGATCTCAAAGCGCGCTTTGGCGTGCTGTGCGATCGATGCCTCAATTCCACTCAATTGCTCGGACGTACCGCCAAATGCTTTTGCCAGGTCCATCATGACCAGGAATTCATTGCCGCTCTGGTCGAGCGAAAGAACTTTGAATTTGTAGCTTGCCGAGAGCACGCCGGAGCGGGTCATGGCTTCACGAATTGCTACGTACAGTTGCTCGCGGCGGGCGTGACGCTTGAGCTTGCCGGAATCGGCGGGAGCAGGGTGTTCGGGGGAAAGTCGCTGGGGTACGGACGTTGCAAATTTGTCGCGTCCGGCGGACGCGCGTCTTTGTTCGTCATTCGCAGCCGCGCTGGCTTGCTGCGGTTTGTCGGAAAACCAGTTTAAAAAAGACATGGGCAATGTTCTCGTGGTGAGTCTTCATTTTCCGTCAATGCACGGAGTGAATCTGTAAGCAATAGCGCAAACGGTTCAGCTGTTGTTTAGCAGCAAATCCTGTGGCCAACTTTATCGAAACACCCATGCAACTGTCTGGTAAAAAATCACGCCCGTCACGTTTTTGAGAACGCCTTTGACGCCCGAAAGTATTACGGCAGGAGTCAGTTGTCTGATGATGCCGGTGCACCCGACAGAGGTGTGATGCTCAGGTCACGGCGACGCGCTTGGGACGGTTATAAAGTCGCTTGGCCATGACCGACCCCATTGCCATGGTCAGCTCCAATGCAATAGGGCTGTGGCGGTTTGCCAGCTCAAGGAACCGCATCGGCGTGAGGCACCAAAGCTTGCAAGGCGTCGACGCATGCACCGTGGCACTGCGCGGCATGTGCGAGAAGAAAGCACCTTCACCGAGCACGGTACCTGCACCTACCAGAGCCATTCGCACGCGGGCCTTTTCATCTTCGTAATGAACGCTGAGTGTGCCGCTTTCCACAAAATACAGCGTGCGATCCAGCGCACCCTGTTCCATCAGCACCTGGCCACTGTTGAGGGCGAAAGGCTGCATGTAGCTGGCCAGGATGTCCCAATGCGGCTGGTTGAATTGACAGCGCAATGCGTCACTGGCGTGGCAGTGAAGAATGGCTTGGGCAAGGCCCTGAATGTCAAAACGAATGGCGGCAGGTAGTGGAGCGTTCATAGTGGGACGGAAGATACCTTCGCACTACATAGCCCGCAAGGGACGTTAACGGCCCCTTACACCTGATACAGGAAAACCGGAGTTGTAATTTCCCCTCGACAGAACGCCATTTTTGACTGTTTTGGTGCGTTTTTCGCGGCACGGCGCCGCTTGTCCCCAGACGGGGCCCGCCTGTCGCCGGTTTACTACTTTCCAATACAGAATCTGGAAAAAATCTCGCCCAACAGGTCGTCCGGCGTGAACGCACCGGTGATCTCGCTGAGGTGAAGTTGCGCCTGGCGCAAATCTTCGGCCAGCAGGTCCAGGGCAGGGTGCCCCGCGCGAATCTGCGCATGGGCTCTCCCGAGTTGTTCGGCGACCTGTTGCAGGGCACGCACGTGGCGCTCGCGGGCCATGAACACACCTTCAGGTGCGGATTGCCAGCCCACGACCTGCAGCAATTGCCTGCGCAGCGCTTGCAGGCCGTCGCCGGTTTTGGCGGAGATCAGAACGCCGCCGCTGATGGTGCCCAGGACGTCCGCGGCAGCTGCGTCCGACTTGTTCCAGACGTCGATGATGGGCGTGTTGCGCGGCAGCTCACGGCTCAATACCTCTGCGATGTGTACGTCGGCGGCCAGGTAATCGGCGGCATGCCGGGTCAGGTCATGCAGGAAGAGCACCGCGTCGGCGCTGGCGATTTCGGCCCACGCGCGTTCGACGCCGATTTTTTCCACTTCGTCGAGTGCATCGCGCAGGCCAGCGGTGTCCACCACATGCAGCGGCACGCCTTCAATCTGGATCAGCTGCGAGACCTTGTCGCGTGTGGTGCCGGCAATTGGCGTGACGATGGCGAGTTCGGCACCGGCCAGCGCATTGAGCAGCGAACTTTTGCCGGCGTTCGGCTGGCCAGCGATCACCACCTTGATGCCTTCGCGCAGCAAGGCGCCCTGCACCGCGCGCTGCATCACGCCGGCCAGCGTCACCTGCAAGCGCTCAAGCTGGCCCTGCGCATCTGCCTTCTGCAGGAAGTCGATGTCTTCCTCCGGGAAGTCCAGCGTGGCTTCGACCAGCATGCGCAGATGGATCAGCTGCTCCAGCAGCGTGTTGACCGCCAGCGAGAATTCACCCGACATTGAACGCGCGGCCGATCGCGCGGCGGTCTCAGTGCTCGCATCGATCAGGTCGGCAATCGCCTCGGCCTGTGCCAGGTCGATCTTGTCGTTGAGGAAGGCACGTTCGGTGAACTCGCCCGGTTGCGCTACGCGCAGCCCCGGCACGACCGCCTGGCCGGTTACCGGGTCTGGCGCCGCGCCAGCCTCAAGGCATCGCGCCAGCAACAGCTGCAGCACGACAGGGCCGCCATGCGCTTGCAGCTCCAGCACGTCTTCGCCGGTGTAGGAATGCGGCGCCGGGAAATGCAGGGCGAGCCCTTGGTCGATGGCTACGCCATGCGCATCGCTGAAGGGAAGGTAGGTTGCCTGACGCGGCTGCAGCTGGCGGCCGCAAATCGCCTCTATGACGGGCGCGATGTGCTTGCCGGACACCCGCACAATGCCCACCGCACCGCGCCCGGGCGCAGTGGCGATAGCAACGATGGGGTCGTGATGTCGGGCCAGCATGGTGGTAGATGTTAAGGGGCAAACCGGATATTGGCGCCTGGGTAAGAAGCGTCGCCGCCAAAGTCGGTTTCCCAAGAAAAAGGGCCGCGAAGCGGCCCAATTTTTATTCCGTGTCCGCCTTATTTGAACTTCGGCAGGTTGAACTGCGGCGGCACACCCATGCGGGTATTGATGATCCACTGCTGGGTGATGGACAGAATGTTGTTGGTAATCCAGTACAGCACCAGGCCGGCCGGGAAGAAGAAGAACATCACGCTGAAGATCAGCGGCATGAACCACATCAGCTTGGCTTGCATCGGATCCGGCGGAGCGGGATTGAGCGCCGTTTGCAGCATGGTCGTCAGGGTCATCAGCACGGGCAGGATGAAGAACGGATCCGGCGCCGAGAGGTCATGGATCCACAAGACCCAGGGTGCATTGCGCATTTCAACGCTCGACAGCAGCACCCAGTACAACGCGATGAACACGGGGATCTGGATCATGATCGGGAAGCAGCCGCCCATCGGGTTGACTTTTTCTTCCTTGTAGATTTTCATCATCGCCTGCTGCATTTCCTGCGGCTTGTCTTTCAGGCGCTCACGCATTTCCATGATCTTGGGATTGATCGCCTTCATCTTGGCCATGCTGGCATACGCCTTGGCATTGAGCCAGTAGAACGCGATTTTCAGCAGCAGCACCAAAGCCACAATGGACCAACCCCAGTTATGGATGAAGCCGTGCAGCTTGTCGAGCAGCCAATACAGCGGCTTGGCCAGGATGGTCAACCAGCCGTAGTCCTTCACCAGCTCCAGGCCTGGTGCAATGGCTTCCAGTGTTTTTTCTTCCTGGGGGCCGACGAAAAACTTCGCGTCGACCGACTTGGTCGTGCCAGCTGCGATGGTGTCCAGCGGCGTGATCATGACGACGGAATACAGGTTGTTGGCGACCTTCTGGAACAACAGGTCGCGCTTGAGGCCATCCGGAAGAATCCAGGCGGTTGCAAAGTAATGCTGGACCATGGCGATATAGCCATTGGTGGCCTGCTTTTCGACATCAACCTTGTTGTTCTCGATGTCCTTGAATTCCACCTTTTGGTATTTCTTGGCTTCGGTATAAATCGCCGGGCCGGTAAAGGTGGAATAAAAAGAAGACTCTCCGGGCGGCTTGTTGCCGTCACGCACGAGCTGCAGGTACAGCTGAGGCGACACCGCGGCTGTGCCGGTGTTGACGATGTCGTGGCGCACCGCAATGTCGTACGCGCCACGTTTCAGGGTATAGGTCTTGACCAGCTTGACGCCGCCGACTTCCGCCGACTCAAACTTGATCTGCAGTTCGTCCTGGCCGTCTTTCAGAGCCCGTTCGCCTGGAACCACGGCCATTGGCGTTTTGTGGGTAGGAAAGCCCCCGGTGGTGCCGGGTGCCGTAACAAGGCCGGTCTGCGCCACATAAACGCGGTTTGCGCTTTCGTCCATCAAGACAAAACCTTCGGCCGTATGCGCCTGGTCTTTGTATTTGACGAATGCCGAGTGCACCAGGGTGCCGCCTTCACTGTCAAATGTCAGCGTGAGCACATCGGTGTTCACGACGAAGCGTTCTTTGGCGGTCGACGGCGCAATCGATGGAGCGCCTGCCGGCACGGCACCGGGCGCGCCTGGCGTTGCGTTGGCAGCCTGCGGTGCGGGCACGGATGAAGCCGTAGAGCCGGCAGCTACAGGTGCAGAGGAACCTGCGGCCGGCGCCTTGGCGCTTTGCGTTGCTGACGGGAAAAAGGTCGCCTTGTGGCCGTTATATACCTGCCATTGGTCCCACAAAAGGACCATGGAAAAACCAAAAATCACCCACAGGATGGTGCGGCGGATGTCGTTCATGACGGCGTCTTTTTAGAAGGGGTGGAGGCCACGGGGGTGGCCAGGCGGGAAAAGAGGGGAGCAGGCGGCACCGGGTCGTGCCCGCCATCGCACCAGGGATGGCAGCGTACCAGCCGGTGCAAAGTGAGGTAGCTGCCGACAGTCGCGCCGTGCTGCTGCAGGGCCTGCAGTGAATAGGCGGAACAGGTCGGCTCAAACCGGCAGGCTGAACCCAGCCAGGGGCTGAGCAACAAACGATAGCCTTTGACCAGGCCGATCAGCAGGGTTTGCGGCAAACGGAAAAGAGGTGCCAGCGCGGCAAAAACAGGGCTCATGGCGCCTTGGCTCCTGCCTGCATCAGCGCCAGCACTTCGGTGCGTACCGCCAGCTTGAGCTGCTCGGACGTCGCGCTGATGAATTCCTTGCGCGAAAAATCACGCCGCAAGCGGACCACAAAAGCAGCCTGAGGATACTGATGCGAAAAATCAGCGCTCACGGTGTAGATCTGTCGTTTGATGGCGTTACGTGTGACGGCGCGTTTGGCCCAGCGTTTGGGAACCATGGCCCCAAGCCAGACATCCTGTACGGGAAACAGCGGCTTTGCCGCGATCACATCAGCCAGCTTGCCTGGCTCAGCTTGCACGGGCTTTGCGTCCAGCGCATTGCGGTGCAATGCGAAGTGCGTTGTTTTTGCAACAATGGCGCCGGCAAGAACTGCCTGGAACTGGGGTCGGGTTTGAAGCCGTTGCACGAGCGCCAGGCGTCAGTTTAAAAAACTGCGAATGGCCAGCAGAAAACAGGCTTATACGGCCAGGCGCTTGCGGCCTTTGGCGCGGCGTGCAGCAATCACTGCGCGGCCGCCACGCGTTTTCATGCGGGTCAGGAAGCCGTGCGTACGAGCGCGTTTGACTTTGGATGGTTGGTATGTGCGTTTCATGATTGAGTCCTACTAGCCGGTCAGCTACAAAGCTTTCCCCTTTGCCGTTACCGTGCCTTAGTTATAAGACACACTGCTTTGGGCGATTCGAATGATCTTGGTGGCCGTACAACACAGCCATCTCTGCAAGTCTTCAAGGCAGGCAAAACCCGCCGCGAATCAGGGAAACCCATGATTATCGCAGATTTCCTAACGCTGGCAACAAGTTAGCTTGCCCATTTGGGGTAAAGGCTGAGATGCGGCGAACCGGGTCGCTACATACCCCGAACCAGCGCCGAAAATAGGTTGAAACCCGGATCAATTATTTTGTGGATAACTCCCCGCCCGGACTACAATTGCCGGTGCTCAAAATTAACAATATCCACAAGCAGCTCACCGCTGCCGGGCGCCTCTTGCCAGGCCAGCAACCCAGTCAAAACCAGCCATGAGTGAGGCATCCGTCCAAAATCTGAACCAGGACTTGTGGCAGAGCTGCGTCGACCACCTGGCCCAGGAATTACCTGAACAACAGTTCAATACCTGGATCCGCCCCCTGCTGGTCGAGGTCGCTCCCGACCTCACCAAAGTCACCGTTCTGGTGGGTAACCGGTTCAAACTGGACTGGGTTCGCGCCCAGTATGCCGGCCGCATTTCGGCCCTGCTTGAGAAGATTTCCGGGCAAAGCATCCCGCTTGAGTTAGCACTTGCTCCGCGCGAAGCGCCCGCCAAGTCTTCTTCTTTGGTTCGCAGCTTTGAAGGCTCCGGCGTTCCTGAGCCCGTCGGCCTGGGCGTTCCCGAAGAAGCCGCCGGGGCTCCGTTCAAAAACCGCCTCAACAGCGCGCTGACCTTCGACACCCTGATTGAAGGCACGGCCAACCGCATGGGCCGGGCAGCGGCGTTACATGTTTCCAGCAGCCTGGGCCAGCTTTACAACCCGCTTTTTATCTACGGTGGCGTCGGTTTGGGCAAGACCCATTTGATGCACGCCATCGGCAATAAATTGCTGTCGGACAACCCCGCCGCCAAAGTTCTCTACATCCACGCTGAACAATTTGTTTCAGATGTGGTTAAAGCTTACCAACGCAAGACTTTTGATGAATTCAAGGAGCGTTATCACTCCCTGGATTTGCTGCTGATTGACGACGTCCAGTTCTTCGCTAACAAGGACCGCACCCAGGAAGAGTTTTTCAACGCTTTCGAGGCCTTGCTGACCAAAAAGTCGCACATCGTGATGACCAGCGACACTTATCCCAAGGGTCTGACGGATATCCACGAACGCCTGGTCTCGCGCTTTGATTCCGGCCTCACCGTCGCCATCGAGCCGCCCGAGCTCGAAATGCGTGTCGCCATCCTGATCCGCAAGGCCGAAGCCGAAGGCGCCTCCATGCCCGAAGAAGTCGCCTTCTTCGTCGCCAAGAACGTCCGCTCCAACGTGCGTGAGCTCGAAGGCGCCCTGCGCAAGATCCTGGCGTACTCACGCTTCAATCTCAAGGAAATCTCCATCCAGCTGGCCCGTGAGGCCTTGCGTGACCTGCTTTCCATCCAGAACCGGCAGATCAGCGTTGAGAACATCCAGAAGACCGTCGCCGACTATTACAAGATCAAAGTGGCCGACATGTATTCCAAGAAGCGGCCAGCCAGCATTGCGCGACCGCGGCAGATTGCCATGTACCTGGCCAAGGAACTCACGCAAAAGAGCCTCCCGGAGATCGGTGAGCTCTTTGGCGGACGTGACCACACCACCGTGCTGCACGCCGTACGCAAGATGTCTGCCGAGCGCCAGCAAATGACAGAGCTCAACCAGCAGCTGCATGTGCTTGAACAGACCCTGAAAGGCTGAGGAACAGCCTCCATGCGTCCCATGAACCCCACGAACCCTCTAGCGCCCGGTTTTCACGGTGTTTTACAGAGCCCAGCCACCCTCACAATAACTTTGGGGACAACTTTTGAACAACCCATGGCTTATCCACAGAAGCAGATGACAATCGAAAGTTGTTCATATTCAGCAGTGCAGTTCAGGGGCGTCTGAACACATGGTTAAACAAACGCCAAGTGGTTGATCAAAAAGGGGAAAATGGCACTATCCACAGATGGGCGCCACCCTTATCTACTACTACTAATTTGAATTAAAGAATTAAAGATATATACAGAGGAAGTCATGATCGTTCTGAAAGCAACCCAGGATAAAGTTTTGTCGGTACTGCAGTCGGTGGCCGGCATCGTTGAGCGCAGGCACACCTTGCCCATTCTTGCCAACGTGCTGATCCGTAAAACTGGCGCCCAGCTGCAGCTCACCACGAGCGATCTTGAAATCCAGATCCGCACCACCGCCGAGCTCGACGGCGACGCCGGCAACTTCACCACCACCGTGGGTGCCCGCAAGCTCATCGACATCCTGCGTTCCATGCCCAGCGACCAGACCGTCTCGCTCGAGTCGTCGCAGAACAAGCTGATCCTCAAGGGCGGCAAAAGCCGCTTCACGCTGCAGACCCTGCCGGCTGAAGACTTCCCCCTGGTGCAGGAAGCCGCCAATTTCGGCCCCAGCTTCTCGGTGCCGCAAAAGGTTTTGAAAGAGCTGCTCAACCAGGTCTCGTTTGCCATGGCGGTGCACGACATCCGCTACTACCTCAACGGCATCCTCTTCGTCGCCGAAGGCAAGCAGCTGAGCCTGGTCGCCACCGACGGCCACCGCCTGGCGTTCTCCTCAGCCACGCTCGACGTTGAAGTGCCCAAGCAGGAAGTGATCCTTCCGCGCAAGACGGTTCTGGAAATGCAGCGCCTGCTCAGCGACAAAGAAGGCGCCATCGAAATGCAATTCGCCGGCAACCAGGCCAAGTTCAGCTTCGAAGGCATGGAATTCGTCACCAAGCTGGTCGAAGGCAAGTTCCCCGACTACAACCGCGTGATTCCCAAGAACCACAAAAACATCATCACCCTGGGCCGCGTGCCCCTGCTGGCCAGCCTGCAGCGCACCGCCATTTTGACCAGCGAGAAGTTCAAGGGCGTGCGCCTCAACATCGAACCCGGCACCCTGCGTGTGGCTTCCAACAATGCCGAGCAGGAAGAAGCCGTCGACGAGCTCGACATCGACTACGGCGGTGACGCCATCGAAATCGGCTTCAACGTCACCTACCTGATCGACGCGCTGGCCAACATGGACCAGGACATGGTGAAGATCGAACTGGCTGATTCCAACAGCTCTGCGCTGCTGACCATCCCCGACGACGCAGCCTTTAAATACGTGGTGATGCCGATGCGCATTTAACGCGCTGACCACACGCTAACCAATAACCAGACCCGCGACTCTCCGCGGGTTTGGTCATTCAAGAGATTGAAGAAATCGAAGCAATTCGAGAAAAGATCGGAAATAAAGCTGGCTATGACTGAAGAAAACACACCGAACGAAGCCGATCAGGTAAACGTCAACGACGGCGCTGCAGGCGAGGGAAGCTCCAATTTCCAGCCCAAGATCGACACCAACCAGGCCGGCGCGTCCGAAGCCTATGGCGAAGGTTCCATCCAGATCCTGGAAGGCCTGGAGGCCGTGCGCAAGCGCCCCGGCATGTACATCGGCGATACGTCCGACGGCACTGGCCTGCACCACCTGGTGTTTGAGGTGGTCGACAACTCGATCGACGAAGCACTGGCTGGCCATTGCGACGACATCGTTGTCACCATCCACACCGACAACTCCGTCAGCGTCACCGACAACGGCCGCGGCATCCCGACAGGCATCAAGATGGACGACAAGCACGAGCCAAAGCGCTCGGCCGCTGAAATCGCCCTGACCGAGCTGCACGCCGGCGGCAAGTTCAACCAGAACAGCTACAAGGTCTCAGGCGGTTTGCACGGCGTGGGCGTGAGCTGCGTGAATGCACTCAGCAAGATGCTGCGCCTGACGATTCGCCGTGACGGCAAAGTGCACGTCATGGAGTTTTCGCGCGGGTTTGTGCAAAACCGCATCATCGAACAAGTCAACGGTGTTGATGTGTCACCCATGAAGGTGATGGACGACACCGACAAGCGCGGCACTGAAGTCCACTTTCTGCCCGACACCGACATCTTCAAAGAGAACAACGATTTCCACTATGAAATCTTGAGCAAGCGCCTGCGCGAGCTGAGCTTTTTGAACAACGGCGTTCGCATTCGCCTGAAAGACGAGCGCACCGGCAAAGAAGACGACTTTGCGGGCGCCGGCGGCGTCAAGGGCTTTGTTGAGTTCATCAACAAAGGCAAAACGGTTCTGCACCCCAACGTGTTTAACGCCATGGGCGACCGCCAGAGCGACCAGGGCACCAACATTGGTGTTGAAGTTGCCATGCAGTGGAACAGCGGCTACAGCGAACAGGTGCTGTGCTTCACCAACAACATTCCCCAGCGCGACGGCGGTACCCACCTGACGGGCCTGCGCGCCGCCATGACCCGCGTCATCAACAAATACATCGACGACAGCGAACTGGCCAAGAAAGCGAAAGTTGAAGTCACCGGCGACGACATGCGCGAAGGCCTGTGCTGCGTGTTGAGCGTGAAGGTGCCAGAGCCCAAGTTCAGCAGCCAGACCAAAGACAAGCTGGTTTCCAGCGAAGTGCGCGGCCCGGTGGAAGACATCGTGAGCCGCCTCCTGCACGACTACCTGCAAGAGCGCCCCAACGACGCAAAAATCATCGTCGGCAAGATCATCGAAGCTGCCCGCGCCCGTGAAGCCGCGCGCAAGGCCCGCGACATGACGCGCCGCAAAGGCGTGCTCGACGGCATGGGCCTGCCCGGCAAGCTGGCCGACTGCCAGGAAAAAGACCCCGCCATGTGCGAGATCTACCTGGTCGAGGGTGACTCCGCCGGCGGCTCTGCCAAGCAGGGCCGCGACCGTAAGTTCCAGGCCATCCTGCCCCTGCGCGGCAAGATCCTGAATGTCGAAAAAGCCCGCTACGAAAAGCTTTTGACCAGCAACGAAATTTTGACGCTGATCACAGCTCTGGGCACCGGCATCGGCAAGGCCGGCGGTATTGGCGGCACGCCAGGCACCGACGACTTCAACGTTGCCAAGCTGCGCTACCACCGCATCATCATCATGACCGACGCGGACGTTGACGGCGCCCACATCCGCACGCTGCTGCTCACCTTCTTCTACCGCCAGATGCCCGAGCTTGTTGAGCGCGGCCACATCTACATTGCGCAGCCACCGCTGTACAAGGTCAAGGCCGGCAAGGAAGAGCAGTACCTCAAAGACACCGCGGCGCTTGACGGCTTCCTGCTGCGCATCGCGCTGAAAGATGCGTCTGTGCAAACCGGTGCGGAAGGCAGCACGGTATTGACGGGCGAGACGCTGGCCGAACTGGCCCGCAAGCACCAGCTGGCTGAGTCCGTGATTGCCCGCCTGCGCGGCTTCATGGACGCAGAAGCGCTGCGCGCCATTGCCGACGGCGTGAGCCTGAACCTCGACACCGTGGCCGATGCTGAAGTGTCTGCCGTGACGCTGCAGGCCAAGTTGCGCGAACTCAACACCACCGGCGCCCCCGCCGAAGTGGCTGGCGAGTTTGACACCCGCACCGACAAGCCCATTTTGCGCATCAGCCGCCGCCACCACGGCAACGTGAAGAGCAGCGTGCTGACACAAGACTTTGTGCACGGCGCCGACTATTCCACCCTGGCCGATGCGGCCGCCACCTTCCGCGGTTTGATCAGCGAAGGCGCGAAAGTCATGCGCGGCGAAGGCGAGCGCCAGAAGGAAGAAAAGATTGGCGACTTCCGCCAGGCCATGGCCTGGTTGATTGGCCAGGCTGAAAACGCCACCGCACGCCAGCGCTACAAAGGCCTGGGCGAGATGAACCCCGCCCAGCTGTGGGAAACCACCATGGACCCGACCGTGCGCCGCCTGCTGCGCGTACAGATCGACGACGCCATCGAAGCTGATCACGTCTTCACCATGCTGATGGGCGACGAAGTGGAGCCACGCCGTGAGTTCATTGAACAGAACGCCTTGCGCGCCGCCAACATCGACGTCTAAGCGATCACTCAGCCCTTACTTGACACCATGACCGAAGAAACCAAAACAGCAGAACGCCCAGCGTTGCCCGACCACCTCTCTACTGACGAGCGCAGCCCGCACTTCGTCAGAGCGATCTTTGAGCACGACATCGGCATCCGTTTTAATGACAAAGAGCGCAACGACGTTGCCGAGTACTGCATCAGCGAAGGCTGGATCAAGGTGCCCGTGGGCAACAAGGTCGACCGCAAGGGCAACCCGCTGATGATCAAGTTGAAGGGCAAGGTAGAGTCGTTCTACAAGTAAGCAAGCCGCCCGGCCCGGATCAATGCGTTGATTCACCGGGGTTGACCAACACCATGAAGTTTGAACCTCTGCGGGTCCATTTCATGGTGTTTTCATTTTGGCGACCACATACACCTGAGCCATGAGCCGCATCGCCGTCATCGACTTTGAAACCACGGGTCTGTCGCCCGCGATGGGTGACCGCGCGACCGAAGTGGCCATCGTGTTGGTCGAGCACGGCCAGGTGGTCGACAGGTTTCAAAGCCTCATGAACGCAGGGCGCTACATCCCGTCTTTAATCGAAAGCCTGACAGGCATCAGCAACGCCATGATTGCCGCTGCGCCCGCAGCCGAGGAGGTTATGGCAGAAGCCAATCGCTTTGTCGGCAACGCACCCATGGTGGCGCACAACGCTTCTTTTGACCGCAGGTTCTGGGAGGCCGAACTCAGCCGCGCAGGAGAGCAGGCCACCCAGCCCTTTGCCTGCACCATGCTGGTCGCCAGAAGGCTCTACCCCCAGGCACCCAGCCACAAGCTAGGCGTGCTGATTGACTACCACCGCCTGCCGAAAGCTGGCCGTGCCCACAGGGCTATGGCTGATGCGGAGATGGCGGCGTCCTTGTTGGGGCAGATCCAAGACGACCTGCGCAGCCGTCACAGGGTGACTCGACCCGACCATGCCTTGCTTCTGGCGTTGCAGCGTTGTGCCAAGCCGGCTGTGTCGGCGCTGATGTCGAAGTACGCTGACGCGTGAATATTGGCGTTTAGCAGCCACAGCTTGTGAGCTTGAAGGTGTATGGATTACTATGCCTTCGCCGGGGCAATAAAGTTTTTCCTCGCAGCTGGCAAGCTAGATCCAGGGGCTGATCGCTGATGTTCAAGTTCAAGAGCTGAGTTTGTTTACCTCAAACCCGTCACAAGCCCTTCACTAATTGCTGTGCGGCTTGGGCAGCCGGTATTAGTATTCGACGACCTTTCAGGAGGCGAAATGGAGACACTGGATCAACTCGTACAGCTAAGTGAGAGAAGGAACAGAAGTTATCTTCGGCTGAAGAAAGCGTTCGATGAATTTCGAAGTTCTGCGATAGATTTCTTTGACGGAAAAGACCATCGCGAAGCGATGCCTTGGATACGTGCCTTAGGTGATGAAGAGGCAGAGCGGTTATCGATTACGTATTTAGGTCGTCGATTTTTCTTGAAGTTCTCGACATCTCTTACTGATAGCACTTTGGTTGGCAATGTCGTGGTCTACGAAAAAGACCCTCAGAATGAGAATGTTGAGCGTAAGTTAGCGGCGATCTCATTTCAGACCAACAGTCTGGTCGATCATCTGCCGCCTTATTCAGACGGCGATCCCGTTTATCTCGGCGACAACACCGCAGACACGATCTATATCACCTTGCGATTGTTGGAGCAGGCAATTACAACGTAGGTCAGATTGGTTAAACATGGCGCGCATCGCTTTTTCATATTCTCACGTTGATGAAGGCCTAAGGAATCATTTGGATGTTCATTTAGCTGGCTTGAAGCGCCGTGGCTTGATTGAGACTTGGCATGATCGCCAACTCATTGCTGGCGATGAGTTAGATCATGCAATCGATAAGAATTTTCAGGAGGCGGATGTTATTTTGTTGCTGGTTAGCCCAGAGTTCATCGCTTCTAATTATTGTTACGAAGTTGAAATGACTCGAGCATTGGAGCGGCACGCTAAAGGCGAAGTACGAGTTATTCCTGTTATTTTGAGGCCCTGTGATTGGCATGATCTACCATTTGGAAAATTGTTAGCGAGTCCTCCAGATGGAAAACCAATAATCAAGTTTCCTACGTTGGATGACGGTTTTCTAGAGGTCGTTCGGGCAATTAAGAGTGCTATTTCTACCTTGGGCAGTGCCGCTACAGCAGAAATTGCTCAGTCAAAGATAGGCGAGTCAGCTTCAAGAGATACCGAAGCAAAGAACAGTTGGCGCTCTAGCAATCTCGGGATACTGAAGAAGTTTTCGGATAAGGAAAAGGATCGGTTTCTTAGAGAGGCCTATGCTTATATCTCCGGTTATTTTGAGAACTCGCTAAAGGAACTTCAGAAACGAAACGCGGAGATTGAAATTGCGTTTCAACAGCGGAATGCAAATGGATTCGAGGCCACCATTTATATAGACGGCGAGCGGAAATGCCATTGCGGTATTTGGCTTTCGACGAGCGGATTTTCCAGAACTGAAATTTTATTTAGTGGCAACGGCATAACAGAAGGAAGTTATAACGAAAGCCTCTCTTTGATGGATGACGGCCGCACCCAAGGTCTTATGCCCCTTGGAATGATGAGCAGGCTTGAAAAGAAGATGCTCACTTTTGAGGGTGCAGCAGAAATGTATTGGTCTGCCTTAATCGAACCATTGCAGCGGTAAAGACGCCGATGCGCTACTGGTGGGTCAATCAGAATCAGACTTACCGTCAAGAGGTAGACGGTGGTTATCTCTGGTCACCCAAACGCAAGGCAAATCAAGCTCGAAACCCTTTCTATGATTTCATGCGAGAGGTCTCTCCGGGCGATGTAATCTTCTCGTTTGCCGGCACTCTGATTGCCGCAATTGGAATAGCGGCATCTCATGCGCAGGAGTCGCCTAAGCCCGCTGAATTTGGGTCCACTGGTGCATATTGGGAAAGTATTGGCTGGCGCGTAGACGTATCGTTCGTTGAACTGCGTTCCCGAATTCGACCGTCTGACTATATGAGCGTGCTGGCGCCCTTGCTTCCACCAGTCTATGCACCGCTACGCCCTGACGGTATAGGTATGCAAGGTGTTTACCTCACGTATTTGTCGGATGCTTTTGCCGCAGCGCTTGTTGACCTTGTTGGCGCAGAAGCGCGAACTTTGGTGCTGGGCTTCCGCGTGAGCGAGCCGGGCCTTGCCCATTCCTCGGTTATTCAGCTTCAATGGGAAGAGCATCTGATTGCTCAGGTTCAAAGAGACAACAAGATTACTGAGACCGAGAAAGAAACTGTAGTGATGGCTCGCCGAGGCCAAGGGCTCTTCAAGCAACGGGTGATGACGCTCGAGCGGGCGTGTCGGATAACTGGCGTCACAAAGGAGGAGCATTTGCGCGCGAGTCATTGCAAGCCGTGGCGCGACTCTTCTAATCAGGAACGGCTGGATGGCGAGAATGGGCTCCTGCTCACACCAACAATGGATCACCTCTTTGACCAAGGGTTTATTGGATTTGAGGGAAATGGAGATCTCATAATTTCCCCAGTGGCTCATCTAGAGTCGTTGACGCGCATGGGTCTTTCGTCAGGAGATAAGCGCAATGTTGGCTCCTTTTCTTCCGGGCAAAGAAGCTACCTCGAATATCACCGTGACGAAGTTTTACTTCGCTCAAAGTTCTTGCCTAAGAACTAACCTAGCTGACCGGTGCAGCAATTCGATAAGAAAAGTAATTCCGGGAGCGCCAAGGTGAAAAATATTTTGATTCGGTGGTTGACGTTCTTTGAGGATCGGAAGAACCGTGAACTGAGGCGAAATGCTGGCATTGAATATGCAGGGCTTGCGGGGATTTCATCATCCTGCTTAAACGCCGTAAGGCGATTGCTGCAGTTCGGGGAGCACATTACTGAGGCTCGAATACTTACTTGCAATACAAGTCATTGCCTGCTCTTGTCCTATGACTATGGGCAGCAGATCGCGATTAAATCTGGCTTTGCATCTGGGTATGGTGGCGAAGGTCCTCGAACATTTGCTGAGGTCTTGCTGCTTCTTGATGAGCATGGCGTCGAGATAGACGAGTATGCCGTCTCTAGCGATCTTCTCGACCGGATCGACTACTCGGCGCTTACTCGGAAAGATCTCGAGGGAATTTTGTCGGCGAGACCTTTAAGACCTCGACGCTTTCACGACTACGTATATCAATTTCGGGAAGTCCTAAATCAGGATAGAAGGTTTTCTGGATGGTCGCGATTCCCTCCCGTGATGCCTCTGGCGCTGATTGACCCTCGCATCAGAGATATTTCCCTGAAGTTTGAAGCGGAGCCTGATAGCTGTCTACTTGTCGGATATCGGCGGTTAGAGGATTTGGTGAGAAAGCGAACCGGACTTGATGAACATGGTGCAAAGCTCTTTTCACAGGCGTTCGTTGGACCAAACGCGTTGCTTGTTTGGAAACGAACTGATCAAGGTGAGCGTAGTGGACGGGGGGGATTGTTTACGTCAGCATATATTGCTTACCGAAATCCTCGCGCCCATGTAGAGCTTGATCATGAACATAGGAACGCATTGGCAGAATTTCTTTTGTTGAACCACTTATTTCGACTCGAGGCTGAAGCGCTAACACCGATCGAGGCTGAACAACAAGTGGCGCTGGACCAGGCTGAGGCTGCGCTGCTTTCTGATCTGGAAGCTGGCAGAAGCTGATCGGATTTCGATCATTCCTGAGCTGCTGAACGGCACCGCGTTAATACTCATCGCGAAGCTGGGGTCTTCATTGCCAGGGACGACCTGGCTAGCTAAGCTTTTCCTTCTTCATCAACAAGGACAAGCCCATGGCCGCCACTCCCTCCCTCCCCGAAAGCATCATGTCCCACGTCTCCATCGGCACGAACGATTTCGAGCGCGCCAAGGCGTTCTACACCGCTGTGCTGGGCGCGCTGGAGATCAAGATGATCATGGAGCACCCCGGGGCAATTGCGTTCGGGCGGGCGTATCCGGAGTTCTGGGTCGGCGTGCCGCACGATGGCGGCAAGGCGCATGTGGGCAATGGCTCGCACTTTGGTTTTCTGGCTGTGTCGAAGGCGCAGGTGGATGCGTTTTATGCCAAGGCGCTGGAGCTGGGCGGTACTGGCGATGGTGCGCCGGGCCCGCGGCCTTTGTATGGGCCGCAGTATTACGGCTGCTTTGTGCGGGACCTGGATGGGCACAAGATTGAGGCGCAGTTTTCGGATACATCTGCGGGTTGATGTAACGCTGACCTTAAGCCAAATGGGCCGTTGGGCCAGATGGGGCCTGCGCGAGCAGCTATTTAATTCATAGCAAGCTGGCTTGCTTTCCCTTCGCCTTGTCGCGCTTGGGTACGGGGCGCTGTCTGACATGGGCGGGTGTTGGGGGTTTTCAGAATGGTTGTTACGCGGGTTGGTGTTGCCTTGTTGCACGCTGGCCCTTGTTCAACCCCCTTTATCTGGAGACACACCATGCCGAACAAACAGAACGCAAAAAACAAGCAGAGCAAACAACTTGCGCCCGAGGACGCCCGCAACCAGGCCGGCGGCGCGATGGAGCAAGACGGCACACCCAAGGCATCAGGCCGCGGCGGCAAGGTTGAAAACGACTTCAACCAGATGGGTGAGCAAAAACCCACGCAGAAGAACGAAGGCCAGCGCACGGCCAACAGCCGCAGCGACCGGGAGTCGCATGTGGGCGGCAGCAACCAGCTGCAGTCGCGCCGCGGCACGACGGGGCGCTGACATGGCTGCGGACACGTTCAGCCGCGCGGCGGGGGTGAAGGCCGGGCAGTTTGATCACCACAGCGGCGACCATTTGACGCTGGACAGCGCGAAGATTTACTTTGAGGTTCACGGTGATAACGCCGACCCGCCGCTGCTGTTTTTGCACGGCGGGCTGGGCACGATGAAGGACTTCAACAGCGCCCTGCCGCTGCTGCAGAAGCGCTTCCGCGTGATCGGCATCGACAGCCGGGGCCACGGCAAGTCAACCCTGGGTACGGCGGGCGTGACCTACCAGCGGCTGGCGCTTGACGCGGCCGCTGTGCTGAAGCACCTGGGCGTTAAGCGCTGCAGCGTGGTGGGTTTCAGCGACGGCGGCATCACGGCGTTGCGCATGGCTGCGCAGACTGCGTCACTGATCGACAAACTGGTTGCCATTGGCACCGACAAAATGCTCAAGCCCGACGACCCGGTGCGCAAGCTGCTGGGCGGCGTTACGGCGCAAAGCTGGACAAAAAAATTCCCTGAATCAGTAGCGCTATACAACGCGGTCAACCCGCAGCCCGACTTTGCGGCGCTGATTGATGCCGTCGTGCCGATGTGGCTGGACGAGGGCCCCAGCGGCTACCCGGGCGAGTGCGTCAAGCAGATCCGTTGCCCCTTGCTGGCGATTCGCGGCGATGAAGACCACCTGGTGTCGCGCGCCAGTGTGTTTGAGCTGGCGGAACAGGTGCCCGGCGCGAAGCTGCTGAACATTCCGTTTGCCGGCCATGAGGCGCACAAGGACCAGGCCGAAGGGGTGATGGCGTGCGTCAACCGGTTTTTGGAATGAAATAACGGCCATTTTCATCACAAAAAGTGGCTGCAGCCCAGGCAGAACGTGCGCTAGCAGCTATCAATACCATAGCGCTTGGCGCTCTCAGCGCCGGCGCTGTGCGCGTCTTTACCTGCCGCTGAGGCATTTCCTTACAAACCGCAACGTGGCAGACGCATGGCCCTAAGTTTGGCGGCGCAGGATGAACGCTTGTTTTTTTCTGCAGGGCAACCACCTGCAGACATCGCCCGGAAAGGCCCGCCATGAAAAAGATCGCCGACTTCCTGTTTCACCCGCGCTATTTGCGGGCCATTCCTTCGCTGGTGGTGCTGACCACCGCCATGGCCTGGAGCGTGGCGCCTGACCCGGATGCGGTAGACACCGTGCAGAAACGGGCGGGCGTGAGCTTGTCGCTCAACCATACCGCCGCGGGCAACAGCCCGAACGACAAGCTGCTGGACAAGCCCGAACAGGCTTGAGGCCGACGCTTCAGGTGGTGACTGGCTGAATTCCGGCTTACCAAAGCCGCAGATAAAGTCGCAAAAACAGATGCACAAATTGCAAAAAACTGTTTGTTGACATAGACTTAGGCATGCCCGCAAAGTCGCAAAAATTCCTTCTCTATGACGATCCTGTGCAGATGGAACCCCTGCTTCCGGGAGAGCACCGCCTCGCGCCGTTGCTGGAGCAGGCCCACGACCTGCAGAAGGAGGCGCGTAGCCTTGCGGGCAAGGGCTCGCCACCCGATCTTCGTCAGCTGCTGCGGGCAATGAACTCCTATTACAGCAACAAGATAGAAGGGCAGCACACGCTGCCGTTTGAAATTGAAAGTGCATTGCGCAACGACTATTCGCGCGATGCCGACAAGGCGCGGCGCCAGCGGCTGGCATTGGCGCACATGGAAACCGAGCGCGCCATTGAGGCCGGCTGGAGCGAATGGTCAGGTGGCCAGGTATGGTCTGCGCAAATGGTTCAGGACATCCACCAGGACCTGTTTGCCCGCTTGCCGGATGCTGACCGGGTGCTGCCTGAAGGCGACGTATTGATGCCGGGCGCGCTGCGTGACCGTGAGGTCAGCGTGGGCGTGCATGCGGCGCCTGCCCACGCGGCCATTGGTGCCATGCTGGGGCGTTGGGGTGGCTTTTACGGCGGTGTGCGGCGCGGGGAGCTGCAGATCGTGGCGATTGCCGCGTCCCATCACCGTCTGGCCTGGATCCACCCATTTCGTGACGGCAATGGCCGTGTGGCACGGCTGCACACGCACCTGGCGCTGGGCGCGCTGGGGCTGACAAACGGGTTGTGGTCGCCGCTGCGTGGCTTTGCCCGCAGCCATGAGGCCTATTACGCCCATCTGGCTGCTGCCGACGAGGCGCGCGCAGGCGCACTCGACGGGCGCGGCAATCTTTCGGAGCGTGCGCTGATTGCCTGGATTGGCTATGTATTGAGCCTGTGTCTGGACCAGGTGCGGTTTATGACGGGCTTGCTTGATATGGCCGGAATGAAAGACCGTATTGCTGCTTGCCTTGCCTTTGAGGAAAACGTGGTGCGGGAGGGCGTGCGCAGTGAGTCGCTGCGGGCCTTGCACTACCTGCTGCTCACGCAGTCCGAGCTTGAGCGAAGCGAGTTCAAGGCGTTGCTGGGCCTGGGTGAGCGCCTTGCCACGGCTCAGGTTACGGCGTTGCTCAGGCGCGGTCTGCTGGCCACGGACTCGCCCCATGGCAAGTTGCGTTTTGGCGTGCCGCAGCATGCATTGCGCTTTTACTTTCCCAATCTTTGGCCGGAGGCCGAAGCGGGCGCGAGGCCCTAAGGCCTGGCCGCGGCCATCCAGCGGCTGATCTTGCCGACCACCTCGGCCTCAATCCCGTTATAGCCGTGGTACGCCATGGCCTCACAGGGGTCGCCCCGGCTTTGGCCGCCGGTGAAGGTCAGCAGCTCGGCCTTGGGTGTTTTGGCGAGCTTGTTCATCAGCTGCGGCATGTCGCTGAAGGCGCAAAGTTTGCAGCCGTCTTGTTCGTGGTGCACCACCAGCACAGGAATCGTCAGTTTCTCCACCGGCATTTTGGGCACGGCGCGGCCGCTGTTGTCGGTCAGCATGGTGGACGTGAGCACGATGCCGTCGGGCCCGCCTTGCGCCGGTGCCGCCTCGGTGGCGATGTAGGCGGCCGACTGGGTGCCGCGGCTGGTGCCCACCAGCCACACGGGCACTGGCGATTGCTGCTTCAGCCAGGCGATGACGGCCAGCACGTCGGCCGTGTGTTCGGGCGTTTGCCTGTTGCCAGCCAGGAAGGGCGGCGACTGCTTGTCTGACGGCGCATCAATCACCGCCACCGCAAAGCCGGCGTCGGCAAACTGCTGGCGCGTACGCACCAGGAAGTTGCCACCCCGGCCGAAGCCACCGCTGTCATTGATTTGCAAACCGCCATGGCCACCGGCGAACAGGATGACGGAGGCCTTGGGCGCGGAGTTAGGGCTGGTCGGACTGGGGGATGCGGCCGCTGCGATGTAAACAAAGCGCTGGGTGACACCCGGGCGGGTGGGAATGTCGACCACGCGGGGCGCGCTTTGCGCCTGTGCGTTCCCGGCCACGGCCGTGCACAACAGCAGGAGAGCGGCTAGTGCCTGGCGCAGCCACAGGTACCGTGCGGGTGAATGCGACGTCATGGCGGGGTTCCTGTGAGGATGTTCCGGGATTTATTTAAAAAAAACAGGGCTGCAACCCAATCAGGACGGGCGCAAGCAGCTATCAAACCAATAGCATGAATGGTGAGCGCTGCTGGCGTTCTCGCGCTTCATGGTGCTGTCGCGGTTTTGATCCACTGCACCACGGCTTCGCTGGCCACGACCGGTGTGGTGAGGTGGTTGGCCTTGACTTCGAGGTACTGGCTTTTGGGGTTGGCGGGCAGCTTGTCGACGAAGTAGGGGCGTGCGTATTTGCTGATGCCGTCTTCGTCGCCCACCACCGTCAGCACCGGCGTGGCCGCGGGTATGCGCGGAGCGGTGACGCCCATGTCGGCGTCGGACTCGGGGTCGAAGTAGCTGAGGTAGTCTTTCGCAGTGGCCGTCACGTTCAGCTGCTTGCCCTGGTTGATGTCGGAAAAGCGTTCACGCGAATCGCCCTTGCCGGCGGCAACCAGTGCGCGGGCTTCGTCGACGCTTTCGCGCACGATCTTGTTTTGCATCGACGCGTAGTAGCGCGCCGGCACATGGCCGGGCGCCAGCAGCACCAGCGCCTGCACGTCGCCACCGCGCGCGGCAAAGCCCATGGCGGCGGGCACGCCCATGCTGTGGCCGGCAATGACGATTTTCGTGGCGCCCTGGCTGCGCAGGGTTTTGACGTGCCCGGCCATTTCGGCCATGGCCTTGTCCCAGTTGCCGTCCAGATAGCGGCCGCGCGACCAGGGCATGTCGGGGTAAAGCACCAGCATGCCAGCGCCTTCCAGCACGGGCTTGATGCGGCTCATGTTGGGGTCGTTGTTGCTGCCGGGGTTTTTGCCGTGCAGCATGAGCACGCCGATCTTGGGGTTGGCGTCTTGCGCGTGGACGGCGCCGGCCAGCAAGGCTGACGCGAAAAGAAGGCCAGTGGCCACAAGGTGCTGGAAATGTCTGCGGCGCATAAAGCCTTTCGGGCGGTGGCTGGCGGGGGATCGAGGCCGGGCCCAATATAACCCCGGCAAACCGCGGCGACAGCCGGGTTTGCACGCAGGGGCCGGGCTTCCTACAATGGCACGATGAACGCCGTCATGCCGCAAACCACTCCCAACGCCCCGGCAGCCCCCTTGCTGGCCAGTGAACCTGACCGCGCGGCTTACCGCGACTACGCACAGCCCGGCCTGGACCGTGTGCGCACCTTCTACCGCAACAACCACCAGAACCAGACCTACGACTTTGTGCAGCGCAAAAAAGCCGAGTGGCTGGCGTTTTCGCAGCGCGAGATGACGCCCTGGGCC
Source organism: Polaromonas sp. P1_E11 (assembly GCF_056405995.1). Taxonomy (NCBI): domain Bacteria; kingdom Pseudomonadati; phylum Pseudomonadota; class Betaproteobacteria; order Burkholderiales; family Comamonadaceae; genus Polaromonas; species Polaromonas sp. P1_E11. The sequence continues at coordinate 90,124 of NZ_JBFUBA010000009.1, forward strand.
GCGCTGGAGTTCCTCAACACGCTGGTGGACGAATCGGACCCGGACATCGAGCTGCCGCAGATCAGCCACCTGCTGCAAACCGCCGAGGCGATTCGCGCCGACGGCCACCCCGACTGGTTTGTGCTGACGGGTTTTATCCACGACCTGGGCAAGGTGCTGTGCCTGTTCGGCGAGCCGCAGTGGGCCGTGGTGGGCGACACCTTTCCGGTGGGCTGCAAATTTTCAGACCGCATCGTCTACCCCGAATACTTTGACCTGAACCCCGACAGCAGGGATGCGCGCTACAACAGCGAGTTCGGCGTGTATGCACCCGGCTGCGGGCTGGACGCGGTGCACATGTCCTGGGGCCATGACGAATACCTGTACCAGCTGCTGAAGGCGCACCTGCCGATGCCGGCGCTTTACATGATTCGCTACCACTCGTTTTACGCCTGGCACCGTGAGGGCCAGTACCGCCACCTGACGGACGCGCAGGATGCGGCGCATATGGAGTGGGTGCAGAAGTTCAACCCCTACGACCTCTATTCCAAGAACGACAGGCCGCCGGTGCTGGCCGAGCTCAAACCGTATTACGACGATTTGATGGCGAAGTACCTGCCGGCGCAGCTCAAGCTGTAGGTTTCCCGCGGGCCGCAAGGCGCGTTTTCTTGAGCAAAAAAGGCCTGCAAGCCTTTAATAACGGGCGCGGGCAGCTCCTGAAAAGATAGCGCTGCTCAGTTCTCGTCGTCGCTGTTGCGGCCGCGGCTGCTGCGCCAGATAGCCCGCACCAGCCACAGGCCGCCGGCCATGGCGCCCATAAAACCCACGAACCCGAACGCCGGCAAACCAAACAGCGTGGGGCCGCCCTTGACGGTCATGACGATGGACGAGCCGATGATGAGCGCCGAAATCACCAGGGCCATGGCCAGCCGGTTGGCGGCGCGGTCGAGCTGGTCGCCCACGCGTTTGAGGTGGGCCAGCTCAATGCCCACCTGCACGCGGCCGCGGCGCGCGTTGCGCAGCAGACGCGTCAAGTCGTGCGGCAGCTGGCCGGCCAGCGCCATGGCGCGGCTCAGCGTTTGCCAGCCGCGGCTGGCAAGTGCCGCGGGTTCGTAACGCGCGCGCACCATCTGCTGCAGCAGCGGCGTGGCTTCGGTGGCCATGTGAAAGCCCGGGTCCAGCCCGCGGCCCATGCCTTCGAGCGAGATAAAAGCCTTGATCAGCAGCGCCAGGTCGGGCGGCAGGCCGAGGTGGTGGTCGCGCAGGATGGCGGTGACGTCGGACAGCATTTGCCCCAGGCTGAGCTGGGCCAGCGGCGTGCTGTGGTACTGGTCGACAAAGGCTTCAATTTCGGCCTCGAGCTGCGAGAGGTTGGTGCCGTGCTCATCACTCGTCCAGTCAAGCAGCACGTCGGCTACGGCCTGCGGCTGGCGTTCGACCAGGCCCAGCAGCAGCTGCAGCAGCTCTTCGCGCCGCCGCTCGGTCAGGTGGCCGATCATGCCGAAGTCGATAAAGGCGATGCCGTTGCCGGGCAGGTAAAACACGTTGCCGGGGTGCGGGTCTGCGTGGAAAAGGCCGTCTTCCACAATCATCTTCAGCACGGCGTGGGCGCCGCGGCGGGCAAGTTCGCTGCGGTCAAAGCCGGCTTCGGGCGTGAGCTGGTCCAGCGCACTGCCGGGCACGCCGTCTACCAGATCCTGCACGTTGATGCGCAGGCCGGTGTGGGCCCAGTGCACGCGCGGGATCACGATGTAGGGCAGCGGCGCCATGTTGAGGGCGATGCGCTCGGCATGGCGGCATTCGGCGGCTAGGTCCAGCTCGCGGCGCAGCGATTTGGCGAGCTCGCGCACGATCTGCCGCGGGTGGTAGGGCTTGAGCGCGGACAGCTCGGCTTCGGCCAGCGAGGCCAGCCGGTCCATCAGGCGCAGGTCGGCGTCGATGACTTCGGTGATGCCGGGGCGGCGGATCTTGACGATGACTTCAGTGCCGTCATGCAGCTGCGCACGGTGCACCTGCGCAATCGAGGCGGCGGCCAGCGGCGTGGTGTCAAAGCGGGCAAAAACGGCCTCGGGCTCGCCGCCCAGGTCTTCGCGCAGCTGCGGCAGCAGCAGCGCCAGCGGCACGGGCGGAACATGGCTGTGGAGTTTCTCGAACTCGGTGATCCATTCGGGGCCGAACAGGTCGGCACGGCCGGCAAGCACCTGCCCGAGCTTGACGAAGGTGGGGCCGAGTTCTTCAAGCGCCAGGCGCACCTGTTCGGGCGGGCTGATACGGGCAAGGTCTGCCACGTGGCCCCAGTTCAGGGCATGGCCGGCACGCTCGAGCTTGTCGGCCAGGCCGAGCCGCCGCACGCTGTCACCAAAGCCGTGGCGAATCAGCACACCGGCGATTTCCGCCAGGCGTGCCATGTCGCGCGCAGCACCGAAGGTCTCGATCAACATCAAATGATGATAGCCCTGAGTTGTGTTGCCGGGCTTGCCTTTTGTCAATTGCGGGGCAGGCGCCGAGGCGGGTTCCTTGGCGTGCGCTATTTGCGGGCTGCGGCGGCTGAGGCGCCGGTTTTTTCTTTCTTGTCGGGCAGCTCGATCTTCACTTCCAGCACGTCCAGGTTGTCCTGCCGCTCCAGGTGCAGCTTGATGTCGTGGGGGTCGATGCGGATGTACTTGGCGATCACGGCGATGAGGTCGCGCTGCAGCGCGGGCAGGTAGTCGGGCTCGTGGCCGCGCCCCGTGCGCTCGTGCGCCAGGATGATCTGCAGCCGCTCTTTGGCGACGTTGGCAGTTTTTTTCTTTTCGCCGAGAAAAAAGGACAGGAAGGACGCCATCGTTTTATTTCCCCCCGAACCAGCGCTTGAAGAGGCCGGGTTTTTGCGCGTCGATGAAACGCATGGGCTTGTCCTTGTCACCGAGGAAACGGTCGACCACGTCCTTGTAGGCTTCGGACACATCGCTGCCGTTCATGTGCACGGCCGGCACGCCCTGGTTGGAAGCCTGCAGCACGGATTCGGATTCGGGGATCACGCCGATGAGCTTGATGCGCAGGATGTCCTGGATGTCTTCAAGCGAGAGCATCTGTCCCTGGTCAACACGGCCGGGGTTGTAGCGGGTGATGAGCAGGTGTTCCTTGATGGCGTCGCCGCCGTCGATGGCGCGTTTGGTCTTGCTTGAAAGCATGCCGAGGATGCGGTCGGAGTCGCGCACCGAGGAGACCTCGGGGTTGGTGACGATGAGCGCTTCGTCGGCAAAGTGCATGGCCATGAGCGCGCCGGTTTCAATGCCGGCGGGGGAGTCGCAGACGATGTACTCGAAGTCCATCTCGCCCAGGTCTTTCAGCACCTTTTCCACGCCGGCTTTTGTCAGCGCGTCCTTGTCGCGGGTTTGCGAGGCGGCCAGCACAAAGAGGTTGTGGCACTGCTTGTCTTTGATGAGCGCCTGGTTGAGCGTGGCTTCACCCTGGATGACGTTGATTAGGTCGTACACCACGCGGCGCTCGCAGCCCATGATGAGGTCGAGGTTGCGCAGGCCTACGTCGAAGTCGATGACCGCGGTTTTATGCCCGCGCAAGGCGAGGCCGGTTGCAAAGCTGGCACTGGTGGTGGTTTTGCCCACGCCGCCCTTGCCGGAGGTGACCACAATGATTTTTGCCATCAGATAAAAGTCCTTTTGAAAACGGGAACGGGTATGCCGGGTTTACGCATGAGCGGCATGAAGACGCGGGAACATACGTGGGTTGAAGGCTTCGTGTTCAGGCAGCCAATACATTCATGACTAGCCTGTCGCCTTCTTGGCCTTCTTCGGCGGGCACCAGTCGCACTTGCGTGGGCTGGCCCGCCAGGCCTTCGGGCAGCGGGTGTTCAGCGGTGCGGTACACGCCGGCAATCGAAATCAGCTCGGCTTCCAGCGCCAGCGAAAAAATGCGTGCCTCGGTGTTGCCGCGCGCGCCGGCCATGGCCTTGCCGCGCAGCGGCGCGTACACATGGATGTGGCCGTCGGCAATGACTTCGGCGCCGGCGTTGACCATGGCCAGCACCACCAGGTCGCGGCCGCGCGCATACACCTGCTGGCCGGAGCGCAGGGGTTTGTCGACCACCAGGGCGCCCAGCGGGGCGGCGGGCGCCGCCACCACCACGGGCGGTGGTGGCTGTTGCGCCGGGGCTGCCGCAGCGGGGCGGTCAGGCAGCAGGTGGGCGTCGGGCACGGGTAGCAGCCCGGCCTGCAGGGCGGCCGCCATTTGCGCGGGGTTGCCGCCCTTCACGGAAAGCGGCACCAGCTGGTAGCTGCCCAGCAGGGTGATGAGGGCGGGAAAGTCGATGTCGCCCACCGCCCGCCCGCTGCGCGCAGCAGCGGACTGCAGGGGCGAGAGGTCGATCATCAGCGCGTCCTGGTCGAAAAAGTCGGGAATGTCGCCAAACCGGGCCTGCAGCTCCTGTGCGAGCGCGACAAGGTCGGTGGACTTGAGCAGCAAAGCCACCAGGGGCAGGTTGGCGCTTTTGATTTCGAAGGTGGCGGGAGTGGTGGCCTGTATGGCAACAGTCATGGGCAGAAAGACAACGGGCGACCGGTGCGGAAAATGAGGGCGAAGAAAGATGGCCGAGGGTAGCGTGCGAAGGGGCTGATTCGCGCGCACGCTTTGTCGCACTTGTGAGCGTATGAAACGCTGGCCGCAATTTGTGGCGCCCGTGGGCGGTGTTTGCGCGGCGCGGAAGCCCCGCTTTAAAGCGGCCCCGGCATTGAATGCGCGCGGCCCGTACCCATGTGCAGGGCTCATTACCCTGGACATTTCATGAACTTCCTGCCGCTGGCGCTTGTAACCGCGCTGCTCCATGTTTACATTGGTGCACGCCTTCTCCCCGGGCTGGGGGCGTATCCCGCAGGGCAATGGCTGTTTGCCGCGGTGCTTTTGGTGTCGGCCTTCGTCATGCCGCTGGGGCTGATGGCCGGCCGCGTGGCCAAGCAGCCTCTGGCCGATGTGCTGACCTGGGCGGGCCTGCTTTTTATGGGCCTGTTTTCGTCGCTGCTGGTGTTGACGGTGGCGCGTGACGCGGCACTGCTGGTGCTGTGGCTGGCCGATGCCGTGGCGCCCGGCCACCTGCCGCTGGCATGGCTGCGCACGGTGTCGGCCGAGGCGGTGCCGCTGCTGGGCGGGCTGATCACCGTGCTGGGGTTTTTGAATGCACGCCGCACGGCCGCCGTGGTGAAGGTGGATGTGCCCATCAAGGGCCTGCCCGCCGCGCTGCAGGGATTTACCGTGGCGCAGATCAGCGACATCCATGTGGGGCCAACCATCAAGCAGGCGTACTTGCGCCGTATTGTCGACAAGGTGAATGCACTGGACGCCGATGTGGTGGCCATTACGGGCGACCTGGTGGACGGCAAGGTGAGCGAGCTGGCCTCGCACGTCGCGCCGCTGGCTGAGCTGCAGTCGCGCCACGGCACGTATTTTGTGACGGGCAACCACGAGTACTACTCGGGCGCGCATGCGTGGATCGACGAGCTGCGCCGGCTGGGCCTGACGGTGCTGCTGAACCAGCACGTGGTGATTCGCCCGCCACTTCTTGCTGCAGGCCAGGACGCCACGCCGCTGGTGCTGGCGGGAGTGACGGACTACAGCGGCGGGCATTTTGACCCATCCCATCGCAGTGACCCGGAGGCGGCTCTGCGTGGTGCGCCGGTGGAGGCTGTGCGCGTGCTGCTGGCGCACCAGCCGCGCAGTGCGGCGGCGGCAGCCAAGGCGGGGTTTGACCTGCAGTTGTCGGGCCATACGCATGGCGGGCAGTTTTATCCGTGGAATCTGTTTGTGCGGTTTCAGCAGCCGTTTACGGCGGGCTTGCACAAGCTGCAGAACCTGTGGGTTTATACGAGCCGCGGGACGGGGTACTGGGGGCCGCCCAAACGGTTTGGGGCGCCTTCGGAGATTACTTTTTTGAGGTTGGTGGTGGGGTAAGGTTGTGTTGATTTGATGGAGCGTACTTTGCTGAGGGTTGCTGGCCGGGGGTTGCCCGGCATGCAACTCACTTTCTTTTGCTTCGCCAAAAGAAAGTAAGCAAAGAAAAGGCGACCCTGGTTTCTGCGTCCCCTGCGCTTCGCTCCGGGGCAACCTGTGGTGCTCGGTCCAGCCGGGGTCAAAAACAACTCGCCTGCGGCTCAAACAAGTTTTTGCCCTGATCCGTCTGGACCTCCGCTCCTCGGCGCATCCACAAGGGGGTGGGAGAGGAATACCGAACAGCCAAC
>NZ_JBFUBA010000010.1:0-32780 GCF_056405995.1 Polaromonas sp. P1_E11
ATGACAAAAGCCCGCCGGAGGCGGGCTTTGCGTATCAGCTAGTTACGCCAGCTCCTGGCGCTCAGAAGTTGTGCTGAATGCCCACGCCGTAAACACGGATCACGTCATTGGCAACCCGGTTGTTCGGGTCCGTGCGGTCATAAAAGCCGTACAGCGAAGTGCGGTTGCTCATCTTGTAGGAGTAGCCCGCCTGGAAGCGCTTGAGCTTGCCCGCAGGGTCGCTCTGCACATCCTTGCGGATGTAGTTGGCCATGACCTTGCTGCTGGGCGTGATGTCCCAGGAGGCGCCAATCATCTGTGCATCCACCTTGCTGCGCGACAGCGCATTGCCCTGAAAGTTGTCACGGTTGTAGACCGCCCAGGCCCGGATATCACCGAAGTCGTAGGAGCCCACCAGCATCCACTTGTTCTTGAAATCATTGAGCAAGGCACCCCCGCGTTTGCTGTCCGTCCCGTAGCCGACGCCCAGGCCCAGCGGGCCGCCGCCTTCACCGTAGCTCAGCGAGACGTCGGTCTGCTTGTAATCGCTCTCAAAGCGGACCGGGCCGGCCGGGGTTTCCGGCAGGCCTTCACCGTTGAAGTAATGGCCGGCCCGGAAAACAAAGTTGCTGATCACCGGGCTGGCGTAGCCGATGGCGTTCGAAACACGTGTGCGCGCGTTAAAGATGGAGGAGCCAATCGCGGTGGCGCCGGCGTCGTGGATGACGTATTCCACGTTGCGGCCCAGGATCGCGTAGATGGGCGTGCGGCTGGGTGCGCCCGAGTCGATGCGGCCGATGTTGACCACACCGAAGTCGCCACCTAATCCCACGAACGAATTGCGGTACATCGGCGAGGTCGTCGCTCCGGTGTCGGAAGAGATGGCGGCCTCGATCCCGAAGAAGGCCTTGAGCCCTCCGCCCAGGTCCTCGGTTCCCTTGAAGCCGAACCGGGACGCGTTGCCCGTGATCAAAGTCTGAGTGACAGAGCCGGTCTTCGAGTTCTCAAAGCTCGTGTCCATCTTCCCGTAGATCGTCACCGTGCTTTGCGCCAGCGCAGTAACAGGGGTTATTGCACCGGCGGCAACCGCTGCCAGGCAGATCATCTTGTAATTCATTCCTCACTCCTCAAGGCTTTTATAGATAGCGGGAGATCAATCACCGCGGCGGGGGTATTCACGGGCAAAGTTCGCCCAGGCCTGAGAAGACATCGTCTTCAACAGGGCAGCAAATTCACAGGGCACAGGGTCGTGGACGTGCGCGTCAACCGTCTGGCTGCGGCAGCGTGGTGGGGTGGTGAAGGTTCATGCGCGGTTATTCCAGAACAATCTTGTTGGCTTGGGCGACATCCTTGAAGAACCGGATGCGTTGAATGACTTCCTGCCGGTACTCGGCTGGCCGCACGTTCTCGGGCAGCATTGCGCCGCGTTTGCGCCAGGCTTCCAGCGTGTCCTTGTCGCGAAGAATGGTGCGTACCGCGTCGTAGAGTTTCTGGATGATGGCCTCCGGCGTTTTTGCCGGCGCTGCCAGCCCCGTCCACGACGTGAGGTTCAGGTCGGGCAGCTTGAGTTCGTCGAAGGTGGGAACGTCCGGCAACTGCGGTGCGCGCAGCGGCGAGGCGACGGCCAGTGCGCGCAGGCTTCCGCTCTGCAGCATGGCCAGGTTGGAGGGCAGGTTGTTCCAGGTCAGCTGGACTTGCCCCGAGAGCAGGTCCGTCAGTGCCGGTCCGGCGCCCCGGTAGGGAATGTGCGTGATGAACAGGCCCAGCTTCGACTTGAGCAGCTCCATGCTCAGGTGTGCCACCGAGCCATTGCCCGACGATGCGTAGTTCAATTTGCCGGGGTTGGCCTTGGCGTAGCGTACAAATTCGGCAAAGGTCTTGACCGGGAGCTTGGCGCTGGCGACCAGCACGTTCGGCAGCCTGTCGATCAGCGTGATGTAGGCGAAATCGTTCACTGCGTCATAAGGCAGGTTGGGCGATACCGCGGGGTTGACCACATGGGTCGACTGCGAAGTGACGACCAGCGTATAGCCATCGGGCGCGGCCTTTGCAACAATGCCGGTGCCAATGGCGCCACCTGCGCCGGCCTTGTTGTCGATCACGACCGGCTGGCCCAGCAGCCTGCCCAGTTTGTCGGCCATTGCGCGTGCGGAGATGTCCACCGCCCCGCCCGGCGGGAACGGCACGATGAGGGTAATGGGACGGCTCGGGTAAGCCTGCGGCTGGCTGAATGCCGGGCAGGCCACCACGCCTGCCGCACTGGCCGCAATGCCCAGGAAGCCGCGGCGGCTCCTAACGATGTTCATGCTGTGTCCTTGATGTTGACGTGGCGTTTCGGGTGAGTTGTTTCTTCCCTGATGTACCCCGCGATGGCCTGCAGCACCAGGTGAATGCGCTTCTTGAGTTCAGGAAACTGCCGCTTCGGCTCGCGTGTTGTTTCGTTGAGGTAGAGAGACCTGTTGATCTCGATCTGCAGGCTGTGCTGTCCGTGTGCGGGCCGGCCAAAGGCGCGCACCAGGTCCTGCCCTGCGTAAGGATCATTCAGCGCGACGGTATAGCCTTGCCGCCTGAACTCCTCCCCGACGAAGTCCGCGAAAGCCGGGCTGCAGCTTGCCCCGTGCAGGTTGCCCAGCACGATGTCGGCCAGCGGCTTGTCCGGCAACCCCAGGCGCACATACGCGTTGCTTGGCATGGAATGAAGGTTGAGGTGCCACCGTGCACCCTGCAGGGTGCTTGAATGGGCCAGCGCGTCCTCTAGCGCATGGCGATACGGCCGCCAGCAGCTTTCAATCCGGTGTTTGATTTCGCTGGCATGAAGCCGGCGGTTATAGATCGGCTGTAGCGTCGGCGTCTTGCTGAACACCAGGCCGTTACCCAGCCGCAGGCAGGGTTGCGAAGGGGCCACCGGCTCAGCCCACTCTCCGTCCAGCATCGCAAGGTCGATGTCGTCCTCGCTGCGGTTGGGGTCGATGTAGCTGCGCGGAAACGTCGCGTGCACCAGTGTCGCGCCGACCAGCGGTGCGGTGTCCCAAAGCTGCTCGATCAGCGTGTCTTCGCATTGCCGCAGTTGCTGCAATTCAATGGAGAAATCGAAGTCTTGCGGATAGTAGGTTCCGCTGTGCGGAGAGTCACATACCAGTGCAATGGGGTCAACGGCGGGTCGGACGACCTTGACGGGTTCGGCGCGGGATGCGGCTTGATTCTTCATGGCTTGGCTCATGGCCGGTAGTGTGGCGCCGCGAGTACCGCGCGACAAACGACAATTTCAAAGCTGCTGATTAGATGATCTAATAGGGCCATGAAATTCAAGTCGCCGTCGCTGGCTGAACTGCATGCGTTTCTCGGGGTCTGCCAGCTGGGGAGTTTTCGCCGCGCGGCGGAAGTTCTCTCTGTCACGCAGGGCGCCGTCAGCCAGGCCATCCTGCGCCTGGAGCAACGGCTCGGCTGCAGCCTGTTCGAACGCCAGCAGGCCGGCGTTGTGCCCACGGCCCGCGGGCGCGAATTCCAGAAGCTGGTCGAAACCCATGTCGCCGGGCTGGAGGCGGCCGTTACCCAGTTCGGAGGTGCTTCATCGCAACGCAAAGTGCGGGTGAGCGTCATACCAACCCTCGGAACGCGCTGGCTGGTCCCCAGGCTCGCGCAATTCAAGTCCTTGAACCCCAACGTCGAGGTGGAGCTGCGCCAATTCCATTTCGACGAAGACTTCAAACGCGACGACGTGGACCTGTGGATCGCGCTCAGGCGTGCCGGAAGTAGGTGGCCACGCGGTATCCGCGGACGCTATCTGCTGGGCAACGAGATCACGCCCGCCTGCACGCCCGCACTTGCGCGAAGCATTCAGCATCCGCGGGATCTCGCCGCACATACCCTTCTTCATCACATCAACTACCCCGACAACTGGGCCGTGTGGATGGAGGGTGCAGGTTTAAAGCAGCCCAAGCCAGTATTGGGCCCGGGGTTCGATCTGGGCAACAACCTCATCGTCGCGGCATGCGCCGGCATGGGAGCCATCGTCATCCAGCCGTGCCTCATCGAGAGCGAACTCGAAAGCGGCAAGCTGGTCCTGCCCTTCGACACCCGGGTCCTGATCGCGCGCGGGTATTACCTTTGCCAACGATCAGCTGCGGCCCACAGCAATCGCGCCGTTGAAGCGTTTGCCTCATGGCTGCAAGAGCAGGCCGGCAACACGGCCTGCGCCTGACCTCTCGACAGGCGCAGCGATCAGGCTGCGCCGGCCCCGTCCTCGCGGGCCGGCAGGCCCATGCCCTTGGGCAGCCCCCCGCGCAGCGCTTCGATAAAGCGGCGCAACTTGGCCGGGTAAAAGTTCGAATAGGGGTAGATCAGGTAGACCGGCAGGGGCTCGGCACACCACTGCGGCGCCAGGTGTAGCAGCCTGCCTTCGGCCACGTCGCCCGCCACCAGCCAGATCGAAGCGATGCTTGCGCCCAGGCCCAGCAGCGTGGCGTTGCGCAGGGCAAACAGGCTGTCCGTGCCCAGGCGCGGCCGTATCGCAAAGCGGTGCTCTTCGCGGCGCTGGTCGGCATGGCGGCGGATCAGCGCCACCTCGTTGCGGTAGAAGGTTTGCAGCGCCAGCCAGGGCAGGGCCTGCAGATCGGCTGGATGCATCGGCAGCGGCTTGTCTTGCAGCAGGGAAGGTGCGGCCACCACGATGCGCCGGACTTCGGCAATCTTCACGGCCACCAGCGAAGGATCTTCCACCGCGCCCACGTGCACCGCGCAGTCGATGCCCTGCGTGATGAAGTCGGGTGTGCCGTCATGCAGCAGCCACTCCACCGTGACGCGCTCGTGGCGCCGCAAATAGTCGACCACCGGCCCCACCAGCTGCTGCTGGCCGAGCGCATGCGGCACCACCACGCGCAGCGTGCCTTCCGCCACTTCCTGGGTGCCGCGCAGGTCGGCCTCAAAAGCCCCCCAGTTGCCCAGCAGCTCCTTGGCACGGGCAAAGCAGCGCTCGCCGCCCTCCGTCAGTTTCATCGCGTGGGTGGAGCGCTGCAGCAGCTTCAGGCCCAGCGAACGTTCCAGCGCCTGAAGGCGCCGGCTGACTGTGGGTTGCGTGGCGTTCATCTGCGCTGCGGCGGCCGACAGGCTGCCCGCCTCCACGATGCGCACAAAGGTCTGCATGAGTTCGATCCGGTCTGGCGCGGTTTTCATGAGGTGTCCCAAGTTGCTTATGCGTTTTACGTATGACCATTGTGCCCAATAGCAGTCTTCACAGCGCAAAACCCCGCCCACATACTCGCGTCCTGCCTCAAATCGGGATTTTCCTCATGACTTCTACAGCTAATACGCATGACCAAACCGGGCCCGGCTTGCCGTTCCCATTGATTCTCCTGCTCGCCACCGGTGCCGGCCTGGCCGCGGCTTCGCTCTATTACAGCCAGCCCATGCTGGCCTTGCTGCTTGTGGAATTCAAGTCCACCCCCGCCGCCATCGGCCTGGTGCCCACACTGACAACGCTCGGTTACGCGCTGGGCATCGGGCTACTGGCGCCGCTGGGCGACCGCTATGACCGCCGGCGCATCATCCTCGGCAAGGCCGCTGCTCTGGTGCTGGCGTTGCTGCTCGCCGCCGCCGCGCCGTCCGTGGCGGTGCTCGCACTGGCCAGCCTCGCGATCGGTCTTGCGGCCACGCTGGCGCAAGACATCGTGCCGGCTGCCGCCACACTCGCACCCGAAGCCCATCGCGGCAAAACCGTCGGCACCGTGATGACCGGCCTGCTGCTGGGCATCCTGCTGTCGCGTGTGGTGGCCGGCGTCGTGGCCGAGCAGCTCGGCTGGCGCAGCATGTTCGTGGCCGCGGCCCTCAGCATTGCGCTGCTGGGCGTGGCGGTGTGGCGGCACCTGCCGCGCTTTGTACCCACCACGCAGCTGCCCTACCTGGCGTTGCTCGGCTCGCTTGCCACGCTGTGGAAGCGCCACGGCGCGCTGCGCCGCGCGGCCGTCGCGCAGGGCCTGATCAGCATCGGCTTCAGCGCCTTCTGGTCCACGCTGGCCATCATGCTGCACGCCGAGCCCTTCAACCTGGGCAGCGGCGGCGCCGGCGCCTTCGGCCTGGCCGGTGCCGCCGGTGCGCTAGCCGCGCCGCTGGCCGGCCGCATCGCCGACAGCAAAGGCCCTGAAGTCGTCACCCGGCTGGGCGCCGCGCTGGTCGTCGCGGCCTTCATCGCCATGGCCCTGGGACCTAACCAGCTGTGGCTTATTGCCTTGGGCGCAGTGGTGTTTGACCTGGGCGCGCAGGCCGCGCTGATTGCTCACCAGACCATCGTCTACGGCATTGAACCCGCCGCGCGCAGCCGGCTCAATGCGGTTCTGTTCATCGGCATGTTCAGCGGCATGGCCGGCGGTGCGTGGCTCGGCAGCATGGTGCTGGCGCACGCCGGCTGGCAGGGCGTGTGCGTGATGGCCGCGGTGTCAGGTGCGGCAGCACTGGTGGTGCGGATGTGGCCTGCCAAAAAGTATGCTCCTTGCGCCGCCTGACGCTGAATACCGTTCCGGTACTTCGCCGCAAAAAAAACGGCCTCTCGAGAGGCCTTTTTCATCCACAAGACAACGCTCAGGCGGCCAGCTCTTCCCGCGTGTAATCCGTCGAAGCCGACAGCGCCTTCCACGTCTTTACCTCGGCCTCCACAAACGCATGTTTGTCTGCAATGACCTTCAGCGTGTCGGTGCCCATCGGCAGGCGCAGCGGTGGGGTGTCGGCCTCCACCAACTTCAGCATCGCTTGCGCCAGGCGCAGCGGGTCGCCCGCCTGGTTGTGGTTGATCTCTGTGGCAGCTTCGCGCACCCTGCCTGCGCTTTGGGCGTAGTCGTCCAGAATGCGTGGCGACACTGCCAGCGAGGCGTTGTCCAGGAAGTCGGTGCGAAAGTAACCCGGCTCCACGCTGGTGACGTGAATGCCCAGCGGCGCCAGTTCGCCGTGCAGAGCTTCTGTCAGGCCTTCCACCGCAAACTTGGTCGAGCAGTAAACGCCAAAGCCCGGGCCCGACTGGTAACCACCCAGCGACGAGATGTTGATGACGTGGCCGCTGCGGCGCGCACGCATGGACGGCAGCACCGCGCGTGTCACGCTCAGCAGGCCGAACACATTGGTCTCGTACAGGCGCCGCACCTCGTCGCCAGTGGCTTCTTCCACCGCGCCCAGCAGGCCGTAGCCCGCGTTGTTGACCAGCACATCGATGCGGCCAAAACGTGCCAACGCGGCTTGCACGGCGGCCGCCGCCTGTGCTTCGTCGGTCACATCCAGCGGCAATGCCAGGAGTGCATCGCTCGCGGGAAATCTTTTTTGCACTGAGGCGGCATCGCGCGAAGTCGCCACCACCGCGTTACCGTGCGCCAACGCCGCTTCGGCAATGCGGGCGCCAATGCCGCGCGCCGCGCCGGTGATCATCCAGATACGCTTGAAGTCAGTCTTTGCATTCATGGTCTTGCCCCTAAAAAAATGTTGCTGAGGAGGGCAATGTAGGTTTTTGATTAAGTGTTGAATAGCCCACAATCGGTGAGTTCATAATCAAGCTAATCATGACAATGAGGGGCTTGCTCCCCGTAAAACCGCCAGGAGCCGCCATGGCCTTCAATGAATTGCGCGCCGTTTCCACTTTCGTCAAAGCTGCTGAACTCGGTAGCCTGCGCCAGGCCGCCGCCGCACAGGCCATCACGCCGCAGGCCGCCAGCCAGGCGCTGGTCCAGCTTGAGCAGCACCTGGGGGTGCGCCTCTTTCACCGCACCACGCGCAGCCTGAGCCTCACCGAAGAAGGCGAGCAGTTCCTGCAGGCCGCGCAGCCCGGCCTTTCGACGCTGCAGCGGGCGTTGCAGGGCGCGCGCCGCACCCGCCAAGAAATCGCCGGGCCGCTGCGCATCGTCGCGCCGCGTTCCATCATGCTCGAGGTGTTGTGGCCCGTGCTCGAGGAATACTGCCGCCGTTATCCGCAGGTGGACCCGCACATCCAGATGGACGACCGCATCGGCAACTGGGTGGAAGACCGCGTCGACGTCGGCTTTCGCGCCGGCGCGCCGCCAGCGGGCGGCATCATCTCGCGCCGCATCCTGCCGCTGCAACTGGTGGTGTGCGCGTCACCCGCCTACATCGCGCAGCATGGCGCGCCCCAGACCATCGAAGACCTGGCCGGGCACCGCTGCACGGGCTTTCACCACACGGGCACCGGCAAGACCATGCCCTGGGAGTTCAAGGTGGGTGAAGAAGTGGTGGCCCGTACCGTCGCCGCGTCCTTCCTCACCAATGACGTGGACCTTGAAGCCCGCGCTGTCGTGGCCGGCCAGGCCATCGGCCAGCTGATCGGTGCCACCGCTGCGCCGCTGGTGCGCGCCGGCCGGCTGGTGCCGCTGCTGACGCAGCATGTCACCGAGCATCTCGGCCTCTATGTCTATTACGGCAGCCGCAGCGCGCAGCCGGCCCGTGCGCGGGCATTCATCGACCTGGCGGTGGAGCGGCTGGTCGGCAACACGCAGTTTTACCTGGAGCCGCATGAACTGCGGCCCCATGCCGCCGCGCGAAAAACGCGCCGCGCCCGCGCGGCCGGCTGACGCGCGGGTGCCACAGCATCAGCGCCGCACAGACATCTCTTTCTGTATCTTTCTTATCCAGCCGTTTGCGCGCAGCCGTTTTCTTGGCGTCGCCTACAGCTGCGTTAGCCCACGGCTGACGCGCGGCGGGCGAATGCGGGAATAAATTGGGAGCCTGTACGGACGCATCAGGAAGAATAAAAAGTGTCAGCTATCTCGCGCCTTCGCTCCGCCTTTTTCACCGGCCTGGTGCTCGTGCTGATCGGACTGATACTGGCCTTGCCGGGCATCTGGCTGGTGGTGCTGGGAGGCTCCTGGTATTACCTGGTGGCCGGCCTCGCATTTGTGTTGACGGGCGTGCTGTTGATCCAGTACGGACCGATAGCGCTGTGGACCTACGCGCTCCTGCTGGTGGGCACACTGGCATGGGCGTTGTGGGAAGGTGGGCTTGACTGGTGGCCGCTGGCTGCGCGCGGGGGGGTGCCATTTCTCATTGGCCTCTTCCTGCTCACCCCCATGCTTGCCCGTGCCATGCAGTCCGAAGCGCCGGGGCAATCCGGCGTGCGCGCCGGCCAGTGGGCGCTGGGTGCCGCGCTGGCACTCTTCTTCATCGCCTCGGTGGCGACCTGGCTGCATGATGCCAACCGCGTGACGGGCATGTTGCCGCTGCCGCCCACCGGCACATCGGCCGCGGGCACGGCTGATGCCGTGCCCGCCGGCGAATGGCATGCCTATGGGCGTACGGGCCAAGGGCAGCGGTATTCGCCGCTCAGCCAGATCACCCCCGACAACGTGGAAAACCTGGGGCTGGCGTGGCAGTACCGAACCGGTGACATGCGTGGCCAGCCTGGTGACCCGGCAGAAACTACCTTCGAGGTGACGCCGCTGAAAGTGGGCAACCGGCTTTTCCTGTGCACACCGCACCAGTCCGTCATTGCGCTGGACGCTACCACCGGCGCGGAAGCCTGGCGCTTTAATCCCGAGGTCCAGGGCAAGCTCGCACTGCAGCACCTGACCTGCCGCGGCCTGTCTTACCAGCCGCCTGCCGCTGCGACTGCGACAGTTGCCGCCGCGTCCACCGACTGCCCGGCCAAACTGTTCATGCCCACGGCAGACGGCCGCGTGATTGCCTTGAACCCCGACACCGGAAAGGTCTGCCCCTCTTTCGGCGGCGGCAAGGGGCAGATCGATCTCTGGGCCGGCATGCCCAACCAAAAGCCCGGCGCTTATTACTCCACCTCACCGGTGGTGGTCACATCAAAGCTCATCATCGTGGGCGGTACGGTGCTCGACAACGTTTCCACCAAAGAGCAGTCCGGCGTGATCCGCGCGTACGACATCAACACCGGCGCGCTGGTCTGGAACTGGGACTCGGGCAAGCCCGACGCCACTGCTCCGATTGCGGCAGGGCAAACCTATACCGCCAATTCACCGAACAGCTGGTCCATTTCCAGCGTCGACGAAACACTGGGCATGGTCTATGTGCCGCTGGGCAACCAGCCGCCCGACCAGTGGGGCGGCCAGCGCAGCCCCGCGGTGGAAACGTATTCGTCGTCCGTCGTCGCGCTGGACCTGGCCACCGGTAAGGTGCGCTGGAACTTCCAGACCGTGCACCACGACCTGTGGGACTACGACGTGCCGGCCCAGCCCAGCCTGGTAGACCTCACCGTGGGCGGCAACCGGGTGCCCGCGCTGGTCCAGCCCACCAAGCAGGGCGAGATCTTTGTGCTGGACCGCCGCACCGGCACACCGCTTTTGCCCGTGGTGGAAACACCGGCACCGCAGGGCGCTGCGCAGGGCGACCGCACCGCGCCCACGCAACCGAATTCGGCGCTGTCATTCAACCCGCCGCCGCTGACGGAGCGCGACATGTGGGGCGCCACCCTGTTCGACCAGCTCTATTGCCGCATTGCTTTTCACCGGCTGCGTTATGAAGGCCGCTTCACGCCGCCTTCCACGCAGGGCTCGCTGATCTATCCCGGCAACTTCGGCGTGTTCAACTGGGGTGGTGTGGCGGTGGACCCGGAGCGGCAGATGGTCTTCGCCACGCCGACCTATCTGGCCTTTGTTTCCAGACTCGTGCCGCGCACGGACGACACCAGCCTCCTTGTGCAGGGCAAGGAGCGGCCGGAAGGCAGCCTGCCCTCGCTCAATGAAAATTTCGGCGCGCCTTTTGCCGTCAAGCTCAGCGCGTTTGTGTCGCCGCTGGGCATTCCGTGCCAGGCGCCACCCTGGGGTTATGTGGCCGGCGCCGACTTGACCACGGGCGCGGTTGCCTGGCAGCATAAAAACGGCACCGTGCGCGACCTCGCGCCCGTGCCCCTGCCCTTCCGCATGGGCGTTCCCAACCTCGGCGGGCCGCTGACCACGGCGGGCGGCGTCGCCTTCCTGTCCGGCACGCTCGACTACTACGTGCGTGCCTACGACGTGAACACCGGCAAGGAAATCTGGAAGAGCCGCCTGCCCGCCGGCGGCCAGGCCACCCCCATGACCTACACCGGTGCAGATGGCCGGCAATACCTGCTGGTAGTGGCCGGCGGTCATGGGTCACTGGGGACGCGTGCGGGGGACTATGTGCGGGCTTATGCGTTGCCGCGCTAGTTGAGCCGCTCCTATCCGGCCCGGCTCATGACGTCGGCAACCCAATCCACGAACACGCGCACGCGCGGTGACAGTTGCCGGTGATGCGGGTACAGCACCGACACCGGCATGGGCGCGGGCCGGAAAGCGGCCAGCACTTCCACCAGTGTGCGCGCTTCAAGTTGCGCGGCCAGGTGGTAGCGCGGCACCTGGATAAAACCCAAGTGCGCGGCGCAGCAGGCTTTGTAGGCGTCGGCGTCCGTCACCGCGACCGGGCCCTTGAGCTGCACCTGACGCGGCGCACCGTCCACGATGAAGTCAAAGGGCAGCGCCTTGCCGGTGCGGCTGGATAAAAAATTCACCGCGCGGTGGCCGCGCAGCGCCTCCAGCGTCTCGGGCGTGCCGTGTTTGTCCAGGTATTCGCGGCTCGCGCAGGTCACCTGTTCGAGCAAGGCCACGCGCCGCCCCACCATGCTGGACTCGGCCAGCTCGCCCACGCGCAGCACGCAGTCCACTCCCTCGCGCACCAGGTCCACCAGCCGGTCGCCCATGCCGATCTCCAGCTCGATGTCCGGGTAGCGCTCAAAAAAATCACCAATCACCGGCAGCAAAAAATGCTTGGCCAGCGTGCCGTGCAAATCCACCCGCAGCTTGCCGCGCGGCTTGCTGCCCGTGTTGACAAAGGCCGACTCGGCTTCCTCCAGGTCGGTCAACAGGCGCAGGCAGCGCTCGTAATATGCCGCGCCGTCCTGCGTGGGGCTGACATGCCGCGTCGTGCGCTGCAACAGCCGCGCGCCCAGGCGTTTTTCAAGCTGCTGCACCGCATGCGTCACCGTGGCGCGCGGCAGCAGCAGGTCGTCGGCCGCCTTCGTAAAACTGCCCAGCTCGACGATGCGGGTGAACAGCTGCATCGAATGAAAACGGTCCATAACGCGTGCTTTTATTGTTGGTGATTATTGAACAGTGATGGCAATTTTACGGTATTTATCGTATGTAGATTGAATAGAACAATACCTTCACTGACTCACCAAAGGCGCACACCACACGCAGCACCCCGGGCGGTCAGAACCAACCCACTTTTAACCATCAGGAGTTTCAAATGACCGCTTCCAGCAACAACGCCACCCAGGTGGCCATCGTCACCGGCGCCTCGCGCGGCATAGGCGCGGCCGTCGCCCGGCGCCTGGCACAAGAGGGCTACGCCGTCGTCATCAACTATGCCGGCCAGGCTGAAGAAGCCCAGGCCGTTGTGCAGTCCATCATGGCCAGCGGCGGCCAGGCCGTTGCCGTGCAGGCCGACGTCGCCAGTTCCGCCGCCGTCAGGCAGCTGTTCGACGACAGCATCCAGGCCTTCGGCCGCGTCGACGTGCTCATCAACAACGCCGGCATCATGCCGCCCAGCCTGCCGGCGCTGGCCGACACCGACGACGACACCTTTGACCGCCTCTTCGCCGTCAACGTCAAGGGCACATTCAACGCCCTGCGCGAAGCCGCCGCGCGCCTGCAGCCCGGTGGGCGCATCGTCAACTTCTCGACCAGCGTGATCGGCCTGGCCCTGCCCGGCTACGCGGTCTACGGCGCCACCAAGAGCGCGGTGGAAACCTTCACCAACATCATGGCCAAAGAGCTGCGCGGCAAAAACATCCGCATCAACGCGATTGCTCCCGGCCCTACGGCCACTGCGCTTTTCCTCAACGGCAAAACGCCCGAGACGATTGAGCGCATGTCCAAGATGGCGCCGCTCGAACGCCTGGGCACGCCGGAGGACATCGCCAGTGCGGTTGCTTTCCTCGTGAGCGACAACGCGGCCTGGGTCAACGGCCAGACGTTGCGTGCGAATGGTGGCGTCGTCTGAAAGCACGCGAATCTTTCTACTGCGCGAACCGATCTTGGGCCTGCGCTCCTCGCCGTACGGGTGTACGGCTCCGGTGCTCAACCCAACCTCGGCTCGCTCGCTACGAAATCTTCACGTGCTTTCCCCACATATCAATACCGATTCATTAACAACCTTTTTCAAACCCTTTCCAGAAAGACACACATCATGAAATCCGTCATCCTGGTCACCGGTGCATCCACCGGCATCGGCCACCTCACCGTCCGCTCACTGGCCCAGGCCGGCCACACCGTCTACGCCAGCATGCGCGACATCCAGGGCCGCAACGCACCCAAGGTGCGTGAGCTGCGCGATTGGAGTTTTGCCAACGGCTTCGATCTGCGTGCTGTTGAGCTCGACGTGCTGTCGCAAGCTTCCGCAGACGCCGCCGTGGCGCACATCATGGCCGAGCAAGGTCGCCTGGACGTCATCGTGCACAACGCCGGCCACCTGGTGGTCGGGCCCGCCGAGGCCTACACGCCCGAAGAAATCGTCAAGGTGCTGGACACCAACTTCCTGGGCAGCCAGCGCGTGAACCGCGCTGTGTTGCCGGCGATGCGCAAGGCCGAAGCTGGCTTGGTGCTGTGGGTCAGCAGCAGCACGGTGCGCGGCGGCTTTCCGCCTTTCCTCGGCCCTTACGCTGCCGCCAAGGCTGCGATGGATTCGATGGCCGTGACCATGTCGTACGAGCTCGCCCGCTTCGGCATCGAGACCTCCATCGTGGTGCCCGGCGCCTTCACCAAAGGCACGGCGCACTTCCCCAGCGCTGGCAAGCCGGCCGACGAAGCGGTCACGGCTGCTTACGCGCGCTACGACGGTGTCATGGACAAGGTCGGCGAACGCCTCTCGGCGCTGAGCCCCGACCACGCCGACCCGCAAGCCGTGGCCGACGACATCACCCGCATCGTCGGCCTGCCCGCCGGCACGCGCCCTTTCCGCTCGGTGACCGACTTCATCGACGACGGCGCCGGTGAAGTCACCGTGGTGGCCGAACGCGTGCGCGAAGCGTTCGCCCACCGCATCGGCATCGCCGACATGCTCAAACCGGTGGTGCGCCGCACGGCTTGATGGCCTTCATCACACGGTCCGGCTTGAGCCCGGGCCGTGTGGTGCCTCTTCACCATTGATTTTCAGGAGCTTCACCATGCAACCCGCTGTCGTCCTCGCTCTCGCCCGCATCCTCATGGCCCTGGCCTTTATCGGCCCGGGCGCTTCGCACTTCATCGAATCCGTACGGCTGCGCAACTACACAGCCGCCGCCATAGGCGCAGTCGAAGTCGCCGCCGGCCTGGCGCTGGCATTCGGCTGGCAGGTGCGCTGGTTCGCGCTGGCCGCCGCGGCTTTTCTCGTGGTCGATGCGTTCATCGCGCACGGCTTCTGGGCCGCCACACCGCAAGCGCTGCGCAACCAGCTGCTGCATTTCTTCAAGAACATTGCGCTGGCGGGCGGCTTTGTGCTGTTGGCTTCAGTGTCGCGTGAGTTTTAAGTGAAATTGGCTTGCAGCTCAATCAGTGCACTGCCGTGTAGTTATCTTTTTGGTAGCGTCTGCATGCCGAACCCACCCTCGCGCTACACCGCCGTCTTGGCCCATTCACGCGGCGAGACACCGGTCTTCTGCACAAAAAGCCGCGACAGCGCCGACGCATTGGCATATCCCAGCTGCGCGGCAATGGCCTTGAGTGATTGGCCGTTGCGCAGCTCGGCCTGGGCAATGGCCAGCCGCCACGTCGCCAGGTAGTCCGCGGGCGTTTGCCCCACTTTTTGTTTGAACAACGGTGCAAACGCACTGCGCGACATGCCGGCCGATTGCGCCAGGCGCTCAAGGCTCCACGCATGGCCCGGGTTTTCATGCACCGCCGCCAGTGCACGCGCCAGTCGCGGTTCGGCCAGCCCGGCCAGCAGACCCTTGGGTGCGTTGCCTTCCTCCGGGTGGTCCAGCAGCCAGCGCAGCAGTTGCAGCAGCAACACCTCAAATAATCGGTCGGCCAGCAGCCGCTGGCCGCAGCGCACCTGCGCGGTCTCGGCAAACAGCAGGGCCAGCGTGTGCTCCAGCCCCGGTACGCGCGCCAGCGGCAATACCACCAGGGCCGGCAGCGCACGTGCCAGCGGGTGGCTGGCGCCCCCGTCGAATGCCAGCGTTGCGCAGGTGAAATCAGCGCCCTCCACCGGCGCATTGTGAAAGTCGTGCGCCAGCGGCCGCGGGTAAAACACCAGGCTGGGCTCGCTCACCTTCACTCGCCTGGGCGCACCCGTTGCCGCGCGGTGCGTCACCACCATGGTCCCGCGGCGCATCACGTGCAAAAAGCCCAGCCCGGCCTCTGGCGTGAAGCGTGTCACGCCGCACAGCGGCCCGTTGTGAAACATGTGGGCCCGCACGCGAAAGCGTTCCATCAGGCCGGAAAGCCGGTCAATTCCTTCGGAGGGCGTGGTCATGTGTGGGCTGGCGTTGAGACTTGATTGGACGGTAAGGATGATTTGATGGACGAATTCATCCAATAAGTCCTGATTGTCGCGCGAAACTTCTTCCTGTGCAGCGAGCGCACCCACAAGCCCCGCCGCGCGAAATGTCATCCCTCAACCACGACTCTTCAATCTCCAAAGGACTTCACATGTCACGCATTCCATTGATCGACCGTAACGCCACCTCCGCCGATCGCAAAGCCCTGCTCGATCAGGTCACCCAAGCCTTCGGTGCCACGCCCAATATGTTCAAGGCCGTCGCCAACTCCCCCGCCGCACTCAAAAGCATGTGGGGCTCGTTCGGCGCGCTGGGGGGCGGTGTCATCAACGCCAAACTGGGCGAGCAGATCGCCGTGGCAGTGGCCGACCGCAACACCTGCGAATACTGCCTGGCCGCGCACACGGCGCTGGGCCGCAAGGCCGGCGTCAGCGCTGAAAGCATGGCCGCTGCGCAGCGCGGTGAATCCGCCGACCCGGCCACCGCTGCGGTGCTGGCGTTTGCACTCAAGCTGGTGAATGAACGCGGCAATGTGTCCGAGGCCGATGTGCAAGCCGTTCGCCAGGCCGGCTTCAGCGACGAGCAGATCGTGGAAATCCTCGCGCATGTGGCGCTCAACCTTTTCACCAACTACGTCAATGTGGCGTTTGCGGTGCCGGTTGATTTCGCGCCCGTCAAGCTGAGTCGAGCCGCTGCCTGACGCTTCGCCGCCCGGGTCTTTGACCCGACGTGCGCGATCTGCGGCATGCAGGCCGCGCTGAAAGTATTTTTGAAAGCCTTCATGCAAACCAAAAATTATTCTCTCGCACCCGCCTGGCACATCGCGCACTGGCTCAACACACCGTCGCCCATCGCCCTCGAATCCCTGCGCGGCAAGGTCATCGTCATGCACGCCTTCCAGATGTTGTGCCCGGCCTGCGTGAGTTACGGCCTGCCGCAGGCCGTAGCGATACGCCAGGCATTTCCCGAAACGTCGGTCGCCGTCATCGGCATCCACACCGTGTTCGAGCATCACCGCGTGATGAACCATGAGGCGCTGCAGGTATTTGTGCATGAGCAGCGTCTGCGTTTTCCCATTGGTGCGGACTTGCCTGCAACGGACGGCCCCATCCCGCAAACCATGGCGGCCTATCAGTTGCGCGGCACACCCAGCCTGGTGCTGATCGACAGGCAGGGCCATTTGCGGCTGAGCCACTTCGGGCACCTGGACGATCTGGCCGTCGGTTCGGCCATAGGGCAACTGCTTGCCGAGACCGCTGGCGAAGTCACGAATACAGTTTCGCCCCCGCCGCGAATTCCGCCTTGAACACCTCGGCCACCCAGTCGGCAAAGGCGCGCACCTTGGCCGTCAGGTGACGGTTGCGCGGGTACAGCACCATCATCGGCAGCGCTTCGGGCTGCCAGTCGGGCAGCACGCGCACCAGTTCGCCGCTGGCCAGCAGCGCGCAGGTGCGGCGTGTCAGCGGCGGCTGCGACAAACCCAGGCCGGCCAGCACCGCGCCCATGTGGCTGTCGGCGTCGTTGCAGCTGACCCAGTGCGGGCGGTGAATCTGCCGCGCGTCGCCGCCTTTGGAAAACTCAAACGGGAACACCCGTCCCGTCTTGGGCGAATGAAAGTTGACGAAGCGGTGTTGCTCCAGGTCTTCCAGGGTCTGCGGTGTGCCGTACTTCGCGAGGTAAGAAGGCGCGGCGCAGGTCACCACCGTGAGCCGGCCCAGCGGCCGTGCCACCAGCGTTTCGTCGTGCACCAGGCCGCCGCGAATCACACAGTCCACACCTTCGGCCACCAGGTCCACCGGCCTGTCGGTGCTGCCCAGTTCCAGCACCATGTCGGGGTAGCGTTTGAAAAATTCCGGCAATGCCGGTGAGATCACGTGGCGGCCCACCGCCGCCGGGACATCCACCCGCAGCCGCCCGGCCGGCGTGGCCACTGCCCGGCGCAGCGTGCCTTCCAGCTCGCCCATGTCCTGCACCATGGCTTGTGCGCGCTGGTGGTACAGCGCGCCGTCGTCCGTCAGGCTCAGCGTGCGGGTGGTGCGGTTCAGCAGGCGCACCCCCAGGTGCGCTTCGAGTTCCTGCACCACCGTCGTCACCCGGGCTTTGGGCATGTGCAGCGCGGTGGCTGCTGCGGTAAAGCTGCCCAGGTCCACCACGCGTGTGAAGACTTCCATCGCCCTGTAGCGATCAACGCTCATGATTTTTGGCCTTTATTGTTCTTTAAATCACTAACAGTTATTTTGTTTAACGGCAGTTTATTCTTTTAATTCAAACCAATACAGTTCATTCACCTGCTCTCTTATCTGCCCATCCAAACACTGATCCACTTTTTACGAAAAGGCTCCCCATGAACACGAATATCCTTTCCCCCACCCGCCTGGGCTTTCGCGGCCCGCAATCCGTCTCAGCCATTGGCCTGGGCGCCATGGGCATGTCGGGCATGTACGGCGCCCACGACGAGGCGCAAAGCATCGCCACGATTCACGCCGCGCTCGACGCCGGCGTCAACCTGATCGACACCGGCGACTTTTACGGCATGGGCCACAACGAAATGCTGATCGGCCGGGCGCTGAAAGGCCGGCGCGACGAGGCGCTGATTTCCGTCAAGTTCGGCGCGCTGCGCGACCCGTCTGCCGGCTGGATCGGCATGGACGGCCGGCCCGAAGCGGTGAAGAACTTCCTGGCCTACACGCTGCAGCGCCTGGGCACCGACCATATCGACATCTACCGTATCGCGCGGCTTGACCCGAACGTGCCGATCGAAGACACCATTGGTGCCATGGCCGACATGGTCAAAGCCGGTTATGTGCGCCACATCGGCCTCAGCGAAGTCGGCGTACAGACCATCCGAAAGGCGCACGCCGTGCACCCCATCAGCGACCTGCAGATTGAATATTCACTGGTCAGCCGTGGCCCTGAGGCAGAAATCTTTCCCGTGCTCAAGCAGCTCGGCATCGGCGTCACGCCCTACGGCGTGCTGTCACGCGGGTTGCTGTCGGGCTCCAAACCCACGGGGCCTGGTGACTTCCGCGCCCACCTGCCGCGCTTTACCGGCGACAACGCGGTGAAAAACCAGCAGCTCGTTGATGTATTGCACCAGCTGGCCGCCGGCATGGGCGCCACGGCATCACAAGTGGCGATTGCCTGGGTCATCGCACGCGGCCAGGCGCTGGGCGTCGACATGGTGGCGCTGGTCGGTTCCCGCAAGCCAGCCCAGCTCGATGAAGCGTTGGGCGCGTTGAAGCTCAAACTCAGCGCCGAAGACCTGCAGTGCATTGAAGCCGCGCTGCCGGCCGACGCGGTGGCCGGCACACGCTACGGCGCCTACCAGATGGGTCACCTGGACAGCGAAAAGCAGGCGTAAATTGATGCGAAATTGGCCTGCAACCCATGCAGGTCGAGCGCAAGCAGCTATCAATTCAGTAGCAACCGCCGGTGTGAAAACGAGGGGCGTGAAATTTAAATCACGTTCTTCTCTACCAAGGCACGCCCTTCCACCAGCCGCTGCGCCGCCAGCGGTGACAAGTCCAGGCTGGTGTAGGCGCCTTCGGCAATCCACTCCGCCAGGCCCCGCCCCACCGCCGGCGACTGCTGCAACCCGTGCCCGCTGAAGCCATTGGCCAGCAGCAAATTCGGCAGGGCCGGGTGCGGCCCCAGCAGCGCGTTGTGATCGTGCGTGTTGTATTCGTAGTAGCCGGCCCAGGCGCGCTGCATGCGCACGGCCTCAAAGCCCGGCACGCGCTTGGCCAGCGTCAGCCAGGCCTCGTCAAAAAGATCGTAGTCCACATCGAGTGGCACATCGTTGTGGTCTTGCGCCGGCGGCAGGCCGCAAATCCAGATGTCGCCTTCGGGCCGAAACCACAAACCGCTCGGGTCAATCACCAGCGGGCAGTCAGGCGTCTTGGCGGGGCTGGCAAATGCATACACACAGCGTTTGCGCCCATACACCGGCAGGTCAAGGCCCGTGCCGGCCAGCAGCGGCCGCGCCCATGCACCCGCCGCATTCACGGCCCAGTCGCACGGCAGCTGCGCGCCGCCCTGCAGCATCACGGCGCTCACGCGGCCGTTGCCGTGCGCAAAGCTCGTGGCCTCGGCCTTCACATACTGCACACCCAGGCTGCGCGCCTTTTGCTTGAAGGCCATCAGCAAACCATAACCGTCAAACCAGCCCTCACCCGAAAGGCCGAGCGACGCCAGCGCCAGGTCGTCCACCTGCAGCCACGCAAAGCGCTTCTGCAACTCGGCAGGCGTCATCAGCATCACATCGACACCGGCTGCGCGCTGTGTCGCGTGGTTCTCCTGCAGCGTGGCTGCGCCGGCTTCAGTGGCCAGGTACAAATAGCCGCGCTCGGTCAAACCAATATCAGGCACATCGCCATCGACGGCCAGGTGCTGTTTGATGTTGCGTAAAAAATCAATGCCGAATTGCGACACCGCAATGTTCACCGGCTGCGAAAACTGCTGGCGAATCGAGCTGGCCGACAGCGCCGAAGAGGCTTGCGCATAGGTCGGGTCTCGCTCAATCACCGTGATGCTGCCGTCAAAACGTGGATGCGTTGCCAGAAAGTACGCGATGGCGCTGCCGATCACGCCACCGCCGACGATGACGATCTTTTGTGCGGATGCTTCAGGGTTCATGCTGCTGCTTTACTCATTACACAGTGGAAGCGCCACATCCTACAGGCCGCGGTGGGTCTGGTTTTTGGTCGGCGTGCTGTTTCAGCATCAGGGACTCCGCGTTTGCGGTGCGTCCGTATCCATCCAATATGATCGCGTACGCCCAGGGCGCTCCCTATAACTCACACATTCAAATGCAACAACTCATCCAACGCCTCATCCTGTGCCTCGCCATCGCCTCTCTTGTGGGTTGCGCTGCGACGGTCACCCAGTCACCGACTGCGGCATCCTCGCCGTCTGCGGCGACACCTCGAGCGCAAGCGCTCTCCGGGGCGCTCGTCGCGGTCGTCAGCGGCAGCCAGGCCGTACGAAGCAACGCTGATTGGCCGTCGTTCATGGAAGAATGGAAGGAGTCGCTGGCCGAGTCCGCCAAAACCGCGAAGGTCCCATTCGTCTTTGCCAAGGATGAAGCCGCAATTCCCGCGAACGCCTCCATCCTTGTCCGCTTGACCGTCAACGACTTCAAGTATGTGTCTACAGCGAAGCGATACGTGTTGGGCTTGCTGGTTGGAAACGCGTACATGGACGTTGACGCCCAGTACATCGAGCTTCCTTCGAACAAGTCGTTCGGAGCCAAAAAATTCAATACCTCCTCGAGCGCCTGGGAGGGCATCTTCTCAGCCGTCACCCCCAAGCAGGTTCGAACAGTCTCGGAGGTGATCGTCAAGGACGTTGTTTCAACGTCGCCCGCGAAATAGTGCGTCCTGCCGCTCGATCGAAGCGATGGTCAATGGTTGGCCTGACCTTCCGCCATTGACCCTGTCTCACCGCACCAAATATCCCGCAGGCGGCGACTGTCGCCATCAGCCGATAACTACCGGAGTTCATGCCCATGCGTCTATTGCTGGCTTTCCTGGCTTCCCTCGCCCTGGTGGGCTGCGCCACAGGCCCGGTGTCTTTGCCTGTCGAGAACCTCGCGGCGTCGGCCCGGACACCGGTCGAAGACCTGCGCCCGAAGAACGAAGGCACTCGCGAAATCTTTAGCCTGCTGATTACCAGTGATCGCTACGGTTATTTCCGGTTGGCCCAGGACCTCACAGACCCCACCGGCCCCCGGCTGTTTTCCCATCGTCTGCAGGAAAAGTATGGTGCCGGACCTGTCCCTCCAACCAGGTTGCATCACTTTGCGGTGTATTCAAACTATCGCGCGGAACTCAAAAGCGCGGCGCTGGGTGCTGCACTGGGAGGTGCCATTGGTGCCGCCATAACAAGCGGCACAGTCAAGCGCGAAGGTGAAACCGTCCATACCTTGGTCGATGCAGCGAGCTATGCCGCGCTCTCAGGCGAGAACGAATACAAGCGCGCCTTCTACACCGAAACCGAACTCAAAGCAGGCACCTCGGCGTTCGTGATCTTCATCGAAAGCGAATCGCAGGGGCGGCGTCGCTTCACGCGCACCGTATCCCCCACCAAGCCCACTCAGGCGGATCAAAAGAATCCGCTGCACCGGGCCCTGGACGCTGCCATTCACTTCCATCTGAACCCCTGAGAAAGCTGCCTGGCGAAAGCATGCTTCGCCTTGGTGGCGGCGCGTTTCGGTTGTGCGTCGTTGTGCCAGTAGCCGTTGAGTGGCCCTATCTCTTGATCAAGTCCGATGGGGTCACTATCAGTGATGCTCTCGTCGAACGCGGGTGCATTGCCAGAAAGCAGCGATGACGCTGCCGCTAACGCCACCACTGACGATAACAACCTGTGTGGATGCCGCGGGCTTTATTCATTACACGGTGGAAGCGCCACATCCTACAGGCCAGCCCAAAACGAGGCGGTATTGTCGCCATACAGCGACAAGCGATGTAAGGCGCAGGTGTGTTGTGCAACGGTGTGTATGCCTGGTCAACAGTGCCGCACCCCATCCCGTTGAACACGGGCTACGTGATAACAATAATTTCCATCATCCATCCATTCAAAGGACTCTCTCATGAACAAATTGCTCGCTACTCTTATTGCTACCCTGTTTGTCGGCATTGC
The DNA here is from genome assembly GCF_056405995.1 of Polaromonas sp. P1_E11. NCBI lineage: Bacteria > Pseudomonadati > Pseudomonadota > Betaproteobacteria > Burkholderiales > Comamonadaceae > Polaromonas > Polaromonas sp. P1_E11. The sequence continues at coordinate 22,073 of NZ_JBFUBA010000010.1, forward strand.
TTCTGCACAAACACCGGCACCTGTCGAATCGTCCACGCAAACCGCTCCGGTTGCCAGCAAGGCTGAAGCCAAGGCCGACAAGTCTGTGACGTCTGCTGTTAAAAAAGAAGCCAAGGTAGACGCCAAGGCCGATGCGAAGGTCGAAAAGGCAGAAGCCAAAGCTGCAGAGAAAACCGCGAAGGCAGATGCCAAGGCCGCTAAAGCCAAAGCAAAGGCCGAAGCCAAGGTTGAAAAGGCAGACGCTGACGACAAAGCCAAGGCCAATACCAAAGCTGAAAAGGCCACCACCAAGGCAGATGCCAAAGCAGCCGGCGTCGCCATCGATGCCAACGCAAAGGTGGATACCGTGAAGGCCAAAGCCGCCGCCGACAAGGCCAACGCTGCTGTCGACACCAGTGCAGTCAAGGCAGAAGCCAAGACCGACGTCAAGGCAGCCGGCACCAAGTAAGCGGCAACGCGGGCCATGTGCCCGCTGACACCCGCTGATCCAAAAAGACAGGCTCCGGCCTGTCTTTTTTTGCCTGTCTCCTTGTGACCGCATTGCGTCGCAGTCCGCCTTATCCCTTGTCAGCGCATTCCGACTTTCCAGGGCTCCAGTGGCTGTCACTGGGGAGCCTAGCCTGCCTCGAGCATGGAACTTTTGACACCAGGAGATTCCCATGCACATCATTCTTGGCGGAACAGGCCATGTCGGCTCGGCGCTGGTCAAACGCCTGATCAGCGCGGGCGAGCCCGTGACGCTCGTCACACACGACCCCAAAAAATCCGGCCGGGAAGGCAAGGCCAAATACGACGTGCCCCAACGCGCGAAGGTCGCGCTGGCCGACGTTCACGACGTGCCCGCGCTGCGCAAAGTCTTCCAGCAGGGCACGCGGCTTTTTCTGCTCAATCCGCCGGCGGCTCCTTCAACCGACACCGATGCCGAAGAGCGCAGCACGGCGACGTCCATCATTGAGGCACTCCAAGGTACACGCTTTGAGAAGATCGTGGCCGAGTCCACCTATGGCGCCCAGCCCGTTCAGCGCGCGGGCGACCTGGGCATCCTTTACGACATGGAAAAAGCACTGGAGGCACAAGCCGTGCCCTTCAGCGTGATACGCGCGGCCTACTACATGAGCAACTGGGATGCAGCGCTGAAGACCGCGCAAGATGAAGGTGTGATCGATTCCATGTACCCGGCAGATTTCAAGCTGCCCATGGTGGCGCCGCAAGACCTGGGTGAGTTCGCCGCGCGGCTGATGACCGAGCCCGCCGGCAAAACCGGCCTCTTTCATGTTGAAGGGCCAGAGCAGTACAGCGCAGGCGATGTTGCCGCGGCCTTTGGAGAGGCGCTGCAAAAACCCGTCTCGGTGCGCGTTGCGCCGCGCGAGAAATGGGAAGAGGCCTTCAGGGCCATGGGCTTTTCAAGTGCCGCGGCCAGGTCGTATGCGGCAATGACAGGAATCACGCTGGACCGGCATTACACCGTGCCCGATGCGCCTGTCCGCGGTCGCACCTCGCTGCGCGCTTATGTGCAGGCGCTGGTGGGCGAGCAGCGCCGCTAGCGCACTACCGCGGCGGTCTGCTGGCTCAGCTCAGCGGCTTGTTCACAAATTCAATCACCAGCCCCCGCGCCGTCACGGTGATCCGGTCTGGCTGCACGCCCATGCTGTTGGGCAGTGCCAGGTCCTGCGGGTTGAGCGAATGCAGCACCGCGCCCTGCAGTGCCTGTTCCGCCAGCTGCGGGCCATAGCCTGACACCAGCATCGACGCCTGCGGCGGCAGGCCGTCAAACTGCAGCGTGTTCACGCGCAGCTGGTGCGCGCGTATCGTCATGTCACTGGCTTCGTAGCGCAGCGCAAAGTCCAGGTCAAAGGTGCCGGGGTAGGCGCGCTGCAATGCCGGGCCGGCGGCTTCCACCGCCATGGCGGCGCCCAGCCGGTTCTGTTCGGGCAGCAGGCGCAGCTGCGGTGCCTGCACGGTCATGTCCAGCAGGCCGTTGGCGCGTTTGCGCACCGGAAAACGCTTGGCCACTGCATCCTGCAGCTGGGCCATGCTGACGGTGTAGCTGGGCTGGGCCTGTGCGCCTGGCAGGGTGAAATACACAGCGCCACCCAGGCACAGCCGTGCGGTGGTGGCGAGAAGCAGTCTTCGTTTCATTCATTGTCCTTTCAGCCCAGGAATAGTGCGCCTGGCCTTCCGCCGCACATGTCATTCAAAAGCCCGTATCAGGGTCAGCGTTCAACCGATGAAGGTTAAGCTGCCGGCAACAGCGGGCGCGGTTTGATATTCCTGTATGGTCGGCCTGATGCGAATGCTTTTGACTTTCCTGCTGTTTCCGGCCGCCACGCTGGCGACGGCGCAACCCACCAAGGGCGAGCAGGATGCGCTGGCCCTGGCGATCAGGTCGCAGCGTGTCCTCAATGAATACGCCATCGGGGCCATGGAGCCCGAAGCCATGAAGTACGCCCAGCGGCTGCGTCTGACCCAGGCCGCGCTGGACGGGCAGCGCAGGCAGTGGCCTTCGGCGATTCAGGGTTCCGATCCATTCGAGCAATTCCGACCCTGCAAAAACGCCCTTGAAACAGCGTCTTACCTTGCTGGGCTTTCGGGCAAGAAGGCCGTCAGTGCGCTCGACGACAAGGTGTTTCATGCCGGGAAAGACAAGCTGCAGAAGCTTCGCGCCGAGTGCGATGCGCTCATCAAGCGCGCCAACGCAGAGCGGTAAGCCGCCTGTGCTTGAGTCGCCTTAGCGGCCCACCACCGACCAGCCGGCTTTCTGGTTGGTCTTGTCGTTCTCATACTCCCACGCCGTCCCGCAGCGGTCGCATTTGTAGCGGGTGATGGTGATCAGCCCGTGGCGGCGCGTTTCATGGCGCGGGTCGCCCTGCACCAGCTCGGGGTGGCCCGGGGCCTTGCGCCAGTTGCGCTGGATGCCCGCGCACGAGTCGCAGAGTTCCATCTTTTTGAGTTCGCTGGCGCGGTTGGGGTCTTGGGCTTGGGTCATGGGGGTGCTCTTGCGTTGCAGGATGTCCCCCATTGTCGCCGCTGAGGATGCAGAGTTTTTTTGCCTGCCGTTTTCGATGGCCGCGGCAGCCAAACACCCTGTGCGAAAAAGGGGCTTGACTTAGAGTGCGCTCGAAGTTTTACAGTCCCTTTCATGACCACCGCAATCATTGGCTACCCCACCATCTCCTTAACCATTGCTGAAGCCGCAGAAGCCTCGGGGCTGAGCGCCTACACGCTGCGCTATTACGAGCAGATCGGCCTCATCGCGCCCATCGACCGGCGCAGCGGCGCGCGCCGCTACAGCGAAGCCGACATGCGCTGGCTCGACTTCCTGGTGCGTCTGCGTGCCACCGGCATGTCGATGCGTGACATGCAGCGCTACGCCCAACTGCTGCGCAAAGGCAATACCGCCGCCAGCCTGGACGAGCGGAAAACCTTGCTCGAAGCGCACGCCGCGCGGCTGGAGGCCGGTATCCGCAGCCAGCGCGAAACCCTGCAGTACATCCGCAAGAAGCTCGGCCTCTATGAAGAGCTGCGCGCCGTGCCGAAGCGCGCCTGAACCCATCTCCCTGTCTATCAACCCTTTCAACCAACCCTTCAACCCGACGCAAACACACCATGATCAAAACCCGCGCCCTCGGCCGCAACGGCCCACAAGTCTCCGCCATCGGCCTCGGCTGCATGGGCATGAGCGACTTCTACAGCAACCGCGACGACGCCGAGTCCGTCGCCACCCTTCACCACGCGCTCGACCGCGGCCTCAATTTCCTCGACACCGCCGACATTTACGGCCCGCACACCAATGAGCTGCTGATCGGCAAGGCCATCGCCGGCCGCCGCAAGGACGTGTTCATCGCGACCAAGTTCGGCATCACGCGTGACCCGGCCAATGAAGCGGCGCGCGGCGTCAATGGCCGGCCTGAATACGTCAAGGCCAGCTGCGACGCCAGTCTCAAGCGTTTAGGCATCGACCAGATCGACCTCTATTACCAGCACCGCGTCGACAAAACCGTGCCCATTGAAGAGACCGTGGGCGCCATGGCCGAGCTGGTGAAAGCCGGTAAGGTGCGCTATCTGGGTTTGTCCGAAGCCTCGGCCGCCACGCTGGCGCGTGCCTGCAAGGTGCATCCCATCGCCGCGCTTCAGAGTGAATATTCGCTGTGGACGCGCGACCCCGAAGTCACCGGCGCCCTGGCCGCCTGCCGCGAGCACGGCGTGGCCTTTGTCCCCTATTCGCCGTTGGGCCGCGGTTTCCTGACCGGCGCCTTCAGCAAACCTGAAGACCTGCCCGCCGACGACTATCGCCGCAAGTTTTCGCCGCGTTTTGCCGAAGAGAATTTCCAGCGCAACCTGGCCCTGGTGGATGCCGTCAAGGACCTGGCCGCGGCCAAGGGCGTCACCACCTCGCAAGTGGCGCTTGCCTGGGTACTGGCGCAGGGTGACGACATCATTCCCATCCCGGGCACCAAGCGCCGCAGCTACCTCGACCAGAACATCGCTGCACTCGACGTCACGTTAAGCCCCGCCGAGCTGGTCCAGCTCGACAAGGCCTTCCCGCCCGACGCGGCCGCCGGACTGCGCTACCCAGCGTCGTTTCTGGGCACGGTCAATGCCTGACACAGGCTGACATCCTTATGGGGGGCAAGCCAGCGGGCTCCGCCTGCGCTGAACCCGGGCCGTAGAGTTCTATTCCGTGAAGCGTCCCGGTTCTGTGTTCCCTCTGGTCAAAAGTCCCTCGCCGCCTGATGATTCTGTAAGGCCGGTACAGCGAAAATCCCGGAGTTGTTGTATCGTACAACAATACGATGTATCATTCAACGATACATTTGTATTTGCCTTGCTGTAAAGGCCTGGCCTAACTTCATGGAGCTTCAGAATGGGAATCGCACTAATTTGTCCCCGCCGGTTGCTGGCGGCTGCTGTGGCTGTGACGCTTTCGGGTATGACGTCAGCTGCCGATTTACGGATCGGGTTCAAGGCTGAAGTCACTTCTGCCGATCCCCACGTTCTGGGCGCCGCAAATCGCAGCGTCTGGATGAACGTCTACGACTCGCTGGTTGGCCAGGACGAAAAACTGCATCCCGTTCCTCTGCTGGCTTTGTCCTGGAAGGCGATAGACGAAAAACAATGGGAATTCAAGTTGCGCCCCGGCGTCAAATTTCACAATGGTGAGCCGATGACGGCCAATGACGTGAAGTTCTCGCTCGACAGGGCCAAGGCGCTGACCGGCCCGCGAACGTACAAGACCTATTTGAGGGCGATCGACAGTATCCGGGTGCAGGACCCGCTGACGCTCACCATCAAGACGAAAGAAGCCGCCCCGACCCTGCCTGAAAGCGTGGGTATCGTCGCCATTATTCCGAAAGGAAGCGGTGCGGAGATCAAGGAGTCGGACTTTGAGAGCGGGAAGGCAGCGGTGGGGACCGGTCCTTTCAAGTATGCGGGCCTCATCCCGAGCCAGCAAGTGACCATGACGCGCAACGACACGTACTGGGGCTCAAAACCGGCCTGGTCGAAAGTGATTTATCAATTCATACCGAAAGAACCGGCGAGAGCGGCGGCAATGCTGGGCGGCAGCGTCGATGTCATTGATGGCGCTGCCGGTGGTTTGAGTGAGACCTTGAAGAAAAGCGACAAGGTGTCGGTGGTCTCTACGACCTCCTATCTACTCAATTACCTGTCCATGGACCAATTCCGGGCAGTTTCGCCTTATGTCACCAGTCATGATGGGAAACCGCTGACCAAGAACCCGTTCCAGGACAAAAGAGTCCGCCAGGCCATCACAGTGGCCATCAACAGGGACGCCATCAACAAGTTCGTCATGAAAGGCGACGCGGAACCAGCGACGCAGATCGTTCCAGCCGGCTTTTCCGGCCACGAGCCCGCACTGAAGCTTCAATCCGGAGATACGGCGCGGGCCAAAGCCTTGCTGACCGAGGCAGGCTACCCCTCCGGATTCAAGGTGGTTCTGCACTGCACCAATGACCGGTACCTCAACGACGCACGGGTCTGCGAAGCAATTGCCCAGATGTTGACCCAGGCGGGGATAAAAACCGACGCAAGGACACTCCCCTACGCCAACTTTGTTACCCGGGCGACAGGCGGTGGAGCCGGCGGCGAGCCCGAATTCAGCCTGGCCATGTTTGGCATCGGTGCGATCCTCGGTGATTCGCTGGAGCCTTACACCGCCGTCGTCCATACCTTTGACAAGGCCCAGGGGACCGGAGCCAACAACTACGGGCGGTACAGCAACAAGGATTTCGATGCAGCGATCCGCTCTGCGTCAAAGACATTGAATGACAAGGAACGTGAAGAGCTGCAGCGAACGGCCGCCAGGCTTGCCGCGGAGGACGTTGCCATCATTCCAGTGCATAACGCAAAGGTGGCATGGGGATTGCGCAAAGGCCTGAGCATGGTCCCGCGAAGTGATGGCTACACGGTAGCCAGCGCCATCAAGGACGCAGCTTCGAAGTAAAACAGATCAACGAATAGGGGTGAGGTGAGGGGGTCACCGGTGCTGGTGTCAGCACCGGTGGCGCTCCAATCCGAGCCGAACCAGGGTAATCAATGAAAGACTCGACGTTCAGCAATCTTGCTGTGGTGATTGAACGCAATGTGATGGTGCCGATGAGGGACGGCGTAAGGCTCTCGACCGATATATATCGCCCGAGACAAGAGGCGGGAGAAGATCCGAAACCACTCCCGGTCATCATGGAACGCACTCCCTATGGGAAGCACCTTGAAAGCCGCACCGAACGCGAACCGGGGAGCACGCGCCCCATGTCGCGCGAAGAGGTGGCAACGTATTTTGTGGCCCAGGGCTATATCGTTGTGTACCAGGATTGCCGCGGCAGATACGGGTCCGAAGGAACATTCACGAAGTATCTGAGCGAGGCCAACGACGGCCATGACACCTGTGACTGGATCGTGCGCCAACCCTGGTCCGACGGCAGAATTGGAACCAAGGGCCTTTCCTATGCGGCACATACGCAAATGGCCCTTGCGTCTACCGGCGCACCTGGCCTGCTGGCCATGTATGTCGACTCCGGGGGGTTTTCAAATGGCTATCAAAGCGGCATCCGGCAGGGGGGGGCATATGAGTTGAAGCAGGCCGCGTGGGCCGTTCTCTTCGCATCGAGCATTGCCCAGCGATCGGAAAATACGGCAGTCGCCAGCACCCTGAAGAATATCGACGTCGACGACTGGTTCAGAAGAATGCCGTGGCGACGCGGGAATTCCCCGCTGTCCGAAGCGCCTGAGTACGAAGAGTTTCTCTTCGATCAATGGGAGCGTGGGACGTTCGATGCGTACTGGAAGCAGCCCGGAATTTATGCGGAGGGGTTCTACCATCACCTCAAGAATGTGGCGACAGTCCATATGTCTTCCTGGTATGACGTATATACGCGCACCGCTGCCGAAAATTACGTCAGCCTCAAGAAAATCGGCGCTCCGGTAAAGCTCGTTTTTGGTCCGTGGGTGCACGGAAACAGGTGGCTGACCTATTCAGGTGACGTGGACTTCGGCGAACAATCCACTTTTGGCAATCACGTCGCCGCGACCTTTCTTGAAGCAAGGCTCAAATGGTTTGACCACTGGCTCAAAGGCCTTCCGGCCGCTGAAGGCAATGCAGATGTCAGGCTGTTCGTGATGGGCGGCGGCTCCGGCAGAAAAAACAGCGAGGGGCGTCTTGACCACGGCGGAACCTGGCGTTCTGAGCAGGACTGGCCGATTCCGGATACGCAGTGGACGCCTTACCATCTTCAGGTTGATCGTTCGCTGTCCCCCTCTCTTCCAGAGAGACATCATGGTGCGCTGGCGTACCGGTTCGACCCCAAAAATTCGGTTCCCACCTTGGGCGGCAGCGTGGTTTCACGTCCACCCGGAATACTGGCCGGCGCATTTGACCAGACGACCGATGAGCGCTTCTTTGGTTGCGCAGAACCGTTTTACCCACTGACCGACCGTGAAGATGTGCTTGCCTTTTCGACCGAACCGCTGGTGGAGGATGTCGAGATTACAGGGCCGGTGGTGGCGAACTTGTGGATATCCTCCGACTGCCCGGACACGGATTTCACCATCAAGCTGGTCGATGTGTATCCGCAAAGCGAAGACTACCCAAAGGGTTTCGCCATGAACCTCACCGACGGAATTCTGCGGGTGAGGTACAGGGACTCTTGGGAGCACCCGGAGCTGATGACGCCTGGAACGGTGTACCCCATCCGCATCGAGGCGTTTCCGACAAGCAACCTGTTCAAGGCGGGGCATCGCATCCGGGTAGACATTTCGAGCAGCAACTTCCCGCACTTTGACGTCAACCCGAACACCGGGGATCCTGAGGCGCAGGCAACGACGAGCAGAGTAGCTCTCAACAAGGTGTACATGAGCAGCCAGCATCCATCGCATGTGGTGCTTCCAGTGATCCCGAAGCGTTCTCAATAACGGCTGCAGCGCACCACGCCAGGTGCGCCGTCGCTAATCGGCAGAGGCGTCGGAGCGACGATATCCGAGCTCAACCGAAAGGTCGTAGGCAGCCGCGCACAGCGGCTTGGCCAGCTTCTCCAGCCCCTTGGCCGTGATGCGGCTTGAAGGAATGGAGATGGCCATTGCGGCGATGACTTTTGATGTTCCGTCGCGCACCGGTGCCGCCACCGAAAGCACCTCATTCGTGATTTCGCCCAGGGAAGTGGCGTAACCCTGCTTGCGGATCTTGATCAGCTCCTCGTTCCATTTGGCGCGTTGAACGATGGTGTTGGGCGTGAACTTCTGAAAGTCCTGGGCGAAAAATTCGTTCAGAAACTCTGCGGGGGCATAGGCCAGCAGGACCTTGCCCGAAGCACCGCCATGAAGAGGCCGCCTCATGCCGACGGACCCATGGATGCGCACATCATGGGTAGAGTCCCATCGGGCCACGGAGACAGATTCAAACCCGTCACGGACACGGATCTGAACAATCTCGTTGAATTTGCTGGCCAGCTGCTGAAGATATTTGCTGGCCTGCCTGACCAGGCTGACCTGTTCGTCGGCAGCCAACCCAACAAGCAATGCGTTGTAGCCGAGATGGTAGGTCGCCGCGTCACCCGATCGCTGCGCGAAACCGCGCCGCTCCAGCGTGCTCAAAAGGCGGAACGCCCTGGCTTTGGTAATTCCCGATCTTTTGGAAAGCTCGGTCACACCCAGACCGGGATTCTGGGCTACAAGCATCAACAAGCCGAGTGCTTCATCTACCGACGCTACGTTATAGTCCATTGCCTTTTTCTGCCGCTGAATTTCCACTCAGCGGGCGTGTTTGTCTTAGCGGAGCATTCTACCGTCAGGGCCCAGTACGATGATGTCGACATAAGTCGAGCCCGAGTGATTTATCGGAGAAAAGTTGATGGAGAATCCGCCGAGATTTAGATCCCTCAATGACTCCAGGGATCGTTTCAACTTCGCAGAAGTGGGATTCGGTCCGGCGCGTTTCAGGCCTTCGGTCAGCACCCTGGCCGCAATGTAGCCTTCGGTCACTGCCAGGTTCAAATCAGACCCCGGGACGCCGAATTTCTTGTGGTCCTCCTGGATCTCCCTGATGAGTGTGGAAGTTTTGCTGGAGGGATCAGGCACCACCAGCGCTATGCCCAAGCCGTAGGCGGCCTGTTTGCCGATTCTTTTCACGACGGCGGCACCGTCGGTGACAGAAAGGGCTACGACAAACGCCGAACTTCCGCCCTGGCGAAAATTCTTGTAGAACTCGGCGGTCGCAGCACTCGTCGCCACCGAAATAACCGCGTCGGGTTTGGCCTTGAGAATCGTAGCGACCGCTTCACTGACATTGGTCGTGCCGTATTCGTAGCTTGCACTGCCCGAGAGCTGAAGGCTTTTTCCCCTGATCGCGTGTAGAGCCCGGTCGTAACCTTCAATGCCAAACGGGCTCTTCTCGTAGAGAACCGCGATGCGTTTGTGACCAATGATGCTCATGTGGGACACAATCTTTTGCACCTCCTGGGCGTAGTTGGCCCGCGTGTGAAAAATCCAGGGGTTCACCGGTTGATGAAGCGATACGGCGCCCGTTCGAGGTCCCACCAAAGGAATGCCGGCCGCGGCCAGCACCTTTTCCTGAACCAGCGCTTCAACAGGCGCAGTTCCAGAAAATCCGATCAATGCAACAGGCTTTTCTTCCTGGATGATTTCCCGTGTTTTTTCCACTGAGTCCGTCCCGTCCGGTCCCCGGTCTTTGGTGACAAGTTTCAGTTTCGCCCCGTTAACGCCACCCCGCTCGTTGACGACGTCGAAATACAGTTGCACGCCCACCTTGACCTGGCTTGCCGCGGAATTCGGATCTTTAAGCTGGCCGATCTGGCCGATCACGATGTCCTGCGGAGCGGATGAGGCAACGGCACAAGTCGCTCCCAGAATGCCTGCGCTGATCCAATGTTTAAGTGACATACCCATGCTTTCAAAATGATGGAGCCCGTCCAGGGCGTTCCTGTTGTCCATGACAAAAGCCCGCCGGAGGCGGGCTTTGCGTATCAGCTAGTTACGCCAGCTCCTGGCGCTCAGAAGTTGTGCTGAATGCCCACGCCGTAAACACGGATCACGTCATTGGCAACCCGGTTGTTCGGGTCCGTGCGGTCATAAAAGCCGTACAGCGAAGTGCGGTTGCTCATCTTGTAGGAGTAGCCCGCCTGGAAGCGCTTGAGCTTGCCCGCAGGGTCGCTCTGCACATCCTTGCGGATGTAGTTGG
>NZ_JBFUBA010000011.1:0-16460 GCF_056405995.1 Polaromonas sp. P1_E11
ACCAACGCCGCACCAACGCCGCCGGCTCCATTACCACCATGGCGTACAACCAGCGCGGCCAGAAGACCAGCATGGCCGACCCTGCCATGGGCGCCTGGGAGTACCGCTACAACGTCTTTGGCGAGCTCGTCTGGCAGAGGGACAGCCTGGGCCAGAGCGTCACCATGGCCTACGACACCCTGGGCCGCCTGACCCAGCGCACCGAGCCCGACCTCGTCAGCCAGTGGAGCTACGACACCAGGTTCGACGGCAGCGCCTGCGGCAAAGGCATCGGCAAGCTCTGCGAAGCCAAGGCCGACAACGGCTACAAACGCGTACACACCTATGACGCCCTTGGCCGCCCCAGCGCCACCTCCACCGTGCTGGACAACCCCTCAACGCCGGCTGTCGTCAGCGTCGCCTACGACGCCGTCACCGGCCGCATGAGCGGCAAGACCTGGCCCACCGGCTACCAGGCCAGCTATGTCTACAGCGCCACCGGCTACTTGAAGCAAGTCAACGGCGGCGGCACCAACGGCTTCACCCAGACCGTCAGCTACGAAGTGCTGGCCATGGACGCCCAAGGCCACATCACCCAGTACAGGCAGGGCAACCAGGTCACCACCGTCAAGGCCTACAACGAAGCCACCGGCAAGCTCACCGGCCAGACCGCCACCAAAGACGGGCAGGCCACCGGCAATGTGCTGAGCCAGAGCTACACCTACGACTCCCTGGGCAACCTGACCACCCGATCAGACAACAGCCCCGGCGTCGGCACCCAGGAAAGCTTCAGCTACGACACGCTGAACCGCCTGACCCTGAACACCCTGCTGGGCGGCGCCGTCAGCCCGCCCACCACCACCGAGGTGATGTACGACGCCCGCGGCAACATCACCTACAAGAGCGATGTGGGCCGCTACTGGTATGACGGCCAGCGGCCCAACCGCATGACCAACATCACGCTGGAGACCGCCCCCGGCGCGCAGATCGCGTTGACCGGCACGCGCCAGCTGACCTATGCCTTTGACGACTACAAGCCGGGCGCCCAAACGGTCAACGGCGTCACCGTCGGCAATGGCAACCTCGAATACACCGTCAGCCTGGACGCCGTCAACAGCCGCCACACGTACCGCGGCGAGACCTACACCAGCTTCAACATGCCGGCGGCCATCACCTTCGGCAACATGTCGGGCAGCACGGCCGGCCCGGTAGACCGCAACCTCGCCTTCGTCTACGGCCCCGAGCACCAGCGCATCAAGCAGACCGTCACGGGCGGGCCCACCCCGGGCACGACCTGGTACCTCAACGGTGAAGACTCCCTGGGCCTCTCTTACGAGAAAGAACTCAAGGCCACAGGCGTCACCGAGAACAAGCATTACATGAGCGCCGGTGGGGTGGTGTTTGCGCTGTTTGTGCAAAGAACCGGCACCCTGGGTACCTTGACGGCCACGACCACCAGCTACATGCACCACGACCACCTGGGCAGCGTGGTGGCGATCAGTGATGAAACCGGAACGGTGGTCGAGCGCATGGCCTTTGATGCCTGGGGCAAGCGCAGGTTTGTGAACGGCACGCCGGATGTGCTGGACTCAATCGTCGGCTACAACACCGACCGCGGCTACACCATGCATGAGCACCTCGATGAGATGGGGGTCATTCACATGAATGGGCGGATCTATGACCCGCTCATCGGCAGGTTCATGAGTGCGGATCCGTTCATCCAGGATCCGGCGTTTGCGCAGAGCTACAACCGCTACACCTATGTCCTGAATAATCCGCTGGCGCTCACGGATCCCAGTGGCTACTTCAGTTTGGGGGGCTTGCTCAAGGCGTTCGTCTCATTCTCAATCAATCCGTCTCCGAGAAACACCTTCAATCTGATCGCGGCCCAGCCGGGGCAGAAGCAGATAGACCAGTTTGTGATGAGCAATCCGCTGATCTACGCTGCGGGGCAAATAGTAGCTGGTACTTTAGGTGGGCCCCTTGGGTCGGCGGCGTTCTCTTCATACTATGCCTATCAAAGTACGGGGTCTATGTCTGCGGCCTTTAAAGCCGGTGCTATTAGTTTCGGTACTGCAATTGCATTCAATATTGTTGGAGGTATGGACCTTGGCGGACCGGGCTCAATTGGTAGTATTGCGGCCCATGCTGCCGTTGGCTGTGCTTCCAGCGTTGCAAGTGGGGGTAGCTGCCAGTCTGGTGCGCTGTCTGCAGGTTTTGCTGAGTTGGCGACGCCGTATGTCGGCGGTGGCAGTCGTGAATTGCAAATTGCGAAGATTGCTATCGTCGGTGGGGTCGGCTCTGTGATCGCAGGAGGAAAGTTCGAAAATGGCGCAGTTACTGCCGCCTTCGGGTATATGTACAACTGTCTCGCGCACGCGTGTAATGGAAGTGACTACGACCTAAAAGATCCACGATCACATTTCTCAGAACCACAGAGTAGTCCAACGCTATGTAACGTCTCGACAGATGGCTGCTTGGCTGCGGCTCGCTCACAGCTTGGATGTAATTCGGCTCCAGCACAAGGCGGATGTACGTCTGTAGGTCAAGAGCGTGCCGCGGTGCTTCGTGGCGGAAATCCTATTACTCAATACCGGGTTAATCCTGATTTAATAATAAATGGAACCTCTAATGGTCACATGTTTCATGACGGTTACGTCGTTCGGTGGCTATCAGTTAATGCCGCAGGAAATGTGCATATTTGGTCAGCTGGAGTAGGGACAAACTCTAGTGCTTTCATGGCAGATGCAAATAGCCGACTCGGCGCTGCGTTGTTTCGCACCATTGGGTTCGAAAATGCCCAAGCGGTGGGTGCATGTTTAAGATTTGGTTCTTGTTGACAGAAAACTTCAATTGAAAACAGGCAGCATCCTCCCCTATATATTGCCATTCATTGCCGTGGTAATACTGATAATGCATGTAAGCAACGAGGCCTTGTGCAAGCTTCTACCGCGCTCATTCAATGCATTAGGTACCCGCAATATTTGGCGTGGCTACGGAGCCATGCTGGTACCGATAGGGGTGTTAGCCAGCTATGGCATCAACGATCTTGGTGCAGCTATTAACCAAGTCTTGGTAGAGATGATTTTTTGTTACTTTATGGCTGCCGTTTTTGGTGTGCCGCTGGTTGTGCTGCTTCGAAAAATTCAAATGAGTTATGTACCAATCGTTGTCGTTGGGGTAGTGATCGTTGTACTTTTGTTCGCATTACTTGCGACTCTCCTCGGTCGATTTCCGATTGAGATTGCGTTGAGAAATTGGTGCGTCGCGCTTCCGCATTATTTGATTTACAGCATAGTCCTTTCTTTTTCGTTTTGTATCGGAGCTCGCATTCCGTTTCTCATCAAAAACACCTCTAAGACCTCTAAGGGCGAATAACTCCACCTAGTGAATTGCGCTGAAGTCTGACTCCATACTGCGCTAACTGGATCAGAATTCGACGGAATTCAACAAGTAGCGGATGATTTGCCCCGCTGCCGCAATCAAAGCTTGCTGAGTTGCACAAACCACAAACCCCGAACCATCTGCGCTGAAGCGAACCCTATCGGGGGTACCGCTACCCCCACCCGTCACACTCTCAAGTTGCCAGGGCCGACTTTCATAACCGCCGTTGAGCGCCTCCGTCACCGTCGATGCTTTAGCCATCGCACCCAGCTCAAACTCCAGGCGGAGCACACCAGCCGTCCGTCCAGGTTCAGGTTGCGCAATCGACACCGATTTCCTTGAGGTCTCCGCCGAAGCAAATACCTTGTTCAGATCTTGCTGGCGCAGCTGAACGGCTTAGTCGGGGCCCGTTTGAGCGTGACACCGTAACGGCGATCAGCTAAAGTCGACGACGACCAAAATCAAAAAAAGAGGGCAGGGCGATGAGGGAGCAAAAAAGCAAAGTATTGCTGGGCGTAGCTCTGTGGCTGTTGGGCACGGTCACGTGGGCCCAGACCACGACAGTGGCCGGCACCATGGCAGGGCAGTTCTCTGTTAACGAAAGCGGTGCTGCCACCTACCGCATCCCCATCCAGGTCCCACCCGGCGTTGCCGGCATGGAACCCAAGCTCGAGTTGAACTACACCAGCCAGAGCGGCAACGGTTTGCTAGGCATGGGCTGGGGCCTTGGCGGCTTGAGTGCCATAGGCCGCTGCCCCCGCACCAAAGCCCAGGACAACGTGAGCGGCGCCGTCAACTACGACATGAACGACCGTTACTGCCTTGATGGACAAAGGTTGATTCTGGTCAACGGCTCCTACGGAGTTGCCGGCAGCGAATACCGCACTGAGCTAGACAGCTTCAGCCGCATCATTGCGTCAGGTACCGCGGGCAACGGCGTGGCCTCCTTCACGGTGCAGAGCAAGGCCGGGCTGACGATGGAATACGGCAACACGGCCGACTCACGAATTGAAGCGCAGGGCAAGCCCACGGTCAGAGTCTGGGCCATCAACAAGATCTCTGACGTCAAGACCAATTTCATGACGTTCAGCTATTACGAGAGTGCGGATAGCAGCGTGTACGCCCCGCTCACTATCAGCTATGGCAGCAACGCAACAGCGGGCTTGCCGAGCAGTCAGTCCATCAGCATTCAATACGACACCACCAGGACCGACAAGACCAAGGTTTACCAGGGAGGCAGCCTCATTCAGCAGGACAGGCGCATCAGCGGCATTCAGCTGTACAACGGCAGCACCCTCACGAAAACCTATTCGTTGACATACAGCCCAAGTCCCGCTACCAGCCGTTCCAGACTGCTGACCGTTGCGGAATGCGCGCCGGGTGGTACCTGTTTGCCCCAAAGCGTTTTTGCGTACAAGGCTGTCACCAATACGTCGCTCCAGCCACTAGCCAAATGGCATCCACGCTTTGGCGACGCAGACGGCTTCAGTTTGCCGCAGTACTACAACAACCTGGTGCTGGTGGATGTCAACAATGATGGCCTCGCGGATTTGTGCTCCCGCAATTACGACGGGATCTATTGCGGACTCAACCTGGGCGGAAGCTCCGGGTTCGGCACACTGTCCCGCTGGTCGACCAGTTTCACCGATGCCGGTGGGCTGGACCAGCCACAGTACTACAACACCATTCGTTATCCCGATGTGAACGGAGACGGGTTGCCGGATATTTGTGCGAGGCTGATTGACGGCATTTATTGCGGCCTCAACAACGGCACCACCTTTTCTTCTCTGACCCGATGGTCCACCCGTTATGGCGACGACAACGGCTGGAGCCCTGTGCAGTTTTACAGCACCATCCAGTATCTGGACCTCAATGGTGACGGCTTGACGGATATATGTGGCCGCGGCGGGGACGGTCTGTATTGCGCCTTGAATCTTGGCAACGGTACCGGGTTTGGCGCTGTAACGCGTTGGTCGACGCAGTACGGAGACAACAATGGCTGGGGTGCCGAGCAGTACTACAGCACCATCCAGTACATGGATTTGAATGGCGACGGCCTGCCGGATGTTTGCGGCCGTGGGGGCGATGGGTTGTATTGCGCCTTGAATCTTGGCAACGGAACCGGGTTTGCGGCAGGATCGATGTGGACAACAAGCTTCAGTGACGTCAACGGCTTTAACTTGCCGCAGTACTACGGCACGATCCAGTTTGTGGATTTGAATGGCGACGGGCTGACAGACGTGTGTGCCCGCGGAGGAGATGGGATCTACTGCGCCATCAACACCGGTAACGGCACTGGTTTCAGCGGCATCACGCAGTGGTCGCCAACCTTTACCGATGCAGGTGGCGTGAACCTTCCCCAGTACTATTCCACCATCCGGTATGTCGACATCAATGGCGATGGCCTGCCCGATATTTGCGCCCGCCTTTACGATGGTTTTTATTGTGGGCTGAACAACGGCACCAATGGTTTTGGTGGGTTGACGCAGTGGTCGGCCAGCTACGGCGACAACAACGGCTGGGCTTACCCGCAGTACTACAGCACCATGCGGTATGCGGATATCAACGGTGACGGCGTTGCAGATATTTGTGGACGCGCCAGCGACGGCTATTACTGCACCACCTCTTTGCCCAATACCAATGACCGCCTGGAAACTGCTTCCAGAAACGGTGATGTGACCACGATCGCTTTGAGTTCCCTGGTTGGAAACGTGAGCACCTACGCTAAAGACACTGCGCCCAACGCTTCGGCCTACCCCAAAGCAGACCTGGTCTACCCGCAATACGTGGTGAGCACAGTCACCAGCAACAACGGCATAGGCGGCACAGTGACTACGCAATACAGCTACGGCGGGTTAAAGGCAGAGCTTGGGACGGGAAGAGGCATGCTCGGCTTCAGGTGGATGAAGTCAAAGAACCTGTCGAACAACATTGAGAGCTACACCGAGTTCAACCAGAACTGGCCGTTGACGGGAAGCGTCGCCAGGAGCGAAACAAGACTGGCCGGCGCAGGCAGCGCAGGCGTGCTCAAACGCACCACCAACACCTACGCCCAAGGCACAGGTTCGGCCACAGGTACCACCTTCGTGTACCCCAGCCAGAGCGTCGAAGAAAGCTGGGACTTAGGTGGTACGCCATACCCCACAGTCACCAACAGCTACCAGTACGGCCAGAGCCCGCAATTTGGCGACCCCACCCAGATCACCGTGGGTAATAGTGCCGGCGCCAGCAAGAGCACCGTCAACGAATACTGGCCCGCCAATACAGGCAGCGGCAGCTGGGTGCTCGGACGGCTCAAAAAAGCCACAGTGACGAGCGTGACGCCGTAGCGTGAATCCGCTAAAGTTGGTGGCAAACAAAAGCTGCAAAAGCTGAAAAAGCAAAAGCAAGAATCAAAAAAAGGGCAGGGCGATGAGGGAGCAAAAAGGTAAGGTATGGCTGGGCGCAGCCCTGTGGCTAAGCGCATTCACGCTTGCTCAGGCCCAGACCACCACAGTGGCCGGCACCATGGCCGGGCAGTTCGCCGTCAACGAAAGCGGCGCAGCCACTTACCGTATCCCCATCCAGGTTCCCCCCGGTGTCGCCGGCATGGAACCCAAGCTTGAGCTGAGCTACAGCAGCCAGAGCGGCAATGGTTTGCTCGGCGTCGGCTGGGGCCTGGGTGGCTTGAGCGCCATCGGCCGCTGCCCCAGAACCATGGCCCAGGACAACGCCCGGGGAAGTATCAACTACGACATGAACGACCGTTATTGCCTGGACGGGCAGCGGCTGATTCTGGTCAGCGGCACCTACGGCACAGCCGGCAGCGAATATCGCACCGAGCTGGACAGCTTTAGCCGCATCGTTGCCTCAGGAACAGCGGGCAACGGTGTTGCCTCCTTCACGGTACAGAGCAAGGCCGGGCTGACGATGGAGTACGGCAACACGGCCGACTCACGAATTGAAGCGCAGGGCAAGACCAGTGTGCGGATCTGGGCCATCAACAAAATCTCTGACGTCAAGACCAACTTCATGACGTTCAGCTATGTTGAAGACAACGCCAATGGGGATTTCTATCCGAACCGGATTGACTACAGTGGCAACTCAGCAGCTGGGCAGGCTGCAAATAACTCGGTTCAGTTCAGCTATGAGACAAGGCCAGACATTGTGCGAATGTATCTGGGGGGAAGCGCCGTTGCCGCCCAAAAAAGATTACTCAATGCACGAACGTATATTGGTGCAACTCTTGCTGCCAACTATCGCGTGAATTATGGGCCGCCAAGCGTCGCCACCGCGCGAACATTGGTTTCATCAATTGACTACTGCGACGGAAGTGGAGCCTGTTTTCCTGCCAAAAGTTTTGCCTGGTCGGATGGCGGACGAGGGTTGAATAATCCTGTCAGCGCAGTACAGACCGTGGCGGGTAATAACATCAAAGATTACTACGCTGTCTATCCCGGCGATTACAACGGTGATGGCATCACTGACATGTACTACGTGGGAACGGTCAACAGCTTATTCTGCCCGGGGCCAGCTGTTGCTGGGGCCAATAGCCTCAGCAATTGTGTTGAGACCGTTGCAGGTAACAACCTCAAGGATTACTACGGTGTCTATCCCGGGGACTACAACGGTGATGGCATCACTGACATGTACTACGTGGGAGCGGTTAACAGTTTATTCTGCCCGGGGCCGGCTGTTGCTGGAGCCAATAGCCTGAGCAATTGTGTCGAGACCGTTACTGGTAACAACATCAAAGATTACTACGGTGTCTACCCCGGGGACTACAACGGTGATGGCATCACCGACATGTATCTCATTGGGACAGCTGTTGCTTTTTTCTGCCCAGGGTCTGCCGTTTCTCAAGTCAATATGCTCGGCAATTGTGTGCAGATGCCGACAGGTAATTGGAAAGATAACTACAACATTTATTCTGGCGATTACAACGGGGACGGTATTACCGATCTTTATTTGGTCGGTGCCGGTGGAAGCCATTTTTGTACAGGCACGTGGATTACCTGCACCCAAACCGTAGCTGGTAATAACCTCAAGGACTACTACAACGTTTACCCGGGGGACTACAACGGTGACGGCATAACCGACCTGTATTACGTGGGAGCGGTTAATAGCCTGTTCTGTCCGGGACCAGCTGTTGCTGAAGCCAACAGTCTCAACAATTGTGTTCAGACTGTGGCAAACAACAATTGGAAAGATACTTTTAGCATTTACCCAGGCGATTACAACGGCGATGGCATTACGGATCTTTATTTGGTAGGGAACGCCGGACCGGGGAGCTATTTTTGTTCAGGCGTCAATCTGAACACCAGCAACGAAAATATGTGTGTTCGGACTGTGGTGAATAACGACTGGAGAGGAGCATTCAATATTTACCCCGGTGACTACAACGGGGATGGCGTGACCGACCTGTATCTGATCGGGTCGTCAGGTAGCCACTTTGTAAGTGGTGGAAATGGTCGGCCCGATTTGCTGAATTCAGTGACTGACGGTTCTACTGTGGCTCTTGCCATTGAACGCACTTCAATCGCCGGCACGGCTGTTTATACCAAGGGCAGCGGGTCAACTTATCCCGTGCTGGATATCCAGACACCTATGTCCGTAGTGAGCACAGTCACCAGCAGCAACGGAGTCGGCGGGACAGTGACAACGCAATACAGCTACGGCGGCTTGAAGGCAGAGCTGGGCACAGGCCGGGGCATGCTCGGTTTCCGGTGGATGAAGTCAAAGAACCTGTCGAACAACATCGAAAGCTACACCGAGTTCAACCAGAACTGGCCATTCACCGGAAGCGTCGCCAAGAGCGAGACCCGGCTGGCCGGCGCCGGCAACGCAGGCGTGCTCAAACGCACCACCAACAGCTACGCCCAGGGCACAGGTTCGGCCACAGGTACCACCTTCGTCTACCCTAGCCAGAGTATCGAAGAAAGCTGGGACTTAGGTGGAACGCCATACCCCGCAGTCACCAACAGCTACCAGTACGGCCAGAGCCCGCAATATGGCGACCCCACCCAGATCACCGTGGGTAATAGTGCCGGAGCCAGCAAGAGCACCGTCAACGAATACTGGCCCGCCAATACAAATAGCGGCAGCTGGGTGCTTGGACGACTCAAAAAAGCCACAGTGACGAGCGTGACGCCGTAGCGTTGATCAGATAAAGTCAGAAACAAGCAAAGGCAGAAATCCAAAAGAGGGCAGGGGATGCAAAGAGAATTTCGCAAGGCATTGCTCAAGGCGACGCTGTGCTGGATTGGCGCGACAGCTGCTGTTGCGGCGATGGCCCAGACCACCACAGCAGCGGGCGCGACACCCGGCCAGTTCTCGGTCAACGAAAGTGGGTCCGCCATTTACCGCATCCCCATCCAGGTGCCTCCTGGTGTTGCCGGTATGGAACCCAAACTCGAGCTGAGCTACAACAGCCAGGGCGGCAATGGGTTGCTCGGCATGGGCTGGAGCTTGAGTGGCTTGAGCGCCATCAGCCGCTGCCCTCGCACCATGGTGCAAGACGGCGCCCGGGGAAATGTCAACTACGACATGAACGACCGGTATTGCCTGGACGGGCAAAGGTTGATTCTGGTGTCAGGCACTTACGGCACAGCCGGCAGCGAATACCGCACCGAGCTGGACAGCTTCAGCCGCATCATCGCCTCAGGTACCGCCGGCAACGGGGTGGCTTCCTTCACGGTGCAAAGCAAGGCCGGGCTGACGATGGAGTACGGCAACACGGCCGACTCACGAATCGAAGCGCAGGGCAAGCCCACGGTCAGGGTCTGGGCCATCAACAAGATCAGCGACGTCAAGACTAATTTCATGACGTTCAGCTACACCGAAGACAGCACCAACGGAGAGTACTACCCTGATCGGATTGATTACGCGGGTAACTCCGTAGCGGGCTCGGCTACAGGCCAATCGGTTCGGTTTAGCTATGAGGTGAGGCCAGACATTGACCTCAGGTATCTGGCTGGCTCACTGCTCGCGATGCCAAAGCGGCTGGTCAATGTCAAGAGCTTCAATGCATCGAGCATGGTCAGGGAGTACAAGATTGCTTACGAGCAAGGCACGGCAACCCAACGTTCTAGACCCCGCACGGTGACTGAATGTGCGGAAACGGGTCAATGCCTACCTCCAACCACGTTGACAGTCAGTGACTCGGCTGCGGCGGCTTTTACGTTGTCGGGTTCGCTAACTCCCTATCCTCAGTGGACCAGCCCGATCGTCGCCGATTTTAATGGCGACGGATCTGCTGACTTGTTGATCAACACCATGACGCCGGGCGCCGGATGGTATGTGTATATGTCCAATGGCGATGGGACTTTCCGTTGGACTGGATCGTTGACCCCCTATTACGAGTGGACGACTCCTATCGTCGCGGACTTCAACGGAGACGGCCTGGCAGATATCCTGATCAATACCAACACTCCAGGTGCTGGTTGGTATATCTATCAATCGAATGGGAATGGCACATTCAGTCATGCCGGGTCTCTTACGCCTTATTCCCAGTGGACAACGCCCATCATTGCGGACTTCAACGGAGATGGAAAGTCGGACGTGCTGATCAACACCAACACGGCAGGTGCCGGCTGGTTTGTCTATTTGTCAAACGGCGATGGCTCCTTCACTTACAAGGGCTCACTAACTCCTTATTACCAATGGACCACCCCCATCATTGCGGATTTCAATGGAGATGGGTTTTCTGACGTATTGATCAACACCACTACGCCAGGTGCCGGGTGGTACGTCTATCTGTCAAATGGCAATGGCTCGTTCGGCTTGACGAGTTCCTTGACGCCTTACCCCGAGTGGACGACACCTGTTATTGCAGACTTTAACGGCGATGGACTGGCTGACGTGTTGATCAATACAAATACGCCGGGTGCGGGATGGTATGTGTATCACTCGAACGGTAACGGCACCTTCAGTCACATGGGTTCGCTCACTCCGTATCCCCAATGGACAAACCCCATCATTGCCGATTTCAATGGTGATGGACGCTCTGATGTATTGATCAATACCATGACGTCAGATGCGGGATGGTATGTTTATCTGTCAAAGGGCGACGGAAGCTTTAGTTACAAGGGATCATTGACCCCTTACTACCAGTGGACGACGCCCATCATCGCGGACTTTAACGGTGATGGGAAATCTGATGTGTTGATTAATACCATCACGTCGGATGCCGGCTGGTATGTTTACCTGTCAAATGGTAACGGAGCTTTCCGCCATGCAGGATCATTGACGCCGTACTATCAATGGACCACCCCGCTCATTGGAGACTTTAATGGCGATGGCAGGTCTGACGTGTTGATCAATACCACTACACCCGGCGCGGGTTGGTACACCTATGTAGCACCCAACGGGTTACCTGACTTTGTCACAACAATAAAACCCGGGCTGGGAGGCTCTACCACTGTGACCCGGAAATTCCTTACCGACTATGCGGTCTACACCAAGGATACCGGGCCCACGTATTACCCGAGGATTGACTTGCGCTACCCGCAATACGTAGTGAGTGCCGTTAGCAGCAGCAACGGAGTCGGGGGCACAGTCACCACGCAATACAGCTACGGCGGTTTGAAGGCAGAGCTTGGAACGGGAAGAGGCATGCTCGGTTTCCGGTGGATGAAGTCCAAGAACCTGTCGAACAACATAGAGAGCTACACCGAGTTCAACCAGAACTGGCCGTTCACCGGAAGCGTCGCCAAGAGCGAAACAAGACTGACCGGCTCAGGCAACACAGGCGTACTCAAACGCACCACTAACAGTTATGCCCAAGGCACAGGTTCTGCTGCGGGTACTACCTTCGTCTACCCCAACCAGAGCATCGAAGAAAGCTGGGACCTGACAGGAACGCCATACCCCACAGTCACCAACAGCTACCAGTACGGGCAGAGCCCGCAATACGGCGACCCCACCCAGATCACCGTGGGTAACAGCGCCGGCGCCAGCAAGAGCACCGTCAACGAATACTGGCCCGCCAATACAGGCAGCGGCAGCTGGGTGCTTGGACGACTCAAAAAAGCGACAGTGACGAGCGTGACGCCGTAGCGGCAATCAGCTAAAGTTCATACCAAGCAAAAGCTAAAAAGCAAAAGCAAGAATTCAAAAAAATGAGGGCAGGGGCGATGAGGGAGCACAAAGGTAAGGTATTGCTGGGCGCAGCCCTGTGGCTGATGAGCACGGTCACGTTGGCCCAAACCACGACAGTGGCTGGCACCATGGCCGGACAGTTTGCCGTCAACGAAAGCGGCGCAGCCACTTACCGCATCCCCATCCAGGTGCCACCCGGCGTCGCCGGCATGGAACCCAAGCTTGAGCTGAGCTACAACAGCCAGGGCGGCAACGGCTTGCTCGGCATAGGCTGGAGCCTTGGTGGCCTCAGCGCCATCGGCCGCTGCCCCAAGACCAAAGCCCAAGACAACGTGCGCGGTGCCGTCAACTACGACATGAACGACCGTTATTGCCTGGATGGGCAAAGGCTAATCCTGGTTTCCGGCACCTACGGCGCGGCCGGCAGCGAATACCGCACCGAGCTGGACAGCTTCAGCAAGATAGTCGCGTCGGGCACCGCCGGCAACGGCGTGGCCTCCTTCACAGTGCAAAGCAAGGCCGGGCTCACGATGGAGTACGGCAACACGGCCGACTCCCGAATCGAAGCGCAGGGCAAGCCCACCGTGAAGGTCTGGGCGATCAACAAAATCAGCGACGTCAAGACCAACTTCATGACGTTCAGCTACATCGAAGACAACGCTAATGGGGATTTCTATCCCAGCCGCATTGACTATTCGGGCAATGCCGCTGCTGGCCAGGCTGCGGGAAATTCTGTCCGGTTTGTGTATGAATCGCGGCCCGATGTCGTGCCAATGTACGCCGTCGGAAGTTTGGTCAAAAACCTGGTTCGACTCAAAACAGTGAATGCCTACCTGGGCAATAGTCCCACCGCCGGATATGAGGTTTCCTACGCGACTGCGGCTGGAACGGTTCGGCCAAAGGTCGCTTCCATCAAGAGGTGCGACGGCGCATCGATGTGCTATGCGCCGACGCAATTTACCTATGCGCTGCCGCAATCTACTTGGGAAGACGCCCCTGCGTTGAACCTTCCCTATCCCACCTGGTCACGCGGCCTTGACAACGAAGGCATGCAGTTCGTGGACGTCAATGGCGATGGTTTGGTCGACATTGTGCGTAACCTGTGGGTCAATGGCACGATTTACAAAAACGCCTGGCTCAATACAGGGAATGGTTGGCAGGAAGCCCCGCAGTACGAACCGCCTTATCCAATTTACTCGCGTGGGTATGACAACGAAGGATTGCAGTTTGTCG
Source organism: Polaromonas sp. P1_E11 (assembly GCF_056405995.1). Classification (NCBI taxonomy): domain Bacteria; kingdom Pseudomonadati; phylum Pseudomonadota; class Betaproteobacteria; order Burkholderiales; family Comamonadaceae; genus Polaromonas; species Polaromonas sp. P1_E11. The sequence continues at coordinate 13,675 of NZ_JBFUBA010000011.1, forward strand.
ATGTCAACGGGGACGGCCTGGTGGATATTGTTCGGTATATTTTTGCCGAAGGGGTTGGGTACAGAAATGCATGGCTCAACACCGGGAACGGGTGGCAATCGGCACCGCAGTTCGCACCGCCCTATCCGCTGTACTCGCGTGGGCTCGACAACGAAGGCATGCAGTTTGTCGATGTCAATGGTGATGGCTTGGTGGATATCGTGCGATATCTTCAGGTTGGCGGAGATATCTATAGAACGGCCTGGCTGAACACGGGTAACGGATGGCAAGAGGCACCGCAATACGCGCCTCCCTATCCCCTTTGGAGCCGAGGCGGCGACAACGAAGGTATCCAGTTTGTCGACATCAATGGCGATGGATTGGTAGACATGGTGCGTCATCTTTTTGTAAACGGGGTAAGCCACAAGAACGCTTGGCTCAATACCGGAAATGGCTGGCTGGAGGCGCCGCAATTTGCGCCCCCTTACCCGATCTATACACGAGGCCTTGACAACGAGGGTATGCAGTTCGTTGACGTGAACGGCGATGGATTGGTCGACATTGTGCGTAACCTGTGGGTCAACGGCACGATTTACAAAACTGCCTGGCTCAATACCGGAAGTGGCTGGCTGGAAGCACCTGAATTTGCACCGCCCTATCCGCTGTGGTCGCGAGGGCTGGACGGTGAAGGCATGCAGATCATCGACATTGACGGTGACGGCACGGCCGACTATCCGAGATACCTGTTTGCCAACGGTACTGCCTATCGCTCCGTGTGGAAGCGGCCTGAAAGCAGCATGGCTTTGATATCTGTTTCAGACGGCTTTTCTACAACAGTTGTGAAGTACAGGCCCGCAAGTAAAACAGGCGTGAATACACCGGATGTTGGAAGCCCGACGGCCTCCACTTTCAACATCAAGGCATTTGGATATCTCGTGACCGAGGTGATAAGCAGCAACGGAGTCGGCGGGACAGTGACCACGCAATACAGCTACGGCGGTTTGAAGGCAGAGCTGGGCACGGGAAGAGGCATGCTCGGCTTTCGGTGGATGAAGTCAAAGAACCTGTCGAACAACATCGAAAGTTACACCGAGTTCAACCAGGGCTGGCCCCTGACGGGAAGCGTCACCAAGAGCGAAACAAGACTGGCCGGCTCAGGCAACGCAGGCGTGCTCAAACGCACCACCAACACCTATGCACAAGGCACAGGTTCTACTGCCGGCACCACCTTCGTCTACCCCAGCCAGAGCATCGAAGAAAGCTGGGACTTGGGCGGCACCCCATACCCCACAGTCACCAACAGCTACCAGTACGGCCAGAGCCCGCAGTTTGGCGACCCCACCCAGATCACTGTGGGTAACAGCGCCGGCGCCAGCAAGAGCACCGTCAACGAGTACTGGCCCGCCAATACAGGCAGCGGCAGCTGGGTGCTCGGACGGCTGAAGAAAGCCAGCGTCACCAGCACCACGCCGTAGACGAAGACAGCGATACAACCGAAGCACCAACGCTCAGAAGCAAGAAGCAAGAAGCAAGAAGTCACAAGAGGAAGAGGGCAGGGAACATGAAACAGCACATACACAAAGGCGTAGCCGCCATCACCTTGCTGGCCATGCTCGGCTGGGGTTCAGCCCAGGCCGACACCAAGGTGCGCGCCAGCAGCTTCGAATACGACGCCAGCGGCCTGCTCACCAAAGAAGTGGTCGAGCCCGACAGCCCCAACGACTGCCTGCAGACCAACTACGCCTACGACAACTTCGGCAACAAGACCAGCGTCACCACGTCTGCCTGCGCCGGCGCCAGCGGCTACGCCATCTCTAGTGCCACAGCGCCCCGCACCGCCACCAGCAACTACGGCACAGACGGCCGCTTCCCCTTGAGCACCAGCAACGTCCTCGGGCAAAGCGAGACCAAGGTGTATGACGCCCGCTTCGGCGCCCCCTCCAGCCTCACCGGCCCCAACAGCCTGGCCACCCAGTGGGAGTACGACGGCTTTGGCCGCAAAGCCAAAGAAACCCGTGCCGACGGCACCTACACCACCTGGGCCTACAAACTCTGCACCGATGCCGGCATCAGCTGCCCCGGCCCCATCGGTGGAGCCACCATCACCTGGGTCGCCATCGAACAAAGCTTTGCCGCCAACGCCACTGCCAGCGCTCCCGACAAACGCTCTTACTACGACACCCTGAACCGCGTCGTGCGCAGCCAGACCAGCGGCTTTGACGGCGCAGGCGCCGCGCCCACCCTGGTGCAGGACACCGAATACGACGCCCTGGGCCGTGTAGCCCGCAAGTCCAACCTCTACAAACTCACAGGCGGCACCGCCTACTGGGCCACGTACAGCTACGACGTGCTCGGCCGCGTCACCCGCGAAGAGTCGCCCGACCCCGATGCCACCGGCGGCGTCGCCGTCACCACCATCAGCTACAGCGGCTTGACGACGGTCACCACCAACAGCAAAGGCCAGACCAAGACCACCACCAGGAACGCCCAGGGCCAGGTCGCCCAGGTTCTGGACACCCAGGGCAACAGCATCGTCTATACCTACGACGCCCTCGGCCAGCTGACCCAGACCAACGCCGCCGGCTCCATTACCACCATGGCGTACAACCAGCGCGGCCAGAAGACCAGCATGGCCGACCCTGCCATGGGCGCCTGGGAGTACCGCTACAACGTCTTTGGCGAGCTCGTCTGGCAGAGGGACAGCCTGGGCCAGAGCGTCACCATGGCCTACGACACCCTGGGCCGCCTGACCCAGCGCACCGAGCCCGACCTCGTCAGCCAGTGGAGCTACGACACCAGGTTCGACG
>NZ_JBFUBA010000012.1:0-14732 GCF_056405995.1 Polaromonas sp. P1_E11
GTGTTGGCTGTTCGGTATTCCTCTCCCACCCCCTTGTGGATGCGCCGAGGAGCGGAGGTCCAGACGGATCAGGGCAAAAACTTGTTTGAGCCGCAGGCGAGTTGTTTTTGACCCCGGCTGGACCGAGCACCACAGGTTGCCCCGGAGCGAAGCGCAGGGGACGCAGAAACCAGGGTCGCCTTTTCTTTGCTTACTTTCTTTTGGCGAAGCAAAAGAAAGTGAGTTGCATGCCGGGCAACCCCCGGCCAGCAGCTCCTAGACGAAAGCGCCCAGTCGGAACACAAACTGGCCTCAAGGAACCGCTATCAATTCAATAGCTGCTGGCGCACGATCTTATTGGCCTCACGGCACTTCTTATGCCGAAAACAAGGCTTGCGAAGCTTCCCAAACGCGCCAGAAAGAGGTTTTCGGCATCCTAAATTGAAAATGGGCCCGTTCCAGGCCCATTTCAAGAGATATTTAGGCCTCTAACCCAATAAGAACAAGCGCGAGTAGCTATTGAATTGATAGCGCTATTGAGGGCGGCCGCTCAACCCACGGCAGAAAGCTCTCCATCACCCCTTCATCAACGCCTCAATCTCATCCCCATCCACCGGCACCCCCCGCGTCATCAACTCACACCCCTTGGCCGTCACCAGCGCATCGTCTTCAATCCGGATGCCGATGTTCCAGAACTCCTTGGGCACGTTCTTGCCGGGGCGCACATAAATACCGGGTTCGATGGTCAGCACCATGCCGGGCCGCAGGATGCGTGAGGGCTTGCGCATCACGGTCTGGCCCAGGGCGTCTTTTTCTTCGCGCGGCTTGGTGCCGGGCTCGGTGTAGTCGCCGCAGTCATGCACGTCCATGCCCATCCAGTGGCCAGTGCGGTGCATGTAGAACTGGCGGTAGGCGCCGGATTCGAGCACGTCGTCGACCTTGCCATGCTTCTTTTTGTCGAGCAGGCCGGTGTCCAGCATGCCTTCCACCAGTACACGTGTCGCCGCATCGTGCGGGTCTAAAAAGCGTTTGCCGGGTTTTGTCACCCTCACCGCGGCGTCCTGCGCGGCCAGCACGATGTCGTACAGCGTGCGCTGGGCCGGCGTGAATTTGCCGTCGGCCGGGAAAGTGCGGGTGATGTCGCTGGCGTAGCCGTCGAGCTCGCAGCCGGCGTCGATCAGGCACAGCTGGCCGGGCTTCAGCTCGGTGTCGCCGGCGCGGTAATGCAGGATGCAGGCGTTGGCCCCGGCCGCGACGATGCTGCCGTAGGCCGGAAATTGCGAACCATGGCGGCGGAACTCGTGCAGCAGTTCGGCTTCGAGGTGGTATTCACGCAGGCCGCCTTTCACACCGTTGCGCAGCATGGCGGCCGAGGTCTGCATGGCGCGCACGTGGGCGCCGGCTGAAATCTTGCCGGCGCGCTTAAGGATCGCGACTTCATGGCTGTCTTTGACCAGCCGCATTTCGTCGAGCGGCTTGCACAAATCGTGCTGGCTTTGCGGGCATTCGGCGCCGTAGCGCACGCGGGCGCGTACTTTGTTGAGCCAGCTGTCCACCTGCGTTTCGAGGCCTTTGTGCGTGGCAAACGGAAACCACACCGCGCTCTGGTTGGCCAGCAGCTGCGGCATTTTTTCTTCCAGTGCTTCCACGCTGAAGGCAGCATCCACACCCAGTGCCGCCGGCGCGGCCTTGGGGCCCAAACGAATGCCGTCCCAGATCTCACGCTCCAGGTCCTTGGGCCGGCAAAACAGCGTGGTCTTGCCGCTGGCCTCAATCACCAGCCAGCTGTCGGGTTCGCTGAAGCCGGTCAGGTAATAAAAGTAGCTGTCGTGGCGATAGGGGAAGTCGCTGTCGCGGTTACGCGGGTATTCGGGCGCGGTGGGCAGCAGTGCGATGCCGCCGCCGGCCGCCTTCAGGGCGCGGGCAATGGCAGTGCGGCGTTTTTCGTAGATTGTGGTGGTGCTCATGTGCGTTCCGCTTTAGTGCTTCAGGTCGTGATGGTGGTTTGGTTCAGCTCATCCAGCCGCGCCGGTGTGCCAACGTCGGTCCAGGCGCCTTCATACAGCTCGGCGCTCACGGCCTGATTGTCCATCGCCGTACGCAAAAGCGGTGCCAGTGGGGCTTTCAGGCCCTGCGGGTTGCCGAAGGGCAGGCTGTCGAACAATTCGCGCCGGTACAGGCCGATGGTGCTGTAGGTGAATTTGGGCTGCGGGCTGTCCTTGGGCAGGTTCAGCGCCAGGCCGTCCGGGCCCAGGCCAAAGTCGCCTTTCGGGTTGTGTGCGGGGTTGGGCACAAGCCAGAGGTGGGCCAGCTTGCTGCCAGCGGCAAACCGTGTGACGGCGGCCTGGGTGAACTCAAAGCCGGGCACAAACACATCGCCCGCCAGTACCCAGAAAATGTCACCCAGTAGCGGCAGCGCACGCGCAATGCCCCCGGCGGTTTCCAGGGCACCGCCAAAATCCACGCCTTCGTGTGAGTATGAAATTGATAGCTGCTTGCGCCCGTCCTGATTGGGCTGCAGCCCGAAATGACTTGAAGAAAGTGTCGAAAAATGGGCCGGCACCTGCTCACCCAGCCAGGCCGTGTTGATGACCAGGCCGGTAAAACCACCGCGCACCAGCGCAGCAACCTGCCAGTCAATCAGCGGCTTGCCGCGCACCGGCAGCAGGGGCTTGGGCGTGGTGTCGGTCAGCGGGCGCATGCGCTCGCCGCGGCCGGCGGCCATGATCATGGCCCTGGTGGGTGTGCCAGTCATTGCGTGTCGCCCCGGTCCAGCGACCGCTGCTCGGTCCATTCGGGGTTAAAGCGGCGCACCAGCGCATCCATCAGCCCGCGCGCCCGGGCGGAATGGTCGCCGCCGAAGTTGCACACATACACATCCAGCGTCACGGCTTTCTGCTCGGGCCAGGTGTGCACGCACACATGCGACTCGGCCAGCAGCACGGTGGCCGTGATGCCCCCGGGGCCATGCACGGTGTCGGGAAAAGTGTGAAACAGCTGGTTAACGGCCTGCAGGCCGGCCGCCTGCACAGCCTGCACGCACCAGTCGCCCAGTCGGGTAGCGTCGGTCAGCCAGGCCGGGTCGCAGCGGCATTTGTAAAGGTCGGCGGTCAGGTGAAGGCCTTGCATGCCCCGACTTTAGTGCATGGCGGGGTGCCGCCCGGCCAAATCGGGGCCAAACCCCCGCCAAACCGGTGGGGAGGGCCCAAACGGTAAAATACCGGGTTACCCCTGATCTTTTCCCCTCCCGGAGCTGCCTACATGGCCAATACGCAAATGATGGCGAATGCGATACGCGCACTCGCAATGGACGCCGTTCAACAAGCCAATTCCGGACATCCCGGCGCCCCCATGGGCATGGCCGACATGGCAGTCGCCCTCTGGGGCAGCCACCTCAAGCACAGCCCGCACAACCCCAACTGGTTCGATCGCGACCGTTTTGTGCTGTCCAACGGCCACGGCTCCATGCTGATTTATGCCGTGCTGCACCTCACTGGCTACAAACTGCCCATCGGCGAGCTCAAGAACTTCCGCCAGCTCCACAGCAAAACCCCCGGCCACCCTGAATATGGCTACACCCCCGGCGTGGAAACCACCACCGGCCCGCTGGGCCAGGGCCTGACCAATGCGGTCGGCATGGCGCTGGCTGAAAAGCTGCTCGCCAAAGAGTTCAACCGCGAAGGCCACACCGTCGTCGACCACAACACCTATGTGTTCATGGGCGACGGCTGCCTGATGGAGGGCATCAGCCACGAAGCCGCCGCGCTCGCCGGCGCCTGGAAGCTCAACAAGCTGGTCGCGCTGTATGACGACAACGGCATTTCCATCGACGGCCAGGTCGCGCCCTGGTTCATCGACAACACCGCTGTGCGCTTTGCCGCTTACGGCTGGAACGTCATCGGCCCCATCGACGGCCATGACGCCGAGCTGGTGGCCAACTCCATCGAAGGCGCCAAAAAATCGAACGACAAGCCCACGCTGATCATCTGCAAGACGCACATCGGCAAAGGCTCGCCGAACCGCGCCAACACCGCCAAGGCCCACGGCGAGCCGCTGGGCGCCGAAGAAATCAAACTCACGCGCGAAGCCCTCAACTGGCCCTACGCGCCGTTTGAAGTGCCGAAGGAAACCTACGACGCCTGGGACGCCAAGGCCAAGGGCCTGTCTCTTGAGACCGCCTGGGACGCGAAATTCGCCGCCTACAAGGCCGCGCACCCTGCGCTCGCCGCCGAGCTGGCACGCCGCATGAAGGGCGACCTGCCCAAGAGCTTCTCGCAACTGGCTGTCGACACTGTCATCGGCGCACACACCAAGGCCGAGACCGTGGCCTCGCGCAAGGCTTCGCAGCTCGCACTCGAAGCCTTCACAGCCGGCCTGCCAGAGTTGCTGGGCGGCTCGGCCGACCTGACCGGCTCCAACCTCACCAACACCAAGTCCACGCCCAACCTGCGTTTTGACATGAACGGCGAAGTTGTTCTGACGGCCAATGCCGAAGGCGTGAGCGCCGGCGGGCGCCATATCAACTACGGCGTGCGCGAATTCGGCATGGCTGCCATCATGAACGGCATTGCGCTGCACGGTGGCTTCATTCCCTACGGCGGCACCTTCCTGACCTTCAGCGACTACAGCCGCAACGCCATCCGCATGGCCGCGCTGATGAAGATCCGCGTCATACATGTCTTCACGCACGACTCTATCGGCCTTGGCGAAGACGGCCCGACGCACCAGTCCATTGAGCACGCGGCCAGCCTGCGCCTCATTCCCAACCTCGACGTCTGGCGCCCGGGCGACACGGCCGAAACCGCCGTCGCATGGGCCGTCGCGCTCGAAAACAAGAACAAGCCCACTGCGTTGCTGCTCAGCCGCCAGAACCTGCCTTACGCACCGAAGAACGACCTCGGTGAAATCAGCAAAGGCGCTTATGTGCTGGCCGAGCCTGCCGAAGTGGGCCTGAACAAAAAGGCCCAGGCCGTGATCATCGCCACTGGCTCTGAAGTGCAACTCGCGCTGAAAGCGCAAGAGCTGCTGGCCGCCCACAAGATCGCCGTGCGCGTGGTCTCCATGCCCAGCAACACGACCTTCGACAAACAAAAGACCGCCTACAAATCCGAAGTGCTGCCTGAAGGTATCCCCCGCATCGCGGTGGAAATGGGCGTGACCGACGGCTGGTGGAAATACGGCTGCGCCGCCGTGGTCGGCATCGACAGCTACGGCGAGTCGGCACCCGCACCGGTGCTGTTCAAGCACTTCGGCTTCACCGCCGAGAACGTGGCCGACACTGTTCGCAAGGTATTGCGCAAGTAAGCGCGCCCGGCCTTGCCCGATTCAAAGATTTCAACTTCCAGGAGCAACAGCAGATGACTATCAAACTTGGTATCAATGGTTTTGGCCGTATCGGCCGCAACGTGTTTCGCTCGGCAATCAAAAGCTTCAGCGATATTGAAATCGTCGGCATCAACGATTTGCTCGAGCCCGACTACCTGGCTTACATGCTGAAGTACGACTCGGTGCACGGCCGCTTCGAAGGTGACGTGTCCGTCGAAGGCAACACGCTGATCGTCAACGGCAAAAAGATCCGCCTCACGCAAGAGCGCGACCCCGCCAACCTCAAATGGGGCGACATTGGCGCCACCGTGGTGCTGGAGTCCACGGGCCTTTTCCTCGACAAGGCCTCCGGCGAGAAGCACCTGGCTGCCGGCGCGAAGAAGGTCATCTTCTCTGCACCGTCCAAAGACGACACCCCGATGTTCGTCTTCGGCGTCAACGACAAGACCTACAAGGGCGAGGCGATCATCTCCAACGCAAGCTGCACCACCAACTGCCTGGCGCCAATCGCCAAGGTGCTGAACGACAAGTGGGGCATCAAGCGCGGCCTGATGACCACCGTGCACGCGGCCACTGCCACCCAGAAAACCGTAGACGGCCCGTCGAACAAGGATTGGCGCGGCGGCCGCGGCATCCTGGAAAACATCATTCCTTCCAGCACCGGCGCCGCCAAGGCTGTGGGCGTGGTGATCCCCGAGCTCAACAAGAAGCTGACGGGCATGTCCTTCCGCGTGCCAACGTCCGACGTGTCGGTGGTGGACCTGACCTGCGAGCTGAACAAGGAAGCCACGCTCAAAGAAATCTGCGCCGAAATGAAAGCACAGAGCGAAGGCGCACTCAAGGGCATCCTGGGTTACACCGAAGACAAGGTCGTTGCCACGGACTTCCGCGGCGATGCACGCACTTCGATCTTCGACGCTGACGCCAGCATCGCGCTCGACGGCACCTTCATCAAGGTCGTCGCCTGGTACGACAACGAATGGGGTTACTCCAACAAGTGCCTGGAGATGGTCCGCGTGGTGGCGAAGTAATTCACTTCGACATCGCCAATAAGAAAGCGCCTTCGGGCGCTTTTTTTGTCTTGACGCAATACTTCGGCCGCCCATCACCCGGAAAGGTTAATGTCGATGCCCCTGACGCTCAAAAAACTCAACGAACAAGCGGTGAGTGTTCATCTGGACAGCGGCGAGCTGGTGGGCCAGCTCAAACTGATTGGCGGCGTATGGAAGTTCAAGGCCGTTGGCTATACCGCTGAGGGCCATGTGGTGCCTGGCGGTGGCCCGCTGACGGAGCGCCACAACATGACCTTCGCCACGCTGGACGAGGCGGCGATCAACACAGGTTTGATGCCTGTCTGAGTGGCCGGTCAACCCGCTGAACCCGGTTAACCCGGCAGGGTCAGGCCGGGCCGTTCATCGTCCCAGGCCATGGCGCTCATCTTCCAGCCGTCAGGCGTTTTGACAAACTGTGTCGAGATCATGCCGCGCGCCTCGAACGCCTCGCCGTTCATCGTGCCGGCCTTGCCGTAAGCGCTGTAGCGGTGCGCGATGTTGCCGAAGATCTGCGTGGTTTCCGACAGCTCCCATTCCCTGAAGCGCGTCAGCGCGCCGCTGTCCACCAGGGCCTGCCGTGGCGCAATGAATTCGCGCACGCTGGAAACCTCCGGCGCGGCCCCCGTGTTCTTGATCAGGAGGCCTGCGTCGATGAAGAGCGCATGAATGTCACCGTAGGGCGGCGCGCTGCCCGGTTCAAACGAGACGGCGCGAAAGAACGCCTGTGCCAGCGCATCCAGTTCATTTTTGACCGCCTGGGGGTTGGGCTCCCGGTTCATGGCGTCTCCTTGTTGTGTTGGCGGGAGTGTAGGCGTCTGCTGCAGCTAGCCTTGGATGAAATGCGCGAAACCCGCTATTCCCAGAGGGTACTGCAGGGCGGCTGACCGGCGATGCCGGACTTATGCGACAAGTCTTTCGCAGCGATGAAGAACAAGCGCCAGCAGCTATCAAAAATATAGCAACGTGCGCTTGCCGGGCATCAGCCGCCCGCCGGCCGCTCTTCGCGTCCGCCGGGGTGCCGCGCGAAGCGTGCCGGCTCACGCCCATGCACGGGCGCATCATCGCCAAACGACCAGCCGCCGAACTGGGTGCGCTGGTAGTCCGCCATGGTTTGCGCTATTTCGGCTTGCGTGTTCATGACAAACGGGCCGTACTGCACCACCGGCTCACCAATGGGATTGCCTTGCAGCATCAGGAATTCGGCCTCCTCTGCGCCGTTGATGATCTCTGCGTCCATGCCGGCCCGCAGCTCGATGGCGCTGTCCACACTCACCGCCTGGCCGCCCAGCGTCGCCGACTGTCCCTTGAAAAAATAGAGCTGGCGTCGGGTGCCTTCGCCCGTTGCGGCGGGCAGCGTCCAGCGCGCACCGGGTGCCATGCGAATCGTCCAGATCGCCACGTCGGCCTCGGCTTGCGAAGCCCACGAATCCGGCGGCGGCGCCAGCGGCGCGGCCGCTGTGTTCTGAATGCGGCCGGCAATCACGGCCACTTCGGTGCTTCGCCCTTCGGCATCCTTGATGTCCAGGCGTGGAATGTCCTGCGACCAGAACATGGTGAAGTGCGGCTCGCTCATCTTGCCGGCCGCCGGCAGGTTCAGCCAGATCTGGAACAGCTCCAGTGGATTGGGATTTTGCGGGTCCAGCAACGGGAACATCTCGGAATGGACCACGCCCTTGCCGGCCGTCAGCCACTGCACATCGCCGCGGCCAAAGCGCGCCGTCGCGCCCAGGGAATCGGAATGGTCGATCAGGCCCTTGCGCACGATGGTCACGGTTTCAAAGCCGCGGTGCGGGTGCGCGGGAAAGCCCGGCACCGTGCTGCCGTGGTACATGTTCCAGCCGTCCTTGCGGGCAAAGTCCTGGCCGATGTTGCGCCCCGCGAGTGAGGCATCCGGGCCCATCTGCGCATTGCCGCGGGGGTAGGCGTCGTCGTGGTACACGCAAAAGAGGAACGGGTCGAGCGTTGCCCACGGAAAGCCGAGCGGCTTGACCTGGAGGACGGGATGAGTGGTGGAACTTGCGGCGAGGTCGGCAGGCATGAAGAGGCCTTTCTGGCGTGAAACTTTCAAAGAACGCATATGAGGTTGGCCGCTGTCCTTTCAAGCTGCGCCCCCAGCCCATCCGGCGGATCTGGCCCTGGAAATTTAAGGGAAATATGCCTGTAGCCCTTATGTGGCGGGCGCAAGCAGCTATAAAGTCAATAGCATATGCAGGGCGCTCGCCAGCCGCCAGCCCCTTCCTCAGGCCTTCAGTTTCCAGCCCGTACGGAAGATCCACCACACCGCGCCGAGGCACAGCCCCAGAAAGCCCATGATGGCCGCCACGCTGATGCCTACGTTGACATCGGCCACGCCGTAAAAACTCCAGCGGAATCCGCTGATCAGGTAGACCACCGGATTGAACAGGGCGATCTTCTGCCACAGCGGCGGCAACATGTTGATCGAATAAAACGCGCCACCGAGGAAAGTCAGCGGCGTCACCACCATCAGCGGCACAATCTGCAGCTTCTGGAAGTTGTCGGCCCACAGCCCGATGATGAAACCGAACAGGCTGAAGGTCAGCGCGGTCAGCAGCAGAAAGCACAGCATCCAGAAAGGGTGCGCGATCTCATAAGGCACGAACAGGCGCGCCGTTGCCAGGATCAGGAGGCCCAGCATGACGGATTTGCTCGCCGCGGCGCCCACATAACCCATCACCACCTCCATTGATGACACCGGCGCCGACAGCAGCTCGTAAATTGTCCCTGACCATTTCGGCATGTAGATGCCGAAGGCGGCGTTCGAGATGCTCTCGTTGAGCAGCGACAGCATGACGAGGCCGGGGATGATGAAGGCACCGTAGCGGATGCCGTCGATGTCACCCATGCGTGAACCGATGGCCGCGCCGAAGACCACGAAGTACAGCGAGGTCGATATCACCGGCGAGGCGATGGACTGCATCAGTGTGCGGAAGGTGCGCGCCATTTCAAAGCGATAAATAGCGCGGATGGCGTGCCAGTTCATGCGGCCTCCTTCTGGGCGGTCGGTTTGTCGGCATGCACCAGGCTCACGAAGATGTCTTCGAGCGAACTCTCGCTTGAATGCAGGTCCTTGAAGTCAATGCCGAGTTCGGCCAGCTGCTTGAGCAATGCCGCAATACCCGTCTCCTCGGTCTGAGTGTCGAAGGTGTAGACCAGGGTGTGGCCCTCTTTCGTCAGTTCAAGCGGCAGCCCTGCCAGCGCCTGCGGAATGCTTTGCAACGGCGTTTGCAGTTGCAGGCTCAATTGTTTTTTGCCCAGCTTGCGCATCAGCACCGTCTTGTCTTCGACAAGAATCAGCTCGCCCTTGTTGATGACGCCAATGCGGTCGGCCATCTCTTCGGCTTCCTCAATGTAGTGTGTGGTCAGGATGATGGTGACGCCGCTGTCACGCAGCTCCCGCACCATTTGCCACATGCCCTTGCGCAGCTCGACGTCGACGCCTGCGCTGGGCTCATCGAGGAACAGGATGGTGGGTTCGTGCGACAACGCCTTGGCAATCAAAACCCGGCGCTTCATGCCGCCGGAGAGCGCCATGATCTTGCTGTCCTTCTTGTCCCACAGCGAAAGGTCGCGCAGCACTTTCTCAATGTAGGCTGGGTTGGGCGGCTTGCCGAACAGGCCCCGGCTGAAGCTCACGGTGGACCAGACGGTTTCGAAGGCGTCGGTCGAAAGCTCCTGGGGCACCAGCCCGATTTTGGCGCGAGCGGCGCGGTAATCCCGAACGACGTCATGTCCATCGGCCGTCACGCTGCCCGAGCTGGGATTGACAATGCCGCAGACGATGCTGATCAAGGTGGTCTTGCCTGCGCCGTTGGGGCCGAGCAGGGCGAAAATCTCGCCGCGCTGGATATCCAGGTCCACCGACTTGAGCGCATGAAAGCCCGAAGCGTAAGTTTTGCTGAGTTTCTGAAGGGAAATAATGGGTTGCACGCGGCATCCTGATAAGAAAGCGGCGCCAGAATGTGACGCCAGAATAGACCCGAATCATTCTATAGAGCAAGGCTGAAAAAGCCGGGACCAGGGTTTTCAAGGCGGCGTGCTCAGCCCCCCTGGTTTTTTCTCAGCGTCGGCAAGCCGACACCGGCAGACTCAAAGCCACCATCCACCGCCAGCACCTGGCCATTGACATAGCTGGCTGCCGGGCTGCACAAAAAGCCCACGGCCGATGCGATTTCTTCCACGGTGCCGTAGCGCCCCAGCGGAATCACGTCGTGGTAGTCAGAGCGGATCGCCACGCTGTGAACCAGCTTGGCCATTTCCGTGTCCACCGGCCCGGGCGCGATCACATTGGCCCGGATGCCGACGGTGCCCAGCTCAACCGCCTGCTGTTTGGTCAGCTGGATGAGCGCGGCCTTGCTGGTGCCGTACGCCACGCGAAGCGTGCTTGCGCGCAAGCCCGAGATCGACGCGATGTTGACAATGCTGCCGCCGCCCGTGCGCTTCATGATGGGCACGCAAGCCTGGCTGCACAAAAACGCGCCGTCCAGGTTGACGCCCAAAACCCGGCGCCATTCTTCAAAGGTTGTCTCACCGATAGGCTTGAACACCGCAATGCCTGCGTTGTTGACCAGCGCATCGATACGGCCAAAGCGGGCGTCCACCTTCTCCATGGCCGACTGCACTTGCGCCGGGTCGGCCACGTCGCAGTGCACTGCCAGTACGCGGCCTGCATCTTGAATGGCGGCAGCGGCGGGGAGTAGCGTGTCGCTGTCGATATCCAGAAGTGCCACACGGTAACCATTGGCCAGAAACCATTGCCCGATGGCAAGGCCAATGCCGCGTGCACCCCCTGTTACGACGGCCACGGGGCTGGTTGAAGAAGTTGCAGTCATGGATGTCCTTGCCTTGTTGTCTGGTGTGAATGAAGAATGGGCTTTGGCAGTGGTCGCGGCTTTAGCGAAAGTTCAGCTCGAAGTTTGCACTACTGGACGTGGTTGCGCGCGTTGGCGATGCTGCTGCCGATTTGGGACACGTTGTCGTGGGCCCGTCCTACAGCATGGGCGCTTGCCAATGGGTACCTTGAGCACTCATCCTGTTGTCTGCATCAGAAATGATTCTTTCAAGAGGGCCAGGCATACGGTAGCCGTTAGCGGTTTTCGAATGTGTGACCTTCGGCAAAAGCGTTGTGGCTGGTATCGGTTTCATGCACATGATCCGTAAAAAAAACAGTTCACGGTCAAGGCAGGAACGAACTGTTGACGCACCTTGGTGCGAATTTTCCCAGAGGATCACTATGACAATGAAACACGCATTACTTTTATCCACACTGATCGCAACGTTGGGCCTTGTTGCCTGTGAGCGGACGGTTGTCGCGCCGCCTGCGGCAGTTGTCACCGTGCCGGGACCCGCAGGTCCTGCGGGCGCCACGGGTGCCACCGGCACTGACGGCGCCAAGGGAGCCACGGGCGCTGGCGTTGGTATTCCCGGCCCGACCGGCGCTACCGGTGCGACTGGAGCGACGGGCTCTACCGGCTATGAAGGCGCAACCGGTGCTACCGGCGCGACTGGCGACACCGGAAAGACCGGCAGAACCGGTGCCACGGGCGATACGGTCGTGATCGTTCCCGCGCCTGCTCGCTAAGGTTCTTTCGCATGGGCCGGCGAACGCGTGAGCGCTCGCCGGCTTTTTTGTTTTCAGCGGCGGGTACAAGGTGCCTAACCGTGCCGTCATTCGGGAAAGGGCTCACGCCAGGCCGGAAGCTGATTGAGCCGGTCGTGCCAGCGCCGGATTTCCGGGAAATTGTTCAGCGGCAAGTGAGCCTTTTCGGCATACGGCAGGGTGATGGCCACAGCAAAGTCGGCCACCGTCAGTGCGTCGCCGACGAGGTATTCGCGCCCCTTCAGGTGCGCTTCGAGCACGCCTGCGTAGCGCTCGAAGGTCGGCGTCACCCTCTCGATCTCGGCCGGATTTGCTTCGCGCTGCAGGAAACGCGGCTTGATGATGTGCTCGAAATAAAACGTTCCGGCGGCCGGCGCGAACTCGGTGGCATCCCACATCAGCCAGCGCATCACCTCGGTCTGGCGTTGGTCGCGTGGCCACAGGTCGGAACCGGCTTTCTCCGCCAGGTGGCACATGATGGCATTCGACTCCCACAAGGTCGTGGTGCCGTCCACCAGCACTGGCACCTTGGCATTCGGGTTCATCGCGCGGAACAGTGGTGTGAGGTGCTCACCTTTTTCCAGCGCGACGTAAATGAACTCCACCGACAGTTTCAAGTACCTGGCGACGGCGCAGGTTTTTCGCGGGTTCAGCGTGTCCGAGTAATAGAGCTTCATGCTATGCCCACCGTCAAGGCATGGGCAGCGGCTTGATCACCATCCACGACACGCCGAAGCGGTCTTCCACCATACCGAAAGACGAAGCGTAAAAAGTCTTCATCATCGGCATCTCTACCTTGCCGCCGTCGCTCAGTGCCTTGAACAGGCGTTGCGCTTCGGCGTCGCTGGCCGCAGTCAACGAGAGCGAGAAGCCCTTGAATTCCGGCTTGCCGTTGCCCATGCCGTCAGAGGCCATCACTTCCGTTTCCCCGATCCTGAAGCTGGCGTGCATGATGTTCTCACCCGGGATGGCACCGCCGTCCGGCCCGCAGCCTTCGGTCATGGGTTCCGGGTTCTCCTTGAAGCGCATCATCATCTTCACTTCGGCGCCAAGCGCCTTGCGGTAAAACTCGATGGCCTCTTCGCAGCGGCCGTTAAAAAAGAGGTAAGACTGGATCAGCATGATGGATTCCTTCGTGGGTTGATAAGGTTGGGGGATTTTTCAGGCCCTGTCATAGGCTTCCTGGAGGTCCTTGATATTGATCTTGCGCATCTTCAGCATGGCGCTCATGGCGGCGCCGGCCTTGGCCGGGTTCTTGTCGCCCAGCATGTCGCCGAGCGCGGTGGGGATGATCTGCCACGACAGGCCGAATTTGTCCTGGACCCAGCCGCACTGGTTGGGTGCCCCGCCCGCCGAGAGCTTGTCCCAGAGCTCGTCCACCTCTTCCTGCGTCTTGCAGTCCACGAACAGCGAAATCGCCGGTGTGAAGCTGAAGTGCGGGCCGCCGTTGAGTGCCATGAATTCCTGGCCTTCGAGCTGAAAACTGCCGGTCATGACCGAACCCTCCGGGCCCGGGCCTTCCTTGCCGTAGCGCCTGAGCATGGTGATCTTCGAGTTCTTGAAGATCGAAACATAAAAATTCATGGCTTCCTCGGCCTGGTCGTTGAACCACAGGAAGGGGGTGATTTTCTGCATGGTCTGGTTCCTTGAAAGAAGAGCGTTTAAAGAATCGTTAAAGGCTTGCAGGCCTTGTGCGGTGGCCAAATCAGCAGTATTGTGTACACCGTCCACAAAAGAATAGCAAAGATAATGAACACTGTCCACATAAATAAGTAACAAGCCATGTCGACCGCGCTTCCCTCCCAGCCAGTCCCGCCGCCCCGCAGCACTTACCGCCACGGCGACCTGCGGCGTGCCCTGCTGGAAGCCGGGGTGGAATTGGCCCGCGCCGGCGGGCCCGAGGCCGTGGTGCTGCGCGAAGCCACGCGCCGCGCGGGCGTTGCGCCTAATGCGGCCTACCGCCATTTCGAAAACCGCCAGGCCTTGCTGTATGCGGTTCGTTCAGCCGCGCTGGCGGCCGTGGCCCGCGCGATGGAAGCCGAACTGGCTGCGCTGCCCCGGGGTTTGCCGCCAGCCGAATTCGCCCGCGCCAACGTGCGCGCCGTCGGCGCTGGCTATTTGCGTTTTGCGCAGGCAGAGAGCGGGTTGTTCCGCACGGCCTTCGGACCCTCGGATGATTTGAAAGAAAGAGCCCAGGGGGCGCCGGCGGACACCGAGCGAAAAGGGGAAAGCGGCCTGGACCCCTTCGAGCTGCTGGGCGCCGCGCTCGACAAACTTGTGGGCGCCGGCGTGCTGCCACCCGAGCGCCGCCCCGGGGCTGAGTTCCTCGCCTGGTCGGCAGTGCACGGCCTGGCCATGCTGGTGATCGACGGCCCGCTGGGCCCCCTCATCGGCCCGCAGATGCAGCAGATCGGCGAGCGCCTGCTGGACATGGTTGAAAAGGGCCTGTGCGGGGACTAAGGGGAGTTGACACCCATTGATTGAATTTGCCCAAGGCTTGGCCGGTGCATTGATGACAAAAGCCCGCCGGAGGCGGGCTTTGCGTATCAGCTAGTTACGCCAGCTCCTGGCGCTCAGAAGTTGTGCTGAATGCCCACGCCGTAAACACGGATCACGTCATTGGCAACCCGGTTGTTCGGGTCCGTGCGGTCATAAAAGCCGTACAGCGAAGTGCGGTTGCTCATCTTGTAGGAGTAGCCCGCCTGGAAGCGCTTGAGCTTGCCCGCAGGGTCGCTCTGCACATCCTTGCGGATGTAGTT
>NZ_JBFUBA010000013.1:0-4469 GCF_056405995.1 Polaromonas sp. P1_E11
AACGATGCTTATGTCAGCGGAGTAACGATGCTTATGTCAGCGGAGTCAGTGACAGTGCCTTTACGCATACCTATAGCCCTGATGCAGGCTTGCGGGTCGTGGATCTCAACGGTGATGGCTTGCCCGATCTGCTGCAGTTGGGTTACTTTGTGAATGGCGAGTGGGGCGGCGCGCTAAAGCGTGCTTTCATCAACACAGGTTCAGGATTCGTACAGGACAACACGTGGACAGCCAACCTGTCCGATAGTGCATTTGTGCACGGCGGGGGGGACGCTGGTCTTCGAGTTGTGGATTTGAATGGTGATGGCTTGCCCGATCTTGTGCACTTGGGGTACTTCGTCAATGGCGAGTTTGGTGGTGGTTTGATCAGACGGGCTTTTATCAATACGGGAACCGGTTTTGTTCGCAACGATGCCTATGTCAGCGGAGTCAGTGACAGTGCTTTTTCGCATGCCTACAGCCGTGACGCAGGCTTGCGGGTCGTGGATCTCAACGGTGATGGCCTGCCCGATCTGTTGCATCTGGGCTACTTTGTGAATGGCGAATGGGGTGGAGGCGCGCTAAAGCGTGCTTTCATCAACACAGGTTCAGGATTCGTACAGGACAACACGTGGGCTACCAATCTGTCCGATAGCGCATTTGTGCACAGTGGCCGTAGTGGTGGTCTGGAAATTGTTGATTTGAATGGTGATGGGGTGTCCGATTTGCTCATGTTGGGATATTTCCTGTCGGGCGAGTTTGGTGGTGGTGCGGTAATGCGTTCCTATTTGAACAATGGAATGGCGGACTACAGGCTCAAGGAGGTTCAGAATGCCGGAGCAATAAGCGATATCAGTTATCAGCCATTGACTAAAAAACCCATCTACACCAAGGACGCCGGTGCCAACGCCTCGGTATACCCGAAGGTAGATTTGCAGTACCCGATGTACGTGGTGAGCGAGTTGAATACAAGCAACGGGGTGGGCGGGGTGAACGCGGTGCAATACAGCTACGGCGGGTTAAAGGCAGAGCTGGGCACAGGCCGGGGCATGCTCGGTTTCCGGTGGATGAAGTCAAAGAACCTGTCGAACAATATAGAGAGCTACACCGAGTTCAACCAGAACTGGCCGTTCACGGGAAGCGTCGCCAAGGCAGAAACCCGGCTGGCCGGCGCAGGCAACGCAGGCGTGCTCAAACGCACCACCAACACTTACGCCCAAGGCACAGGTTCGGCCACAGGTATTACCTTCGTCTACCCCAGCCAGAGCGTCGAAGAAAGCTGGGACTTAGGTGGAACGCCATACCCCACAGTCACCAACAGCTACCAGTACGGCCAGAGCCCGCAATACGGCGACCCCACCCAGATCACCGTGGGTAATAGTGCCGGCGCCAGCAAGAGCACCGTCAACGAGTACTGGCCAGCCAATACAGGCAGCGGCAGCTGGGTGCTCGGACGGCTCAAAAAAGCGACAGTGACGAGCGTGACGCCGTAACGGCAATCAGCTAAAGTCAAGGCAAGCAAAAAGCTGAAAAAGCAAAAGCAAGAATTCAAAAAAGAGGGCAGGGCGATGAGGGAGCAAAAAGGTAAGGTATTGCTGGGCGCAGCCCTGTGGCTGCTGGGGGTTGCCGCTGCTATCCCGGCGATGGCCCAAACCACCACAGTGGCCGGCACCATGGCCGGGCAGTTCGCTGTCAATGAAAGCGGCGCAGCCACCTACCGTATCCCGATTCAGGTCCCCCCCGGTGCCGCCGGCATGGAGCCCAAGCTCGAGCTGAGTTACAACAGCCAGGGCGGCAATGGCCTGCTCGGTATGGGCTGGAGCCTGGGTGGTTTGAGTGCCATCGGACGCTGCCCCAGAACCAAGGCCCAAGACAACGTACGCGGTGCCGTCAACTATGACATGAACGACCGCTACTGCCTGGACGGGCAGCGGTTGATTCTGGTCAGCGGCACCTACGGCACAGCCGGCAGCGAATACCGAACCGAGCTGGAGAGCTTCAGCCGCATCATCGCCTCGGGCACAGCCGGCAACGGGGTAGCTTCCTTCACGGTACAAAGCAAGGCCGGGCTGACGATGGAGTACGGCAACACGGCCGATTCAAGAATTGAAGCGCAGGGCAAGCCCACGGTACGGGTCTGGGCCATCAACAAGATCAGCGACGTCAAAACCAACTTCATGACGTTCAGCTACATCGAAGACAACGTCAATGGAGATTTCTATCCGAGCCGGATTGATTATTCGGGGAACACCGCTTCCGGGCAAGCCGCTGCCAATTCTGTTGAATTCGCTTATGAGGCGAGGACAGGTATGTTTATGCCCTCATTCACCGCGGGCAGCGTTATGCAATATGCCAAGCGAATGACAGGAATTAAAACTTATGTTGGCGCTTCTGCGGTCAAAAGCTACCCGCTTGTTTATGGCTCTGTTCCAACTGGCAAAAGGCCGCGGTTGTCTCAGATACAGGAGTGCGATGGGCAAGCAACCCCTGCTTGTTTAGTGCCCATTAATTTGGAGTGGACCGGCGATACAGGATTGATGTACACGGGATGGACAAATGGAAATGGTCTTACGGGCGAAATGAATAACTATGAAGCCTTCGTACTGGACCTCAATGGTGATGGTCTTGCTGATCTGATTCAAACTCCGCGAAGCGCCGCAGGACTTTTTGTAAGCATCAATGGCGGAGATGGAAATTTTCAGCAGTGGAATCACATTGCTGGTTTGCTGGGTCCCGCCAATGACTATTCGTCGTATTTTGCAGACCTCAACGGTGACGGTTTGCCGGACCTGCTGCATGTGTCACGCACAACGAATTTGGGCTACATAAGCATCAACCCCGGAAATGGATATTTTGCGACTTGGGAACACACCACCAGTTTGACGGGGGAAACCAATAACTATGACACCTACCTGCTTGACGTAAATGGAGATGGTTTGGCCGACCTCGTGCAGGTTGCGAAAAACTATAGCTCGATAGGAGTCAGCATAAATGGGGGTAACGGGAATTTTCAAACCTGGAGCCACATCGTCGGTTTGACGGGACCGGGTAATGATTTTGCGAGCTATTTTGCCGACGTCAACGGCGATGGTTTGCCTGATTTGGTCCATCTGGCCCGAAATACCAACCAAGGCTATATCAGCCTTAATCCAGGCAACGGGTATTTCAGCACGTGGGACTACATCACCAGTCTGCCTGGTCCTGCGAACAGCTTTAATACTCACCTTATCGACGTTAATGGTGATGGCATTGCTGATCTGATTCAAACTTCACGCACGACTGCTGCGACTTACGTCAGCGTGAACAACGGCACCGGCAACTTCCAGGCTTGGAGCCATTACACCGGGTTATTGGGGGCAGCCAATGAATACGATTCTTATTTTGCTGACCTTGATGGCGATGGCTTGCCCGATCTTGTCCACGTGACGCGTGCCACCAACTACGGCTATATCAGCATCAACCCGGGTAAAGGCTACTTCCACACATGGGACTACCAGACACCATTGTTTGGTGCGGGTAATAGCTATACGCATTATTTGGCAGATCTTGACGGTGATGGATTGCCGGATTTGTTCCAGATATCGCGTTATTCCACTGCGAACTGGTCAACGAAGAACGTCAGAAAGGTACCCGATCTGTTGTCGACAGTCAGTCGTACTGCTGGTCCGATTGGTACCTTTGTTTACTTACCCCTCACCAAGTCCGCCACCTATACCAAAGACACTGCCGCTAACGCCGCAGTCTTCCCCAAGGTAGACCTGCAGTACCCGCAATACGTAGTGAGCACAGTAGCCAGCAGCAACGGAGTAGGCGGCACAGTCACCACGCAATACAGCTACGGCGGGTTAAAGGCAGAGCTTGGAACGGGAAGAGGCATGCTCGGTTTCCGGTGGATGAAGTCCAAGAACCTGGCCAACAACATAGAGAGCTACACCGAGTTCAACCAGACGTGGCCCCTGACAGGAAGTGTCGCCAAGGCAGAGACCCGGCTGGCCGGTGCCGGCAACGCAGGCGTCCTCAAACGCACCACCAACACCTATGCACAAGGCACAGGTTCTGCTGCCGGCGCCACCTTCGTCTACCCCAGCCAGAGCGTCGAAGAAAGCTGGGACCTGGGTGGCACCCCATACCCCACAGTCACCAACAGCTACCAGTACGGCCAGAGCCCGCAATTTGGCGACCCCACCCAGATCAGCGTGGGTAACAGTGCCGGAGCCAGCAAGAGCACCGTCAACGAATACTGGCCCGCCAATACAGGCAGCGGCAGCTGGGTGCTCGGACGGCTCAAGAAAGCCAGCGTCACCAGCACCACGCCGTAGACGAAGACAGCGATACAACCGAAGCACCAACGCTCAGAAGCAAGAAGCAAGAAGCAAGAAGTCACAAGAGGAAGAGGGCAGGGAACATGAAACAGCACATACACAAAGGCGTAGCCGCCATCACCTTGCTGGCCATGCTCGGCTGGGGTTCAGCCCAGGCCGACACCAAGG
>NZ_JBFUBA010000014.1:0-3120 GCF_056405995.1 Polaromonas sp. P1_E11
GGCCTTGCTGGCGCCGGAAGTACGCAACGAAGGTGTCATCCGGGCCATGCTGGGTACGGCCTTGCTGGCAGCGGGCAACAAAATCACCCTGAACCTGGACAACGGCAACTTGCTGGGCTACAGCATTGACCAGGGCGCCATCAATGCGCTGGCCGAGAACAAGCTGCTGATCCAGGCCCAGGGCGGGCAGGTCTTGCTGTCCGCCAAGGCGATGGACAGCCTGACGACGGCGACGGTGAACAACACCGGCATCATCGAAGCCAAAACCCTGCAGAACAAGGCTGGGCGCATCCTGCTGATGAGCGACATGGACAACGGCACCGTCAACGTGGCCGGCACGCTGGACGCCAGCGCACCGAACGGTGGCGACGGTGGCTTTGTCGAAACCAGCGCGGCACACGTCAAGGTGGCTGACGGTGCCGTCATCACCACACTGGCGGCCAATGGCAACCATGGCACCTGGCTGATAGACCCGACCGACTTCACCATCGCCGCGGGCAGCGGCGCGCTAACCGGCAGCGGCATAGGCGCGGGCACGCTGGCCGCCAGCCTCAACCTGGGCAACGTCGCGCTGGCGACCAACAATGCCGGCGGTACGGATAACGGCGACATTCACGTCAACGCGGCCTTCACCTGGAACGCGGGCACCACGCTGACCTTGAGCGCCTGGCGCAACATCAACATCAACGCGTCCATCACCTCGCAGCACGCCAACGGCAAGCTGGCGCTGGAATACGGTCTGGGCGCCATCAATGCGGGGAACACGGCGACCTACAACGTGCGCGCGCCGGTCAACCTGCGGGCCGGCGACAACTTCAGCACCCGGCTGGGCAGCGACGGCGTCACGGACCCGTACAAAGTTATCACCAGCCTGGGCGTGGCAGGCAGCACCACCGGCACCGACCTGCAGGGCATCAACGGCAATCCCACCGGCAACTACGTGCTGGGCGCCGACATCGATGCGAGCGACACGGTGAACTGGAATGCGGGGGCGGGTTTCGATACCCTTGGCGGCGTCGGCGCGCCGGGTATTTTCGAAGGGCGCTTCGACGGCCTCAACCACAGGATCCGCAATCTCTTCATCAACCGCCCGGGCGACAACTTCGTGGGCCTGTTCGGCCTCACGCAGAGCACCAGCATCCAGAACCTCGGGCTGGTGGGCGGCAGCATCACCGGCGCCGATTTTGTAGGCGCCATCGCGGGGCAAGGCTGCTGCACCACCTTCAGCAATGTCTACAGCACGGCAACGGTGCAGGGCATTGACGAGGTTGGCGGCCTGGTGGGCGAACTCAGCCAGGGCGGCATCACCGACGCGTACGCCAGCGGCGCCGTGAGCGGCGCCGACAAGGTGGGCGGACTGGTCGGCAGCTCGCTGGACGGCATCATCACGCGCGCCTACAGCACCGGCCGCGTCACTGCTACCGGCATGGCAGGCGGGCTGGTGGCCGAACAGGTTGGAACGGCAGCGACAAACAACAGCTATTGGGACGTTGGCACTTCTGGCCAGGCCACCAGCGCGGGCGGTGCCGGCAAGACCACCGCACAGATGATGCAGGCGGCTACCTTCACCGGCTGGGACGTCGCCACCCAAGGCGGCTCAACAGCCGTGTGGCGAATTTACGAGGGCCAGACCGGCCCGCTGTTGCGCAGCTTTCTGCAACTGCTCGCGCTGCCCGACACCAGCGTGGCTTACAACGGCGCGCAGCAGTCGGGTGCCGGTGCGCCGGGCGTCACGGCCGCCAGCGGCACCAGCCCCGGCAGCTACTTCGCCTGGTCGGGCCAGGAAGGCTACGACATCACGGGCGGCACGCTGACGATCAGGTCAGCCGGTTCGGTCGGCAACTTCCTGATCGACGAGGCCTACCGCAGCGCGATGATCTACCTGGCCGGCGTGAACCGCTCCGCGAACCCCCGCATCGGCCTCAGCCCCGATACCCAGGTCGATGCCCTGAGGACGGCCGCCGCCGAAGCCGGCAACACAGGCGAGGACGAGTAATTCTCAAGCGCATGCAGCGGCTTCCTTGGCTTCAGACCAGCAGGGCCGCGAAACCGGCTTGGCCGGGCCGTCGAGAGCTCTGCGTAGAGCTCTGGATGCTATGTTTTTAATAGCTGCTTGCGCCCGTCTGTAATACCTGTAAGCCTCATTTCATGCTTAAACATCGGCCAAAAAATGCCTTTTTTGGCATCTACGAACCCAACGGCGGCCGGAAAATGGCGGAAAACTGCTTTTTCAGGCAATTTTGGCTCTTTTTTCAGCATTAAAAGTGCCTGAATGGTAATGGTAGCGGGCGCAAGCAGCTATTAAAAACATAGCAAGTAACTTCACCGGCGGGTCCGTGTTGCCGCACGGATACGCCGGTGTTGAAACGCCACAGGCAGGCGTTTCCCCATGCCTTCCGGTGGTCAATTCATGGATACTAATGGTTACCCTCACGGGGCCCTTGTTACCCCCGGTCGTCCAGGCAGTAGCCGGGTTTCCTGACCTTCCGAAAAGGCTCATATGAAAAGTCACGCCAGCATCAATCGCATCTATCGCCTGGTCTGGAACGCAGCGCTTGGCCTGTGGGTGGCTGTGGCTGAAACCGCCAAGGGCCGAAGCAGGGGCGGCTCCGCGCGCAGCGGTGTTGAAGTCGCTTCCGCCAGCCACCGTGAGGACTGCGTTTTTGTCTTGCATGCACGGTGCCGCGCTGCCGTGGTCATGCTGCTGGCGATGTCCGTCTTTAACTTGCAGGTGCATGCAGCCGATGCGCTGAATTCCACCGTGGTGGTGGGCAGTGGCAACGTCAGCACCAGCGGCGCCACCACTACGATCAACCAGACCAGCCAGCGTCTGGCGATTGACTGGACATCGCTTTCCACGGCAGCCAACGAAGCGCTGCGATTCAACCAGCCCAATGCACAGGCGATAGCGCTGAACCGCATCACCGGCAGCAGCCCGAGCGAATTCCTGGGCAGCCTCACGGCCAACGGCCAGGTGTTCATCCTGAACCCGAACGGCGTGCTGTTTGGCGCCGGCAGCCAGGTCAACGTCGGCGGCCTGGTCGCCTCCACGCTCAGCATGAGCAATGCCGACTTCATGGCGGGTAACCATGTTTTCAGCAACAACGGCACGAGTGGCTC
>NZ_JBFUBA010000015.1:0-1164 GCF_056405995.1 Polaromonas sp. P1_E11
CCGACGGTCTTGCCCCGACGGTCTTGCCGCCTTCGCGGATGGCAAAGCGCAGGCCCTCTTCCATGGCGATCGGGTTGATCAGCTTGACGGTGATCGACACGTTGTCGCCTGGCATGACCATTTCCTTGCCTTCTGGCAACTCGATCGCACCGGTCACGTCCGTCGTGCGGAAGTAGAACTGGGGACGGTAGTTGTTGAAGAATGGCGTATGGCGGCCGCCTTCGTCCTTGGAGAGAACGTAGATCTCACCGGTGAAGTGCGTGTGCGGCTTGATCGAGCCGGGCTTGCACAGMACCTGGCCGCGCTGCACGTCTTCGCGCTTGGTGCCGCGCAAGAGGATACCGACGTTGTCGCCAGCCTGGCCCTGGTCGAGCAGCTTGCGGAACATTTCCACGCCGGTGCAGGTGGTCTTTTGCGTGTCAGCGATACCGACGATCTCGATTTCTTCACCGACCTTGATCACGCCGCGCTCGACACGGCCGGTCACGACGGTGCCGCGGCCGGAGATGGAGAACACGTCTTCCACGGGCATCAGGAAGGCGCCGTCAACAGCGCGCTCTGGCAGGGGAATGTAGGTGTCCAGCGCTTCGGCCAGCTTCATGATGGCTTCTTCGCCGAGAGGGCCCTTGTCGCCTTCCATGGCGAGCTTGGCGCTGCCGTGGATGATGGGGGTCTTGTCGCCGGGGAAGTCGTATTTGTCGAGCAACTCGCGCACTTCCATTTCGACGAGTTCGAGCAGTTCGGCGTCGTCAACCATGTCGCACTTGTTCAGGAACACGATGATGTAAGGAACACCCACCTGGCGGGCCAGCAGGATGTGCTCGCGGGTCTGGGGCATGGGGCCGTCAGCGGCCGAGCACACCAAAATGGCGCCRTCCATCTGGGCAGCGCCGGTGATCATGTTCTTCACATAGTCGGCGTGGCCYGGGCAGTCGACGTGGGCGTAGTGGCGGTTGGCCGTTTCGTACTCGACGTGGGCGGTGTTGATCGTGATGCCGCGCGCTTTTTCTTCGGGCGCCGCGTCAATTTGGTCGTAGCCCTTGGCTTCGCCGCCGAACTTGGATGCCAGAACGGTCGTGATCGCCGCCGTCAGCGTCGTCTTGCCATGGTCCACGTGGCCAATCGTGCCGACGTTGACGTGCGGCTTGGTCCGCTCAAATTTGC
>NZ_JBFUBA010000016.1:0-748 GCF_056405995.1 Polaromonas sp. P1_E11
GCTGAATGCGGGGTGGGTGATGGCGGCATTGGTGAAGCCGGCGGTGCCGGTGGTGAGCGCTGCGCCCGTCACATTGATCTGGGTCCAGGGGATCGTTTCACCAGTGGCGTTGGTGAGCAGGCCGGTAGTGTTTGAATTCAGGGTGATGTTGCCGCCGTTGCCGTAGACACGTACCGTCACCGCGCCTGCGGTCAGGTCGCCACCGACGCCTGCAATCACGCTGCTGTCACCGATATTGGCAGCGGGAACAGTAAAGACGACACCGTCAATTGTGCCGTCGGTTGCCGTATTGCCTGAGCTGGTGCCGACGCGCAGGAACAGCACCTGCGGAACCACAATGGAGAAGTCCACGCGCGCATTGGCCGTTGAAGTACTGACTGCGGCGCCGTTGAATGTGGACTCCGCATGGGCGGTAGCGCTGAGCAGGCCGATGAGACTGAGGGAGCTGACAAGAAGGAGTTTTTTCATGATGGTTCCTAAGGGTTAAGGTGAGGGTTAAACCTGGGTGGCGGTATAGGTAATGCGGCTGTTTCTGGTGTTGACGCCGCCGTAGGTGCCGGCTGCGGGCACCGTTGTATTGAGGTAGGTGTAAGTCCATTTGCCTTCGACGCGGACCACGCGGTTGGTGGCGGTCAAGGTGGTGGCCGTGCCCGCATTGGGGCCTGCCCCGGTGGCAGCGCTGAATGCGGGGTGGGTGATGGCGGCATTGGTGAAGCCGGCGGTGCCGGTGGTGAGCGCTGCGCCCGTC
>NZ_JBFUBA010000017.1:0-745 GCF_056405995.1 Polaromonas sp. P1_E11
GCGCCGGTGAGGTCGCGGATCGCGCCGACCGCGGCGTCGCCGGGGCGCGCGGGATCTTCGCTGAGATATTTGGTCGTGACGACCGCGCCGCCCGGGCTTCGCGCGACGACATCGGTGAAGGTGCCGCCGCGGTCGATCCAGATATGCCAGTCAGTCGGGGGTGCCATCGTCCGGCCAGCGAATGACGATGGAGAGGCTGTTGTCAACCGCGGTGCGGCTCCAGCTGCCCTTCAACTGCCGCTCGATCAGGGTGCGGATGAACTGGGTGCCGAAGCTTTCGGTGTCGATGTGCGGGGTTTCGGGGAGATCGCTTTCGGTCCAGTCGAGTTCGATCTCGCCCCCGTCGCGGCGCCAGCCGACCGCAAGTTGGCCCTGGCCCGCGAGCGCGCCATATTTGATGCTGTTGGTGACGAATTCGTGGATCGCCAGCGACAGCGCCTGCGCACCCTCGTCGTCCAGGCGGACGTGGGGCCCCGAAATGGCCGCGAGCTGTTGGTCCGGCACCCCGGCCAGTTCGAGTTCGCGGTGGACGATGCGGTCGAGCTCGACGCTGCCGACCGCGCCGGTGACGAGCATCTGCTTGGCGTCGGACAGCGCGCGCATGCGGCCGTCGAAGCGGGCCTCGAAATCCTCGAGGCTTTCCGATTCGCGCAAGGTGATGCGCGCGAGCGCGCCGATGCGCGCGAAGGCGTTTTTCATGCGGTGCGCCATTTCGCCGATCATCAGCTCGCGGTCGGCGGCGCGC
>NZ_JBFUBA010000018.1:0-641 GCF_056405995.1 Polaromonas sp. P1_E11
TTCGAGATGCGGTCGACGCAGGGCGCGCTGCACCGCTTGATCTGATAGAGCAGGCACGGCCGCGAACGGTTGGCGAAGAAGCTGTCGGTGCAGCTGCGCAGGAGGAAAGTCTTCTGCAACGCATTGAGCGTCTGGTGAACCGACCCGGCGCTGGCGAACGGGCCGTAATAGCGCCCCTTGGCGCGTCGCGCGCCGCGATGTTTTTGCACGCGCGGAAAAGCATGATCGGTGCGCAGCAGGATGAAGGGGAAGCTTTTGTCGTCGCGCAGCAGCACATTGTACGGCGGGCGGTAGCGTTTGATCAGCTGGGCTTCGAGCAGCAGCGCCTCAGCTTCGCTCACCGTCGTGACGATCTCCATCGCGCGCGTCTGCGACACCATGCGCTGGAGCCGCTGCGGCAGGCGCGCGACCTGCGTGTAATTGGTGACGCGATTCTTGAGCGCGCGCGCCTTGCCCACATAAAGCACGTCGCCGCGCGCATCGAGCATCCGGTACACGCCCGGACGCGTCGGCAATTTGCGCACGACGCTGCGGATCGCCTCGGCGCCGCGTTCGAGGTCGGGCTGGTCGCCCTCCCCGTCGCCGCCGCGGATCACATAGGTCGCTTTTTCTTCGTTGAATCGGTCGGGAGCGTTCGGGCG
>NZ_JBFUBA010000019.1:0-606 GCF_056405995.1 Polaromonas sp. P1_E11
GTCCTTGGGAACGGTGGTCGTCAAGAACGCATAGAGCGGCACGACGAACATGCCGCCGCTGATCGCGATGCCGAGCAGGCTGAGCAGCAACGGGACGACCGAGGGATGGCCGAGGAAGCCGCCAATGTCGTAGAGCGTGCCCGCCGGCTCGGCGCCCCAGTTGCGGCACACCCAATAAAAGGCGACGACGAACAAGCCCATGACGATGACGCTGGCGGGGCTGTAGCGCGCCGAGACCTGCCCCTTGAGCAGGCGGTTCACCGCCACCGAGCCGATCGCGATGCCGACCGAGAAGATCGCGAGGAACAGGCTGGCGACGCTTTTGTCGGCGTGGAGGATATTCTTGGCGAGCGGCGGGAACTGGATGAACAGCACCGCGCAGATCGTCCAGAAGAAGCTGATCGATAGGATCGCGAGATAGAGGCGCGGGATGTGCATCGTGCCGCGGACGAGCGTGATCGTCGAGCGGATGATGTGCCAGTCGATCCCCGTTTCCTCATGCTCGGGCGGCGCGGGGGGCACTTTGCGCCCGGTCCAGTAGCCGAGGCCGGCGACGAGGACGACGCCGAGCGCCGCCCATTCAACGTCGATCACGCCGGCAAGGAT
>NZ_JBFUBA010000020.1:0-598 GCF_056405995.1 Polaromonas sp. P1_E11
GCCCAGCTTGCCGCGACGCTGCCCACCGCGCGCCGCGAGACGAACATGTCGGCGATCGTCGGCCAGGAAGCGATGGCGAAGGTCGCGCAGGCGCTCGCCGCCGCGGGCGAGGTCCGCCAGCTGTTGACCGACGCGCATCTGGCGCTGACAGTGACGCAGAAGGAAGTCGGCCTCGGCACGCGCATGTTCGGCGCGGGCGTCAAGCCGGCGAGCGCGAAGCTGGTCGACGAAGGCAGCAACGACCGCCAGGGCGCCGACGCGCCGGCGTTCGCGAAGGCCGGCTGATCCGCAAGAAAGGTTGACTGCCACAATGTGGTCCGTGGCGATCTATTATGCCGTTCTGCTCATCACCGTCGCCGTCGCGATTCGTCGCGGCGGACCGCTCGAGCGCTGGGCAGCCTATACGGCATTGATTGCTTCGGTCCTCACGACGGCCCTGACGCCTTTTCCGACCTGGACCAACATCGAGGTCAATATCTTCATCATCGACGTGCTGGTTTTGATGAGCTTCTGGTTCATCGCCATGCGGACGCAGAGTTTCTGGCCTTACTGGATCACCGGATGGCAATTGATCGCCATTTTCGGGCATATCCAGAAG
>NZ_JBFUBA010000021.1:0-566 GCF_056405995.1 Polaromonas sp. P1_E11
GGTCGGAACCGACCCTGACGGTTAGTAAGCTGCGTGCTCCCGCGAAGGCGGGAGCCCATCTCCRGACSGTGCTATKTAGAACCGGCAGRAGATGGGTCCCCGCCTTCGCGGGGACACGGGGTGATTGAACAATAGGGCAGGGTTGCGCTTGTCAGAGGCCCGCGCCAATGTCGCGGCCATGTTGAAAAGATTCCTCCCGCTCGCCGCGCTCGTCACCTTCACCCTCCCGTCGCTCGCCACCGCGCAGGGCGTAACCTCGTCGGCCGATCCGCGCGCGACCGAGGCGGGGCGCGAGATTTTGCATCAGGGCGGCACCGCCGCAGATGCTGCCGTCGCCATGGTCGCGGTGCTGACGCTGGTCGAGCCGCAGTCGAGCGGCATCGGAGGCGGCGGCTTCATGCTGCATCACGACGCGAAGGACGGCAGCATATCGACGATCGACGGCCGCGAAACGGCGCCGGCGGCGGCGAAGCCCGAACGCTTTCTCGGTCCCGACGGAAAGCCGCGTCCCTATATGGACGTCATTCCCGGCGGGCTGTCGGTCGGGGTGCCGGGCAATATGCGCT
>NZ_JBFUBA010000022.1:0-543 GCF_056405995.1 Polaromonas sp. P1_E11
GCACATCGGCCGATCGCGGCGGCTGCACCTTGACGGTAAGCATCGCGGTCCAGCGCGACGTTCCCGCAAGGCTGCCACGCTCAAAGGCCTGCTCGGTCCATTTGACCTGGAAGCTGCTGTCCGACGCGCGCACGACGCTCGTCACCTGCACCGACACGGTGCGGCGGCCGACCTCGGCGAAGGGATTGGCGGCGCGGGCATATTCGCCGAGGAAGAGCGAGGCGCGCGGCGTCGCGAAATCATAAGCCGACAGCCAATGCTCGCGCATCAACACGGGATCGAGCGAACGCGAGCGGACATTCTTGATGAAATTGCCGAGGTGCCATGCGATCTGCGGATCGGTCGCCTGGTATTCGGTCGCTGCGGGCGCCACACTGCGCGCCTCGCCGAGCCGGTCGACCTCGACGACATAAGGAATGACGCGGCTCTGCATCGACTGCCAGACGAGCGCCGAAGACAGGCCGATGGTGAGGAACAGCCCGCCGACCGCCATCAGCCGCCAGTTCTTCGCCTGGACGCGCGCTGAACCGATCCGCTCATCCC
>NZ_JBFUBA010000023.1:0-541 GCF_056405995.1 Polaromonas sp. P1_E11
GAAGAGGCCGTTGCCGATGCGTCTGCCGTGCCTTCGGGCGATATCGTGGTCACCGGGTCACGCGTTCCGCGCGCGGGCTTCACCGCGCCGACCCCGGTCACGGTTCTGGGCAATGACCAGCTCGTCAAATCCTCGCCCTCGACGCTCGCGGAGTCGCTGCGCCAGCTGCCCGCGCTCACCAACATGTCGGGGCCGCAACGCAACTCGGGTACCACAATGGGCGGGCAAAGCTTCCTCAACCTGCGTTCGCTTGGCGCGACGCGCACCCTCACCCTGCTCGACGGGAGGCGCGTGGTGTCCACGAACCTCACCGGCAGCGTCGATCTCAACATTCTTCCCGCCGGCATTGTCCAGCGTATCGAAGTCGTTACCGGCGGCGCTTCGGCGGCTTATGGCTCGGACGCGGTCGCGGGCGTCGTCAACTTCATCCTCGACAAGGAATTCACAGGCGTAAAGGGCGAGGTCAACGCCGGCATCGCCGAGCAGGGCGACAATCAGGAATTCCGCGCGACATTGTCGGGCGGCCTGTCCTTTGCGGATG
>NZ_JBFUBA010000024.1:0-539 GCF_056405995.1 Polaromonas sp. P1_E11
GTGCGGCCCGGCGCCGCCATCAGCATGGCAAGGCGCGGGTCTTCGAGCTTGAGCGCACCCGATCTGGGCGGGACGGCGACGTAAAAGGTGCCCGACACGATGCTGTGCGGGTGGATATGGCCGCTGTGGGTGCCGCCGGGTTTCAGGATGTTGACCCACAGGCTGTCGAGCCTCAGCGGTTTGGCGAGGTCGAAATGACAGGCCTTGGCAAAGGCCTTGACCTCTTTGTCGAGCAGCTTCTTGAGGTCGTGGAAGGCGGGATCGCGCTCTGGCAGGTCGCCGAGGCTCGCATAGCTGGTGTAGCCTTTATAGCCATGGTCGCGGCTCCAGCGGCGGCCGGCGCCATCCTCTTCGGCGAACAGGCGGCTGCTTGCCTCCAGCTCTTCGAGCAGGTCGGGCGTGCCGATGTCGGCCTCGTAGAAATTGGTGGCGAAGAGCGTGCGAACGGGCATGATGGCCGCAAAGCACAGCAAGTGCGGACACGCAAGGGAGATGGGGATGGCCGAGTTTGAACTGATCGCCGACGGGTTGCGCTTTCC
>NZ_JBFUBA010000025.1:0-536 GCF_056405995.1 Polaromonas sp. P1_E11
ATCTACAAGGGCCTGTTCCTTGCCGAGAGTCTCGCGGATTTCTTTCCCGACCTCACGAACAAGCTGTTCGAGAGCCGGGTCGCGATCTTTCACCAGCGCTATTCGACCAACACCTTTCCGCAATGGTGGCTCGCGCAGCCGTTCCGCTGCCTCGCGCATAATGGCGAGATCAACACGATCCGCGGCAACAAGAACTGGATGAAGAGCCACGAGATCAAGATGGCGAGCCTCGCCTTTGGCGAGCATAGCGAAGACATCAAGCCGGTGATTCCCGCGGGCGCGTCGGACACCGCCGCGCTCGACGCGGTGTTCGAGGCGCTGTGCCGCGCCGGCCGCGACGCGCCGACCGCCAAGCTGATCCTCGTTCCCGAGGCGTGGACGACCGAATGCGACGTCCCCGACAATCACCGCGCGATGTACTCCTATCTCGCCAGCGTGATGGAGCCGTGGGACGGCCCCGCCGCGCTCGCGATGACCGACGGCCGCTGGGCGGTCGCGGGCATGGATCGCAACGCGCTGCGTCCGCTGCGCTACAG
>NZ_JBFUBA010000026.1:0-525 GCF_056405995.1 Polaromonas sp. P1_E11
GGCCGGGGCCATCGGGTTCGAGCAAGGTCGCCTGCACATCGCCGTCGGGCCAGCGCCCGCCGACCGGCTGAATGCCCGCCGCGCGCCATTCGGCCATCGATCGCCAGCGGCTGTGACGGTCGAAAACGCGCGGGCAGCGCGTCGGGGTCAGGCGGTTGGCGACCGCGCCGCGATTGAAGCTCGCGGGGACCGTGACGGCGACGCCCCAAGGTTGCCCGGCGCGCCAGCCGGCGTTGCGAAGATAGGAACCGATCGACTCGATCGCGTCGGCTTCGCTCGACCAGATGCGCGCGACGCCATCACCGTCGCCATCCTCGGCGACGCGCAGATACACCGACGGCAGGAATTGCGGGTAGCCGAAGGCACCGGCCCAGCTGCCCTTCAGCACGCTGCGCGGCACGCCGCGTTCGACCATCACCAGCGTCGCGATCAACTCGGGCTCGAACAGGCTGCGGCGGCGCCCTTCATAGGCCAATGTGGCAAGCGCCTCGGGCAGGTCGAAATTGCCCGTGACCTGGCCATAGG
>NZ_JBFUBA010000027.1:0-505 GCF_056405995.1 Polaromonas sp. P1_E11
TCTCTGGGTGTCCTTCGCGAACCACCGTGAGCGCGACGCCTTCCTCGGTCCGACGGATCGACTCGTAGGTCAGACCGCCGACGACCTTGATACCCTCGTCGGCGAGATAACCGGCGAGGGCCGCCCCGATCTCAGGCTCTGCTTCCGGCAGGAGGCGGCTGCGGAAGACTAGCGTCACCTCGACCCCCACTCGAGCGAAGGTTTGCGCTAGCTCAACGCCGATGTAGCCGCCGCCGAGCACGATCATCGAGCGTGGCAGTGCGGTCAGCTCCAGCGCCGTGGTGCTATCGAGGGTTGAGATGTCCGTTATGCCCGGGATCGCCGGCAACGCCGGCCGGGTCCCGGTGGCGATGATGATACGTTCCGCCGCGAAACGCTTGCCACCGGCTTCGACGCCGCCATCGACGAGGCGGGCACGGCCTTCATGATATGCGACGCTGTTGTAAGATGGCAGGAGATCGGCGTACTTCGCCTGACGCAGACCCGCGACCAGTGCATCCTTTTG